>NZ_JACMYF010000005.1:0-568223 GCF_015351605.1 Pseudomonas sp. p50(2008)
AGCTGACCGCCTGGTTGCTGGATCGGGCGAAAAACAACCCGAATGAAATCGGTGCCGCCTCGGTCGAGTACCTGCAAGTCTTCGGCTACGTGGCTTACGCCTACATGTGGGCACTGATGGCCAAGGCTGCATTTGGCAAGGAGGCGCAGGAGGATTTCTACGCGAGCAAACTGGGCACGGCGCGGTTCTACTTCGCGCGTTTGCTGCCGCGGATTCACTCGTTGAGCGCGTCGGTGAAGGCGGGTAGTGAAAGCCTGTACCTGCTAAATGCCGAGCAATTTTGATGCGGCACGTATCACGCCAACTGAATATCAAGGAATTCCCATGAACGTTTTAATCGTGCATGCCCATCCCGAGCCAAAATCCTTTACCGCTGCGCTGCGCGACCAGGCCGTTGAGACGTTGCAGGCCCAGGGGCATCAGGTCCGGGTATCCGACCTTTACGAGATGGACTGGAACCCGGTGGCCAGTGCCGGGGATTTCTCCGTCAGAGAGAATCCCGAATATCTGGTTTACGCGCTCGAACAGCGACGCAACAGCAAAGAACTCACCCTCGCCGCTGATATACAGCAAGAGCTTGAGAAATTGTTATGGGCAGACCTGTTGATCCTCAATTTTCCGATTTACTGGTTCTCGACACCGGCCATTCTCAAGGGCTGGATAGATCGGGTATTGGTGTCCGGCATCTGCTATGGCGGTAAACGGTTTTACGACCAGGGAGGCCTGAGCGGCAAAAAAGCACTGGTAGCCGTGACACTGGGCGGGCGCGAACATATGTTCGGCGAGGGCGCGATCCATGGTTCCCTGGAAGACATGTTGCGCCCGCTCTTGCGCGGGACTCTGGCTTATGTCGGGCTGGAGGTGCTGAAGCCTTTTGTCAGTTGGCATGTGCCGTACATCAGTGCTGAGGCTCGACAGGAATTTTTGCTCAGCTATTGCCAGCGCCTGGAGAACATCGATGCGGATGAGCCCCTTGAGTACCCGCGCTTGAGTCAATTCGATGATCGTCTTTATCCCGTCAAACCCATTCCGTAAAAACGGACACCGACTCCTTGTGATCCAGGCAGGCTAGGCGCTCGCGTCAGTTTCATGCTCGTCTGCAAACGCCATGAGTACCTCCAGATCGAGTACCTCCAGCTTGATCCGGGAAATAAAAGCGGAGAACGCCAGGTTGGCGGCGAGCAGACGCAGATCGGACGCCCAGGCCGGGACATGGACCGGTCCTTGGAGCCAGCCGGACTCGAAGAGCGGGGCCAGGCGTACGGTATCTCCCAGATTGAGGCGCCCGGCGAACAAATGGCCCACCAGTTCCGGCCGGTTGTCGCGGATCGCGATACGCAGCAGGGTGTGGACGCCGAGCAAACCCGTCAGGTAGGCGGCATCCTTGGTGAACGCCGAACCGCCGCGCAGGTCGGCGCCACGGAAAACCCGTTGGGTCGAGCGGAAGGATTCCTCTTGCGACTGACCGGCCGCGAGAAAGCTTTCGAACACCTGGATGAAATCGGCGCCATCCAGCGCCTGCTGGACCGCGAGCACGCGCAGAGCGAGGCGGCGCAAGCGATTGATGTCCATGCTGCCGGTGAACAGCTCGGCCAGCGTGGCGATGCCTTCCTGGGTCTGGGTCGTGCGTGGCGCCCCCAGCCCCAGGCTCTTCAGGTTAGGTTGCAGCGCACCGTTTTGTGCCGTGGCCACATGCACGAAAGCTTCGTGCTGCAATAGCTGATTCTTGTCCAGCTCGGAGAACAGGGCGCTGGCCCGCAGCCGGATGCGACTCGCCCCGGCGATGGCTTTGGCGGCCAGGGTCGGGTCGAGCACGACTGTGATCCGTCCCGGTCCGAAGAAACGGTCGAGTTCCGGCTGCATCCACCCGGCGAAGACTTCGGCCGGGATGTCGGCCGGGCTCGGTGGAATCCGGGCGCTGCCCAGAAGGGCGTCGGTGGTTTTGAGGAAGAATCGGGCCGCGTCCAGCATGCTTAACTTCTGGCTCGAATAGTAGAAGTCCGGGCGCCGGTACAGCGCTGACGAATACTGAGTAAAGGCGGGAGTGCCGATGGCACCGAGCATGCGCCCGGCGGTGGCATAGCTGCGCGCCGTCATGGCGAGGTGACGCCCGGCCGGATGGCCCTCATCGCAGCGGCCGATAAAGGCTTCGAGGGCGGCGATGTCGGCGTTGTGGTTGCGGGCGCGCAGCTCAACCCTGGGCAGTTCTGCCTGCCCGGCGCGCCAACGCGCCAGGAAGACTTCCTCAACCCCTTGAGGCCAGGCCAGGGCATCCAGCACACGGATCTTGCGGGCCAGACCGGGCAGGGCGGCATCGAGTTCGGACAGGGGCGCGGCGCTCATAGAGATCTCCCTGGGAAACAAGGTTCAACCGAAAAAGCTTAGTCGTTGTCGATGCATTGCGTTGTGACAGGCAAGGCTGCGCAGACGTTGAAAGACCAGAGGAACGAGGCACTTGGATTGATCCATGTGATCACAGGAGCGAAAAAATCTTTTCAACCTACACTCAACTGGGTTGAGAACGCCCTGGAAAAGAACCGTGCTTTTTATATTGGTGAGGTCTCGAGCATGGCAAAAGACAAGAAAAAAGCCCCCAAGCGTCACGCTGCTGAAAGCCTGAAACTGAAGAACAAGGATTATCTTGAGCAGCTGCGCAGCCTGCATGTCGAACTGGTCAAATTGCAGGAGTGGGTAAAAGCCAAGGGCATCAAGATCTGTATCGTCTTCGAAGGTCGAGATGGCGCGGGCAAAGGAGGGACGATAAAAGCGCTCACCGAACGCGTGAGCCCCCGTGTCTTTCGGGTGGTGGCGCTGACGGCGCCGAGTGAGCGCGAGAAAAGCCAGATGTACGTCCAGCGTTACCTGCCGTACCTTCCTGCGGCTGGCGAAGTGGTGATTTTCGATCGCAGTTGGTACAACCGGGCGGGCGTCGAGCGGGTGATGGGATTCTGCACCAAAGAGCAGGTTGTCAGCTTCCTGAAGACAACGCCTCTGGTGGAGCGTGCAATCGTCGACTCAGGCGTGATCTTGCTCAAGTACTGGCTGGAAGTCAGCGAAGACGAGCAGACCCGCCGGCTCCAGGCTCGCATCAAGGACGGACGCAAAATCTGGAAGCTGACCCCGATGGATCTCAAGTCATACAGCCGTTGGTACGACTATTCACGCGCACGTGACGAGATGTTCAAGGCCACTGACACCGACCATGCCCCATGGCTGGTGGCCAACTCGAACGACAAGCGCCGGGCGCGCCTTAACATCATCACCGATTTGCTCAGCCGCATTCCGTACAAGGATGTACCGCGCGAGGAGGTGATATTGCCCAAGCGGCAGAAACCAGGCGGCTATCGCGATCCGGATTATCCGCACCGGCGGGTTCCCGAAAAGTTCTGACGGACACGTTCAAGCGAATCGGCGCTGTACACAAAAAGGGCAACGTCCTATGAGCCAGCCGGATTCTTCGTCTCCCGTTCCGGAACCGGGCCGAATATTACGTCGCGATGCCAGCGGTGCGACCGGCTGGGACCGTTGGTTTCCGGGGCTTCAAACGTTGCGCGGTTACCAGCTTGCCTGGTTGCGTCACGACATCGTTGCCGGCCTGGTGCTCACCACGATGTTGGTGCCCGTTGGCATCGCCTACGCCGTTGCATCGGGCGTACCCGGCATCTATGGCCTCTACGCAACCATCGTTCCGCTGCTCGCGTACGCCTTGTTCGGGCCTAGCCGGATTCTGGTGCTCGGTCCGGATTCGTCATTGGCCGCCGTGATCCTGGCGGTGATTTTGCCCCTGTCGGGTGGCGACCCGCATCGCGCAGTCGCCCTGGCGGGCATGATGGCGATCGTATCAGGGGCCGTGTGCATACTGGCAGGCATCATGCGGCTGGGCTTCATCACGGAGTTGCTGTCCAAACCTATCCGTTACGGGTACATGAACGGCATCGCCCTGACCGTATTGATCAGCCAGTTACCCAAGGTATTCGGTTTTTCAATACAGTCCGACGGCCCGGGGAGAAACCTGTGGGCCATCGCCACGGGAGTGCTGGAAGGCAAGACCAACTGGACCGCGTTCATGATCGGCGCAACCACCCTGGTCGTGATCCTTCTGCTCAAGCCCTACAAACGGGTGCCAGGCATCCTGATTGCAGTGGTCGGTGCGACGATCACCGTCGGGGTGCTGGACCTTGGCACGCGTGCCGGGGTGTCGGTGCTCGGTGCTCTTCCACAAGGTTTGCCTGCGTTTGCCATCCCCTGGATCACCCGTGCCGATATTGTTCCCGTGCTCATTGGCGGTTGCGCCGTCGCCCTGGTGTCGTTCGCCGACACCAGCGTACTTTCTCGTGTCTATGCGGCGCGGACCCGCACCTACGTGGACCCGAATAGGGAAATGACGGGGCTCGGGCTTGCCAATCTGGCGGCTGGATTTTTTCAGGGGTTTCCAATCAGTAGCAGTTCGTCGCGTACCCCCGTGGCTGAAGCCGCAGGGGCCAAAAGTCAGTTGACCGGCGTGGTGGGTGCGTTGACCGTGGCCCTCCTGCTGATGGTGGCGCCGAACCTGTTGGAGAATTTGCCCGGCAGTGCATTAGCAGCCGTGGTGATTGCTTCAGCCATTGGCTTGATTGAAGTGGCCGACCTGCGGCGAATTTATCGCATCCAGCGCTGGGAGTTCTGGCTGTCGATCGTTTGCACCGTCGGCGTGGCTGTGTTTGGCGCGATCGAGGGCATCGGCCTGGCCATCCTGATCGCCGTCATCGAATTTCTGTGGGATGCCTGGCGGCCGTATTCCGCAGTGCTGGGGCAAGCCAAGGGCGTCAAGGGTTACCACGACATCCAGCGTTATCCCGACGCGAGCCTTATACCTGGCCTGGTCCTGTTTCGCTGGGATGCACCCTTGTTCTTCGCCAACGCCGAACTGTTCAATGAGCGAGTGCTCGACGCAGTGGCTGCATCACCTACGCCGGTGCGCTGGTTAGTTGTTGCGGCAGAACCCGTCACCAGTGTGGACGTGACCTCGGCCGACATGCTGGATGAACTGGACGAAACCCTGCACGCAGCGGGAATCAAGTTGCGCGTGGCCGAGATGAAGGACCCGGTCAAGGACAAACTGAAGCGATTCGGGCTTTTCGCAAGGCTTGGCGAAACGTCGTTTTTTCCCACCATAGATGATGCCGTCAGCAGCTATCTGCTGACTTACCCCGTGGAGGGAGCAAGTCGGCTGGACGAGGTTCGCTGAGTGTACTGAAGTCCCTCAGTGGCGGTCGTTCTCAGCCTTCTCAGAGGGCGGTATCGCCTTGATCGACTGCGGGGGCTCTAGCTCAAGCCATCCGTGCACGACTGAATGTTTCAAAATGTGAAAAAAATGTCGAAATGAAGAGAGTGATTGAGTTAGATTCCTATTAGCGTTCTCAAAAGTGGTCGCGCTTGACCCCCTTGCCGTAGGAATTTGCTCCTTGAAACTTCGCTTCTCCGCCAGTCTTCTACTCGCCGGTGCTTGCAGCGCCGTGTCCTTCGTTCATGCCGCTGATGATTTGACGTTGCCGGCTACGCAGATCGACGGCAGCACTGAACTTGTCGACGTTCCGAGCGTGGGTTACCAGAGCAATCCGGCTTCGAGCACGACCCGGTTGGGGCTGACAGACAGGGAAACGCCGCAGGCGGTGACGACGATTACCCGGCAGGCGCTTGATGATTTCAAGATCACCGGGATCAAGGACGCCCTGCGTTCAGCGCCATCGGTGACCGTGGAGCAAACCGAAACCGACCGGACCGAATTCACCTCGCGCGGTTTTGACATCAACACGTTCCAATACGACGGTGTGGGCATGCCGTTCGTGGGCACAGTGCTGGTGGGCGACCAGGATCTGGCGGAGTTCGAACAGATCGATGTCTTGCATGGCGCCAATGGCTTGATGAGTGGTGCGGGCAACCCGTCAGCCACGGTCAATTTCGTGCGCAAACGTCCGACCGAGACTTTCCAGGCGCAAGTCGACACCAGCGTCAGTTCCTGGGACGGGCGTCGGGTGGACGTGGACGTTGCCGGCCCGTTGACCCCCACGGGCAATGTCCGTGGGCGCTTCATCTACTCCCACGACAAAGGCAATTCCTGGATGGATCGCTACAGCCATGAGCGTAACGTCGCCGCTGGACTGTTGGCCTTCGATCTGTCCGACGCCGACACCGTGACGGTGGGTTTCTCTCAGCACAACAGCGATTCCAACGGCAGCACCTGGGGCAACCTGCCGCTGGTGGATAACGATGGCAACGCCATCCACTATGGCAGCCGCAGTTCCAGCATCGGTCAGGACTGGACCTACTGGAACCTGCACACCCAGCGCGCCTTCACCGAACTCAAACATGACTTTGGCAATGGCTGGAACGCGACGGTCACCGCAACGGGCATTATCGAGAAGCAGGACACCAACATGCTGTATGTCGCCGGGGTTTCCGGTGATGACACGTCGGTTTTTGCTGCCAACACCAAAAGCGAAGCTCATCAGTTGCTGGGTGATGCCAAGGTCTCCGGTCCGTTCAGCCTGTTTGGCCGCGAGCATGAGCTGACGTTGGGTGCTGCTTATGGTCGTACCCATCAGAAAGCCCGGGAATACGATGCGGTTGAAGGCGGCTACTACGACGCGTCATTCTCGGACGTGCTGGCGGGGAACCTGCCGCGTCCGTCGTTCCTGTTTACCAGCGACACCAACACCCAGAATTTCAGCGACACCCAGAAGAGCCTTTACGCAGGTGCCCGGTTCAGCCTGGCCGATGACCTGCACTGGATCGCCGGTGCGCGGATGATCAGCCTGGACGGTTCCGGCGATAACTACGGGTCCGATTACTACACGCGCGCACACGGCAAGGTCACGCCTTACACAGGCCTGGTTTACGACCTGGACGAGCAGTGGAGCGTGTATGGCAGCTGGACCAAAATCTACAGCGCGCAGTACAACCTGGGCACCGACGGCAAATTGCTCGCACCCCTCGAAGGCAAGAGCATGGAAGCCGGTGTGAAGGGCAGTTTGCTGGATCACCGCCTCAACGTGACAGCCGCTGCCTTCAAGACCGAACAGCAAAACGTGGCAGAGTCCGCCGGCTTCGTCGATGGCCGATTTGTCTACGACCCCATGGACTACAAGAGCCACGGCGTCGAACTGCAAGCCTCCGGCGAAGCACTGCCTGGCCTGGACCTGCTCGGCGGTTACACCTACGTCACCATCGACAACGATGACGGCGACAAGGCGCGTAAATATGTGCCGACCCATAGCGTGCGCGGCATGCTCACCTATCGTCTGCCAAGCTTGCCGCAAGCGAAGATCGGTACGCGGGTCAGTTGGCAGAGCGCAGTGGAAAACGACACCAACAGCGCTATCCGCCAAAACGCCTACGCCTTGCTCGACTTCATGGCCAGCTATGACATCGACAGCAACTGGAGCACGTCGGTGAACCTGAACAACGTCACCGATCGCAAATACCTGCTCTCGCTTTACAACAGCGCCACGACCGCCAGCTACGGTGCACCTCGCAACGTGGTGGCTTCCGTGACCTGGAAATACTGATGTCTTCTGAGGGCTCGGTGTGACTGAGCCCTCGCACCTTTCAAGCACCCGTCGCGGAATCAATCCAGCATGACTGCCCGAAAACTGCGTATCTGGTACCTGGTTCACAAATGGACCAGCCTGGTCTCTACCGTCTTTCTGTTGTTGCTGTGCCTGACGGGGTTGCCACTGATTTTTCATGAAGAGATCGAACACTACTTCGAGCCTCACCCGGAACTGCGTGCGCTGACCGCTGATTCGCCGCGAATCGATTACGACAAGGTCGTCGCCGGTGTATTGGCGACCTGGCCGGACGAGGTCGTGCGTTTCGTCGGATTCGACCCGGATAGCCCGCTCGGTGTGGTGTTCACGGCAACCAGCCTGACGCCTCCGCCGATCGAAGGTCACTCTCAGCCGTTCGATACCCGCACCGGCGAGCTGTTCCCGCCGGCGCAGCCGGACGATGGGTTCATGAACCTGATGTTGCGTCTGCACACTGATCTGTTCATGGGGCTGCCGGGCTATCTGTTCCTCGGTTTCATGGGGTTACTGCTGGTGGCTTCGCTGGTGTCCGGCGTCGTGGTGTACACCCCGTTCATGCGCAAGCTGGACTTCGCCACCGTGCGAACAGGGCGTAGCGCACGCTTGAAATGGCTGGACCTGCATAACGTGCTCGGCATGGTCACCCTGACCTGGGTGCTGGTCGTTGGCGTGACAGGGGTGATCAATACCCTCGCGCTGCCCATCTTTGGCCTGTGGCAGAGTGATCAGTTGGCAGACATGACTGCACCTTACAAGGATGCGCCGCCGCTTGAGCGCCTCGGGTCATTGCACAAAGCGCTGGAAGCCGCCCGCCAGGCTGCGCCAGACATGGAGCCGAGTTTCGTCGCCTTTCCCGGTACTCAGTTCAGTAGCCAGCATCACTACGCGGTGTTCATGCGCGGAACCACGCCCCTCACCGCACGACTGCTGAAACCGGCACTCGTGGATGCGGTGACGGGCGAGCTGACCGATATACGGGAGATGCCGTTGTACGTGAAGACGTTGCTGATCTCGCAGCCGTTGCATTTTGGAGACTACGGTGGCTTGCCGTTGAAGATTATCTGGACGCTGCTCGACGTCATCAGCATCGTCGTCCTGGGCAGCGGTTTGTACCTCTGGATCCGCCGACGCAATCGGCCGATGCCCAAGCATCTGGTTGAGTTGAACGCCAACCGTTCGAGCGTGGAGGGCAGGGCATGAGACGCGGACTGTGGATGATCTTTCGCTGGCCTGTGGTACTCGCTGTTGTAAGCCTGTTCGGCCTGCTGTCGGCACTGATTGGCGATGGCGTCTTTGACGTGTTGTCGTGGTTGGGCCTGGGTGTGCCGCTAGGGCTGCTCGGGGTGGTGTGGCTACGTTTACGGCGCGCAAACCGGTTGAACTTAATTCGCGAAATCGAAGGGAAGTGAACCCCGCAATGAAGCTGATATCATTCAGCAACTTACACGCTGGGTGGACACCATGAATCGTCAAAAGAAATTACAGCAGTTATTCAAGGCGAAGGCTAAAAAAGCCAGTGCCAAACTGGCCCCGGTCAGCAAGGATAAATACATCAGCAAAGCGGACCGGGCGAAGCTGGCTGAGGAAGCCGAGCGCGAGGCCATCAGTTCCGCCGAGAGCTGATCCATTGAGCTGCGTCTATTGAGATGCGTTCACCCGTCGGGCAAACTCCTGCCGCTTCACTGGCCGATAAAAGGAGTTTACGGATGCCATTTCCACTGACGGAATACAATGCCTTGTTAGCCCTGAAGGGCGTAGGTCCCGCCGTTATTGCTCGTCTTGAGCAGATGGGCATCGACTCCCTCGCTGAGCTCAGCACAGCGAATGTGGGTGACATCCTGGCTCAGGCATCCGCCGCAACGGGATCGACTTGCTGGAAGAACAGCCCCCAGGCTCGGGCCGCCATTAGCGCGGCCATCGGCCTGGCAAAAGATGCTCAGTTGAACAGACAGGCAAGTCCACCCAGCGCTTAGAGCAAGCTCCACGACACCCCGACGTAAACCCCCAAACCCTCACCCGGCGTAGACCGTGCGGCGTCCAGACCTTTGTCGTCGTAGCCCGGTGTGACGGTGGCGGCGTAGTGCTTGTTGGTCAGGTTGCGCATGTCCAGCCAGGTCTGCCAGTCACCCTTGGGCGCGTTGTAGCCCAGGGTTGCGCCGAACAGCGCGTAGGGATCGGCTTCGTAGCTGTTGGCGTAGTCGACCTCCACTTTGGAAACCAGCTGCGTGTTGAGGGCCGCGAAGAAACCCAGGGGCCAGTCGTAGCGCAGTTCGCCCTGATAGTAGTGCATCGGCAAGCCGGGCAGGCGATTGTCGCCGAAGCGGTCGTCGTCCTGGTAATGGAAGTCACTGAAGGTATAGCTCTGGCGCAGGCTCAGCTGACCACCGTCGTGCGGCGACCACAGGTTGCTTTGCAGGCTGGCTTCCACGCCTTGGTGGATGGTGGGGCTGGCGTTGAGTTCGTAGGGCGTGGTGGCGTTGGCGTCCGGCAGCACCGAGAGCAACTCGTTGTGCACTTGCGCGTAGTACCAGGCCAGGCTCCATTGCCCCATGGCGCTGTCGCCACGGCCGCCGATTTCCAGCGTGGTCGCCGTCTGGTTTTGCAGCTTGACCGGATCGCGCTGGGCACCCGTGGCGGCGCCGCTGCCTGCCGGGAATCGAACATTCGAGCTGTAGATCAGCGACCACGGGTGCGGCGCTTCGACCGAACGGCTCAGGTTGCCGAACAGTTGCAGGTCAGGCGTCACTTGGTAGCGCAAGCCGAGGCGGGGGGCGTAGTCCCAGTCGTTCAGGCTGGTCTTGCCGCCACTTTCCGGGTAGGTCACGGCGCTTTCGCGGCGGGTGTAGATGGCGGCCAGGCCGGTGGTCAGCCACAGGTCGTCGGCGATTTCCAGATCGTTGCCGATGTGCAAGACGCTGTCCGAACCCTGGTAGGTGAAGTTGCGCATGTGCGTGCCGGGCGCGTAACCGGCGGTGTTGCCGGTGGGGATACGCACCAGCTCGCTGGCGCCGGCATTGGGCAGGTGTTTGGTCACGCGCAAGCCCATCGTGCTTTGGCTTTCCAGACCCCAGAGCGTGTCGCGACGCTTGTAGTCGACCGTGCCGCTGACGTCGGTGTACGCCACCTTCAAACGGTTGGGGCCTTCACGCAGGTCCATGGGATAGTCGTGGTAGACAAGACCCGTCTGGAGGCTCGAATCGTCATCGATGTACCAGGTGGTTTTGTTGCCGAAAAAGGTGCTACCCGGCTGCTCGCGGCGGTCGTCCCGCGAGACGTAGGCCGGGTTGGCCGCGCGTGGGTCGTGCTCGATGGAATGTTTGGTCACCCGCCCGGCGAGTTCGTTGTCGGTCTGGCGGTAGCGCAGGTAAAAGCGTGTTTCCAGGTTCGGGTTAAAGCGATAGCCGACATTGGCGATGATGCCCTGGCTCTCGCTGTCCGTGTGGTCCTGATAACCGTCGGAGCGGGCGTCGGTCAGGGCCACGTAGTAGTCGGCGTTACCCAGCACCTGACCCGAACTGACCTGGCGCTGCAGGTAACCGTGGCTGCCCATCGAGTAGCGTACTTGCAGTTTCGGCGCGTTGTAGCCGGTGTGGCTGATGTAATCAATTGCCCCACCCAGGGCGAGGGCGCCCCTGTCGAAGCCGTTGGCACCGCGCAGCACTTCCACGTGGTCGAGCCACAAGGGCTCCAGCAATTCATAGGGCGTGCCGCCCGGGCCGGTCAGCGGCAGACCGTCGAGCATGGCGTACAACCCCGAGGCATGGGCGCCGGGTGCACGGTTGATCCCTGAGCCACGGATCGAAATCTTGACCCCTTCATTGCCCGCAGACTGCGCATAAATCCCCGGCTGATAAGCCAGCACATCCTGATTGCTCGCCACGCGGCCCTGCAGGTTGCGGCGCATGTCGACCACATTGGTGCCGCCGGGCACCTGTTCAAGCCGGACCTCAGCCTCCTCGATCGACGCGTCTTCGCCGCTGCGATCCTCAGCGCCAATCAGCACCTGGCCCAGTTCCATGCCCTCGGCTCCAGCCATGGCCGGACAGACAAGGGCCAGGCCCAGCAGCGCAGCGGGCAGGGATTTTGGCGAGGGCATGGGGAGAACTCCAGACGTATGGGAACAGGCAGTGAAGAACTGCGACGTAGGGAAGGACGAAGGAAACACATGGCAATTTTGTTTTTTTAGGCCGGGTGCGGCGGTGACGAGTTTGTTTGACGGCGATTCTGGCCCCATCGCGATGGGGCCGGAACAGTCAACACATGCATTGAAACCAGATAATCACTGTAGGGAGGGAACGTGTCGCGAGTCGGATTGCATTTATGTGCGCAGCGGCGCTGACCCCGGCGCACGAGCCGCGCTGTTGCGCACTTCGGTCGCGGTGCAGCCGAAGTGCTGGCGGAAGCTGCGGGTGAATTGGGCTTGATCACTGAATCCCCAGCGCATGGCCAATTCGCCGATCGACAGATGACAGTTAGGGTCGAGCAGGCCTCTATGGACGGCCTCCAGACGTCTCAGACGAATCCATTCCCCAAGACTGTAGGGCGTGCTGTTGAAGAGTTTGTGCAGGTAGCGCACTGACAGGCCACAAGCGTCAGCGATCAATGGCGGCGTCAGGTCGGGGTTGCCCAGGTGCTGCTCGACGTAGTGTTCGATGCGTTGCAAATGCAGCGCGGCGAGGTTCGAGTTTTCGCTGCCGAGCACGCGCTCATCTTCGCGCAGCGCCATCAATAAGGTTGAAAGTGCCTGCTCCAGCAGCATGTGGCGGGCGGCTTCGTTGCATTCATCGAAACGTGCGGCGCACATGGCCAACTGATCGACGAAGATTCGACCGAGCCCGCGCCTGGCATCGAAGCAGAAGCGGGTATAGCGCTCGGCACCGCGCAGTTGTCCGTGCAGCGCGCGCTCCGGGAGTTTGAAGACCCACAGATCGTTGTCGCTGGCGTAGTGAAAGCGGTATGGGGCATCGCCACGTTCGACGATGAAGCCTCCGGGCTGGCAATGCAGTGCCCGGCCATCCTGTTCGAAATGCACTTCACTGCGACGGGGCACGGTCACGAGGTAGCAGGCTTCGTTATCTTCACTGACCTGCGCTTTGCTGCGCGAATAGCCGAGCTGACTGGAGCGCAGGCGGGACAGGGTCAGCGGGGTGCTACCGGTTTCCCAGATTTGCAGGCTGCCACTGAAGGAGGCACTGGGGGCGAATTCCAGGGACAGCGGAAAATAGGCGCAGGCGATGGCGTCTGCCCATAGGGGCTGGCGTTGACTGTCGGACCAGGAGCGTGTGGAAAGTTTGTACGCCATGGCTGCCCTCGTATGATTTTTATTATGAGGACGGTGCCGACGTAAACCACCGTCGGCACCGTGGGGTTGCCATCATTTGCCAATGCTTACGGACGGTCAATCACCAGGCGTCAGCCGGTACGTGGCCGACGGCGCCAGCATTGCCTGCCAGCCGGGTGGCACGACGATGTTGGTCGTCGATTCTTCAATCACGCAAGGGCCCTTGACCGTCTGCCCGGATTGCAACCGATCACCGTCGTACACCGGAGTCTGCTGCCAGTCCGATTGAGCGCTGAACAGCATCGACCGATAACCGCTGGCGCGGGGTACAACATCCTCGTCAGGTGGCGGCAGTTCAGGCATGGGCGGGCGTTGCAGGCGAGCAATCACCGAGCACTCGAGGTTGACCAGTTCCACCGGGCTGTCTGGCTCACTGTAGGAAAACAGCGCTTTGTGCCGCGTATGGAATGCCTCGCGCAGAGTGAGCAGGCCGGCCTGATCCAGTGGGGCGCAGGTCAGTTCGACGCTGCATTCGTGAATCTGGCCGAGGTAGCGAATCTCAAGGTTGTAGAGGCACTCGACATTGTTTTCAGCGCCGAAACCGTCTTCTCGCAAGTTGCCCATGCCGCGTTTGCGCAGGTCATGCAACGTCTGATTGAGCAGGGGCAGGTCGACCAGTTCGTCGTCAAGGCGCATCGGCAGGGTGGTCAACTGGTCGTAACGAATGTCCGACAGAATCTGCCCGTAGGCGCACAGTCCCGACGCCACTTTCGGGATCAGCACCACCTGGCTGCCGATCTCCTCGGCCAGACGCATGACATGCATGCCCGCGGCGCCACCCGCGCCGATCAGGGCGAAATCCCGAGGGTCGTAGCCGCGTTCTACAGACACCCGCCGGATACCGCTGACCATGTTCAGGTTCACCAGGGTGATGATGCCAATGGCTGCGCGCTCTACGCTGATACCCAAAGGCTCGGCGATTTTGCGCTGGATCGCCTCGATGGCCGCCTTGCGATCAAGCCGGATGCTCCCGCCCAGCAGCGCGCCGTCGGCCAGGTAGCCGAGGGCGAGGTTGGCGTCGGTGACGGTGGGCTCGGTGCCGCCCTTGCCGTAGCACACCGGCCCTGGGTTGGCACCGGCACTGCGCGGACCGACCTGGAGCATGCCGAAGTCATCGATGAAGGCAATCGAGCCGCCGCCGGCACCGAGGGTTTCGACCTGAATCATCGGCACGCCGATGCGATAGCGCAGGAAGTCAGTGTCCTTGCTGAAGTTGGTGCGTCCCGACTTGCTGAGGGTGATGTCGAACGAGGTGCCGCCCATGTCCACGGTGATCACGTTGTCGATGCCGAACGGCTGCGCGACACATAACCCGGCTTGCGGTGCGGAAGCCGGGCCGGAATTGATGGCATTGACCGCCCGTTCGCGCATCACTACGCCAGGAGCCAGTCCTCCGTTGGATTGAAAGTAACGGGTAGGTTGCTGCGCACCGAGCTCTTCGAACAAGGCGTCGATCCGTTCGATGTAGCGGCCCATGACCGGGCTCAGGTAAGCGTTGACCACAGTGGTCGAGGTGCGGGTGTACTCGCGGATTTGCGGGAACACTTCGTTGCCGGTACAGACGAACACACCCGGCAGCGCCGCTCGTACCATCTCGGCGGCGCGCTGTTCGTGACTCGGGTTGCGCACCGACCAGACGAACGAGATGGCCACGGCCTTGACGTCCTGCTCGCGGAAATATTCGATCGCGTCGCGAATCGCCTGTTCATCGAGCGGCGAGTATTCACTGCCGTCGCTGATGATCCGGCCGCGAATGGGCCGTCGCAGGTGTCGTGGCACCAGCATGTAGGCGGGTGGGTAACTGGCGTCGTAGCGATGCCCGTCTTCCTTGTGGCCCAGGCGGATTTCCAGGCTGTCTTCGTGCCCATCGGTACACAGCAGGCCCACCTTTACACCGGTTTTTTCGATCAGCGCGTTGAGGGCCACGGTGGTGCCGTTGATGCACAGGTCGCAGTCGCCAATGATTTCGGCGGGCGTGCGCCCGATGGCATCGGCGATTTGCGCCAGGCCGTTACGGATCGCGATCGTGCCGTCCTGAGGTGTCGAGGGCGCCTTGAACAGCTGCACGTTGCCGCTGCGATCCGCCAGGATGAAATCGGTGAAGGTGCCGCCGGCGTCTATGCCCAGACGATATTGTTGCTTGGTCATGATGAAGGTTCCAAATGGCTCAAAGGGGCGGGGTCGATCAGTGCGTGGTACGGCAGGCGCGCGTCGCCACGTCGTCGACCTGGCCATTGCTGTCGATCACCACGCCGTACTCCAGGCGGGCGCCTTCAAGGGACACCAGGCCGTTGCGCACGTCGTCCAGCACACTGGCAATCGGGCGCAGCAATGGGTTGCCATAGCCCCCGCCCCCCGGGTTGACGTTGATGACCCGTTCCCCCGGTTGCGCCGTGAGTTGCGCGTTGTAGATAAAGTGCTGTTCTTCGCCGTCGTGTTTGCGGTGAATCAGCCGGCCCAGCTTGGGCTCGAGCATGACATTGGTCGCGCCCGCGGCCCCCGACGTCGGCAGTTGCCGACCCTCACCAAAACCCACCACGGTCATCGGATGGTTCAAGGGTTCGATCTCGAGACGAGTCCCCGAACCGCCGCGAAATTCCCCCGCGCCGCCGCTGTCGGTCATCAGGCTGTAGCGGTGAATGAGGATCGGATAGGCGTACTCCAGCAACTCGATATCGCCAGACATCAGCGCACCGAAACAACACAGCGGACCGCAGGCCGGCCATCCGTCCATGGCCTTGTTCGCGCCGGCACCGGAGATGATCGATGCGAGCACCATGGTCACGTACTCGTCGTTGCTATTGCGCGGGTCATGGCCGGCAATGTTGATGCCGCTGGCGTGGCCCCAGGAGGCCGTTACGCGATCCGGTGCCGCCTGTTCCAGCGCCTGACGCACGGCATCGGCCAGGGTTTCCATCGGTGTGGTGGTGCTGTTGACGTGTGGCGCGGGTTCCTGGGCATTGCACAACGTGCCCGGCGGGCCGAGATCGACCGACACGCAACGGTACAGGCCTTCGTTGTAGGGCGGCGGCACCTGGGCAAACATCATCAACCCCAGGTACACCCCGGACACCGAGTTGCCCGCGTACGAGTTGATGAAGTAGGGCACCTGCGGCGGGCTCTCGATCAGGATGTGCGCCTCATCACCGCGAATTTCCACCTGGGCCGTGATCGATAATTCACCCAGGCCGTGGCCCGAGTCTTCAAGCACTGCGGTGCCGGTGTAGACGCCATCCGGGACGTCACGCAACAAGGCGCGCATGTGACGGTCCGCCATGTCTTTCAACTCGGCGATGCACGCGCGCACCTGTTCCACGCCATAGCGATCAAGCAGCTCGAGCAAGTGCCGCTCACCGACGTTGCAGGCGCCGTACTGAGCGTTGAGGTCGCCTTCCTGGTAGGCGCGGGCGCGCATGTTGGTCAGCAGCAGATTGATCACGTCCTCACGGCGCTTCCCTTGCGACCACAGTTTCACAGGCGGAATGCGCAGACCTTCCGCGTAAATTTCCTTCGCGTCGGGGTTGTAGCCCGCCGGCACAGGGCCGCCGATGTCTGTCAGATGGCCTTTGCAGACGGCCCAGAACACCAGCTCACCCTGGTAGAACACTGGTTTGTACATGCAGCAGTCGAGGATATGGCTGCCCATGTAGGCGGGGTCATTGTGATAAATCACATCGCCTTCCTGGACGTCGTCACCGAAGAAACCGGCGACGCATTTCATTGCCGGAATCAGTGATCCGAGATGAATAGGGATGTCCTGACCTTGCAGGATCATTTCCGGAAAGTGGTCGAAGAGCGCATTCGAATAGTCGTGAGCGAGATTGAAAACGCTCGAACGACCGGTTTTTTCAAGGGTGATGGTCATTTCGCGCTGCGCGGTTTCGAGCGCGCCTCGCACGACGGCCAGGGTGATCGGATCTACTGTGCTCATGGGTCACCAGAAATCTTGTTGTTATCAGGTGAAGGTCAGGACGAACGTCTAACCCACGGCACAAAACTACGCGTTCGAGCGGGTGAATGGCTTGGCGCAAAGTGCACTGATTGTTGATTCTGAGTGCACCTCTTAGCGAGTCTTCTGCTGGCCGCTGGCAATGATGCACAGGACGCAGTTTTCGAGGACTTCCATCAGTTGTCGTTCGGTCGTCTGCCCCTCGTACCACTGCAAATGGCCGTACAGCAGGCCGATCACTGCATGGGTGATCAGGCAGACCTCACCGTCGCGGGTATCCGTCACGCCATATTCATCGCCGATGATGTCGCTCAACAGCCTGCGGTACGCCTGTTTCAATGCGTCGGCCTGCTGTTTGTGCTCGTCGTTGAGGTTCACGAACTCACGGGTGACCAGGACCAGGCGGTGCTTTTCCTTCAGGTTGAACGCAACAAACGCCTGAACAAAACGACGCAGGCGTTCGCACGGCGTCCTGGCGCCTTTCATGCGGCGCTTCGTCAGGACGAGCAAGTCCGATAAGGCCGACTCGATGAGCTCGAACAACAAGCCCTGTTTATTGTCGATGTGGTGATACAGGGAGCCGGCCTGCAGCCCCATGTGGCCTGCCAGATCGCGCAAGCCGATGGCCTGAAAACCGCGTGTGGCGAACAGTTCGATCGCGGCCTCATTGAGCCGGTCACGAGCCGTGGGTTGCGAATGGGCTGAGGCGTTGACTGCAAGCATGGTGAACCCGTCAAGTAAAGGGCGATCGAGGCGTGGCAGGAACAGGGGCGGCGCGGAGCCGCCCTGTGGTGAAAAGGATCAGAGGGTTTCCTGCGGAAGGATCAGTCGAGCGGGAATCCGTTGCCGCGAACCGCGTGCCACCCAGTAGTAAACCAGGGCGGGGACAGTCAGGCCGATGACCCATGAAATATCGGTGCCGCCTAGCGTTTCGACCAAGGGGCCGGTGTAGAAACTGGTCGCAATGAACGGCATCTGAATCATCACTCCGAGGGTGTAGACCGCAATACCGGGCACGTTCCAGCGCCCATAACGGCCATTTGGGTCGGACAGCGCGGGGATGTCGTAGCGTTCCTTGGTCACCAGGTAGAAGTCGACCAGGTTGATCGCGCTCCACGGGGTGAAAAAGGCCAGCAGGAAGAGTATGAAAGCGGAGAAGTCATGCAGGAATGTATGCCTGCCCAGCAGTGCGAGCGCGGTCGCGAGACCGACCATGAACAGGATGTAGACCATTCGCAGGGTGGTGGAGATTTCCTGGTTCCCGCGAAAGCCGCTGACAATCGTCGCCAGTGACATGAAGCTGCCGTAGGCGTTGAGGGTGGTGATGGTGACCTTGCCGAGCACAATGCTGCAGAACAGCAGCGAAGCCACCACCCCGCTTGCTCCCATTCCAACAATGTACGAGACCTCATGCCCGGCAAACTGATCCCCTGCCAGGGCCGCGACGAACACGCCAAAGACCATCGAGATCTGTGTGCCGATGACGGATCCCAGCCCCACGGCCAGAAAGGTTTTCAGGGCTGAAGTCTTCCTCGGCAGGTAGCGTGAATAGTCCGCCACGTAGGGGCCGAATGCGATCTGCCAGGACGCCGACAGCGAAATCGCCAGCAGAAAACTGCTCAGCGAAAAATGCCGATTACCCAGCAGTTCGCCGATGTCATGGACCGACATCAACCGGTAGAACAGATAGAGAAAAGACACCACGCCAATCAGGCTCGACAACCGTCCGATCAAATGGATGGTCCGGTAGCCGAGCACGGTCAGCACAACGATCATTGCCGCGAAAATCAGAATCCCGGTGGCATCACTGACGTCGGCCAGCTGGCTGATCGCCTGGCCCGCGAGCACCGAACCGCTGGCCGAAAACCCCACATACATCAGGCACGCAAGGACGATGGGAATGACCGCGCCATAGACCCCGAACTGCACCCGACTGGAGATCATCTGTGGCAGACCCAACTGCGGGCCCTGTGCGGCGTGCAGCGCCATGATCGCGCCGCCCAGCAGTTGCCCGATCAACAGGCCGATCAGCGACCAGAACACGTCGCCGCCCAACACCACGGCCAGCGCCCCGGTGACGACAGCCGTGACCTGCAGGTTGGCACCGAACCACAGTGTGAACTGGCTGAGCAGTCGACCATGACGCTCGGACTCGGGGATGTAATCAATGGATCGCCGTTCTATATACGTCTTGCGCTGCGCACTTTCTTTGGAGGCGGACATGGCGGTTCCTCTCGGGCGTCGTCGGATACGACAGCCTTCTCGTGATTGAGGCGTTAAGGAGGAGGCCTGCAGGACAGGCCCCGGTTTTTCGCTCGGTTAGCGCTGGGCGTCGAGCAGACTTCGCGAAATAATGATTTTTTGTACTTCCGAGGTCCCTTCGAAAATCCGCAGGATCCGCGCATCGCGCACATAGCGCTCCAGCGGCAGATCGCGGATGTAGCCATAGCCGCCATGCAACTGGAGCGCGGCGTCCGTGACGAAGCCGGCACATTCGGCGGCCACCAGTTTGGCGGTCGCCGAATCCAGGCTGAAGCGTTCACCGCTGTCGCGGCGCGCGGCGGCTTTCCAGGTGAGCATGCGGGCGGCTTCCAGCTGCGCGTACATATCCGCCAGGCGCCATTGCGTGCCCTGATAGGCGGCCAGCGGCTTGGGCCCGATCTGCCGTTCGCGAACCCAGTTCAAACTGGCTTGCAGTGCGGCGTTGGCGATGCCCAGCGACATGGCGGCGACTTCGACCCGGCCGCGATCGAGCACGGCCATCGCGGTGTTGAAACCGGCGCCTTCGCTGCCGAGCAAGGCCGACTCGGGCAACCAGCAGTCCAGGGCCAGTTCATAGATCGTACTGCCGCGCAGCCCCATGGTTTTCTCCGGTCTGGAGAAGCTGATGCCCGCGGTGCCCTGGGGAATCATGAAGGCGCTGATGCCCTTGTGCCCGGCGTCTGCGTCGGTCTTGGCGTACATCACGATGAAACCCGCCTCGCGGGCGTTGGTGATGTAATGCTTGCTGCCGCGTATTCTCCAGCCGCCGTCTTCGCGTTGTGCACGGCAACGCATGTCGGCGGGGTTGGAGCCGGCGGCGGGTTCGGTCAGGGCAAAGGCGCCGAGCAATTCACCGCTGGCGGCACGGGGTAGCCATTCCTGTTTCTGCGCTTCGGTGCCGCCGATCAGAATCGAATCGGTGGCCAGAAAATGCGCGGTGAGTGCCGAGGCGGTCGAGGCGCACGCGCCGGCCACGGCTTCCACCACGCGGCTCATGGCCAGGCTGCCGATGCCCAATCCGCCGTAGGCCTCAGGCAGGTTGATACTCAAGCCGCCCAACTCGGCCAGCGCCTGCAGGCTTTCGGCGCAGAAGGTTTCGGTTTCGTCGTAATGCTGGGCTCGGGGCTGGATCACCTCCCGGGCGAGTTTTTCGACGGTTTCAACGACGGCCAGTTCGACCTGATCCAATTCAAAGTTCATGGGAAAGCTCCTGTTTTTGCAGTCCGAATGCCGCGTTGTCTGCGCCCAGGCGAGGGGCGAGGGTGAGGGCATGGGGTTTGTGGCCATTGAAGAAAACCGGTTGTGGCACCAGCGGCTGCGTTGCGCCTTCTGGTCGAACCAGCAGTTGACGGACTTGTGCCTGTTCGCTGTCGGCGGCCTGGGCAAGGTTCCACACGGGAGAGGAGGGCACGCCGGCATCCAGCAGGACGTCGCAGACCTGTTCGACGCTCAGTTGGCGCGTCCATATTTCGATTTCAGCTCGCAGTGCAGGCTCGTTCTGCGTTCTTTGCGGGTCGTCGGCATAGCGCGGGTCACTCGCCAGTTCCGGCTTGCCCAGGCATTGGCAAAGGCGCAGGAACAACTTGTTGCTGGCCACGGCAATGACGACCTGGCCATCGGCTGCGCGGTAGGTGTCGAAGGGCGTCGACACCGGGTGGCGGTTGCCGACCAGACCGGGGGCGACACCGTTGGCGAACAGGTTGGACAGGCCGGTCATCTGCAGGCTGAACAGCACATCGAACATCGCGACGTCGATGTATTGCGCGCCCGGTGCATGGCGTTCGCGCGCAAACAGCGCCGAGCTGATTGCCCAGGCCGCATACACGCCAGCGCATAGATCGCCGATGGCTTCGCCGCAGCGTGTCGGTCCTGTCTCGGCAAAACCGGTGACGCTCATCAGCCCTGACATCGCCTGGGCAACGATGTCGTAGGCGGGGTTGGCCGACAGTGGGCCGTGCTGACCGAAGCCGGAAATACTCGCGTAGATCAGCTTGGGGTTGTAGTGCTTGAGCGTGTCGAAGTCGATGCCCAGGCGCTGGGTCACGCCGGGGCGAAAGTTTTCCACGACAACGTCGGCGTCACGGACCAGTTCATAGAGCCGGGCCAGGTCATCGGTGGACTTGAAGTCCATTTCGACACTGCGTTTGCCGCGGTTGATCAGGCCGAAATAAACGCTTTCGCCGTCCTTGAAGGGACCCAGGTGACGGCTGTCGTCACCGTGCCCCGGCACTTCGAATTTGATGACATCGGCACCCAGGTCCGCGAGCATTGCCGTGCAATGCGGACCGGCCAACACGCGGCTCAGGTCCAGGACGCGAACGCCCTGTAACTGTTGGGTAAACGGGCTGCTGGTCATGTTGCAGACTCCTCGGAAAAGCGGCGGGTGATTCTGTTTTTTCAGGTTTGCTTTTCTGTAGGAGCCGAGCTTGCTCGCGATGGCGGCGTATCTGATACACCGCGTTATCGTTCATCGCGAGCAAGCTTTGCTCCTACAGGGGCATCCCTGTAGCAGCTGCCGAAGGCTGCGTCGGGTTGCGAAGCGATCCCCGCATTCCAGAATCAGATGAAGGTCCTTCGGCCCTTAACGCAGCCTGCGGCAGCTGCTACACGGGTTGTTTATTTGCCGGTAATCATCGGCAAATTCAGGCCTTGTTCCTTGGCGCAGTCGATCGCGATCTGGTAGCCCGCATCGGCGTGGCGCATGACCCCGGTCGCCGGGTCGTTGTGCAGCACGCGAGCGATACGTTCGGCCGCTTCGTCGGTGCCGTCGCAGACGATCACCATGCCCGAGTGCTGGGAGAAGCCCATGCCGACACCGCCGCCATGGTGCAGCGACACCCAGGTCGCGCCGCTTGCGGTGTTGAGCAGGGCGTTGAGCAGTGGCCAGTCGGACACGGCGTCGGAACCGTCCTGCATCGACTCGGTTTCACGGTTCGGGCTGGCCACGGAACCGGAGTCCAGGTGGTCACGGCCGATGACGATCGGCGCGGACAGCTCACCGCTGCGCACCATTTCGTTGAACGCCAGCCCCAGCTTGGCGCGCAGGCCCAGGCCGACCCAGCAGATACGCGCCGGCAGGCCCTGGAAGCTGATGCGCTCGCGGGCCATGTCCAGCCAGTTGTGCAGGTGCGCGTCGTCCGGGATCAGTTCTTTGACCTTGGCGTCGGTTTTGTAGATGTCTTGCGGATCGCCCGACAGTGCCGCCCAGCGGAACGGGCCGATGCCACGGCAGAACAACGGGCGGATGTAGGCCGGTACGAAACCCGGGAAATCGAACGCGTTTTCCACGCCTTCTTCCTGCGCCATCTGACGGATGTTGTTGCCGTAGTCGAAGGTCGGAATGCCCATTTTCTGGAAGGCGAGCATCGCTTTAACGTGCACGGCCATCGATTGCTTGGCGGCTTTCACCACGGCAGCCGGCTCGGTCTTGGCGCGGGCGCGGTATTCGTCCCAGGTCCAGCCGGCGGGCAGGTAGCCGTTGAGCGGGTCGTGGGCGCTGGTCTGGTCGGTGACCATGTCCGGGCGCACGCCGCGCTTGACCAGTTCCGGCAGGATCTCAGCGGCGTTACCCAGCAGCGCGATGGAAATCGCTTTGCCTTCCTTGGTGTATTTGTCGATGCGCGCCAGGGCGTCGTCGAGGTCTTTGGCTTGCTCGTCGACGTAGCGGCTGTTCAGGCGGAAATCGATGCTGACCTGCTGGCATTCAATGTTCAGCGAGCAGGCACCGGCCAGTGTTGCGGCCAGGGGCTGAGCGCCGCCCATGCCGCCGAGGCCTGCGGTCAGGACCCAGCGACCTTTCAAGTCATCGTTGTAATGCTGGCGACCGGCTTCGACGAAGGTTTCGTAGGTGCCCTGGACGATGCCCTGGCTGCCGATGTAGATCCAGCTGCCGGCGGTCATCTGGCCGTACATGGCCAGGCCTTTCGCGTCGAGTTCGTTGAAGTGCTCCCAGCTCGCCCAGTGCGGCACCAGGTTGGAGTTGGCGATCAGTACGCGCGGGGCATTGGTGTGGGTCTTGAACACGCCGACCGGCTTGCCGGATTGCACCAGCAGGGTCTCGTCGTCGTTCAGGTTGGTCAGGCTTTCGACGATCTTGTCGTAGCATTCCCAGTTACGTGCCGCACGACCGATACCACCGTAAACCACCAGTTCTTTAGGGTTCTCGGCGACTTCCGGGTCGAGGTTGTTCATCAACATGCGCAGCGGCGCTTCAGTCAGCCAGCTTTTGGCGGTCAGCGTGTTACCGCGGGCGGCACGGATTTCAACGTCACGGAAGCGGGTGGTCTTGGTGGTCATGGTCATCTTCTCAGGCAGTGATTAGAGGGTCGGTAGCTACACTACACGCATGTACATATGCGCTTATACCAACCTGTATGTACAAGTGAATGCAAGTGAAGGGCCAGAACCTGGAATGATGTTAGTCATCGGAGCCTGAAGAAAAGAGAAATATGATTTAAATCAAATAGATAAAAAACAGGAAAAAATAAGTCTGATAAGAGGAGGCTTCAAAATCCTGTTGCAACTTTGATGATTTTGTATGGGAAGGATGAGTGTTAGGTAACACTTTGGTGCGCGATCAGCCGCGAAATGTCACTTTTCTACCACTCGGGCCGGTGGCAGTAACAGTGTCAGGAGGGAAGGTGCAACAAAAAGCATGTCGAGCGGCAGGCGGGGGCCGCTCGATCAGTGAATCAGTTACCGAATTTGCCTTCCAGGCGATAACGCGAGCCGGGATAAACCAGACGGGCGCAGCCCACCTGACCCTTCGCCGCCCACGTCCGACGGCGAATCAACAGGCACGGCTCATAGCGTTTGATCTGCAGCAGTTTGCACTCCGCGGCTTTGGCGTGGATCGATTCGACCACATGCTCGCCTTCGGTCAGTGGCGCCAACTGGATCAGGTAGGCGTAGGGCGTGACTTGGGTGAAGTCCTGCTGCAGATAGGCTGGTGCCACCTCGGCATTGACGAAGCGTTCTTCGATCTGCACCGGCACACCGTTCTCGTGGTGCACCACCACCGAGTGGAACAAACGCTTGACCCCCTCGAGCGGAAAGGGCATCGACGCACGTGCACGCTCGGGCATTTCCTCGAGCACGATCACTTCGCAGCGATGCTCATGACCGCGAGCTTCAATCTCTTCCGCGATGTTGTGAATCTCGAAAAGCGCCGCATGCCCCTTGGGCTCCGCCACAAAAGTGCCGACGCCTTGCATCCGCACCAGCGAGCCCTCGATGGTCAACTCCCGCAGGGCCCGGTTGATGGTCATGCGACTCACGCCCAGCAGATTCAGCAGTTCGCTTTCAGACGGGAGCTTGGAATTGGGCAGCCAGGCACCGGAGCGAATCTTCTGCATGATGATTTGCTTGACCCGCGCATACAGAGGCGAGGGGCTCTCGAGAGAGAAGGACTCGAGGGATGCAGTTTCCTCAATAGATTTGGCCACGTTGATTCCTGATGTGAAAAAGAATTGCTCCGACAAGCATGCGGGCTAGTTTACTCAGCTAACGGTGATACGCCTATGCGCAGACCTGGCGTCGACTTGAGGAGGGCAATGTCACCCCGTTGCCTTCTTCGAATGGGAAGCCCCCAAAAAGTAAAACACACCACCCGCCACGATAAAGAGGGCGAGCATGTAGAAGATAAAGGGGGGCGGGTAGCTGGCCAGAACGATGCCGCACAGCACCGGGCCGAGCGCTGCGCCAAGGTTGGAGAGGTTTTGTGCGCCGTAGTACATGCCGCGCAGATGATCGGGTGCGATTCGGTCGATGAACATGTATTCGGCCGGGAACACGATGATCTCGCCGACAGTGAAAATCGCCATGGACAGGACCCAGAGCAAAAGCGTGGTCGACAGGGCAAAGCCTGCCACGCCGGCCATGAACAGACTGAGCCCTGCCGCCAGCCACAGATTCAGGTGTCGTTGGGAGATCCGTCTGCCGATGGCGTACTGCAGGGCAATCACCATCAGCGCATTGGTCGCCACCACGGCGCTGATGATCTGGTAAGTGGTTTCAGGCGTCGTTGTGACCACCAGGTACTGCGAGAGATACGCCGTGAACTGGCCAAACACCACGGCGGTGAGCAACCCTCCAAGGGTGAAACACACCAGCCGATAGTCCTTGAGCAGCAGCTTTCCCACGGCCAGGAAGGGGGCGGGTTGTTGTGCTGCATCGATTGCAGTCACGCCTGTATTGCCCCGAAAGAAATAGACCCCACAGAACCCTGCACCCAGCCCCGCAGATAGAAGGAACGGTAAACCGATATCCAGTTTCGCCAAGCCGGCGCCAAGAAACGGGCCGACGGCATAGCCGACGTTGGTCAATGTGTATTTGATCGAGAACACTTCGCTGCGATCATTCACCGCCAGCAGGCTGCCAAAGCCGGATTTGACCGCGATTTCAATGACCGCGTAAGCCAGGTTGATCAACACCAGGCAGCCGTAGAACAGCCAAAGATCGCGCGCAAAAAACGTCCCGAGAAAACCCAGTGTGAATGCAACGCTGAAGCCCAGGATGAGCCGGTAACTGGACATCTTGTCGACCAGAAAACCACCGTACAGACTCAGCAGCGATCCAATGATCAACGTGCTGCCAATGACCAGGCCGATATCGGCGACGCTCAAGCCAAAACTGCTGGAAAGGTAGATGACCAGATAGGGCAGGGTGATCGCTCGCGCCAGGGTCAATACAAAAGACGCCGACAGCAGCAATTTGATCGCTGCCGGGTAGTTTTTTAGCGTGGTGAGCATCCTTGCCTCGTCATTGAGCAGGTGGTTTCAGGGCAGTTGCGGGCAGCGTAGCGTTGATAGATCCGCAGGAATCAAGCTTACTGGGGAATGCTGTTCTGATTAGTGACGTTTTTTATCAAATGATCGGAACTGAATTCATGAGTATGGAACGTTTATGTTTTCCTCTGAGCGATTAAAGGGCATTGATGTATTCGTCTGCGTAGCCGATTTCGGCAGCTTCAAGGCGGCTGCCGAGCGGATGAACCTGACCGCGTCGGCCGTCAGCAAAGGCATCGCTCGATTGGAGAGCCGGCTTGGCAGTCGGTTGTTTCACCGCACAACGAGAAGCTTGTCACTGACGGATGCGGGCGTTGCCTTCTATCGAACCTGCACGGGTGTGCTGGCCGATCTGGAAGAAGCCGAGCTGTCGCTGCACGCCGAAAACACCGAGCTTCGTGGCAGGGTTCGCATCGGCCTGCCAGGGGCTTTTGGCCGTTTGCAGGCACTTCCCGTCATTTTGCAGTTTGCCCAAGAACACGGACTGCTGCTCCCGCACATTTCGTTTTCAGACCGTCTCATCGACCCCGCCGAAGAAGGCCTCGATATCGTCGTACGCATCGGTGGCTCGCCCCTATGGCCTGCCACGTTGGGGCATCGCTTCCTGGGCAACGAATGGCATGTGTTCTGTGCGTCGCCTGAGTACCTGAGCAAATACGGCACGCCCATGACGGATCGCGATCTGGACCATCACCAGTGCATCGCCTACGGCTGGGCAGATGGCAGCGTCCACCCCTGGAGTTTTTCCGGGAGCAACCCAGGCGAGATTGAACGCCGGGTCGTACCTGCAAACCTCGTGGTGGGCGATGGAGAAGGTCTGGTGATCGCGGTGTCGGCGGGGTGCGGTATCGCGCAGTTGCCTACGTGGTTGATCAAGCGCCAGCTTGAAGAGGGCACGCTGGTTGAAGTCCTCCCGGATCGGGCAACCGATGGACAGGCGATCAATCTGGTGTGGCCAAAGGGCCGTGAGCGACTTGCGAAAGTCGGTGCTTTGCTGGAGGCGCTAGCCGCAGGTTTAGAGCAGATTCAAACGGGGCAACACCAGGGTTGTCGCCCCGACATGATTGTGAAACTTTGAGACGCTCGCCAATGGCAGTCATTGGCCAGTCGCCAACACCCGCTATCGATCCTGATCGATCTGTCAGAGCGCTGGTAAAGCCAAGGCAACTTAAACGCTTTCCTCTCGTTCAATAACCAGAATCCGCGCTTCGCCACGAGGATGCGCAACATGTTCACATCCAACCCCTGCGAAAAACACGTCGCCTACCTCCAATGTCACGACCCGTTCAATGCCTGACTCGCGATAGTGCATATCAACCGTGCCGTCGAGGACTGCGAAAACCTCCTCACCGTCATTGACGTGCCATTTGTAGGGCTGGTCGGTCCAGTGGAGGCGGACGGTGGTTCCATCCATGTTCGCTATGTCGTGAGCCCCCCAAGCGCGAGAGGCGGTGAAATCCTTGCTGCGAATAACCTTCATGGGTGGTGTTTCTCGACAGAGAGTGAATCGGTAGCAATCTATCAGAATCGTTAGTCGTCCACTGCTGACCGAAAAGAGGCCTGGACTGAATGTCGGCTTCTGGCCGGATTGCAGGCTTGTTGACCGGCTGATATCGGCCAAAAACAGCCGCTTGAAAGGGATCGCTCTCGGCTCATCGTCTGCATCGAAGTATTGTTGACTATTTCGAAGATAGTAGCTTTCTAACTTCGGCAATCATCAAGTCAATGTCGAATGGCTTTGGCAACACCGCATCAAACAGGTCCGATCTCTGCATACCGATGTGCGCCTGAGCACCGCTCATCAAGATGATCGGCAAATGATGGTTGGAAGGAAGGGCTCGGACAGCTGTGGCGAATTCCAGGCCGTCCATGACCGGCATCATAAAGTCGGTAATGACCAAGGCAGGCCGTTCTCTATCCAGCACCTCAAGTCCTTTTCGACCATTACTCGCCGTTACCACCATGAACCCTTCATCCTCCAGCGCGAAGCTGAGAATGTCAGCGATCAAATACTCGTCGTCGACGACCAGGATGGTTGTCATGTTAATTCAATCCGCACAAAGGCTTAAGATGTTGAACCGGGCGATGACTCAGCGAGGACTGATGGTTCATGTCTTGAAGCCTTTTTCAGGAAAACGTCTTGATCACGAATGACGACCTCGAAGCGCGAAGCGTCGTAAGAGCTGTCTCGTACCTTAAGAATGGAAAGCGTCCTGCTTAGTTCAGACTGATTCTCAGAGAACCGCATGAGCATAAGGTTGTCGACGATACTGGACAGATCAGAGTTCGGTGCGCTGACTTCGGAGCCAAAAAGATCGCGCATTTCCCAAGAGGCAAATACCGTAACGCCCCTGGATCGCAGTTCGTTCATCAAAGCGCTGAAGAAGTCATTAATCCGCGCCGGATTTGTCGAGACTCGCGTCATACCACTAAGGCTATCGATGAACAGGCGCTTGATGCCCTTTTCTTCAACAAGACTCAGCAGTCGTGCACCCAACCCATCCAGCAATCCCTCAGTAGTAGGCTGCCAGGCAATGCTCAGGGCGCCGCTGTCTTCCATTTTTTTGATATCGATACCCAGGGATTGGCCTTTGAGTCGCAATCTTTGTGGGCTTTCGTAGAAACCAAAATGTAGGCCCGGCGCCTCTACAGTCGACTCAGCCAGAAATTTGAGGCCCAGTGTTGTTTTACCAATCCCGGACGGGCCTATTACCAGAGTCACACTGGAACTGTGCAAGCCTCCGCCCAAGATGTCGTCCAGTGATTTAATTCCACTGGCGATACGGGTCATGTCGGCGCTGTCGGGGGACGACGGGTGGCTGTAGAGACTTTCAAGTCGTGGGTAAACCACCAAGCCATTTTCGGTTATTTCACACTCGTGAAGACCCGTCATTGCGGGGCTGCCGCGAGTTTTACGAAGCTGAATTCGACGCACCGAACGAGTGCCATATAGCTCCTCACCCATCTCAATCACGCCGTCAACCATGGTGTGCTCAGGACTGCCATCGTCGAGGCGGGAGCTGGTAAGAAACAGCACTGTGCAACCAGCGAAAGCAGCATGACCTTGCAGCTCTGAAATGAATTTCTTGGTATCGATGGGCGAATCAGCTTTCGACCGCGCATTGAGCAAACCATCTACGACCATCACCGTGGCTTTCTGGCGGCTTATTTCGCGCCGAAGCAGCTTCACCACCTCATCCAGGCCTTCGTTTTCCAAGGTGTCAAAAGCACTGACAAACTGAATTTCGACGCCGACCTTAGATGAGTCGAAAAAGCTAAGGGTAGAAAGAAACTGAAAAAGACGGTCATGCGATTCAGCCAACAGGGTGGCGACCAGAACCCGCCCCCCGTTATTCGCATGATGAAACCCAAGCTGGTTCGCGAGGATGGTTTTTCCAGACCCCGGACGCCCCTGGATTATGTATGAAGCCCCCTCGACCAGCCCGCCCTTGAGCAGAGCATCGAGCCCTTCTATTCCGCTTTGAAGGCGTTTTAGCTTTTCCACAATGCGACCCTGATCCGAAAAACAATCTATTTATACTAAGTTAATGGAATGCTAACGCCAATTCTGCTGCGGAGCCATTCAGGTTGAGTGAAAAGCTGGAGCGACATCGCACTCTTGGTGTCGTAAGAGATGCTCACGAGCGCCTGCTTTTGGCCGTTATCTGCCAGTCGCGAGAGGCAGAAAACGACCCAGGCCGTACGTTCGACGATTGGCAGCTACCTGGGCACCAGAAAATATTCACCAAATGCACACTTCAATTTCTTTTTTCAACCCGTCTTACACACCAACCAAGCCCCCCAAAACAAGCTGCTGAAAAACCGGGTAGCGTCCCCGAATCCACACTCATGCAGCAGCTTCTGAACGGCCGCCTCGGAATGCGGAGGGTCAGCGCCTTGCAGGATTTTCCCCAGCTTGGCCTTTACTTCATCCGCGCTCGCACCGTGCTGGCGCCACCGCTGACCCCAGGCAGCCAACAGTAGCGGCTGGCTGGCATAAGCGTATTGATTCCCCGCGACAATCAGCGGCGCACCCGGCTTTAGATGAGCCCGAATGGATCGCAGAATCTGTCGTTTCGCTTCATCCCCGTCGAGATGATGAAGGACACCGATCAGGGTGGCTGCGTCGTATGACTCGTCGGCGGGCAGGTCTTCAACATGCCCAAGATGCAGGTCGGTTTTATCCAGCAGGTTGTTGGCGGCTAGCTGCTGCTTCGCTGCCTCCAGCATGGGCTCCGAAGGGTCAACGGCAGTGAAGCGCCAACCGGGTTCGAGCTTGGCCATTGCAATGATTTCCTGCGCCGTACCGCCAGCGCCGATGACCAGTATCTTGGCCCCAGTTGTCGTGCCCAGGCTTGCTGCCAGCATGCACGCGGCCAAGTCCTGGCAGGCGTCGTAACCGGCGAGTGCAATACGGCTTTGTCGTCCGTACTCGTTGGCGCGAGAGGTATCAAATTTTTCAGCGGAGTTGAGCGTGGTTGATTTCAAGGCGGTTCTCCATGTCCTCAAATCAAGCTACGCCACCCAGTGGGATAACAAAAATTCAATAATTTCATGCCCTGCATTCCTGTGCGGAATGCAGGACGTTGAGCTGTTCCTGGCGTTCAAGCCAAGCTGAAAATGCTGGCTTCTCCAGTCTGCAGGTCGTATGCAACCAATGCTTCCTGGGTGGCGTCGAGGCTGCAAACGAGTTCGCCGTCACGGTTCCAGACGGCCGACTGGCCGGCGCCAATATAGTCGTCGGCGGCGCCTACACAGTTGGCCATCAGCACTGTCATGGAGAGCTTCCTGGCAATCATTGGATAATGACTGTACCCCGACTTAACGCCTCTCTCGGACTTGGCCACACTCGCCAGATAGACCTGAGCGCCGGACTTGGCTGCATGTTCGGCATGGCTCAATTGCAATGACTCATAGCAGATGGCGGGTGCCAGGACTGTGTTGGCATGCTCAAACACACACCCTTTAGTGCCCGGGGTGAAGAACGGAAGTTCGTCGGCGTGCAGTTGCTGTTTTGAGTAGGCCGTGCGCGCCAGCCCTGGCTGGAAGGCAATCATGCTGATCTCGGTGCCTTGGAGCCCCTTTGTCGGTGCGCCCACTGCGATGAGCATGCCGTATCGATCGCTCAACACCTGGAACTCATCAAAACGGTCATCGCTCGGGTGGACTGCCAGAGTCTCCGCCAGCCTTGGCTCGTAACCGGTGACAGAGAGCTCGGGAAAGAGCAGCAGATTGGCACCTTGGCGCGCAGCCAGGTGAATGACATCAAGGTGTCTGGCGATATTTTTTTCGATGTCGCCGGGTGTTGAACGTATTTGCGCAGCAATCAGCTTCATATCCAGTCTCGCGTCCTTGTGTTGGGGTTAAGGTTTTCTGACTCGCTCATCCTGGGGCTTTCGATAGGCCGTGCTGGATGACGTCACTCCAGCACCGGCCATTCATGGCTACTCCATCGCTTCAGCCACACCCTGATCCTCGCCCAGAAACCCACCGCTCTGATGGTGCCACAGCCGCGCGTAGGTGCCGTTTTTGCGCAGCAGTTCGGCGTGGGTACCTTGTTCGATGATGCGTCCGTCATCCATGACAATCAGCCGATCCATGGCCGCGATCGTTGACAGCCGATGGGCGATGGCGATGACGGTCTTGCCCTGCATCATTTCATCGAGGCTTTCCTGAATGGCCACTTCGACTTCCGAATCCAGCGCGCTGGTGGCCTCGTCCAGCAAGAGGATCGGGGCGTTCTTGAGCATCACCCGGGCGATGGCGACGCGTTGACGCTGGCCGCCCGAGAGCTTGATGCCGCGCTCACCCACCAGGGTGTCATAGCCGGTATGGCCCTGGCGGTCGCTCAGTTGGCTGATGAACCCATCGGCCTGGGCATTTTTCGCGGCCATGTGGATCTGCGCGTCGGTCGCATCCGGGCGGCCGTAGGCGATGTTGTCACGAATGGAACGGTGCAGGAGGGAGGTGTCCTGAGTGACCATGCCGATGGCGCTGCGCAGGCTGTCTTGCGTCACGTGAGCGATGTTTTGACCATCGATACGAATCTCGCCGCTGTCCACGTCGTAGAAACGCAGCAGCAGGTTGATGAGTGTGGATTTGCCGGCGCCGGAACGGCCGACCAGGCCGATTTTTTCGCCCGGGCGGATGTTCAGGGTCAGGCCATCGAGCACCTGGCGTTCACCGTTGTAGTTGAAACCGACGTTGTCGAAGGTCACCGCGCCGCCAGCGGGCACCAGCACACCGGCGTTTGGCGCGTCCTGCACCTTGGCACCCTGGGTCAGGGTGGCCATGCCATCCTGGACGGTGCCAATGCTCTCGAACAGCGAGGTCATTTGCCACATGATCCAGTGCGACATGCCGTTGATACGCAACGCCATGGCAGTGATGGCCGCCACGGCACCGGCGCCGACGTCGCCCTGGTGCCAGAGCCACAGGGCATAACCGCCGGCGGCCATGATCAGCGCCACCACCAAGGCCTGGTTGACGATCTCGAACTGGCTGACCAGGCGCATCTGGCGAAAGCCGGTTTGCTTGAAGTCCTCCATCGCAGCGCGCGCGAAGTGCGCTTCTCGATTGGAATGGGAGAACAGCTTCACCGTCGTGATGTTGGTGTAGGCGTCCGAGATACGCCCGGTCATCATCGATCGGGCATTGGCCTGTTCCTGCCCGACTTTCCCCAGGCGGGGCACGAAATACACCATGGCCAGCCCGAACAACGCGACCCACGCCACGAAGGGCAGCATCAGTTTCAGGGCGAAGCCGCCGGCCAGGGCGATGATGGCGATGAAGTACACGCCGATCCCGGGGGCGATTTCGATCAGGGTGAAGAGCACGTCGCGCACCGCCAGCGCCGTCTGCATTACCTTGGTCGTGACCCGGCCGGAAAACTCATCGGAAAAAAACGAAAGGCTTTGCCGCAGCATCAGGCGATGGAAGTCCCAGCGCAGCCGCAACGGCAAATTGATCGCCAATATCTGGTGTTGCACCATGGTGCGCAACGCCACTAGCCCGACGCTGGCCACCATGACGATGCCCATGCCCCACAGCACGCGGCTTTCCTGCGCCGCCGCATCGCCGCCTGCCTGCCAGGTCGAAAGCAGGTCCACGACCTGACCGAGGAAGGAAAACAACCAGGCTTCGTAGATCGACACGCCGGCACTGAGCAGCGCAAACGCAAGGATATAGCCGCGTGCGCCTCGGGTGCAGGCCCACAGGAATCGCGCCAGGCCGTCGGGTGGCGGGGGTACCTCGTCAGGCGGAAAAGGGTCGAGTCTTCGTTCAAATGCCCGAAGCATGGTGGTCTCCAAAACGATCAAGTTAAGGGGATTCTGCCATTGAACGGTTGCTTTGAGGATTTTGCTGGTCAGAGGAGGGCAAATCGCGACGCTGTTTTTGACCCGACACTAAAGAGAGTGACGGGGGCATGCCGGCGCCATTTTACGTGGCACCGGCATTGCGATGAAGATCAGGCTGGATTATTGCGGGTCGTCGGGAACCACCTTCCAGCTGTCATCCGGATCAAAGCGTTTCATCGCCTGCGCGAGTTTTTCGCTATCGGGCCCCAGGTCTTTCTCGAACACCTCGCCTTCATGGCTGATCAAGAAGCTCATGACGCCGGTGTCATCGTATTTCGCCGGCCAGGCAATCAGCGCAAAACCCCGGCTCATCTTGTCGCCGATCAGGTAACTGTAGGCGCCACCCGGTGCCGAAGGGCCTTGGCCATCCAGGATACGAAAGCGGTAGCCATGCCAGTCTTCGCCTTCAATGATTTTGCCGAACGAGGGGCCTAACGGGCTGATCTGGTCCGTGTCGTCATCCGCCCAATACAGTCCGTCGTGCTTGCCGGGGGTGCTGACGATTTTCTGCGCGTATTCGAGCGCGCCGTCTGCGTCACGATCAACGGCGGCATATTCCATCTGGGCGTCGTGGTAGGCCAGCACCGATTGCACCGCAGCAATTTCGTTGCGACCAATGCGACGTATGCGGATTTCGGCATTGCCGGCCTTCATGTCGAAACGCCAACCGGAAGCCTCTTTTACCAAGGGTATTGGCAACGTCCAGTGGTCATTGCCGACCGCCAGATGGGCTTTGTTGTCACCGGTTTTTTCGATCTGGTGTTGCTCCTTGTATTGCTTGATGAACGCATCCACATCTTCTCGCTGCACACCTTCGCGCGGGACGAAATTGTGCCATTCCTCCCCCAGCAACTCGGTCAGGCGCGCCTTGTCTGCGTGCTCTGTCCCCAGGGCTTCAACGAACGCTTGCGCAGCCGCTTCCGGCGTTGGAAATGCCTGCTGCGCCGCTGCAACGCACGACCACAGCAAACCGGCCGCTATCGCGATGACCGTAGGGAGCACGCCCATGCTTATTTTCACTCCAGGATAATTGTTCACCGACGGCCCCCCCGCGAACGCGCTGGCGGACTTGAAGGCCGACTGATCTGGTGACCCGATGGTCGAGAGGCCGTTTGGCGTTGGGCTGAGGCCTGACTGGCCCGACCACGATTAACTTGGGCGTTGGCCTGTGACGGTGTCCGTGCGCCGGCAAATGCATTGTTGCGGGCACTGCCCGTGCTGGCGGCCGGGCGATTGTTGTTCGCCTGGCGCGTCTGCGGGGTTCTTTCTGAACGCTGATTCGCCTGAGCGGTGCGGGGCTGCTGATTCTCACGAGTATTTCTGGCAGGGGTGCCCTGGCCTCGGTCCACTGTCCTGGGTCTATCGGCACCGGCTTGCGCCCGATTGCGATCGTTGGTCTGGGCCTGGGCTTTACGCGTTTGATCCCGGGCTTCGCGGTTGCTGGTGGCTGGGCGCTCGATACCGTGCTTGTCCATGGAGTTGCGGGCATTTTCACGCGCCTGGGCACGTTGGGCATTGTCCCCTCGGTAGGCCTCACGCTGATTAGCCCCGTTCAGTTGCCGGCCGTACTGTTCGCGACTTTTGCCGTCACGATAGGGCACGCCATTGCGATGAACCGGGTTGTGCTGCCATTTGTTCTGGTTGTTGGTGATCTGGTTGTTGCGATTGATGTTGTTGTAGCGATTAACGTCTATGTCGACGTCGTTGTTGCCCCAGTCGCATTCGCCCCACAAGGCGCCGACGATTGCCACGCCGGTCCCGAATGCCAGCCCGGCCACCAATGCCTGACCCGGGTAATAAGCGGGAGGAGGGGGATAGTACGCGGGAGGTGAGGCCGGGTAGGCCCACGTACCGTAAGCGGTGGTCGGGTTATAGGTGGGTACGTACACCACTTGCGGGTCGGCGGGCTGAATGATGATCGTGGCAGGCGCGGGCGCTGGGGCAGCTTCGGGTGCTGCGGCCTTCGGAGCCGGTGCGGGGGCAGTTGCAGGTGCCGGTGGTGCAATGTTCTGAACCGTCACGTTCTGATATTGGTTGCTCTGCAGGTTGCCAGCGGCTTGCGCCTGGCGACGTAAACGCTGAACGCCGTCCATGAGGTCGTCAGGTTGCGCCAGGAAAGCATCACCCAGGCGTTGTACCCAGACGGGATCCTGTCCCAGCGTTGCCAGGACCTGCGGGAACGCGACCAGCGCTTGCACGCTCGGGTCCCAAGGCTGGCTCGCCACTTGTTTGACCGCATCGTCGCCCTTGGCGTCAGGGTGAGCTTTGGACCAGCCCACCGCGTCGGTGATTTCACCGGGGTAGGTGCTGGCCATCAGCACCTGTGCCAGCAACGGGTCGGGGTAAAGCGCAATGGGCGCCAGCATCTGATCCAGCTGCTCCTGGGTAAATACTGGATCTTTGGCCACTGCGGCGACGGGCGCTGGATTGGCAGCGGCGGCCGGGGCCGGGGAGGGCTCTTGCGCCGACTGAGCCAGGGAGGCAGATCCGCTCAACAACAATACAGCTGACAACGCGTACAGTACTGGAATGCGCATTGCACCCCCTATGAGGTCAGGCAGGCTCGAAATGAGCAGATCAATGCCCGGCAGGAGGAGACTGACTGGCTAGCCAAAGCCCTCGGTCCCGATGCCGCTTGGTAATGGTAGCAAAGCTGTGATTTTTGCCAGTTATTCGGTGCTACGTTCGTCCGGAGTCATCGAGATTCGACGAAGCCTGGGAGCGCCGGCAGCCCGTACGTCATCGCAAGTTCCAACGCCGGTTACAAGGGCTATAACTATCAGAACAAACGCCGGGTCACCCGCAATCGGCCCTCCAAAGGCAGCGCCCGAGCAGACGCCCCCCGGCCTGATAGGCACCCGCGGCGCGGAGTGACGTGATGAGTTCCAAAGCATGGCGATGCGCTCGCAAGCGCCTTCTTGGTTGCATCGGACTGACCTTGCTGGTCGCTCCACTGTGCGCCAGCGCCATGTTCAAGTGCCAGGGCAAAGACGGAACCATCAGCTACACCAGCCAGGCCATCGCCAGCGCCCGCTGCACGCGCGTGAATGGCATGCCGGGCGCCGGTGCAGGCGCCAATGCAAAAGCACTGCCACGGGTTGTGCGGAACGACGACCCCGGTGCGGTGCGGATTCGGGTGTTCACCTTCATGCACAAGGGGGTTCGCCAATACGTGAGCCGGCGCCCTGTCGGGATCTCCGCACGGGTCGACGTCCTTGAACTGTATTACATCAAGGACTGCTATCTGTGCATGGCGCCGAAGGATTTCAAGGTCGCCTCACTGAGCCTGGACACCCAGTCCTATCGGCGCGAGATCGAAGCTGCTTCGGGTGATTATGGTGTCGACAAGGCGCTCGTCCGCGCAGTGATACATGCCGAATCGGCGTTTCGCCCCAACGCCATTTCCGTCGCGGGCGCCCAGGGGCTGATGCAGTTGATGCCCGCCACCGCCGAGCGTTTCGCGGTGAATGATCCGTTCGACGCACGACAGAACATTCGTGGCGGCGTGCGTTACCTGGCCTGGCTGCTCAAGCGCTTCAACGGTAACCAGATGCTGGCATTGGCAGGGTACAACGCTGGCGAAGCCACGGTAATCGAGTACAACGGGGTGCCTCCCTATGACGAGACGCGATCCTACGTCACCCGGGTGCAGTCCTTGACCGAACTCTACCGCAACCATCGCTAGTTCAAGCCCGCCTCGCCAACGTTTGACTTCATAAACCAGGCGTCTTATTGAGGCGTGTGGACTTCAATCAAAACCCTTCGGCGTATTGTTCGTCGCTGACCTGTTCCATCCAGTCGACCACCTTGCCGTCCAGTACTTCGGCGATGGCGATATGCGTCATGGCAGTGGTGGCGGTCGCGCCATGCCAGTGTTTGACATGCGGTGGAATCCACACCGTGTCGCCCGGTTTGATGGAGCGAACCGGTTGCCCCAGTGCTTGCACCAGCCCGGATCCCGCCGTGACGATCAAGGTTTGTCCTAACGGGTGCGTGTGCCAGGCCGTGCGGGCGCCGGGTTCAAAGGTCACGGTGGCGCCACTGACCCGCGCCTCTTCCGTTCCCTTGAACGGCGCGTCGACACGCACAGTGCCGGTAAAGTAATCAGCGGGCCCAACGGCAGAGGGCTGCGATCCATTGGGATGAACGATGAGCATGGATTTTTCTCCTTCTGCTCATTCGGCACGTGCTCAAAGACTTCCTTCCCAAATACCCCGACATCTCGGTGGAAGTCTGCTGCGATTACAGCTTCGTCGACATCGCCGCACAGGGCTTTGATGCCGGGGTCAGGTTGGGCGAGGACGTGGCGGACGGCATGATTGCCACGCGTATCGGGCCGGATATGCGCATGTCGGTGGTTGGATCCCCAGACTACTTCGCCAACCGCGAATTACCCAAGACGCCTCGGGCGCTGACCGATCACTTGTGCAATAACCTGCGCTTGCCTACCAACGGCGGTCTGTATGCCTGGGAATTCGCCAAGGATGGCGAGCGTCTCAAGGTCCGTGTGTCAGGCCAGGTGACCTACAACGGCGTTTATCAGCTGTTGGCAGCAGCGCTGGATGGTTTCGGGTTGAGCTATGTCCCCCATGACGTGGTCGCGCCTCACCTCGGTTCCGGGCGCCTGATACAGGTGCTGGAAGACTGGTCGCCATGGTTTTCCGGTTTCCACCTCTATTATCCGAGTCGACGTCAGTCGTCACCTGCGTTTGCGTTGCTGGTGGATGCGTTGCGTTACAAGCAATAGACGTTATTTGATCTGGGTACCCGGCACGAAAAACTTACCGGGATCATCGGCCTCCTTCAGGTCAATCAAGGCGCGGCAGACACAATGCGAGAATTGTTTTTGCAAGGTGTCGGGGTCTTTCCAGGCTATCTGCGAAGCTTGCAGGTGTTGGTTTTCCGGCGATTTATAGCAGGCACAGTTATCAAGCCGGGTGATGCCGTCGTTGTTGCTCTGGCAAGCCGTGGTCAGCAAAGAGATCGCGATGAGCAATACAAGGCGTTTCATTGACTCCCCTCCGAGACGGGCGTGAAAAGCTGACAAAGCGAGGCGCGATCTGCTGAGCAAGCCTGGCAATAGAAGGAAGCTTAGCTGTCATTTTCCGTCGTTCAATTCATGGCTGCTTTGGGTCCATCGTCGCTGGCCGGCAGGACCCGTTCATCACCCGAATTTCACCTCTCGTTGCACAGTGATTGCTCGTAAGCGTTGGTCATTACCTCCCAGGTCCTGGGATCGGCGGGAATCAGGTGCTCGATGCGCAATGAGGTCACGGTGATGTCCTGGGGCATGCCGAACGTCGTGAAGGTGGACAGGAAGTTCAGCTCGCCCTGAGTGGAGGTGATCCGGGTCAGCATCAGCGGGGGGAGTTCGCTGGTCATGAGGGGAGGGCTGGCTGGGGCGGGCAGACTTTCCAGGATGCTGGCCAGCCCAGGGTTGACCAACGCCTCACGGGAAGCGCGCTGCCAGGCGACGGTTCTGATTTCTTCGGCGTTGATCAGATGATCTCCCAAGCCTCCAGGCTGCAGCAGGGTGACGAGAAGGTTCAGTTCCTCTGTCGCGTCGACCGGCAGTCCCACCAACCCGAACAGTACAGCGGTACTGGCGTTGGCGGCGAGGACTTCCCAGTGGCTGCCCAGCACAATCGCCGGCGCGGGATTATTCGCGTGAAGCACGTGAGTGATCGCCCCTCTGACCGCGTCCATCGAGGGGGAGGTGAGTGCCGTCGCTTCGTAGCGAGGGGCGTAACCCGATGCCAGAAACACGCTGTTGCACTGATCCAGGGGGGCGTCCAGACCCGTCAGCAAATTGTGCAACGTGCCGGGGCTCGGTTTGGCGCGGCCCGTTTCAATACAACTCAAATGGCGTTGGGAAATCCCGGTGATCAGGGCGAGGTCGAGCTGGCTCAACCGGGCCTGTTGGCGTAGCTGGCGCAGTTGCGCGCCGGCGGTTGTCGGGGGTGTCGTGCGGGGAAAGGGGCGAGTGCTCATGGGTTGACTCTGGCAGTGCGGATTGTTGGCGTCCATGACCTGTCAGGTCATTGAGGTTGGGGCGACGATAGCACTAACTTGCTTGTGCCCATCACCCCGCTTGTTTGCAAAGGACGCCATGAAAAAACCTTATCTCGCGCTCATCACCTTGCTGGTGTTTTCCCTCTACACGGCATGGACGCTCTGGCACGCCGAGCAGTCGCTTATCGAATTCGGCCTTGCGCTCATGTCGAGCCCGGACACCGCGCAGGTCGTCATCGATCTCTATGTGCTCGCCTGCTTGGCCTGCGTCTGGATGTACCGGGACGCACGTTCGAAAGGACGATCGCTGGTCTCGGTGCTGCCGTACTTCCTGCTCACGGCGATCTTCGTGTCAATCGGACCGTTGCTCTACATCGTGATCAATGGATTGCCGCGCCAACCTCGGCCGGTGGGCAATCCTTGATGGGGAGCTTGTGATCAGATCGTCCGGTTACTTCGCTGCGAGGGGCTGAGCCAGGAATTCGGTGATCAGCGTGATCGTCTGCTGCTGGATCACGTCTCGTGGACGAGCGCCGTCGCCATCCCGGCAAATCATGCCATCGCCCGGCGACGATTCTTCGATCAACGCCACCGCGCCAGGTTTGCAGATCGACATAAAACTGAAGTGGGTGGCGTCGCTGATTTCGACGTAGCGCGTCGACGCATGGGGCAAGCGTTTGGCCAGGTTGGCGGACTCCAGATGAGCGGGAAGGTCTTCAGACGGCACACCCGCTGCAATCACCAGGGTCGGTACCGGTAGCGCTGCCAGGCTTTCGTCCGTCATCCCGCGTGACAGGCCAATGTCTAGTGAAACGATGGCGCTGACGCGTTTATCGCTCAAGTCCGCGGCCAGTCGGGTCTTCGATGCCGGGGAGCTGGCAGGGTTTATTTTTTCGTAGACCGCGCAAGGGGCCAATGTCGGATGAGCGCCGCAATCCTGAGTGAAAAGGTCCGGGTCGAAACGTGCACCCGCGATTTCCAGGGCAGTCCAGCCACCGAGTGAATGGCCCACTACGGCAATTCGGCGCTGCGCGACCACGCCAAATTTTTCCGGCTGTGCGGTAACCGCGTCGATGGCACGGCTCAGGTCAGCGGGTCGCAACCATAACTGCGCCGCGGCTTCAGGACTGCGGTCCTTGCTGGTGGTGCCGGGGTGGTTGACTGCCGCCACGATGTAACCCTTATGAGCGAGTGCGCTGGCCAACCACACCTGATTACCCCAATTGCCCCAGACACCGTGAGAGAGCACCACCAAAGGATGCTCGCCGGTGGCCGGGGGGGCGTCTTGAACGGCGAGGGCGCCGAAAAATACTGGATTGTCGGAAATCAACTGCGGTGGCGAGGTCGTTGGACTGGGATACCAGACGACCATTTCAAGTGGCCTGTCAGTGTGTGCATCTGCCAGCGTAGAAGCGCGGAAGCCGACGAGGTTTTCGTCGGCAAGCACGCTAGAACTGAGGCAGACGAGCAACAGGGCGCCGAGAGCTTTCTTCATTATTTTTATCTTCCTTGATTGAACTGACTCATCAATGCCCGAGACCACCGTCATGCGAATGGCTATCTCGAACGCAGGGTTCGAAAGCCGGCGAAGTGTATCGGCAAATCCTGCGGACAGAAAACGATGCCGCTGGACACATCGCGCTTGGATTACTGATCGTCGGCAATCTGTACCATTAGGCGACACAGATAGTAGCCAGCCCGACGCGTTAATCAATGAGGCTTGCCACTAAAGCAAACAAAACTATTGAAAAAAACCGTTATAAGCCTTAAACGGAATGCGTGCCGGCACATTGCTTGCTATCCATAAGCGGTATCGCCATTTTCTGGCTCAGGGAGCGTTGATGAGTTTTAGTCCATTGCAAGACGCTCCTCGGCAATCGAGCGCGTACGACGTTGACGCGTCTCAGTTGAAACGGAATTCGGATACGGTCGGCATGGCCCTGGCGAGTGGACATGACACGGTCCAGCGATTGCTCGACTCGGCGCGCAATGGCCTCCACACCCGCGCCTGGGTGGTGTACCGCGCCGGTGAGCAACTGCATTTGATCGGGCAGGGTGATCCGCAGGTGCCGTGGCCGGCAATCGTCGCGAATGACGAGTTTGAAGCTTTCTGCCAGACCCGGCGCTTGCACCGCTGGCCGACCGGTAAAGGTGAAACGGTGCTCGGCTGGTTGCTTGCACCCCTCGACGATGCGGCAGACCCCGCGCTCGCCGAATTCGCTCAGCGGCTGGGCATCGAAGTCCAGACCAACACCCTTGCCCGCGCGCAGATCACTCAGCGTGTCCTCTATGAAATCACTTACCTGGCCAGTTCGACCCGTGATCGATCGGTGTTCCTGGTGGGCGTCCACCGCCTGCTGGCCAGCCTGATCGATGCCGAGAACTTCTATCTCGCGCTGTATGACCCGCACTCCGGAAAGATCGACTACCCGTATTACGTCGACATCATCGACGTGGATGCCGTGGAGGCCGAACACTATGAATACCTGGACGTTTCGCACTTGTCGTTGACGGGCCAGGTGCTGACTACTGGCCAGCCGTTGCTGATCGATGCTGCGGGCATTCTCGCGGCGCAGACCGAAGGCCGCTTCTACTGCGTGGGTGATCGTCCCGAGTTCTGGATGGGCGCACCGCTGAAAAATGCCTCCGATGAAGTGTTCGGCATGCTTGCCATGCAGGTCTACGACGTGTCCCGTACCTACAGCGCTGAAGACCGCGCGCTGTTCCTGGTGGTGGCCCGGCACGTGGCCATGGCGCTGGACCGGATTCTGCACCGGGAGGACCTGGAAGCAACGGTCATGCGTCGCACCCTGGAGCTTTCGGCACTGAACGACGAACTGAGGCAGGAAGTGGCCGAGCGTGAGCGGGCCGAGCATCTGCAGAGCGCATTGTTCCAGATTGCCGAACTGTCGAGCCGGCCCGGCGACATGACCGAATTGTTCCAGGCCTTGCATGGCATCGTCGGTGATCTGCTGTTCGCCCAGAACTTCTACATTGCGCTGTTCGACGACGCGACCACCGAAGTGACCTTCCCGTACTACGTCGATGAGCGGCAAACCACCTGCCCGGCTGCACGCCGAGGGCGTCGGGGCCTGACCGAATACGTTATTCGTCAGCGCCGACCTTGCCTGATTGACTCCACCGAGGCTGAGCGCCTGTCGATCAGCGGTGAAGCGGACCTGGCCGATGAGTACGTCCGCTCCTATTCCTGGCTGGGCATTCCCTTGTTCGACGGCGACGTGGTGCGGGGCGTGCTCGCGGTGCAAAGCTATACCTCGCAGGTGCGCTATACCCTGCGTGATCAGGAACTGCTGACGTTCGTGTCGCGGCACATTGATACCGCGTTGTCGCGTCGTACGGCCGCCGAAGCGATCCACGCCGCCAACCTCAAGCTCGAAGCCCGGGTGCAGAACCGAACCCGCGAGCTCGATCACGCCAATGCCAAGCTGCAGCATGAAAACTCTCACGACGCGTTGACCGGGCTGCCGAATCGTACCTGCCTGCAACAGCGACTCAGCCTCGCCTGGTCGCGGTTTGGCAGCGAAGGTGGGCACCTGGCAGTAATGTTCATCGACCTCGACCGTTTCAAGTTGGTCAACGACAGCCTCGGCCATCATTTTGGCGACCTGCTGTTGATGCAGGCGGCGCACCGTTTGCGCGGTTGCTTGCGCGAGACCGACCTGCTGGCGCGTCTGGGCGGCGATGAATTCTCGGTGCTCGCGCCGGAGGCTCCGCTGGACGTGGTGATCGAAATTGCCGAACGCATTCTGGTGGCGTTTGACCTGCCGTTCTTCATCAATGGCCACGAAGTTTTTTCGTCGTGCAGCATCGGTATTGTCAGCGCCGACAGTCAGTTTCATCACGAGCCGGCCGATTTGCTGCGCGATGCCGATGCGGCGATGTACCGGGTCAAGAGTGCCGGGCGCGACAGCTATGCCGTGTTCAATCAGGAAGTGCGCCGTGAAGTCTCGGACCAGGTCGAGCGGGAAGGGGCCTTGCGCAACGCGCTCAAACGCACGGACGAATTGCTGCCGTATTTCCAGCCAATAGTCAGCGTTGAAACCGGCGAGCTGCTGGCCCTTGAAGCGCTGATTCGCTGGCATCAACCGGGGGGCAGGGTAATCGCCCCGGGCGACTTTCTACCGGATGTCGAGGGCCTGCGCCTGATTGGTCGACTGGACCTGTACATGCTCAACAGCATTGCAGCGATACTCGCCCAACCCGAACACGCCAACTGGCCTGCGGTGCACGTCAATTGCTCCAGCTACAGCATGACCCGCCCGGATTTTGCCAGTGATGTCCTGGCACTGTTGGCCAGGCATCAAGTTGAACCTTCGCGCATCTGTCTGGAGTTGACCGAAGGCGCACTGGTGGCGGAACCGACCATCGCCCGACTGACCATGCAGCAATTGGCCGACAACGGCATGTCGGTGGTGCTCGATGACTTCGGTGCAGGGTTTTCATCCCTGAGCTATGTGCATCAATACCGTTTCAGCGGCTTGAAAATCGACAAGTCGTTCATCCTCGAACTGACCACCAGCGCCCGCAGTCGCGCGATCGTCCGGGCGATTGTGCGCATGGCCGAATCGCTGGACCTCAGCGTGGTGGCCGAAGGCGTCGAGGATCAAGCGACCCTGGACCTGCTACGGGAAATGGGCGCCACGCAAGCCCAGGGTTATTACTTCGCCAAGCCGATGGGGTTGGAGGAATTGCTGGTCATGTTGCCGGCGGCCCCTGTGTCTGTTTGACCTTCGTGGGGCTGCCGAGCAAACACGAATCAGGTTCTCTGGTCCAGATCAGCGGCCTGATGCCGCTCGGGCACCTGGCTCGCCTCATCGCCCCACGTCCGGTTGACCCGCTGACCACGGATGACCGCCGGCCGATTGGCGATTTCCTCTGCCCAGCGCTGCACATGGGTGTATTGATGCGCGGATAGAAACTCCGCCGCCGAGTACACGTTGTCCCGCACCAACTGCCCGTACCAGGGCCACACTGCGATATCGGCAATGGTATAGCTGTCCCCGGCCAGGTAGGCGCTTTCGCCTAGACGACGGTCGAGGACATCCAGCTGACGCTTCGCCTCCATCGTGAAGCGGTCGATCGGGTACTCAAGCTTTTCCGGCGCATAAGCATAGAAATGCCCGAACCCACCGCCCAGGTAAGGCGCCGCGCCCATCTGCCAGAACAGCCAGTTCAGGGTTTCGGTGCGACCTGCGGGATCCTTGGGCAGGAACGCGTCGAATTTTTCCGCGAGGTAAAGCAGGATCGATCCCGATTCGAAGACGCGAATGGGCGGCTCTGCGCTGCGGTCCAGCAGCGCCGGGATCTTCGAATTCGGGTTGATCTCGACAAAGCCGCTGGAGAACTGGTCGCCTTCATTGATGCGGATCAGCCAGGCATCGTACTCGGCGCCGGTGTGCCCGAGCGCCAGCAACTCCTCAAGCAGGATGGTGACCTTCACGCCATTGGGGGTGGCCAGTGAATACAACTGCAACGGGTGCTTGCCGATCGACAGCGTTTTGTCATGGGTCGGCCCTGCGGTCGGCCGGTTGATGCTGGCGAATTGACCTCCAGAAGGGGCATCGTTTTTCCAGACCTTGGGAGGAACGTAGGGCGCTTTGCTCAAGAGAGGGACCTCATAGCTTGCTTGCGGTAACTGACGGATCGTGGAACACCGTAACTGTGGCGGGGGATTGCACGCACCTGCGATGAGACTGTGCACCGTTCCGCTTCAGCGCTACCCGGCTGTCCAGTTTGACGACTGCTGCGCAGTTTACGACGCACGCCACGTCAAGGCGAAAATACTTTCACCCGGAACATCAAAACGAATGCGTCCATCCCGGCAATCGACAGCGGCTTCGCGACTACGGCTGTCAGGGCCGAAAAGGCTGAGGGACGGGCAGGCGGTGCCTGCGCCCTGCAAGCTGATCCGTTGCAAGCGCTCGCCCTTGTTTACGCCTAGCACGGTGCGTTCGTTGCCGCGGGCCATCGCCAGGGCATCGACCTCGAACGCGCTGTTGTCCATCCGCCGGACCTGATCGAGCCAATGCGATTGGATGAATTGTTGCGCCAGACCTACCGGCTTCAGCTCGAAGCGATCAGGCCCAGGCATGCGGATCATGCCTTTGAGGTGGTTCGGGTCGTCGGCGGCCTGAAACCAATTGAGCATATCGAGCAGCCCGTCCTGGGCTGAATTGATAGCCACCGAGGCCCACCACAGTGATGCGAAGTGTGTTTCCTGTTCGTAGGGGCTTACGCTTGACCCACTGGATATATTGGTCTGGTCCAGCAACAGCGCCTTACGTGGCCGACCATCGGATTGCAGGCCGACGACTTCCGCAGCCTGGCGCACAGAGTCTCGGTACACCCGAGTGGCCAGCAGGTCGCGAATCATCCACTCATGCCAGGCCAAGGCGTCGATCTGCGGTGCCGATTCACTGAGCATGCGCCGGGCCCAATCGATGCCACGGCGCTGCGCACCTTCTGGTGTAAACGGCCCATTGACGAATCGCGAGCTGGCGGGCATGGCGATGCGCACACCCGCTTCGCGTGCGCCCGGGTAGTCGCGTACCTGGCGATACATGGCGTCGAAGAAGTGCTTGTAGGTCTCATAGTCGGGGTAGTTGTAGTTGGGCTCGTCGGCAAACGACAGGTAGTGAGTGCCTCGACCCAAGGCCACGGTTGTCGCCAGCCAGGCGTCAAGGCCGGCGGCGCTCTGGCTGTTGGCCTTCAAGTCGGCCTTGCGACGACTGCCCGCCAGCAAGGTGATATCCATATCGATGCCACCGCGTTCCAGATAAAAACGTCTGAAGGCCTCTTCGTAATGAGGCTTGGCGGCCATGATATCGACGGCGCTGTAAAAGCCACCCGCACGGGGTTTGAGCGCGTCGAGGGCGGCATGGCTTGCCGGTGGTGGCAGCAAGTAAGGCAAGGCGACACCTAGTCGCGGCGTGGGGCCAAGCACCTCGGGATGCAAATTGAGCTCGGTACGGCCGCTGTTTTGGCGCAGCGGCTGCAGGTGTTGGGGCCGCTGGGCAAACAGGTTGGCGGTGCCGTCCAGCCAGAACGCCGCCTTGCCACTCCCTTGCAGGCGCAGGCGCCAGTCTTGATCCCTATCGCTGACAGGCAAGGCAATCTGGTCGAACTTCGGGTAGTCCTGGTAGGGTTTGAGTTTCAGCTCGACGTTGTTGCCATCGCCCAAACGCACGGCACGCAACCCACTGACACCACCGAAATACTTGCCTGCGAGTATCGCCTGTTCACCGGCGCGGACCTTGAAATAGACTTCGACATTGGAGGCAGTCTCGGCGCTGAAATGCACCTTTGCCGGTGCGAACAGGGCGACAGTCTTGTCGTCGTGCTCAAAGCGATAACGCCTGAAGCTGTAGCCCGGGACTTCCACGCGGTAACTGGCAGCGCTCGCGGGCAATGCCCAGGTCTGCTCGCCGCGCCTTTCGCTGGCAGGGATAAAACGCTCGCCGCGCAACTCTCCCTCGGCATCCAGCAGGTAGATTCGTTCTTCATTGGCATCGGTTTGCCAGGCAGGTACCCAACTGACGCGCAACGTGTCGTCGCCACCTGGCTGCAGATAGAGGCTGCCGTCGCGAATATCACCCCAGCGCATGGGCGCGGCGTGGGCCAAGCTGCTGAGCGCAAGCGTCAATACGATAAGGGTGCATTTCATTCGGTGCTTTCCATTGCGTCTGTCCCAATTTCCGAAAGCGTCGGCATTCGCCCTACACATTAGTCTCGATGTAACAAACGTGAGAAAAATAAAGCGCGGGTCGACGATGGACGGTAATGAAAAGTTATGTGCGTTTGTTGCGCAAAGCTGTAGTTGTGAAAAGACTATTGAGGTCAATATCATTAGCGGTTTTTTGACGCCGTAATTGCGTCAATAGTGCATTCATCTTCACGCTGAAAAACTGCCTTGCTCTTTCAAGGACTGATGCTAACGTGATATCAGATCAGCGGTTTGATAGACGTCGTCTTATCTTTTAGAAATTGCGTTAGACCCTTCGGTGCAATAGTGGAGGGGGCTGCAGTCATTCAGGGGACGGGTGGCACGTTACCAGGGTGAAGCCGGGCGAATCCCTCGCCGACCCCGCGAAGTAGTCATCGCAGGTGATCCAAGACGTGCCGCCTATGCAAGTAAGGGAGCCTGGATATGCGCGCAGAGAAGCGATTCTATTCGCTGGACAGTTTCAGAGGGTTGATGGCTGTTTCAGTGATGATCTATCACTTACGCGTTAACGACAGTTTTACCGAGTGGTCGTTGTTTCGCCATGCCGAAGTATTCGTATCGTTCTTTTTTGTATTGAGTGGCTTTGTATTGGCGCACGCCTACGCAAACTCCGTGCAATTTAATTTTCGCAGATTCTTCATAACGCGCACCTTCCGCTTGTTGCCCTTGCACCTCTTCATGTTGGGCGTCTTCATACTGTTGGAGTGCGGACGATATATGGCTGTCCAACAAGGTATGGAGTTTAACAACACGCCATTTTCTGGAAAGTTTGACCCGGCTGAAATTCTGCCTAATGCGCTGCTGCTGCAATCCTGGACGCACTGGACTAATCCACTGTCGTACAACTATCCGTCGTGGAGCATCAGTATCGAGTACTACACCTATATGATCTTCGCCATGATCCTGAGTATCGCCTTCGGCATCAGGACATGGGTGTGGGCGACGATAGTCGTCGTGGCCCTGGCGCTGATCTATGCCGACCATAACTTCTTCACGATTGAGTCGCTTAGAGGCCTCGCCTACTTTTTCACTGGCAGCCTGGCGTATACCGTGTACCTGAAACTACCCCATCCCGGCCGGGCCAAGGTCTGGTTGCTGACAGTGCTTGAAGTCGTGGTGGTAGCTGTAGTGCTGTTGTTCGTGACCAACGATTTTGAGGGCAAGGCGTTGGTGGCCAGCCCGTTGTTCGGCGTCGTCGTTGTGATATTCGCCTTTGATGGCGGGGCGGTGTCAAGGGTGTTGGCGGGACGGGCCTTCGCGTTTCTAGGCAAGTTGTCGTATTCCATTTACTTGACCCACGCGGCCATCCTGTTTTGCATCGTGTCGGTGTTCATGGTAGCGAACAAAGTCCTCGGCGTTAACATGACACCGATGATTGACGGGACTCGCCACCTGGACACGGGTGATGTGCTGTTCAACAACCTCATCGCTCTGTTGGCAGTGGGATCAGTAGTGTTGGTGTCGATGTTTACTTACCGGTACGTCGAAATGACCGGGCAAGCCCTTGGTCGAGCACTTGCCAACAAACCTGCACAAACAAGTCCTTTGTTGAGACCTGATGCCGACTGAATGTCGGGCTGACCGGATGCTGTCTGCGTTTTTGACGCGCTGCTGGCCAGATTTTTACACCCAGCAGATTCTCGCCGAGTTCGTTCTGGGCATGGCTGCTACGCCATTTACGCACGCACGGCGGCGTGGCGCGCTGCCGGCCTCGGCAATGGTGCATGGATTGTCGGGTGTGCGCTTACCCGGGTTGCCGGGATTGATCGGCGACGCCAGTTGCTCCCTGCACCTGTTCCACCCTTATGTGTTGAAGGTTTTCAATAAGGTATTCCATGTTGCGAGTAAGTCAGTTGCCTCTGAACAAACCCTGCCAGGCGCCTCAAACGTTCTTCTTGCAAGTCATCTCCTTGGCGCCATACCCCCAAGTCACCCGAGCTTCCCCCTGATGCTCCCAGAAACTTTCGTTCTGACCGGTGTAGTGCACGCCGCTGCCCGATTGCACCGCGACCATCAATGAGCGCTGGCCTTTGTAGCTGGCAATAAGCGAAGAGGGGTCGGTCTGGTAGAAGGTGGCGCTGATCGTGCCGTCACCGCCGCAGTCGAATGTGATCGGGCCTTTGCCGGCAACCAATCCGTAACCGGCTTGTACTTCGACGATGCGCTGGCTGTAGCTGTCGCGAACGCAGGCCTGTTTGTCGTCGGACTTCCAGCATTCATCACGCCCCTTGATCCACCCACGCTGCTCGGCCTTGAGAGTCTTGGCGCCATTGCCAGCCTTTTTCAGCGCGGCGTCATACGCGGCTGCCAGCTTTCGGTCCTGCGCTGCAAGGTCCGGGTTTTTGCAGATCAGGTCTTCCACCGAACTGGCCATTTTCTCGCTGCACTTGAACGATGGCCCATCCTGAGCCGTAGCAAGTGATGCGCCCAGCAACGCCGATACGCCCGCGCTGACCAGCAAAACGCGATTCAAAAAACGCATAATCAACAACTCCTGAATTGACCCCGAGACGAGACCCTCGGAAATCATAGCAAGGGTTCGCGCAATTCCCTCCGCCGGTGATCTCATCCGCGCATGTGCAATGTCGAGGCCATAGCCTTACGTGAGAGGATGCCCTGCGCAAAAAAGGGCGTCCGGAGAAAGGTCGTTCAAGAGTCAGCGCTTCCTTCATCCTGATGTCATCAAACCCCATCACGACGACACCGCCCAGACCTGAGGTTTCAATGATAGAAACGCGCCTGCTACAGCAGTTCATTGCCGTTGCCGAAGAACTGCACTTCAATCGGGCTGCGGTGCGTCTGCATATGGCTCAGCCGCCCCTGAGTCAAGCCATTCGCCGGCTGGAGAGCGAGATCGGTTCCCCGCTGTTCGAGCGCACAAACCGCAGCGTGTTGTTGACCCCTGCCGGCACATCATTTCTGGAGACTGCCAGGTGCATTCTTCAGTCTCTCGATGAGGGCGTGACACGAACCCGTCGTGTTGCCGAAGGAGTCGAGGGCCACCTCACGATGACATTCATCAACATTGTGTCCTATGCCCCGTTGCTGCGGGCGTTACGCGGCTTCCGCCTCGCGTCCCCAGAGGTAGCGTTTACCATGAAGGAGGCCACGACCCACGAGCAGGTGGAGGCGCTGGAGAGCGGCGCTGCTGATATCGGCTTCATGCGCACACCGGGGACGACCACGCCCCATCTGCGCTTCGAGACTATCCTGCGCGAGCCGATAGTCGTCGCGCTACCGGCTGGACATCGGCTTGAGGACCACGCGTCCATCGAGTTGGCGTTACTCAAGGACGAGGCTTTCGTGGCGTCGCCCCGACCGCTGGGGCAAGGCTTTCACGACCAAATTATCCGTCTTTGCCAAGCCGCAGGGTTCCTGCCAAACATTGTTCAACAAGCACGGCAGTTGCAAACCTTGATCGCGTTAGTCGCCAGTGGGTTCGGCATTGCCCTGATACCCGCATCGTTGGCGACGGGAATGCAGGAAGACGTCGTCTTCCGCCCCATCATCGTGGATGCGCCCGAAGATCTGCTGCATTTGGACCTGCTGATGGCGTGGAACGCGAATCAGGATTCGCCGATCCGGGACCGGCTGATCGAGGCAGTCCGAGGCACTCTTGCGCCACTGACCCATTGAGACGTTCAGCGTCTTGTTTCGCGATTTAAACAGTATTTTACGGACATAAGCGTTGGCACTACTGTTTGGCAGCACCCGATCCGAGGGTGAGGACACGGGCGTTCCTACTCCCGTGACTCACGTCGAAGCACTGCATTGGACTCGTGAATAAGGCCTGCCATTTCCTTGGCAATACTTGTTCTTTGCGCAGTTGTCTCGAGGTCACTTCACTACTGCCGAACCAGGGACAGCCATGCCTGCCGCCATTTATGTTTTTTCATTATGTACATTTGCATTCGGTCTTTCCGAGTTTGTCGTCGCAGGTCTGGTTTCCGCCATCGCGACCGACCTTGACTCAAAAATTGCTGCAGTGGGCACCGCTATCGCTGCTTATGCCTTTGGCGCAGCCATTGGCGCACCATTTATTACAGCGCTCGTTTCGCATTGGAGGGACAAGCACATTCTGATGCTTGCCATGGCGGTCCTCGCTGTCGGCAGCGTGCTGATGAGCCTTTCGCCGAATCTCTCCATGTTGCTGGTGATCCGGTTTCTGGTGGGGCTGGGCCATGGTGTTTTCATGGCGGTGGCATCGGACGCCGCCACCAAGCTGGTTGATCAGAAGCGTTCCGGACGGGCGCTATCCGTGGTGTGGGTAGGGTTGACACTCGCGCTCGCGTTCGGCGTCCCGATTGGAACGTTTCTGGGTAGCATCTGGTCATGGCGGGGCATTTTCATGTCTATCGGGGGACTCAGCCTGTTGAGCATGCTGGGATTACTCCTCTTCATGACCAGCAGCACAGAGAGTTCGCACGGCGGGCAAGCGAGCGCATGGAAAGGGATCAAGGCCATCACCCATCCGCAATTGCTCATCACCGCCGGCATCGGCGTACTCGTGAGCATTGCGACCTTTTCATTCTTCACCTTCGTCTCTCCCTACTTGCTTCAAATCACCGAGGTGGACGTGCAGCAGTTGAGTCTGGGTATGCTGCTGTTCGGCCTGTGCTCCATCGTGGGGAATCTGCTTGGCGGTTATCTGGTGGACAAGATGGACGCGAACCGCAGCACCGTGATGGCATTGGCGGGCCTGGCCATAAACTTGATCGGACTTTACTGGTTCAGTGACTCTGCGCTCATGATGACGCTCCTGGTCGGCACATTGGGTGTCTTTTTCTTTTCCATCGTGACCATGTTGACACTGCGTCTGCTGAAACAGGCTCAGTGCTATATCCCGGAGTCAACCGCCGTAGCCGCCGGGTTGAATATCGCGTCCTTCAACCTGGGTACAGCATTGGGTGGGGTACTCGGCAGCATCACCATTGCGTTCGGCAGCTTGTCGGACATCCCGCTAACAGGGGCATTGGCTGCTGCATTGGCAGCCTCTGTGCTTTTCCTGCAAACCAGGCACTCCAGCACGCAGAGTGCATCAGTTAGCTGATGTACTCAGCCAGGTGAGCGATTTCCAAAATTCCGGGTCACCTTCGATAGGCAGGAAAAAAGTTGAGTGAGGACTCTGCTTTCTTTATGCCAGGCGTCATTGTGGCTGCCAGTGATTGTCCGGCTCTTCAGCGGGCTGATATCGTTACTGGCACTACTTCAAATGGGTCGTAATCGACCCACAGTGTGGACATCGGAGGATGAAATGAAAGGAAGCTGCGCGTGTGGGGCTGTTGGCTATGAAGTCGACAGCATTGATATGCCCATCAGCCATTGTCACTGCCACACCTGCCGCAAGACCCATGCGGCTGCGTATGTCACCACGGCCGGCGTGCTGAGAGAGCATTTCAGATGGACACGAGGGCTGGACGCGTTGAGGGCTTTCGAGTCATCTCCCGGAAAGATTCGGCACTTCTGCGGCCACTGCGGATCGCACCTTGCGGCTGAACGCAACGGCGCTGCCGCAATGATCGTGCGCGTAGCGACGTTAGATGATGAGCCTGGCGCCAGGCCCGAGTATCACATCTGGACGGAGCAGGACGTCGCGTGGCTGGAGGGGGAAGGTCTGCCTGAACACCGGCAGTGGCAGCCTGATCGATAAGCGATCGGACGCTTGTTCAACGACCCGCTCAAACCTCCCCGGAAACAACCATTTGACACGTGGATCCGCTATCGCCCACTTCCTGTTCGAGCCATTCAAGAAACTCGCAAAACCCGCTCGAACGCTTCACCCGCTTTGGATAGACCAACGTGTAGCGTCCGCCCGTCACGATGCTGCCGGCATGCACGCGTATCAGTTGCCCGGTGAGCAACTCATCGCGTGTCAGCACCGCGTCGACCAGCGCGATGCCCTGGCCACATTTCACCGCGACGATTGCAGACTCCAGCGTATCGAAGGTCAGGTGAGCGTTATCGGGGCCGGTTGAATCGGGGTAGTACTCGTCCCAGCGACGCCAGTCCAGGCGATCCATGCTCGCGTCCACGAGACGCGCGGTCTTGAGCACCTCTTCCGGTGTCGAACCGGCGAGCAGTGCCGGCGAGCACACCGGGATCAATGCTTCCTCCCACAACTCCAGCGCTTCGAAGTCGGGCCAGGTGGCGGTGCCGTACGCGATCATTGCGTCGATGGATTCAAACGCAAAGTCGGGGAAGCGGTGATACACCGTGTCGACACTGACGGTTACTTGCGGATGCTTGCGGTAAAACGCAGTCAGCCGTGGAATCAGCCAGCGTGCCGCCATGGTCGGGTGCGCGCGCAGGCTGACGCTTCGTCCCACCGTGGCGAGCATCTGCGACGCATCCGACAGCAGGCCGATGACTTGTTCCGCCACCGGAACCAGTGATTGACCTTCAGGGGTGAGCACGATTTTGCGTGTGTGCCGCTCGAACAGACGACTGTCCAGACGCGCCTCCAACTGCGCAACCTGCCGACTCACCGCGCTCTGGCTCAGGTTGAGCTGCTCGCCTGCCTTGCCGAAATTGCCGGTTTTCGCGACGGTCAGGAAGGCCTGCAAAAGCTCGATGGATGGCAGTTGGCGGCTCATGTTTCTATGCGCTCCTCGCATGGGATTAATGCAGATACATCACTGTTATTTCGGCGAGACGGGGCACATTCTTAGCCGAAACCACGACGCGGCGCTACGCGTCATTCTCCACCGGACGGTTGCCCTTATGAACACTCCAGCAGCGGCATTCAATACCGTGTCAGCGACCCAGGACGACCGCCTGCCCCGTGAAGTCGACGTGGCGATCATCGGCGGCGGCCTGATGGGGTGTGCCTGCGCGTACTACCTTAGCAAGGCGGGCGCCAAGGTGCTGTTGATCGATAAAAGCATTCTCGCGGGCCAGCAATCGTCACGCGCCTGGGGCTTCGTTCGCCAGCAATCGCGAGACGAAGCCGAGGTGCCGCTGATGCAGGCCAGCATCGAGATCTGGCGCTCGCTGGAACGCGAACTGCAGACCGACCTGGGATGGCGCAACGACGGCTGTCTGTTCGTCGCGGGCAATGAAGCCGAGCGTGACGGATACGAATCGTGGCTGAGTGTCGCGCGCAGCTTTTCGATCGACACCGTGATGCTGTCGCCGCGGGAAGTGGAGAAGAAATTGCCGGGCTACGCCGTGCCGCAACTGGGTGGTTTGTTCACCGCCAGCGACGGCCAGGCCGAGCCCACGCTGGTGGCCCGAGCCTTTGCAATGCGTGCCCGTGAACTGGGTGCGCACATCGTCGAACAGTGCGGTGCCAAAGGCATCGACGTCGCCGCCGGCCAGGTTGTGGGCGTGGAAACCGAGCGCGGTTATGTGAAGGCGAAAACCGTGGTGTGCGCTGCGGGCGTCACGACGTTCCGTCTGCTGAAGATGCTCGGCATCTCCCTGCCACAGCAACTGGTTCGGGGAACAGTGGCACGGACCACGTCCGGGCCGACGCTGAGCGGCATTTCCACCATTGCCAACGGCGTCGGTTTCCGGCAACGGCTGGACGGCAGCTTCAACATCGCCGACGACGCCCACGTCGACGTTGACATGACGCTTGGCCATCTGCGTGCACTGCAGTGGTATGCGCCGTCGCTGTGGGCGCATCGCAAGTCGTTCCGCTTCAATCTCAATGGCGCGTGCCTGACGGATCTGAGTCAGCGCATGCCGTGGTCGCAAGCGTCGCGGCTGGGGGCGGGCATTCACGAGCGAAACCCAATGATCCCGCCAAACGACAAAGGCCTGGTCACGGCGATGCGTGCGCTCAAGGCGGCGTTCCCGGGGCAGGTGGGCACACAGATCGTCGACCGATGGGCCGGTGGTATCGATGTCTTGCCCGACGGCATCCCCGTCATCGACGCCAACACGACACCACGGGGTCTGGCGGTGGCCACCGGATTCTGCGGTCACGGTTTTGCCATGGGCCCCATCGTCGGTAAAACCCTGGCCAACTGGATTCACTCGGGCGAGCCGGGGCTGGACATGCGTCAGCTGCGTCTGTCGCGCTTCGCCGAGGGTGACGTCAAGCCGCCGTCTTCGCTGTTCTAGTCGATACCCAATTGCCAGCGCCCATGCGTCAACGCTCACGCGCCTACCTCCCGGGGGATACACGGTGAAACGACCTCTCAAAGATATCTATTACGATCCCGCGTCGGTGGCAGGCAAAGCGCCGCCCATCAGCGACGAGACCGATATTCTGATCGTCGGTGCAGGCCCTGCGGGGCTCGCTGCCGCATTGACCGCCGCCGGGCATGGTCTGCGCGTTACGCTGGTGGACGAAAACCCGGTCCCCCTCGACACCATGGGGGAGGAAGTGCCGCTGCATTTCGGTGGCCGCATGGGCGCCGCGGTGGCGAATCGCAACAGTGTGCTGCAAACGCTTCTCGACGCCCGCCCGGAGATCGCCGATGCGCTCGAAGCCGGCGTCGACGTGCGGCTCGGCACGGCAGTCTGGGGGCTGTTTCCTCAACAACGCACCACCGCCTGGATCGAGGGCGCAGTCGCCGGTCTCGCCGATGACAAAGACGCCAGCCTGCTGCGCTTCAAACAGGTGATCGTTGCCGCGGGCAGACGCGACATGGGCCTCGCTTTCGACGGCTGGGATCGGCCTGGTGTCATGGGTATCAGTGCTGCGCATCGGCTTGCCACCGTTTACGAGGCGCTGGACTGCCAGCGCGCCGTACTGGTCGGTAGCGATACGCACGCATTGGCCACGGCCCACGCGCTGACCAGCAATGGCGTGCAGATCGTCGCAATCATTGAGCAGGCTGAACAGGTATTCGGCGATCAAGCGCTGCTAGGCCTGTTGGTGGAGCAGGGCGCACAGGTGTTGACCGGGCATGTGGTGCGCGAGGCGGCGGGGGATGCACTCGGCGTCAAGCGGATCACCGCTGTCGCGGTCGACGCGACGGGTAACCCCGTTGGCGGAGCTTTGACTGATATCGACTGCGACACCGTGCTGCTGGCGGTGGCCGCCATTCCCGCGATCGAACTGATCGAATCAACAGGGTGCAGCACTTCCTTTCAGGCCGAGCGCGGTGGCCACGTCCCGGACACAGACTCTGCACAGCGCACCTCGTTGCCGTTCTTCCTGGTGGCAGGTGATTGCGCCGGCGTCTGGGTCTCGAAAAGTCTCGACGACGAGATTGCCCGCCGCGAAGGCCGCATCGCGGCGCACACGGCGCTGGCCGCGCTGGGTGTCGACATCGCGTTAAGCGACACCGTACCGCTGCCCGACGCAGCCGTCTGCGATGTTGCCGCCAATCGCACGGCGTGGGTCCGGGCGTCCACCGTCCATGCGCAAAACCAGCCTTTCGTTTGCCAGTGCGAAGAGGTGACGGCCGGCGAAATTCTCGGTCAGCAACCGCCGCGCTATCTCGACTGGACGCCCACCGATGCCGCGTTGAAAAGCACGATGATCTCGTCGCTGCAGGACGGCTCGCCCAACCCGGACGTGACAAAACGCCTGACACGGGCCTGCATGGGACCCTGCCAGGGCCGCCGTTGCCGCGAACAAGTGGCCACTTTGCTCAGCATTGGTGCCGGGGTGAACGTCGACGCCATTGCCTTGGCCTCGTTTCGGCCGCCGGTCCGACCGCTGTCGATGCGTCAGCTCGGCCAGATCGAGGAGACGCCACAGATGATCAGCCGATGGGATGCCTGGTTCGACATGCCGTCCCAGTGGACGCCGTTCTGGCTGTGCACCGGTCAGCAGACCGTCGCCAAGCGCCCGCAAGACGGCGTTCGACTCAACCATCAAGCGCAGAACGAGAGCTGACACCATGCAGACAGTCAAGAAGTCCTCTACACGCGCGTCGGTCGTCATCGTCGGTGGCGGCGTGACGGGTTTGAGCGCTGCCTGGTGGCTCGCTCGCGATGGCGTTGATGTGCTGGTCCTCGACGCCGGCCTGATTGGCTGGGGCGCTTCGGGCCGTAATGGCGGCGGGTGTTCCCATCACCACAGCCCGCTTTTCAGGGAGGAACAACGGCTCTGGCCGATGATGGACGAATTGCTCGGGTATCCGACCGAGTATCGCCCTGACCGCATCAGCATCGACCTCACTGAACACCAGGTGTCGATCGATAAAAAAGTCGTGGACGAAGCCGCTTACTACGGGTTGCGTGTCGACCTGCTGGACCCGCAACAGGTTCGCGAACTCGTGCCCTTTGCCGGCGACAACGTGCTGGCGGGCTTCTACTATCATTTCGGCGGCCACGCTAACCCGCACCGCACCTTGCAGGCGTACGCCTGGGCCGTGAAAAACCTGGGCGGCCGGGTGCTCGAACACACGCAAGTAGTGTCGATTGAACGCCAGGGCGACCGCGTGACAGGCGTACGCACGGCAGATGGCCTGATCACCTGCGACCAACTCGTGATTGCCGCAGGTCCGCACACCGGCGAGCTGGCCGCGCAGCTGGGCGTCAACATTCCGCTCGTCACTGCACGCGCCGAGATGGTGGTGACCGAACCGCTGCCGTTGCTCGACATCGGCGGTGTGGACGGCAACGGTCTGTATGGCCGGCAAACCCTGCGCGGCAACCTGGCCTATGGCGGCGGTCCACACGAGTGGGTCGACCTCGACGATGTGCGCGGCACCCGTGCGCATTCAACACCGCTGCAATGCAACATCGCCAAACGCCTTGCCGACCTGTTCCCCAAGGTCGCTCACAAACGCGTAATTCGCAGTTGGGCAGGGTTCATTGAAAACACCCCGGACGGCCGCCCCGTCATCGATCGTCCCGCTGCGCTGAATAACGTCACGGTCGCGACGATGTCCGGTGTCGGGTTCGGCTTGTCGCCGGCGAGCGGTCATGCCATACGCGATCTGGTCGTCGACGGGACGTGCAGTTTCACCGACCTGTCTACCTTTTCGCTCTCACGTTTTGCCGCCCTCGAGCCGGACTGGCAGGCCATCCAGGGATGGCTGCCGTTGCCCGCACACGGGGCGTAAAAAGTTTTCGAATCGATGCACGCAGTTGAACCGTTCTACTTGCACCCATCCTCCAGAAAGAAGGGCTCGATCATGAAACGAATAATGCGCAATTTGGCCTTGCTGGCCTCTATCGGCATGACGTTGTGTACCTTTGCTGCGCCCGCCAGTGCAACGGCGGAAACCTTGCGATTCGGTGTTGCCGCAGAACCCTATCCGCCGTTTCTGGTGAAGACACCCACCGGGCAATTCACCGGTTTCGAACCCGACTTGATCCGGGCGCTTTGCGAGCAGATGAAAGCCGAATGCGAGATCAAGGAAGTAGCCTGGGACGGGATTATTCCGGCGCTGCTTTCCAATAAGTTCGACGTGCTCTTCAACTCCATGGGGATCAGTCCGGAACGGCAGAAAGTCATCGCGTTCTCGCGTCCGTACTACGAGACCACAGGAATCTTCGTCGCCGCCAAGGACACCCAGCTGACGCTGACACCCGAAGGGCTGGCCGGTAAGTCCATCGGTGTGCAGGGCTCGACCACCAACGCCGAGTTCATCCAGACCGCCTACGGCAAAACATCGAACATCCGCATCTACACCACCCAGGATGACTGTAACGCCGACCTGCTGGCGGGGCGTATCGACGTCATGTTCCTCGACAAACTCGGCGACATCGCCTTTCTGGCCTCGGCAGACGGTGCCGGGTATGAGGAAAAAGGCACCGGCAGCGTGAAGATGGACCCGCTGCAATACGGTTTGGGCGTCGGGGCAGGCTTGCGCAAGGACGACACCGCACTCAAGGCGCGAATCGACGAAGCGTTAACGCAACTGCATGCGTCGGGCGAGTACACCAAAATCTCCGAAAAATACTTTCCGGTCGACCTCTGGCCGCAGTGAAAAAAAGGCAGAAAACGACCGCAACACAGCAACACCAACCCACCTCGTTTCCACTGACAAGAGAGCTGATAAATGAGTGTTTTTACCCACGTTACAGTCGGCACCAATGATCTGGAAAAAGCCCGCGGCTTCTACGACAACGTACTGGGCGAGCTTGGCCAGAAACGCATCGCCGACCTTGGGGACAACGGGTCCATCTGGGGCGAAAACGCACCGTCGTTCTTCGTGCTGAAACCGGCCAACGGCGCGCCGGCCAGCGTCGGCAATGGTGTTACTGTCAGCTTCGAGGCACAGACACGTGCCGCCATCGACGCCTTCCACGCCGCCGCACTGGCAGCTGGCGGTACCTGTGAAGGCTTGCCAGGGCCGCGTGGCTGGGCACCGAATGCCTACGCTGCGTATGCCCGTGATCTGGGCGGCAACAAACTGGCGGCCTATTGCTTTCAGCCTGCATAGACCGGGCAAGAGGCCAGCCCACATCGTCTGAACAACGACCGCTTCGCGTTCGAACGCAGCCTTCGGCAGCTGCTACACAGAGCCCGCGCCTTACGCTCCCTGTAGCAGCTGGCGCAGCCTGCGTTGGGGCGCGAAGCGGCCCTCGATTTTCAAGCGGACACCATAACGTCCGGACAGCGACCACTTCGGTCGAGCGCGACCCCGGAGCCAACGCAGCCTTCGGCAGCTGCTACACAGAGCCCGCGCCTTATGCTCCCTGTAGCAGCTGGCGCAGCCTGCGTTGGGGCGCGAAGCGGCCCTGTTTTTCAAGCGGACATCATCGAGTCCGGACAGCGACCGCTTCGCAGTCGGACGCAGCCTTCGGCAGCTGCTATACGAAACCCGCGCCTCCCGGCCATGCACCTCTGTTTATGATGAAAATCTGCCCGGCAGTTTTTCAAAAACACTCCCGCTCCATGCCTCTGTGCGACAAGCCTTATCCCTCTACGAAAATTAGTTTCACCTCATTTGAATATCGCTCCTCGAAATGTTTTATGAGTTTCGCAACCTGCTCGGCATGACCCTTCAGTCCTCTCGGTATCCCGATATTCATCCTCATTCATCGGGCGCGTGAAAGTGCGGGCTGCTGTGCCGTGGGCCTCAATAAAAACAATACTCAGGAGCACCGTATGTTCAACCGAGCCGTCCCCGCCGTTCTCTTACTGGCAACCAGTTCGATGTGCGCTCAGGCAGCCGACACCGCCACGCACGGCTTTCTGGAAGACAGCAAAGCCACACTGTCGATGCGTACCCTGTACTTCAACAGCGACAATCGCGATGGCAGCGCAGACCCGTCGAAAACCGAAGAAGCGGCACAAGGTTTTGTACTGCGCTATGAGTCAGGGTTTACGCAAGGCGCAGTAGGGTTCGGGCTCGATGCACAGGCACTGCTCGGGATTACGCTGGACAGTGGCGCTGGACGTCACGTCGGCAGTGGCATGATTCCGAGCGACGGCGACGGTGCTGCCGCCTCGTGGAGCAGTTTCGGCCCGACGGCGAAAATGCGTGTGGCGAAAACAGAATTTCGCTACGGCACGTTGCTACCCAAATTGCCGATTCTGTTGGCCAACGATGCCAGGGTATTGCCGCAGTCGTTCACCGGTGCGCAGATCACCTCCAACGACATCGACGGGTTGACCCTGACCAGCGGAGTACTCGAGCACGCAGTCGGCCGCGCCTCGACAGAACGTACGGGCCTGTCGGTTGCCGGCAGCACGCGGGACAGCAACAAGTTCTACTACGCCGGAGGCGACTACAACGTCACCCGTGACCTCAAGGCGCAGTATTACTTTGCGCAGCTGGAGGACTTCTATGACCAGCATTTCCTGGGCCTGACTCACGTTTTGCCCATCGACAGCAAAAGTGCACTCACCACCGACCTGCGCTATTTCCGCACCACCTCAAGTGGTGCGAACAGTTCGGCGGCTGGCCGCGCGCAGGGCTATCGCGTATCGGGTTACACCGACGATGACAACGGCGAAATCGATAACAGCACCTGGGCTGCAATGGTCACCTACACGAACGGCGGCCACGCGGTGACGGTGGGGCATCAGCAGGTGAGTGACGGCAGTAACTTTGTCCAGCCCAACCAGGGAAGCCTGACGGACAAAGGGGCGGGCGGCGGCAGCGTCTACCTGCCCACCGATCGGATGATCCAGAGCTTTGCCCGCGCAGGAGAGCAGACCCATTTCGGTCAGTACACCTATGACTTCGCGCTGTTGGGCGTACCGGGGTTGAAAGCGTCGATCGTGTACCTGAAGGGCACCGACATCAAAGCCCGCAACGTAAGTGATCAGTCTGAGTGGGAGCGGGATATGACGCTGGATTACGTACTTCAATCCGGCGCGCTGAAGGGGGTTGGATTCTCGGTGCGAAATGGCAAATCGAACACCGACGCCGGCCGGAACGTCGAACAGAATCGTTTTATCGTGAACTACACGCTGTCGCTGTTGTAGCCGCTGAAGAACCCTGATCCCGGTGCATCAGGAAAATACTTATCGGCTGTGAGGGCGCCATCGCCGGCAAGCCAGCTCCCACAGTTTGATCCGGGTACATCAGGAAAATATCGATCGGCTATGAGGCCGTCATCGTCGGAACGCCGCCCGGACCAAGCTCGGCTCCCACAGGTAAACGCGTGCGCTTCGAAAGTCAGGTCGGCTGGCAGGCCGCCTCGCTTCTGCTTTTGATCTGCTTTTGATCTTCTTGCCCCATCGGAAGGCCGAGCGCAGGTTCTGCGCAGTGGGCAACCCGGCATGGATGCCGGGTTAGCCGCGCACGGCCATGGATGGCCGATCGCGGCGGGCCCACGGAGCAGGACCGGAGTGAGGGTATGCCGAGCCCAGGCGAGGCACCGTACGAAAGGGGCAAGAGCGCTTGGTTACTTGGCGCTTTTCCAAGTGACTCGCCGTAAGGGCGAAACCAATAGCCGCCGTAACCGCAGTAATGGATATGTACACCGTCAAGAATTTCACCGCCGATCAGGCCGCCATCGCTGGCAAGCCAGCTCCCACCGTTTGATCGAAACGGCACGGTGAGAGCGGCGGGGCGAGGATTCACCGGATTACAAAAACGCTCAGCAACTACACCCTACAAAGCCGGCGTACGAGGCGGGATCAACCGTTTCGACCCCGTCGCTTCAAACGCCGAAGCCAACCGCAGCAGCGACGAATCGTCATACGCCCGGCCGGCAAATGTCAGACCAACCGGCATACCGATGTCCTGCATCACGCCCATCGGTACGGTGACCGTTGGAACGCCCAAATGCCGAATGGCCAGGTTTCCGTTGGCCACCCAGACACCATTACTCCACGCAATATCCGCAGCCGCCGGATCGACATCGGCATTCGCCGGCGCCACATCGGCGACTGTCGGGAACAGCACCGCATCGAGCCCCAGGCGATCCATCCAGTCCTCAAGATCGATGCGACGAGTCTGCTCGAGCCCACGCAAGCCATCGGGCACGGTCGTGATCTCGTTCCACGGCGTGATCCCACGCTCGGCCATCCGCACGTACTCGTCCATGCCGGCCACGAGGTCGCCTTCGCGATTAGGCAGCGTCCCTGGGTCATGGGGGAAAATCAGCGCGCCGTCGACATCGACCAGACGGTTCAACTTCGGATCGCCATTGGCCTGCAGGAAATCATCAAAAGCCCAGGCCGTCAGGTCCCACAACTCGTGATGCAGAAACTCCTTGGACACCAGGCCACGGGTGAACACCGTCGGTGCACCGGGACGATCACCCTCGCAGTTGGACACGAGCGGGAAATCCACCTCGACCACTTCGGCACCTGCGGCTTCAAGCGCCTTGCGCGCTGCTTGCCAAAGGGCAATCACCGAATCTCGAGTGATAATGCGCTGGCCGGTTGGTCCGCCGATCCCTGGTGACTCAGCGGTGCCCGCCTCGGAATCTGCATTGATGTACATGCGAGGGACGCCCAGGCGTTTGCCGGCGAGTGCATCCGGCTTTGCGGCCAGTGCTTGATAAGACGCCGGACGAACCGAGGCAACGCTCGGAATCGGCACCCACGGTTGCATCCGCCACAGGTCGCCTCGGGTGTCGGGGTCTTCCGCCACCACCACGTCGAGCACCTCGAGCAGGTCGGCCATGGTTCTTGCAAACGGCACCACCACGTCCATGGTCGGCGTCAACGGCCAGTTGCCGCGCACCGAAATCACCCCGCGCGACGGCGTATAGGCGCACAAGCCATTGTTCGAAGCCGGACCGCGTCCACTCGACCAGGTTTCTTCCGCCAGCCCGAATGCCGCGAAGCTGGCGGCCGTCGACGTACCGGCACCGTTCGACGAACCCGAGGCAAACGGGGCGGTGAGGTAGTCAGCGTTGTAAGGGCTTTCTGCACGGCCATACACCCCGCGCTGCATGCCGCCATTCGCCATCGGCGGCATGTTGGTCTTGCCCAGGCAGATCGCCCCGGCGGCGCGCAGCCGTTCAACAGTGAACGCGTCGCGATAAGCCACAAGGTCGACGAATGCCGGACTGCCAGAGGCGGCGGTGAGCCCCTTCACCAGATAACTGTCCTTGGCCGTGTAGGGAATGCCATCCAGCGGCCCCAGCGTCTGACCTTTGCGGCGACGGTCATCTGACGCCTGCGCCTCGGCCAGTGCCTCGGTATTGCGCACTACCACGGAATTCAGCGCGGTAGGGGTGTCCGTGCCGTCGTAGGCGTCAATGCGCGCCAGATAGGCCTGCACCAGCTCGACCGCCGTGGTCTGGCCGGATTCGAGCGCTGCGCGCAGTTGGGCAATGGACACTTCGGTGACTTCGATCAAAGGGGTTCTCATATCGGCTCTCGTAGCACTGCGTACCCGACAGGGTTTGTGCGTTCTATTTTGCATCAGGCGGGCAGCTTAGCTAAATCTCTGCGTGTACAGCCAGCGAACCTGCGCCTGTCACGGTCCGAGGTGATGGGCGTTCAGGTTCAACAACCGCTCAAGTTGCTGATGTTCCCAGCCACTCAACAACGCAACCGGATCGGTGCCGTAACGTTGCCAGGCGTCGAGCGTCGCGACTCGCCCGTCCGCTGTCGTGCATTCTTCGCACTGACGCAGACAGGTGTCCTGAATGAACAGCCTGAGCTGCCAGCCGTCGATGTCGACCGATCGATGATCAGTGTCGTAGCGAACAACACGAAGCGCACGCGTACCCATCGCTGCATCTTTGAGCACCTGGTACACCTCGCGCGCGGTGATCGCCGGTGCTCGATCCTTCTGTGTCATGGCGTGTTCTTCCAAGTAAAATCTGCGGCGGCACTAGCTGCTCTTGCCATGCGCAGCGGCTGCCAGTTGCCCGGTATCGACGCGAACAAAAACCGAATCGCCGACGGCGGTCAGGACACCGTCGGCATACACCTCGCAGATCACCCGGCTCTTGCGGCCGACCTCACCCTCGACCCTTGCGCGCAGGGTCAGCGGGACACCCATCGGGGTGGGTTTGATGAACTTGATACCCAGGTTGCCCGTGACGCAGTCGATACGAGGAAGGCTCGAGGCTGCCCGGCCTTCGGCGCGGTAGTGATAGGCCATGGCAGTCCAGTTTGAATGGCAGTCGACCAGCATGGCGATGAGTCCGCCGTACACCAGGTCCGGCCAGCCGCAGTACTTGGCATCCGGCAGGTGATCGGCCATGACGTGCACGCCGTCTTCGTGCCAGAAACTTTCGATGTGCAGGCCATGGGGGTTCTTGCCGCCGCAGCCGTAGCAGACGCCATCTGGCGCGGCGGAGTTTTGCAGTGAATTGTCGAGCATGGGAGATACCTTGGTGTGCTTTCGCCAAGCGTATCGGATTTCGAGCAGACCCGCCCAGTGGCAGCAGAAGTCGAGCCTGGCCCGGGTGGTGTTCCTCAGATGGAGGTGTGTCAGGCAACTTCGATGTTGAATGTGCTACCGCTATCGCGAGCAGGCTCACTCCTACAGAGGATCGGCGGTGGACATGAATCTTATGTCCACCGCCGATCCAATGTGGGAGCTGGCTTGCCAGCGATGGGGCCGTGTCAGTCGACATCGATGATGATGCAGGGCCATCTTCTCAAGCCCGCGCCGCGTCCGTAACCACCGGACGTCCCGGTTTGCGCAGCGGGTCCAGGCGCGATCCGGTGTACCGGGTTTCGCGGAAGAAGCGCCAGCGCCCGAACAAACCGTAAACGTGAGTGACGCGCCCTTGCTCGTGATAGCCCATGCGAATGTGCAGTTTCAGCGCCGGAATATTGTGCGTTTCACACACATCCACCACCTTGTCACAGCCCTGAGCCGCCATCGCGTTCCAGAGGTTGATCTGCGCATCCACCGACAGGCTGGTGCCGAAATAGGCGCGGGTCATTTCGCCGCCGAATTCAAAAAACTCGCCGGGTTTCACCGGAAACCAGCAGCCGTAATAGTGGCGGTCGTGGTAATCGACCTTGCTGCCCCAGATGAACGCAATCGCGTTGTCATCGGCATCCAGGTACATCTGCCCGGTGTGACCTTCGGCCGCGAGTTCGGCCATGGTCTCGACGCGGTCGCCGAAGTGCTTGCTGAAGGCGATGGCGTTTTCCGGGGTGATGCTCACCATGCGCAACCCGGAGTAGGGGCGCAACTTGTGCGGTGCCACCGGGCTCACGAGGTCGCGCTCCATCCACAACAGCTCCCAGTGAAAGAACACATAGCGTTTCCACAACGTGCCAAATGTACGGCCCAAACCTTTTTGTTTTATACGATCACGGAGTTTGTGAATGACAGTCATAGAGCCCTTCTTGGCCTGAGCCAGGATCATGTGGATGACGCTTTAATTGGGTATAGATCAACGGTGAAAATTAATAGCAAAACGCCATTTTTGAATGTGTTACTAAATATGTTTCATTGCTCGAGTGCCGTCACGACGCCAGGCGATACGGCGCTTAGCGCGGCGTAGGAAATTCGTGGAACGCCGCGCAAACGCTGCTCCAGCACCTGTGTCAGTGACTCGCCAGGAAGCAGATAAGCGTCGCCAAAATCCGCGCCAATCTTGTTCGGGTGCGCGACGATCTCCAGCACCCCCTCGGTCGGCATTGCATCGTTGCGCAGGTCCACCGGGGTGCAGACGAAATCCGCAGTAGTGCCCGCCAGACGTTGCAGGCGGCTGTTGAGCAACCCCTTGAACACACGTTTGGGCAGGCTGAGGTTCTGCCCCAGGTTTCGCGCCAGGCGCACGGGGACTCCCTGGCGGGCGGCGAAGCGCGCGACGATCTCGCCGATGGGCCAGATGTTGTGCACGTGTTGATGAGAATCCAGGTGGCTGGGACGCACGTCGTTGTCCAGGCAGCGTTGCCATTGCGCCTCAAGCTCCTCCAGTACCGCCTCCCGATCCTCGCGGCTGAGCCAGAGGCGGTGGCGGGTCAGGTTGAGGTCGAACACCCCCGCGGTGTCGCAGAAATTGGGGCGAGACAGAATGCGCTGACTCAACGGCCGGCCGTAGGTGAGGTTGAAGTGCAACCCGATCCGGCCTGACAGCAGTGGATGCTGGGCCATGACGCACGCGGCTTCGAACGCCGGCATGTTGGCCATGGCCGTAGCCGAGCTGATCACCCCCGCCTGAAAGGCACCGAGGATGACCGCGTTTTCATTTGCACTGAGGCCGAAATCGTCAGCGTTGACTATGACTTGGCGAGGCATGTTCGCTCTCCATGGCTGATTCTTTTTTCAGGTTGGCTTGCTTTGAAGCAGGCGCCACCACGGGCGCAGGCGCCGCAACGGGTTTGGCGGCCTTCGCGGCACGCCAGGCCTTGTAGCGTTGCAGTAAAGGTTTGACCCATTGCCAGACCCGCAGGGCCAACCCCAAGGCAATCCCGTCGGGACGCCAGGAATAGAAACTCCAGCGCCAGTGTTCCAGCTGCCCGGTCATGCGCTCGTGGAGTTGATGACTGGAATTTTCCAGGCTGACCCGCGATGCATCGATCCAGCGCCAGTTGTCGTCCAGGCCCCAGCGTATCCATTCATCGAGCAATACCCGACCGCTGCCAAGGTCAGCGTATTGCGGCAGGAATGCCAGGTTGTAGTCGTACAGGCGACCTTGTTCCAGTAACCCTAGTCGATAGCTGATGCACCGTCCTTCCAGTTCCAGCACCACGACGCGCACCAGGCCTTGGGCGGCGAGGGCGGTAAAGGCGCGGTCCATCCATTGGCGGTGGCGCTCGTCGGCAAAGATCCCGACGCCTTCATCGCCTTTCCAGCTCACCGCTTCGACTTCGCTGATGGCCTGCAGCAAGGGTCCCATGGTCGAGGCGTCAGGCGTGATCCGCCGGACTTCGGCGCCAATCGCGGCGATGCGTTTACGCGCACGGCGCAATTTATAGCGCGGATCACCAGACACTTCCTGGCGGTCAGCCTCGCTGATCAGGTGCACCGGCACACGACAACTCAACCGTCGCTCACCCATCGAACTGTGGGCCGTCCAGCCCGTCAGCGCGCTTTCGCCGTCGGTCGGGTCGGACAACTCATTGAGTTGCAGCAAGGCGTGGGGCAGCTGTCGACGAATCTCCACCAGCGCCCGCTGAATACTGTCCCTGTCGGTTCGGGCGAGCAGGGCCAGCCGGTCGGCGAGGGGATAGCCCAGGTGATGCAAGACCCGAAATGGCAGCCGGCCAAAACGCTCGACGGACGCCACCAACGGCAGGCATAAAACCAGCTCGTCACCTTCCCAGCCGAGCAGCACGTGCAAGCGCTCCCCGGACGTCAATGCCCGTTCAGACGCGGCCATCCAGGCTAGCGTGTTAAACGGCGTGTGGTCCGTCACCCGCAGACGCAGCGCTTCATAAGCCGCTGCCGGGAAGTCATCGGCGCACAGCGAGGTGCGCCATTCGAATCGTGCCGCCATAGGTTCAGGTCGCCGATGCTGTAACAGGTTCACGGGTAGGTTTGCGCAAGGGATCCAGGCGCGAATTGCTGTAACGGGTTTCGCGGTAGAAACGCCAGCCGAACAGGCTGTAGACGTTCATGATCCGCCCTTGCTCTTTGTAGCCCATGCGAATGTGCAGCTTGAGGGCCGGGATGTTGTGTGATTCGCAGACATCCACCACTTTGTTGCAGCCCTGATCCGCCATGGCTTTCCACAGGTTCAGCTGGATATCGACTGACAACATCGTGCCCCAGTACGCCCGGATCTGTTCGCCGCCAAACTCGAAAAATTCACCGGCCTTCACCGGGAACCGGCAACCGTAATAGTGGCGGTCGTGGTAATCGCGTTTGCTGCCCCAAATGAAAGCCACCGCATCACCTTTGCCGTCCAGGTACATGTGCCCGGTGTGACCTTCGTTGGCGAGTTCGGCCATGGTGGCGACGCGGTCGCCGAAGTGTCTGGTGAACGCGACAGCGTTTTGCGCAGTGATGGTTTCCAGTTGCAGCGGTGGATAAGGCCGCAGCTTGTGCGCAGTCACGGGGCTGACCAGATCGCGCTCCATCCAGATCAGTTCTTCGTGGAAAAACACGTAGTGCTTCCACACTTTCTGGACGGTGGCGCGCAGGCCTTTTTGTTTGAGGTGCACGCGGAGTCTTTTCAGAACATTCATGGTTTTGCCTCCTGGCGGGTTTGCCCGTGAGTGGAGTAATGCGGGGCGCGACGTGGCGTCTGCGCGGCAAAAAATTCAATGACGCTCATGTGGCAGTCCAGCTCAGGGCGAACAGGGTTTCCCCTGGCAGATCGAAGCTGACACTGCCGTCCTTGCAACTGAAAGGCGCGTCGCGGCTGCGATTATCCGCGCCGAAGTAACGCAATGAGCCTTTGCTTAATGGGCACCCCGCACCACTCAGGTTTACCCGCTGCAGGCGCGTGCCTTTGTTCACGCCAAACAGACAGTGTTGCAAATCGGTGGACATGGCGAGGACATCGACTTCAAAGGCGTCGTTCTCCAGGCGCACCACGTCTTGTAGCCAATATTTCTGGATGAATTGCTGAGCGAAGCCCACGGGTTTGAGTTCGTAGCGATCATCATCGAGCTGGCGCAGCATGCCCTTGCGGTGATCCGATTCGTCATCGGCCTGAAACCAGTTGAGCATGTCGAGCAAGCCGTCCTGGGACGAGTTGATGGCCACCGAAGCCCACCATAACGACGCGTAATGGGTTTCCTGCTCGTAGGGGCTGAGGGTTGGACCGCTGGATATGTTGGTCTGGTCCAGCAGCAAGGCTTTACGTGGCCGACCCTGCGCATCGAGCCCGACGAGATCGGCGGCGCGGCGCACGTTGTCGCGATAGACGCGAGTGGCCAACAGGTCGCGGATCATCCATTCGTGCCAGGCCAGGGCATCGATGCTGTCGCCCGACTCCGCGAGCAGACGCCGCGCCCAGTCGATGCCGCGCTTGTCGGTGGCGTTGTCGGCGAACGGGCCGTTGACCAAACGTGTGCTGGCGGGCATGGCGATGCGCACACCGGCCTTGAAGTTGTCGGGATTGCTGCGCACTTGCCGGGCCATGCTGCTGAAGAGGCGTTGATAGCTGGCGTAGTCCGGGTAGTTGAGGTTCGGCTCATCGGCAAAACCGATGTAATGCGTACCCTCGCCACCCAGGGCGCGGGTGGCGGCCAGCCAAGCCTCGAGGCCGGCGTTGCTGGTGGCGTCAGCTTGCAGATCGGCCTTGCGCTGGCTGCCGGCCAGCAGGGTGATGTCCTGTTTGATGCCTAAACGATCCTGGTACAGCCGACGGAACGCATCTTCGTAGTGCGGCCGGGACGCCATGATGTCGACCACGCTGTAGTAACTCGCGGCCCGTGGGTTGAGCGATTTGAGCAAGGCTAACGGGTTGGCCGGCGGTAGCGCATAGGGCAAGGCCATGCCCAGATTCGCGGCCTTGCCGAGGATTTCCTTGTGCAGCATCAACCGGGTCTGGCCAGGATCTTCGCGCAACGGTTTGAGCTGGCGCGGGTTCTGCGCGAACAGGTTGGCCGTGCCGTCGAGCCAGAACGCCGCTTTACCGCTGCCTCTCAGGCGCAGGCGCCAGACCTGATCGGTCGAGGCCACCGGCAACTCGACCTGGTCAAACTCCCAGTACGCCGGGTAGGACTTTAGCGCCAGCGACAGCTGTTTACCGTCACCCACCCGTTGCGCCTGTAAGGCGCCGACCCCGCCATGGAACTTGCCCGCCAGTACTGCGCGTTCGCCTGCTGCAACTTTGAAAAACAGTTCGTCGCCGTCGCGGGTTTCGGCGCTGAAATGTACTTTGGCAGGCGCGAACAGCGCCACCGTATGATCGTCATGTTCAACCGTGTAACGGCGAAAGCTGTACCCCGGCACTTCCAGCCGATAGCTGGCGGCGCTCGGCGCCAGCGGCCAGCTTTGACTGCCCCGGGATTCGCTGGCGGCGATCAGTCGTTCTGCCTGCAACTTGCCCTGTCCATCGAGCAGATAGAGGTGTTCTTCGTTGGCGTCCGCCTGCCATGCCGGTACCCACTGCACCGTCACGGTGTCGGGGCGATCCGGTTGCAGGTAAAGGCTGCCGTCGCGGATGTCCGCCCAACGCATGGGCGCAGCCTCGGCGCTCAGACCAAGGCCCAGACTCAACAGCAGTAACAGACGCTTCATGCCGACTTCCGTTGCAGCATTTGCAGCATGGGGGCCACGTCGCTGGGCAGGATGATCAGGGTTTGCCAGATCGACACATGGCTCAACCGGCAATACATCACCAGCAGCGCAATGGTCACGGCTACATACGCAATGGACGAAGCCGCCGCCGCGCCGACGATGCCGTAGGCAGGAATCAGCACCAGGTTGAGTGCCAGGTTGAGCAGGGCACTGAGGCCCATCATCAGCGAAATCGTCCCCGGGCGATTCTTGCCCAGCAGGTCCAGGCGCAGGATGCTTGCGTAGCACAGGCCAAGCAGCCCCGGCAGCAGGGCCAACAGCGCTGGATAGGCGGGCTGATACGCCACGCCGAACAAGGTCACGATCAGCCATTCACCGATCAACGCCATGGTCAGGCAGGCGCCGATCATCACCGTGGCGGTCAGGCGCAGCGCCAAGGGGGTGAGTTTTTCGATGCCTTTTTCCTGTTGCAGCAGGCGTTTCATCAGCGGCGTGGTCACGGCTTCCGGAACGATCAGCAGCAACTCGGCGGCCGCACTGGCCATGGCGTAATGACCCAGTGCCGTACTGCCGAGCAGGGCGCCGATGAACAGGTAGTCGGAGCGCAGGATCACTTGCTGGAACAACAGATCCGGATGGCTGCGCGCGCTGTAGCGCAGCAGTTCGTTCTGGCTCGCGCGGTCCCATTGCAGGGTCAGCGGCTGCGAGCGTTTGAGCCAGACCCAACCGGCCAGAACCACCAGGCTGATGCCCGCCAGCCAACTGATCAACGCCGCTTCCAGGGCTGAGCTTTTCCACATCCAGAACAGCGCCAGGAACAGCAGCAACGGCGCGAACGATTCGAGCAAGCGCAACGCGTTGAACGCCACCACGCCGCCGGAGGCGTTGTGCAAGGTCAGCAAACCGCTCTTGAGCACGGTCAGCGGCACCGCCAGCAACAGCAACCAGGCGAGCAGCCCCAACTGTGTGGTGATGTCCAGTTCAGTGCCGAACTCACGGGTCAACGCCACCACCAACAAGGTCAGCATCGCCGCGAGCAGACAGCCGAACACCAGCACCTGGCTCAACAACAAACCCATGGGACGTTGCTTGGCCGCCTGGAAACCGATAGCCGAATTCAGCCCGCCGCTGGTGGCGGCACTGATCAGGTCGGGCAGGGTGCTGAGCAGTGCGAACAGGCCGCGTTCACTCGGTCCGAGAATTCGCGCCAGCAGCACGTTGCGCATCAGTCGCAAGGCGATCATCGCCAGCTTGGTGCCCATGCTCAGCGCCAGGTGTTTAAGGTAATCACTACGACTCATGAGCGAGCCCCGCGGTAGATGCGCCAGGACAGTAATTCCGGATTACGCGCCACCCGCTGGCTGACGCCGAAACGGGGCAGCGCCAACGGGTCTTCGATCCCCCGATAAATCCCGGTGCCGGTGCCCAGGGCAAACGGAAAATCATGGTCGGCGACCTGCTGCCGTACCCGCGCATCGTTGTCGCCATTGGGGTAGCAGTAGACGGGCAGCGGCCGGTTGCAACCGTTGAGCAACGCGTCGCGACTGCGCCTCAGTTCGGCTGACAGGGTGTGATCGTCGAGACCGGTAAGTATCGCGTGACTGGCGCCATGGGGCCCGAAGCGCACCAGGCCCGAGGCTTCCAGGTTGCGCACTTGCTGCCAGTCCAGCGCTTGCGGCAGCGAATCATGCGGGCACTCATCGGTCAGGTGATTCAGGTCGTCGGGCGACAGGGTTTTCAGGCTCTGGAGAAAATGCGCCAGTGCGAGGCTGCGGCGTTGTTCGTCCACATTCTCGAACGCGGCCGGCAGGGGGCGGCCCAGTTGCTGCAAGCATTGGCTCAGGTGCATCCGCGGGGCTTCACCATGGCTGCCCCAGAGGGTTTCACCAATGCTTTCCCACCAGAACCGCTGGCGACTGCCGATGAAGTCGCTGGACAGAAAAATACTCGCTGGCACCTGATGCTTTTGCAGTAATGGAAAGGCATTCACGGCGTTATCGCGCCAGCCGTCATCGAAAGTCAGCGTGACTTTGGGGCGCGACGATTTCAACGAGGTCGGCTGCAGGATGTCCATCAACGGCACGCAGTCGAAGTGTTTTCTGAGCCACACCAACAAGTGTTCGAACGCCTTGGGCCCCACGCACAGTTCATTGCGATGGGGCAGGTCGGCGGCGCGGTCATCGGCCAGCACCCGGTGCAGCATCAGGATGACCCCGGCGCCGTGCAGTTGATTACGCCCCACCGGCGAATTGAGGTACAGCCAACCACTGGTGCGCTTGAACAATTGCTTGATCGCCATGGTGCTGTTCTCTCAACGATTTTGTTCAGGATTCCACTGGGCGTAACGCTGGCCACGGAGGAACTGCCACAGACCGATACTCATCCCGGCGAGGGTCACCAGAAGGAAGGCGGCGAGGCGAAAGGGTTTGGGTAACCGGTGCTGCGAATCCAGCAGGCCGGCGATGGCGATGGTGTAACCCGCCAATTGCGCGATCAGGCTCAGGCGATAGAAACCGTGCTCGTTCCACAGCCAGAAATTGCTCAGCAGCAGCGGCACCAACAGGATCGGCGCCAGCCGGCGAATCAGCTTGTGGCTGATCAGTGCAATCGCGTACAGGCCATGCTTGAACGGATTGAGCAGTTCGCGGCGCTGGGCCAGGCTTTGCAGGCCACCGACGGTGACACGCTGACGCCGACGAAATTGTTTGTCGGCCTCGTCCACGCCCTGATCGATGACTTGCGCCTTCGGCACATACACGATGCGTTTGAACGCCACCGGTGCGCAGGTGCTGATAAAGAAGTCATCGTTGACCTCTGCCGGCACGGTCTGGAACAACTCACGGCGTAGTGCCAACAGCGCACCGTCGGCGGAGACCATGCAGCCCGTGCGGTTCTCGACCCTGCGCAGCCAGCCTTCGTAATGCCGATACAGGCTGTCGCCGATGCTCAGGCCTTTGCCGGTCACTGGAATCACCATGTGCCCGGCGCAGGCACCCACGGCTGGATCCGCCAGTGGCGCGAGCAAGTGGCCGAGGGTGTCGGTGGACCATTGGTTGTCGGCATCAGTGAACACCAGGATCTCGCCGGTACTCAACGCGACACCTGCGTTCAACGTGGCGGCCTTGCCCTGGCGGGGCAGGTCGAGCACGGTGATGCGCGAGTCGATGACCTTGTGCGCGCAGGCCACGGTGTCATCGGTGGAGCCGTCACTGGCCAGGATGATCTGCAGCGAACGGGCCTGATAGTCCTGGGCCAGCAGCGTGCGCAGTTTGTCTTCGATGTGCCGGGCCTCATTGTGCGCGGCTATCACGATGCTGACGTTCATCGGCTCGGCCGACGTGTGACGGCGTGCCGCAAATAACGGCGCCAGCAATGTCAGCAGCAGCGGATAACCGAGGTACGCGTAGACAGGCAACAACAGGCACAACCAGAAAATGAATTCAGCCACGTGCGGGCCTCCTGGCATTCCAATGACACAGGCTGAGGATGAACGCGGCGCCGGCCAGGTGCAGACGCACCCAATGCAAGCCCCAGAGTTGCAGGGTCAGACCCGCGTCCCGGTGTTTCAAACTTTGGCGCAGGCTCAAGACGAGCGGCGGCAGACAAGTCACCAGCAACAGCACCCACGCCAGGTGCAAGCGACCGTCGAGCAAGGCGCAGATGGCCATGAAATCCAGCAACCAGGCGACCATCGACAGCAGCGGAAAGCGCAGCAGTCGCAGGCTCAAGCCGTGGCTGCGCAGCAATTGCAAATGACTGCCCTGGCGCCACATTTCCTTGCCCATCCATTCCCGCCAACTGCCTTCGTAACCCCAATGCAGGGCGACGCTTTCGTTGGCCGCGAGCAGGCGCGCGCCGGCCTGGCTCAGACGCAGGGTGAAATCCTTGTCTTCGCCGGTGCGCAACGTTTCGTCGAAACCGCCGACCTGTTCGAACCAGGTGCGCCGCATCAGCAGGTTGGCGGTGGGTAGCCACTGCGCCTTGTGCAGGTTATGGGTGGCCGGACGCAGGGTGCGGCGCTGCCAGGCATCGGCGAACCACGGCGCCTCGGCCGGGGTGTGCAGGTCCAGGCCGAGGACGTCCGCCTGGCCGCTGGCTTCAAGTTTGATCAGACGCGTCAGCCAGTCCTCGGGCATTTCGATGTCGGCGTCGATGAACGCCAGCCATTCCCCCTTCGCCACGCTGGCCCCACGATTGCGCAGCGCACCGATCAGTAAACCGGGCATGTGCAGCACCTGGGCGCCGAATTGACGGGCGATCTGCGGGCCCTGATCGTCGGAGCCGTTGTCGACCACGATCAGCTCGCATTCCAGCCCGGCGGCATCGGCGGCGTGCAGCGCGGCGATCAGGGTGCGGGTGATGTGCCGCGCTTCGTTGTACATCGGGATAACGATGCTGATGCTGCTCATGCCCTGGCCTCCGTCAATGGAGCTTCTTCGGCTTTTGTGCGCAGCACGCTGGTCAGTGCCAGCATGATCCAAAGGTACTTATGGTTCGGCGCACTGAGGAACATAAGGAACAACGTCAACGAAAGAAAACTCATGCCCAGGTGGGTCATCATGTCAGCCTGATGCCAGTCACGGCGCAGCATCCACGCTTTGCGGGCGCGGGTCAGGTTGTACAAGCCCAGGCCAAGCATGCCGACAAACGTCAGGCCGGCGGGAATCCCCAATTCGCTGAAGATCTCCAGGTAGGTGTTGTGGGCGCGGCGGTAAAGATCACCCGCCTTGCGGTTGGAGGAAAAAGCCTGGGCGTAGCCAGTGGTGGCATAGTGCAAAGGGAATGTGCCGGGACCGGTACCGAGCAACGGACTCTCGCTAATCATCTGACCGCCGACCACGATGTACGACGCGCGCCGGCCCAGAGATGCATCCTGACTCTTGGCCCCGGCGCTCAAAATACTCAAGGACTGAATGCGCGCCACATAACCGGCTGGCATCGCATACAGCGCCAGCGGAATAACGATCGCCGCGCCGAGCATGGCGAAACCCAGGTGACGCGGACGGATACGTGGAATCTGCGCGCGGTAGTGCCAGGCGCCAATTATCAGGCTGAGGAACAACACCACCAGACCCGAGCGGGACTCGGTCTTGGTCATGCCGCCGAGCAGCAACAGGCAGCACACCCCCCAGACCAGCCGGTGCAGCCAGTTCGGGCTGCGGACCACCAGCAACAGCGCCATGGGAATTGCGAAGGCGATCATCAGCGCAAAGCTGTTCGGGTCTTCCAGCAGGCCGGAGGCCCGTCCCTGATCCTGGTATTTGGCGGAAAACATCGCCATCACGCAGGTCGCGGAGACGCTGAGGGTGACCAGTTTGGCGAATACGGTCAGGTTCAGTTCGCGTCCGATCAGCAGGGTGATGACGAACAGAACCAAGCCGACACTCAACTCCCGCAGGTGTCCCAGGGACATGCTCATCTCATCGGTAGTCAAGAGGCTGAGCAGGTACAGCGTCATGAATGCGATCAGGAAGCGCCAGATATTGCTGCGCAAACGTTCGGACGGCAGCTGATGAATCGCCAGCTGCAGCATCAGAATCAACACCAGTGAAATACCGAGGAACTTGGAGCCCGAAATGGCGCTGTCCTTGAACAGGCCTTCGAAGGGCAACATGGCGGCAATGCCGAGTATGCCCCAGGTCGGCTTGCGATAAAGCACCGCCACACCGACCAGGCCCAGCACCGCTCCCGGTGCCAGATACGGATAAGGGCTGGCCAGCAAACCAAGGCAGACCAGGCCGAGCAAACTGACAATCGAGAGCGGAAAAATCACGCGCGAGCCTCCCGTGCAGTACGGATATAAAGCTGCGACCAGCGTTCAGCCAAGGCCTTGAGGTCGTAGCGATCCAGTTGTGTACGTTTTGCATTGACGACCAGCGTGCTGGTCAGTGCCGGCTCAGTCAGCAAGGTGCCGATCTGGCGGGCGAGGGCCGTGCTGTCGGCGGGCGTCGCCAGCAAGCCGTTGTGCCGATCTTCCAGCACATCGGGAATGCCGCCGACCCCGAACGCCACTACCGGCACACCGGCCTGCATGGCTTCCAGCAAAATCATCGGCGTGCCTTCGGTGCGCGAGCTGATCACCAGCGCATCGAGCTTGCGCCACCACACGCCCATGTCGGTCTGATACCCCGGCAGCGTGATGCGCGCCTGCAACCCGGCGGCGTTGATTCTGGCCATCAGTGTTTCCCGTTCCGGGCCGTCGCCGAGCATCACGGCGTCCAGGTGCGGGTGTTGCTGACAGAGCGGAATCAGTGCATCGAGAAACAGGTCCGGACCTTTCTCACTGCTGAGCCGCCCGACGTAACCGGCCAGGAACCGCTGGTGATTGACGCTGTGCGGCAACAGGCCGATGGCTGCGGGCAAACCGTTGGGGATCACCTGCAACTTCTGCGCACCCACACTGGCCTGGCGATGCAGCACGGCAATGCTTTCGGCGACGCAGACAACACGGTCCACCGACGCGGTGCGGCACAGTTGCAAGCTCAGCCAGGTGTAGAACTTTTGCTTGCGACTGCGCGGCGTGAACCCGTGCTGGGTAATCACCAGGGGCAGGCGCAACAACGTCGCACCGACCCAGCCAAACAGCAGACCCTTGAAGTTGTGGGTGTTGATCAGCGGCCGTTCGGCGCGCCGCTGACGTAAATGCCCCAACAGTTGCCCCAACCCCGCGCAGCCCTGGCAGTCGACGCCGGCATCGCGAAACCTGGCGATCAGTTCTGGCGGCGCATCAAGGAACAGCACCTGATGCTGCCCCGGCGTCGCCAGGCAGTGGTCCAGCAGCATCCGCTCAGCCCCATAGAAACCGCCACTGCTGAGCAAATGAATGATCGGCAGGGCGCTGTCAGATGGAGTCCGGCTGAGCGGCGCGTTCAATTGCGCACCCAATGCACGAAGCCAGGTACGGTCCAGCTCTTGTGCGGGTTGACCGGTTCGACGTTCTGATCGTTGATCACCAACAGCACCGGCAGGCCCAGTTCGTGGGTGATTTGCGCAGGATGCTTGAAGCGGTGATCGAAGAACTCACGGACATAGACCAACGCAATCGCCAGCAACAGACCGGTGAACAAACCGAACGGAATGATCAGCATCGGTTTCGGAAAGGCGGCTGCGGTAGGCTCGAACGGTGGGCTGAGAACCCGTGCGTTGGACAGGTCGTTGTCCAGCGAACGCGCGGTGCTGCTCTCGGCAAACCGTTGAGCATAGGTGGAGAACGCCGTGTGCAACGCATCGATTTCGGTGTCCACTTGCCGCAGTTTGCTCTGAGTCTCTTGCAACGTATGGATGCGATCCTTGAACTCAGCAATGCGCCCGGTTTTCTGATCGATCACCGAACTGACAATCGCCAGGTCGCTGGTGCGCTCTTGAATCCGGTTGGCGACGACTTTCAGGAATTGCTGACGGGTGCGGGCGATTTGCTCGCGGGTCAGCAGCATCGGTTCACTGCCTGGCTGGAAGATCGCCAGGTCATTCATGTAACGACTGACCTGAGTGGTCAGGGCCTCACCCATTTGTTTGATCTCGCGGTCTTCAAACGCGACGTTGTCCACGGTGGTGGTGAAGGTGTAGGGGAAGGTGTAATCGTTGAGCTTGGAGTTGTTGGCGGCGGCCAGACTGGTTTTCAGGTAATCGAGCCAGCGTTTGCTTTGCAGCAGGCGGTCCTGATACAGGTTGAGCGCCTGCTCTTCGGTGTTGATGGCGTTCAGGCGGAAGGTGATTTCTTCTTTGGGGTCGGACGAACCCACCGCGCCCAACAGGGCTTGGCGATTACTTTCCAGACCATCGAGGCGCGCCTGGTATTGCAGCTTCTTGGTTTCGTAGAAGCTTTGCGGCAGGTCGATGGACTGCAGTTCCTGACGGCTGGCCAGGTAATTTTGCAGCAGTGCGGCGACAAACCTGGTGCCCTGGGTCGGGTCCGGGAAGCTGTAGATGATCGAGATCACGTTGGAACCCGGCAGGGTTTCGATCTTGAGTTTATCCATGGCCTCCTGGGTCAGCGCGTCCAGCGTCGTATCGCGTACCGGATCGGTTTCCATGCCCAGCGCGGATTTCACTGGATTGATCACATGCTCGCGCAGCGGCGTGGTGATGTAGCGTTTGATCGGTTCACTGACCAGTTTGTTGAGCATGCCTGGAGGGGAGGTGTACTCACCCTTTTCACGCAACTCGCTGATGGTCTGGCGAATCAATCCCGGCGAACGCAGGATATTGCTTTCGGTTTCCATGTCCGAAAGCGTCGGAGGCACGAAGGAAGCGTTTTCCTGGTTGAGGGAAGTCGTGGCATCCCCCTGTGAGAGTTTTTTGGACTGCACGATCACCTGGGCGGTGATATCGAAGCTCTGCTTGAGCATCAGCGGCAAGACCAGCGCGATCACTGCAAAGACCAGGAACACTCGCTTCACCAACTGCTTGTTGGCGAAGAAGATCCTGAAGAACTCGTGCAGGTAGTTTTCCTTTGGGTTCATGTCGGTTCACCTGAGAGTTAGTTGCTGTCACTGTCTTTGTTGTCGACGCGGTAGCTGAAGCTCATGCCCACGCCCTGGAACAACACCACGTCTGCCAGTTGCCGTGCGAGCTCACCGGCGCTGGCCAGTTTGGTCTTGGGCACATACAGCATGTCGTCGGGTTGCAAGTAGGCGATCTGCGTTGCGTCACCGGACAACGCTTTTTCCACGTCGTAACTGTGCGCGGTCACCTGGTTGCCGTTGCGCCGCATGATCATCACCGAGTCCAGGCGCGCCTTGATCAGCGAACCTCGGGCCATGGTCAGGGCTTCGAGCACCGACACCGGGCGGCGAATCGGGTAGGCCCCCGGCTGGCCGACTTCACCCAGTACGTAGATTTCGTTACCCGCAGTGGACTTGAGCAGCACGTCCACGCTCATGCGACCCGGCAGGGTGGCGTAGCGTTTATTGAGGTAAGTCTCCAGCTGGGTGACGGTCATGCCTTGCAGCGCCACGGAGCCGATTTCCGGGAAACTGGCGTAGCCGTCGGTGCCCACGGTGATATCCCGACTCATGCCGGTGCCCGGGTGGTTCAGTGAGCTTCTGAGGTTTTCTTCATTCGTCAGCGGGCTGAGAATGATCACTGACAGCTGGTTACGGTTGGGCTGGAACATTTGTTTGCGTTGATAGGCCTGCTGTATTTCATTGCGCGCTTGTTCGCGAGTCATGCCTTCGATTCTCACCGAGGTGTTCGCCCCTGGCAGTTCGATGGTGCCGTCGGGCAGCACCAACTGTTCGCCATTGAGCTGGCTGGCGGCTGTGAAGTTGAGGGCCACCCTGTCACCGGACTGCACGCGGTATGCTTCGGAACCGCTGGTGCTGATGCGAAAGATCACCTCCAGCACGTCTTTTGGTCGCAGGGTCTGCTCGGTCTTGGACATGTTCATGTCGGTGGCTTGAGCGTCGGACGGTGCGGCCGTGAGGATCTGCACCGGCATACTCTGGGTTTCGTTATGGCTGGAGCAGCCTGCAAGCGGCAGCAACAGCAGGACAAGCATCTTGGCGTTCATGTCGTCATCCTTTGGCGATTGCTTACAGGTTTTTGTAGAGCCATTTGGGCATGTAGTACTTGCGTCGGTTGAACACGCTGCCGACCAGTTTCGCTCCGGCTTGCGTCAGGCGCTGAACCGCGGCCTGGGCCACTTCCCAGCGCGTGTCTCCAGCGCGAACGACCATGATCACGCCGTCTACCTGGGTGCTGATGACCAGGGTGTCGGCGGCCGAATACACCGCGTCGCCGTCGATCACCACGAACCGGTACTGACTGCCCAACTCATCGAGTAACGGGCTCAGTGTTTCAGGCGTCAGGTGTTCGGCGCCCCGTGCAAACCTGCCGTTGGGCAAGACGTGAAAGGGCAGGCTGGAAACGTTCACCACACAGTCCTGCAACAACGGCGGGCTCTGGGTGTTGAACAACAGGTCGCGCAAACCACGCTCCTTGGACAGCCCAAGCTGCTGGGTCAGGTTGCTGGCGGACTGGCTGGCATCCACCAGCAGCACCTGCCCGCTGCTCATTTGCGCCAGTTGCGTGGCCAGCACCAGGGCGCTGGTGGTCGTGCCTGCGCCGGGGTTGGCGGCAGTCAGAAGCAGGATCCGCAGATCTTGATCGAGCACAGTCGAGGTCAGGTTGGACTCGCTCGGGTTTGCGATAGTCAGGCTTTTTGCAGTTGAACCGTCCATTTAACTCGCTCCGTGGCCGCTGAATACTTTGAAGGGGGTTTTCAACAGGATCTTCAGATCAAGCAGCAGGCTCTGCTCGGCGATATAGCTGAGGTCCAACTCAACGCGCTGGTCGAAGTCGATATTGCTGCGCCCGGAGATCTGCCAAAGGCCGGTCATGCCGGGGTAGATGCTCAGGCGTGCAAGGTGATTGTCTTTGTAGCGATAGGCGTTGAACGAAGTTGGCCGAGGGCCCACCAGGCGCATGTCGCCAGCCACTACATTGAACAGGTTGGGCAATTCGTCGAGGCTGCTGCGCCGCAGAAAGCCACCAATACCGGTGATGCGCGGATCCTTGTCGATCTTGAAATCGATGGCGTCGGCCCCGTGCTTGTTCAGGTGACGCAAGGACTCTTTTAGCTCTTCGGCGTTAGCCACCATGGTGCGGAACTTGTACATGCCGAACGAACGGCCGCGGTAGCCGGTGCGTTTTTGCACGAACATCACCGGCCCTTTGCTGCTGAATTTGATCGCCAGTGCAAGGCCCAACATCAGCGGCGAGATCAGCAGCAGAATCGCCAGCGCGCCGATGCAGGCAACCACCCGATTGGTGCGCGACAATGTCCAGGGCCGACCGCCGTCACGGCCGGACATCCAGCCGCGACCTTGCATGTGAATGGCCGCGTCCATCCGGATTCGGTGCTCGGGATCGAGGCGCTGGTCACGCCTGAGATTTTTGAGCGGTACACCTTTTTCATGTCCAGTCATGGATTCCTCCGCTGAAGTTCAGCCGCGAACGGCGCGTGGGCGATAGGCAGTGGGTAGTAATCGCGAAACCAGGCAATGAAGCGCCCAAGTCCCTCGTCCAGCTCGATCCGGGGCTGAAAACCTGTAGCCGTGGCCAGGTCACTGGCGTCGGCGCACGTGTTGAGCACGTCACCGGGTTGCAAGGGCAGTAACTCCACCACGGCTTTTTGGCCGAGGTGTTTTTCCAGGAGCGCCAGGTAATCCTTGAGCTCAACGGGGTGCTGCCCACCGATGTTGAAGATCCGCCACGGCGCCATGCTGCTGGCCGGGTCCGGTGTTTCACGGTCCCATTGAGCATCGGCTTGCGGCGCACGATCGATCAGTCGGGCGATGCTCTCGATGATGTCGTCGATGTAGGTGAAGTCCCGCTGGTGTTCGCCGTAATTGAACAGCTTCAGCGGTGAGCCTTCGGCAATCGCCCGGGCGAACTGGATCGGCGACATGTCCGGCCGGCCCCAGGGACCGTACACGGTGAAAAAACGCAGACCGGTGCAGGGAATGCCGAACAGGTGGCTGTAACTGTGGGCCATCAGTTCGTTGGCTTTCTTGGTGGCGGCATACAGCGACAACGGGTGATTGACGCCATCCTTGACCGAGTAAGGCGTGTGCTGATTGGCGCCATACACCGAACTCGACGAGGCGTAGATCAGGTGTTTGACCGGGTGCTGCCGGCAGCTTTCGAGGATGTTGAGAAAGCCGCTCAGATTGCTGTCGAGGTAAGCCCGGGGATTCTCCAGGGAATAACGCACCCCGGCCTGAGCGGCGAGGTGGATGACCACTTCCGGTTGTTCACGGACAAACAGAGACTCGATGGCCGAGGCGTCGGCCAGGTCAATCTTTGCGAGCTGGAAACGGCCAGCCTGCTCCTGCACCCAAGCGACGCGATCGTGCTTGAGTTGCGGGTCGTAGTAGTCATTGAAATTGTCCAGGCCGCACACCTGATGCCCGTCGCGAAGCAGCCGCAACACACAGTGGGCACCGATGAAGCCTGCGGCTCCGGTCACCAGTATCTTCATGGGCGCGGCCCCTGGGGCACGACGTGCCGCAGTCCAATGCCGCTGTAATGCAGACCGGCTGCCGCAACGTGTTCAGGGTTGTAGAGGTTGCGCCCGTCAACGATCACCCGCGAGCGCAGTTTGCTGGCCAGCAGTTCGAAGTCCACCACGCGGAAGTTTTTCCATTCGGTGCAGATCACCAGCGCGTCGGCGTCTTCCAGGGTGTCATCACGGGTCGCGCACAGGTGCAGGTCCTTGCGATAGCCGTAGATGCGTCGGCACTCGGACATGGCTTCCGGATCGTAGGCCTGTACGCTTGCGCCTTCGGCCCACAGTGCATCCATCAGATAACGGCTGGGTGCTTCGCGCATGTCATCGGTATTGGGTTTGAACGCCAGGCCCCAGAGCGCGATGGACTTACCGGCCAGTCCGCCAGGGAACTGCGCTTTGAGTTTGCTGAACAGGATATGGCGCTGGCTGTCGTTGACGTCGGTGACGCTGCGCAACAAACGCAGAGGCATGCCGTTGTGTTCGGCGGTATGGAGCAGGGCGCGCAGGTCCTTGGGGAAGCACGAACCACCGAAGCCGCATCCAGGGTAGATAAAGTGATAGCCAATGCGTGGGTCCGAGCCGATGCCCTTGCGCACGGCTTCGATGTCCGCCCCCAGCAACTCGGTGAGGTTGGCCAGCTCGTTCATGAAACTGATACGGGTGGCGAGCATTGCGTTGGCTGCGTACTTGGTCAGCTCGGCACTGCGGTTGTCCATGAACATGATTTTTTCATGGTTGCGGCAGAAGGGCGCGTAGAGCTCGCTGAGCTGCTCGCGTGCCTGATCGTCGTCGGTGCCGACAATGATCCGGTCCGGACGCATGCAGTCGGCCAGTGCACTGCCTTCCTTGAGGAACTCGGGATTGGACACTACCCGCACGTTCAAGGACGCCTTGCCCCGGCGCTGCAGTTCTTCGTTGGCGGCGGCCGTCACCTGGTCCGCGGTGCCGACCGGCACGGTGGACTTGATGATGAAGGTGCGATCAGCCTCCATGAAGCTGGCGATCTGCCGGGCGACATTCAGGACATGGCTGAGGTCGGCGGAGCCGTCTTCATCGGCAGGCGTACCGACCGCGATGAAAATCAGTTCGGCGTGTTCGACCGCATCGCTGGCCTGGGTCGTGAATAACAAACGACCGGCTTTAATGTTTTCTTCCAGCGTGCTGGAGAGTCCCGGTTCACTAATGGGCGGTACTGCTTGCTGCAGTTGCCTGATTTTATTCGGGTCAATATCGACACATAAGACACGATGTCCGACATCGGCCAGTGCCGCTGCTTGTATCAGGCCAACATAGCCCGTACCAAATACGCTCACGTCCATATTGGCGTGCCTCGTAAGACGGTTGAGAGATCAAAATGAGACTGTCAAAAGGGGTATAGCCCAGCCGTGGAAAACCGTGTCAGCAAAATGACGTGTTGCAGTCGTAAGACATCCCCGGTTTTGGGGGCTATTTGCCATCAAGTGCTTGCCACCGCTGGATTTGCCGCGGTTTTGAAGGGTTTGAGCGAGTTTCAAGAAAGCGATAAACGGTCATGAGGCGTTTTCGCCGAGTGTCGGGAGGGCCTGAGTGTGTCAGATTTGAGTCAACAATTTTTTGACGCTTTACTCAAATGTCCGACATTTCTTGCGATTTGATGGCCCGGTGCTAGTGTCAAAAAATGGCCGACAATCTATTGGCCAAAAGTCCAGCCGGCGAATGGAAATACAATGATTCGATACCTCAAAGAATTGCTGTTACTGCTGTATCTTTTAAAGAATTACGACTATTACCTCGAACGACTCAGCGCCATGGGAATCGGTATTCCTGTGTTGCTGTTTGGCGGAATGTTTGTCGCGTTAACGATTGCGTTATTTATGACAGCGTACATTCGCCAGACGTTGATCCGGCACGTGTTTGCCTTGGCGATGTTCAGCTCTGCAGTTTTTTTCGACGTCTATACCCGGGTCACGGCTGACTACCTGACGTACAGCGGCTTCGTGTCCATGGTGTATTCCGGCGGCTTCATTCAGGAAGCGGTGTATCAGTACCGCGACGCGATCATCAGCGCAGTGCTGGGTGGCCTGCTGCTGTTGTTCGGGATCGGGCTTAAACCGCGTCGGCGGATGCCGTTGCCGGGCGCCTTGTTGGTGGCTGCGCCGGTCATCGGGGTGTTTGTACTTAGCTCGGTGCTGTTTATAAGGGCCGGCGAGGGCGCCCGGGGCCTGCCGATCATGTACACGCCGTTGGCTTACCTGAACCTGTTTGCCTATGAGTCGCTGCATAACACGGTCGGCCCGCGTGAGCCGGTGAATCTGGCGCGTGTGGATCAACCGGTGGGCCACGACATTGTGCTGATCATTGATGAAAGCATTTCCGGCAACTACCTGGACATCAATGCGCCGTTCGGTGTGAACAGCAATCTCAAGGAGCCGCGCCCTGGCGTCGATATTTTCAATTACGGCTATGCCGCTTCCATAGCCAATTGCAGTGCCGACACCAACATCACCCTGCGTTACGGCGGTACCAGGGCTGATTACGTTCGCATCAACAGCACCTTGCCTTCTATTTGGCAGTACGCGAAAAAGGCCGGACTGCGTACCGTCTATATCGATGCCCAGCGCACGGGCGGCAATCTGCAAAACCTGATGAACGACACCGAAATGAAAGACATTGATAAGTTCGTGCAATTCGACCAGACCAGTGTGCGTGACCGCGACATGGCTGCAGCCGCGAAATTGATCGAACTGCTCAACGACAACACGTCCGAATTGGTGGTGATCAACAAAGTGGGGGCGCATTTTCCGGTCCACGACAAGTACCCCGATGCCTTCATGGCCTACCGTCCAACCTTGCCTCGCGGGAAGTTTGTCGAAGTCGCGGACACGGGCACGCGGGATGGCTTCAATGGTCAGCCGGACGACTGGTTGCTGTATCGCAATGCTTACAAGAACACCGTGCTGTGGAACGTCGGGGAGTTTTTCTCAAGAATTTTTGCTCAAGCCAATCTGAATAACGCAGTGCTGATCTATACCTCGGACCATGGGCAGGATCTGCACGAGCGAGGTAACCCCGGATTGAATACGCACTGTGGTGGCGATCCGGTGGAGGAAGAGGGGTTGGTGCCGTTGGTAGTGATCCAGGGCAGCGGGTTGAAAACGCTTGATTGGCAGGCGCAACTGGCCGGCAACAAGGATCGTTCCAGCCACTACAACATCTTCCCGACGCTGCTGCAGCTGATGGGTTACGACCTTGCGGGGATCGAGGCGGTGTATGGCAAATCGTTAAGCGTGCCGACGGCAGACGATTTCACTTTCAACTACCGCTTCAACGCACGGTTGGGGGCAAAGCCTCAATGGAAGCATATCGATCTGAACAGCATCGTGACGCCGTCGCAGTCAACGACGAATGTGGCGGTGGGTGAATGAGGTAAACAGCAAAGAATCGCAGCCGGTCTGAAATGACCACCTGCTCCAGCACGCCAGGCTGGAACAAGTGCTCGGCCCGGCAGCGGCCATAGTGACTTGCCCAGTTACTTCGTCGCGGGCGTTGTTCACTTACCGTCTCGGTAGAGCGTTACCGCCGAAGCAATGGCAAGATCAAAAGATCGCAGCCCCGTTTCAATTCGCAACCGTCGCACCCAGTCCCGCCTCGGCCGTACGCGGGGATGCCATCGGATCATGCAACAGCGAATACCCGCGCTCCAGCAACGTGTGGCCAATGAACTGCGAACCCACTTCATTCAAGTGCGAATCGTCCAGGTACAACAACTGCCCCTGGATGATCGGACTGCAAACACCCGCTGGGCAAATCACCTGATTAGGATCGATAAAACGTACCTGCGGAAATTTTGCCCGCACTTGCGCCCAGTAAGAGGGCAGTGCGCTTTGGCTGACCGAGCAATCACGGTCGGTGCCGAACATCAGACGACGGATCGGGCAGCTTGCGGCTTTTTCAATGTGCTGATTGCTCAGAATGACGATCACCTCACCGCTGTTATCCACCGCCCGCTTGATGCTCGCCTCGACGATGTCCTTGGCAATGGCGTCCCTGGGCCAGATGGCCGCCATGATCACGTAGGGGTACTTGTTCTGCTCGATCATGCTGAAAACCCGTTCGTTGCGTTTTGCACAATGGGCTGCGTACACCGGTGGCATGTCGGCGGTGTAGCCGATGATCGGCGGGCAGGAGTCCATGGTGTAATCCATGATCGAGAGGTTGTCGGGTTTAGCCAGGATATCGACCATGCCGGTAAAGTGGTTGGCAAACGAATCACCAATCATGATGCCGTCCAGCCCTTCTTTTTTTGCACCCAAACGACAGTGCTCATTGGGCTCGGTGCTGTACAACGCATTGGGCACGTGGCAACCGCTACGGATTTCACTGGGTTTTTTCAGGGTCATCGCTTCCAGTTCCGCAACCCCAGGGCTGAAGCGCTGCGGGAAGCCGTTGAACACAACGCTCAGCCCTGCCAATGCGGCCAATCCCAGGGCCGGAAGGGCAAATCGACGAACGAAGACCTGCGAGAAGTGCCACGTTGCTCCGCCGCGCCGAAACGGCACTTCGACGTAGCGCCAGGACAACCACGAGAGCAGGATCGATACCGCAATCAGCATGCCCCCGACCGGCAGATTGATCGGGATTTCCAGATAATTCAGGTACGCGATCAGCGGCCAGTGCCACAAATACAGTGAATAGGAAATCAAGCCGATGAACACCATTGGCCGGCTCGTGAGCAAGCGCGAGCGCATGTCACCGCTGCCGGCCAGAATCAACAGCGCGGCGCCCAGGCACGGGATCAGGGCATTGAAGCCGGGGAATGTGGAGCCGGCGTTCAAGGCAAACAACGAAAAACCGATCAGCAGGTAGCCCGTCAGCGCAAAACCATGTGCCGCCAGCTTACCGATGATCCGCGGCTGATGCAGGTAGATCCCCAGCAGCCCGCCCAGCATCAGTTCGAAGAACCGCGTCGGCAGCAGGTAATAGGCGGCCGTCGCGAAAATCCCGGTCGCGTATTCGGACGCGGCCACCGCGAGCACCACGCCAACGGCCAGAACCGGCAGCACATAACGCGGCGCCAGGCGGTAGAGCAAGACGATGAACAGCGGCCAGATCACGTAGAACTGCTCTTCAATCCCCAGCGACCAGGTATGCAGCAGGGGCGCCTCGCTGGCGTCGGCGGCGAAGTAGTTGCCGTACTTGACCCAGATATAGACATTGGACACACCCAACAAAGAAAGCAGGGCGCTGACGTTGAGCCGGATCAGGTCGACCGGAGAAAGAATGAAAGACCCGACAATCACGGTCGCCAGCAGTACCGTAGCCAATGCGGGGACGATGCGATTGATGCGTCGCTGATAAAAGGACTTCAGCGAGAACGCATTGCGCTTGACCTCGGAAAAGACCTGGGAGGTGATGAGGAAACCTGAGATGACAAAGAAGATATCGACGCCCACGTATCCGCCTGGGAGCAGGCTGGTGTTGAGGTGATGCAACAGCACTGCGATGACCGCCACAGCCCGCAAGCCATCAATGTCGGAACGGTATTTGCCTTGAGTCATGCGCCTGAACATCCCTTAGCTGAAGCTATCCATAGACGTCCGACCCGTGACACCCGCTGTCAAGATTTTGGACACGTACCCCACTTGTCATTTGTAGCTGGAAAATGGCTGTTCGCAATGTAAAAAAGCAAAAGATCACAGGGCGCCGCAGCGCCTGTAGAAATACCTGATCCTGCTGTAGGTGCTGCGGCACGAAAACATCATCTGAGCGGTTTTTTGGCGTCATTAAATAGAACTGCGCTCCGCAGATACCCCGGCAGCAATCGTCATCGGACAAACACCCTGCATGGCCGCTATCCTTGGCCCACGCTCATCGAACGGGTTCACCCATGCTCGAAGTCCACGGTGTCTTCAAAAGCTATGCCACGCCGCAAGGCCCGTTGCCGGTCCTGCAAGGCGTCGACCTGCAGTTGAAACCGGGCAGCAGCCTGGCGCTGATGGGTGAGTCGGGCAGCGGCAAGAGCACGTTGCTGCACCTGATTGCGGGGCTGGACAAGGTCGATCGCGGCAGTATTCGCAGCGGCGAGCATCAGCTGGACCAGATGAACGAAGGGCAATTGGCGAACTGGCGCCGTACCGAAATCGGCCTGATGTTCCAGCAGTTCAACCTGATCGGCAGCCTGCGCGTGGAGGACAATCTGGCGTTTCAGGCGCGTCTGGCCGGGCGTCATGATCCGCGCTGGCAAGCGCATCTGGTGCAGCGCCTGGGTTTGCAGGCGTTGCTGCGCCGGTACCCGGAACAGTTGTCCGGCGGGCAACAGCAGAGGGTCGCGCTGGGTCGCGCGCTGGCGTCACAGCCCAGGCTGCTGCTGGCCGATGAACCTACCGGCAGCCTGGACGAAGCCACCAGCGATGAAGTGTTGAAGCTGCTGCTGGAGCTCATCGACGACAGCCCCACGACGTTGTTGATGGTCACGCACAGCCCTCGGGTGGCGGCGCGGCTGGCCGAGAAAGTGGTGCTGCACCGTGGCCGCCTGGTCGGCGCGGGCGAGCGCTGAGGTGCGGGTTTTCCGCGAGACGTTACGGGCACTGCTGAGTCATTGGCGGCAGCACCCGGTGCAGTTTTTCAGCGTGCTGACCGGGCTCTGGCTCGCGACCAGCTTGCTCACGGGCGTGCAGGCCCTGAACAGTCAGGCGCGGGAAAGCTATGCCCGGGCCAGCCAGTTAATCGGTGGTGAGCCCCAAGCCAGTCTCAGTGCACCCAACGGTGCCACTTTTTCCCAGCAGGTGTTTGTCGACTTGCGGCGCGCCGGATGGCCGGTGTCTCCGGTGCTGCAAGGCAGGGTGGTACTCAAGGGGCATGAAGACCAGCGCTTGCAGCTGATGGGCATCGAGCCGATTTCGTTGCCCGGGGGGTCGGCCGTGGCCGGGCAGGCATTGGCGATTGAGCAGATCATCGGTTTTTTTACTCCGCCGGGCAGTACCTGGATCTCGCCCCAGACGTTGCAGGCGCTGGGTTTTCGAGAGGGTGATCGGCCGGTCAGTACCACCGGTCAGTCCTTGCCGCCGCTGCTCGCGCAGACGGACATGGCCCCCGGTGTGTTGCTGGTGGACATCGGGTTCGCCCAGCAGATTCTCGAACAACCGGATCAACTGTCGCGGCTGCTGTTGCCGAAGGATTTCAGTGCGCCGCTGCCCGATCAATTCAAAGGTCAGCTGCAGCTCAAGACCAGTGGCGAAGAGAACAACCTCGCGCGGCTGACCGAGAGTTTTCACCTGAACCTCGATGCCTTGGGTTTTCTGTCATTCGTGGTCGGCCTGTTCATTGTCCACGCCGCGATTGGCCTGGCACTTGAGCAGCGTCGGGGGTTGCTCAGGACTCTGCGCGCTTGTGGGGTCAGTGCAAGGATGTTGATCGCCTGCCTGATCGTTGAACTGGGTGTTCTGGCGTTGATCGGCGGAGTGGCCGGGGTCGTCAGTGGGTACTTGCTGGCGAGTGTGCTCTTGCCGGATGTCGTTGCCAGTCTGCGCGGGTTGTATGGCGCGGAGGTCGCGGGGCAGTTGAGCCTGAGTGCAGGGTGGTGGATCAGCGGGGTGGGCCTGAGTCTGCTGGGGGCCCTGTTGGCCGGCGCCAACAGCCTGCTGCGGGCGGCGCGTTTGCCGTTGTTGGCGTTGGCCGATCCGCAAGCCTGGCACCAGGCGCATGCACGGTGGTTGCGGCGCCAGGCCTGGGTGGCCGCCACGGCTCTGGTGATCGCGCTGCTGGCGTTGATCTTCGGTGACAGCCTGGCCGCCGGTTTCGTGTTGATGGGAACGCTGTTGATCGGCGCCGCGCTGGCACTGCCGGTGGTACTCAATGCGGTCTTGAATGGCGCATTGCGCCGCAGTCGTTCGGTGCTCGGTCAGTGGTTTCTCGCCGACTGCCGTCAGCAACTGCCGGCCCTCGGCCTGGCGCTGATGGCGTTACTGCTGGCGCTGGCGGCGAACATCGGCGCGGGCAGCATGACCGCCGGTTTTCGCGAGACATTCAGTGATTGGCTGGAACAACGGCTCACCGCCGAGCTGTACCTGAACCCGCAAAGCCCGGCCCAGGCCAGGGAGCTGCAGAGCTGGCTCAAACACCAGCCACAGGTCAGCGTGGTATTGCCTAGCTGGCAGGTTTCGGTTCAGTTGCAGGGCTGGCCGGCAGATGTTTTCGGCGTGATTGATCACCCGACCTATCGTCAGCATTGGCCGCTGCTGGAGTCCTTGGGCGACGATCCCTGGGGGCGCCTGGCCAGTGATGACGCGCTGATGCTCAGCGAACAGCTTGCGCGGCGGTTAAAGGTGCGGCTTGGCGATCACTTGACGATTGCGACGCCAAGCGGTCAGTGGTCGCCGCGTATCGTCGGAATCTACGCCGACTATGGCAACCCCAAGGGCCACCTGCTGGTCAACGTCGATCACTTGCTGCGCGGCTGGCCGCAGCTCACGCCCAACCGGTTCAACCTGCGCATCGAACCGGCCTCGATCCCGACGTTTTTAACCGCGCTCCAGGCACGCTTTGCCATGGATGACAGTCGCATCGTCGATCAGGCCCGGCTCAAGGGCTGGTCTACCCAGGTCTTCGAGCGGACGTTTGCGGCGACGGCGGCGCTTAATAGCCTGACCCTGGCCGTCGCCGGGGTGGCCTTGTTCATCAGCCTGCTGACCCAGAGCCAGAGTCGCCTCGGGCAACTCGCTCCCCTGTGGGCGCTGGGTGTAACGCGACGCCAATTGATGCTGCTCAATCTCGGGCAGACCTGGCTGCTGGCGGTGTTGACGCTGGTGCTGGCGTTGCCTTTGGGGATAGCGCTGGCGTGGTGCCTGGACACGGTCATCAACGTTCAGGCGTTTGGCTGGCGTTTACCTTTGCGGGTGTTTCCATTGCAGCTGTTGCAGTTGATGGGGCTGGCGTTGCTGGCGACGTTGCTTGCATCGGCATGGCCGTTGTATTCGTTGTATCGCACGCAACCGGCGGATCTGCTGAGGACGTTTGCTCATGAAGATTAGGCTCGCGGTGCTGCTGCTGATGGTATTGAGTGGCTGCGACAATTCGGTGCCGGTGGAGAAGGGCTTCGCGGGGCTGGGGGGTAGCGCCGCTGCTTTTTCGACTGTGGTGCCTGGCCGCGTTTTCAGCTTTCCGGCGGATCACGGTCCCCATGACGGGTTTCGGATCGAATGGTGGTACGTCACCGCCAACCTCAAGGACGATCAGGGGCGTGAGTTCGGTGTGCAGTGGACACTGTTTCGCAGTGCGTTGAATGCCGGTCCGACGGCGGCGGGGTGGGCCAGTCAAGTGATCTGGCTGGGGCATGCAGCGGTGACATCGGCGACGGCTCATCACGCGGCCGAGCGTTATGCGCGCGGTGGTGTCGGTCAGGCGGGCGTCAGTCCGGCGCCATTCTCTGCCTGGATCGACGACTGGCGCTTCAGCAGCCAGGGGCCTGACACGCTGACCGACCTGCAACTGAGCGCGCAGGACAAGGGCTTCAGCTATCAACTGCGGCTGACGTCCACCGGGCCGTTGGTGCGGCAGGGTGATCAGGGTTTCAGCCAGAAATCCGAACAGGGACAAGCGTCGTACTACTATAGCCAGCCGTTTTTCCAGGCCAGCGGAACGCTGCAAATCGATGGCAAGCGCTATCAGGTCAGCGGCCCGGCGTGGCTGGATCGCGAATGGAGCAGCCAACCCTTGACCGCCAATCAGACGGGCTGGGACTGGTTCTCCCTGCACCTCGACAGCGGCGAACACGTCATGCTCTATCGCATGCGCCAGCGGGATGGAGATCCATACGTCACCGGTACCTGGATCGATGCTCAAGGCCGCACACAACCGTTGCACGCCAGCGATATCAGCCTTACGCCGCAAGACTCCGCCACCGTTGCCGGACGGTCAATGCCGGTGCGCTGGTCGGTCAGGATACCTGGCAAAAACCTCGACATTTCCCTCACGGCGCTCAATCCCGAGGCATGGATGGATCTGCGCATTCCCTATTGGGAAGGACCGGTGCGGTTGAGCGGTAGCCAGGGCGGACAGGGGTATCTGGAGATGACCGGGTATTGAAGTCGACACGTCGCCCGTTACGCCTGCGCCTGGCTGATCTTTTGAACTCCAGTCCACCGCAACCCTCTACCGAACGAATACCCGGCAGGAAACCCTTCATGAGCGACGATCTCAAGTTACCCGACCTCGATTCATGGCAACGGCTGTTCGAGGACAAGGCCTATTGGCAGCAATCCCCCGACGCCCATTACAGCGACCTGCTGCGCATTGCGGATGACTTGTTGGGGCAGGGTGCCATTGACCTTGAGCAGTGGCGGGGCTTGAAAGAAAAGGCGGAGCAATCCCACAAGGACTCGCCCCAGGTGAATGTCGCCGAGGAAGTCGACGATCCCGAGACTTGAGGAGACAGGCGATGAAACCGATATCGAAAGACGAACACCCTGACGAACCGCGTCCACCTGGAGAAGTCGAGCGCGACAACGACGCCTTGCGTCCAACGGATCCGAAGCGGCGAGAGGAAAGCGGCAAGGGCACGACCAGCGGCGAATCCACGGCGCAAGAAACTGCGAACACTCCCTGATCAGCGTCTATGCTGATGGACACAAACGGCGCTGGACGCGGGTTCAGCGCCTTTTGTTGCCTCCAATTCACAGGGAAAGTATGACTTATGAAACTTCATGCACTCGCCAAAGCCATGACCCTTGCAACGCTGATGTCTGCTGCCAGCTTCAGCGCCCTGGCTGCAGATATCCCGCTGTCCGAAGTTGTGATTGCCGACCAGGTTGATACCAAAGTGGTGTCGGTTGATGCCCCAAATCACCAGGTTGTGCTTGAAGGTCCCCAAGGTCATCAAGTCCATGTGCAGCTGACGGACCAGGCCAAGGACCTGGGTAATCTCAAGCCCGGCGATAAAGTCAACATTGCGGTTGTACGCTCGGTTGCCGCTTACCTGGACACTGACGTTGATAAGGGCTTGCCAGGTTCACTTGAGCGAGAGGGTGTAAACCGCGCCACCAAGGACAACCCGAATCCGGGTGGTGAAGCGTACCGTCAGGTTCAGGTTCAGCTGCAAATCACCAAGATTGATGTCAAAAACAATCAGGTGACTTTCAAGGGACCGGCCGGTGAATCCAAAACCGTGAATGTCGTTCGGCCTGAAGTACAGGCAAAACTGAAGGATTTGAAAGTTGGGCAGAGTGTGGTCGTTACCTATACGGATGTCTTGAAAGTAACCACGACTCGTTGAGTTGGCCGATACATACAGGATGGATTGTGTTTGGCGAGAGTTCGTCAAACACAATCAATTCTGATGATCGAACCGGTGAGTTTTAAAAGTGTGTCGGGATAATATTTTGGGTGACATTTTATTAAACATTGTGTCGATAAATTTCATCTTCTTAAACACGGACATTGTCGCCGGCTTCAATTAAAATTCACCCGTTCGCCCAGTGTCATGACTCTTTACCAGTGCATGGATTGCCGAGGTCATCATACTGGGCGGGCACCTGATATAAGGCTTTACAAGAAAAAGGGCGACCACAGGGTCGCCCTTTTTTGTTGAAAAATAAAAGAGCAGAAGCAAACAAATGGTTTGTCTTCAGTCTTGTTTCATTTTACGCCAGTCATCCGAACCCGAAGTGCCGCAGACCTCATGCGTCCAGGTAATTTTTCGATAGGCGAAATGCACGTCCTCCAGATGAGTGAAGTGCGAATTCGAAGGGTCCTGGCAGTTGTGCATATAGTCTTTGATATGAACGATGACCGCGTCTTCAAGGGTAGTGGTGTAGTAGTGCTCTGGTTTGCTGCTCGTGGTGCGGTACCACTTGATTGTTATAGAGGTCAGTTCCTCGCCAGAGGTGAGGGCTTGAAGGAGCAGCGGCGAGCATTTGTCGAACACTTTTGTAATCATGAGCGGCAAGTGAACCCGCGGACCGGTTGGCTGGCTGGACTGGGGATCTCGCGGACGGGCGACTTCATGGCTGAAGGCTTGAACCATGAACTCGTCTTCGTGACCCTCCTGGTAGCTGTTGCCAACGGAGTCACTGGTAAAAGTACCTGCGGTAATGTGGCCCATCGTCTTTCCAGTGATGGACATGTATGCGGGTCTAGCCATGGCTGCGTTCCTTACTAACTGGGTGGTGGAGCCTCAAGGCGAAACTTGCCGAAGGGCGAAAAGCAGTTAACAAGCGCTGTGCCAATATTAAAAAATGTATATAAATCAAATAGATATATATTCTTATCATTCTCTGTAGTGATTGTTCATGATGTTCTCAGGCGAAGACGTGCAGAAACCTGCGCGAACGCCCGTCAAACCTTGCACATACTTCTGAAGGACGCTTCGTACGCCATGATCAGCAAAACAGCAGGTTTATTGGGCAGACGAGTGCGCAATGGCTTGCTCGCCAGGTTTGACGGCTTGGACGCCGAAGCCGGCTGCAACGAACCGACATTCCCTGTGGTCAATGAAAAGGCAAACCGCGCCTTCGCGCATTCGAATAGCCCTGACCTGGAGTGTGCACGACATGAAAATCCTGATGGTTCTAACGTCCCACGATCGATTGGGTGACACGGGCAAGAAGACCGGCTTCTGGCTGGAGGAATTCGCCGCGCCTTACTACGCGTTCAAGGACGCCGGTGCTCAGCTGACCCTTGTTTCGCCCAAGGGTGGTCAGCCGCCACTGGACCCTAAAAGTGATGAGCCAGATGCGCAAACGGCGGCCACCGAGCGCTTCCGCAAAGATTCTGCGGCGCAGTCGGCCTTGGCCTCGACGGCATTGCTCAGCAGTGTGCGAGCTGAAGACTACGATGGGGTTTTCTATCCGGGCGGCCATGGTCCGTTGTGGGATCTGGCGGAAGACAAGGTTTCCATCGCGCTGATCGAGGCGTTTTACGCAGCGGGTAAACCGGTTGCGGCGGTCTGTCATGCGCCGGGTGTGTTGCGTCATGTGAAGGGTGAGGATGGGCAGCCGCTGGTTAAAGGCAAACGCGTGACAGGGTTTACCAACAGTGAGGAGGAGGCGGTGCAGTTGACGAATGTGGTGCCGTTTCTGGTGGAGGATGTGCTCAAGGCCAATGGCGGGATTTATTCGAAGGGTGATGATTGGGCGAGTTATGTGGTGACTGATGGTTTGCTGCTGACCGGGCAGAATCCGGCGTCTTCGGAGGCGGTGGCTGCGGCGTTGTTGGCTAAGTTGAAGTAGATCAAAAGCTCGCGGCCTGCGGCAGCTCCTGCATGAATTGCAAACGCAGGGGCTGGCGTGTAGCGAGGGCGACTTACAGATCCTGGTTACTGTAGGAGCAAAGCTTGCTCGCGATGGCGCCCTGACAGCCGACTCATATCTCCCAGATACACCCGGATCGAACTGTAGGAGTGAGCCTGCTCGCGATGGCGGCCTGATCGGCGGTGAGATTCTTGCTGGTGTGCATATCCATTCCTGCGGTCACGGCTGCTATTGGTTTCGCCCTTACGGCGAGTCACTTGGTAGAGCGCCAAGTAACCAAACGCTCTTGCCCCTTTCGTCCGGTGCCTCGCCTGGGCTCGGCATACCCTCACTCCGGTCCTGCTCCGTGGGCCCGCCGCGATCGGCCATCCATGGCCGTGCGCGGCTAACCCGGCATCCATGCCGGGTTGCCCACTGCGCAGAACCTGCGCTCGGCCTTCCCAAGGGGCAAGAAGATCAAAAGCAGATCAAAAGCCAAAGCGAGGCGGCCTGACAGCCGACCTGACTTTCGAAGCGTACGCGTTCTCCTGTGGGAGCTGGCTTGCCAGCGATGGCGGCCTGATAGCCGACCGATTCTTTCCTGATGTAACCGGATCAAACTGTAGGAGCGAGCCTGCTCGCGATAGCGGTCTGATCGGCGGTGAGATTCTTGCCGGTGTACATATCCACTCCTGCGGTCACGGCGGCTATCGGTTTCGCTCTTACAGCGAGTCACTTGGAAAAGCGCCAAGTAACCAAGCGCTCTTGCCCCTTTCGTCCGGTGCCTCGCCTGGGCTCGGCATACCCTCACTCCGGTCCTGCTTCGTGGGCCCGCCGCGATCGGCCATCCATGGCCGTGCGCGGCTAACCCGGCATCCATGCCGGGTTGCCCACTGCGCAGAACCTGCGCTCGGCCTTCCCATGGGGCAAGAAGATCAAGATCAAGATCAAAAGCAGATCAAATGCAAAAAATCTCGTTTACCTGTTCAGCCCAGCGCTTCAAAACACTGCTCAATCGAACGTCGCTGTGTCTCGGCGTACAAGCCTAATTCATCAATGGTCGAGCGCCCCAGGGCTTGTTCGAACGCTTGTCTGTTCGAGTGTTCGCCGTAGTGGCTATGCGCGGCATCGCCGAGGTTCGACTGGAAAATCCCCGCGGCACTGACGGGCAGGAAGTCTTCATACACCAACGGTTCTACCTGAAAAAAACCTTCATCAAGCAGTTCGTCCAGCGCCAGGGATTTCAGGTCCGAGGTTGCCCTTCCTTTTTCCGTGACGAAGTAGCGAAAGTACGCCAGTTCCTGTTGGCGCATGCCTTCAAGGGTGTCGGGGAATTCGGCGAAGTGTTGTGTCATCAGTGCGTTGTAGCGTGCAGCGTTGCCTTCGTTGGGGAAGTCGTCGAGTTCATCCCGGGCGGCGTTGAGCAAACGGTCATACAGCGCCCTGCCTTTGGGGGTCAGGGCGGCGCCGCGTTGTTCGATTTCACCGAAGCGGGCGCTGTGACTGCCCTGGGTGCTGGTTTGATCGGTGAAGGCGATGGGCTCGTCCAGGGCTTTGAAACTGGTCTGACGCAGCAGGATCGGGCACTGCCGGCGAGGAGGGCCTTCGATGACTGCTTTGGGGGTGATGCCGTGGGCTGGCATTTGCGCCTGGACGATATCGATGTCCAGGGTTCGCGGTGTCAGGTGGTTGATGTGGGGGCCTTTGAATGCCACCACGTCGGCGATCAAGCGATGTTGGGCGCTGAGTTTGCGGTACTGCTCGGCGGTGACGGTGGCGCTGTGGTGCCAGCGGAAGGTTTCAAGTGCCTGTTCGACGAAGTGCCGGGCATCCTCTTCGGTGAGGCCGCCATCGCGTTCCGCGCGATCGATGAGGTTCAGCGCTGCCGGGGTGAAGATCGAACGCTGATCCAATACCGATTGCGCGAAGGCACGCAGTTCCAGGTCTTCGATCAGCTCAAGGCGCAGCAGTGAGGTGAACACTCGAAACGGGCTCACCTGCAACGCCGTTTCATGCACCGCGCGGAACGCCGTGGAATGCACTGGTACGCCAGCCGGGGTCAGGTCGTAGTAACCGACCGGTTGCATGCCCATGACCGCGAACAAGCGGGCGAGGGTGGCCAGTTCGTTGGCCGTGCCGACGCGGATCGCTCCATGGCGCTCCAGGTCCAGACGCTGGATCTCGCCGGTGCTGTTCAATTGGCTGGCCACCTGCGGATCGGTTTCCAGCACGTGGCGGTTCGTTTGTTCCACCAATGCCATCAACGCGCCGTACAGCGGCACTTCTTCGCGGTACATGTCGGACATCGCTTTGGAGAAGCGTTGGCGGATCAGGTCGGGGCTGACGAAGCTTGGGTGGCTCATGAAGAAATTTCCTGGCGCGGTGACGAAAAGGATGGAGAAAAGATCGCAGCCTTCAGCGACGCCGACAAACGAAGAATCTTACGGACTTCATTCTGCCAAGGACTGCTTGCCCAGCCTGATTGCGCGCCTGGCTCCAATCCCTGTAGCAACTCGCATACACCACGCTCCCCTCGCCACACCGCAGTCGGACGCAGCCTTCGGCAGCTGCTACAGGGATTGGAGCCGACCGTGCAGTCCCGATTACACCGGAAGGTGCGAGCGGTGGGCGGCCAGGAATTCTCCATACAGACGCGCCGTGTAGGCCGGCTCTTCGACCATGGGCATATGGCCGACGCCTTCGAGAATTTCCACCCGCAGATCTACGATGCCTTTACTCCAGATAGCCACGCTGCTGACATCGATCAGACGATCTTTGCGCCCCCACACCAGCAGCGCCGGGCATTTGATGTCGGGAAGTCGTGGTTCCATCGGCGGGCTGGCGCGAAAGTCTTTGAAGATTTCTTCGAGTTCATCGCGAGACTGTTCGTAGCGCTGGGCGATGGCGTCCAGCACCACGCCGGGTACCCAAGGTGGGTTGGCCATGGTCATGGCGTAGAAATGCCGGAACTCTTCCCGGGAGTTGATCAGGAACGGGTTGTGTCCCTTGGACAGCTGCCGTTCCAGGTCACTGATTTCGGGAGCCATGACGCCGGCGGGATCGATGAGGGCGACCGAAGCGATTCGGTCGGGGTAGGTGGCGGCGAGCCAGGCGGCGATGTAGCCGCCCATGGAATTGCCGATCACATGGACTTTCTCGACCCCGCACACATCGAGCAACTGGATCATGCGTTTGGCCTGGAGCGCAATGTCATAACCGCCACCGGCCTTGAAGCCGGTTTCACCGTGGCCGGCGATGTCGGGAATGATCACCCGGTGGCTGCCGACAAAATGTCGGGCGAAGCGTAACCACAGGTTCTTGTCGGCGCTGTAACCGTGGAGCATCAACACGCTGCTGGTGGCTTCGTAGGGGCCACCTTGCCAGGTCGATACGGTCATTTCGCTGATCGGTACGACGATCTTGTGGAGTCGATATAGCCTGGCTTCGATGGTGACGCTCAAGTCATAAAGCACGTAGCCGATTGCGGGGTAGCTCAACCAGCTCCAGGCGATGAAAACGGCAATTGCGACAACCAATAGAAGCATCAGCGTCTTCCTTTTATCGGATCAGGAGAGGATGTGGTCGGCGGGTTTCAGTGCCCGGGTCAGCCGGTGATAGCTGAAACTGAATCCCGGAAACATGGCTATCACATGCCCGCTCCGGCTGTGATACCAACTGTGGCAGCCTCCGGATTTCCACACCGTGCGCTCCATTTCTCTGTGGATCATTTCAGTGTAGGTGCGTTCCGCGTCGGGGCGCACTTCGATGCTGCGCAAACCCCGATTTTTTAACGTAAGAATGCAGTCGAGGATGTAATTCATCTGCGATTCGATAATGAACAGCGCCGAGGTGTGGCCGATCCCGGTGTTGGGGCCGGTGACGATGAACAGATTGGGGAAGTCCGGCAGACTGGTGCCCAGATAGGCGCGGGGGTATTGCGCCCAGACGTCCTTCAGTTGCGTGCCGTTTTTTCCGCTGACCGGGTAGGAAATCACCCCGTCGGTGGCGTCGTAGCCGGTGGACCAGACGATCAGGTCAACGTCGATGTGCTGACCGTCCTCAGTGATGATGCCGGTTTCATCCAGGCTGGCGATGCCGTTTTCCCGGCTGTGCAGCGTCACGTTGCTGCGTCCGAGTGCCGGATACAAAGTGCTGGAGACGATGATTCGCTTGCAGCCGATGGCGTAGTCCGGGGTCAGTTTGCGGCGCAGCTCGGGGTCGGGTACCTGTCGCTTGAGAAAGCGCAGGGCGTGTTGCTGCACCAGCCGAATCGCCGGTTTGGAGTATTTGAACGCAATCACCCTTGTTTCAAACTGCCAGTAGATCATCCAGCGCAGCAGCGTGTAGGCCGGTTTCAGCCCGAGCAGCCAACGCTGGAAACGGCCGAACGTACGGTCGGCGCGGGGCAACACCCAGTGCGGTGTGCGCTGGAACACATGCAAGTGCTCAACGTCCGGTGCGATCACCGGAATGACTTGCGCGGCGCTGGCGCCGCTGCCGACGATGGCCACGCGTTTATGCCGGTAGTCGTAGGTGTGATCCCAGCTGTTGGTGTGAAAAGTCTTGCCCTTGAAGCGCTCCTGGCCTTTGAAGTGCGGGACCACCGGTTGGCTGAGCGGCCCCGTCGCATTGATCACAAATTGCGCATAAAAAATGCCTTTGTTGCCGGTGTGTACCGCCCAGCGTTTGTTGGGTTCGTCCCATTCAATACGTTCGACGTTCGTTTCCAGTTCCACCTTTTCCCGCAGGCCGAAGTGCTCCACGACATGCTGGGTGTAGCGGTGCAGCTCGGCCTGGCCGGCGAACATTTGCGTCCAGCGAAAGGGCGCGAAAGACAGGGAATACAAAGGTGAAGGGACGTCCACCGCCGCGCCGGGATAGGTGTTCTGGCACCAGGTGCCACCGAAAAAATCCCGCCGTTCCAGCAGGCGAAAATCGTCGATACCGGTTTTGAGCAAATTGATCGCCGCGCACTGGCCGCCAAATCCACTGCCGATGATCAGCACCTGGAAAGTCTGCATGAGCCTCCTTTATCGAGATCGAACGAAACTATCCCTTATGAAACCATCCCTCATATATAGACCACCTCTTGCGCCTGAAGCGATCTCGTTTGGCCGCCGGCCGGTGATGGCTATTTAACGTTACCCTGATAGACTCCGAGCACACACGCAACCCCGGTGTCATCAGGTTTCGTTCAGTGGCGTAGAGGCCTCTATGGAAAAAGCGCGAGTCAAGGGACTTTCATTGGCAAGGAGGCTCTACACGTCGCGAACCCTGGGTTTGGCACTTGGCCTTTTGTGCGTTGGCGCGGCGATGCATCCCCTCAACCCGGCCCCTTGGGTCTGGGTGGTGATGCTGCTCAATGCCGTTGTGTGGCCTCATCTGGCTTACCAATGGGCGCGTCGGGCGCCGGTTCCCTACCACGCCGAATACCGCAATCTACTGGTCGATGCCTTTTTCGGCGGCTTCTGGGTGGCGGCCATGCAGTTCAATCCGCTGCCCAGTGCCGTGACCATTTCCATGATGGCCATGAACAACGTCGCGATCGGCGGGTTGCGGTTTTTGCTGGTGGCTACGGTCGCGCAGATCCTGGGCGTCGGCGTCGGCCTGCTGATATTTGCCCCGGCTTTCATTCCTGAAACCAGTCAATTTCAGCTGTATGCCTGTTTGCCTTTGCTGTGTTTTTACCCGCTGGCACTGGGCTGGATCTGTTTTCGCCAGGCCTACACACTCGGTCAACACAAGCGTGAATTGCTGGCCTTGAGCCGTACCGACAGCCTGACCGGCCTGCTCAATCACGGGGCCTGGAAAGATCAACTGGAGATCGAGTTTCAGCGTTGCCAACGTCAGCGTAGGGGGGGTGCAATCGCGCTGATCGACATCGATCACTTCAAAACCATCAATGACACGTACGGCCATGTCGCCGGGGACATCGTCCTGCGGCAGTTGAGCAAGATGCTTAAACAAAACCTGCGAGCCGCCGATCTGGCGGGGCGTTACGGCGGCGATGAGTTCTGCGTCATTCTGCCGGACCTGCCCCTGAGCAGCGCGGCGGCCGCCATGGATTCGTTACGGGATCGCTTCGCCACGCTGGGCTACGAGCAGAATCCGGCGTTGAAGGTCAGCCTGAGCATCGGAATTGCCGCATTCGATCCGGGCCATGCCGATGCCACCCTGTGGCTTAACGACGCCGACCATGCGCTGTATGAAGCCAAGACCACCGGCCGCAACCGCGTGATTTGCAGCAGCGATAGCCGGCCTCATCATGAGTTGCTGGATTCGGTATAGGGTACGAACAGGCTGGATGCCGTAGGGCATTGCAAGATCAAAAGATCGCAGCCTCGTTTCACTCGACAGCTCCTACAGGGCCGGGGCATGCATGGCCCCGACCGCTGACGCGCTACTCCTTGACGCTCATGAACTCTTCAGCCCAACGAATGTATTCCTCGGGCTGCGTGTAGGTGTGCGTCAGTTCGGTGGCGCTCAGATCCGAGGCCTGGGTAAACATTTGCCGTTGTTCCCGCAGACTGTCGTACGTCGCTTTGATGGCCGCGAAATACGCTCCGTGGCCGTCGATGGTGACCCGCACGCCGAGTTCGGCGAGGCGTTTATCGTCGCGTAGCAGCGGGTTGCCGTAGGTCACCAGCATCAAGGGTACGGTCAGGTGCTCGGCAAGCTGCTCGAGGTGCTCGAAATCCCGAACGCCGACCATGCAGATCCCGTCCGCCCCGGCGCGCTGGTACTGCTGGGTTCGGCTGATGATTTCCTGGACCGGCAGGATCCCTGCGTTGGTTCGGGCGACGATCGCCATCTCCGAATCAACCCGGGCTTCCAGCGCCGCGCGGATCTTGCCGACGCCCTCGGCAACCGTGATCAAATCGGTGGACTTGCGCCCGAACTGCGCGGGCAGGAGGGTGTCTTCAATCGTCAGCGCGGCAATGCCGGCACGTTCGAGTTCGACGATGGTGCGCATGACGTTCAGCGCGTTACCGTAGCCATGGTCGGCGTCGGCGATCACCGGCAATTGGGCGACACGGCCGATGCGCGTGGCTTGCTCAGCAAACTCGCTGAGGGTAATCAAGGCAAAGTCTGGGGCGCCCAACACCTGCAGCGACGCGACCGAACCGCCGAGAATGCCCACTTCAAAACCCAGGTCCGCGGCAATGCGTGCTGACATCGGGTCAAAGACCGACGCGGTGTGATAGCAGGTATTGGCAGCGAACAGCTCGCGAAAATTACGGCGCAAATCTTGATGAGATAGCCTGGACATAAGAGTTCCACCAATGGAATGGAATGGAAGGGCTTGAGCAAAAGTGTCAACGCCGAAGAAACAAAAGGCTATCACGGGGACGAAGGGGAAATGATGACGAATTTGCAGAAGGACTGACGCAAGGCGGTTTCTGTGGCGAAGGCGGCGGTGATTACGCCGCCACAGCCTTCAGTTGTCGGTTGACCAGCGGTATGGCTCTTATCGAGTCCCCGGGCTGCAGTTGCAGGCGCTTGGCGGTCCGTCGGTCGACGATCAGGCTGTTGCCATCCTGCCACGCTGGGGCTGCAGTGATACGGCAGTTCTCCATGCGACGATTATGGATCAGCCAGACCTGCGCCCGGTTATCTGGCGTGCCGATGGCCAGGATCAGCGGTTCGCTGTCGCGCACGGTGCGGATGTTCGTCATCGGCGCCTCGATGATCGGACCGCCGTCGAAGATATCGATGTACCCCTTGTGCGCAAATCCCTCGGCCTCAAGAATCTTCAACGCCGGCGCTGTATTGGGGTGGGCTTTGCCGATCACGGCCTGTGCCTGTTCGGTGAGCAAACAGGTGTAGAGGGGCTGGCGGGGCATCAGTTCCGCGATGAATGATTTGCTGCCCGATCCGGCCAGATGGTCGGCCTGACTGAAATCCTTCTTGAAAAAATGCCTGCCCAGGCTGTCCCAAAACGGCGAGCAGCCTTGCTCATCGGCACTACCGCGCAGTTCAGCGATCAGTTTGTCGCCGAACAGGTGCGTGAATTCAGCCACAAACAGCAGACGCCCCAATGACAGCAATCGTCCGTTATTGCCCCAGCGATGATCCAGGCGCAGGAACAGCGAACACAGCTCCGATTGCCCGGTCATTTCATTGTTCAGAAACAGCGTGGGAATCTGACGCTGGATGCCCAGGTCCGGTGCAGAACTGACGGTGACGCCGACGCGATAGTTGTACCAGGGCTCGCGCATACCGACCGCTCCCGTCAGGGCACTGATTCCGACAACCTGTTGATCGTCGTTTTCGAGCACGAACAGGTAATCGGCATCGGCACGTTCCACTTGTTCGGCGAACGTGCGTTGCGCCCAGCGCACCCGGTGGAACAGTTGTTCTTCATTGGCTGGCAGGGTGGTGAACCCGGGACCGGCTTCGCGCACCAGCGCGAGCAACGCAGGCAGGTCGGTGACACTGACCGGACGGACTAGCATGTTGAAGCTCCTTCTTCGCGACTGCCCGGGCGCAGTCGTGGGAAACGTTGTCGGGCGCTCGTCAAAGGGCGATCAACCGTATCCGGCTGCCTTCGCTCACGTTCAAGGCAGCGCGCATCCTGGCGTCAAGTACCACTGGTTGCCCAGGGTTGACGTCCAGTTCGGCGACAATCGCCCGATAGCCCTTAAGTAAATCGTTGCTCACCAGATAGCGGCCACGGGCATCAATGGAGGACCCGGCTTTTACCGTGGCGATATGACTTTGGGCGATGGAGCGGATGTCGCAAAGCCGGGCTTGCAAGGTAGGACCGCCGTCAAACAGGTCGACGTACTGACAGGTATCGAACCCCTCACGCTCGAGGATATCGAAGGCTTCCTGGCCATCGGGATGGATGCGTCCGACGCAGTCGCGTGCCGTCTCGGGCAACATCGGCAGGTAAATCGGGTAGTGGGGCATCAGCTCCGCAAGGAACGTCCGGCTGTTCAAACCGCACAGCTTTTCCGCCTCGGCATAGGGCAGGTCGAAGAAATGCTTGCCGACTGCGTCCCAGAACGGCGACCCGCCTTCATCGTTGCTGAAACCGACAATCTCCGTGATTACTGTGTTGGCAAAACGGCTTGAGTGAGCACCGATAAACAACAGTCGAGCCCGGGACAGCAGTTCGGAAAACGGCGACCGAACCCACTCGGCGTCAATATGAAAACCCCGCAACAAGGTATGGCCGCTCAGGTCATGACACAGCGACAGTGTGGGTACGTCATGCTCGATATTGAGTTCACGCGAGGCACTGGTGTAGTGACGGTTGCGCAGGCTGTAGAAGGGCTCGTTGTAGCCGGCAGTGGCCAGGATTTCCGAACAGCCCACCAGGCGCTGGCACGTCAGATCTTCCAGGACGAAGAAATAATTCTCCGGGCCATGATCTTCAACGTCTTTTTCAAACGAGGCACAAGAGTCGAGTACCCTCTGGCGCAAGCGTTCAGCATCGTCCGGCAAGGACGTGACACCCACCAGGCTTTCGCGGGCAAGTCGCTGTAACTGGGGCAGGTCGGTTAACTCGACCGGGCGTAAGACCAGCATGGACGTACTCCTGTATCAAAGGGTTCGGTGGCACGCACCCAACCTGACTATCACTGTCGGTTTCCACGCAATGCTCGGGCGGTACCCTGATGTGTGTTCAGGTGCCGCTCTTCTTCTGTGTCAGCTTTTTAGTGTTGAACGGTATTACGATGACGTGTTGAACACCTGTTGTGTCATCGGGCAAACACTGGGTTATCGAAGGTGATCATTCAGGGCGGTTAGGCAGAGCGTCCGTGCTTCTGCTGGATATTTTTCCTGTGTTTTCTGCTTTCGCGAAATCAGTATTTATGGAAGCCAGGGTGCCTGTCTAGTGAATTTTTGCCAGGCGTTTCAACGCCTTGAATAGGGCGAAAAGCCCGTATGCCAAGGGCTACAAGAATGACGCTCCTGTGTGTAGGCCCTTTCCAAAATTGGTGTAAGACAATGCCTTTTTCTACGCGTTAATTAATGAAAGCCGCGCAAACGAAATGCTCCCGTTGGCGTGGGATACGGCACAATTAAGCAATCATCCACGGCCTGTTGCCGTGCTCCGAACCTTTTGATCGAGTGATTTTTTGTGCAGGCGACCCGTTTGACTTTGATTTGCCACGCTCGAACCGTCGCACAAAAATTAGGGCGTTTTCCTACAAATGAGCCTGTGGAAATAAAATGGCAGTCGGCAGAGGGTTCGCGCGCTGCCTTTTTCAAAAAAGCGCCACGCTTTCTGTGTGGACCGGAATTGCGCACCCGGCAAACGGCTGAGTTTTACGCCAATGATGTCGAGGTTGCCGAGGCATTGCGCGATTGCGATTTCGGCCGATGGAGCGGGGCGCAGATCGATGACTTGCAGCAGTCAGAACCCGAGGCCCTCGAGGCCTGGCTGGCTGACCCGGCTTGCGCACCCCATGGTGGCGAGTCGGTTGCACAACTTCTTGAGCGAGTCGCCGCCTGGCTGACGACCCTTGAGGCAACCCCCGGGCACGTCGTGGCATTCACCCATCCCTTTGTCATTCGCGCCGCGCTGACCCATGTCTTGAACTGTTCGGCGTTTAATCAGATCGATGTTGAACCGCTGTCGTCCACCGAACTTCGCTACAACGGGCGCTGGCGACTGCGCTTGCCAGAGACGGTTATAGAGGACGCAAAACGATGAAAAAGCTTCTGGTGATCGGCATCGGTGCGGGCAACCCCGACTACATCACGATGCAGGCGGTAAAGGCGCTCAACCTTGTCGACGTGTTTTTCCTCATGGACAAGGGTGAAAGCAAAGACAAGCTGATCGAACTGCGCCGCGAGATCTGTGAGCGCTACATTACCGATCACGCCTATCGCTTCATCGAAGCCCACAGCCCGGAGCGCGAGCGCGGTGATGTGGACTACACGACCAGCGTCGATGATCTGAATCTGGCCAAGCAGCGCACGTTCGAACGGCTGATCAACGAGCAAATGTCCGACAACGAGTGTGCCGGTTTTCTGGTGTGGGGCGATCCGGCGTTGTACGACAGCACTGTGCGGATTTTGCAGGCAATCCTGGCGTCAGGCGTTTGTGTATTCGATTTTGAAGTGATTCCCGGCATCACCAGCGTTCAGGCGTTGGCAGCGCAGCACAAGGTGCCGTTGAATGGGATCGGGCGGTCGATTGAGATCACCACCGGGCGCCGTCTGGCAGCGGGGCAGGTGAGCGATGCCGACAGCCTGGTGGTGATGCTCGATGCGCAAGATGCCTACCATCAGGTGGCTGATCCGGAGACCGAGATTTATTGGGGCGCTTACCTGGGGACGCCGGATGAAATGCTTATCAGTGGCAAGCTCAAGGACGTGGCGCAGGAGATCGAGCGGGTGCGCAAAGCTGCCCGAATGGCCAATGGCTGGATCATGGATACCTATTTATTGCGTAAGCCTTGAGATGTGTGGTGACTGAGCTGGCGTCATCGCGAGCAGGCTCGCTCCTACAGTGATTTAAGTAGTTCGCAGATTTTGTGTACACCACCTTTCCATGTAGGAGTGAGCCTGCTCGCGATGAGGCCGTCAAAGCACACCTCAAACCTCCAACTTGACCTCGCGCCCAAACCGCTCCCGATACACCGACGGCGGCACGCCGACCACACTGCGAAAGGCCACCCGAAAAGTTTCCACCGATCGATAACCACACCCCATGGCGATCTGCTCGGTGTTCTGATTCGTGCTCTCCAGTAATTCCCGCGCACGCCCCAGGCGCTCATGCTGCAGCCAGGCTTTGGGGGGCAGGCCGGTGGCTTCAGTGAACCGCCGCAAGAACGTTCGTTCGCTCATGGCCGCCTCACTGGCCATATCGCGCACCTCCAGTGGTTGATGCAAGCGTTCCCGGGACCATTGCATGACGCGGGACAGGTCGCTGCGCGGCGTAGGACTGACCGGTGAAGGAATGAATTGCGCCTGCCCGCCGGTGCGTTGTGGTGACATGACCAGGCGACGTGCCACCGAATTGGCGACCAGGGTGCCGAAATCCCGGGCCACCAGGTGCAGGCAGGCATCGATGCCGGCGGCGCTGCCGGCTGAGGTGATCAACTGACCCGAGTCGACGTACAGCACCTGCGCATCGACCAGGATGTTGGGAAATCGCTCCGCCAGTTCCGTGGTGTAGCGCCAATGCGTCGTGGCGCGGTGACCATCGAGCAATCCGGTCGCCGCCAGCACGAAAACCCCAGAGCATATCGACAGCAACCGCGCACCCCGCGCATGGGCACGACGCAGGCCATTGAGCAAGGCTTCAGGCACGGGGGCACTGCGGTCGCGCCAGCCGGGAATGATGATGGTCCGGGCTTCATCGAGCAGTTCCATGCCGCCATCCGCCAGCACCTGAATGCCGCCCATGGCGCGCATCGGGCCTTGATCGACCGCGACAATCCGGTGCCCGTACCAGGGGAATTCGAACTCGGGTCGGTCCAGGCCGAAGATCTCCACGGCGATGCCGAATTCGAAGGTGCAGAGGCCGTCATAGGCCAGAATCGCGACCAATCCAGGGGTTCGTTGCATTTGGCGGAAAGTTCCCGGTGAGTGACTTGTGCGCCACTTTAGCCTCAAGCATCAGGCCGATAAAGTGGTCTCACACCCAAAAACACTCTGGAGTACAGCCCATGACCAGTTTTGTCCGTGAGATTCCTGCCGCGCCCTCGGCCATTGCCCTGATGCATTTCAGCAACCGTCTGACCTTCGAAACCGATTGTTCCGACGTCTTCAGCAGCCAACAGGCAGGCGATGTGGATTTTGTCCTGGTGGACGTACGAGGCCCGATGGCGTTTGACCGGGGTCATGTGCCGGGCGCGATTAACATCCCGGGGCGGCTGCTGACCGCTGACGCGTTGGCGGCCTGGCCGAAATCGACCCTGTTCGTTGTCTATTGCGCCGGCCCCCACTGCAATGGCGCGAACAAGGCGGCGGTGAAACTGGCGGCGCTGGATTATCCGGTCAAGGAGATGATCGGCGGGGTGACCGGTTGGCTGGATGAGGGGTTTGAGTTGAGTGGAGCAGTGCAACGTTCCGTCAATACGGTGATTGGCTGCGAATGTTGAAGTAACCGAAAAGATCGCCCCTTCAAACGCAAGCCTCCCACCACGCATCCAGCGTCACCTGCAGCCAAGCATAAACCTTTGCGTACGCCGCGCTGTCCGGCTGCCCTCGTGGCAGCGGTGATTCCTCGGCGAAGAATTCATTGAGCGTCGCCACCGACTCGGCATTCCACTCGGGATGAAACTGCAGTCCCAGCCGGGTCGGCCCAACGCTGTACATCTGCTGTTCACAGCGATCACTGCGAGCAAGGCATTGCGCCTGCGGCGGCAGGTTGATTGCGTCTTCGTGCCACTCCAGCATGCTCAATGCCTGGCCATCAGTGAATGTGACAGTGGTCCAGCCCGTTTCCGGGCTGTCCATCCGCCGGATGTTCCCGCCAAGACCCAACGCCAGCAGCTGCGCCCCCAGGCAGATGGCGAACACCGGAGCCCCGCGCTCCAGAATGCCTGCCAGCCACTGACGTTCGGCTTCCAGCCAAGCCGGCCCGGCGTTCGATTCATAAGGCCCGCCCAGCAGGACGACTGGCTCAGCGCTCATCGGCGGCAACTCGCCCAGATAAGCGCGAAAGACCGTCAGCGACAACCCACGAGCCTGCGCCCAATGAGCAATCGCACCGGGGCCTTCAGCACTGTGGTGTTGAATCACATTCAACGTCGTCTTCTCGCTGTTCATGCCTGCCACCTTTTTATAAGTATTTGTCGCCTAAACACAATTTGCTGCTCTGCAGCCGCTCTAGACTGCCGGCCACTTCGGTCGTCGCCTTCACCGCTGACGCCCGAAAGCTACCAATCGAACGCTGCCAATAAAAGCCTCCGCATACAGGAGTTATAAATGAAGAAGCTAGTGATGTTCGGTGCTCTGGCACTGTCGATGCTGTCCCTGACCGCTGTGGCTGATGACGCCAAGCCGATCCGTATCGGGATCGAAGCCGGTTACCCGCCATTCTCGATGAAAACCCCTGACGGCAAGCTCACCGGTTTCGACGTGGACATCGGCGATGCCCTGTGCGAGCAGATGAAAGTGAAATGTACCTGGGTCGAACAAGAGTTCGATGGCTTGATCCCGGCGCTGAAGGTCAAGAAAATCGACGCCATCCTGTCGTCCATGACCATCACTGACGACCGCAAGAAAAACGTTGATTTCACCATCAAGTACTACCACACACCCGCGCGTTTCGTGATGAAGGAAGGCACCGACGTCAAGGACCCGCTGACCGAACTCAAAGGCAAGAAAGTCGGCGTGTTGCGAGCCAGTACCCACGACCGCTTCGCCACTGAAGTGCTGCAACCGGCCGGTATCATCCTGGTTCGTTACAGCTCCCAGCAGGAAGCCAACCTTGATATGGTTTCCGGTCGCCTCGACGCCATGCTGGCCGATTCGGTCAACCTCGACGACGGTTTCCTGAAAACCGACGCCGGCAAGGGCTTCGCGTTTGTCGGGCCGACCTATGAAGACGCCAAGTACTTCGGTGGCGGTGCCGGTATCGCTGTGCGCAAGGGTGACAAGGAGCTGGCGGACAAATTCAACACCGCCATCACTGAGATCCGTGCCAACGGCAAGTACAAGCAAGTGCAGGACAAGTACTTCAATTTTGACGTTTACGGCGAGTAAACGATTCGTTTAAAAAATGGCAACCGCTGACAGGGTTGCCATTTTTTTTTCATTAGATATGAGAAACCTGTGGGAGCAAGGCTTGCCCGCGAAGGCATCGTGTCAGGCGCCATTCATATTGAGTGTACCGACGCCTTCGCGGGCAAGCCTTGCTCCCACAGGTGATTTCAGCGCCACTTTTACGGGAGCTCCCCCATGCAACGCATCGACCATCCACTGCCCTGGAGCCACCTGGGGACCGAGCGCACCCTCAGCGTGTTCCGTTACGGCGCGGGCACTCGCAAGGTCTACATCCAGGCCAGCCTGCACGCTGACGAGTTACCGGGCATGCGCACCGCCTGGGAACTGAAAAAACGCCTGGCTGAACTCGAAGCCCAAGGGCAGCTGCAGGGTGTGATCGAACTGGTGCCGGTGGCCAATCCGATCGGGCTCGATCAGCACCTGCAAGGCAGTCACATGGGCCGCTTCGAGCTGGGCAGCGGCAAGAACTTCAACCGCTCGTTCGTCGAGCTCAGTGCACCGGTGGCCACGTTGATTGGTGATCGCCTGGGCGACGATGCACTCGCTAACATCACGCTGATTCGCCAGGCCATGGGCCAGGTACTCGACACCTTGCCGGCACCCACCTCGCAATTGGAGGCCATGCACCGATTGCTACTGCGCCACGCCTGTGACGCCGACATCACGCTGGATCTGCACTGCGACTTCGACGCAGCGATTCATCTCTATGCGTTGCCGCAACACTGGCCACAGTGGAAGTCGTTGGCCGCGCGCCTGAAGGCCGGTGTCGCGTTGCTCTGCGAGGATTCCGGTGGCAGCTCGTTCGATGAATCCTGTTCATCGCCGTGGCTGCGCCTGGCGCGGGCCTTTCCCGACGCCGCCATTCCCCCGGCCAACCTGGCAACGACGCTGGAGCTGGGCAGCATGGGCGATACCCGAGTCGATCAGGCCCAGGCCAATGCCGAGGCGATTCTCGGGTTCCTCGCCGAGCAGGGTTTCATCAAGGGAGACTGGGCGCCGGCGCCGGATGAATGCTGTGAGGGCATGCCATTCGAAGGCACCGAGTACCTGTTTGCGCCGCATCACGGGGTCGTCAGCTTCCTGCGCGAGGCCGGCGAATGGGTGGAGCAGGGGGATGCCTTGTTCGAAGTGGTCGATCCGTTGAATGACCGGGTGACCACGGTACGCGCCGGGACCAGCGGGGTGTTGTTTGCCATAGATCGTGGACGCTATACCCAGCCGGGCACGTGGCAGGCGAAGGTGGCAGGGCGCGACCCGATTCGGGTAGGGAAGCTCATCAACGATTGATGAATCGCGGCACTGCACTTGTGGCGGTGATAAGGGGTGTTAGGCTCCACCTCGAATCCTGCACATGTGAAGGAAGGTTTATGTTGAAGTTTCTCGCTCTGCTGACACTCCTGGCGTCGGCCGCTGTCCACGCTCAAACCCCGCTGCAAACCGACCTGCCGCTCAAATACCTGGAGCAGACCCAGCCCGATTCCCGTGATCAGCCGCTGGTGATTTTCCTTCACGGTTATGGCAGCAACGAGCAAGACCTGTTCGGTATCAAGGACGAGTTGCCTGCCACCTACACCTACCTGTCGGTACGGGCGCCGATCGTGATGGAAGAGGGCAGTTATCAGTGGTTTCGCCAGAAAGGCAAAGGTGCCTACAACGGCGAGACGGATGACCTGAAAACCAGCGGCCAGGTGTTGCTGGATTTCATCGCGCAAGCCGCGAAGAAGTACCACACGCAACCGAACAAGGTGTACCTGGTGGGTTTCAGTCAGGGCGCGATCATGTCCTACGAGGTGGCGTTGCGGCATCCCGAGGCCGTCGGCGGCATCGCAGCCTTGAGCGGGCGAATTTTGCCGGTGCTCAAGTCCGAATTGAAACCGGATGAAAAACGCCAGAACCTGGGGATTTTCATTGGTCATGGCACCGCCGACACGCGCCTGCCGTTCAAGGACGGCACCGACGCGAACAGCCTGTTGCAAAGCCTGTCCCTCAAACCTGAGTTTCATGCCTACGAAGGCGTGGGTCATTCCATCAGTGCCGTGGAGATGCAGGACCTCAGCGCCTGGTTACAGCGCCTCAATCCCTGAGTGTTACTTGCCGCTGACCATCTGCTTGATCAACGTTTCATGGGCGGCCATATCGCCGGGGCGGGAAATGACCTGAACCAAGGCCATGTGGCTGCCTGATGCTGCCATCAGCGTGGTGTTGAGGGTCTGGCCGCCACCGCGTGTGGCGGTACTGTCGATCTGGCGCAGCCCTAGCCCGGTCTTTTTCAGCGTCAGGCTTTTTTCGCTCAACTTGTTGTAGTCAGGCAGTGCTTTGCGCTGTGCCGCGTCGAAGTCGGCCGCCGTGCCGTCGAGAAACTCGCCATCGTTGTCCTTGACCTTGACGCCCTCGGGCAAGCTGTTTTCAGCCGTGATGATCACGGTTTTGGTGGTCTCGTTGGAGTACATGGTGCCGCTTGCGCCAGTAGAGCTGGCGGGCAGCGGGTTGGCGATGAAACCCTTAGGCAGGGTGAAGGTAAACTTGCCACCCAGCATGGAGACTTTCTGGCTGGGCGCCGTGTCTTTAGCCGTGGCCTTGGCCGCTTGCGCATTCAAAGCCCCGAGGCTGGCAACCGCCATCAGCAACAGGACAACGGCTTTCTTACTCAACAGTGACATTCAAAATCTCCAGGGATGGTCGCGCAATGCGGGCGATCATCCCATGGAGGCCATAAGGCATTCCAGCGCGGGGTAACGGGCGGTAGTGCCCTGGTGCTGTGAGTCAGTCCGCCTGGTTCTGTGGGAACCGATTGCGACGGGCGGGCTTGTTGCGCTAACTGTTCGATTTAACCGAACGTGTTGACGGCAGACTCGCAGGTTTTGCCAGCAAGCGTTTAGTCACCCCCAGCATCAACACCGAGACCGCCACGCTCACAGCAAAAGCGCTCAATCCCATGCGGGGCAGGGTCAATGCCAGTACCAGGCAAAAGGCGGCGAACGAGTACATGCCCGTTGCGGTGGCTCGCAGCAACGCGGCAGTAAATGCGGGCCCGCGGGTTTGCTGGGAGAACACCGCCATTACGCTGCCCAGCACCGGGAACACCGCCAGCAGTCCACTCCAGCGTTCGCCCACGGTGCTGGCCAGCAAGGTAACCGCCAGGGTCAGCAAGGCACCGGCGACCATGCGCAGCAGCAATTTGTCGGACTTTGGCGCAGGCCCGGACACGATGGGCTGCACCGCAGGAAACAGGTAAGGCGCTGCCAACAGCGCGGTGGCGGCGGCGATGACCGAGAACACCAGGGACGCAGGGATCAGCGACAGCACTGCGGCCACCAAGGCCCACACCAGCAATGAAATCACCAAGGCCCACGGCCAGCCCCTGCGTTGTGCTACCTGGGCGTAGGTGACGCAAAAGGCGATCATCGCAAACATGGCGGACAACGCCGCTGTCGCTGACTGGGCGGCAAACACCTCACCCTGTTCGATGGCGAGGAAGAACAGAATCGGTCCGACCACCACTGGCAATCCCGATAGCCACCCGGCCACGCTCGGTCCCCAGCGTTTACCCGCCAGGGAAATCAGTAGCAGAAATCCCGGGATCACCAGCAATTTAAGCAAGAGCACGCACGCACCTCCGAACCAAGTGAGCGCCAACGTTAGCATCGTCGGGGATGGATTGCGCTATGGTTTGCCTGTTTTTGTATACAAAAACATCGACGTGAAAAATTGTACAAATTGTCTTGTTGCGTATAAGTTTTTAACAGGCCCCCCGAAGAATCGAAACCCCCATGAACAACCTGCGATCCGCCTTATGCCACTGCGTATGGATGTTGATGTTGCTGGGGTCTCAAGCCATGGCCAGTTGGCAGGAAGCGGTGCCCGGTGCGCGGATCATTGGCGCCGGAGAGTTCAGTGTCTTTGGTTTCGATGTCTACAACGCCCGACTCTGGAGCGCAGCGCAGCCGTTATCCGATGACCAGCCCTTCGCGCTGGAGTTGATCTATCAACGCAAGATTTCCCGAGACGATCTGGTGCAAGCCAGCGTCGATGAAATCAAGCGCCTGTCCGGTTCGGCGGTGAGCAGCGAGCAACTCGCCGGCTGGCAGGCGCAGATGCAACGGTCGTTTGTCGATGTGCAGCCCGGAACCCGCATCACGGGCGTGTATGTGCCGGGGCAGGGCGCGCGGTTTTTTGTGGGCCAGCAGTTGCAGCATGAAGTGCAAGACCCGCAATTCGCCCGCGCCTTCTTCAACATCTGGTTGGACCCTCGCACCCGGAATCCTGAATTGCGCCAGCAATTATTGGGTCGATAGAGGCGAGTGTTTTCACCGCAGTGAGCGAAACGTTTAAGCTGCCTCCTCTGACCTGTTGACGGATGACTGCGTGAAATTCAGTTTGCCCAAAATCGCCACTGCACCCTTCTGCCCGCCGGAAGTGGCGGGCAGCGTGGCCGTCGATCCCCGCGCCTCATTCTTCAAACGTGTGCTGCGTTTCGCCGGTCCCGGCTTGCTGGTTTCAATCGGCTACATGGACCCGGGCAACTGGGCGACGGCGATCGAAGCCGGTTCGCGGTTTGGCTACAGCCTGTTGTTCGTGGTGCTGCTGGCGAGTCTGGCGGGGATGGTGGTGCAGTGCCTGTGCTCACGCCTGGGCATTGCCACCGGGCGCGATCTGGCACAGCTGTGCCGGGAGCGCTACAGCACCCGCACGGCGCGGACCCAGTGGGTGCTGGCGGAAATTTCAATCATCGCCACCGACCTCGCTGAAGTGCTTGGCTGTGCGCTGGCGTTTCACTTGCTACTGGGCTGTTCGCTGACGGTCGGCATTGCCCTGACGGCCTTCGACACGCTGTTGGTGCTGGCCTTGCAGAACCGTGGCTTCCGTCGGCTGGAGGCGATCATGCTGGTGCTGGTGAGCACCATCGGTGTGTGTTTCTTCGTGGAGCTGTTGCTGATCAAGCCTTACTGGCCTGAGGTCTTCCAGGGTTTTACGCCGTCATTGTCCGCCATCAGCGACGCCGCACCCTTGTACCTGGCCATCGGGATCCTCGGGGCGACGGTGATGCCGCATAACCTGTATCTGCACACTTCGATCGTGCAAACCCGGATGATCGGCAAGGACCTGGCCAGCAAGCAGGACGCGGTGAAGCTGGCGCGTATCGATACCATCGGTTCCCTGGCGCTGGCGTTGATGGTCAATGCCGCCATCTTGATTCTCGCGGCGGCGGCGTTTCACAAGACCGGGCATTCCGATGTGGTGGACATTCAGGACGCTTATCACTTGCTTGATCCGTTGGTCGGTGGGGCGCTGGCCAGCGTTTTGTTTGGCGTGGCCTTGCTGGCCTCGGGGCAGAGCTCGACCTTCACCGGCACCATCGCCGGGCAAGTGATCATGGAGGGTTACCTGAACCTGAGAATTCCGTGCTGGCAACGACGGTTGATCACCCGGGGGCTGGCGCTGATCCCGGCCTTCATCGGCGTCTGGCTGATGGGGGATGATGCGATTGGCAAGCTATTGGTGTTGAGTCAGGTGGTGTTGAGCCTGCAATTGCCGTTTGCGCTGTATCCGTTGATCCGCATGACCAATGATCATCGGTTGATGGGACCCTTCGTCAATCGACTGCCGACGCGGGTGTTGGCGTGGGGGTTGTTCGGTGTGATCAGCGGGGCGAATAGCTGGTTGATCTTTCAGTTTGTGGGGTGAGCCGCAAGTTTTACCGCCTACTGAACTTACTCAAATTGTCTGACGGTATACCTGAAGCAGCTGGCGAAGTCTGCGTTGGGGCGCGAAGCGGCCCTGATTTTCAAGCCGGTATCAGGGTGTCTGAACAGCGACCGCTGCGCAGTCGGACGCAGCCTTCGGCAGCTGCTACAGGGATTTTGTTGCTGCTTTAAAACCCGGTGCGACATCAGTCGCACCGGGGGTGTTACCAGGCAGCAGCGGTTCTTCGTGGGCCCCCGTGCAGCCTGTTGAACGCTTTAAGCCCGTTCGATCGCCAGCGCAACGCCCTGACCACCACCAATGCACAGGGTGGCGAGGCCTTTCTTGGCGTCGCGTTTGATCATTTCATGCAGCAAGGTCACCAAAACACGGCAACCTGATGCACCAATCGGGTGACCCAGTGCGATAGCGCCGCCGTTCACGTTGACCTTGTTCAAATCCCATTTCAGCTCTTTCGCAACGGCCAGGGATTGCGCCGCGAATGCTTCGTTGGCTTCGATCAGGTCCAGTTGGTCGATGGACCAGCCGGCCTTGTCCAGGCAACGGCGAGTGGCCGATACCGGGCCGATGCCCATGATGGCCGGGTCAACACCCGCATTGGCGTAAGCGGCGATCTTTGCCAGCACGGGCAAACCCAGGGCCTTGGCTTTTTCGGCGCTCATCAGGATCACCGCGGCAGCACCGTCATTGAGCGACGACGCGTTGCCAGCGGTCACCGAACCGTCTTTCTTGAAGGCCGGCTTGAGTTTGCCCAGCCCTTGAGCGGTGGTGTCGCCGCGAGGTTGTTCATCAATGGCAAAGGACAGCGGATCGCCCTTGCGCTGAGGAATCAGGATGGGCGTGATTTCATCGACGAAACGTCCGCCTTCGATAGCGGCCGCAGCTTTTTGCTGTGAGGCCGCGGCGAAGGCGTCCTGCTGCTCGCGGGTCAGTTCGTATTTGTCGGCCACGTTCTCGGCGGTGATGCCCATGTGGTAATCGTTGAACGCATCCCACAGGCCGTCGCTGATCATGGTGTCGACGATTTGCGCGTGCCCCATGCGCAGACCGGTGCGGGCACCGGGCATGACGTAGTTGGACAGGCTCATGTTTTCCTGGCCGCCGGCGATGATCACATCGGCGTCGCCGCAGCGAATGGCCTGGGTCGCCAGGTGCAGAGCCTTGAGGCCCGAGCCGCAGACCTTGTTCAGGGTCATGGCGGGTACGGTGAAGGGCAGACCGGCCTTGATCGCCGATTGACGCGCAGGGTTTTGCCCGGCGCCAGCGGTCAACACTTGACCCATGATCACTTCATCGACTTCAGCAGCGTCGAGCCCGGTTTGTGCCAGCAACTGACGGATCACCGCAGCGCCCAGGTCAACGGCGGAGACACTGGCCAGGGAACCCTGGAAGCTGCCGATGGCGGTACGGGTGGCGGCAACGATGACGACTTCTTGCATGGGATGAATCCTCACTGAGCAGCGAACTGCATTTCTGGAACGTGATCAGGCACGATCAGCTTGCCTGCAGTCTTGGCGATAATTTCTTCGACACTGACGCCCGGCGCACGTTCTTTAAGTATGAAGGCGCCGTTTTCGATTTCCAGGTAGGCCAGGTCGGTCAGCACGCGCTTGATGCAGCCGGCGCCGGTCAGCGGCAGGCTGCAGTGGTCCAGCAGCTTGGACTCACCGTCCTTGGACGCGTGGGTCATGATGACGATGATGTTGTCTGCACCGGCGACCAGGTCCATGGCGCCGCCCATGCCCTTGACCAGTTTGCCGGGGATCATCCACGAGGCGATGTTGCCTTGCACGTCGACTTCAAAAGCGCCCAGCACGGTCAGGTCGACATGGCCACCGCGGATCATCGCGAAGGATTCGGCCGAGGAAAAAATCGATGCGCCGGTGCGGGCGGTCACGGTTTGCTTGCCGGCGTTGATCATGTCGGCATCGATGGTTTCTTCAGTCGGGAACGGACCCATGCCCAGCAGGCCGTTTTCCGACTGCAGCATGACTTCCATGCCTTCGGGAATGTAGTTGGCGACCAGGGTCGGAATGCCGATGCCCAGGTTCACGTAGAAGCCGTCCTGCATTTCGCGGGCGACGCGTTGAGCCATTTGTTCGCGGGAAAGTGCCATTGTTGTTATTCCTTCATTCGGTCCGGGGGCAGGGGATCACTTACGCACGGTGCGCTGTTCGATGCGCTTTTCGAACGTGCCGCAAATGACCCGATCGACGTAGATGCCAGGGGTGTGGATCTGCGCCGGGTCCAGCTCGCCGGGTTCGACGATTTCTTCGACTTCGACCACGGTGATCTTGCCGGCAGTGGCGGCCAGCGGGTTGAAGTTCTGAGCGGTGTGGCGGTAGATCACGTTACCGAAGTGGTCGGCTTTCCAGCCTTTGACGATGGCGAAGTCACCGGTGATGGACTCTTCCATCAGGTACTTGCGACCTTTGAATTCGCGTACTTCCTTGCCGTCGGCGACCGGGGTGCCGACGCCGGTGGCGGTGAAGAACGCCGGGATGCCGGCGCCGCCCGCGCGCATTTTTTCGGCAAGGGTGCCTTGGGGGGTGAGGACGACTTCGATTTCGCCTTTCAACAGCTGTTCTTCGAACAGTTTGTTTTCGCCAACGTAGGAGGCGACTACTTTGCTGATCTGACGATCGGTCAGCAGCACGCCGAGACCGAAACCGTCGACGCCGCAGTTGTTGGAAACCACGGTGAGATCGCGAGTGCCCTTGCGCTTGATCTCGTTGATCAGGTTTTCCGGAATTCCGCACAGGCCGAAGCCACCGGCGATCACGGTCATGCCGTCTTCAAGACCTGCCAGAGCTTCCTCGTAGGAACTCACGCGCTTGTCGAAACCTGCCATATGCACCTCTTTTATTCTTTATGGGCGGCTGGCTAGCCGTAGTGGGTCAAGTGTCTCGTCGCTGGATTGATTTGTTAAGTTGTTTTTTAATGTGAATTAATAGATAAAACTCACTAATCCTGTTCTTTATCCTTCGGTGGGTGCACAGCTTGCTCGCGATGGCGGCCTCGAAACCGCCATCGCGAGCAAGCTGTGCTCCTACAGAAAAACTCCCGCGTTAATCACCGGAACCCTTCGCCCATGACCGTCAAACAGATCCGCGCCTTTCTGGCCGTGGCCCAGAGCCTGAGTTTCGCCGTGGCCTGCGAGCGATTGCACCTGTCGCAGTCGGCGTTGAGCCTGACCATCAAAGCGCTGGAGGAGGGCCTGGGCGGACGCCTGTTCACCCGCAATACCCGCAACGTTGCCCTGACGGCGGAAGGTGAATCCCTGGTGCCCCTCGCGCGCCGCCTGATCGCCGACTGGGACAACGCCGAGGATGAGCTGCGCCAGCGCTTCACCTTGCAGCGCGGCCGGGTGACGCTGGCGGCGATACCCTCGTTTGCCGGCAACCTACTGCCACCGATCCTCAAGGCGTTTCGCGCTCGTTACCCGAAGGTCAACGTGACGGTGAACGATGTGATCAATGAGCAGGTGCTTGAAATGGTGCGTGATCGACAGGTGGAACTGGGGGTGGCGTTTGAGCCCACCATGAGTACGTCGCTGGCCTTCACACCGCTGTATATGGACCGGTTCGTCGCAGTGGTTTCACAAGATTCACCGCTGGCGGAGCTGGGTGATATCGATTGGCAGACGCTGCTCAAGGAGCCGTTTATCACCTTGCAGCGGCCGTCGGCGGTGCGGGTGATGCTGGAAGAACACCTGCAAGCCCGCGGAATGAAGTTGCCGGTGGAGTTTGAAAGCCACCAGCTGGCGACGGTGGGGCGGATGGTCGCCAGTGGATTGGGGGTGAGTGCGGTACCGGCGTTGTGTGCGGGGCAGATGCGTGAGCTGGGTGCGCAGTGCCTGACCTTGCACGACCCCGTGGTGGAGCGGGCAGTCGGGGTGTTGACCAAGCCCGGGGTTGAGCTCTCGGCGGCGGCGCAGGCGTTGTTCGACATCCTCAAAGAAGAAAACCTGAGCGCGCACCTCGACCCATGATCGTTCCCACGCAGAGCGTTGGAATGCTCATCGGGACAGGTGTTGTGTCAGGAGGGGGAGTAGCTGCTCGCACGAGGCCTCAATCTTCAAATCGAGGAGGTCATCCGCCCGGGTCTTCCCCAAATTAATCGCAATCAATGGCTTGCCTTGATCCGCCACCGCCCGGCATAACCGAAAGGCCGAATACGCCATCAACGAAGATCCCACCACCAATAAACCCGCAGCCTTTTCAACCGCCGCCATGGCTTTGGCCGCTGTTACCTGCGCAACGTTTTCGCCAAAAAACACCACGTCCGGCTTCATTCGCTCACCCGCGCAAAGCGGGCAATGGGGCACCTGAAAGCGCGCTTCAAAAGCCGGGTCGAGCAGGGTATCGCCATCGGGTGCTTGCACGGCATCGACGCCGGCCAGGTAAGGGTTCTGCGCCACCATCAATTGCTGAATCGAGTCGCGCTCGCTGCGTTGCCCGCAATCGAGGCATAGCACCCGATGCAAGCTGCCGTGGAGTTCGATGACATCGTGACTGCCGGCCTGGTCGTGCAGGGTGTCGACATTCTGGGTGATCAACGCGCTGATCCGCCGGGTACTTTGCAAACTCGCCAAGGCTTCGTGAGCGACGTTGGGCTGAGCCAGTCGCACTCGCGGCCAGCCCAGCATGGCCCGTGCCCAGTAGCGACGACGAGATTCGGGGGCGGAGAGAAACTCCTGATACATCATGGGCTGACGACCACGCCTGACGCCCTGATTGTCACGGTAATCGGGGATGCCCGATGGCGTGCTGATGCCAGCGCCCGTCAGCACGACAAAAGTTTGTTCGGTCATCAACTGCTCGAGTCGGTCGAGTTGTTCACGGATACGGCCATCGAGCATGTTCAACACTCCGCAAGGTCATGAGTGTTTGCATTGTAGGTGCTGCCGGAGCCTGCGGCAGCGACTACGGTAATGTTGTTACTTTCGCGCCTCCAGAATCAGGTTGAACGGCGTTTCAGTGGCTCGACGGAAACTCGAGAAACCGGCCTCGGTAAACACTTTGCGCAACCGCGCCTCGCCCGCCTGCGCACCGAGCCCGAGGCCGACTTCCTGTGACAATGAGTTGGGGGTGCAAATGAAGGTCGACGCGGCGTAGAACAGGCGTCCGACTGGGGTGACGTTGTCGTCGAGCGCATCGTTGGCGAAGGGTTCCACCAGCAGGACCGAACCGTCCGGCTTGAGCGACTCAAACGCATGCCGCGCCGCGCCCACCGGGTCGCCCATGTCGTGCAGGCAGTCGAAGTAGCAGACGAGGTCGTAGTCGTTGCCCGGGTAGCTTTTCGCTGTTCCCTGGAAGAACCGCGCCTGTGCGGCCACGCCACCTTCTTCGGCGCGCTGGGTCGCCACGGTGACGGAGGGTGCGTGGTAATCGAACCCGACGAACCGTGAGTTGGGAAACGCCTGGGCCATGATCACCGTCGACGCCCCATGCCCGCAGCCGATATCGGCGACTTTGGCGCCGGCTTCAAGTTTTGCCACCACGCCGTCCAGGGCCGGTAGCCACTCGGCGATCAGGTGCGCTTTGTAACCGGGCCGGAAGAACCGTTCTGTGCCGCTGAACATGCACGGATGGTGGTCGCCCCAGGCCAGTGCACCATTGCCGCGCATGGCGTTGATCAGTTTGTCCTTGTCATGGAAAAACGAGGCGACTACGCCGACGCCACCGGCCACGTAGACCGGCGAGTCTTCAATTGCCAGCGCCAGTGCTTGCTCTTCAGGGAGACGGAACTGGCCGTCGCGATGTTCCATGTAGCCGGAGGCGGCGTGGGCACTGAGCCATTCGCGCAGCAGGCGGGTGTTGCAGCCCGTTTTGTCGGCGAGTATTTCCGGGGTGATGGGTTGGCTGTCGGCCATGGCCCGGTACAGGCCGAGTTCCTCGCCGAGAATGACATTGGCGAGCATGGCTGCGCCGCCCATGTCGTTGATCAGTTTGCCCATGAATTCGTTGAGTCTGGCCTCGTCCATCACGTGTGCTCCTTTGGCAGGATCACGGTCCAGAGGTGGTGTTTTTCGGGGTTGGCACGTCTGGGCGGTGGTCGTGGGAATGAACAGGACGCACGATGTGTCCTGCGTGGGTTAAGTTTAGTTCGCTGGCCTTGGGGTGTTGGGTGGGGCGACGAAAGTGCTGGGTGGGTGTGGGGGCGGATGACGAGGCGGCCTGATAGCCGACCTGTCTTTTTTGGATGTACCCCGATTCCTGTGGGAGCTGGCCTGCCAGCGATGGCGGCCTGCCAGCCGGCCTGTTTTTTGCGGGTGTACATATCCATTGCTGCGGTAACGGCGGCTTAGGGTTTCGCCCTTACGGCGACTCACTTTTTTTTCAAACGCCAAAAAAAAGTAAGCAAAAAAAGGCTCGCCCCAAGCGTACGGCACCTCGCTAAAGCTCGGTGTTCCCTCGCTCCGGTGTCCATCTGGGGGCATCGCCTACGGTCTGCTTCGCGACGACCTCCTCTCGATGTGTGCGGCTTCGCCGCACGGCGCTTCGCGCCTGACCCCCAGATGAACACCTCCACTCGGCCTCCCGACGGGGCGGGTGGATCAAAATCAAAAGCTTGCAGGCGAGCTAACGCTCGGCCTTGAGTGGTGAAGGGCAACGGCGCTGTGTGGTGGTTTTCTTTAGATGCTCTGTAGGAGCAAAGCTTGCTCGCGATGACGGCCGATTGACCGACCTGATTCATGCGGATGTACCCGATCAACCTGTAGGAGTGAGCCTGCTCGCGATGACGGCAGTACAGACAACCAACCAGTTTGATCCATACCTGATCGCGCATACGCTCCAGTCCGGAGTTTTCATCCGCCCGCTATCAACCCACCCAAACCTCGCGCACATACCCGATCTAACAGCAAACCTGACCGTCTCTCATGTACTGGAATGTATCCACCCCCCTTCCCGATACAGTTCCGCGCAACACCGGCCCCCAGCCGAACACAGACCCGATACATCCCGATGATTGACTGAACATCCGTTCTGACTACTTCGAGATCGACATCATGCAGACCCCCATTTCCTCAGCAACAGCGACCGTAGGGCTTGGCTTGCGTCGTGGATTGATGAAGGACCTTCAAGCGGCCCGTGTGGGTGATTTCGATTTTCTGGAGGTTGCTCCGGAGAACTGGATCGGTATCGGCGGCGCCCATGGTGCGGCGTTGCGGGACCTGGCGGAGCGGTATCCGTTGTCCTGCCACGGCTTGTCCCTGTCGTTGGGCGGTCCGGCGCCGCTGGACGTCGGGTTTCTGCAGGAGGTACGAGGTTTTCTTGATCACTACAACGTGCCGCTGTACAGCGAACACCTGAGTTACTGCGGCGATGACGGTCATCTTTATGACCTGTTGCCGCTGCCGTTTACCGAAGAAGCAGTGCACCACGTCGCCGCGCGGATTCGCCAGGCCCAGGACATTCTGGGGCGGCGCCTTGCGGTGGAAAACGTCTCGTATTACGCCGCGCCCCGGCAGGACATGGATGAGGTGACCTTCACCAATGCGGTGCTGCGCGAAGCCGATTGCGACCTGCTGCTGGACGTCAACAATGTGTACGTCAACTCGATCAATCACGGTTTCGATCCGCAGGCCTTTCTGGCCGGCATCGATTCGGGGCGGGTGGTGGCGATGCATGTGGCCGGGCATTTTGATGAGTCGGATACGCTGAAAATCGACACCCATGGCGCCTCGGTCAAACCGGTGGTGTGGGCGTTGCTGGCTGAGGCATACGCCCGTTTCGGTGCGCAACCGACCTTGCTCGAACGGGACTTCAACTTCCCGGCGTTCGATGAATTGGTCGCCGAACTGCAGACCATTCGGCGCTTGCAAAGCAGGGAGTTGAACCGTGGATAAATCAGGCCTGTTCGAGCAGCAGAGCACCTTGGGTCGTTACCTGCGCGATCCCGATCACTGCACGCCGCCGACGGGGATGGATGTCGCGCGGGCTGAGGTTTACCGGGATCTGATTTTCGCGAATCTGTCGTCGTTGCTGAGCGGAACGTTTCCGGTGCTGATCAGGATTCTCGGCAATGAACGGTGGCGCACAATGGTCCGTCTGTTTTTGCGCGACCATCGCGCGCGTACGCCCAAATTCGGCGAGATTGCCCAGGAGTTTGTCGGGTTCCTGGCTGACGAACCGCAAGCCTTGAGGGAGGGTAACTGGCCAGCGTTCATGGTCGAACTGGCGCATTACGAATGGGTGGAGATGGCACTGCAGCAGTCCGATGCCGAGCCCTTGCCTGCCAGCAATGCCGGCGAGTTACTGGATCGGCCGTTACGGGTTTCGCCATTGGCCTGGCCGTTGGCGTATGCCTGGCCGGTGCAGCAAGTGGGGCCCGATTACCAGCCTGAAGCGCCGCCCGTGCAGCCAACGTTGTTGCTGGTGCGTCGATCAGCTGATTGGCGTGTGAATTTTTCCGAGCTCAGTCCGTTGGCGTGGCGACTGTTGCAGCGTATCGATGAATTCCCGCAGCTTGCCGGGCGTGCACAGCTGGACGGATTGGCGCTGGAAGCTGGCGCGGCTGGATCGGTGCAGTTCACGGCGAGCGGGTTGACCCTGCTGCAGCAGATGCACAGTGAAGGTGTGATTGGCGTTGTCGATCGGGTGACTACGCCTGCTCGCGACTGAGGCAATCCGCTCCTACTGCTTGAACACCAACGCCTTCAACCCGCACTCGATGTCCGCATCCGGAAACTCCGGCGGGTTTTCCAGCCGTTGTTCAAAGTGCAGGCTCGGCGCTTCACGCATCACGCCGTCGATGAGGAAGTCCGGACCGAATGCCGGATCGTTCATGCAAGCCAGCACCGTACCCTGTGGGCTGAGCAGTTCCGGCAATCGACGCAGTACGCGCTGATAGTCCTTGGTCAGCAGAAAACTGCCTTTCTGGAAGGACGGCGGGTCGATGATCACCAGGTCGTACGGGCCCTTGCCGATGACCTTGCCCCAGGATTTGAACAGGTCGTGACCGAGGAATGTCACCTTGCTCAGGTCATGCCCGTTGAGCCGGTGATTATCGCGACCACGGCTCAGGGCCGCGCTGGACATGTCCAGATTGACGACGTGTTCGGCGCCACCTTCGATGGCCGCGACCGAGAAGCCGCAGGTGTAGGCGAAGAGGTTCAACACCCGCTTGCCCTGTGCATGGGCTTGCACCCAATCGCGACCGTAGCGCATGTCGAGGAACAGCCCGTTGTTCTGCTTGCGGCCCAGGTCCACGCGATAGCGCAGGCCGCCTTCGGTGATGGTCATTTCCTCAATGGCCTCCCCAAGCAACCATTCGGTAGTGCTTTGCAGCAGGTAGCGATGTTGCAGGAGCAAGGTGTGCGCGCCCGACGCAGTCCACTCCGGCCTGTGAGTGAGCGCCAACAGCCTTTGCTTCAAGTCTTCCAGTTGCGCAGGTTCAGGTTCCTTGAACAGCGACACCAGCACCACGCCCTGTAACCAGTCGACGGTCAGTTGCTCCAGCCCCGGCCAGCATCGACCACGGCCATGGAACAGTCGGCGTGTTTCTGCGGGTGCCGAGGCCAGGCCAGTCAACAGATGGTCGTGGAGGAGGGTGAGCGCGTTTGGATTCATCGGGTCAGGTCGGCCATTTGAGGGGGCGGCATTTTAACCACAATTGCACCGCAAGGCGCTGTGCCGGGCGTCGAGAGTTATCACGTTTAATTTAACTTTACGTGAGGATTTGGGGATCTGCCGGCTCACATACTCGGCTCCAACGAATAACAACAACCGTTGGGAGAGCCGCCATGACTAAGCCACCTGCTTCACCCAAGGTCAGCAGCCATCCCCGTTGGTTAAGGCTGACTCACTGGCTCAATGCCCTGGCGGTGCTGGTGATGGTCACCAGCGGGTGGCGCATCTACAACGCCTCGCCCCTCTACGATTTCAGTTTTCCCGCCTCGATCACGCTCGGAGGATGGCTGGGTGGTGCCTTGCAATGGCATTTCGCGGCGATGTGGTTCCTGACCATCAACGGCCTCGTTTACCTGATCATCAATATTGCGAGCGGTCGTCTGTTCCGGCGCTTTTTTCCGCTGTCGCCCAAAGGTCTTGTTCATGACCTGTGGGCTGCGTTGAGAGGGCGTTTGGGGCACGCGGACCTCAGTCATTACAACCAGGTGCAACGGCTGGCGTATCTGTTCGTGATGGTCGACATCACGCTGCTGGTGATCTCCGGGCTGGTGATGTGGAAATCCGTGCAGTTCCCGCTGTTGCGTGAACTCATGGGTGGCTACGACGCCGCGCGCCATGTGCACTTCATCGCGATGTCGCTGCTGATGGCTTTCGTTGCGGTGCATCTGGTGATGGTCGCGCTGGTTCCCAAAACCCTGTTGGCCATGATTGTCGGTCGCAAGGAGCCCGTATGAAAAAGCATCTGCAAGGATCGGGACTGGACGAATCGTCCATCCTCACCGACGCCCGGAAAATCATTGCCCCGCAGATTGAAGACCGCTCCCGTCGTTCGTTTTTGATGCGCGGCCTGACCCTCGGCGGTGTGGCGATGTTGTCCGGCTGCAACCTGACGGACAACGAAAGCGTTGAAACCGCGCTGTCCTCCATGTCCCGTTTCAACGACCGGGTTCAAGGCTGGTTATTCAACCCCAACGCATTGGCGCCGACGTATCCGGAATCAATGATTACCCGACCGTTTCCGTTCAATGCCTTCTACGGCATCGACGAGGCACCGACGGTCGAGGAAGACAGTTATCGGCTGGAGGTGACAGGGCTGATCGCCGACAAACGCAGCTGGCGGCTTGAGGAACTGCGCGCCATGGCGCAAACCGAGCAAATCACCCGGCATATCTGTGTCGAAGGCTGGAGCGCAATCGGGCGCTGGGGCGGTGTGCGGTTCAGCGATTTCCTCAAACGCATCGGCGCCGACACCGACGCGAAGTACGTCGGCTTCAAATGCGCCGACGATTACTACACCAGCATCGACATGGCCACCGCACTGCATTCGCAAACCTTGCTGGCGCTGACCTATGACGGCGCCGTTCTGCCTCGCGAGTACGGCTTCCCCATGAAGCTGCGCATGCCTACCAAGCTGGGCTACAAGAACCCCAAACACATTCAGGCGATTTTCGTCAGCAATACCTACAGCGGTGGCTACTGGGAAGACCAGGGCTACAACTGGTTCGGTGGAAGCTGAAGTCGCCTGGGCATTTCACCGCGCGGCGACCGCTGCGTTAATCGTAACTGTGCTCCAGGAGTTTCATCATGAAAAAGCTAACCACCGTTGTACTGTCCATGTGCCTCGCCGTAGGGGCTGCCAGCGTTTTTGCTGCCGATACGATGAGTAACGACAGCATGAGCAAGGATTCGATGTCCAAAGATTCGATGTCCAAGGACGCGATGAAAAAAGATTCGATGAAAAATGACGGCATGTCCAAGGACTCCATGAGCAAGGACACGATGAAGAAGGACGGCATGTCCAAGGACGCCATGAAGAAGGATGCAATGGCCAAAGACGCCATGAAAAAGGACGACATGGCCCAGTGATTAAAGTACCCGCCAGCTACAGGGCGCCTGATTTTGTCGTCTGGTTGTATCAAAAATGAATTTCCGCCGAGTCCGCTGCTCATACTTGTAGGCAGCGGATTTGAGCCCGCGAATTCATTAAGGCAATCAGGGAGTGGCAGAGTTATGAGTCCAGTAACGACGGCGGGTGATTCCCTTGCTGGCGGATTGATTCTGGTGGTCGAGGATGATCCGTTAATCCTGGAGTTTCTCTGCGAAATTCTGCAGGAAGAAGGTTTCTCGGTTGAACCGCAGATCAGTGCTGACGCTGCGTCAATCTATCTGGAGGAACACTCCAATAGGGTCAGTCTGCTACTGACGGACATCACCATGCCCGGCAAACTCAATGGAGCCGATCTGGCCAACCAGTTCGGCGACCGATACCCGGACAAGCCCATCATGATCATGTCGGGCTTCGAAACGCCGGAGACTTCCGGGGTGCGGCACGAGGTGTCTTTCATCAAGAAACCCTGGGCGCTCGGGCAGTTGCTCGATTGTGTGGAAGGCGCGTTGAAGTCACACCGTCCTCAACGTTGATCCTGTACATTTGCTGAAAATCCCGCTTGGCACCTGCGAAAGGAAGTCTCTCTTTGTCTGCTCATGACACTGTCTTCAACACCCCCTACCGCGCATTTTTGTTCGACATGGATGGCACCGTTCTTAATTCCATCGCCGCCGCCGAACGGATCTGGACCACCTGGGCCTTGCGCCACGGTATTGATGTGCCGTCGTTTTTGCCGACGATCCACGGCGCTCGGGCAATCGATACGGTTAACCGTCAGGGGTTGCCGGGCGTGGATGCCGAGGCGGAAGCCGCCTGGGTGACGCAGGCGGAAGTTGAAGATGTGGAAGGGATTGTCGAGGTGTCAGGGGCGGCGCAGTTTTTGAAATCCCTGCCCGCCAGGCAATGGGCGATTGTGACGTCGGCACCCCGGGAGCTGGCTTTGCGCCGGATGGCCGCCGCGGGGATTGTGGAACCTGAGGTGTTGGTGACTGCGCAGGATGTCAGTGCTGGCAAACCCGATCCTGCCGGTTACCTGTTGGCGGCTAAGCGTCTGGGCTTCGATGTGACGGACTGCCTGATTTTCGAAGATGCCAGCGTGGGGATTCAGGCGGCTGAGGCGTCGGGGGCAGATCTGGTGGTGATTACGTCGACCCATCCGCATCCGATTCAGACGCCGCATGCGACGCTTGCCAGCTATGACTCGGTCAGTGTTGAAACGGATCCTGATGGCCGAATTCGCCTTAACCCGATTTGAGGGTGTACCCGCGTTTTGCGGCACTCACGCATTTTGTGGCGAGGGGATTTATCTTGTGGTGAGGGGATTTATCCCCGTTGGGCTGCGAAGCAGTCGCAAGCCCTGACGGCTCGGTGTGACTGAAGAATGCTGGGGGCTGCTTCGCAACCCGACAGGGATAAATCCCCTCGCCACAAATGCTCGCGCCACTTTTGAGTAGTGCGTTCATCAGTAAATCCCCGGTAACAATCGCTAGCCGCGGTGGCAGTCAGCCTCATCCTCGCCGCCGAACTGCGCCTTCAACAGCGCTGCTTCCGCCTGAATACGGGCGATCAGCGGGATCAGTGTGACGGCAGCCAACGCGAGGCCTACGCCGGAGCGACAGGCCAATGCCCACCCGATGGCAATCACCAAGGTAAGTTGGGCCGAGATTTTCATGATTGACTCCATTTGGCGTAGGAACTGCCGAAGGCTTCGATCTTTTGATTTTCAAGTGCGGAAGTTTGCGGCCACCGCCTGTGCCTACGCAGCGTTTTCGTTTCGGGCATTTCGCCGAATCACCTGCGGCGGCTGCCCGAACCCGCGCAAGAAAGCTTCGCGCATACGTCTTGGATCACTGAACCCGCTTTCGATGGCGATTTGATCAAGGGTCAGGCGCCCGCGCTCCAGCAATTGCCGCGCCGCTTCCAGGCGCAGGTTCTCGATGGCTTTTGCGGGCGACTGGCCGGTTTCGGCGCGAAAGGCCCGGCTGAACTGGCGCGGACTGAGACGTGCGACGTCCGCCAATTGCTCCACTGACAAGGCCTCGGCGAGGTGTTCGCGCGCGTAGGCAAGAACGGTTTGAATGCGGTCGGATTTCGGTTCCAGTTCCAGCAGCGCGGAGTGCTGCGACTGGCCACCGGCGCGGCGGTGGTACATCACCAGTTTCTGCGCCACGGACCTGGCCAGCTCGGCGCCGTGATCCTTTTCGACCATCGCCAGTGCCAGATCAATGCCGGCGGTCATCCCGGCGGACGTCCAGATTGAGCCGTCGACCACGTAAATCCGGTCTTCTTCCACCCGGATCGACGGATACCGCGCTTGCAGATCCCGGGCATACGCCCAATGAGTCGTCGCCCGTCGCCCCTCAAGTAAACCGGCCTGGGCCAGCACGAACGCACCCGAACAGATCGATGCGGTGCGGCGTGTGGCGTTAACGCTGTCACGCAAGAAACTCAACACCCCGGCCGGTGCCTGCTCGAGGATGGAATCGCCGCCGACCACAATGAGGGTGTCGAACACGCGCTCATCGAAGGCCTCGGTGCCGACCGTCAACCCCCCGGAGGCACGCAATGTGTGGCCGTGCTCGGACAGCACGCTGACGTCATAAAGGGGTTCGCCAGCACTGAAGTTGGCGTACTCGAACACCGGCATCGCGGCCAGTGCCATGGACTGAAATCCCTCAAACACCACAAAGGCTATGGAAGTCATCGATTTGTCCTCAAACGGAAGTGTCCTGAAAACGTACTTTAAACGTCATTTGAGACAAGCGTCAGTGCCTTTATAAAGGTTCACACCGGCGACCTTATCGCCTCACTGTGAAGGAAACTTGAAATGGCCCTCTCTTCCAAAGGTACTGCCCTGATTACGGGCGCTTCTTCCGGCATTGGTGCGGTCTATGCCGACCGATTGGCGCGTCAAGGCTATAACCTGATTCTAGTTGCTCGCAGCCGCGGGAAATTGAACGCGCTGGCCAATCAATTGAGCAACGAAACCGGCCGCACCGTGGAGGTCATCGCTGCTGATTTGAAGGAGAGGGCGGACCTGTTGCGGGTCGAAGAGGTTCTACGCAACGACGCCAGTATCACCTTGCTGGTCAACAACGCGGGCGTTGGTGGTGTCATGCCCCTGTTGGGCAGCCCGGTGGATGACATGGAAGACATGATCACCCTCAACGTCACCGCGCTGATGCGTCTGGCCTATGCAGTTGTGCCTGGTTTCGTCGCTCGCGGCGTCGGAACGGTGATTAATATTTCCTCGATAGTCGCCATCGCCCCTGAAATCCTCAATGGTGTATACGGCGGCACCAAGGCGTTCGTTCTTGGCTTGAGCCAATCGATGCACCACGAGTTGGCCGACAAAGGCATTCGCGTGCAGGCGGTGTTGCCTGGCGCCACGGCTACGGATTTCTGGAGCGAGGCGGGCAATCCCGTGGAAAATCTTCCGCAGGAGATCGTCATGTCCGCCACTGACATGGTCGATGCTGCGCTGGTGGGGTTGGCGGCGGGAGAGGTGGTGACAATTCCGGGGCTGCACGATGGTGAACACTGGGACCGCTACGAAGCCCTGCGCAAAGAGCTGTCAGGCTTGTTCGGCAACTCAACGCCGGCATCGCGTTATCGCTGCATTTAAGGCGCAATGAAAAATCTGTGGGAGCAAAGCTTGCTCGCGATAGCGGTATGTCAGGCAAGTTGACTGAGCCTCATACAGTGCTATCGCGAGCAAGCTTTGCTCCCACAGTTTTCACTCTACCTATCTGTCGTTGTCCCACAGATCTGTCGGCGGCTAAAAACTCTATTGCCCGCTTGCCGCGCCGTCATTTATCAGAATGGCCCGAGCCAGATCTTCGTCGGTAGCGTTCAGACCAGGATTGTCCTGGCGGATCTGATGCATCACCGACTCCAGATAAACCCCTCGAATCGCACCACCACTGGCAACGAAGCTGGACGCGTCGTCTTTGGCGGGAATCATCAACTTGTGATCTTTGAAGGTTGAATACAGGGACGCTGAAACCCCGGCCGACGTTGCAACATCGCCTGCATCGACCTTGGCCATAGCCGAACCAAAGGGTAAACACAGTACCAGGGAAGAGATCAGAAAAAGACGGCGCATGACGGTGTCCTCCGACAGCTTGAAGCGTAAGGGAATTACCACATAGCTTAGGATGCCCGACAGTACTCAGGAGTTCCTTGATGCGCGAATAATCACTTCAAGTAATGCCTGTCATTTCTTCATGTTCGAGGCCGGTGTGACCGATGATCAGTGTCTGCAATGCCACGCGCCAAGGGGGCTATGCTTTGCAGTGTGCCCATCGCAATGGGAGATTTCCGATGATCAATGTCGCCACTGCCTGTCTGCTCGCCGATTACAAACGTTGGGCTGACTTACGACTGTTTGAAAGCCTGGTCGCGCTGCCGGCGGGTGAGGTCGGTAGAGAGCGGGCCTCGGTCTTCAAGAACATGATCGGCACCCTCAATCACATCTACGTAGTGGACTGCATCTGGAAGGCCCATCTCGAAGGCCGAGGCCACGGCTTCAAGACGTCACACGACTTGCTGCATGCCGAATTGCCTGACTTGCGCAGGGCGCAAAGAGATATCGATCACTGGTACTGCGACTGGAGTTCGCGCCAGACTGATGAGTCGCTGCGCAAGCTCGTTCAGTTTGCGTTTGTCACGGGTGAAAGCGGCACCATGAGTACCGGCGCAATGCTGATGCACGTGGTTAATCACGCCAGCTACCACCGAGGGTGGATCGTCCAGATGTATTTCGAAATCCCGGCAATGCCCCCCGTTACCGACCTGCCCGTGTTCCTGCGCGAGCACGATCCGAACGTTCAAACGCCCAGTGCGCCGCCGGCGGCTCGGGCAGGTGTCGGGCTATTCGCGAGCGCGACCAACGTGCTGCCGTATCGTTATCGTTGACGCCGGTTTATACGACGACGGCCCTTAGAGCATGACGTCGAGCGGCATCGTTGGCTCTTGGGGTGGTCCTTATAAATACACGCGCCGCATGACCCGATGCAGAGGCGAGTATCTTGTCCAGACTGACAAATTGCAGAGCACATCGAGATAATTTAAGGAAACTATCGCACGATTTAATGAACTGTAAGACAGTTTCCCAATGCCGACTGCAAGTCGATTGTCAATGTGTGCTTGGTAGTTAAGTGATTTGTTGCATGTAATTAGGGGCATGCGCTCGCGTCACAAATTGTCGTGTTTTCAGACAGGGTGTCTCATCGGAATTCAAGTGATTTTGGCCAGTAAAACACCAACCTTCAGCAGTTGCTGCCGCTGGGTCAATGGTGCCTCCAACGATAATGAAAATGAAGAGTGTTCGGTTCTCACTGCTACTCTGATGTAAAAAACTGTTGATAGTGGATAGCTCGCTCTTGTTTTGCTTCAGTTAAATAGGGGTTTCTTATTTCTTTCACTTCTTTGTAAAATTTTTTCACATGAGGATCTAGATACTGGGCAATATTATGTTTGCTAATCATTTTGTGTAATGTTGGGTTATAAGGATTTGCAATGCCTATACTATTTTGTAGCGTGCGTAAGTGCCTGTTTTTCAACCCATCTATGGCAATGGTTTTCAGATCGAGGTAGCTGTATGTCTTTGTGGTGGGGTTGAAGATGGAGTCTAAAATTGTATTTTTTATCAAGCCATCCTTTGTCATGCTTCCTGACGGGGCGAGAGCTTCCATTCTGTTAGAGCGCATGCCGTATTTAACACTTCTTTCCCAAGCTATTTTGTTGTCAAGCTGCGCTAGTTTGTCTCGGGCCTTTATAGCAGCTGTCGTACTGACATTAGGATTTATAGATAAAACACCACCATTGTACGCAAGCTTTCCGGTCCATTTTGCTTTCAACCAAGTGAAAAAGGCAAAGTGTCCATTTGGATCGATTCTGTTTATCGGGTCTCCTAGGCAATAAGCGTAAGAGTTCAACCCTCCTTTCCCAAACGGACTCAAACTGTCCGGGCTATTAAATCGCATCAGAACCGGATTGAACGCCCGATACCCATTGCCCAATAAATAATGCCCGGTTACCGGGTCTGGCCGTTCGCCGTTGAATCCCAGCAGACTGAGCATTCCGTTTTTAAGGGAGCGATGACCATAGGGCGAATAGGCGAGGGGTTGTGACGGGTGATCTGCTTTCAGTGTTTGAATTACCGAGCGCTGCTGATCAGTGGCCAGCAGTGAAGTTTCAAGCGCATCACCGTCAACCCGCTTTTGTGCCAACAGCAAATCGCCTTGCTGGACGATCGAATGTTCGACCACACCCTGCACCTCGGTGGTGAGCCGGCTTTTGCAGTAGAAGCGTTGAAGCTGTGCTTCATCCGATGGTGTAAGGCCAATCAAACGATCAAGAGCGTCATAGCGATAGAGGCATAGGAGGATTGGTCGCAAGGGCTTCATGAGTCAGTGCTCCGCCGGGCTGATGTGCGGATCAGTATTGACTGTCTGGTCACGGGTGGGAACTAGCAGAACTGTTAGGTTTTCGTGTGTCAGTCCGTACGCATTTCCATAGTCAGATGATTAATTGTGGCGAGGGAGCTTGCTCCCGCTGGGTTGCGCATTAGCCCCAAACCTGAGCTCGGGGTTTGACTGAATGATTACGGTTGGATGTTTTTGGGGCTGCTGCGCAACCCAGCGGGAGTGAACTCCCTCGTCACAGGGGATTGTGTAACTCCTATTCGGTCAGCACTTTCCTGAACGTTTCCACCAGCGGCCGCAGGTTGATGCGGTGCCAGGCTGCCCAGAGTGGTGTGGTGAATGCGATCCACGGCACTTCCCGCAGCACCACGCCCGGCGGTGCGTTGCGGCTTAACCCTTTTTGAATCATCGCGATGCCCAGGCCTGAGGCGACGAGGCCCAGTGCCGTGAAGGGTTCTGTGGCTTCCATGCGAATGTCGGGGGTGAAGCCGGCGCGGATGCAGGCGCTGACGAAGTCTTCGCGGCTGGCGCAGTTCTGGCGGTGTTGCACACCGATCCACTCCTGGTCCGCGAGGTCGGCCGGGGTCAGGTTTTTTTGAAGCGCCAGTGGGTGATGTTCGGGCAGCGCCAGCAACATCGGGTCGTCGAGTACCTGGAAACCCAGCAGGTCCGGATCGTCGGCGACGGGTGGTTCGCTGACCAGGGCGATATCCAGACTACGCTGACGCAGGCCTTCGAGTTGTTCGACAGAGCTCAGGTTGTACAGCGCGACGTGGACGCTGGGTCGCTCGACCCGCAGCACGCGCAGGGCATTGGGCAGCACGCCGGCGTGCATGGCGTTCTCGATGTAGCCGATGCACAGGCCGCCTTCTTCGCCGCGACCCAGACGCTTGCCGAGGGATTCAAGTCGATTGGCGTGGGTGAGCAGTGCGCGGGTTTCGGCCAGGAAAGTCTGCCCGTCGCGGGTCAGGCGGATGCGTTGCTGGCTGCGCTCGAACAGGGTCAGGCCCAGGCGTTCTTCGAGCTGGGCGATCTGACGGCTCAAGGGTGACTGGGAGATGTGCAGGCGTTCGGCAGCGCGTCCGACGTGCTCTTCTTCAGCGACGGCGACGAAATAGCGCAATTGGCGGATGTCGATCATGTCAGACCTATTGGGACTCAAGTGCTGCACATTATGTCTTGGACGGTCCGATCGTAGCAATCTAGGATCTGCTCAACGGTCACCTGCGATCCTTGAGCAAGGCGACCTCTGAAACTGACGAGGATTGAATCATGAGCTTGAAAGACAAATTGCCCGGCACGCTGGGTTTCGGTACCGCGCCACTGGGCAACATGTTCCGCGCCATTCCCGAAGAAGAGGCGATGGCCACCGTGCACGCGGCCTGGGATGCAGGCGTTCGGTACTTTGACACCGCGCCGTTCTACGGCTCCGGCCTCTCGGAGATTCGCCTCGGCACCGCGCTGGCGCAATACAACCGCGACGACTATGTGCTCAGCAGCAAGGTTGGCCGGGTGATTCTTGATGAAGTCGAAGATGCCTCGGCCCGGGACCTGGGCGAAAAGAGTGGGGTGTTCGAGCACGGTCGCCCGAACAAGATCGTCAATGACTACAGTGCTGACGCGACGATGCGTTCGATCGAAGACAGCCTCAAGCGTCTGCAAACCGACCGTCTGGACATCGTCTGGGTGCATGACATTGCCCAGGATTTTTACGGTGATCAGTGGCTCGAGTACTTCAATCAGGCCCGCACCGGCGCGTTCAAAGTGCTGACGCGGTTGCGTGAGGAAGGGGTGATCAAGGGCTGGGGCCTGGGTGTGAACAAGGTAGAGCCTTGCGAACTGACCCTTGACCTGACCGAAGCTCAGCCGGACGGTTTTCTCTTGGCGGGGCGCTACACGCTGCTCGACCATGACCGTGCCTTACAGCGTTTGATGGATGCCGCGTTGGCGCAGAACGTCGAGATCGTGGTCGGCGGTCCGTACAGCTCGGGCATTCTGGCGGGCGGCACGCACTTCGAGTACCAGAAAGCCAGTCCGGCGATCGTCAATAAGGTCGACCATATCAAGCGCATTGCCGCGGCCCACGGCGTCGATATCAAAGCAGCGGCGTTGCAGTTTTCCCTGGCGAATCCGGCGGTGGCGGCGGTGATTCCAGGCTCCAGCCGTCCGGGCCGGATTGCTGAAGATGTGGCGGCGTTGTCGGCGGTGATTCCTGTGGCGTTTTGGCAGGCACTGCGTGACGCGAAGCTGGTGTCCGAGCGGGCTCCGCTGCCAGGCCAAAAGATCGCAGCCCGAGCCTTCGGCAGCTCTTACATGAAGGATGGTGACGTATGAAAATTGATCTCAGCGGAAAACTGGCGATTGTCAGCGGCAGTACCGCCGGCATTGGCTTGGGCATCAGCAAGGCGCTGGCCGAATCCGGCGCAACGGTGGTGGTGATCGGCCGGGAAGCGGCGAAGGTCGAGCAAGCGTTGGCCAGCATTCGCCAAAGCGTGCCAGGTGCGCAGTTGCGCGGTGTGACAGCTGACCTGGGCACTGCTGAAGGCGCTGAACAGTTGTTCGCCGCCGAACCGCGGGCGGACATCCTGGTGAACAACCTGGGGATCTTCAATGACGTGGATTTCTTCGACGCGTCAGACAGTGAGTGGACGCGCTTCTACGAAGTCAACGTGATCTCCGGTGTGCGCCTGTCTCGGCATTACGTGCCGGACATGGTCAAGCAAGGATGGGGGCGGGTGATTTTCCTGTCCTCCGAATCCGGCGTCGCGACCCCGGCAGACATGATCAACTATGGCGTCACCAAAAGCGCTAACCTCGCGGTGTCCCATGGTTTGGCCAAGCGCTTGGCAGGCACTGGCGTAACGGTCAATTCGGTGCTGCCCGGCCCGACATTCACCGACGGCCTGGAACACATGCTCAAGGATGCCATCGCCGAATCCGGACGCAGCGCCCGGGAAGAAGCCGACGCTTTTGTGCGTAAGGCCCGTCCGACGTCGATCATCCAGCGCGTGGCGGATGTCGAGGAAGTCGCGAATCTGGTGGCCTACATTGCGTCGCCACTGTCCTCGGCGACCACTGGCGCGGCCCTGCGGGTCGACGGCGGTGTTGTCGACAGCATGGCAATCTGAACCCTTTTCATCTAGAGAGAACGCCCTATGGCAACTGCATCAGCATTTATCGATATCCCGGCTTCGGCCGACCAGGTGTGGCAATTGATTGGTGGCTTCGACACGCTGCCGGACTGGCTGCCGTTCATTCCCAACAGTGAGTTGAGTGAAGGCGGACGTGTGCGCAGCCTGCAAACCTCGGATGGCGCGGTGGTGGTCGAGCGGCTTGAGCTGTTTGATAACGCGGCGAAGACTTACAGCTATTCGATTTTGCAGGCGCCGTTTCCGGCGAAGGATTACCTGGCGACCTTGAGCGTTGAGGCTCGAGGGGAGGGTGCGCGGGTGACGTGGTCAGGGAAGTTTGAACCGGTCGGCGTCAGTGACGAAGAAGTGGTGGCGTTGTTTACGGGGATCTATGAGGGCGGGCTCAAAGCGTTGCGAGCCAATTACCCGGGTTGAGGCAGGATTTAAGTCCCCGGTGGGTGTGTAGCGATACGCGTACATTTGTGGCGAGGGGATATTCATTACTGCGCAGTTCTTGTCAGGTCTGTGGGATCAGGCTCTGCCGGCAATCGAGCACCAACCGCGCGCCACCCCTTTCACTGCTCCCCACCTCCAGCGTAAACCCGTGCAGGCTGACAATCGCGGCGACGATGGACAGTCCCAGTCCAAACCCGCTTTGCTGGTTGCCACCCTCGGCGCGATAGAAGCGCTGGAACACCGCTTCCCGTTCGGCCAACGGTATGCCGGGTCCGGAGTCGAGTACTTCGATCCGCGTATGCCCACCCTCATTGACCCCACGCAAAATCACTTCGCCACCTGGTGGGGTGAACTTGATCGAATTGCTCAACAGGTTGGCCACGGCTTCAAACAACAACGCCCGATCACCGTTTAGAGGCGGCAATGAGAGTGGTATTTGCAGCTGGAATTTCAGTTCGCCTTCTTCGGCCAGCGGCAAGTAAAAGTCATGCAGCTCCTGCAACATCGGCACGGGATCCAGCTGCACAAAACCGGAACGGCGCTGGCGATCTTCCAGTTCGGAAATCCGCAACAGGCCGCGAAAACGCGCCATCAAGGTGTCTGCTTCGCCGAGCACGGAATCCAGTTGCACGGCCAGGGGTGAGCCTTCGTCCGCCTGCTGCTGGATGCGGTACAACTGCGCCCGCAAGCGGGTCAGTGGCGTGCGCAGATCATGGGCAATGTTGTCGCAGACGCCCTTGACCTCGTTCATCAACCGCTCGATGCGTTCGAGCATGGCATTGACGATGGCTGCGAGCATGTCCAGTTCATCGCGACGGTTGGACAGCGGCAATCGGCGCGTCAAGTCACCGGCCACGATGGCTTCGGCGCTGGCCTGAATCCCGCGAATCCGTTTCAAGGGGCGGCGCCGCAACAGGTGCCAACCAGCGATGCCCGGGAGGATGGTCAGGGTGACGCCCCAGAACAAGGCGTGGAGGATGATTCGCGTGACGGCAAACAGAGAGCCGTTGTCGCGCACCAGAATCAGCCAGCGACCGTCGAGCGTCTGGGTGGCGACCGCATCACAACTGTCGGCCGGCAGGCTCGGGTCGTCGGAATCGGCGCAATCGCTGAGCATGTGAATCTTGCCGTCCAGTGGCAATCCTTCGGGAACGTGGTTCAGTGCGCCGCTCAGGTAGCGGTGCTGCTCGTCGAACAGGCCGTAGGCGTCGATGCCGCGGATGTCGAAGGTCATGCTGACGGCGAGGGCGTCGACCAGTTGCTGGCCCTGAAAGTGCGAGAACAGATGCTGGCGTTGCAACAGGGAGTGTTTGGCCAGGTTGTCCAGGTAGGCGGAAACCTCGTAGTACATGACCCCCATGAGAATGCCGCTCCAGATCACGAACAGTGAACTGTAGAGCGCGAGCAAACGACTGCTGGAAGAGCGCCAGCCTTTAGACGGGTTCGGCAATGACATAACCCGAGCCTCGCACGGTCCGTATCAGTGGGGCATTGCCGGGGGGGTCGATCTTTTTGCGCAACCGGCCGATGTGCACGTCGATGAGGTTGGTGCCGGGATCAAAGTGATAGCCCCAGACCTCTTCGAAAATCATCATGCGCGACAGGATCTGCCCGGTGTTGCGCATCAGAAACTCCAGCAGTTTGTACTCGGTGGGCAACAGTGTCAGCAGTTGACCGTCGCGGCTGGCTTCGTGGCTGATCAGGTTCAGTTCGAGGTCAGCGACCCGCAGCGTGGTGGCCTGGGTGGCGACGGTGTTCTGGCGGCGCAGCAGGACTTCAACCCGGGCGGCCATTTCATCGGTGGCAAAGGGTTTGGTCAGGTAATCGTCACCCCCTGCGCGCAGGCCTCGTACTCGCTCATCGACATCGGAGAGGGCGCTGATCATCAGGATTGGCGTGGCGACACCCATGGTCCTGAGCGTGGTGACAATGGCCAGGCCGTCCAGCTCGGGCAACATGCGGTCGAGGGTGATCAAGTCGTAGTTGCCACTGACTGCACGCTCCAGTCCTTCGCGGCCATTGTCGACCCAGTCCACGTCGAGGCCATGGCTGCTGAGTTCCGCAACAATTTCCCGGGCGGTCACGGCGTCGTCTTCGATGGTCAAGATTCGGGTCATAGGAAGGCCTGATGGTGGTTCAAAACGTTGCCGGCATTTTGCCAATAATTAGCGCCGGTCTTTCTAAATAAAACTTCATCTAAAGGCGCAATGCATAAAACCCGCTGGTTATGACGTTTCGTTGCAATTTGCATGGCTTTTGGAAGTTCAAAATTTTTAAGATTATGAAAAATAAAGACTTTTTAAAAATTCCGCGTTGGCACGCTGACTGCACTGACTCAATCAACAACTTGTAACAACATCTTTCCTGCCTGGAGCGACATAATAATGAATAGATCCTCGGATGGTTTCTATCCTGCCGCAGAAGAATCAAACGCGCGGTCGGGCGTTTCCTGGGGTGCGATCTTCGCCGGGGCCGCTGCGGCGGCGGCGTTGTCGTTGATCCTGGTATTGCTCGGTTTCGGTCTGGGCTTTTCGGCGGTTTCCCCTTGGGCTAACGAAGGCGTCAGCGCCAAAGGCCTTGGCATAACGACGATCGTCTGGTTGGCGTTTACCCAAATCATCGCCTCGGGGCTCGGTGGCTACATCGCCGGTCGTCTGCGGGTGAAATGGGCCAACATGCACGGTGACGAAGTGTACTTCCGTGACACCGCCCATGGCTTCCTGGCCTGGTGTGTTGCGACACTGGTTGCGGCCACACTGGTCGTTGGCTCGGTCAGCAGCATTGTCAGTGGCGGTGTGCAGGCCGGCGCCAATGTTGTCGGCGGTGCCGCCAGTGCCGCGACTCAAGCCGCCGGTACAGCGGCCAATAACACCAGCAGTGACCAGTATGGCTACTTCGTCGACAGCCTGTTCCGTGATGATCGTCCTGCCGCCGTCAGCGATGACGCTGCCCGTGGCACCGTCACCCGCATCTTTGTGCGCAGCCTGAACGACGGTCAGCTGGCCGCTGAAGACCGTACCTACCTCGCGCAACTGGTTGCCCAACGGACCAACCTGACCCAGGCCGACGCTGAGCGTCGTGTCGACGAAGTGTATGCCCGCACCCAGAAAGCCGTGGCCGATGCCAAGCAAGCGGCCAAGGAAGCGGCTGATACCGCAGCCAAAGTCGCTGCCATGACGGCGTTGTGGATGTTCGTTGCCCTGTTGATCGGCGCGTTCTTCGCCAGCTTCGCTGCAACCTTCGGCGGTCGTCGTCGGGATGCGGTGGTGTATGTCGAATCCGATGCTTATGTCACCACCCCGTCCTCTATTCGTTAATCCAGGAGAATACTCATGCGCTCATTACTGTTGTTTTTCCTCGGCGTACCGATCCCGATCATTATCCTGATCGCCCTGTTCATGCACTGATAACACTGGGGCTTATGCCTCGGCCGCTTCTACCTCTGGTAGAGGCGGCTTTTTTGTGGGGCCTGATTTTTTTCGGGTGAGGGGATTCATTCAATCGGCGTATTGAGAAACTCCTCAAGCTGCTCTGCGTACGCCGTATACGCTGCGATCCGTGGAAATTGGGCAGCGTCTGCTTGTTCAGGAACCACAAGCCTGGTGAAACTCCAGGCCACCGCCAGGGTGATTCCGTCCTGGGTAATCGAACCGTCGGTCTTCAGTGACTGTTTTTCCAGTTCCCGCTCAAGCGCCAGGTACGCGGCGGCAAGTTGCCCTTCAACCCGTTCTACCCAGGGTTCAAATTGAATCTCGACCGGACGCAGGGTGCGCTCGTAATAAAGCTGCACGGACTTCTCGCACGCCGCCAACGCCAGACCAATCAAACGCAAGGAGCGCACACGTTGATCAATGTCGGCCGGCATCAGGCTGTTGCCGGTCCCGGCCAGCGCTTCCAGGTAATCGATGATCAGGGTCGAGTCAATGAGTACGTCGCCATTATCCAGTACCAGCGTCGGCGCCTTGACCACCGGGTTGATCTGCTGGAATTGCTCGAAATGGCGGAACACGGAAACCGATTGGTGCTCCAGCTGAATGCCAAGGCACTTGGCGGAAATGGCGACGCGCCGCACGTAGGGTGAATCCAGCATGCCGATCAGCTTCATTTGGGCTCTCCTTGAGATGACGATTTCGGATGTTCAACCTTAGCTTAGGTTCCATTCGCTGCAATGGATGTCAGGCTGATCCCCGATACCGATCAGCCATTTGTCTTCCATATACAGCCGCTGGATGGAATTTCTTGCTATAAACGCACTCCGATAACCACCACAAAGGCTGCCGTAGCGCACTTTCAAGGCTTTGTCGGACGAATTCGCTGTCTTTTCAGTTGCTGAGGCCTCAAGTCGGCCTTAGACTGCCGCCCCTCGTAAATTGAGTGCCGGGTGGCGCTTGGAATAAACGGCGCCTTTCCGATGGCCAGACCAGGTCCCGCGGAACGCTCCCTAATTCGCCTTAATGCACGTTTTTTTATAGAGATATCAATGACAAAGGACAAGTTGCTGGCCATGCCGGCGGATGACTACATGAATGCCGAGCAACATGCTTTCTTCTCCGAGCTGTTGCAGAACATGAAAGTCGAAACCCATGAGCGCATTGAACAGAACCGCATCGCCATCGAGAGCCTGGACACTCCAGCCGATCCGGCCGACGCTGCTTCTGTTGAAGAAGAGCGCACCTGGCTGGTGAACGCTATCGATCGTGACCAGCGCATGCTGCCTCAGTTGGAACAGGCTCTGGAACGCATCAAAGAAGACAGCTTCGGCTGGTGTGATGACAGCGGCGAGGCGATTGGCCTCAAGCGCCTGCTGATCAGCCCGACCACCAAGTACTGCATCGAAGCTCAAGAGCGTCACGAACAGATCGACAAGCACCAGCGTCAGGCCTGATTTCGTAACGCCCCGCATCGCGGGCAAGCCCGGCTCCATCAAGAGCAAGGCTTGCCCGCGATGCTTTTTTTCGTCTGCCAGAAAGCGTCCTCTTTTATTGATCTGCTGCAACGCCTCCGACTAAGGGACCATAGATAATGGCGATCTAGTGGCGTCTAATGCACATACAATTAGAAGAGTCGTAGGGTGACGAAGATGACAAGAGACGGATCTCTGGTTGGGCAAGTGCCCGTACCAGTACCTGTGACCCCAACCCGCTGGCTGGCGCCGACCCTGCAAAGCATCGCACTGATGCTCCTGTTGTGTGGCGTCGCGCTAGGTAACTGGCCGCTCTACCTCGGCTTGCCGCTGGCCGTGATGATCATCTGGCTACCGCGCCTGCGATCGCGAACCCTTGCAGAACCCGCCTTGGTGGACAGTCACGGCACGATTGCCGAACTGACTCGCGATCTGTCCTACACCACCAGTCACAACGCACTGTCAGCCGCTGGCGTAGCGTTTTCGGTCAAGCAGTTAGCCGACAGGCTGCAATCGCAGCTTGGCGCGGCGGCGCAAATCGTCAGCAATGCCGAAGTGATGATCGCCACCGAACAAGCCACCTCGACCTTGAGCCGCAACGCCCTCAGTGCCGCCAGTGAAGCCCATCAAAGCAGCGCGGCGGGGCGCTCGGAACTGGTCGAGTCCATTGCTCGCATGCACCAGCTCAGTCAACGCGCCAGTAACAGCCGCGAGCTGATCGAGGCCTTGAGCCTGCGCAGCGACGACATTCAGCGAGTCACCCTGGTCATTCAATCCATTGCCAGCCAGACCAATCTGTTGGCGTTGAACGCGGCCATCGAAGCCGCGCGAGCCGGCGAACACGGTCGCGGCTTTGCGGTGGTCGCCGATGAGGTGCGTGGCCTGGCAGCGCGCACGGCTACGGCGACGGGTGAAGTGGGCGAGATGGTCGCCGATATCCAGCAGCGCACCGCGCAGGTGGTGGAGCAGATTCGCCAACTTTCCATCGATCTGGATATAGGTGTCGAGCAAGTCGAACAGACGGGGCAGCACCTGGACAACATTGCGCGTCTGGCGGCGGGCGTAGAAATCCAGGTCGGGGAAATCGCCCAAGGCGCTGACACCAACCGTGAGCAACTCGACAGCCTGTTCCACGCCATCGAGCAAATGCGCAGTGACCTGGCCGTCAGCGATCAACAGACACAACGCCTGGCCCAGGCGGCGGTGCAAATGGAAGGGCAGGCAGAAACCATCAGTGAGCGGCTGGCCGAAGTCGGTCTGGATGACTATCACCAGCGTATCTACGACCTGGCGCGCGAAGGGGCCGCACAAATTGCGGCGTGTTTTGAAGCCGATATCGATCAGGGGCGAGTCAGTCTGGACGACCTGTTCGACCGGCATTACCAGGCAATCGCGAACACTCAACCGGCCAAATTCCAGACCCGTTTCGATCGCTATACCGATCAGGTGTTGCCGGCCATTCAGGAACCTTTACTGACGCGCCATGAAGGCTTGGTGTTCGCCATCGCCTGTACCCAGCAAGGTTATGTGCCGACCCATAACAAGGTCTTCAGCCAGCCGCTGACCGGGGATGCCCAGGTGGATGCGCTGCAGAACCGTACCAAGCGCAAATTTGCCGACCGCACCGGCATCCGTTGCGGCAGCCATCAGCAAGCCGTTCTGTTGCAAACCTATACCCGCGATACCGGCGAGCTCATGCACGATCTTTCTGTGCCGATCGTTATCAAAGGACGGCATTGGGGCGGTTTGCGCATGGGCTATAGACCAGAGAAACCGCGCTGAGGAGCAGCGGATTGTTACCGGTTCGGCAATGAAGCTGTGCAGCGGCGTCGCTGTTTCCTCGTTCAGTAACTTACTACCATGCCTACATAGTTAGGTGGCTAATTAAGTTCAGAGGTCAGCATGCAAAGCAAAGTCGATGTGGCGGTGATGATTGGCAGCGGTGTGCCCGCTTGCCTGCGAGCGATGGGGCAGAGTGTCTGCTGGGTGGTGCTGCTCAATGGTGAACGCCGCGGGACAGCCTTCTCCAGTCGTAACGAGGCGGAGGAGTGCAGGGCTGCCTGGCTGGCGCAATTGAGCGTCGGGAATCCTGGCAGCCTGCATTGATCCGGGACTAGTGAATCTGGTGCATGCGCAGGTTGAGGTCATCGACCACGCGCGCCCAATCAGCATCTTCGCGTAATTGTTCTTTCAGGAAGGCTGCCTGTTGTGGCGTCCAGAACTCGGCATCAATGAGTTTCTTGTCTTCGGGCAGGGGGGAATGACTTTCGATGAAATCGTCGATGGCCTTTTCGCTGGAGTCCAGGCCAAGTTGGTCGAACAGTCCTTTCAAGTCATGTGTAGGTGAATCCATGTTTCTCTCCTTGCGGGTCGCGCCGAGTGCGAGATCTGAAGTGCGGCTCATTGCATCTGAGGGGCCCGCGCTCCAGGAGTTCGATAGCGTTGTTCGAAAGCAGAGCAAGCATAGACTGCAAACCCGGTATCAGGCTTTCAGTGCGCCTTCATCAACGGCAAGCTTGAGGGCTTTGGCTGCTTCTTTGGCGGCGAAATCAGCGACGTCCGATGTCTTGAACCAGCGATCCTTCTCGACCTGGTGATAGGTCACAGTCGTCAATGGCGGTTTGGCTCGCATGACAATTACCGCCTGGAATTCACCCTCGACTTCTCTGGCTTCGCCCCGGATAAAAAATTCGCCGATATCAAATTCCGTCACGTAGCTGCCTTCCCTTGAAAATATTCTGTTGTTTTGAACGCCGTCCGGCTTTGGGACAGTTTCTTTGGTCGGGCAGTATGGCAGTAGTTGCCTGCCGACGGCTGAGTTAAGTCGTCGGCATGACGAAACGTCTATCGAGATCAAGGGCCAGGGTTGTCAGTGGCGCAACTCCAGGGAGCGGGCCAACGCGCAGGCTTCGTTATGGTGACGACGGAAACCTCTTACGTGCCCCGTGGAAGTTTCCTTGATATGGAAGAAGGCGTTACCGGCCAGCACGACCTGAAAACGAGCGGGGGCGGGGGCCGCGAAATGCGCGTCTCCCAGTGGGAAAAGCCCGGATTTCATGGCTTGCGAGTCGTTTAATTTAAGGGCATGAGGATGGAAAAAGTGTGTCAGGGTGCACATGTGAAATCCTTTTCGTTGTTTTGCCGACGTTTGAACGCCGTTATGGGTAGTCTCGGTGAGCATCGCTGCTCTAGAATCACCCGTATTGGTGAGTGATCGTTGATTATCTAAAGCAATTTTTCGCTGGCGATCTGTCGGAAAAATGCTTTTTTCAAAGCGATTTTTCCCTAAAGTTGATAGTCCGTTTTGTCTGGCGATAGAAAGTACCTTTTCCTTCAGGTGTTGAAGAACGCCAGGCAGAGCGATGCGAGCAAACTTCAAGTAGGCTGCTCGTCTCCGGATTTCAATTCGGTAGTTTGGTATCACTTTCGGCATGGCCGCTTTTTTTCTTCCGCACGCTCTTTTCGCGCGCGGCGTCATTTCAGATGTGGGGATGTTTCCTTGGCAGTAAGTAATCTAGATATGCATGCTTTGTTCGTGCTGGGTGATCTGCGCGCAAAGCTGGTTAAACAGTTTCAGTCGCGTTTCGTTTACATCACCGAACAAAACGCTGAAGGCATTTACATTGCCGAGATCGACACCGAAGAAGCCTTGGTCGTCGATGACAAACCCGGGCTCAAACTCAAGGTCGGCGATCATTTCAGCGCCTCCGTGCTACCCAGTCGCGAAGGCGGCAAGCTGGAGATCAAGTTTCGCGAAATCAAACTGACTGTCTACGGATTGGGCGATTACGCGTTCGTGACCACCGCTGACGGGCACGGCATTGTGTTCAAGGAAGGTCATAGCGTGGTGATGGTGTTTGCCGCCCATCAACAGTTGCAGGAAGGCTTGACCAAGACCCTCAAGGCCGTCACCGCCAAGGCTGCAAAATGGCGCAAGGGCGAGCTGGTAACCTTCAAGGCCAGCGAGTAACAGCCTCGGGTTTGCGGGAAATATCCGAAAATCGATTCACACCCCTCGAAAGCAGGAACCTCTACTACAGTCAGTTGACTGAGTATTTTGAGGCTTGCGGTCTTCCGCGCGGCCATCCTGCTATTGCTGTGATCAGCACGAGGTGCAAAGCATGAAAGGACTACGACGGTTGCTGGCCGCTACGGTGGTCACCTGCAGTGTGTTGGCTTCACCCGTTCCGGTGCTTGCGGCACAGGCGCCCATCCACTTTGCGGACCTGAACTGGGAAAGCGGCAGCCTGATCACCGACATCCTGCGGATCATTGTCGAAAAGGGTTACGGGCTGCCGACCGATACGTTGCCCGGGACGACCATCACTCTGGAAACTGCACTGGCCAATAACGACATCCAGGTCATTGGTGAAGAGTGGGCGGGGCGCAGTCCGGTCTGGGTCAAGGCCGAGGCTGAAGGCAAGGTCGTGAGCCTGGGCGATACGGTAAAGGGCGCCACAGAAGGTTGGTGGGTTCCGGAGTACGTGATCAAGGGCGACCCTGCCAAGGGCATCAAACCCGCCGCGCCGGGTCTGCGTAGCGTCAGCGACCTGCCCAGATACAAAGACGTCTTCAGTGACCCGGAATCACCAGGCAAAGGCCGCTTCCTCAACAGTCCGATCGGCTGGACGTCCGAAGTGGTCAACAAGCAAAAGTTGAGGGCGTATGGCCTGGAAGACAGCTATGTGAATTTTCGCAGTGGTTCCGGGGCTGCTTTGGACGCCGAGATCAGCTCATCGATCCGCCGGGGCAAACCGATCCTGTTTTATTACTGGTCGCCCACGCCATTGTTGGGACGCTTCAAGTTGATTCAACTGGAAGAGCCACCGTTTGATGCCGAGGCCTGGAAAACCCTCACCGACGCCGACAACCCCAATCCGAAACCGACGCGTTCATTGGCCTCGAAGCTGTCCATCGGCGTGTCCACACCTTTCCAGAAGCAGTACCCGGAGATTGCCGCGTTCTTCAGCAAAGTCGATTTTCCGATTGATCCGTTGAACAAGGCGCTGGCCGAAATGAGCGAAAAACACACCGCGCCGCGTCAGGCCGCGCAAGCCTTCATGAGGGCGCATCCGGACGTCTGGCAGGCCTGGGTGCCCAAGGATGTGGCGGACAAAGTCTCGGCCGATTTGAAGTGAGTTCGAACCTGCCCTTACATAAACGTTTGGGGAGGTTCATCCTGCGGCGACATTTCACGCTGGATGTTTGACTATGAGCCTGATAATTGCGCAATGGATGGCTGCCGTCTTCCTGTTGATCAGCCTGATACACCTGTATTGGGCGGCGGGAGGCAAACTGGGAAGCGAGGCCGCGGTGCCTCGTGTGCCCGGGGAGGACGGCCAGGCACCCAGGCCGGCGTTCAAACCTTCAGGCTTCACAACCTTGCTGGTGGCGGTGGGGTTGCTGCTGATTGCGATGCTGGTGTGCCTGCGGGTCGGCTTGTACCTGCCGACGGTGCATCACTGGTCGCTGCAATGGGTCATTAGCGCGATCGCCATGTTGATGTTTGCCCGGGCGATTGGCGATTCGAATCTGGTGGGGTTCTTCAAGCAGGTCAAGGATTCGCGATTCGCCCGCCTGGATACCTGGGCTTATTCACCCTTGTGCGTGGTGCTGGGGGCGGGATTGCTGGCCGTGGCCTGGATCTGATTCAAAGCAGGATCAAAAGATCGCAGTTTCGTTTCACTCGACAGCTCCAGGCGCTTGCAGACACCGAAGACCCTTGTGGGAGCCGGGCTTGCCTGAAGCCCGGCACAAGCTCCAGAGACGCCATCACGAGCAAGCTTTGCGCCTACAGTTCGGGTTTGCGTCGGCTGCTCACCTCAGCCGGCACATCATCCCCGGCCATGCGCTTGCGAAACAACGCCGCTCGCGCCAGCAGCAACGTGGTGACCGGCACGGTAATCGCCAGCAGGATCGGAATCAGCCACGCGTGCAGCACCGGTCCGGACTTGAGCGCCGAGAAGTAAATGATGGACGCCAGGGCCACGCACCAGGCCCCCAGTGTCGACGCGAGCGCAGGCGGGTGCATGCGTTGGAAATAATCTTTCATGCGCAACAGCCCGATGCCGCCGATCAACGCAAACAGGCTGCTGAGCACCAACAGGATCGCCACCGGCACTTCAACCCACAAAGACAGTTGCGCGCTCATTCAATCACCTCGCCACGCAGCAGGAATTTAGCCAGGGCAAACGAGCCCACAAATCCGAACAGCGCGATCAGCAGCGCTGCTTCGAAGTAGGTGTCACTGGCATAACGAATGCCCAATGTGAGCATCATCAACATCGCCAGGATGTACAGGTAATCCAGCGCGAGTACGCGGTCCTGTGCCGATGGCCCCTTGAACAGGCGGATCAGGGTCAGGACCATCGCGACCGAGAAAATGAACAGGCTCAGCAGGATGGCATTCGACAGCAAGGGGCTCATTCGAAGATCTCCATCAGGGGGCGTTCGTAGGTCGCCTTGAAATGCTCGATGAACAACGCCTCGTCCTCCAGATCGAACACGTGCAGCAGCAGGATGCTGCGGTCCAGCGCCAGCTCCGACCAGACCGTGCCTGGTACGACCGTGGTGATCATGGACAGTGCGGCCAGGCCGTTGGCATCGCGCAAGTCCATCGGCACCTTGATGAAGTGCGAACGCGGCGGACGGCGACCGGCGTTGAGCACGCCCCAAGCCACGGCGAGGTTGGACAGCACGACGTCACGCCCGACCACCAGCAGCAAACGGAGGATGACGCCCGGTCGACGAATGCGAATCGGCAGTGGCCGCAGCTTGCGCATCATCAGGGGCGCGCAGAAGCCGAGTATCGCGCCCAACAGCAAGTTGCCGGGACTCATCGACAGGTTCAGCACCAACCACAACACCCACAGCGCCAGCGATAGCCACGGTGCAGGAAACAGACGCTTCATGGTTGCACCTCCACGATCACGGCTTTTGCCTCGGGGCTGGGAACGGCGCGGGTACCGAGCACCGCCATGACGTATTGCTGCGGATTGTTCAGGGCCGCAGCGGCGTCCTGGGTATAGCGCATCAGGGGCTCGGCCTTGAAGGTCAGTGCAATGCTCAGACCCAACAGTGCAATGATCGGTACGCACTCCAGACGGCGCAGCAAAGGCGACGGTCGTTCTTCAGGTGTCCAGAAACGCTGGATGCCCAGGCGTGAGAAAGCAATCAACGAGGCCAGCCCCGAGATGATCAGCAGCGCGAGCAAGCCCCACGCAACGTTCGAGACCGGCTCATCGCTGCCGGTACCCAGCCCCAGCGGGTTGAGCAGGGCGTGCAGCAAGCCGAGCTTGCCGATGAAACCGGACAGCGGCGGCATGCCGATGATCAGCAGGGAGCAGGCGATAAAGCTCAACCCCAGGAACGCCATGGTCCAGGGAATCACTTGGCCGACAACCGCTTTTTGCTCATCGTCGAGGTTGATGCCTTTGGGGGGCTGCAGGGATTCCATCGGCCGAGGCAGCAGGTCGCCGTCGTCGAACAGCGGCATATCATTGGCCGAACGCGAACGCTCGATGAGTTCGGCCAGCAGGAACAGTGCACTCAAGGCCAAGGTTGAGCTGACCAGATAGAACAATGCAGCGCCGATCAGGTTGGGCTGGGCGAAGCCGATGGCCGCCAGCAGAATCCCCGCCGATACCAGAATGCTCAGGCTGGCCAGACGCTCCAGACGTTGCGCCGCAAGGATGGCCACCGCCGCACAGACGATGGTTGCCATACCGCCGTAGATCAGCCAGTCACCGCCAAAGTACGCCGACGCGCCCGCCTGGCCGGAGAACAGCAGGGTCCACAGGCGCAGCAAGGTATAGACGCCGACTTTGGTCATGATCGCGAACATCGCCGCCACGGGGGCACTCGCCGCGCTGTACGCCGGCACCAGCCAGAAATTCAGCGGCCACATCCCGGCTTTGGCCAGGAAGGCCACCGCCAGAATCGCCGCGCCGGCATGCAACAGGCCGCGATCGGCTTCCGGCACCAGCGGGATTTTCAACGCAAGGTCAGCCATGTTGAGCGTTCCGGTGACGCCATAGATCAGCGCCGCGCCAATCAGGAACAACGACGAGGCCAGCAGGTTGATCGAGACGTAATGCAGGCCCGCCGACACCCGTGCACGGCCCGAACCGTGGAGCATCAGCCCGTACGATGCCGCCAGCAGCACTTCAAAGAACACGAACAGGTTGAACAGGTCGGCGGTCAGGAACGCGCCGTAGAGGCCCATCATTTGAATCTGGAACAGCGCGTGGAAGCTCGAACCGGCCCCGTCCCATCGAGCCATGGCAAAGAGCAGGGCGCTGACGCCGATGATTCCGGTCAGCACCAGCATCAGGGCCGAGAGTCGATCAACCACCAGCACGATACCGAATGGGGCCTGCCAGTTGCCTGGCAAGTACACGCCGATCGAGCCGGGGACACCGGTCTCCTGAGTCCATTGCAGCAACAGCACGGCGATGCCCAGGCCTACGAGGCTGGAGAACAGGTTGATCCTGGCTTTCAGCGGACGGTGCTTCTCGCCCAGCATCAGCATCACGGCGGCGGTCAGCAGCGGCAGCAGAATAGGTGCAGCGATCAGGTGCGGCATCAGCGTCATTCTTTAGGCTCCCGGCCGTCCACATGGTCGGTGCCGGTCAGGCCCCGGGAGGCCAGCAGCACAACGAGAAACAGCGCGGTCATGGCGAAGCTGATGACAATGGCGGTCAACACCAGTGCCTGGGGCAGCGGGTCGGTGTAGTTCAACAGGTCTTGCGGTACGCCGTCCTTGATGATCGGTTCCTTGCCGATGAACAGGCTGCCCATGCTGAAGATGAACAGGTTGACGCCATAGGACAGCAGGCACAGGCCCATGACCACCTGGAACGTTCGCGGCCGCAGTATCAGCCAGACACCGGACGCCGCGAGGACGCCGATGGCGATTGCGATGACTTCTTCCATCAGACGGCTCCTTTGCTGGCGACGGATTTTGGCAAGGCCGCGGTTTTGTGTCCTCGGACCGATTGGTGGGCGAGGGCGGTCAGGATCAGCAATGTCGAACCCACGACCACGGAGTACACGCCAATATCGAAGAACAGGGCGCTGGCGATGTGGATGTCGCCAAACACCGGCAGAGAGAAATGCCAGGTGTGGGTGGTCAGGAACGGGTACCCGACGGTTATTGCGCCAAGGCCGGTGACCGTGGCAAACAGGAGCCCGGTGCCCATCCAGCGCAACGGCCGCAGGCTCATCTGGGCTTCGACCCACTGCGTGCCGGCAACCAGGTACTGCAGGATGAACGCTACCGACATGACCAGTCCGGCGACAAACCCGCCCCCCGGCTGATTGTGGCCGCGCATGAACAGGTAGATCGACACCACAAACGCGATGGGCAACAGCAGCCGCACCAGCACTGCCGGCACCATCATGAAGCCCAGGGCGGTATCGCTGGCGTGACGCGGGTTGACCAGGTCAGTGACCACGTCCGGAGCCAGCAAACGTTGCTGGGCCGGCAACTGCAGGCTCTCTTTCGGTGGGCGGAAGCGGCGCAGCAGGGCGAACACGGTCAGGGCCACGGCGGCCAGCACGGTAATTTCACCGAGGGTATCAAAGCCCCGGAAGTCCACCAGCATCACGTTGACCACGTTGCTGCCACCACCTTCAGGCAGGGCGCGGCTGAGGTAAAACGAGGAAATGACGTTGGGGGTCTGCCGCGTCAGCATGGCGTAGGACAACAGCGCCATCCCGCCACCGACTGCGGTCGACAACAGCAAGTCACGCAAGCGACGGATGCGCGCCTTGCGCAGGGTGCTCGGCAACGGCGCGACCTCTTCGATGCGTCGCGGCAACCAGCGCAGGCCCAGCAGGATCAGGACTGTGGTGACAACTTCGACCGCCAGTTGAGTCAGCGCCAGGTCCGGCGCCGAGAACCAGACGAAGGTCACGCAGGTCATCAGGCCGCAGACGCTGACCATGGTCAGGGCCGCGAGCCGGTGATACTTGGCTTGCCATGCCGCGCCCAAGGCGCAGGCGATCGCCAGGAGCCAGAGGGTCACGAACACGATCGAACCCGGGATCTTCGGGCGGTCGCCCCAACTTAGGCTGCTGTGCAGCATGGGTATCAACCCGGCCAGCACTGCCGCAAGGACCACGAGGAACAGCTGGGTTTGCAGGCGCTTGGTGCTGATCCGCCGTTCAAGACGACGACCCAGGCGCATCATGATCACCAGGCAGCGTTCGAACAGGCGCTTGCCGTTGAACCGGCCAATGATCGGCGGATACTTGAAGCGTCCGCGCTTGAGCTGATTGCGCAGCAGCAGATAGAGCACGATGCCACCGGTCATGGCGATCAGGCTCATGATCATCGGTGCGTTCCAGCCGTGCCAGATCGCCAGGCTGTATTCCGGCAGCGTGCCACCGACCACGGGCAGCGCGGCAGCCGCCAGGATCGGGCCGACCACCTGCGCCGGGAAAATCCCCACCACCAGGCACGCGAACACCAGCAGCTCGACGGGCGCGCGCATCCAGCGTGGTGGCTCATGGGGCGTGTGCGGGAGGTCAGTGGCGGTCGGGCCGAAAAATACATCGGCGGTAAAGCGAAGGGAGTAAGCAACGCTGAACGTACCGGCGATGGTCGCAACGATCGGCAAGGTCATCTCGACCCAGGCGGTGGCGTTGATGAACACCGTTTCGGCGAAGAACATTTCTTTGGAGAGGAAGCCGTTGAGCAACGGTACGCCGGCCATCGAGGCGCTGGCGACCATGGCCAGGGTGGCGGTGTAGGGAATCAGTTTGATCAAGCCACTGAGCTTGCGAATGTCCCGGGTGCCGCTCTCGTGGTCGATGATACCGGCGGCCATGAACAGCGAGGCTTTGAACGTGGCGTGGTTGAGGATGTGGAACACGGCGGCCACGGCGGCCAGCGGACTGTTCAGGCCCAGCAGCAGGGTGATCAAACCGAGATGGCTGATGGTCGAGTAGGCGAGCAGTCCCTTGAGGTCGTTCTGGAACATCGCGCAGTACGCGCCGAGCAACAAGGTACAGGCGCCGGCGCCGCTGACGATGTAGAACCATTCTTCACTGCCGGACAAGGATGGCCAGAGTCGCGCCAGCAGGAACACCCCGGCCTTGACCATCGTTGCCGAGTGCAGGTACGCCGAGACTGGCGTCGGTGCTGCCATTGCGTGTGGCAGCCAGAAATGGAAGGGGAATTGCGCGCTTTTGCTCAAGGCGCCGATGAGAATGAGAGGAAGCAGAATAGGGTAGAGGGCGTGTGCGCGAATCAGATCGCCGGCGGCCAGGACCTTGTCCAGGTCATAGCTGCCCACCACATGGCCGAGCAGCATTACCCCTGCCAGCAGGCATAATCCCCCTGCGCCCGTGACCATCAGCGCCATGTAAGCGCCGCGTCGCGCGTCGGACCGGTGGTGCCAGTAGCCGATCAGCAGAAAGGAAAAGAGACTGGTCAATTCCCAGAAGAACACGATCTGGATCAGGTTGCCGGAGATGACCAGCCCGAGCATGGCGCCCATGAACGCGAGAAAGAACGCGAAGAATCGCGGCACTGGATCGTCGGGTGACATGTAATAGCGTGCATACAGCGAAACCAGCGTGCCGATGCCCAACACCAGCATCGAGAACAGCCAGGCGAAGCCATCCATGCGCAGGACGAAGTTCAGGCCCAGGCTGGGCAGCCAGAAGAATTCTTCGCGAATCACCCCGCCATGGGCGATCTGCGGGTACAGGAGTGCGACCTGGACGGTACCTATCAGGGCAACGAGACCAGCGAGCAATGATTCGGCGTTACGCGCGTTGTGCGGCAGCACGGCTGCCAGACAGCTGCCTATGAAAGGCAGAAGCAGTAGAACTATCAGGGACATAGGCTTCTAATCTGCGGAAGTTTGTGAAGCATCATACGTGCCAGTCCCCGGATCGCCAAACTCCAACCTGTGGCAGAATCCTACACCGTAGACGGAAAAAGCCTGTTTAACATTGTTTCAGCAAGCAGGTATCAACCGCTGCGGCCCCATCGCGAGCAGGCTCACTCCCACTTTCTAAAGACGGTGAACACGAAAGTCCTGCGCATTTCCCCTGTAGGAGCGAGCCTGCTCACGAAAGCAATCTACCCAGCGACTCAATCCTCACGCTCAACCTTCCGTTTCCCGCTCCAGCGCTTCCTCGACAGCCACACCTTTTCCCTTGGTCTTCAGCTCGCTCACGATCACCGCCGCTACAATCAATCCGGCGCCCACCAAGGCAATCGCCGGCAAACGCTCCCCGGCGATCCGACCGACAATCCCGGCCCACACCGGCTCTCCGGCATAGATCAATGTCGCCCGGGTCGGCGAAACACTTTTCTGCGCCCAGTTCATGGCGACCTGAATCGCTGCACTGGCCGCGCCCAGCCCCAGTGCACTGCACAGTAGCAACCAGGAGAAATCCGGTATCCGCTCCTGGGTCGGCACCACCATCAAGAGCGCCAGCACGGAAGTGACTGCCAATTGCACCACGGTCACGCGACGCACATCGACCTGGCCTGCATAGGTGCTGATCAAAATGATCTCGGCGGCAATCGCCACGGCACTGATCAATGTTGCGATTTCACCGGGACTGAAGTTGAAAGAAGCGCCGGCAGGCCCTGATAACAGCATCAACCCGGTAAACGCCAGCATGATCCCGATGCTCGGCATCAACCCGGGACGCCGTCCCAGCACCAGCCATTGCAGCAGCGGCACGAAGGGCACGTACAGCGCGGTAATAAATGCCGATTGACTGCTCGGAATGCTCTGCAGGCCGACAGTCTGCAAGCCATAACCGAGCATGATCGCCACGCCGATAAAAGCCCCGGCCTTGAGTTCGAACAACGTCAGGTCCCGCAGGTGACGCCAGGAGAACAGCGCAACAATGATGGCTGCCGCCGCAAAGCGCAGGCCAACGAAAAACATTGGCCCACTGACGGTCATGGCATGTTGCACCAGCAAAAAGGTGCCGCCCCAGATCATGGTGATCACCACCAGCACGCATTCGGCTTTGCTGAATCGTGAGAAACGGGGAGAAGTGTGAGAGGAGTTCACCGACGTCATGACCTTGCGCGCTACCTGAGGGAGACGCACAATGCGTCGAATGTTGCGCAGTATACTGCCCAACCCCACTAAGTGAGCAATATAGTGCACAAAGATTCCACGCCACGGGCTTCGGTCCTCCAGCACGTCAGTCAGAACGTTCGACGCCTGCGCCATGCAGCCGACATGAGCCAGACCGCCCTGGCGGAAAAGTCGGGTGTCAGTCGACGGATGCTGGTAGCGATCGAGGCGGGCGAAAAGAATGTCAGCCTGACCACCCTTGATCGCGTTGCCGAAGCGCTGGACGTGGCGTTCAGCGATCTGATCCAGGCGCCCGATGCGCGTGATCCGAGCCGTATCAATGAAGTGGCCTGGGCTGGAACCATTCCGGGCAGTAAAGCGGTTCTGCTGTCCAAAGCCACCGCCACCCGTGAAGTCGAACAGTGGGAGTGGTGCCTCCAACCGGGGGAAATTTACCCCTCACTGCCGGATGCCGATGGCTGGAGCGAGCAGATCTTTGTCTTTGAAGGCTGTCTGACCTTGATGCTGGGCGAGACACCCCATGCGATCGCTGCTGGTGAGTTCTACATGTTCGCCAGCAACCAGCCTCACTCGTATCGAAATGAGGGGGCAGTGGCCGCGAGGTTTGTGCGCAACGTGGTGATCTGACTGTCTGCCCGGCAACATTGAATAGACACTTTGCTTTTCTAAAGCTCCATGTCTTTCTCGAATTGTTCTATAAGCTGTTGATATATAACGTATTACAGTTTAGGCATGACTCCTGCAAACGCTCTGGGTATTGATTCCCACCGTTTTCGGAGCGCCGCGCAATGGCCCGTGAAATCCGCCTAACACGACGCCCGCTACGATTTCGCCGAAGAGTACCTGGAGGTTTGCTACAAGCTCTGGGAAGGCAGTTGGGAGGAGGGCGCGATCCTGCGGGATCGTGAGCGTCGGATTTTCAGCGACCCGAGCAAAATCCATGAAATCCGCCACGTCGGAAAACACTTCCAGGTGCCCGGCATTCACCTCTGTGAACCGTCGCCGCAACGCACGCCCGTGCTGTATCAGGCGGGCGCATCAAGCCGGGGCAAACAATTCGCCGCTGAACATGCCGAGTGTGTGTTTGTCGCCGCGCCATCAAAGGTCCTCCTGAAGAAAACCGTTGCCGACATTCGCCGCCGCGCCGCCGAAGCCGGACGTGATCCTTCGAAAGATCCTGATCTTCAACCTGCAGACGGTGATCCTCGGCGAGACCGATGCCAAGGCCAAGGCCAAAGCCAAGTTTGAGGAATACAAAACCTGGGTCAGCTATGAAGGGGCGATGGCGCTGATTTCTGGCTGGACCGGCATCGACTTCTGCCGGTTCAAGCCAGACGAGCCCCTCAAGCATGTGCACACCAACGCCATTCAATCGGCGGTGGAGGCGTTTTCGACGGCTGATCCAAACAAGGTCTGGACGCCGAACGAGCTGGCGGACTGGGTTGGCATCGGAGGGTTTGGTCCCTTGTTTGTCGGCAGCCCTGAAACCGTCGCTGATCTGCTTCAGGAATGGGTCGAAGACACCGATGTGGACGGCTTCAACCTGGCCTACGCGCTGACCCATGAAACCTTCATCGACGCGGTTGAACTGCTAGTGCCGGAGTTGCAGAAGCGCGGGGTGTACAAGACCGATTACGCGCCGGGGACTTTGCGCGAGAAACTATTTGGAGAAGGACCAACGTTACCGGCGATCCATCCCGGAGCGGGGTATCGGGACCTGGCGGCGTTGCGGCAGGAAGAGAAAAAGTCGGTATCTGCATAACACATCAATCCCTGCAGGAGTGAGCCTGCTCGCGATGAGGCCGGCACATCCGGCATAGATGTCGCCAGTTACACCGCCATCGCGAGCAGGCTCACTCCCACAGGGGATCAGCGTCGGGCACAAACACCGCGCCCGGCAAAGCTACAAAACTGTAGGAGCGAGCCTGCTCGCGATGAGGCCCGTCCATTCAACACACATCCCGGCCCGGCGGACCACCGCATGCTTTTCTCCATCCGCGTGAACGTGATCCAGCCAGGCGTCCTACTTTGGTACTGACTGACGAACCTACCGTGGATTTGCGGCTTATGATCGTTCAGGAAATTGCCCGCTTCCTGATTGCCGGGCGACCCTTTAATGTGGCGCTCACAGTCGCCTCGCCAATCCGGCAGCCGCCGCGCGAACTGCATGACTTCCCTTTAGGTAAACACTGATCTGTGAGAACGCCATGAGTGAAACCCCACGCGCACAGGCGACCGACGCCATTCGCCACGCAGACATTCTGATCGTCGGCGGCGGTCTGAGCGGCGCCATGCTGGCGGCGCAGCTTCTGCGTTTGCCGGGCAAGCGCTCGGTGCTGGTCATCGAACCGCGTGCCGAACTCGGTCGGGGCGAAGCGTACAGCGCCGTCGAATTGGGCCATACGCTCAATGGCAATGCCGCCCGCATGAGCGTCGATCCGGACAACGCCGACGACCTCACGCAATGGCTCACCGAACATATTGAGGCGGGCGGCTGGCCCGAGTCTGACCAGCAGCATGTGCCCATCAGCGAGTTGTTCCCGCCTCGCGGGCTGTTCGGTGTGTACGTGCAGCAGCGTCTGAGGGAAGCGCAAGCGGTCGGCGCGCTGAACGGGTCGACGGTCGAGCATGTGCGGGCTGAAGTGGTGGACCTTGAGACTCTGGACGATAGCGTTCGGCTGACCCTGAGCGACGGCCAACGCTTGCAGGGCGCTTACGCCGTGTTGGCGACCGGGATGTTCCCCGCTGCGCGCACACCCCAGACCCAATCCAGCGGCGTGAACGCGGCCGCGCTCGATCCTTGGGATGTGGCGGCCATGCGGCAGCTCGATCCACAATCGACGGTGTTGATCATCGGTTCCGGGTTGACCATGGTCGATGCCGTGGTGTCACTGGAGCAGGCCGGGCACCGCGGGCCGATCAACGTGTTTTCGCGCCATGGTTTGCTGCCGCACGTCAGGCGTCAGCCGCCGGCCTGGGTGGACTTTCTCGCCGAAGATGCGACGTTGCGCACCCCACGCCAGCTGGTTCGCGAATTGCGTCGGCATTGCCGGGACGCCATCGCTCGGGGCATCGACTGGCAGGCGCCCTTGGACACGGTCCGGGCGCACATCGGCCGGTTGTGGAATCAGGCGACGGATGCACAGCGCCGGCAGTTTGTCCGGCATGTGCGGCCGTGGTGGGAAAGCCATCACCACCGTTCGCCGCCCTTGAGCGCCGAGCTGGTTGCGCGGTTGCACGGGGAAGGTCGATTGCACATTGAGGCGGCGTCGTTCAAAGGGCTGGCGCCTTCGACCCATGGCGACAACGTCAGCCTTTACATCCGGCGTCGCGGCGAGGCAGAAACCTCCGTCGTCAGCGGTGCGGCGTTGATCAACTCCAGCGGCATCGAATATGACTGGCGCCGCGTCGCGCGACCGTTGCCCCGGCAGCTACTCGCGCGTGGACTGATTCAGCCTGGCCCGCTGGCACTCGGCATCGCGGCCGCGGCGGATGGCGCCGTCATGGATGCAAAAGGCGACGTATCTGATCGATTGTTTGCAATGGGGCCGCCATTGCGCGGCATGTGGTGGGAAAGCACGGCGGTCACCGATGTCGCGAGCCAGGCCAAGGCACTCGCGACTCGCCTGACGAAACCTTGTTCGCACTAACACAGCGGACCCTGTAGCAGCTGCCGAGCCTGCGAGGCTGCGTTCGGCTGCGCAGCAGTCGTAAACCCGGTGTACACGGTCTTCCTGAAAGACCACATTGACTGGTTTCACGACTGCTGCGCAGCCGAACGCAGCCTCGCAGGCTCGACAGCTGCTACAGGTATTTGCGCATGTTTCTTTAAAGAAGAAACCCCGAGTGGATCAGATCCACCCGGGGTTTCCTGTTTCAGGCAATCCAAAGCCAGCAATCAATAACGCTGATACTTCGAACCAAACTCAGGACGGTTCTCGGCGACATACAGCTTGCTCGCCTGAGCGTCCTTGTGATCAACGCCAACCGTATTGACGTTCAACGTAGCCGGTTGGCTGACCTTGGCGGCGGCAACGACTTGCGACACCCCATGGGGTGCGGCAATGGCGGACGTTGCACCGAGAATCGAAAGCGCGAAACCAAGACCGATAATGCTTTTCATGATGTAGCTCCAGAGCGTGGGAAGAAGATGTGGCCACTGTAGAGCTGGAGCCAGGGCATGAAAAAACACCCGCACGCATAGTCTTTATCACGCGCGTTGATCCGTGGGAACGCAACGGCGCTGTCTACGCGCCCAACATCACGCGCGTTGATCTACCGTCAACGGAGGGCTTCGACGGGTCACCCAACATTGTTCAAATTTTGTGCCGCGCCTACCTGTTCATGTTATTGAAATAGTTGTCTTGCGGGTGCTGTTGGAAGTGCACAGACTCCAGGAACGCGTTCAGCGCATGACAATTACGATCTTCCGACAAGCATCGGATATTTGCGAAGTTGTGTTGTACCTGATCAAAACTGGCTTCCATGACGGTCAGTGCTTCACTGAAAACAGCTGCGTTGCCGAACGCGATAATGATCTCGCGCTTTTGTTTATCGGTCAGTTTCTTTTTTATTAATGTTTTGTTAGCTAAAATCATGACGAACGATTTGGGTCCTCCCTCAAGGTCAGGTGCGAATCCTTTCTTTTTAAAATGCGGGATATGATTGAGATCGCAATAGTCATTGACGTAACGGTAATAGACCGAAAGTTCAAGCAAAAGCGATTTTAACTCCATATACAGCTCCTCTTTCATCGCGTGGAGATGTTGGCAGGAGTCCAAAAGGAATAAGAAAAAGCAGCCGGTATTGGCCTCAGCAATCAATCGATATTCTTCAAGTGTTGGCAGCACGTGACCGTTACTCGCTTGAATATCGAGGTATTGGCCTACGTGCAATGTCTCCAGGCTTCGGATACCAATATTTACAAGCGGGAGATCATTCAACTCTCCGAGCTTTTGCAAACCCTCGATGTACCCATACATCCCTGATACCAGCGCAGTCCCCTTGCCGAATTTTGCCCAGACTGAGGGGGCGCCGCGCCGGATACGATCCTGATCAATAAGGTCGTCGTGCACCAGTGAAGCGGTGTTGAATTTCTCGACAACCTGACTTAGCGTTTGCGCGACGGACTGTTTTAACTGGTACAGCTCCACCAGCGCGTAGGCCAGATGTGTTCTTATGTTTTTCCCGACGTAGTGTTCCTGATACTTAAACGGAGAAGCCCAGTGTGATTTGGCTGTCAGGTAGTTGGATGCAGGTAATGTTGTCATGGCGTTTACGCTCTAAGTTGGGCGCCAACTTGATATAGGTGGTCGGTTTTTCAAGAACTCACTATCGATCAGGCTCCCGGTGAAAGGAAAAGTAGCAAGATTGTCGAAGTGGGCAGGACCATAACGCTTGAGTAATACATCATTTTTCGGTGGTCTTTACTACCTGTCATAGTTGACAGGTTCGATGAACGGTAGTTTTTTGCTCTTGTCTTCCAGCAGGCATGCGCTTACGTTTAAACAAACGCTCAATGTTTATTTGCCTGTTTTATCTGTCCGAATATTCACTTGGAAGTCTGGTCGGTCGTTTTGTCCAGTAAAGAAGGCATCATGATGGAGTCCGGCTGTGGGAGAGCGAATCATCCTTGTCGATACCGAAGATCTTGCGATTGGCGACGCCCTCAAAATGGATGTTCATCACAACGGTCTTCTGCATCGTACGTTTTCGATTTTCATTTTTGACGACGGGGGACGTTTGCTGCAGCAGCAGAGGGCACTCGGTAAATATCACTCTCAGGGACTCTGGACAAACACCTGTTGCGGTCACCCGAGACATGGAGAAACCACGGTTCACGCCGCCAGACGCCGCCTGCAGGAAGAAATGGGGATCGATTGTGACGACCTGATCGAAGTTCATTCATTCATTTATCGAGAGCAGGTATCCAACCAATTGATCGAACATGAGTACGATCACGTCTTTGTAGGACTCAGTTATAGTGATCCCGTGCCCAATCGAGATGAAGCGCTTGACTGGAAATGGTGGCCACTTGCAGAGCTCGCGTGCGACATCAATGTTGCACCTGATTCGTATACCGTCTGGTTTCGTAAAATTCTTCATCAGGAAGGTGTGGAACGTATTCGGGCGTGGAATGATCTGCTAAGGAGACACCAATGAGCTACTCACTGCCACCCTCCTTGCGGGATCTTTCCATTGATCTGAGTCCATACACTGAGGAAGCGGAAAAACATACGCGTCAATGGCTCAAAAACCTAGGTCTTGAAGACAATTCTCATGCGGCGCACCAACGTGATATCTACATGCCGGGCTTGTACGCGGGATACATGTGGCCTTATGCAACACGCGACGATCTCAACATTCTTTCCGACCTGACAGGCTGGTTCAGTTGCCAGGACGACGTGGCCGACGAAGAGCTGGGTCGAGACCCTGTAGCGTTGGAAAAGGCTATTCGTAACGTTCAAAGCGCAATCACCGATACCCGTCGCAAGCCCTGTGGGGCCCTCGCTATGGGGTTGGCGGACATCGTTCGTCGAGCGAGTGTTGATTGTCCGGAGCAGTGGACGCAGCGTACGGTCGAGCAGTGCAGCAGCTATCTCTATCCGTGCCTGCGTGCAGCAATACATCATATTGAGGGAACACAACCGGCGTCCCAGGATTTCGAAGCTATCTGGCGCAATGCCGGGGGGTTTCAGGTGTGTGTGGAGTTTACCTATTGGGTGACCCAAGTACATTTATCCTCGACGATCTATTACTGCTCGGTTTGGCAAGAGTTGCGGCGGTTGACGCTTAACATCCTCAAGGCCGTTAACGATTTGCTGTCGTTCAGCATGATGGAGAATCCTGATGAGGATGTTTACAACTTACTGACTCATCTCCGGCACCATCAAGCCTACTCAGCCGATCAAGCGGCAGCGGAGGTTGGTTGCCGCCTTGAAGAATGGGCCGATCGTTTTCTGAAGATTCAGACCGAGTTGCCGAGAGAACTGGAGCGGTTCAATTGCGACGATGGTGTTCGCGAGCAAGTTGTGCGCTGTGCCGAGGCGCTGAAGATACAGTGGCACGGCAACATTGGCTGGCACCTCGCGGTGCCTCGCTATAAGGAAGTGCGTTTTCAACAGTCGTGAACGGTTGCCCGGGAGATGCGTCGATGCTCACAGTTAAAGGCGCACCCGCGGTGGAAATCTCCCTTTACGCGCCCAGCATCTCCACGGGATAGGAAAAAACATACCCCTCACTGCGCACCGTCTTGATGTAGGTCGGTTCCCGGGAGTCGTCCATCAGCCGCTGGCGCAGCCGGCTGACCAGCAGATCGATGGAGCGGTCGAACAGGTCGGCGTCACGGCCTTGTGTCAGGTTCAGCAGTTGATCGCGGCTGAGCACCCGTTGCGGGTGGTCGAGAAAGACCCGCAGCAAGCGGTACTCGGCGCCACTGAGCGCCACCATCGTCTCGTCCTGGTCCAGCAGATGACGGGCCGTGGTGTCCAGGCGCCAGCGCCCGAAACCGAGCAGCCGGCCGCTTTCGGTGATCAGCAGGTTAGGCGGCAGCATCCGCGTTCGGCGCAGCACGGCGTTGATCCGCGCGAGCAGTTCGCGGGCGGAGAAGGGTTTGGTCAGGTAATCATCGGCGCCCATTTCCAGCCCGAGGATGCGGTCGGTTTCGTCGTTGCGGGCGGTGAGCATCAGGATCGGCGTGGCCTTGTGTTTGCCTGAGCGTAGTTCGCGGCACAGCAGCAAGCCGTCATCGCCGGGCATCATGATGTCCAGCACGATCAGGTCCACCTGGTTGGCATCGAGAAAACTGCGCATTTGCCGGCCATCGGCGACCACTGTGGTGCGCAGCCCATTCTTCTTCAGGTAATTACCGACCAGCTCGCGGATTTCTCGATCGTCATCGACGATCAGGATGTGGTTCACGTGTTCCATCGCTCAACCTTCTTGTTATGGGTCGCAGGTTTTGTATCGCACTGTATCGAATGCCCGGTTTGACACCTTACGCCTCAGTAGCCGCGGTTTTACGACACATGGCAGATACCTCGCGTCGATTAAATGGGTTCCATCGAGACAAGGCAACTTGCTCGCCACGTCTTCCCATTGCAGCCCCGAGGTCATCACCATGAGCATAAACAACGTTATCGTCGCTGGCGTCTTCGCTGTTCTGAACATCGCTGCGTTTTCCGCCCACGCCGACGTCAAAAGCGCGCCGCAGACCTACACCTACGGCACCCACCTGGATATCAAGAAAGTGATCTCGACCGTTGAAAGCGGTGGCAGCTGCGGCATTGTGAATGCCCGCATGACTTACCTGGATTCCAGCGGCACACAAAAAGTCCTCGATTACAGCAAGTTCGCCGAATGCGCCAATCAGGGCGGCTGACCCTTCCACTACGCTGATTCCTACCGCCGCCGACTTGAGGAGAGATCACTGTGAACATGACCGTATTGAGTCCGAAAACCCCAAAACGCCGCCGCTTGATTGGCCCCTCGGTGCTTGCGTTTGCACTGATGCAGCTGGGCGCGCTCGGAGTAGCCCATGCCGCTGCCGCAGAGCCGGTGGCGACGACAGTCAAGACGCCGGCGTACACACCGTTCGGCCCGCTGAAGCATGTCGACGCAGGCTTGCTGAATGTGGCTTACGCGGAAGTGGGTCCAGCGGACGGGCCGGTCGTCATCCTGCTGCACGGCTGGCCCTACGACATTCATAGCTACACCGAGGTCGCGCCCTTGCTGGCGGCGAAGGGATACCGCGTGCTGATTCCCTATGCGCGGGGCTACGGTGATACGCATTTCCTCTCGGACAAGACCGTTCGCAACGGTCAGCCCGCCGCGCTGGCCAGTGACGTGATCGATTTCATGGACGCGCTCAAGATCCAGCGGGCGGTGCTGGGGGGCTACGATTGGGGTGCGCGCTCGGCAGACATCGTTGCGGCACTCTGGCCGGAGCGGGTGGAGGCGCTGGTGTCGGTCAGTGGTTATCTGATCGGTAACCAGGCGGCGGGGAAAAACCCGTTGCCGCCCAGGGCCGAGTTGCAGTGGTGGTATCAGTTTTACTTCGCCACGGAGCGCGGTCAGGCGGGATACGAAAAAAATCGTCACGACTTCGCCAAGCTCATCTGGGAGCTGGCGTCGCCAAAATGGTCATTCGATAACGCCACCTTCGACCGCAGCGCTGCGGCCCTGGAAAACCCGGACCATGTCGCCATCACGGTCTTCAACTACCGCTGGCGCCTGGGTCTGGTGCAAGGTGAAAGCCAGTACGAGGCCCTGGAGCAGAAACTCGCCAAAGCGCCGTCCATCAGCGTGCCGACCATTACCCTGGAAGGTGACGCCAACGGCGCGCCGCACCCGGCGCCAGAAGATTACGCCAAGCGGTTCACGGGCAAGTACGAATTCCGGCTGATCAACGGGGGTGTCGGCCACAACCTGCCGCAAGAAGACCCGCAGGCGTTTGCCAAGGCAGTGATTGATGCGGATAAGTTGTGATCGCATCGCACTACAGACACGCCCCCTGTAGCAGCCGAACGCAGGCTTCGCCAGCTGCTACAAAGGGCGTTCGTGTCCGTCACCCTAAGTCGGCGTTACGCGTTGCGGAGTACGTCTGTGTCGGTCAGCGAACGTCGGCGTTGCGCGTTACGGAGTGGAGCGTAGCGGGATCAGGCGTTTTCGATCATCTCGATCAACCGCTCCGGCCACACCGTTTCAGCGGTCTGCTCCAGCTCGCCGACTGACCACCATTTGTGCTCGGTCATCACTCGCGCCTCATCCACGGTCCAGCCATCACGGGTCAGTTGCTCACCCGCCGCGCGAACGACGAAGTAGCGTTCCACGGATAACACCGTCTCACCGTTGGGCAGCATCATCGTGAAATTGCGCTCGGCCACGCAGGTGCCCACGTTGTCGACCTGCAATCCGGTTTCCTCCAGCAGTTCGCGGACCGCCGCTTCTTCAAAGCATTCACCATCCTCGACCCCGCCGCCTGGCGTGGCCCAATAATCGCGGCCATCCAGGGCATCGCCCTTGTGCTGGAAGCGAAACAGCAGCACCTCGTTCTGCGGGTTTATCACCAGGAGACGTGCAGCATTACGTTGGCGCATCGTGATTTCTCTTTCCATAGAAGGCAGCGAGCCGAAGCAAAAGCTTCGGCTCGCAAGTACACATTTGACTTTAGGTTATTTACGCAACCACTTGATAACACGGAACATATGCAGCGCCGCCGGGCAGTTTCATCCGGTGCTGGGCGACGAATGCCTTGAGCAGTTTATCCAGTGGCTGCATCACCGCCGCGTCGCCGCGGATCTGATACGGCCCGTGTTCTTCGATCAGGCGGATGCCCTTGTCCTTGACGTTGCCGGCGACGATCCCGGAGAACGCGCGGCGCAGGTTGGCGGCCAGTTCATGGGCGGGCAGATCACGGCGCAGTATCAGGTTGGCCATGTTCTCGTGGGTCGGATCGAACGGGCGCTGCAGGCTTTCGTCGATTTTCAGCAGCCAGTTGAAATGGAAGGCGTCGTTGCGCTCGCGGCGGAACTGTTTGACCTCCTTGAGCCCTTTGGTCATCTGGCGGGCCACTTCGGCCGGGTCATCGATGATGATTTCGTAATGCTTTTTCGCCGCTTCACCCAAGGTGGCGCCGACGAACGCGTCCAGCTGCTCCAGGTAAGGCGCGGCATGCTTCGGTCCGGTGAGGATGACCGGGAAGGGCAGGCCTTCGTTGTCCGGGTGCATCAGGATACCGAGCAGGTACAGGAACTCTTCCGCCGTACCGGCACCGCCCGGGAAGATGATGATGCCGTGGCCGACGCGCACGAACGCTTCCAGGCGTTTTTCGATGTCCGGCAAAATCACCAGCTCGTTGACGATCGGGTTCGGTGCTTCCGCCGCGATGATGCCGGGCTCGGTCAAACCGAGGTAGCGGCCGCCGTGAATGCGCTGCTTGGCGTGGGCGATGGTCGCGCCTTTCATCGGGCCTTTCATCACACCGGGGCCGCAACCGGTGCAGATATCCAGGCTGCGCAGGCCCAGTTCATGGCCGACTTCCTTGGTGTATTTGTACTCCTCGGTGTTGATCGAGTGGCCGCCCCAGCAGACAACGATTTTCGGTTCGATACCGGGGCGCAAGGTGCGGGCGTTACGCAGCAGGTGGAACACGTAATCGCTGATGCCCTGGGAATTGCTCAGGTCGATACGCTGGCTGTCGAGTTCGTTTTCGGTGTAGACGATGTCGCGCAGGGCGCTGAAGAGCATTTCCCGGGTGCTGGCGATCATTTCGCCGTCGACGAAGGCGTTGGCCGGGGCGTTCAGCAGTTCGAGGCGTACGCCGCGGTCCTGCTGGTGAATGCGGATTTCGAAGTCCTTGTAGGCTTCCAGAATGGTCTTGGCGTTATCAACATGGGCGCCGGTATTGAGGATGGCCAGGGCGCATTGGCGAAACAAGGTGTAGGTGCTGCCGGATCCGGCTTCGCTCAGTTGCTGTACTTCCCGCTGAGAAAGGGTTTCCAGGCTGCCTTTTGGGCTGACAGAGGCATTGATTACATGGCGTTGGGTCATTCAATGATCCTTAAAACGATGTCACTCACACGGGGATCGGCAAATGGCATCCGAATAGTGTGTATCCATTAAAGAAGATGGCACGAACTGCACAGTATCGCCACGTTGCCCTTTGACGATGAAAAGATGAAAAGGAGCTCCAGCATAGCTAAATCTGCCGGGGAGGCGATAATGCCCCGCAGTTTTATCACCGAGTCTCTTTCCCTTGATCCAAGGAACCCCGCCGCAATGTTTGAAATTCAGCCGATAAATGCCCAGACCTATCGACAACAGACGCGGCGCAGCACGGTCATTATTGCCCTGACGTTCCTGGCGCTGGCGATGGTGTTGTCCACCGCCGCTGTGGCGCCGTTCGGCGAGCCCGGCGGCGACAACCTGCGGTTCAACGTTGGCGGCGTGTTCGTGGCAGTGCTGTTGATGGTTGCATTGATGCGCGGGTATTTCTGGAACCAACCGTGGATGGCGTCGGCCGTATACGGCTGGCAACTCAAGCGTAGCCTGATGAGCGTCACCAACGTCATGCACCAGGTGACGGCCGCTGTGGAGCGCGACGATCCTCGCGCCATGAAGTTGCTACGCTTCTACCATCTGGGGTTGAGCCAGATGCATGAGCTGGACGGCAATTCCAGCGACCATGGTCAGTTGCATCGCGAGATTGACCTGCACAAAACGCGAATGGAAGCGCTAGGCATTGACACCGACCAGACGCGACTGGATCCCGCCTGGCTGGACGCCGTCAAGCAAACGCCGAAATCATAAGTACTCAGGGAATGATATGGGTCAGCTGTCCATTAACGAACGCATCGAAAACGCCAGGCTCGCCACGCCGTTGAACGGTGAGCGGCCCGTGTCCAGGCTCAAGGTCCGGTCCGTGGTCTTTCTGCTCGTCGCGGTCTGTCTGTCGATGACGATTATTGTCATCTGGGAAGCCTGGAGTTCGCGTCAGTACCATCTGCGGGACAAGGAAGTGGCAATGTCCAACCTTGCGCAGACCCTGGCGTGGCAAGCCCAGGCGTCGATCAAGCAAGCGGACACGCTGCTGTTGACCCTGGTCGAGCGCCTGGAAAACGAGGGTGTCGATTCCGCGCGTCTGCCGAGGATGCAACGGCTGCTCAGTGTGCAGCGCTCGGAGTTGAGCCAGTTGCATGGTTTGTTCGTCTACGACGCGACGGGGCAGTGGATCGCCAATTCCAACGGCGCCCAAGTGCCCAATTCCAATAATGCCGACCGTGAGTATTTCATTTTCCATCGCGATCATCCCGACCTGGGGCCGCACATTGGCCCGTCGATCAAGAGTCGTTCGAGCGGCGAATGGATCATGACCGTGTCGCGCCGGGTCAATCATCCGGACGGCAGCTTTGCCGGCGTGGCGCTGGCAACGATCTACCTGAATCATTTCCTCGGCCTCTACGACAGCATCGACATGGGCCGCAACGGCGTCATCAACCTGATCGCCGACAACGCGACCATCGTCGTGCGCCGGCCATTCACTGACGCAGACATTGGCACCAGCGTTGCCAATGGACCGCTGTTTACCCAATTACTGCCCAAGGGCAACTCAGGCACGGCCAGGGTCAAGTCGATCGTTGACGGCGTGGAACGCGTGGTGGGATTCCGTCGGGTCGAGGGTTATCCGTTGATCATTTTTACCGCGCTGGACAAAGATGAAGTCCTCACCAGCTGGCGCGACGAATCCCTGCTCAGTGCCGGCATTGTCGCCTTGCTGCTGAGTTTTCTCGGGGTCTTGGGCTATCGCCTGATCCGTCTCATGAGGCAGCAGAATCACATCCAGAGCGTCTTGCTGGATGCTCAGGAAAAGCTGCTTGAGGTCAATCATGGCCTGGAGTTGCTGGCGCTGGAGGATGCCCTGACCGGATTGTCCAACCGGCGGCAGTTCGATCTGTTCATCCTCGCCGAGATGGGCCGTGCCCGGCGCACCCAGACTCACCTGGCGTTGCTGATGATCGATGTCGACCACTTCAAGCGCTTCAATGACCTGTACGGCCATGTGGCGGGCGACCTCTGTTTGCGCAAGATCAGCGCAATCATTCGCGACAACATCAAGCGCCCCGGTGACCTGGCTGCCCGCTACGGTGGCGAGGAGTTCACCGTGGTGTTGCCCGGTACCGACTATGTGGGCGCGTTCCTGATCGCGGAAAAAATCCGTAACGCTGTCAAGGAGGCAGGTATCGAGCACAGTGAAGGGGTCGAGGGCACGGTCACGGTCAGCGTCGGTGTCTGCGCTTACGACACGGCCTCGCAGGATCAACCCGATGACCTGGTGCGCGCTGCGGACAAGGCGTTGTACGTGGCCAAGGCCAGCGGCAGGAACATGAGCGTTATTGCCAACTGATATCGGACAGAGCGGTCGTGGCCAGCCCACGGCCAAGCCATCGCCCTGGGCGAGAATGTTCGCGCGCAGGGTCGGGAGCGCCAGGGTTAAACGTCCTCGAGCGATCTGTTGAGTCAATGGGCGCGTCGCCACACTCGAAAATAGACCCCAACGTTGATCACCAGCACCACCGCACCGAGCCCCAGCTGAATCGCGGGGGTGAGGCCGGCGGGGTAGATCACCGGCCACACGTAATGTTCGATGAAGCCGCCACCGTAACCGGTTTGCCCGGCTGCCAGGCGCATGCGGTTTTCCCATTCCGTCAGCGGGCAGATCAGGTGGAAGACTTCCACCGCGACACCCCAGGCGGCGGCGGGCAGGTGCCACCAGATCAGGTGGCGCCACTTGAGCACCAGCAGCCCGCCAAACAGCACGAACAGGATGAACAACAGGTGAAACAGCACCAGCCCGTCGGCGGCGATTCGATACAGCATGTCGACTCCGTGAGATGTCAGGCGAGCAGTGGGCGTAGGGATTCGTGCACCCTTCAACGAATGACAAATTTTTAAAGCCATCGGCGATGAGTGCTGGCAAAGTCTGACATCTTTTTTTCGGTCAAGAGCGTTATGTCCAACTCACACCTGCCCCGCAGCGCATTTTGGCGCGGCGCTGTGGCGATCCTGCCATTATCCCTGGCGACCGCGCCTTGGGGGCTGCTGGCCGGCTCCATGGCGATTGAAGCGAATCTCACTCCTCTGCAAGGCCAGGCGCTGTCCGGCATTGTGTTTGCCGGCGCCGCGCAATTGGTTGCCATTGGCATGCTCAAGGGCGGTGCCGGGATCTTTTCGATTCTGCTGACCACGTTGTTGCTGACGTCGCAACATTTGCTCTACGGCATGAGCCTGCGCTCGGTGATTTCGCCCCTGCCGGGTCGCTGGCGGGTGGGGTTGGGTTTTTTGCTTACCGATGAGCTGTTCGCCCTGACCAGCCAGTATGACAAGCAGCAATTCAACCGCTGGTACGCGCTGGGTGTCGGGCTGACGTTCTACATCGCCTGGAACCTCTTCACGCTGGCCGGCATCGTGCTCGGCAGCAGCATTCCGGGGCTTGAGCATATGGGCCTGGATTTCTCCATCGCGGCGACCTTCATCGCATTGATCACACCCGTGGTGCGCAACGTGCCGACGGTGGCCTGCGTGGCGGTCTCGTTGTTCTGCTCGGTGCTGTTCAGCTACTGGCAATTGGGCTCGGCGCTGGTCCTGGCGGGACTGGCGGGGATGACCACAGGGTTTCTCTGCAACAAATTCTATGTGAGGCAAGCAGCATGATGGTCTGGGCGGTGATTTTCGGGATGGGCGCGTTGGTGTTTCTCAACCGCTACGTGTTTCTCGAGCCACGGCTGCCGGTGCGCCTGAGCAGTAATGTCCGGCAATTCCTGGGGTTCGCTGTGCCCGGCATGTTGACGGCGATCTGCGGGCCGATCGTATTCATGCCCGACAGGCAACTGAACCTGCAGTGGGACAATCCGTACCTGATCAGCTCGTTGGTGGCCGTTGTGCTGGTGATTTACACCCGCAACACGCTGCTGAGCATGTTGTTGAGCATGGCGTTTTTCTTCTTGCTGCGTTGGTGGCTGTGAGCCAGATGCCGGAATGTGTTCTACGCTGAAACCTGATGACTGATCCCTTCAGGAAGAGAGGTGAACATGGCAAATGATCCCAAGCATCCAGGCTCGGATAATGGCGTGAATGAAGACACGGATGAACCAACGGAAGAAGAGATTCAGCGGCAGCGACGTTCTTCGCCGGACTGGAAGCATCCCGACGATGGTAAAGAATTGTCGGACCGCGACAGAGAGTTCCCTCTAAAACCTTGATCAGATCAAAAGATCGTCCGCACGCGGCCCGAGCCTTCGGCATCTCTCACGATCCATGTGAGCCGCCGGAGGCTGCGATCTTTTGATCTTGATCTGCTGATTTTTTGCGGTCACAACGAATAAGCAAACCCTGTCGAGTCGCCTCAAACATCTTCCACAAGCAGCTCGTCAGGGTGAGCCGCTCGATAACCCAACGTCTTGTCGATCCAGGCATTCAGTTCATTGACCATCACCGGATGTTTACCCGGATAGTTGCGCAAGGCGGCGCGCAGGACCGCTTCAATGGCGGGTATTGATTGCAGGTTTCGGGTGTTGATGTATTGCCCGATAAAACAATCGAGTGCATAGCGTTCAGTGGTCGAAAGAAAAACACACTCCAGACCACCAGGTACATTGGTAGATAAATCGTCGCGCAACTTAATTCTCTGCAAGGCTTGAGTTTCAGGGGCTCCTTTTTCGCTTGTTGACTCTTCGGTCAATCAAGCTGAGGCCATGGGAATGGCGGCGCGCATGCTAGCGGCAGTCGTCTCAAATGTATGTATGACAATCGAAATGTCAGACAGGCGGTGGAGGCGGCAAACTGCCACTTTTGCAAGGCAGTGTTTCCTGGATGAAACAGTGAGTGTAACGATTTAACTTATGGGCCTGTCTATACAACTAAGACTGATTCGTTGAAGTGTTCAAGCAACTTTCTCAATTAACGCCGGCCCCTGGTTTCTTGAATTGCCGACGGCTTTGTCCACCTTGTACCACTCGAAAACGTCACTGCTTTCACCTTGCATCAGCGCTATCTGTTCTGCGCGTTCCCTCGGGGTCGCAGGATCAAGCCACTCCCGCGCAAGTTCGGGTGACAATACGATCGGGCGTCGGTCATGGATGTCGAGCATGCCGCCAGCGCTGTCCGCCGTGACAATAACGAATCCGTCATCCGCCCGCGGCTCGGTGCCTCGGCTGGGGAACTGGCCGATGGCGGCGCAGAAAACCGGTTCGCGGTCTTTGCGGCGGATGAGCCAGGGCTGCTTCGTCTTGTCCGTGGCCTCCACCCATTCGAACCAGTTGTCGATCGGCACAATTGCCCGGTGCGGCCAGATCGCCCGAAAGAAAGGTCCATGGGCGACTTTTTCAACACGCGCATTGATCGGCGGCGGGCGATCCTTGGCCCAGTGCGGGCGCCATCCCCAACGAACCGTGTCGGCGTGCAGACCGTCGTCTTCCAGATGCAGCAGGGCGAGTTGGGTGGTAGGCGCGGCGTTGTAGCGGGCCAGCGGCTCATCACCGACGTGATTGATCATCGCGTCTGGAATGCTCAGCGCGGCGACGAAATCGTGAATACCCCGGTACTGCGACAAACGTCCGCACATAGGCCGATCCTCGGGTGGATAGTTTCAGCATAGGTGCAGTTTGTCGCAATGCCGCCGGAGCAGGTCGTGTCAGGCGACCTCGATGCTGAATGTCCCACCGCTATCGCGAGCAGGCTCACTCCTACAGGGTATTCGTGTTGAGCGCAGATCCAGTGTCCAGCGCCGATCAAAATGTAGGAGTGAGCCTGCTCGCGATGGCGCCTTGTCAGGCAACACTCAGAAGTTGATCGAAGCACTCAACCGTGCGGTCAGCGGTGCGCCCTGGAACACATAGTCATCCCCCATGTATTCACCTGCATCGCGCCAATAGCGCTTATCAAACAGGTTGTCCACGCTCAGCCGGAACACCGTCTCATAGCCGTCGATGCGCGTACTGAAGCGACTCCCCACGTTGAAGATCGCATACGCCCCCGTCTCCACTTCACCCACCTGACTGGCGTACTTGCTGGCGCTGTACTGCACGCCGCCCAGCACTGCCAGACCCTCGACCCACGGCAGCGCATAATCCCCATAAAGGCTGGCACGCATCGTCGGCACATTGATCGTCTGGTGGCCTTCATAAGCGGGCGTACCGGTACCGGTCACCCGCGATCGAATCGCCGCAACGCTGGCGCTGATCTGCAGCCGCTGCGTAGCCCAACCGTTGGCCGAGAGTTCCAGCCCGGTGTTTTTCTGTTCGCCCTGTTGGGCAAAGGTAAAGGTGCCGTCGTCATTCGGCCGGGCGTATTGGTAGTCCTGACGAATCTGGAACAGCGCCGCGCCCAGGGTCATGCGCTGCCAGTCGTACTTGATCCCTGCCTCGATCTGCCGGGAAACCGTTGGCGCCAGGATCTCGAACGCGTTGGTAGTGAACCAGGCCGCTTCGCCGCCCAGGGACAGCCCTTTGCTGTAACGGGTATACAACGACAGGTTGTGCACCGGCTTGTAGATCAGCGCGGCCTGGGGCAGGAATTCATACCGCTGGGTATGGCGCGTGGTGTCGCCCTGGCTGTCGAAGGTTTCTTCATCCAGTCGCACTTCGCGTCCGCCCAGCACGGTTTGCCAGCGTTCGTTGAAACTGATCCGGTCATTGAAAAACACTCCGTACTGGCGACTGTCCAGACGGCGGAAGGAATCGTTGAGTGGTCCGTCGTAGCGGGCGAAGTCTTCCGGTTCGCGGTCGATGTTGCCGCTGCCGATCATCACGTTGATCGGGTCGCGTTTATCCACCACCCGGCGAAATGCACTGGTACCAACAGTCAGTTCGTGCCCGAGGCCGGCCGTGTCGAAACGCCCGCTGAGTGTCGCCTGGACCTCGTCATTGCGGCGGGTGTCGTCGGGGCTGCGGAAATCATAGATGTCGTAGTCGCCTTCGGGGCTGAAGTAGTTCGGCACCGCGGCGTCGGCGCAACTGGCGGCGCCGTAGCAGCCCCAGGCGAAAGAACTGTAATCGTCGATCACCACTCGGCTGCGCGACGCGCTGAGGTTGCCTTTCCAGTCGTCGCTGAAACGGTATTCGAAGTTGCCGTTGAGGTTCAGCGCATCGGTGGTGACCGGCCTGGAACCGCTCTGGTGAGCCAGCAGTTTTTTCGGTGAGGCGTGGTGCGGCAGCGTCGTGCCGCCGAGTAGCTGGTAGCCCGGTGCCGAGCGCTGTTCCTTGGTCTGGTATTCCGCGTCCAGTTGCAGGAGCGCGTCAGGGCTGATGTTCCAGTCAAACGCCAGGGAGGCGAAATCCCGCTGGCCGTTGGTGTGTTCGACATACGAATGAATGTCTTCATGGGCGAGGTTGGCGCGCAGTCCGAACTGCTGCTCGCTGCCGAAGAAACCGCCGACATCGGTGGCCAGGTAGCCGCTACCCCGATCGTCTGTCGACACGGTTACCGACTGCACATCGGTGGGCCGTTTGGTCACGTAGTTGACCAGTCCGCCCGGTTCGGAGACGCCACTTTCCAGGCCGGAAAGCCCTTTGAGCAACTCCACCTGTTGTTTGTTTTCCAGCCCGACGTTCTGTTCGCCAGTGATGGTGCGCCCGTTGATCTTGTAGCTACTGGCGGAATTCAACGAGAAGCCGCGCACCACGAAGTTTTCGTAGTAGCCGACCGGCGCGTAGCTCTGGCCGACCGATGCATCGTTGCGCAGCACTTCGCTGAGCAGGCGGGCCTGTTGATCCTTGATCAGGGCGTCGTTGAAAACCGAAATCGACGCCGGCGTGTCAAGCAAGGGGGCGGCATCGAAACCACTGACCGATGCGCTGTCGGCTTGATAGCCGGAGGTGTCTTCGCCGGTGACGGTCAGCGCCGGCAGCTCGGTTTCGGCCGCCAGGGCGGTGTTGGCCGAGAGCAGGCCCAGAGTGAAGCAGTTGAGCGCGAACCGCGGAGCGGACATTCCCTTGTGACGTGTCCGGTAATGCCTGCCCATGAAAACTCCTCGATGAATGACCCGCGCTAAAAGCGCGCCATCATACAGAGGACGTATCGGGATCGGGATGTGTTAGTGCGTCGTCGCATTGCTTTTAAACCAGATAACGCCGAAACCACGCCAGTGTGCGGTCCCACGCCAGCTTCGCCGCCGCCTCGTCGTAGCGGGGTGTCGAGTCGTTATGAAAGCCGTGGTTGGCGCCGGGGTAGATGTACGCCTCGTACGTCTTGCCCCCGGCTTTCAGCGCCTGCTCATACGCGGGCCAGCCCTCATTGATGCGCGTGTCCAGTTCGCCATAGTGAAGCATCACCGGGGCCTTGATCCGGGGCACGTCCTTTGCCTCAGGCTGGCGACCGTAGAAAGACACCGCGGCGCCCAGTTCCGGATAGGCCACGGCGGCCGCATTGGCGACCCCGCCGCCGTAGCAGAAACCGGTGATACCGACTTTCCCGGTGCCCATGTCGTGCTTCATCAGCCACTCGATGGCCGCGAAAAAATCATTCATGAGCTTTTCCGGATCGACCGTGGCTTGCAGCTCGCGCCCCTTGTCATCGTTGCCTGGATAGCCACCCACGGATGTCAGTCCATCGGGGGCGAGGGCGATGAAACCGACCTTGGCCACACGCCGGGCGACGTCTTCGATGTAAGGGTTGAGCCCGCGATTTTCATGCACGACCACCACCGCCGGCACCTTGCCGGTGACCTTCGCCGGTCTGACCTGATAGGCACGAACCTGGCCGTTACCCTTGGGCGAAGGGTAGGTGATGTACTCGGCGAGGATGTCCGGGTCGGTGAATTCCACTTGCTCGGCGAGGGCGTAGTTCGGGCTCAGGGCAGTCAGCAGGGCGCTGGCGGTCAACCCACCGAGGGTAAACAGCGCCGCACGGTCCAGAAATTCGCGCCGATTGATCTTGCCGTGAGCGTAGTAGTCATAGAGTTCGAGCAATTGCGGGGAAAAGTCTTTCGCAGTGAGACGCGTCATCGGTCTACCTCTCTAATAGCGACACTGTACCTGTGGCGAGGGAGCAAGCACCCTCGCCACAGGCCTTCATCGATTGTCAGTGTCCTCCGACGACCATATGGCTGAATGGCGCGACGTACGCCTGCAAGGTTACCAACCCGCCGACCAGAATCGCCAGAACGATCGAGTGGAAAAACACGTAGCGCAGAATTTCCCCTTCATGCCCATACCAGCGCGTTGCCGTGGACGCCACGACGATCGACTGGGCATCGACCATCTTGCCCATGACCCCACCGGAACTGTTGGCTGCGGCCATCAACACCGGACTGATCCCCAGTTGTTCGGCGGTGACGCGCTGCAAGCCACCAAAGAGCACGTTGGACGCCGTGTCCGAGCCCGTCAGCGCCACGCCGAGCCAGCCGAGGAGGGTGCCGAACATCGGGTAGAAAATGCCCGTCGCCGCGAAGGCCAGGCCCATGGTTGCGTCCAGACCGGAATAGCGGGTGAGGTAGCCCAGCGCAAGCATCGCCGCGATGGTGATCAGCGAATAGCGCACCACCCACAACGTTCGCACGTACTGGCTGATCAGCTGCGGGATGGAATAGCCCATCAGCAGCCCGCCGAGGATCGCTGAAAACAGGATCCCGCTCCCGGTCGCCGTGAACCAGTTGAACTTGTAGATCGCCTCCTCGGTTTTTGGTGCAGGCACCACAGGCGGCACCTTCTCGACTTGCTGGTGCAAGGTGGTGAATGTCAGGGCCGGCGAGAAGATCGGGTTCGCTTCGCGCATCGGCTTGCCCTGAGGATCAAGCTTGGCCGATTGGGTGACCGGGTCGATGGCGGGACGGGTGTCGAACATGTTTTTGAAGCCCTGGGTGCCCCAGGCAAACACGAAGACGGTCAGGATGATCCACGGCATCCACGCGCGCATCACGGCGGGCTTGGCGTCGGTGGCAAAGGCTGCGGTGGGTTCGGGCTTCTTGTCATGCTCGGCGTCGATTTTTGAGTTGTCGACACGTCCGGACAGGGCTGCGGAGGTGTGCACCGTGGCGGGTTTCCACACCTTGAGGAACCCGGCCAGGCAGGCCATGGAGATCAGCGCCGCTATCACATCCACCAGCATCGGCCCGTGGTAGTTGGACACGAGGAACTGCGGTACCGCAAAACTGACCCCGGCCACCAGGATCGCCGGCCAGACTTCGAGCATTTTGCGCCAGCCCGCGAACGCCCAGATCAACCAGAACGGCACGAGCACCGAGAAAAACGGTAGCTGCCGGCCAACCATCATCGACAGTTCCATTTCATCCAGCCCGGTGACTTTGGCCAGGGTAATGATCGGCGTGCCGAGCGCCCCGAAGGCGACCGGCGCGGTGTTGGCGATCAACGCCAGGCCGGAAGCGGCGAGGGGCGAAAAGCCCAGGCCGATCAGAATGGCACCGGTGACCGCCACCGGGGTACCGAACCCGGCAGCCCCTTCGAAGAACGCGCCGAAGCAAAACGCGATCAACAGCAGTTGCAGCCGTCGATCATCGGTAATCCGCGCCAGCGAGTCTTGCAGCACCTTGAACGAACCGTTCTCGGTGGTCAGCCGGTGCAGGAAAATAATGTTGAGCACGATCCAGCCAATCGGCAGCAAGCCATTGGCGGCACCGAACAGCGCTGCGGAGCCTGCCATGTTCGCAGGCATGCCGAAGGCAAAAATGGCGATCAGCAAGGCCGATGCCAAGGCAAGCAGTGCAGCGAGATGCGCCTTGATGTGAAAGAAAGCCAGGGACGCCAGCATCACCACGACCGGCACGGCGGCCATGATCGTGGATATGACCGGGTTGTTGAACGGATCGTAGATTTGCTGCCAAACCATGTTCCACCTCTGCTTTTTATTGTTGGACGTGCAGACCCCGAGGGGGCGGTGGCTATGAGTATAGGTGGCATTGCGCCGCTGTCAGGGCGCTGCTTGCAGGCGATTCAGTGAGCCATTTTGGTGCGAAATGGTGAGCTAACATGAGTGCAGGGGAACACCTGACTCGGACTTCAACGACCGGAGGATTGCCGCAATGACTGAACGCCATTTGGACCATAAGGAGACGTTGTCGAACGGATGCACCATCGAGGTAAAAGCGGAAATATTGCGGGACGGCTCGTTGAAGATGTTGATCGGTGTTTACCGGCCGGACGGTTCGGTCATCTTTGAAGACCCCGATCCGAAGCCGCACCTGCTTGATATGGAAGCGGCGCTGGATTGGGGGGTGGATATTGCCAAGGGGATCGGGAACGGGCAGCGGACGTTGTGACCGGACGAACGCCATCGCTGGCAAGCCAGCTCCCACACGTTTTGTGGTTGCCCACAGGACCGGAGTACACCGCAACCCTGTGGGAGCTGGCTTGCCAGCGATGCTGTTAGTGCTTGAACATCACATGCCGAACCACCGTGTAATCCTCCAGCCCATACATCGACATGTCCTTCCCGTAACCGGACAATTTCTGACCGCCATGGGGCATTTCGCTGACGAGCATGAAGTGCGTGTTCACCCAGGTGCAGCCGTACTGCAGGCGCGCTGACAGGCGATGCGCGCGGCCGACGTCCGAGGTCCAGACCGACGACGCCAGGCCGTAGTCCGAATCATTGGCCCAGCCCAGCACCTGCGCTTCGTCGGTGAACTTCGTCACCGACACCACCGGTCCGAACACTTCGCGGCGGACGATCTCGTCATCCTGCTGCGCATCCGCCAGCACCGTCGGTTCAAAGAAGAACCCGTTGCCTTCTACAGCCTTGCCGCCGGTGATCAAACGGATGTGCGACTGCGCCACGGCGCGCTCGACGAACCCGGCCACGCGGTCGCGGTGTTGCGCGGTGATCAGCGGCCCCAGCTCGGTTGACGGATCGTCCTGCAAGCCGTACTTGATGCTGCTCACGGCCTCACCGAGCTTCTCGACGAATTTCTCGTAGATGCCGGCCTGGGCGTAGATGCGGCACGCGGCGGTGCAATCCTGGCCGGCGTTGTAGAAACCGAAAGTACGAATGCCTTCCACGGCGGCGTCGATGTCGGCGTCGTCGAAGATGATCACCGGGGCTTTGCCACCCAGTTCCATGTGCATGCGTTTGACGCTGTCGGCGGTGCTGGAAATGATGTTCGAACCGGTGGCGATCGAACCGGTCAGCGACACCATGCGCACTTTCGGGTGGGTAACCAGCGGGCTGCCCACGGTAGGACCCCGGCCAAACACCAGATTGAGTACGCCGGCCGGGAAAATGTCCGACGCCAGTTCGGCCAGGCGTAATGCTGTCAACGGGGTTTGTTCCGACGGCTTGAGCACCACGGTATTACCCGCTGCGAGGGCCGGGGCGATTTTCCAGGCAACCATCATCAGCGGGTAGTTCCACGGCGCGATGGAGGCGATCACACCCACCGGATCGCGGCGGATCATCGAGGTGTGGCCGGGCAGGTATTCGCCACCCGCCGAACCGCTCATGCAGCGGCTGGCGCCGGCGAAGAAGCGGAACACGTCGGCAATCGCCGGGATCTCGTCGTTCAGCGCCGCGCTGTAGGGCTTGCCGCAGTTGTCCGATTCCAGCCTGGCCAGTTCTTCGCCGTGGGCTTCGATGGCGTCGGCGAGTTTGAGCAGCAGCAACGAGCGGTCTTTCGGCGGCGTTTGCGACCAGCTGTCGAACGCGGCATCGGCGGCGCGCACGGCGGCGTCGACCTGGGCTTCGCTGGCTTCGTTGATCTCCACCAGAACGCGGCCGAGCGCCGGGTTGAACACGGCTTGGGCGGGGCCTTCGCCATCGATCAGCTGGCCGTTGATCAGGAGTTTGGTTTGCATGGGATTGTCCTCACTAACAATTTTATTCTTCTGCCTGAACGAGATCTAAATGTAGGAGTGAGCCTGCTCGCGATAGCGGCCGGACAGTCGACTTCACTGTTGAATGACAGTCCGCCATCGCGAGCAGGCTCACTCCTACAGAGATTCGGTTTCTACAGGGATTTATGTGTCTTCAAATCGTCGGTCTATTGACCGCCGCACCGGACACATCAGCTGCCTTGACCTGCGGTTTCGAAAACTTCCACGCATCACCAGCCGGTGCCGTGCCCTTGTCGTAGGGCTTGCCCAGCAGCATGTAGACAAGACCCGCGCCCATCACCACCAGCGTGGTCAGGATCATTGCGTAGTTGATGTACCAAGGGGCATCCGGCGAGCGGGGCCAGACCATATTGACGATTGCGCACAGGCCATACACCAGCGCGGCCAGGTTCACCCACAGGCCCCACGCCCCGAGGGTAAATTGACCGTTCGGGCGCCAGCCCTTGGCGCGGGCGATCAGGGCAGCGATGACGATCAACTGGAAGGCGACGTAGATGCCGATGGCCGCGAAGCCGACGATGGTCGCCACGGCATCGGCCATGAATATTCCCAGGCAAACAATGGCCGCAGGCACCAGGCCGCTGATGATCAAGGCGAACGATGGCACGTGGTTGCCCGACAGGCGTTTGAGCAGCGAACTGCCAATGATCATTTCGTCGCGGGCGTAGGCGAACAACAGACGGCTGGCCGCCGCTTGCAAGCTCAACACACAGGAGATGAACGACACCATGACCACCGCCATCACCAGGCGCGATCCGACCGGGCCGAAGGCATTGGCCAGGATGGTGGCGACCGGATCGGTGTCTTCGCCAGCGAGCACCTTGGCCATGTCCGGCACTGACAGGATCAGCGCCAGGCACGCGAACATCGCTGCCGCACCACCAATGTAGATGGTCATGCGCATGGCTTTGGGAATGCGCTTGCCGGGGTTCGGGGTTTCTTCGGCGACATCGCCGCAGGCCTCGAACCCGTAGTACTGGAACAGGCCGGCCAGGGACGCCGCGAGGAAGGCCGGCAAATACGAGCCGTTGACCTGCAGGTTGAAGGTGTCGAACAGCACGCTGAAGGGTTGATGACGCTCGAAGATCAGCAGGTAGCCACCGACGAGAATCGCCCCGACCAGCTCACAGAGAAAACCGAACATCGCCACCCGCGCCAGCAGTTTGGTGCCAACCAGGTTCAGCGCGGTCGACAGCAGGATGATGCTCAAGGCGATGTAGATGTTGGCTTCGGGGCCAGGGTTGAAGCCGAGCATAATGGCCAGATACGGTCCGGCGCCCATGGCAACCCCGGCGATGGTTGCGCACAAGGCCCAGGCATACACCCAGCCGACCATCCACGCCCAGCGCTTGCCGACCAGCCGACGCGCCCACGGATAGACACCGCCGGAAATCGGAAACTGCGAGACGATTTCACCAAAGATCACGCACACCAGCAGCTGGCCGGCGCCGATCAGCAGGTAGGACCAGAACATCGGTGGACCGCCAGCGGCCAGGCACAACCCGAACAACGTGTACACGCCGACGACCGGCGACAAATAGGTAAAGCCCAGGGAAAAGTTCTCCCACAGGCTCATGCTTCGATTGAAATCCGAACTGTAGCCGAGGGCGCGGAGCTGTTCCGCATCCTGATCGGCACTGACGCTTGCACGCGTGTTGGATGAGCCACTCATGTTATTTCCTCATTATCAATGGCAGTGGATTAGTGCTGGCGGGTGATCCCGAGCTTGTTGTTGTTGTTGTTGTTGTTGTCATGCACACACGGACCCGTTCGCTGGCGAAACCTGTGGCGAGGGGATTCATCCCCGTTCGGCTGCGCAGCAGTCGTAAAGATCTGGGACCGCTGCGCGACCCAACGGGGCGGTGCGACGTTCGCTAAATCCCCTCGCCACGACGCAGGCTTCGCCAGCTGCTACAGGTTTATTGATTTACGCCTGCTTTTTGATTTCGCTGTCACGCCCGTCGTCGTACTGCGACAGCCATTCAACAGCCGCATCGCGGTAGCGGCTGAAGCCCTTGTAATCGACCAGCTGCTGGTTCAGGTCCCGCAGGACCCGATGCATGCGCCGCGCCCACGCCGGGTTGGTGGCGATGTCTTCCAGGCTCAGCAGATAGGTACGAATCGGGAACACGATGGCGTTGCTGCGCGGCAATCGATGCAGCGGCTGCAACTCGATGCGCAGGTAAACCAGCTTGCCGGCGTTTTCAGCGGTCACGATGGTGCGGTCCGGTGCCCACTCCGGCAGGCTTTCGGCCGAGACTTCAAGGCGCGGATTGACCGTCAGCGACCAGTTCAGGCGACGCACCGGGTGCCCGGTACGCAAGCGCAGCAGAAATTTGAGCGCGCGATCGAGCATGCCGATTTCCTTCACCAGCGGCACCGGTCCGTGGAACTCTTCCCAACTCATGCCCAGGTTGAAACGCAGGGAGTAATCGGCGCGTTGGGTGGCGATTCCGGCGCCCCAATAGAGCGTGCCGTCGCGTTCTTCCTGCAGCACCCAATCCCCCTGAGCCTGGCGCGTTACGTATTCCATCGGCTCATAGGGCAGGGTGGCCGGATCGCCAAAGGTGAAACGATCGTCGATGTCCAGCAGGCGGTTGATCCAGTGCCACTGACGACCTTCGCGCGCCAGGCTGAAGTACTGCGGATAGTCGCGGGCGTAGGACTCCATGATCAATTCGAGCAAGTCCCATTGCGCCTCCATCATGTGGGGCGCCGAGACGTAATGCATGCCCGGGTCTTTTTCCAGGGTGATCGCGCGGTCCTTGCACTCGCTGATGTAATGCTCGTCGATATCGAATGCGGCCCTGAACGCACCGTCACCTACCGGGACATGCGGCTCCAGGTTCATCGAGTACATGTAGTCGTCATCGGGGAACGGGAAGGGTGCGCGGGCGATGGTCTCCGGGCTGTTGGCGAAGGTGTAGTCGTCGCGGTAGGTTTCGTCGGGATTGAATTTTATGTTCATTGTTTTTTTCTCCGTCGATCAGAGGTCGATGACCAGGCGATTGCACTTGGCGCGGGATACGCAGGGCATGATTTTCTTGCGGCTGGTTTTGTCTTCATCGGACAGCCAGTCATCGCTGTGCAGCAGCTCTCCATCGAGCTCGAGTACCTCGGTTTCGCAATGACCACAGGCGCCGCCGCGACACAGGTAGGGCATGGTGTAGCCGGCAGCTTCCACCGCTTCGAGCATGGTCTGGTCGGGCGAGACTTCGATGGTTGCGCCGCTGCGGCCCAGGGTGAAACTGAAGGCTTCACCGCCGCTGCTTTGTTCGAGGAAGCGCTCGAAGTGCACATGGCTGTCGGTCCAGCCCAGATCCCTGGCGCACACCAGCGTGGCGTCGATCATGCTGTCCGGACCGCACACGTACACGTGGCTGCCCAGCGGGCGGTCCGCCAGGACCCGGCCGATCTCCATGCGCGCATCGACACCCTTGCGGTACAGATGAACCTGGGCGCCATAAGTGGCCTGCAACTCCTTGCCGAGTTGCGCATGTTCTTCACCGCGCACGGCGTAATGCAGCTCGAAAGGCACCTTGCTCAGGCGTAACTCTTCGAGCTGGGAAATCACCGGCGTGATACCGACGCCGCCGGCAATGAAAATGTGCAGCCGCGCCTGCTTGATCAGCGGGAACAGGTTGACCGGTGGCGTGACCTCGATCAGGTCCCCTTCACTGACATCGTCGTGCATCGATACCGACCCGCCACGGCCGCTGTCCACCCGGCGCACGGCGATCTGATAACTGCTGGTGTCGTAGGGTGAACTCAGCAGCGAGTAAGGATTGCGCAGTGTGTTGTGCGGGTTGGAAATCAGCACCACCACGTGGCTGCCGCCGGAGAAGGCCGGCAAGTGCGCACCGGTTGGCGATACCAGGGTGAAGCGTTTGATTTCCGGCGTCACCGCTTCGATGCGGGCAACCCGCAGGTTCAACGTCCCATTGTTCTGGCTCATGTATCGAGCTCCTCGGCTTCGGGCAATTCACCCGGGACTTCGGCATCGGCCTTGACCGCCTGAAAGGCCGCCAGACGCCGGGAATAGTGATCGCGCACCACCAGCGTGACGCCGCAACCGGGGCAGTCGTAAACGCGTTGGGTGACGTTTTCGGTGTAGGTGTCGCAGTGCACGCACCAGACCCGGCGCACCAGTGTCCCGGAGTGCTCGCGCAAGACTTCGTCGCGGTTGAGGTCGAAATGCGTGGCCACTTGCATGGCGCTGCCCAGGAAACTTTCCGAGCCAGCGAGGTACAGACGAGTACCCATGCGCGCATCGCCGAGCAAACTTTTGAGCTCGTCGATCAGCGCCTGATTGGTCGCGTGCAGGTGAAGGGGGTGTTGTGGGTGCTGCTGCAATTGGGCGAGGAAATCCTGGCCGGAAAAAGACTCCTGGGAGTACAGCAAGGTGATGGGGCTGTTCTGCCCGTTCATGTCAGCTAACAGGCGCAACATGGCGCGACCGCCGCTGCCTTGCCCGGCAATGATGTGCCGGATACCTCCTGGCAGCGGTTGCAACCGGTCATAGACGGGTCGGCTTTTGATCCCGGTAATCAACATTTTTATTATTCCTCCTGGCTACCGGCTCGGCTTTAGGAAGCCGGCCCTGATGCAATGCCCAGCGATGGTGGGTTGCAGATAGCAGGAGCACAGGTCGTGCCAATTGACTAAGTTGTTGTAAATAAAGGTGTTTTCGTTCTTGTGGCAGAAACGGACAGGCAAAAGTAACTAGATATGTATGCGTTTTTGCAGCGGTAGAATGGCAACACACAGACCCTTGGGTGGGATCGCTGTGGAGCGCCTCCTACACAGCTGCTACATAGCTTCTACAGGGAGGGCGTTACTCGTCGCGCTGGAGCTTGCGGATCAACGTGCCGATGTCGATCCCCAGGTGCTGCGCAGCTTTGCGCTTGCTGCCACACAAATGCACCGCTTTGAGAATGATCTGCCGTTCAAATTGCTGCACCTGAAGCTTCAGATTCTGCTCCGGGTCATCCTGCGAAATATCGTCCGTGACCCGCGTTTTCAATGGCTCCTGCACAGTTCCCGTTTCCAGCAATTCGGCAGGCAGGTGATGCTCTTGCGCTTCATCGTCGGCGAGGACCGCCAGGCGTTCGAAAATGTTTACCAGTTCACGGATATTGCCGGGGTAGTCATAGCTCATCAGCCGCTTGCGGCAGCCGGCAGACAGACTCAACGACGGCTCGCGATCGCCATTGATGCGGCTGAGCAAGATGTCGATGAGAAAGGGCAGGTCGTCCCGGTGCTGGCGCAGTGGCGGGATTTCTACCGGCAGGACGGCCAGGCGATAGTAGAGATCGGCGCGAAATTCGCCGACGCTCACAAGATGACGCAGGTCCTTGTTAGTGGCCGCTATCACCTGTACCTGAACGGTTTTGCTCAGGGGCGAGCCGACTGACTGAATGGTGCTGTCTTCAAGAAACTTCAACAGCTTGGCCTGGACATGCAGCGGAATTTCACCGATCTCGTCGAGGAACAACGTCCCGCCCGCAGCGGCCTCGATGTAGCCTTGCTTGCCGCCCGCCAGTGCGCCAGTGAAGGCGCCGCGTTCATAGCCGAACATCTCCGACTCGAACAGGCTTTCCGGGATGCTCCCGCAATTGACGTGGATGAACGGCCGATCACCCCAGCCGGCCGCGCGGTGGATATGCCGCGCGATGGCGGTTTTGCCGACACCCGGCTCACCGAGCAACAGCAACCGTGCGCGACGCCGAAAGGCCCGCACGCCCGTATCGGCAATGCTCGATAACTGCGGTGAAAGATGCAGCGCGTTGTCCTGTGGATCACGCAGGCCCTGGGGTTCCACGGGGCGGGCACCCAGCGATGCGCGACGTTGCGGTTGGCTGCCGTCGAAGTCTTTCTGGGTCAGCATCCTGAACGGTTTTTCATACGCCCCGGTGGGTATGGCGTGGGTGCTGCTGAGCATCACCCGGCCTTCCCGGGAGCGGGTCAAGGCATTGTTGCCGCCGCGATTCAGCGCGGCCTGCAAGTCGTCGTAGTTCAACGCCGAACGCTGGAAGAATTCACTTTCGGACAGCCCGATGGCCTGCTGCTTCGAGAGGCGGTTGACCCGCTCGGCGGCCAGGTTGAGAAAACGCACACGACCCTCGCCATCCGTCACGATCAGCGCTTCGCTGAAGCTGTCGAGCAGGGCATGCAGCGCCGGGGTTTCCAGCAGCGCCGCGAGCACTTCACTGCTGACGTTGACTGAAGAGCGCATGCCCATCTGCAAGGTAGGCGGCAGGTTGGAGTCTTTCATGGGTGCAACTCTTGGGCGTGCAGCACACCTTGTCGTTCACGAAACACCGCGACGCGCCAGGCCACGCCTTCACGAATCTGAATGCGCGAACAATGCACGTCGAAGTCCGGCTCGCGGCCACTCAGGTCGGGCAGCGGCAAGCGGTGCCAGGTGCGCTCGGGCAGGGCATTGTCCAGCAGGAGGCGAGCGATGCCGGCGCCATTGGTAATGCCGAAGGTCTCTTCAAACGCTGCGTTGCGCCATTGCGGTTGCAGGTGCTCATCGATCACCAGCACGGCGTCCGGTACAGCGTCGAAGACCCTTCGCAAGGCGTCGATACGCTGCTCGGCGTCGTGTTGCATGCGCAGTTCCTGACTGACGTCGCGGATGCTGCCCCACATGCGTAACAGGTGCCCGTTGACGATGGTGGCCCGAACATCGTTCTCGACATAGGCGGGTGAACCATCGTGGCGACGGTCCACGGACAGCGCGCAGTCGACGCTGAAACCGGCTTCGATCAGGCGTCGCACGAACTCTTCGTTGGCCGGGCTGCGTGGCCAGTAAAGGCGAACCGGTTGCTGGTTGAAATCAACATCGGACGGCATCTCGTAGACATCGGCCATCGCCCGGTTGCACAGACGCCAGTGCGAGTCGTTTTCGAAGACCTGGCGAACGATTTCATCCGGCGAGTTGTTGATGTCCACCGCCTCGGCAAACTCGATGCACCAGTAAGCGACTTTGGCGCTTTGCAGCATCTGGCTCATCACTTCGTTGGCGTTGTGCATTTCCCGCACGCGATGGCCCAGCGCACCGAGGGCAATGTTCAGCAAATGCAGGCGCGCCGTTTGAACCGAACGCCATTCCAGCAGGCCGCTGGCGATCACGTGCAGCAACCCGCCGTTGTGGCGAATGAGGGTCAGTTCCAGGCTGTGGACCTGTTCGTCGGCGGGTGGATTGGCAAACAGCAGGCGCAAGGCACGCACAGACTCGACGCTGTAGAAGCGTTCGATCGGCTGGCTCAATGATTCTTCAGGCGCATAGCCCAATTGATCGCTCAAGCTCTCGGACAGGCTGACGAGTAACCCGTCGGCACTCAGGGTGCTGGTAAGCGGCGGGGCCTTCTGGGCCAGGAAATCAAGAGTATCCATCGGTCAATCGGCTCTGGTTGGCTCGGGGGGACCTGACTGTGAATGCTCAGGTGATCAATACAGGGCACATCCCATGCCATGCGCCGCACATTGCACACCACATCCCTGTGACCGCTTGCGAATTTGTGGCGAGGGGATTCATCCCCGTTGGGTCGCGCAGCGGCCCCAAAACCTTTGCGACTGCTGCTCAGCCGAACGGGGATGAATCCCCTCGCCACAACAGCCTCGTGCCTCGACGGCTGCTACAGGGATGCCGAAGGGTTTGAATGCTGTGATTTTGCAGGTGATGTGCATTTTTGCAGCGCTCGCATCGAGCTTAATGCGTTTTCAGAGGGCAACGAATCTATCCGATCAATGACCATCCTCTTCGCGGCGGGTAAACTGCGCCTCTTTTCAAGGAGTTCATATGAGTTACTACCAGCCGGGCATTCTTGCCACCCCCGTTCCACTTCAAGCCCGTCATATGTTCTTCGCGCTGGAATCCGTTGACGCACTGCCGGCAGCGCTCGACAAGCTCATGCAACTGGTGGACGGCAAGTCGGCCGTGGTCGGTTTTGGTGAGTCGCTGGTGAAAGCGCTGCACTGTCAGATTGATGGTTTGCGCCCGTTTCCGGCAATGACCGGCGTCGGCGTCGACAACCCGTCGACTCAGCACGCACTGTGGTGCTGGCTGCACGGTATCGACCGGGGCGAATTGCTCAATCGCAGTCAGGCCATCGAAACGGCGCTGGCGCCGGCGTTTCGCCTGGTGCAGATGAACGAAACCTTCCGCCACCTCACCGGCCACGACCTCACCGGTTACGAGGACGGGACGGAAAACCCTCACGATGAAGCCGCCGTGGCGGCTGCATTGCTGGGTGAAGGTGCCGAAGGCCTGGTGGGTGGCAGTTTTGCTGCGATCCAGCAGTGGCAGCACGACCTGAAGGGCTTTCGTGCGTTGCCGTCCCATGAAACCGACAACATCATGGGCCGTCGCCTGAGCGACAACGAAGAGCTCGACGATGCGCCGATTTCGGCCCACGTCAAACGCACGGCGCAGGAAAGCTTCGCCCCGGAAGCGTTCGTGGTCCGTCGTTCGATGCCGTGGATCGAGGGTGACCGCGCCGGGTTGATGTTCCTGGCGTTCGGCTTTTCCCTCGACGCCTTCGAAGCCCAGCTGCGCCGCATGAGCGGTCTGGAAGACGGGATCACCGACGGCTTGTATCGCATCAGTCGTCCGATCACGGGGGGTTACTACTGGTGCCCGCCGCTCAAGGATGGACATCTGGACCTGCGCGCATTGCGCATCGGCTGATATCAGGAGTGACAATGAACGTGGTGCGCTGGGGCATGATCGGTTGTGGCGACGTTACTGAACGCAAGAGCGGGCCGGCCTTTTACAAGGCACCTGGCTCGGCGTTGGTGGCAGTGATGGGGCGGCGCCTGGACGCGGTGAGCGATTACGCCGCGCGCCATGGCATCGCACGGGTTTACACCGACGCCGACGCGTTGATCAACGACCCTGAAGTCGACGCGGTGTACATCGCCACGCCACCCGACAGTCATCAGGCTTACGCCCTGAAGGTGGCCGCCGCCGGCAAGCATTGCTGCGTCGAGAAACCCATGTCGCTGAGTGCCGGGCAAAGCCAGCAGATGCACCAGGTCTTCGCTGATGCCGGACTGCACCTGTTCGTGTCCTACTATCGGCGTTCCCTGCCGCGTTTTCTGCAAGTGCGCCAATGGCTGGAAGAGGGGCGGATCGGTGAGGTTCGGCACCTCACCTGGACACTGACCAAAGCCCCGTCCGCAACGGACAGCGAAGGCGCTGCCAACTGGCGCACCGATCCGGCAGTTGCCGGTGGTGGCTACTTCGCTGACCTCGCCAGCCATGGTCTGGACCTGTTCCAGTACCTGCTCGGCGATATCGTCGACGTTGCCGGGTTCACCGCTCGGCAAGCCGGTTTGTATGCCGCCGAAGATGCCGTCAGCGCCTGTTGGCAGTTTGCCAGCGGCGCGACGGGCATGGGTTGCTGGAACTTCGTCGCCGACCGTCGCGAAGACCGGGTAGAGCTGATCGGCAGCCGCGGCCGAATCAGTTTTTCGGTGTTCGACGAACACCCGGTGCAGCTGGAGGCCGAAGAACACCTGAGTATGCACATCGACAACCACCCGCACATCCAGTGGCATCACGTACTGGGCATGAATGCTCATATCCGGGGTGAGTCGCAGCACCCTGCGGTGGCCGAGGAGGCATTGAAAACCGACTGGGTGATGGACCGTATTCTCGGCAGAATCTGAACCTTCGGCCCTATCTCGTATGGGAGCAAGGCTTGCTCGCGATGGCGGACTGAAAGCCGACAGGTTTCTTCCAGATATCCCCGGATCAAACTGTGGGAGCTGGCTTGCCGGCGATTGCGGTCTGATTGGCGGTGAGATTGTTGCTGGTGTACATATCCGTTTCTGCGGTCATGGCCGCTATTGGTTTCGCCCTTACGGCGAGTCACTTGGAAAAGCGCCAAGTAACCAACCGCTCTTGCCCCTTTCGTGCGGTGCCTCGCCTGGGCTCGGCCTTCCCAAGGGGCAAGAAGATCAAGATCAACAGCAACAGCAACAACGAGGCGGCCTTCGAGCCGACCTGACGCTTCAGGCCTGCGCATTTCCCTGTAGGAGTGAGCCTGCTCGCGATAGCGCACTGGTATTCAACATCAATGTCGGCTGATCCACCGCTTCGCGAGCAGGCTCACTCCTACAGGGGATCAATGGGATCAAAAGGATTTGCTGACACTCGCCACCACCGTCGCGCCGCACACATCGTCGAAGCCCCAGTTGCTGGTGCACTGGCTCTTCGACAGGTCGGTATCGATGTAGCTCAGCCCCAGCATCGCCCCGGCCAGTTCGTGGGTCAGTTTGACCTCCCATTCGCGGTACGAGTCCTCGGCTTCGCCCGAGCTTGAGTACAAATGCGGGTCCTTGAAATCCATGTCGCCGTAGCGCAGCTTCAGCCCCACGCCATAGGGCAGTTCGGTCTCGTAACCGACATAGCTGTAGAGCGAGTTCTGCTTGCTGTCGATCCCAGGCGCATCGTCGGAATAATAGGCGCCTAGCTTCACCCCATACACGCTGAGAATGCCGTAGACCTCGCTCTGGTTGAACTGGCTTTCTTTCGGGTAGGTATATTTCAGGTAACCGAGGTCTAGGTTGACGTCCTCGGTGGCCTCCCAGAACCAACCGCCGTAGTAATCGACTTCCTGCCGGGTTTTCAGGCCGCCGCCGAAGTCGACGTTGGAGCTCCAAGCCCCCACGTACAGGCCGCTGCTGTGGTTCAGGGTGGCAGCCGCCTGCAGGGCCGGATCGTTCTGGGTCTGCGAGATGCCACGGGTGCGGTAGTCGCTGGCCAGGGTCACGTCCAGCACCACGGCGAAGTCATCGTTCAATTGGATGGCCTGGCTGCTCAAGGGCAGCAGAGTCAAGGAACCTAGGGCGAACAAGGTGAAAGCTTTCATGGGGGCACGTTCCGCTATTGTGATTGTTTTGGGCAGATGTCGGGCAAGGCTGCGCCGGGCCTCGTGTGGACAACACGAGGTCGGGCAGTAAAGGAGTTGCGGTTTTTATTAGAGGGTTGGGGCGTAGACCTGGCGGCCGGCGAACCAGGTCTGCAGCACCTGGGTGTCGTTCAGGGCTTTTTCGTCGACCTTGAACACATCGCGGTCCACCACGATGAAGTCGGCCTGTTTGCCAGCGCTCAGGGAGCCGATCTGTTTGTCCAGGCCAATGGTGCGGGCGGCGTTGATGGTGTAGGCGTAGAACATGGTCTCGCGGTCGATGCGCTCATCGGCGTTGAGCACCCCCAGCGGGCCGATTCGGGTCATCGCCTGGGCCATGGCGTTCCACGGGTTGGGTGTGGACACCGGCCAGTCGCTGGCCCCGGAGATAGTCGCGCCCTGTTTGAGCAGCGAGTGCGCGGGGTACTGGTAGCGGAACGCCTGGGCGCTGACGTAAGGCTTGATCATGTCGGTGGTGTAATCGTCGGCGCTGGCCCAGAGCAACTGCATCGAGGCGATGACGTTGAGCGGTTTGAACCGGGCAAACTCTGTCGGGTTGACCATCTGCAGGTGGGTGATGGAGTGCGTCACACCGCTCTGGCGGTCTTTGCGCGCCTGCTCGATACCATTGAGCGATTCACGCACCGCGCGGTCGCCGATGGCGTGAATGTGCACCAGCCAGCCGCGCTGATCGATGGCACTGACCAGTTCACCGAAATGCTTGGGATCGATCAGCAACTCACCCGGTTTGTGCGAGTTGGTGTAGGGATCGATCATCGCTGCGCTTTGCGCCGGGTACTCGATCACGCCGTCGGCGAAGATCTTCACCCCGGGCAGCGTCAGGTTGGGAATGCCCTGAAATTGCTGGCGGACCTTGTCCAGTGTATCGAGGTCGGCGGGAACGCTTTTGCCGTTGGCCACCAGCAGCGCTGCGACGTGGGCGGTCATGCCTCCGCTTTCCGACAGCGCCTTGTACACCGGCAGCACGCCGACGGTTTTCTCCGTGGGTTTGAGGGCGAATATCGGCTCCCCGGGCGCGGCGTTGGCGGCGGGGTCCATCCACGCTGTGATGCCGAGGCTGTTGTTATAACTCACGGCCGTTTGGGCCGCTTTGAGCATGGCGGCAGCACTCGGCGCCGGCATCTTCGAGGCCACCCGGTCCCAACCGGCGTCGACGAGGAAGCCGCTCGGACGGCCGTCTTGAAGTTTGCCAATGGTGTCGCGTTCAGCTTCCGGCAATGACGTGAGCAGCGCGGCATCAATGCCGGCGCGCTTGAGCATCACGTCGTTGGCCCAGGCCGTGTGGTGGTCGCTGCCGACAAACACCACGGGGACGCTGGCCCATTCGCCACTGTTGAATTTTTTGCCCAGAGCTTCGGACTGCGCCCAGTAACCCGAGCTCATGCCGGCTATGACCAGTACATCTTCATGCTTCGCCGTGCCGTCTTCACGCCAGGTCCGCAGGCGTTTTTCCAGTTCGTCGAGCTCGACCACCTCATCCGCCATGTTGGCCGAGACCCTTTCCAGGCCGCCGAAAATCGCGTGGGAATGGCTGTCGATCAGGCCGGGCATCAGGGTCTTGCCGCCCAGGTCGATGACTTGGGTGCCAGGCTCGATCAGGGCCTTGATCTGCGCATCGCTGCCGACTTTCAGCACTTTGCCGTCTTGTACAGCCAGGGCTTGGGCCTTGGGCTGGTTGTGGTCAGCAGTGAAAATCTTGCCGTTCAACAACACCAGATCAGCCGCCGCCATGGCTTCCAACGAGGCAAAACTCACTGCCGCTACCAATAGATTCGGGATGAATCTTTTCATTGAATGTTTCCTTGTTATTGCGTCTGATGGCCAGACTAATGGCTTGCCGCGCTCGGCAGAACGCCTCGCTCACGAAAAACGTTTTTGCCTGAATGGAAAAAGAATGGACAAGTTGGGTGCACTGAAAATGTTCGTGGTCACGGCGCAACTGGGCAGTTTCAGTCGTGCCGCCGAGCAACTGGGCAAGACCCCGTCGGCCTTGACCAAGGCGGTCAACCACCTGGAGGCCGAACTCGGGGCCCGTCTGTTCGAACGCAGCACCCGGCGGATTTCGCTGACGGAATCGGGCCGGCTTTACCTGGACACCGCGCGCCAGGTCTTGCAGCGTCTGGACGAGGCCGGCGAAGAAATCGAGCAGTTACAGCATGGCCTGCGCGGCAGCCTGAAAGTCACCGCGCCGCTGGCGTATGGGCAGGCGTTTCTCGATCAGGTGTGTGGTGGTTTTCTTGAGCAATATCCGCAAATCAACCTGCAAGTGGACTTGTGTGACGAGTTCGTCAATTTGCTGGAGAGCGGTTACGACCTGGCCTTGCGCGAAGGTCATGACAACTTGCCGGGGCTGATCGCGCGCGTGGTCGGCAGCAATCGCCTGGCGCTGTGTGCCAGCCCGCAATACCTGGCGTGCAAGGGTGTGCCGGTCACCCCGCACACCCTCGATGACCACGATTGGCTGCTGTACAGCCACCCTTTGCTCAGCCGTGAATTCTGGTGGGTCGAGCGCGACGGTCAGCGCCTGAGCCTGCCGCAGCCCCAGGCACCGCGCTTGCGCAGTGACAATTACGACTTGCTGCTGGCCAATGCCCTGGCTGGGCGTGGTCTGCTGCACACGCCACTGTGGAGCGCCGCGCCGTACCTGGCCGATGGACGCCTGGTGCGCCTGATGGCCGACTACGCCATCGACCCTGACAGCTTTGGCCCGCACATTCTGGCGGTGTACCCGAGTCACCGCCGGGCCACGGCCAAAGTGCTGGCGTTCATCGATTACATCACCGGGTTTCTGGCGTCCCGTGGTTTGGATGACAACGCTCACCCCCTGTAGGAGCTGAGCTTGCTCGCGATGACGGCCTGATAGCCGACAGGTTTCTTCCAGATGTCCCCGGATCAAACTGGTCTGACCCCAAATTGTGGGAGCTGGCTTGCCAGCGATGGCGGCCTGACAGTCGCTCATTTCTGGCGGGTGTACCCAAATCAAACTGCAGAAGTTGGCCTGCCGGCGATGGCGGCCTGATCGGCGGTGTGATCTTGCTGGGGTACATATCCGTTTCTGTGGTTACGGCTTCTATTGGTTTCGCCCTTACGGCGAGTCACTTTCGAAAAGCGCGAAAGTAACCAAAGCGCTCTTGCCCCTTTCGTCCGGTGCCTCGCCTGGGCTCGGCATACCCTCGCTCCGGTCCTGCTTCGTGGGCCCGCCGCGATCGGCCATCCATGGCCGTGCGCGGCTAACCCGGCATCCATGCCGGGTTGCCCACTGCGCAGAACCTGCGCTCGGCCTGCCGAGGGGGCAAGAAGATCAAAAGCAGATCAAAAGCAGATCAAAAACAAAGCGAGGCGGCCTGACAGCCGACCTGACTTTCGGAGCGTGCGCGTTCTCCTGTGGGAGCCGGGCTTGCTAGCGATGGCGGCCTGACAGTCGCGCATTTCTGGCGGGTGTTCCCATATCAAACTTGGGAGCTGGCTTGCCAGCGATGACGGTCTGACAGCCAACCCATATCTCACTGATCCACCCGGATCAAACTGTAGGAGCGAGCCTGCTCGCGATAGTGGTCTGATCGGCGGTGAGATTCTTGCTGGTGTACATATCCATTCCTGCGGTCACGGCGGCTATTGGTTTCGCCCTTACGGCGAGTCACTTGGAGGAGCGCCAAGTAACCAAACGCTCTTGCCCCTTTCGTCCGGTGCCTCGCCTGGGCTCGGCATACCCTCACTCCGGTCCTGCTCCGTGGGCCCGCCGCGATCGGCCATCCATGGCCGTGCGCGGCTAACCCGGCATCCTTGCCGGGTTGCCCACTGCGCAGAACCTGCGCTCGGCCTGCCGAGGGGGCAAGAAGATCAAAAGCAGATCAAAAACAAAGCGAGGCGGCCTGACAGCCGACCTGACTTTCGAAGCGCACGCGTTCACCTGTGGGAGCCGGACTTGCTCGCGATGGCGGCCTGACAGTCGCGCATTTCTGGCGGGTGTTCCCATATCAACTGTGGGAGCTGGCTTGCCAGCGATGACGTTCTGACAGCCAACCCATATCTCACTGATCCACCCGGATCAAACTGTAGGAGCGAGCCTGCTCGCGATGGCTGCCTGATCGGCGGTGAGATTCTTGTTGGTGTACATATCCATTCCTGGGATAACGGCTTCTATTGGTTTCGCCCTTACGGCGAGTCACTTGGAAAAGCGCCAAGTAACCAAACGCTCTTGCCCCTTTCGTCCGGTGCCTCGCCTGGGCTCGGCATTCCCTCGCTCCGGTCCTGCTCCGTGGGCCCGCCGCGATCGGCCATCCATGGCCGTGCGCGGCTAACCCGGCATCCTTGCCGGGTTGCCCACTGCGCAGAACCTGCGCTCGGCCTCCCGATGGGGCAAGAAGATCAAAAGCAGATCAAAAGCAGATCAAAAACAAAGCGAGGCGGCCTGACAGCCGACCTGACGTTGAGGCGTTCCTCCCTCCAACGTTTCATCGGACATTTCCTATAAGTCCTTGCCAGAAAAAAACCGAAAGAGTACAAATGTACTCCATGACGACTCTCACTCCCCGCCGTACCGCCATCCTGACTTTTATCCGCGAACGCATCGCTGAGAAAGGTCAGCCCCCGAGCCTCGCTGAAATCAGCGAGGCGTTCGGTTTTGCCTCCCGCAGCGTGGCGCGCAAGCATGTGCTGGCGCTGACCGATGCCGGTTTTATCGAGGTCAACCCGCATCAGGCCCGAGGCATTCGCTTGCTCGGGCAACCACCGCGCCCCGAGCTGCTGGACATTCCGGTCCTTGGCCGGGTTGCGGCCGGTGCGCCGATTGGCGCCGATGCCGAGGTGCATAGTCGCCTGCTGCTCGATCCGTCGATCTTCTCCCGGGTGCCGGACTACATGCTGCGGGTTCGCGGTGACTCGATGATCGGGGACGGCATTCTCGACGGTGATCTGGTGGGCGTGCACCGCAGCCCCGAAGCGGTCAATGGCCAGATCGTCGTGGCGCGACTTGACGGCGAAGTCACGATCAAGCGTTTCGAGCGGGTCGGCGACACGGTTCGCCTGTTGCCACGCAACCCGGCCTATCAACCGATCATCGTCGAAGACGACCAGGACCTGGCCATCGAAGGCGTGTTCTGCGGTCTGGTGAGGCAAGGCTGATGGGTGCCGTCGTTGCGTTGGATATGCTGTTCAATGGCGGCCAGGTCTGGAAGGGTCGGCCTGCGCCCCCGGCCGTCAGCCCGCAACCCACCGGGCATGCCACGCTGGATGCGGCATTGCCCACCGGTGGCTGGCCGGAAGCGGCATTGACCGAAATTCTGTTGGCCGGGCAGGGCGTCGGCGAGTTGCAACTGGTGTGGCCGGCGCTGGCCAGGCTGTCGGCGGCGGGCGAGCGCATCGTGCTGGTGGCACCGCCTCACGTGCCGTACCCCCAGGCCTGGCAGAGCGCCGGGGTCGATCTGCGCCAGTTGTCGATCATCCAGGCCAGCGAGCGCGATGCGCTGTGGGCGGCGGAACAATGCCTGCGCTCGGGCAGTTGCGGCGCGGTGCTGTGCTGGCCGCACAAGGCCGACGACCGCGCCTTGCGCCGCTTGCAGGTGGCGGCAGAAACCGGCTCGACCCTGGCGTTCGCCTATCGCTCCATCAGTGAAGCCATCAACCCGTCGCCCGCGGCCCTGCGCATTGCCATCGATGCCAGGCCCGCGCAATTGCGCGTGCTCAAGTGCCGGGGCGGCCTGGCACGTTCGGCACCGATTGCTTTTCCCGTGGGGCATTGAGGTTGCCATGCGCTGGGTGTGCATTCTTTTCCCGCAATTGGCGCTGGACGCGGTCCTGCGTCAGCGCGCCAATCCCGAGGAGCCGCTGGCGCTGCTGACCGGTCCGGCCCAGCGCCGGGTGTTGCAGGCGGTCAACGGTCCGGCGCGGGCGCTGGGTTTACGCCCCGGCCAGTCCATGAGCGCTGCTCAGGCGTTGAGCAAAGGCTTTGTCACGGCCGAGTACGACGTCGCCGACATCGAACACTGGCAGCAATTTCTGGCGGCCTGGGCCTACCGGTTCAGCTCCCAGGTCAGCGTGCATTACCCGCGTGCGCTGGTGTTTGAGATCGAGTCCAGCCTGGGACTGTTTGGTGCCTGGCCGCAATTCGAGGCGCGCTTGCGCAACGAACTCGGCGAGCTGGGCTTTCGCCACCGCATTGTCGCCGCGCCCAACCCGGTGGCGGCGCGGGTGCTGGCCAACGCCTATGACGGTCTGGTGGTGCCCGACGATCAAGCCTTGCAGGATCGCCTCGGGCAAATGCCGGTCGACCGGATCGGGCTGGAAGCCGATGTCGCCACGGCGCTGTCGCGCATGGGGTTGCGCACCCTGAGTCAGGTGCAGGCGTTGCCCCGGCACAGCCTGGCCCGGCGTTTCGAAGCGCAAGTGCTCAAGCACCTGGACGCGCTGCTCGGGTTGCGACGGCTGGCGCTGGTGTACTACCTGCCGCCGGACCGTTTCGATGTGCGCATCGAGCTCAACTTCGATGTGCAATCCCATCAGGCCTTGCTGTTTCCGCTGCGGCGCTTGACCGGCGACCTGTCGGCGTTTCTCTGCGGTCGTGACAGCGGCGTGCAGCGTTTCGACCTGCACCTGGAACACGCAGGGTTGCCGGACAGCGTGATCAAGGTCGGCCTGCTCAGCGCCGAACGCGATCCGGCGATGCTGTTCGAACTGGCCCGGGGGCGGCTGGAGCAGGTTCAGGTCGAAGCCCCGGTGCGCGGTTTTCGCCTGTGTGCCGAAGACTTGCCGGCCTTTGTGCCGCAGTTTCAGGAACTGTTCGACGATCGTCCGCAGCAATCCTTGCCCTGGGAGCAACTGCGTGAACGGCTGCGCGCACGGCTGGGGGATGACGCGGTGCATGGCTTGCGTTTCCAGGCCGATCACCGCCCCGAGTGCGCGTGGCAGGCCAGTGCCGACAGCCAGCCTTGCGCAGGCTTTGGCAGCGTGCAACGGCCGGGCTGGTTGCTCAGCGAACCGCTGGCGATCCACGAAGGCTCGACCCGCATCCTCATGGGGCCGGAACGCATCGAGTCCGGATGGTGGGACGGCGACGACGTGCGCCGGGACTACTACCTGATCGAAACCCGTGCCGGCCAACAGGGGTGGGCCTACCGTGCGGTGGGCGAGGGCGGCCCGTTGTGGCTGCAGGGCTGGTTCTCATGAGCATCGGGTATGCCGAACTGCACTGCCTGTCGAACTTCAGTTTCCAGCGCGGTGCCTCCAGTGCCCTGGAGCTGTTTCAACGGGCGAAAAAACACGGCTATCAGGCGCTGGCGATCACCGATGAGTGCACCCTGGCCGGGATCGTCCGCGCCTGGCAGGCGGCCAAATCCGTTGAGCTGCCGCTGATCATCGGCAGCGAAATCCGCATCGAGAAGGGGCCGAAACTGGTGTTGCTGGTGGAGAACCTCGAGGGCTACCAGACCTTGTGCCGACTGATCACCCGGGCCCGGCGTCGCACGCAAAAAGGCCAGTATCAGCTGCTGCGGGAAGATTTCAGCGAGCCGTTGCCGGGATTGCTGGCGTTGTGGGTGCCGGACGCGGTCGATGCCCTGGAAGAGGGCCACTGGCTGAAGCAGGTCTTTGCTGAACGCCTGTGGCTGGCGGTGCAGCTGCATTGCGGTCAGGACGATAGCCGGCGCCTGCACGATCTGTGGGCCCTGGCCCGGGAGCTGGGCATTGCGGCGGTGGCCAGCGGCGATGTGCACATGCACGCGCGCGGGCGCCGGGCCTTGCAGGACACCATGACCGCGATCCGTCATCACCTGCCGGTGGCGGACGCCGGGCTGCGCCTGCACCCCAACGGCGAGCGGCATTTGCGCAGCCTCGATGCCTTGCAGTCGATCTATCCGCAGGCCCTGCTCGACGAAACCCTGAACATCGCCCGGCGCTGCACCTTCGACCTTGGCCAGTTGCGTTATCAGTATCCCCGGGAGTTGGTGCCGCAAGGTCACAGCGCAACGTCCTGGCTGAGTGAGCTGACCGAACGCGGCATTCGCGAGCGCTGGCCAGAAGGGGCCAGCCCGAAGGTGCGCGGGTTGATCGACAAGGAGCTGGGACTGATCGCCGAGCTCGGTTATGAAAGCTATTTTCTCACCGTCCAGGACATCGTGGCCTTTGCCCGAGGGCAGAAAATTCTCTGTCAGGGCCGAGGCTCGGCGGCCAACTCGGCGGTGTGTTTCGTCTTGGGCATCACAGAAATCGACCCTGAGCGGATGAACATGCTGTTCGAACGCTTCCTCTCCAAGGAGCGCAACGAACCGCCGGACATCGACGTCGATTTCGAGCACGAGCGCCGCGAGGAAGTCCTGCAATACGTGTTCCAGCGCTATGGCCGCAATCGTGCGGCGCTGACGGCGGTCGTCAGCAGCTATCACGGCGCCGGCGCGGTGCGCGATGTGGCCAAGGCGCTGGGCCTGCCGCCGGATCAGGTCAATGCGCTGGCCGACTGCTGTGGTCACTGGAGTGATCAGGCGCCGCCCCTTGAGCGCCTGCGCGAAGGCGGCTTCGACCCCGACAGCCCGGTGCTGCGCCGGGTGTTGAGTCTGACGCAACAGCTGATCGGTTTCCCCCGTCACCTGTCCCAGCACCCCGGCGGCTTCGTCATTTCCGAGCAACCGCTGGACAGTCTGGTGCCGGTGGAAAATGCCGCCATGGCCGAGCGCACGATCATCCAGTGGGACAAAGACGATCTCGACGCGGTCGGGCTGCTCAAGGTGGATATTCTGGCGTTGGGCATGCTCAGCGCGATTCGTCGTTGCTTCGATTTGCTGCGACGCCATCGCCATCTTGACTTGAGCCTGGCATCGATCCCTTCCGAGGACCCACAGACCTACGACATGATTGGCCGTGCCGATACTGTCGGCGTGTTCCAGATTGAATCCCGGGCGCAGATGTCGATGCTGCCCAGGCTCAAGCCTCGCACGTTTTATGACCTGGTGATCGAGGTGGCCATCGTCCGCCCCGGACCGATTCAGGGCGGCATGGTGCATCCGTATCTGCGGCGTCGAAACAAGGAAGAGCTCGAAAGCTATCCTTCCGAACAGCTACGCGATGTGTTGAAGCGCACGCTGGGTGTGCCGCTGTTTCAGGAACAGGTGATGCAGATCGCCATCGTCGCCGCTGACTACAGCCCCGGCGAGGCGGATCAGTTGCGGCGTTCCATGGCGGCCTGGAAGCGTCACGGCGGACTCGAACCGCACAAGGAACGACTGGCGGCCGGAATGAAGAAAAACGGCTACACGGCGGAGTTCGCCGCGCAGATTTTCGAGCAGATCAAAGGTTTTGGCAGCTATGGGTTTCCCGAGTCCCACGCTGCCAGTTTTGCCTTGCTGACCTACGCCAGTTGCTGGTTGAAATGCCATGAACCCGCGGCATTCGCCTGTGCGCTGATCAACAGTTGGCCCATGGGTTTCTACAGCCCGGACCAGATTCTGCAGGACGCGCGGCGTCATCACTTGCAGATTCGCCCGGTGGACGTACGGGCCAGCGACTGGGATTGCAGCCTCGAACCGATCATGGGGGCGCAGCCGGCCATTCGCATGGGGATGCGCATGATCAAGGGCTTTCGTGAGGACGATGCCCGGCGCATCGAGGTGGCACGGGCACGGGGGGTATTTGTCGACATCGCCGACCTCGGCGAACGGGCACGACTGGACGCTCGCGCCCAGGAACAACTGGCCGACTCCGGTGCTCTGCGCGGGCTGGCCGGTGATCGGCATCGGGCACGCTGGGAAGTGGCGGGGGTGGAAAAACAGCTCGGCCTCTTCGCCGGCCTGCCGCGGCAGGAGGAGGGCGCGGTGGCGTTGCCCAAGCCCACGGTCGGCGAAGACCTGCTGGCCGATTACAACAGCGTCGGCACCACCCTCGGGCCACATCCGCTGGCGTTGTTGCGCACTGAGCTGAAGGCCCGGCGCTGCCGCAGTTCGAAGGAACTGCTTGAGGTCGAGCATGGGCGACCGGTAAGCGTGGCCGGACTGGTGACCGGCCGACAACGTCCGGGCACGGCCAGTGGCGTGACCTTCGTCACCTTGGAAGACGAGTTCGGCAACGTCAACGTGATCGTCTGGCGCGACCTGGCCGAGCGGCAACGGCAAGTACTGGTGGGCTCGCAGTTGCTCAAGGTCGATGGGCGCTGGGAGAAGGAAGGCGAGGTCCGGCATTTGATCGCCGGACGCATGAGTGACCTGAGTGAACTGCTGGACGGCATCAGCGTGCGGAGCCGGGATTTTCGTTGAACTGTTGCGAAGGAATGCCTGCGTTGCCTGCTATTGGAAATGGAAAACCTGTGGGAACCTGCTCGCGATGAGGCCTGCACATTCAACATCACCTTCGCCTGACACACCGCCATCGCGAGCAGGCTCACTCCTACAGGGATGGGTGGTCGCTCGCAGATTTTGTGCCCGCTACAGTTCACTGTAGGAGTGAGCCTGCTCGCCGCTCCCACAGGTTATGTGTGAAGGCTGGTTACTTGGTGTCAGGCCAAAAACGTTCGCCACCGCCCGGTGCATCTGTCCATGCCTGCAACGAGCGTGTCGGCAGGTCGAAATAATCACGGGTGCGCGCATATCCATGGCCGCCCATCCGGCCAATGGCATCCAGCCCCAGTTGATCGATGTACAGGGTTTTGGGGTCGATCAGTTCGTCGCGCACATGGGCCATCAGCACTTCGCCAAAGATGATCTCCCGGGATTGCCCGATGGACAGCGCCATCATCCGTCGGCATTCAAGCGCTACCGGTGCTTCGCCGATGCGTGGGCATTTGACCGTGGTGCCGGGGATGGCCGTGAGGCCGGCAGCGGTCAGTTCGTCGAAGCCCGGCGCAAAGGGCACGGCGCAGACGTTCATGGCTTCCACCAGCGCATCGCTGACGATGTTGACGGTGAATTCCTGGTTGAGCTGAATGTTGCGCGTGGTGTCCTTGGGGCTCTGATCGCCGTAGTTTTCCACGCCCAGCGCAAGGATCGGCGGATCGGCGGACAGCGCATTGAAGAAGCTGAACGGCGCTGCGTTGATGCGGCCTTCGCCGTCGATGGTGGTCACCAGTGCAATCGGCCGTGGCACCACACTGCCGATCAGGATTTTGTATTTGTCACGGGCACTCAATGTGCTGAAGTCAAAGCTTTGCATAGGCAGAAAACTCTAAAGGAGAGGATCAATCGCGCTCAATGGCGCGTGTGCGCTGTAGTTGTCGGCGAACGGGATCGCCGATTGGAAAAGACCTTTCCAGTCCGGTTGGCCAAAGGCCCGGTCGCTGTGACTGCGCATCAGTTTTTCGAATTGTTGTTGGGCCTGCCGTTGCAGGGCGGGGTAGTCGACGCCCTGGACCTGGCCGTCCTGCATCACGCAGCGGCCATCGATGTAGCTGGCGATACAGTCGTCACCGCGCCCGGCCAGCATCAGGTTTTTCAAGGGATCAAACAGCGGCCCCAGGTGCAGACCCCGCAGGCTGAACACAGTGATGTCGGCCTTGCACCCCGGTGCCAGCCGGCCGAGATCATCACGGCCCAAGGCTTTGGCGCCGCCGAGGGTGGCAGCGTTGTAAAAGTCCAGTGCACAGGTCAAAGCACCATCGCCTTCCATCAATCGGGCGATGTTCAAGCCCTGGCGCATGTTGTCCAGCAAGTCCGCCGGCCAGGTATCGGTGCCCAGGGCGAAGTTGATGCCTTTGGCCTGGTAGCGTCCAAACGAATTCAACGCCTCGCCATCCCTTGCAAACACCACCGGGCAGTGCACCAGGCTCGCACCGCCGTCCACCACCCGATGCAGGTCATCATCGCCACGGGTGTAGATGCCGTGGGGCAGCAGGCTGCGCTGGGTCAAAAGCCCAAGCTGCTGCAACCAGCCCAGGGGTGAAACTCCGCGAAGCTGCTCGACCATCGCCACCTCACCGAGCCCTTGACAGCAGTGCAGCCGCATCGGCGCGTTGAGTTCGCGGCTCAGCGCGGCCGTGCGTTGCAGCAGCGCCGGGGTGCAGGTCTGGATGCGGTCGGGCAGCAACGCACCGCGAATCAGGCCGTTGTTCGCACCGTCGAAATCCCGAAAGAAACGTTCAGCGGCATCGAGCCCGGCCATGCCACGGGCTTCATCCCAGTGGTGCGCCAACGTGCCGTCGGCCTGCCAGTAACTCATGCCGCTCATGTAGCAGGGACCGAGGTAGGTGCGCAGGCCCAACTCGGTTGCCACACCGGCCACGGCAGAAAACTCGTCGTAGGTTTCCGCCCACTCGCGGTAGTACATCGAGGTGATCGGCATGGCGGTGGTGATGCCGTTGCGGATCAACTGAGTGAAGGCGTAGCGGTACTTGAAGACCTCTTCCTGCGGGCTGTAACTCTCGCGCGGACCGCTGGCCAGATAGTCCGAAGACCACATCCGGCCCATGTCACGCTCGTCGCCGTTGTCCAGGGTCAGCACGGTGGAATCGAGATCACCCAGCGCATCCAGATCGATAAAGCCGGGGCCGATCAGGGCATTGCCGTAGTCGATCCACTGATCCACCGGCCCGCCATAGCCGCGCCCGACAAACAGGATGCGCGAACCTTCGAAGACCACCTCGCCATCGCGCCACAGCACGTGCTGCGTGCCGTCGAAACCGACCACGCAGCTGGCTTTAAGGCCGACAGTTTTGACCGATCCGGGTTTCACAGGCGGGTTTCCAGCAAGCGTCCATCGGCGGCGATCAAAACACCCGCGCGATAGACCTGCCGCAGCGGCCGCGAAACCACCGCTTCACCGAGGGTCTGCACCGGCATCAGCAGAAAGTCCGCTGGCTGGCCGATCTCCAGACCATAACCTTCATACCCCAGCGCCCGAGCGCCATTCACCGTCGCCGCCTCGAACGCCGCCGCCAGTTCATCGTCCTTGTTCAAATCGAAACGAAACGCCAGCAGCATCGCCCGTTCCAGCATGTCGCCGTTGCCCATGGGCGACCAGGCATCGCGAATCCCGTCCGAACCCAGGCACACATTCACCCCCGCTTCACGCAGCGCGAGGAACGGCGGCACCGCGCAATCGGCCGGTGCCGAGCTCATCAACGAAATACCCAGGGCGGCCAGACGTTCGGCGACGGGTTTGACCTGGCTCCACGGCAGCATGCCGAGGCAGTAGGCGTGGCTGATCATCACCCGACCCTGAAGCCCAAAGCGTTCGGTGTAGTCGGCAATCAGCGAAATTTGCCACAGGCCCAGTTCACCTTTGTCGTGCAGGTGAATGTCCACGCCACGCTCGAATTCGCTGGCCAGCTGGAAGACGAAATCGAGCTGTGCGATCGGGTCGTTGTCGATCCCGCACGGATCCAGTCCGCCGACATTCTCCACGCCAAGGGCCATGGCTTCGCGCATCAGTTCGGCGGTGCCGGGACGGCTGATCAGACCGGTCTGCGGGAACACCACCAGTTGCAGGTCGATCAGGTCACGGTATTTTTCACGCAATTGCTGCATGGCTTCGACGTGGCGCAGGCCGAATTCCGGGTCGATGTCGACGTGACAGCGCAGGGTCAGCGAGCCACGGGCGATGCAGTTTTCCAGCAGCGCGCCGGCGCGTTGGGCGATGGGGGTTTCGACTTCACGCAGGATGCGGCGCTCGTTGGCGATGTAGTCCTTGAGCGTGGGACCTGCGCTGTTGGGGCGCCAGGGTTGGCCCCAGAGGGTTTTATCGAGGTGCACGTGGCTTTCCACCAGGGCCGGGGTGAGGAGCTGGTGTTGGCCGTCGATGTCGGTGGCCAGCAGCTCGGTGGTCGAGGCGGGGCGACGTTGGGTGAACCGGCCGTTTTCGATCAGCAGGTCTTCGGCGGTGGCGCCGTAGGGGCGCACGTTGCGTAGCCAGCGGGGGTGGGACATATAAACCTCATTCAGGTTTTTGAATGTTGTAGTGACTGGACGGGCCTCATCGCTGGCAAGCCAGCTCCCACAGGGAATTGGGTTGGTCAAAACATTTGTGACCCCCCCAAACCTTGTGGGCGCTGGCTTGCCAGCGATGGCGGCGATCCGGTCTCGGGTCAGCCTTTAAGCTTCGCCCAGATCCGGTCCTGCAGTTCTCGCGCCTTGTTGCTGCATTCCTTTTCAGGCCGCAGGCGCGAGGCGAATTCGTCGGGCATGTTGATGGCGTCCATGACCTTCCATTTGGCGTCGAGCAGCTTGTCGCTCTGGATGCCGTTGGCGTAGGCAATGGCGTTGGACACGGCGGCAGCGTTTTCCGGTTTCATCATCCAGTCGATGAACACCTTCGCGTTGCCAGGGTGCGGCGCGCTTTTGGGCACGGCGAAGTTGTCCTGGAACATCGCCACACCTTCACGCGGATAAACGTACTTGATGGTGTTCTTTTGCAAGGTCGCCCGCGCCGTCGAACCGTTCCAGTTCTGCATCATGATCACTTCACCGGAGGCCATGCGGTCGACGGTGTTGTCCGAGCTGTACATCTTCAGGAACGGCTTCTGTTTTTGCAGCAGCTCCAGAATCCGCTTGGCGTCCTGCGGGTTTTCGCTGCATTCGTCGACATCCAGATAATGACTGGCAGCGTTGATCACACTGCTGGAGGTGTCGAGCGCCGCCAGTTGGCCTTGCAGCTCCTTGCGCGGCTCGAAGAACTCCTTCCAGGAATCGTCCAGCTTGCCGCCAGGCACCCGCGCACTGTCATAGGAGAATCCGGTGGTGCCCCACAGGTACGGCGCCGAGAACTTGCGGCCGGGGTCGAAGCTCGGGTCGCGGAACGCCGGTTTGACGTACTGGAAGTTGGGCAGGGTCGACGCGTCGATTTCCAGCAGCAGGTCCTGTTTGATCAGGGTTTGCATGATCGACTGCGACGGCACGATCACGTCATAGGCCGCACCGCCGGCCTGCAATTTGGCCAGCAGGGTTTCGTTGCTGTCGTAGCCGTCCATGGTGACCTTGATGCCGGTCTCTTTTTCGAACTTGGCCAGCAGCTCGACCGGGTAGTAATCGGTCCAGTTGTAGAAGAACAATTCTTTGGGCTCGGCGGCCTGTGCGCCGAACGCAGTGAGTGCGGTGAAGCAACTGAGGGCCAGGCCGGCGACGCCGCAACGCATGCTTTTATTTTTCATCGAGAACGCTCCAGAGGGAAAAGGACTCATTGGTTTTTGCCGCGCTGTCCCAGCCAGAAGGCCAGCACCACCAGCACGATGGAGATCACCAGCATCAGGGTCGAGATCGCGTTGATCTCCGGCGTCACGCCGGCCTTGATGGCCGAGAAGATGTACACCGGCAAGGTCGTGGAACCAGGGCCGGCAACGAAGAACGTCATGATGAAATCGTCCAGGCTGACCACGAACGCCAGCACCGAACCGGACAACACCGCAGGCCACAGCAACGGCAACGTGACTCGACGGAACACCTGCCACGGATTGGCGTACAAGTCGTTCGCCGCCTCCAGCAGGCTCTTGTCCAGATCATTGAGCCGGGCACGGATGGGCAGGTAGGCAAAGGGAATGCAGAAGCCGACGTGCGCCACGATCACCGTGAGCAAACCGAGCTTGATCCCCAGTGCCATGAACAGCAGCAGGGTGGCGACGGCGGTGACGATCTCCGGCAGGATCAGCGGCAGGTTGATCCCGCCCTCGACCATCTTCTGTCCATAAAAAGGCCGGTAGGTCGCCAGCGCTGCGAGCAAGGCAATCGCCGTGGCGCAGACCGTGGCGATGCTGGCAACGATGATCGAGTTCAGTGCGGCGGTCTGTATCGACGGGTTGGCCAGGATCCGCCCGTACCAGGCGAAGGAAAACTCGGTCCACACCGTCGCCGAACGGTTGGCGTTGAAGCTGTAGGCGATCAGCACGAAGATCGGCACGTACAGATAGGCCAGGATCAGCAGGCTGATTTCGCGGGTGAGCGGCAGTTTTTTCAGGTGCAGGGCGATCATGCGGTGGCTCCCCGACGAAGAGTTTTGGCGGCGCTGCGGCTGTAGAGGGCGTACAGCACCAGCGACAGCAACAGAATCCCCAGCAGCAGAAATGACAGCGAGCTGCCCAGCGGCCAGTTGCGCGCCGTGCCGAACTGCTGCTGGATCAGGTTGCCGATCATCAGCGTCTTGCCGCCGCCGAGAATCGCCGGGGTGATGAACGCGCCGAGGCTCGGCACAAACACCAGCAGCGCACCGGCAATCACCCCCGGCATCGACAGCGGCAGGATGATCCGCTTCAGCGCATGCCAGCGATTGGCACCCAGGTCGTAGGCGGCTTCGACCAGGCGCCAGTCGAGTTTTTCCAGGGTCGAGTAGATCGGTAAAATCATGAACGGCAGGAAGCTGTAGACCAGCCCGACGCTGACCGCGAAGTCGTTGTACAGCAGGGTGATGCCACCGGCCTGGGGGAACAGCGCGTTGAGGCTTTGCGCCAACCAGCCGTGCTCGCGCAGGATGATCAGCCAGGCGTAGTTGCGGATCAGCAGGTTGGTCCAGAACGGAATGGTGATGAGCAAGACCATGAGGTTACGTCGGCGGGGGGTGAGGCTCGACATCCACAACGCCACCGGAAAGCCGAACAGGAAACACAACACCGTGGTGCCGCCGGCCTGGAAAACCGAGCGTAACAATGCCTGGGCGTAGACCCAGTTGAGCTCGAGTTCACCGTCGAAACCTTCCTGGTAAAACAGCTGCACGTAGCTTTGCAATTGCCAGTTGGCCTGCCAGTCGACACCGCCATAGACGTTGCGAGGTAGCAGGCTGATATAGCCCATGATCCCCAGCGGGATGGCGATCAGGGCCAGCAGGGTCAGAACCACCGGGCTGAGCAACAGCGCACGGTTGAGGGCGGGGGAAGTGCTGCTGACGCTCATCTCAGGCCTCCATCAACAGGCAGGCATGGGGCGGCAGATTGACCGCGACGCGATCACCGACCAGCCGGCCACGGTTCAGGCCTTCGTTGTTCTCGCGCAGCATGACCTTGATGTCGTTGTTCAAACGGCATTGATAGAGCGTCGCGGTGCCGACATACAGCACCGCTTCGATCACGCCCCGCAGGTGATGGGGTTGCGTCGGGTCGACCAGTTGCGAACGCTCCGGGCGGAACGCCAATTGCACCTTGGCGCTGTCGACGCCTTGAGGCGCGCAGGGGATTTCCACCGGCATGCCATTGGGGATGAACAGGTTTTCGTTGTGCAGGCCGCGCTTGAGGTGGCCGGGAAGGAAGTTGATGTCGCCGATGAACTGCGCCACGAATTGATGTTGCGGGCGTTCGTAGATGTCGTTCGGAGTACCGATCTGCAGGATCTTGCCGGCGGACATCACGGCAATGCGATCGGACAGGGTCAGGGCTTCCTCCTGATCGTGGGTCACGAAAATGAACGTGATCCCGGCTTCCTTCTGCACGCGCTTGAGTTCGACCTGCATCTCTTTGCGCAACTTGAGGTCGAGGGCCGACAAAGGCTCATCCAGCAACAACACTTTCGGTTTCGGCGCCAATGCCCGTGCCAGCGCGACACGCTGCTGCTGGCCGCCGGACAATTCGGCGGGTTTGCGTTGAGCCAGGTGCTGCATTTGCACCAGGGCGAGCATCTCTTCCACCCGCTGGGCCGTCTGCTTGCGATCAAGACCCTGCATCTCGAGGCCGAAGGCGATATTCTGCGCGACACTCATGTGTGGAAACAGCGCGTAACTCTGGAACACCGTATTGACCCGACGTTTGAAGGGCGGCAAGTGGTTGACCGGTTCGCCGGCCAGGCGGATCTCGCCGTCGCTGACGTGCTCGAAACCGGCAATGGTGCGCAGCAGGGTGGTTTTACCGCAGCCGGAGGGGCCGAGCAGGGTGAAGAATTCGTTGTCGGCAATGTCTACAGAGACATTGTCGAGGGCGGGCGCCAGCCCGGGATCGTCGGAATACCGCTTGGAAACGTTACGCACTTCAATCGCGACTGGATGACCCATAATGGTGCATTCCTCTAATTATTGTATGCAATATCTGGATGCAATCTAGAAATAACCGGATTAATCTGCCTGTGCAACCCCCTTTTTCAATGGCTGCTCATCGCCAGGGGCTGGTTGCTCAGCGCATCAGGAGTGTTCAGATGACCGACAAAAAACTCGAGACGACCGTCGACCGCGTCTACCAAGGGGTTTACGAGGCGATCAGCAAACGTTCTTTACGCCCGGGCATGAAGCTGGGCGAGGCGTCACTGGCCGAACTTTTTAATGTCAGCCGGACGTCGGTTCGTGCCGCGCTCAAGCAATTGGAGGCGGATGGGCTGGTCACGACCGAGCCCAATAAAGGTGCGTCGGTGTCGTTGCCGAGTGACGAGGAGATCCGTTCGTTGTTTGAAACCCGGCGCCTGGTCGAGATCGGCATCGTCAGTGAACTGTGCCGTCGGCGGGACACTTCCGTAACCCGGGACCTGCGCGATCACTTGTTGCTGGAAGATGAAGCGCATCAAAGCGGTGACCACGAACGGCTGATTCATTTGTTGGGCGAGTTCCACATCAAGCTCGCGCGCAGCCTGAACAACCCGGTGCTGCTCGACTGGTTCCAGAAGCTGATTTCCCGTGCCTCGCTGTATGCGGCAGCGCTGGATGACGACAGCCACGAAGCCTGCCGTGACGACGAACACCTGCGTTTGATCGAGTACATCGAGGCGGGTAACCAGAGCGCGGCGATCGAACTCACCTGCCTGCATTTGAACGGCATCGAAAAGGCCATCCTCGACGTCGCGGCCACGCTGAAAACTGGCTACCATCCGTTTAAGCATTTGATTGAGGTGTGACGCTCGATCCATAGCCGCCACCCACCCTGTAGCAGCTGCCGAGGCACGAGGCTGCGTTGCGTGTCCGAAGGACCGCCCCCCGGGGCCGCTTCGCAGATTCTGTAGCAGCTGCCGAGGTACGAGGCTGCGTTGGGTTGCGAAGCGACCCCTTGGCGGTCCTGCGGACACGCAACGCAGCCTCGAACCTCGGCAGCTGCTACAAGGTCACAAAGGAACGTTCGGTCATACCTTAATGAAACCATTGGCGCCCCAAGTGCTCGAAGCAAACAGGTGTCATTTCAGGGACAAAAGAGTCAGTCAATGCAGTTTCTAGACGATAGCCACGGGTGTGCCGGATGGAACGGCGAAATGGCCGGACGCATTCGTGCTTTCGACTGGAGTCTGACCGACCTTGGAAGCTTTGACGCCTGGCCCAAAAGCCTGCGCAGTGCCGTGCAGATGATGCTCGCCTCGCCGCTGCCAATCGTGATGCTCTGGGGGCGGGCCGGGTACATGGTCTACAACGATGCGTACTCCGAATTCGCCGGTGGCCGGCACCCTTATCTGCTGGGTTCGCCGGTGGAGCTGGGCTGGCCGGAAGTCGCCGACTTCAACCGCCATGTAGTGGATACCTGCCTGGCCGGCGGGACCTTGTCCTATCGCAATAAAGAATTGGTGCTGCTCAGGAACGGTGTACCCGAGGACGTCTGGCTCGACCTGTATTACAGCCCGGTCGCCGACGATACCGGGTGTCCTGCCGGCGTCATCGCGATGGTGGTCGAAAAAACCGACCATGTGATTTCCGAACGCCGCCGACAAGCTGCCGAAGACGCCTATCGCGCCGACAACGAGCGGGTGCGCCTGGCGCTCAATGCCGGGGCATTGCTGGGCTCGTTTGTCTGGGACATCAAGGACAATGTGCTGTCCGGTGATGAACGTTTTGCCCGAACATTCACCTACCCGACTGACCAGGACCTGGTCAACTTGCCCATGGACATCGCCGAGTCGCGGATTCATCCGGACGATTTCAGCTGGGTTCAGGACCAGGTTAAACAAGCGGTGAAAACCGGTGAACCGTTCAACGCCGAATACCGCGTACGTCGCCCCGACGGCAGTTATCTGTGGGTACTGGCGAGCGGTTGTTGCGAGTTCGATGAACAGGGCAAACCGCTGCGCTTTCCCGGCGTGCTGATCGACATCAACGAGCGCAAGAACGCTGAAGAATCCTTGCTGCGGTTCACTCGCAACCTGGAGCAGCGCGTGGCTGAAGAGGTCGAGGCGCGCCTGGCAGCGGAAGAGCAACTGCGTCAATCGCAGAAGCTCGAAGCCATCGGAGGCCTGACCGGCGGCGTGGCCCACGATTTTAATAATCTGCTGCAGGTGATCGCCGGCAACCTGCATTTGCTGGCGCGGCACGAGCCGGACAATCCCAACGTTCAACGCCGGGTCAAGGCGTCGATTGTTGCGGTTGAACGCGGCGCCAAACTGTCCTCGCAGTTGCTGGCGTTTGCCCGCCGCCAGCCGCTGTCGCCTGCGGTCCATCTCCCCCGGCAGATCTTCGAAAGCCTCGGTGAACTGTTGCAACGCACGCTCGGGGAAACCCTGCAGATCGCGGTGCGGATGCCGCTGGATTCCTGGTACTTGCACGTGGACCGCAATCAACTGGAAAACGCCATCCTCAACCTGGCGATCAACGCCCGCGATGCCATGCAGGGTGAAGGCATCCTGGAGCTGAGCGCCGAGAACATTGTTCTCGATCGCGAGTTCTGTGCCGGCAAAGGCATTGTGCCCGGTGACTATGTGCGTGTTGCCGTGGTCGACAGCGGCGTCGGCATGTCGCCCGACGTCCTTGCCCAGGCATTCGAGCCGTTTTTCACCACCAAGGCGGATGGCCAGGGCACGGGGCTTGGGCTGAGCATGGTGTTCGGCTTCGTCAAGCAGAGCGGCGGCCATATCGAAATGACCAGCGTCGAAGGGCAGGGCACGCGGGTGCAGCTGTATTTCCCGCGCAGCCTGCGTGCACCGCAGAGTGAAACGATCACCCAGGAGGCACACTCTCTTGGCGGTCATGAAACCATTCTGGTGGTCGAGGATAACGAAGCGGTGCGCGTCGCCGCAGTGGAGTTGCTGCAGGAAGAGGGTTACACGGTCCTGACGGCGGCCAACGGCGATGCGGCCATGCAGATGCTGCTGGAGGGTTGGGAGGTAGACCTGATTTTCACCGACGTGGTCATGCCGGGGCTGATCAAAAGTTCGGACCTGGCGGCATGGGCCAAGGTGCAGAAGCCGCCGGTGGCCGTGTTGTTCACGTCGGGGCATACCCGCGACATCATTTCGCGCAATCACCAGCTCAGCGCTGATACCTTTCTGCTGAGTAAACCCTACGGGCCGGACGCGCTCACCCGCATGGTGCGCAGCGTGCTCAGCGGCTGAAGCGATTATTGTGGGAGTGAGCCTGCTCGCGATAGCGGTGTATCAGGTGAAAATATCGCGACTGATGTTCCGCTATCGCGAGCAGGCTCACACCCACATTGGTTCGTGTGTATTTTGTGCAATTTGACTAAGGCCATCCGATGACTTCCAGGCTCACTTCCAATCCAACCTCCGGCATGGTCAGGGTGCGGGGTGCCCGGGAGCACAATCTCAAGAATGTCGATGTCGACATTCCCCGTGACGCCCTGGTGGTGTTCACCGGTGTGTCGGGCTCGGGGAAATCCTCCCTGGCGTTTTCGACGCTCTATGCCGAAGCGCAGCGCCGCTATTTCGAATCCGTGGCGCCTTATGCGCGACGTCTGATCGATCAGGTCGGCGTGCCGGATGTCGACTCCATAGAGGGCTTGCCGCCGGCCGTGGCCTTGCAGCAACAGCGCGGCACACCGAGCACCCGCTCTTCAGTGGGCAGTGTGACGACCCTGTCGAGCCTGATCCGCATGCTCTATTCCCGCGCCGGCAGTTACCCGCCGGGCCAGCCGATGCTGTACGCCGAAGATTTCTCCCCCAACACGCCGCAAGGCGCTTGCCCGCAATGCCACGGTCTTGGCCGGGTCTATGAAGTTACCGAAGCGCTGATGGTCCCGGACCCGAGCCTGACCATCCGCCAGCGTGCCGTCGCGTCATGGCCCATGGCGTGGCAGGGACAGAACCTGCGGGACATCCTCGTGACCCTGGGGTACGACGTCGACAAGCCATGGCGCGATCTGCCGAAAAAGCAGCGCGACTGGATTCTCTTCACCGAAGAGACGCCGACGGTGCCGGTGTACGCTGGCCTCACGCCTGACGAAACCAAGGTCGCGCTCAAGCGCAAAATGGAACCCAGTTACCAGGGCACGTTCACCGGTGCCCGGCGCTACATCCTGCATACCTTCACTCACTCTCAAAGCGCGCTGATGAAGAAGCGCGTCTCGCAATTCATGCTCGGCAGCCCGTGTCCGTTGTGCGAGGGCAAGCGGCTGAAGCGTGAGGCGTTGTCGGTGACCTTTGCCGGATACGACATTGGCGAGTTGTCGCAGATGCCGTTGCTGCAAGTCGCCCAGGTGTTGAAACCGGTGGCGGCGCACAGCTACCTCGAACAGGCGGACGAGGCGGGCGACGTGTTGACGCACGTGCAGACCCGCGAAGCCCGTGAGCAGCGTGTGTCCCATGGCGCCAGTGGTCACGCCAATGCGCCAGATGTGCGCCACACGCCCAATCTGTCCGTGGAAAAACGCCTGGCGGCGCAGCGCATTGCCCAGGATCTGCTGGAGCGGGTCAGTACGCTCACGGACCTGGGGCTGGGGTATCTGGCGCTGGAACGCAGCACGCCGACCCTGTCCTCCGGCGAGTTGCAGCGATTGCGCCTGGCGACTCAATTGGGTTCGCAATTGTTCGGGGTGATTTACGTGCTGGACGAACCATCGGCCGGCCTGCACCCGGCGGATGGCGAGGCGCTGTTCGACGCACTGCAACGCCTGAAAGCCTCCGGCAATACCTTGTTTGTGGTCGAGCATGACCTGGAAACCATGCGCCGCGCCGACTGGCTGATCGATGTCGGTCCCGCGGCGGGCGAGCTTGGAGGCCGTATTCTGTACAGCGGGCCGCCTGCGGGCCTGGCGAACGTAGTGGAATCGCAGACCCGTGATTACTTGTTCGCAGCGCAGGTCGTCCAGCCACGAGACAGCCGCAAGCCGTCCGACTGGTTGCGCCTGGAGGGCATCACCCGCAACAACCTGAACAACGTCAGCGTCGAGTTTCCGCTGGGCTGTTTTACCTCGGTCACCGGGGTGTCCGGCTCCGGAAAGTCCAGCCTGGTCAGCCAGGCATTGCTGGAACTGGTGGGCGCGCACCTCGGCCGTGTGGTGAGTGACAACGACGCGCCAGAGCCGAGCCTTGAGGACGACGCGCCGCAAGTCAGCGGCGGCCAGGTTACAGCGGGGCTGGGGTCGATCAAGCGTCTGGTGCAGGTCGACCAGAAACCCATCGGCCGCACGCCACGCTCGAACCTGGCGACGTATACCGGTCTGTTCGACAACGTGCGCAAGCTTTACGCCGCGACGGACGAGGCGCGGAAGAAGCACTACGACGCCGGGCAATTTTCTTTCAACGTTGCCAAGGGCCGGTGCCCGACGTGTGAAGGCGAAGGGTTTGTCAGTGTCGAGTTGCTGTTCATGCCCAGCGTTTATGCGCCATGCCCGACCTGCCACGGCGCGCGCTACAACCCCGAGACACTGGCCATCACCTGGCAGGGCTTGAACATCGCCCAGGTGTTGCAGTTGACGGTGGACGAAGCGGTCGAGGTGTTCGCCGAGCAAGCGGGGATTCGTCGTTCGCTGGAGGTGCTGCGCGATATTGGCCTGGGTTACCTGCGTCTCGGCCAGCCGGCGACAGAACTGTCAGGCGGTGAGGCGCAACGCATCAAACTGGCCACCGAACTGCAGCGCAATCAGCGCGGGGCGACGTTGTACGTGCTCGACGAACCCACCACCGGGCTGCATCCACGGGACGTTGACCGGTTGATGGAACAATTGAATACCCTGGTGACGGCGGGGCACACGGTGATTGTTGTCGAGCACGAAATGCGCGTGGTTGCGCAGAGTGACTGGGTGATTGATATCGGGCCGGGAGCGGGGGATCAGGGCGGGAAAATTGTCGTGGCGGGGGGGCCAAAAAAGGTGGCGGCGAGCAAGAAGAGCCGGACGGCGCCGTTTTTGGCCAGGGTGCTTGGCATCTGAATTGGGGGGATCGGCTGGCCCTATTGCGGGCAAGCCCGCTCCCACAGGGGTTTTGGGTGACCAGGGATTTGTGGTTGTTTGCGGACCTGTGGGAGCCGGGCTTGCCCGCGATGGCGGCTGCACATTCAGCATCGATATAGCGGCTGTCAGCCGCCATCAATCGTGCGTCGTACCTTGTCCAGCAGTTCACTGATCTGGAACGGCTTGACCAGCATCTCCATGCCATCACCAAGAAATACCTGACGATTGATTGCGTTTTCCGCGTAGCCGGTCATGAACAGGATCGGCAACTTCTCGCGCCAGTCCCGCGCCACATCCGCCAGCTCCCGGCCGGTCATGCGGGGCAGGCCGACATCGGTCAGCAACAGGTCAATGGACGGGTCGTTCTGCAAGCGTTCAAGTGCGCTTTCAATGTCACCCACCTGGGTGCATCGGTAACCGGCATCCACCAACACTTCTGCCACGAACATGCGCACCGACGGCATGTCCTCGACAATCAACACATGTTCACCCTCACCCTGTGCGTCGACGAGGGTCGGAGCCACCTTGCTGATGGTCGGGTCGGAGCTGGCCGGCAGCATGATGGTAACTTCCGTGCCCCGTCGGGCCACGCTGCGGATGTGCGCATCGCCGCCGGATTGACGGGCGAAGCCGTAAATGGTCGACAGCCCCAGCCCCGTGCCCTGGCCTAACGGCTTGGTGGTGAAGAAAGGATCGAACACCTTGTCGATGACGCTGTGGTCGATGCCGGTCCCGTCATCGCGTACGGACAGGGCGACGTAGGCGCCATCCGCCAGATTAGGGTCGCCGTGGGAGTAGGCGGCGTAGGTGCTGACCCAGACATTGCCACCCTGTGGCAGCGCGTCGCGGGCGTTGATCACCAGATTGAGGACGGCACTTTCAAGCTGGATCGGATCGACCAGCGCGATGGCGGGTTTGGAGGTCAGCTCCAGCTTCAGGGCAATGCGTTCACCCATGGTGCGCGCCAGCAATTCCTCAAGGGAGCGAACGTGCTCGTTGATGTCCACGGGCCGGGTATCCAGCGGCTGCTGACGGGCGAAGGCCAGCAGGCGATGGGTCAGGGAGGCTGCGCTCATGGCCGAGTTCAACGCCGCTTCGGCATAGAACTGAACCTTGTCGGTGCGGGAGTCGGCGACGCGTTTCTGGATCAGTTCGAGGCTGGTGATGATGCCGGTCAGCAAGTTGTTGAAGTCGTGGGCGATACCGCCTGTCAGCTTGCCCAAGGCATCCATTTTCTGCACTTGCAGCAATTGGGCCTCGGTGCGCACGCGTTCGGCGACTTCCTTGGCCAGTTGGGTCGTGGCGTCATCGAGACGAGCCAGATGCGAGCGTTCGCGGTGGCGGTGCTCGGTGACGTCTTCGACGAACACCAGGCTCAGTTCGGGGGTGCGGTAAGGTGAAATCTGCCATTCGGCCTCACGGACCTCACCCTGGACGCGCATGTTCAGGGTGCCTCTCCAGCGTTCGCCGTACGCCAGACGCAGGCGCAGCTCGTCGATGACGGCGCCCTGGTCTGGCGCGAAGCATTCACGCAGGGTGTCTGGATCGAGGTTGTCTTGAATCAGCTGGGCGAACGCATGGTTGCATTCGTGGACGTTGAGTTGTGCATCCAGCACCGCGATGGGGGCGGACACATTGACGAAGATCTCGCGAAAGCGCGCCTCGCTTTCACGCAGGGCATTTTCGGTTTCGCGCACCCGCAGCAAGGTGCGCAGGGTCGCCAGCAGTACATCCGGGTCGACGGGGTGAATCAGGTAGGCATCGGCGCCGGCGTCGAGACCGGTGATGATGTCGCCCGTCTGGATCGACGCCGCCGACACGTGAATCACCGGCAACAGCGCCGTCGCGCTTTCGGAGCGCAGTTTGCGCACGATGTCGAAACCGCTCATGTCCGGCAGGTTGACGTCGAGGATCAACGCATCAAGCTCGACGTTGTCGATCAGGTCCAGCCCCTCGCCACCCGTACCTGCTTCCAGCACCTCGTAGCCGTGGCTTTCCAGGCGCCGGCGCAAGGCATAGCGCGTAGCCACGTTGTCATCGACGATCAGCAAGCGGATGTCACGTTTCATCGGCAGGTTCCATGGCAATGGCCAGCGGGATGATCACGAAAAAGGTCGAACCTGCGCCGGGTTTGCTTTCGAGCCCCACTTCGCCACCCAGTAACGCAGCAAAGCGTTTGCACAAGGATAGCCCGAGTCCGGTACCGCGAAGACGTTTCTGCAAGGGGGAGTCAACCTGAGAGAAGTCCTCGAACAATGCGCCATGTAGCTCCGGCGCGATACCTATTCCGGTATCGCTGACCGCAAAGCGTACGTGAGCGTCGCCCTGGAGCCGCGCCGAGACCCGTACTTCGCCGCGTGTGGTGAACTTCAACGAGTTGGATATGAAGTTGCGCAGGATCTGCGCGAGCTTCTTGTCGTCGGTATACAACCGGGGCAAGCCCACGGGCTCTTCGAAGATCAGGTCCACGGCGCTGGCGTCGACAATCGGCCGGAACATGCCGCGCAGGGCCGCAAACAGGTCGAACATGTCGAACCAGGCCGGGGAAATGCTGATACGCCCGGCTTCGATCTTCGCCAGGTCCAGCAGGTCGTCGACCATGTCGCTGAGTTCCCGCGCAGCAGTGCTGACGAACGCCACCTGCTTGTGTTGCTCGGCACTCAAAGGGCCATCGAGCTCGTCGGTCAACAGGCCGGTGATGCTCAGGATCGAGCCCAGCGGCGTGCGGAATTCATGGCTCATGTACGACAGGAAACGGCTTTTCAGGTCCGAGGCCTGGCGCAGCTCTTCGGCCTGGTTGTCGAGCTCGGCGTACAGCGCCAACACGCCCTGGTTGGTTTCATCCAGCTCTTCGCGCAGGGCGTTGGCTTCGCTTTGCAAGCGTGCAACCAGTGCCGTTTGCTCGTCCAACTGACTCATGGGTGTATCAGCCATGGGCGGCCTCCAGAGCAATTACCACCACCGTGACGTCATCGCGTCCCCGGCAAAAATCCCGATGCAGAATGGCCGCAATCACGGCGGGATGGCGATGCACCAGGCCGGGGTAATCTTGCAGGTTCCATCGGGACTGCAGGCCGTCGCTGTACATGATCAATAGTTGTCCGTTCACTTGAGCATAGTCAAAGGGTTGCGCCTTTCGATATTGGCCACCGACGATGCCGGGGTGGGAGGCCAGGCCGCGTGATTTTCCAGGTTCTATCAGGCTGGCGCCAATGTTACCGATACCGACGAATCTCAGCGCATCCCGGTGGCTGTCAAACTGCGCGATGGCCAGCGCGCCGCCCCGGGTGCCAAGCATGTCGCGATGGATGTCTTCCACAAGATGCACCGGCGTCGAAAACGGTGCCTGCGCGAAAGCTTTCTCACCGGCACGGCCCGCTCGTTCGGCGTCTTCGCCATGGCCCAAACCGTCGATCACCAGCGCGCTGATGCAGGGACCGTCAAACGCCAGGTGCCAGACATCGCCGCAGGCCGGGTCGTTGTGCAGCGAGTGCTGGCTGACACCAAACCGCTGATCCGGCGCCTTGTCGCCGCGTGGATACAGGCGTGCCAACAGCACGGCGCCCCGGGCATCCGCGTAGACGTCGAACACTTCAGTCTGGCGCGACACCGACCCCAACCCGATGCCCTGAGTGCCCCGGGTGGAAAACCCGTCCGCCAGGCAGGCGTCCACGTCGAAGCCACCGGCGCGATCCACGGCGATCATTTCAATGCCGGCGCCTGAGGCCCTGGGCAGTATTCGCAAGTGCAATTCGCCGCGGGTCGCATGCTTGAGAATGTTGCTCGCCAGCTCGGTGGCCACCAGCGCCACGCGCCCGCAATCAGTCGGGTCGAAGCCATTTCTCTCCGCGAGTTGCTGGGCGGTACGGCGTGCGTGGCCAATCTGGCTGCTGTCTTCGATGGGTAATACCTGCGTCATCGAACCGCTGATCGTCATGCCCATCGCGTTATCGTTATTCGAGTGCCTTTGCCTGGCTCGGTTTCGAGTTCGAACTCTTCTACCAGGCGTTTCGCCCCCGTCAGGCCGAGCCCAAGGCCGCCGCCGGAGGTCCAGCCGTCGGTCATGGCCAGCTTCAGGTCGGGAATGCCCGGGCCTTCATCGCGGAAAATCAGGCGCAGACCGGTGCGGGCGTTGTCCTCGAGGATCTGCCAGTCCATGTCGCCGCCACCGCCATAGACCATGGTGTTGCGGGCCAGCTCGCTGACGGCGGTCACCAGTTTGGTCAGGTCGATCAGGCGCATGCCGCACTCGGTGGCCAGCTTGCGCGCCGTCTGGCGCGCCAGGACGACGTCCTGTTCGATGGCGATGGGTTGGCTGCCGCTGCTGCGCACGTTCATTGCTCGCGTACTCGATCCTGCAGCAGTTTCATCCCGCGCTCGACGTTCAGTGCGGTGCTGACGCCTGGCAACGTCAGCCCCAATTCAACGAGGGTGATGGCGACGGCGGGCTGCATGCCGACCAGCACGGTCTGGGCATCCATGATTTTCGACAAGCCGGAAATGGTGCCGATCATCCGTCCGATGAACGAGTCGACCATGTCCAGCGCGGAAATATCAATCAACACGCCCCGGGCGGAGGTTCGGCTGATGCGCTCGGACAGATCGTCCTGAAGCGTCAAGGCCAACTGGTCATGCATGTCGACCTGAATGGTCACCAGCAAAAAGTCGCCCATCTGCAAAATAGGGATGCGATCCATGGGCTCAGCCCGCCTTGTTGACGGACAGGCCCAGTCGGGTAAGGGCCAGTTTCAGGGCATCGGCCAGGTTGGCTTTGGTGACCACGCCTTGCAGGTCCAGCCCCAGGTGCACGATGGTTTGGGCGATTTGCGGTCGCACGCCGCTGATGATGCAGTCGGCACCCATCAGGCGAATGGCGGTAACGGTTTTGAGCAGGTGCTGTGCCACCAGGGTATCGACGGTTGGCACGCCAGTGATGTCGATAATGGCGATTTCGGAGCCGGTGTCGACGATGCGCTGCAACAGCGATTCCATCACCACCTGAGTACGCTGCGAATCGAGGGTGCCGATCATCGGCAACGCGAGTACGCCATCCCACAGCTTGACCACCGGGGTCGACAGCTCCAGCAGTTCTTCCTGCTGACGCTTGATCACCGCTTCGCGGGACTTCTGGAAGGTGCGGATGGTGTGCATGCCCAGGGCGTCGAGCAGTTCGGAGATTTCCCAGAGTTGTTCGGCCAGCAGCGCAGGGTTGTCCTGGTAGTGATTCTGCAGCATCGAAAACATCGGGCCTTTGAGCGAGAAGATGAAGCTGGCGGTCTGGTGCGAGTCCTGGCCCAACAGGGCGCGGCTGTGGGAGAGCTTTTCGAGAAACAGGCGGATTTCGTCCCAGCCTGGCGCCGCCACATTCTGGCCGTTGCCGCTTTCAAGTCCCGAGACGATCAGGTGCAGGAGTTCCGTGGTCTGTTGCTTGAGGTCCTGCTCTTTAAGGTTGCGCGTCGCACCATTGGCTTCGAGGCGATGAGTCCAATCATTCAACAGTTGCGCCTGGTTGTGTTTCATCGCATCGAGTGTGCTGGTCTGCAGTGCCGCCATGTGCCTGAACTCCTTGAAAGTGTTGGCCGATTCCGTAAATGTTGATCGGCGCAAGTCAGTGACATTTGCCGTGCAAAATAGTTGTTCGCTTGCACAGGAATTTTTATCTCAAACACAGTCGAGTGTAGGAGCAGATCAACCCGAGGAGGAGATCAACTTCTGCAGGTGATTATCCAATGGAACCTTGCGGTCAGAGAAGGCTTCGAATCTACAAGGCCCGGCTGCTTCAGCTGTGCATTTGTACTGTTTTACGAGGTGATCATGAAAGACGATTCAATGACGCAAGGGCAGGATCAAGCAATTGATCGAAATGATCCGGCCATTGATCCGCAGACGCCGGGGGCAAGCGAAGTCGGGCAACAGCAGCAGACCGCCAAACCGGAAAGTGCCGACACCGAGGTCGATCAGAAAAACCAGCATAACGAAAACGACAACGAGTTCAGTCCGGGCTTCGAGCCGGAACCTGATCGGGCCAAACCCGGTGAGGACACTGACGCGGACATTGATACCGACGGCGGCTAGGTTGAGCGCTCTCGAGCGACAATAAAAAAGGCCGCATCCGGGGATGCGGCCTTTTTCATGGGTGCAGCGATTATTTACTTGGGTGGGCGGCTTGCAGTTTTTTCGCCATATCCAGGTGTTTTTCCAGCGCTGGCAACATTTCCTGCGCAAACGCTTTCAGTTCGGTCGCGCCTTTTACTTTGTCGTCAGTGACGGTGCCGGCTTCTTTCTTGAATAGTTCGATGGTTTCTTCGTGGGCCTTGACCTGATTATTGGCATAGGCCGCATCGAAGGATTCATCGCGCATTTCGAGGATCTTTTCCTTGGCCTGCTTGACGAACGTCGTGGTGTCCGGCACCTCGATGTCGTTCTTTTTCGCCAGTGCCTCCAGTTGGGTGTTCGCCTTGGTGTGATCAGTGATCATCATGTTGGCGAATGCCTTGATGTCAGCTGATGAGCTCTTCTCCAGCGCCAGTTTGCTGGTCTCGACTTCCGCGATGCCACCTTTGGCAGCGTTGTCGACGAAATCATTCGAAGTAGCAGCGAACGCCGTGCCCATGCTGGTGCTCAAGGCTACGGCCAGGGCGAGGTTACGCAGGGTGAATCCGTCCATTGGTCATTCTCCACACAGGTTTTATAGGCGATCCAGTGATCGTTATTAAGTGGAGGCTGTTGGATGGATAAAGGTTTTATCGCATTGCCGGCAGGGCGACGAACGGACATCACCGGCCTCGACAGAACCGTCCAACCGAGGCCATTCTGATGGTTGGTGAGCGCAATCGATCGCACTTGCCACCGATCAACAAACGGAGGTGTTCCATGCCGGTGCCACACGACCTTTATCAGGATCTCAAGTTTTCAAAGGAAGATATCCAGCAAAAACGCACCAAGGATCCGTTACTGGATTCACTGATCAACAAGTATGTTCAGGCGGACGCCGAAGTTGTCAAAGCCGAGACTGCGAAGTCGGATGCGCCCAGTGATGATGCGCTGAAGAAGCTCAAGGAGCGCCGCTTGCAGGTCAAGGACAAGATCGTTCAACAACTTCAGACACCGTCCTGACCTGCCATACCAGGCCACCGACGACCGGTGACTGAAAAATTGGAACGGGGACAAATACCAGCACCTCGAATGAACAGAGTTCCACTCACGGCTTCATTCGAGGTGCCTTATGAACGAACCAAAATTCCCCAGCGAAGAGCAGGGCGGGTATGACCCCATTCCGACCCATCCCGAACCTCTGAGTCCGGGGCGCACGACCGTTAACCCGGAAGACGAACCGGGCATCGACGAACTACCGGATAACGAAGGCGTACGGCCGATTGACGAAGACGACGTCACCGCCATCGATCCTGAGCGTGTGCGTGAAGAAACTGATAATGCGGTGCGCGATGGTCAGATAGACCCTCGCTGATGGGCGCCATACAGCCCCTGTGGAAGCGGGCTTGCCCGCGATGAGGTGATACCAGGCGACATCGATGTTGAATGTCCCACCGCTATCGCGGGCAAGCCCGCTCCCACATTTGATCATTACCGGGCACAGAATTTGTTTATGCCGCTGCCCCCTGTAGGAGTGAGCCTGCTCGCGATGAGGCCGTGTCAGGCGATGTAAATGCTGGAGCAGGATCACTCCCGTCCGGCCATCGCATTACTTCTCCAGCGCCTTGCCCAGCGGCAATCGCGTCATGTGATCTGCCTTCAGCGACCCGAAGTACAACCAGTCCCCGTATTCACGCACGGTGGTAATCGGTGAGTAGTTATTGCTGCTCGCGTCCTGCAGATTTGCAATCACCTTACCGTCCAGATCCAGTCCCAGAACGAAGGCCCGCTTCTCGACGGGTTTAGGTAAAACCAGCATCGCCCGCACGATCATCTTGCGCACGAACGGGTGCGGTGCGGTGGCGTCCAGCAGGGCATTGCGCGGGGAATAAAGAGCGACCCAAAAGCGCATCTGACCGTTAAATGACAGGTTGTCCGGCAGACCGGGCAGGTTATCGATGAACAGGTCGTGAGTGCCGGCTCTAGGCCCGCTCAGCCAGTAACGAGTGATGCGATAAGCACCGGTTTCGTTGACCAGCACAAAGGCATCGTCCGGCCCCAGCGTCACACCGTTGGCAAACTCCAGCGCGTCCAGCAGCACGGCCGTCTTGCCGGTCTGGAAGTCATAACGCAGCAAGCGGCCGTCGCCGCCATGTTCAAGGATGGCTTCACCGTCCTTGCCGTAGCCAAAACGGCTGGATGCGTCGCTGAAGTAGGCGTAGTGCCCGGACTTGTCGATGGCCACGTCGTCGGTGAAACCGAAGGGCACGCCGTTGGCGGTGGTGGTCAAAGGAATCAATTGCCCCTGAGCGTCCAGGGACAGCAGGCCCTTGACCCCGTCGGCGATCACCAACAGGCCATTCGGATGTCGGGCCAGGCCCAACGGGCGTCCGCCGGTATCGGCGAGTACCTTGGTGGTCTTGCCATCAAGGCTGGTGCGGATCACTCGGCCGTCATGCAGGCCGGTGATCAGGAAATCTTCCTCCAGCAGCAAGGCTTCCGGCCCTTCGATATTGGCCGCACCTACCGGCTCGAGACCCTTGAGGCGTTGGTTGTCGGCATAGATGCCGCTGGTGAGTGAAGGTGCGGGTGGCGGTGTCCAGGCCACGGGTTTGACCTTAGTGGGCATCAACAGCAAAAAGGCCGCGATGGCGACGATGACCAGCAGCACTACATGACGAAACCTGACCACTCGACTCACACGATGACTCCTGTCGGTACCAGCTGTTTTTGTGCCATTTCACGCAACGCGCGCATTGACTCCGCAGACTCGCGATCAATGCGCTGCTTGAGCACCAGCCGGTTGGCCATGCGCATGACCCATCCGCTGAACTGATACTCCAGCGTGCGCACAAAACGCGTGTCACTGCCCGATGCTTCGCACTCGTAGGTCAGCACCAGCGACAGCCCGTGATCACCTTGTGCCCGAGCGCGCCAGCGACGTCCCGGCAGATACTCATCGACCACCCAGCTCAAATGCCCCTCACGCCCGCCGGCGCGAATGTCTTCCTCAAATCGCGAGCCGGCATGCAGCGGGCCGCTTTGGCCATCGACATTGAGGGAGGAAGGGTGCCACTCCGGCCAGCGGGTCACCGTGCTGGCGTACGCGAGTACGGCAATCGGGTTTCCGGCGATGTCGATCTGGTGCTGCATGCGCGTCATGGCGATTCTCGTCGAGTCTGTGGTGGTGTCTTCCGGCTCCCAATAGAGGGTGCCAAACAGGTAATCCATCAACGGAAAAACGATATTGAAATTGCGTTCCTGCATGACCTCGCGACGATGATGCAATTCGTGCAGACGGCGCATCTGGCGAATCCACGGCAGGCGTGTGACCGGGTTGCGTGGAGGCAAATGTTCGCAGGCATGGAACACTTCATACAGGATGTAACCGAGCACCAGGCAGCCACTCAACAACCCGGCCACGTTGGCGTTGAGCTGTGAAACAAGCCACCACAAGGGCAGGGTGAAGACGACGGTGTGGACCACGATCAGCCACGCCGGAAACAGAATCACCCGCCAGTCCCGGGCACTGTCGTAGGTCATGTGGCCGGGGGTGAAAAAGCTGTGATGGTCGCCGGCGTGGCGTGCGTAAAACATCCGCGCGAAACTTTTTTTGTGGTGCCCCAGGTGGCGATGGACCATGTACACACCGAAGTTGAAGAACAGCAGGGCGATTGGCACGGCCAGCCATTCCAGCGGCTGAACCTGATGCACGGTGCTCCAGAACCCGCCGATGGCCAAGCCGCCGAACAACAACACGAAAGTGCCGTGCAACCAGGGGTTGTAGCGCGGGTGAATGTCGGCTCGGTAGCGGCTGCGGAATGTATCGGTGGTCTGCCTCACTGCAATCACCTGATCTAACGGTTATCACCCAGCAGATTAGCCGATTTCAGCCATTCGGCTTTACCAACCTTCAGGCCACAAACGCCATGCTCCGGTGCAAACCGTCATCAGGTCAGCGGGTCCCAGCGTTGCGACCAGTCATCGTCGTTCTTGATGACTTCGCGCAGGAGTTCGAACGCTTGCTGCAACGTCGCCGAATCACGATCACGGGAGTACACCAGATAGGTCGGATAGTTGAATTCCGGGGCCTTTGGCACCTTCTCCATCACGCCGCTTTCCAGATAGCTCTGGACCACCCGGGTACGAAAATAGCCGCTGCCGCCGTGTTCCAGGATGAACTGCAACGCCAACGGGCCGAGGTTGAAGCTCAACGCTGCCTTGGCCTTGTCCGGCAGTGCCGCATCGTGCTGACGGCGAAAGTCCGGGCCCCAATCGATGTAGACATAAGGGTCTGGCTTGGCGACCAGACGCACAAGGATGAGTTTTTCTTCCAGCACCTGCTCGACTTGCAGCCGTGGCCAATACTCAGGCTGGAAGACCAGCGCCGCGTCGAGGACGCCCAGTTCCAGTTGGCGCAACAGGTTCTCACCGTCGCGAATTTCCAGTCTCAGCGCGTGGCTGGGAATCTTCTCCCGCAGTTCGCCGGCCCAACTGAGCATCAGCGGGTTGCACAGGCTGACCTCACCACCGATATGCAACACGTTGTGGTAGCCCTCGGGCAACGGCAAATCCCGGCGGGCGGCTTCCCAGGTTTCCACCAGTTGGTTGGCGTACACCACGAACGCTTCGCCATTGGCTGTGAGGCGGGCACCGGCGCGATTGCGTACAAACAAGGTGCTGCCCAGCCGGGTTTCGAGTTTTTGCACCCGCGCGGTGATGGCGGTCTGGGTGACGTGGAGTTTTTCCGCCGCTGCCGCGAGGCTGCCGTGACGGACGATTTCCAGAAAGGTGCGGGCGAGTTCGATGTCCATGGGGTGGCCGGTGTGGGAGGTGGGCAGAGTGTAAATGTTAATCCACACTCGTGTAGCCGATGGCGAACCCTGTGGCGAGGAGATTTATCGGAATGCCGCACCACCCCGTCCGGCGGCGCAGCAGTCGCCTGCGAGCGCCTGCCTTGTGTTGTTCCATGCGTATTGTCATGGGGCGACCGGGCGCGGGTTGGGGGCGAGTCATCAAACGGGGTGGCCGGCGTTGGTGGCGTTGTTGTTGCAGCGGTAAAGCATCCACTTCGCTGCCACAGAGTTCACCTGTGGGAGCAAAGCTTGCTCGCGATGACGATTTATCATTCAACATTGATATTGCCTGTGCCATCGTTTTCGCGAGCAAGCTTTGCTCCCACAGGGGGCTTCGGTTATCTGGCAGTAGCCGTTCAAAACGCGAAGCACGAACAGCCGAACGCTCCCCAGAATCCTTGGAAATCGCTGACCGGCGCTGAGGATAATCGCGCCCGTTCATGGCTGTGGGCGTGCACCGCACATGCCCCGACGCAGTGATGAACTTGCGCCGTCATCGGCGCCAGGGGTTTCCAGTGCCCCGGCACGTTGACCACTGGCGACCATTCCGGCACGACCGGCACTGGCGGTGGCCCGAGTTTTTCGAACTCCGCCGTGCCGTAGACGATCTTGCCATCCACTATCGTCAGCACCGACTCGATCCATTTGACGGCTTCATCCTCGATGTGGAAATAGTCGGCAGACAGCGCGATCAGGTCCGCCAGTTGCCCGGCTTTGATCTGGCCTTTCTTGCCTTGTTCGGACGAAAACCAGGCGCTGCCATGGGTGAACAACTCCAGCGCCGTGTCGCGGCTCAAGCCCTGGGGATACAGCTCCAGGCCGCCGACGGTACGGCCGCTGACCAGCCAGTAGAGGGAGGTCCACGGGTTGTAACTGGACACCCGCGTGGCATCGGTGCCGGCGCCGACCGGAATACCTTCGGCAAGCATGCGCGCAATGGGAGGCGTGTGCTCGGCTGCTTTGGCGCCGTACCGGTCAACGAAATACTCGCCCTGAAACGCCATGCGATCCTGGATCGCAATGCCGCCGCCGAGGGCTTTGACCCGTTCGATGTTCTGCGGGGTGATGGTTTCGGCATGGTCGAAGAACCACGGCAAACCATCGAATGGTATATCGCGATTGACCTTCTCGAAGACGTCGAGCATGCGGCTGATGGATTCGTTGTAAGTGGCGTGCAGGCGGAACGGCCAGCGTTGTTCCACCAGATGCCGCACCACCGGTTCCAGTTCCTGTTCCATGGTGTGCGGCAGGTTGGGACGAGGTTCGAGGAAATCCTCGAAATCCGCCGCCGAGAACACCAGCATCTCCCCGGCGCCGTTGTGTCGTAAAAAGTCATCGCCCTGACCGTAACGGGAAGTGCTGGTCCAGTTTTTGAAGTCGGTCAGCTCTTCCTTGGGTTTTTGGGTGAACAGGTTGTAGGCAATGCGGACGGTCAGTTGCTTGTCCCTGGCCAGTTGCTGGATGACCTGATAATCGTCCGGGTAGTTCTGATAACCGCCGCCGGCATCGATGGCGCTGGTGACCCCCAGGCGATTGAGTTCGCGCATGAACTGGCGGGTGGAATTGACCTGATACTCCAGGGGCAATTTCGGGCCTTTAGCGAGGGTCGAGTACAGGATCATCGCGTTCGGGCGGGCGATCAGCATGCCCGTCGGCTCACCGTTGGCGTCGCGCTGGATCTCGCCGCCAGGCGGATTCGGGGTGTCGCGGGTGTAGCCCACCACTTTCAATGCCGCGCGGTTGAGCAGGGCGCGGTCGTAGAGGTGCAGAACGAATACGGGGGTGTCCGGTGCGGCTTTGTTCAGTTCTTCAATGGTCGGCAGGCGTTTTTCGGCGAACTGGAACTCGTTCCAGCCACCGACCACCCGCACCCATTGCGGCGTTGGTGTGCGGTCCGCCTGGTCCTTGAGCAGGCGCAGGGCGTCGACAAGGGAGGGTACGCCTTCCCAGCGCAGTTCAAGGTTGTAATTGAGCCCTCCTCGGATCAAGTGCAGGTGCGAGTCGTTGAGACCGGGAATCACCGTGCGACCGTGGAGGTCGACGATTTGTGTACCGGGGCCTTGCAGGGCCATGGCCTGGGCGTCGCTGCCGACCACCACGAAACGTCCGTCCTTGATCGCGACGGCGCTGGCCTGGGGTTTCTTGCGATCGACGGTGTGCAAGCGTCCGTTGTACAGAATGAGGTCGGCCGGGGCATCAGGCATGGTTTTACTCCCTGCGAATAGCGGGCTGATCCAGGCACCGACGGCACCCGCCGACAGGCCTTGCAGTACACGTCGGCGGTTGTAGCCATCGTGATCATCAGGTGGGCTCATGGCAGTGCTCCGCGTAAAACGATCGGGGGCAAGCGGCCGATGTCTGACGCGAGCGGCCAGAAGGAATATAGACGGCAAATCCACAGACAGCGTTTTAACGGGACGAAAAACGACGAATCCCGCCTCGAAGGGCGGGATTCGTTTGCAGCCAGACGTGCCCCCGAAGGTCGGGAGCGGCGTGCTTAGGCCGGGAACAGCTCGGACAGTTTCATGGCCAGCATCATGTCGCCTTCGGCGCGCAGTTTGCCGCCCATGAAGGCTTGCATGCCGTCGGTCGAACCGTCGACGATACCTTGCAGCGTCTCGCCGTCCATCACCAATGTCACCTGGGCGTCAGGGTTTTCGCCTTCTTTCAGTTCGCAGGTGCTGTCTTTGACGATCAGCGAGAAGTTCTTGGTGTCGTCAATGCGGAAACCGAATACCAGGTCCAGGCCGGCTGCAGCGGCTGGGTTGAACTTGGCTTTCATTGCTTGTACGGCGTCAGCTACGGAGGTCATGGTTCGATCCTTTCTTGGGTAATTAGAGCTGGGTGATTACAGCCAGGGTCACAATAGTCCGGACTCAACGAAACGTGATGAGGTCCGGGGCCTTCAACAGTTGCAGGTGTGCATGGTTGTTGAAGGAAGCCAGGGCCACCTCGCGACCACGAAACTTCAAGTGGTTGAGCGAGGTGTTGACGATTTGCCAGTTCAATTCAAAGGCCTGGCGGGCAGGCATTTGCGTAATGAGGTGGAGCAGGGCGGTGATGGTGCCGCCGGAGGTAAACACGGCGATTTTCTGGGTGTTGTCAGCCTGTTCAAGGATGCGCTGCAAACCCGCTTGCACGCGCTCGACGAACCCCAGCCAGCTTTCGAGTCCTGGCGTGTCGTAGGTGCCGGCCAGCCAGCGCTCGATGATCAAAGCGAAGATGCGCTGGAACTCGGCGCGGTTTTGCGCGGCGTTGCGCAGGACATGCAGGGCTTCAGGTTCATCCTCCAACATGGCCGGCAGCAGGGCGCGGATCACCGCATCGGCGTCGAATTCGTTGAATGCGGCATCGGTTTCCAGGGTCGGGACGGGCAAGCCCACGGCAGCGAACTGCTCAAGCGCACTGCTGGCCGTGTGTTGCTGGCGACGCAAGTCGCCCGAGAGGCAGCGATCAAAGCTGATACCGAGCTCCGCCAGGTGTTGGCCGAGGATTTCTGCCTGGCGAATACCGGTCGGCGACAGGACGTCATAGTCGTCTGCACCAAAGGAGGCCTGGCCATGTCGAATCAGATAGATGCTGCCCACGTCCACGTCATCCCGCTACGTTGAAGGTTTGGCGAGGTTATGAGGATGGCGATGAGCTGTCAATGAAAAAACATACGCTTGTTTGAAATGCCCGTTGCAGGCCTGTTGCCAGAGGTTTCGCGGCTGGTCGACAAGCCGGCGCATGGGTATGCTGGACATATCCCGCGCCTGTTTAAGCCGCGCCTAGTATTGAAGGAGTCCCTGTGGAGTTTTTTGCCGAGTACGCCAGTTTTCTGGCCAAGACCGTGACACTGGTGGTCGCCATTCTGGTGGTCATGGCCAGCTTCGCGGCGTTGCGCAGCAAAGGCCGACGCAAATCGGCCGGCCAATTGCAGGTCAGCAAGCTCAATGATTTCTACAAGGGCCTGCGCGACCGCCTGGAGCAGACGTTGCTCGACAAGGACCAGCTCAAGGCCCTGCGCAAATCCCAGGCCAAGACCGAGAAGAAGCAAAAGAAGAAGCCTGAAGTCAAACCCCGGGTGTTTGTGCTCGATTTCGACGGCGACATCAAGGCATCAGCCACTGAAAGCCTGCGCCACGAGATTACCGCGTTGCTGACATTGGCCACGCCCAAGGACGAAGTCGTGCTGCGCCTGGAAAGCGGCGGCGGCATGGTGCACAGCTACGGTCTGGCCTCCTCGCAACTGGCGCGCATCCGTGACGCGGGCGTGCCGCTGACGGTGTGCATCGACAAGGTCGCAGCCAGCGGCGGCTACATGATGGCGTGCATCGGCGAGAAGATTATCAGCGCACCCTTTGCGATCCTGGGTTCCATCGGTGTGGTTGCGCAGCTGCCCAACGTCAATCGCCTGTTGAGAAAGCACGACATCGACTTCGAAGTGCTGACCGCCGGTGAATACAAGCGCACCTTGACCGTGTTCGGCGAGAACACCGATAAGGGTCGCGAGAAGTTCCAGGAAGACCTGGACGTTACCCATCAGTTGTTCAAGAACTTCGTGTCCCGCTACCGTCCTCAGTTGGCCATCGACGAAGTGGCCACGGGCGAAATCTGGCTGGGTATCGCGGCGCTGGACATGCAACTGGTGGACGAACTCAAGACCAGCGATGAATACCTCGCCGAGCGGGCCAAAAAATCCGAGCTGTATCACCTGCACTACGCCGAACGTAAAACGCTGCAAGAGCGCATTGGCATGGCGGCCAGCGGTTCAGTTGACCGTGTCTTGCTGACCTGGTGGAGCCGGTTGACTCAACAACGTTTCTGGTAAATCACACGCTGCAAGGGCCTTGATACCGTGTACGGGTACAAGGCCCTTTGAGTGGTTGCCTGTCTATCCATTGTCTGGAACAACGAAACCGGGGCACACCCGGTTTTTTCGTGTCTGGTAGCCGGTTTCTGTATTCACTGAGGATTTTTCCGAGCGAGTTTTCCGCTCTTTCCTGCTTTTGCACAGTACTCGCTGAAGTAGTGTGAACGCTCTATGAATTGCAATGGAATGCACTATGAGCAAGCTCCCGCATGATGATGTCGCCGGACCCCATCCTTCCCCAACCTGGCAAATGCGCAACGATCTGAAAGGCATCGTTGACCTTGCGTTGCCACAAACCCCTGACCAGTTCGGTGAGCAGCAGATCAAGGAAAAATGGGGGCAGGGCATCGACCCACAGACCACCTTGCTGGTAACACTCGATTACGATTACAACGGGCATCCTGCTCAGGGCGCAATTCATCAGGGGCAGGTCGCAAACTCACAATCGCTTCTTCAGGTACTGCTGCTCAATTACCAGACTGTCGGTGACGGACGCTTCGGCGAAACAGCGTTCGGCCTCTACACTCCTCCGGAGGTTGGCCCGCAGGTTCGGATCGTGGAAAAGGTCGATGAGTTCGCCTACCACGGTAGCGGTAACCACCAAACCTATGAGGGCATCTATCGGCAAACCGTTCCGCAGACCTACGGACCCGAAACGCAGTTGGCCCTGAGGCCGGCTGATTTCAAGAAGTGGGTCTGGGAACTGGAGTTGCAGGACCTGTACAGCGCATACGTTGATCAAGCGTGGCCATCAGACGAGGTGCTGCTGGCGCCTGCGCCTTACGCTTTGAGGACCTCGATCAAGGCCGCTTTTGTGATGAGTGCCTGGCTGCAGCGCGGTGAACGACGGTTGACCAAAAAGGGGCTGGAAATGGCCCTGCAGGCCGCCGGGTTATCGCCTGATCAACTTTGGGAAACATTAACGGTCGATCAGCTGCAGGCACCCACTTTGGCCCGCGGTGCAGTCACGGCGCGTCGCTTGAAGCTCTATCGATATACCGCGCGCGATATCTGGGTCTTGCGCAGCCAGTCCAGCGCCCGGCTCTTGATGTACATCCCCGGCAATTCATCGCCATTGCATGACTTCACCGACGCCGCGCATCTGCGCCAATGGGTGGTGGCGCAGGGCCGCGCTGGCGAAACGAAACAGGCACTGGCGGCGCACTTTACCGATGAAGATCGCATCGACGGTAGCTTCCACGCCGGCGTTCTTACGGCGCTGGAGGGTATGGCGATGTACCCGAAAGAACACCGGCTCAGCAAAGAAGCCGGCTTCTTCAACAATGATGGCTACTGGGACCCTGCCGATTACATCGGCTTTGATGACGCCGACGCAGACACCGATCCGTTTGCGCAGCTGGTGTTGTCCATGAAGCAGGCAGCGTTGGCCAGCATCAAGACCATTCGTGACGATGCCCAGGTCAATAGCGATAATTTGAGCGCTGTGGTCGAGCCGATCGTGCAATGGATCAACCGGTTTGGTCCCCTGGCCTTGTTCGTTCCGGGGGGCGAAGGCCTGCTTGCGTTGGCGGGGCTGATCGATGCTGGCTATGGTCTGGATCAGGCCATCAACGGCGAAACGGCAAGCGAGCGTTCCGAAGGTGTGACGCGCACCGTGTTCGGCTTGCTCAATGCACTGCCGATCGCCGGGGGCGCGGCCTTGGCCAAGGGTGATGGAATTGATATTGAAGTGTTGGCGAAAACCGATCACCGCGCCGGCGAACCTTCTGTCGCCCCGAGTGCGCCGCATATCCCCGCGGGTCCGACTTCCACGATACCGACTCGCCTGGTACTGCTGCGGGGCGTCGGCCCGTCGGTCGCCACCTTCAGTGATGAAATGCTGGCACAGATCGGCAAGGTCAGCGCCGTTGATGATGACATGCTGCGCCTGATGCAAACCGGACGCCCGCCAACTCCGTTGCTGGCGGATACGATCAGCCGTTTTCGGATCGATCAGGACCTGGGGCTGGCAGGACGCCCGGAGCTGTTCAACAGCCGTTATCAAGCACTTCAACAGTCGGAGCATGAATGGGTCCGGTTGTTTCAACGTGAGTACCCGGACCTGCCCAAAAGCGCGATCGAACAAATGCTTGATCGCTATGGTGTGGATGTTCTGGAACCACCCAAGGCTGACGAAGCACTGCTCGTATTCAAGCGACTGGACAGCAAAGCTCGTCAGTATCAGCAGCACGTTCGGCTCAATCGAGCGTACGAGGGCCTGTACCTTCGTTCGATGCTCAACCCTGAGTCGGATACGCTGGCCTTGCACTCGCTCAAAAATCTCCCCGGCTGGCCGGATAATCTTCGGGTCGACGTCCTGGACCAGTCCGCTGTCGGGCGAGTGCTCGATCGTACAGGCCCACTCGATGCTCCGGATGTCCGGCGCCTGATCAAGACAGGAAACCACTACCAGGACAACGCCCTGCAAACGGACTTTTACGGCGCCATTCTCGGGGTGTTGTCTGACAGTGAGCGCGCAGCGATGCGCCTCACATCGCTGGATCAGGCCAGTGAGCTAAGGCTCAAGATAGGTGATCACGCCCTGTCCCGGTCGCAATTCATGCTCGGCAAGGCAAGGATGGACAGTCAACTTCCCTTTGAGGCCCAGGGGCTCAGAGGCGGTGGTTTTCCCGATACGCCTCAGGCCGAGGCTATGACGCATGAAATGATGCGACTGCAGCTCAAGGACATTTACCCTGAATTTTCCACTGCAGAGGTCGATGAAGTGCTGCATCGGGTGGGTACACGCGCCCAGGCGCATATCGATGGATTGCAGCAGCAGTTTCAGCAATTGAACAGCGATTTGACCGGCTGGATCGATGAATCAGCCGACGATGTCGAAGACATGGACCTGGACTTTCTGGAAGTCGGAGATGCAGAGGCGCAGGGAATGACCCCCATGGAGGTTGAGGCGCATAACCTGGCGTTGCTCCAGGACACAGTGCGCTACGAACGAGAAACCAGGGCCGAACTGGCGGATGAATTGATAGCCATCTGGCAAAAGCGCGCGGCGCAAGAACAGGCGCATTATTCAGGCAGCCATTTGACGGGCTTCAAGATCGATCTGGAGTTCGAGGATTTCCATCGTTTACCGGCGCTGAACATTCGACTTGACGATGTGACCGAGCTGTCGATGCGGGGTTTTCACGTGTTCGAGCGCGAGACCTTGAGTGATTTTCTGGAGGCTTTTCCAAACTTGCGCACGTTGAGTCTTGAAAGTGTGGACCTTCGTCTTTTCGGTGAAGGCGGAAATCTTGTCAGCACCTTTCCACCCACACTGTTTAAGTTGCGACAGCTAACGTCGTTGAATCTCAGGTCCACTCATCTGGCATTCACCGAAACAATGGCCTCTCGGCTGAGCGAGCTGAAGCTGTTGCAACGACTGGACTTGAGTGACAACCCGCTGGGGGTTCCGCCCTTGATAGTGGGCATGGAAGACTTGCGCTGGTTGAACCTGAGGAATACCCAGATCACCTCATGCCCGATAGGGATCATGGACCCACCGCATATGGACCTGCTGGACCTGCGACACAATCAGATCGCCAGGGTGCCACCGGCCATCCTGAACCAGGCCATCACACCGGAGCGTGTGTTGTTGCAGGGCAATCCATTGACCGAGGAAGACACCTTGTTGCGCCTGGTGGAGCATCGCCAACAAACCGGCATCAACCTCTGGCTGGGCGAACCGGGGCCCAACTATGGGGACGTCGAGGAGTGGTTGCAGGTCGCCGACGAAGAACAACGCCACGCCAGGCTTTCGATCTGGTTACGGTTGGAAGACAAGCGGTTTGGCTCACGCTTTTTGAGAACCATCAGCGGCCTGAGTTTGACGGCGGACTTTCGGGTGGATTACCTGACGCTCCAGGCACGAGTCTGGCGTTTGCTGGGTGAAGCCGATGCGTCGCAAGCGTTGTGGACTCAGCTGGCTCAGGATGTGGAGGTGAGTGAAGCGGATGCCGATAATCCGTTTGCGATTTTCATCGCGCTGGAAAATCGGGCGAGGCTTTACCGGGACTGGGTGTCCATGGGACGCCCGTTTCCGTTAAACGCGGAATAGGAGAGGGGGCCTTGAACCCCGGGCGGGGTTCAAGGTTTGACGATCAGCGGCGACGGAACAGTGGCAGCGGTTCGTCAGTGGCGGCCTGATAGGTCACCGAGAAGTCCTGGAGGCTTTCCAGTGCTTCGTAAGGGTCTTTATCGGCGCGCAATGCAAAGGCGTCAAAACCGCAGCGACGCAGATAGAACAACTGGTCGCGCAGCACATCGCCAATCGCCCGCAACTCACCTTTGAAACCGTAACGGTCACGCAGGAGGCGCGCATTGGAGTAGTTGCGACCATCGGTGAAGGCAGGGAAGTTCAGGGCGATGACCTGAAAGTTGTCCACGTCTTCACCGATTTCTTCGGCTTCTTCATCGGCATCCAGCCAAACGCCCAGGCCGCCGTCGCGAGCCTTGAGCATCCGGGCGTGTTCGCGCCACAGCGTCAGCGGGACGATCAGGTCGTCGCAGTTGCTGATCTCGTCGATATTGAAATCCTTGGGCAGCAAGTGCCAGGTTTCGTCGACGACTTCGTTGTTCTTAATTATTCGCTGCATAGACGCGTTCCTTGAAGAGGTCGATGCCGATACGTTGATAGGTGTCGATGAAGCGCTCGTCTTCGGTACGTTGTTCCACGTACACGTTGATCAGCTTCTCGATCACATCGGGCATGGCGTCCTGGGCGAAGGACGGGCCGAGGATCTTGCCCAGGCTCGCATCGCGACTGGCGCTGCCACCCAGGGAGACCTGGTAGAACTCTTCGCCTTTCTTGTCCACCCCGAGAATGCCGATGTGGCCCACATGGTGGTGACCACAGGCGTTCATGCAGCCCGAGATGTTCAGGTCCAGTTCGCCGATGTCGAACAGGTAGTCCAGATTGTCGAAACGACGCTGGATCGACTCGGCAATCGGGATCGACTTGGCGTTGGCCAGGGAGCAGAAATCACCGCCCGGGCAGCAGATGATGTCAGTCAGCAAGCCGATGTTTGGTGTGGCGAAACCTTGCTCGCGCAATTCGCCCCACATCGCGAACAGTTGGCTCTGTTCAACGTCGGCCAGAATGATGTTCTGCTCGTGGGACGTACGCAGTTGACCGAAGCTGTAACGATCGGCCAGGTCGGCCACGGCGTCGAGCTGCTTGTCGGTGATATCGCCCGGGGCAACACCGGTCGGCTTCAGGGACAGGGTCACGGCGACATAACCCGGCTTCTTATGGGCCAGGGTGTTGCGCGTGCGCCAGCGAGCGAAGCCAGGGTGCTGCTGGTCGAGTTCGGCCAGTTCGGCGGACAGGTTGTCCAGCGACTTGTAGTCCGGGTCGACGAAGTGTTTGGCGACACGGTGCACTTCGGCGTCGGTCAGCGTGGTCTGGCCACCGCGAAGGTGTTCCATTTCCGCGTCGACTTTTTGCGCGAACACTTCCGGCGTGAGCGCCTTGACCAGAATCTTGATCCGGGCTTTGTACTTGTTGTCGCGACGGCCATAGCGGTTGTACACACGCAGGATGGCGTCGAGATAGCTCAACAGGTCTTGCCACGGCAGGAATTCGTTGATGAACGCGCCCACCACTGGCGTACGGCCCAGGCCACCACCGACCAGAACGCGGAAACCCAGTTCGCCTGCGGCGTTGTGCACCGGCTCAAGGCCGATGTCATGGACTTCGATGGCGGCGCGGTCCGAGGTCGACCCGTTGATGGCGATCTTGAACTTGCGCGGCAGGTAGGCGAATTCCGGGTGGAACGTCGTCCACTGGCGGACGATCTCGCACCAGGGGCGCGGATCGATCAATTCGTCGGCAGCGACACCGGCGAACTGGTCGGTGGTGACGTTGCGCAGGCAGTTGCCGCTGGTCTGGATAGCGTGCATCTGCACCGTGGCCAGTTCAGCCAGGATGTCCGGAATATCTTCCAGTGCTGGCCAGTTGAACTGCACGTTCTGCCGGGTACTGATATGGGCATAGCCCTTGTCGAAGTCACGGGCAATCTTGGCCATCATCCGCGTCTGGCGCGAAGTCAGCTGGCCGTAAGGCACCGCGACCCGCAACATCGGCGCGAAACGCTGGATGTAAAGGCCATTTTGCAGGCGCAGGGGGCGGAATTCTTCTTCGCTCAGCTCGCCTGCCAGATAGCGTCGGGTCTGATCTCGGAACTGCTTGACGCGGTCCTCGATGATCCGCTGATCGTACTCGTCGTATACGTACATATAAGTCCTGTTCTCAGGCTTGGGCCGGTCGGTTCCAGCGGCTTTTAGTGACTTGCTGAAGTCCGATACTGCCTCGGCAATTCTGCGCGCACGGCCGCGCACTCCCAACGGAGCCGGGGCAAGATACCAGTTTGCAGTTATGCGCAAAAGTGATGTTTGAGTATATGTAAAGAACCAAAACGACTAACGAGGATCGTTGTTGATAAACCCGCGTTTGTGGTGTGGGCAATCATCGTCTTAACTGTGATCGAGTCTTCGTGCAATCACCGATAAAACCGACAAGAGGCGATGCAATGAGCAACCCTACAAAAGCTTCGAAACCCGATAGCACAGTGGATGCCTGGGCCATTTTGTTCCTGATTATCCTGGTCGTGGGCACTGCGATTTTCTGGGTCAGTCATCAATAAACGACCTCGTCCGGGCCTTGTTCCGACGATTGTTGGACAAAAACCGTAGTGAGCGCCGTTTTACGGGAGTCCGCCGGCTATAATGCCCGGCGGATTTTCGGGGCCCGGACGATCAATGCTCAAATTTTTCTACACCTTCCTGCTGCTGACCCTTGCAGTCTACGGTCAGGTTGCGCGAGCCGAGTCGGTGCTGTTCCTGAACCCGGGGGCCACTGATGAAACGTTCTGGGTCACCTATACGCAGTTCATGCAGGCGGCCGCCGATGATTTGGGCATCGATCTGCAAACCCTCTATGCCGAACGCATGCCCGAGCGGACGCTGGCGCAAGCCCGCCAAGTACTGCAAGGCCCCGATCGTCCGGACTATCTGGTCTTCGTCAACGAACAATATGTCGCCCCGCAAATCATGCGCATGGCCCAAGGCAGCGGCGTGAAGCTGTTCATGGTCAATGCGTCGTTGACGCCTGATCAGTTGAACCTGGTGGGCCAGCGGCCTGATTTGTTGGGTAGCCTGGTCCCTAACGATGAGGAGGGCGGCTACCTGATGCTCAAAGAGCTGATTCGCCAGCATCCACCCGTGGCGCCTGGCCAGGTGATTGAATTGCTGGCGTTCTCTGGCCTGAAGATCACACCGTCGGCACAACTGCGCGAACGAGGCATGCAGCGTGCCCTGGCCGAACACCCTGAGGTGCGGTTGCGCCAGCTGGTTTACAGCGGTTGGAACCGGGAACGGGCGCATGAACAGGCCAAGCTGCTGTTTCAGCGCTATCCGAAGGTGTCGCTGGTATGGTCGGCCAATGATGAAATGGCGTTTGGCGCCATGCAGGCGTTTTTGGAGGCGGGGGGCGTGCCAGGCAAGGACGCGCTGTTCAGCGCGGTAAACACCTCGCCCGAGGCGTTGCAGGCAAAGATCGACGGGCGGCTGAGCGCGTTGCTGGGGGGGCATTTCACTTTGGGTGGCTGGGCGCTGGTGGAGTTGCATGACCTTGATCAGGGGGTCGACCTGAGCCAGTACGGTGGCCGTGATCGAAAGATCTCGCTGTTACAGGTGATTGACAAGACGCAGGCGCGGCAATTGCTGGCCATGAAGACATCGACAGATTACGGCGTCGATTTCCGCCGCCTGTCCGCGAAAGGTAAGCCGACTTCCTACCGCTATCCATTCACCTTGCAAACGTTGATGCGTTAACGCCGCGTCATACGCCTGCCAGATGCAGAATCAGTTTGACGATGGCAAACAGCGTCAACGCGAACACCGCTGTGAACAAAATTCCCAGAATGACAAAGTGGCTCGGTTTGCCATGGGTGAAGTCGCGGGCGCGATTCTTTCCGCTTTGCACCCCGAACGCCGCGGCCATGACGCTGTGGAGCATCTGCCAGAAGCTGGGCGGTTTATTGTCGACCGGATCGTCCATAAATCCCTCGTTACGAAAGTCACGTTTACAGAGCATAGACAATTCGCCAACGAGTGCCGTCATTGCGCACTTCGCGGACACTATTTATGTACCGCAGTCGGGGTCGCCTTAAGTGATGTGCTGTTGCTCCCTATTAACAGGAGTGACTCATGTCTTCGCAATCGCACGACCCCGCCAAAAACCAAATGCCTTCGGCCACTGACAGTATCCATGGCGATTTTCTTGAAAAGTCCATTCCTCAGTGGCTTGTCGACGCAGCACCGCAAAGAAGGAAGGCGATCAAGGACGCTGGAACGGTTTTGCCGGATTGGTACCTGAATGCCACCCCCGAACAACGACAGGACCTTAATCAGAGCTTCAACGCCAGTGCCACCGCCCAGGCCCGGCTGGATAAAACGATGTCGACCTTCAAAGACATCGACACCTTTGCCGAACCGCTGCTGCTCAAGGCACTGAAGGACCAATACGCGGTGGAAGTGGATGTCAACACGACTCTCATGTGTCTGAGGCGGTCTTTGGAGGTTGGTGTTCTTGCAGTGGAACTTTCGTCGTTCGAATTTTTGAAGCTGACGATGTTGCAAGCCGCGTTGCATAACTTCGAAGCCTGGGAGTGCAAGCCTGGGGCATACCATCAAACATCCGGATTCATGGTGAGTACCGCCACCCCCGGCACGTACGCGCCAGTGGCCGTGAAACTGACCATCAGCCAGTTCACGACCCTGTGTCGACGTCTTGATATCGGGGCGAAATACCAGGCCTATCTGAAGTCATTTTTTCATCCTGCGGACACAAGAGTCGAAGCGACACTTCGACAGGATTTCATCGCCAGCCAAAAAGCAGCCATGCGAGCCGCTGCAGAACAGGCGTTGTTAACCAAGGACATTGAACCCGGGGATTACGCGATGATCCTGTCGGTCATCAGTGGAGAGAACCATCCCTGGATGGGCGACAAGCAAGTCTGGTTTCACGACATGGGTTTGATGAAGCACCGAATGACCGGTTGCGTGGGATTCGTGATCTGTGAAAAGTATCGTTATAACGACGAGGTAATTCTCTATATCCCCAACGATCCGGCGCACCCGCTAAAGCGGTACAGCGGATCGCGAATGAAGCAGGAGTTCAAGCGTCTGTTCCTGGACCGGGACGGCATGGAGCCGGGTGCTACGGGCCCGACCAGCTACCAGCGCTTCTACAGTCAATTCGTACCCTACGATCAGCGGCCCTATTACTTCAGCCAGTTTACTCAAAAGTCAGCCGACTCCCCGAGCGACTTCTTCAGATCGCCCTGGATAACAATCGTCGAATTCATCAGTCCCGCTTCATCCCTGACTTACATCAGGGAGTTGCCGCCAGAGCGTCCCGGCAAAATGGAGCCGGTGCCTGATCCGTACATCGCACCCTCGACCGTCACCCGTAAAGGACGAGGTATCTGGGCTGAGAACGTGGATCTCTGGACGTATCTTTACGAACAGCACCGCGACAAGGTCATCGCCGATGCCCGCAGCCATGCGGTTTCTTCTGATGAAGTTGACGTTAAGGCACGGGAGGCAAAACTGGCCCATCTCCTTCAGGTCGGCTTGCTGGGAGTGAACATGGTGTCGATGTTCGTTCCGGTGCTGGGCGAAGTGATGATGGTGGTGATGGCCGGGCAGTTGTTGTACGAGTCCCTGGAAGGGGCGATTGAATGGAGCGAAGGCGATAAAAGAGCGGCCAAGGCGCATCTGGTCGATGTGGCAGAGAACCTGGCGTTGATCGGGGTGATGGCGGGTGTCGGGGTGGGGGTCGGCAAGCTGACAGCGGTCAAGCCAGAGCCTGTGATTGAAAACCTGCATCCTGTCACGCTGCCCAATGGGCAAATACGTCTGTGGAAGCCGGACTTGAGCGCTTATGAAAGCCGCGTTTCTCTGGACGCGAGTACCGGGCCGAACGCCTTGGGCCACCACGTCGTGGGCGGTAAAACCTACATTCGTCCAGGCGGCAAGGTTTACGAAACGTTCTTTGACAGGTCGATCCAGAAATGGCGCATCCGGCATCCGACCGACACCAATGCCTATCAACCCATTCTCGAAGGCAACGGTCGCGGTGCCTGGCGCCACACGCTTGAGCGCCCGATGCAGTGGGATCGTCTGGATTTGTTGCGACGCATGGGGCATGAAACCGAGGCGTTCTCTGATGAAGCACTGCTGCAGGTCGCCGATGTCAGTGGCGTCACCGACAACGCCCTGAGAAAAATGCACATGGATCATGCCGCGCCTCCGCCCGAGCTGACCGATGCCATGCGCCTGTTTAACGCTGATTCGGGGGCGCTGCAGGTGCTTGAGCAACTGCGCGGGACGAGGTCGATCGACAACCGTTACTTACAGGCATTGCCGTTGGTGACCCGGATGCCGAGATGGCCGGAGGCTCGGGTGCTGGAAGTCTTTGAAGGGCCCGGCCTGTCGGGTAAGTCGATCAAATTCGGCACCGAGCGTGCGTGGCGTGGTGATGGGGGCAAACCGGTGATCAAGGTGAGCCAGGCGGATGTCTTGAAAGGTGAATTGCCCACTCGCATTCTGGCAGCGCTGAATGAATCTGAAATCACCCGCCTGCTGGGTGCAGAGGGTGCACGTGTGCGCGCATCAAGAGCCGAAGAGCTGGGCAAGCAATTTGCCGATTACGCTCAATCCCGTCAGTCAGCGATTTTTGACGCGCTTTACAAGGGCAACGAACCGGTCGATGCCCGGATCAAACAGTTGCAGCGCGAGTGCCCTGGTCTCAGTGAGGCCGCCGCGCAGGAAGTTCTGGCCCATGGCAGTGCCGATGACCTCACTCGTTTTGAAGTGACGAAACGGCCCCCTTTGAAACTGCTCGAAGAAGCTCGATGGTATGCGCGCCAAGGACGGCAGACTCGTGCATACGCAGGTTTGCGCAGTGAGAACATTGCCTCGGCGGACAGTCGACGGCTGGCATTGAATGCCCTGGAAAACCTGCCGGGTTGGCCGGATACATTGCGGTTGGAGGTTCGCGAGGGAAGTGATACGGGGACGTTGCTTGATAGCATCGGCGACGAGAACGCACCCGTCAAAAAGTACCTGGTCAAAAATGGCCCTCGCTACCAGGCCTTCAATGAGCGAGGAGAAACGCTCAACAGCGTTCCCAGGGAAGGCGACAACTTTTACGCCTCCATCATGCACGCCTTGCCCGATGACGCTCGTTCCGCCCTTGACTTGCCCCACGTCAGTCAGGCGAGCGAGTTGCAAAGGACAATCATCGCGTATGCGGACGCTCATCGCAGTCAGGCAGGACGCATGCTCGAGCCACAAGCCGGACGGTTCAAGCCCCCGGTGCGGGTCAACGACCAACTGTTGGGCTATTACGCCAGTGGGCGCGGCAGAGGGCTGGACCCATCCCTGACTTCAAGGGTAGAGGTGCTGTATCCCGCGCAAGCACAGGCCGATGCCTTTATCCGACAGCAGGTGGGTAAGACCAACAAGCAAATCTACAGTGTTCTGGAAACACGTACGCGTGATTGGCAGGCACTGAGCTGGACACTTGATCAATGGACAGGAACTCCCGGGAGTTCCAGTTTTCACCACAGAACTCAAATCGCCCAGGCGCTCAAGACCAGTTGGCGAAACGCACCACTATCAGCCGAGGTGCCCGAAGCGGGCCGCTTAACGCTTTTTTGTGATGAGCCGTTACCAGGGATCGATGCGGATTTTTCCCATGTACATGATTTGACCGTAGCGGGGCGCGGCCTCACAGACGCCAATGCCGATGCCTTTCTGACGCGCTTCCCTAATGTCCGAAAACTCTCGATAGGCGGCGAGGGCCGCTCTTTTGCCAGGCTCGCATCCAGAAGCCAACCGCTCACGTCACTGCCGAGAACCGTCACCGAGATGCAGCAGCTGACGAATTTGACGTTGTCTTCAGGCGCGCACACCTTTGCAGCTGATTTCCCCACGCGCCTGACCGCGTTGACGAATCTGAGAACGTTGTACCTCGACTACACCGGTTTCAATTCGAATGCGCTTAGCGGGCTCGATTTGACAGCGTTGAGCAAATTGAAGTCATTGCGAATCGACGCCTCTTTCGCCGCGATGGAGTGGCCGGAGTACGTGCAGAACCTGAAGCAGCTTGAACGGCTGGACCTCGCAAAGACCTCGATCAATCACGTTCCCGATTGGCTTTATAGCGGGCACGAAAAGCTTTGGTTCGGGTTGTCGCTGGATTGGTCGAGGTTTTCCCATGAGGCCTTTAAACCGGCCTTTGAATACGTACAAAACTATTCGGGACCGCTGGGGCATTTGAGTGATGTGCATCAGATGGTGAGTGAGTACGCACGCGGCGAGCTGACCTTCCTGACGGGCCTTCCAAATTTCACGGATCGTCCATTACAGCCAGAAATCATGGGCCTCTGGAATACACCTCGAACCCGCCTGGCGGCTATTGAAGCCCTGAGCGCGGAACATGCGGGCGTTTTCCGAACCTTCTATCAAGAACCGGTCTCGGGCCTGGGATTGCGTAAGGCGCAGCGGACTATCGAGTCGGTATCGGGTCATAACGCCGGCGTGTTTCATGCGCTTGAGAAAAGCTGGCGCGGTGCAGTGCGCCAACGCTATGGCTTGCCCGCGGATGTATCAGTGTTTGAATTACCGGACATGGGGTTGCAGATGTCTGAAATGCTCCGCGACGGGAAAATCGTTCAGCTTCCACGGTTGCCAGCGGGCAGTTTTTCCCATGTTCAAACCCTGCGTCTGGGATGGCTGGACGCGCCTGTCGAGCAGGTCCGCGGCTTTATCAGTGCGTTCAGCGGCACGCGTACCCTTGAAATTACCAGCAATGGTTTCACGGAACTGCCGATTGCACCCGGGGCCTTGCCTGAGTTAACCCGGCTCGATCTGCACAACAACCATATTGCCGTTACGACAGCCGTCCAGAATCAATTCAATGGATTGTTGAACCTTGAGTACTTGAACCTTGGCAATAATCCGTTGGGCAACCTGGATGTCAGCGCGCTGACTCGGCTAAAGGCACTCAATCTGAGGGGGACGACGTTACAGGCGTGGCCAACCGGCGCCGAAAAATTGCCGAAGTTATCGTGGCTCGACTTGCGTGACAACGAGCTGTCGTCGCTCTCGCAGGAGGCGTTGTCCGACGAAGACGCGCTGATGAAAACCCAGTTGACCGGTAACGAATTCAGCACTACAGGCGCGGCCGCCCTGGAAGCGGCGCGGCGGCGTATTGAAACCGCCAAGGGCCTGCCCGAGGGAACGCTGGAGCGATTTGCCCAGGAAGCAGTACCTGCGCAATTCCCGCCGACGGAGACGGGCTGGTCTATTGCCAGCCACCTGTTGTCACTGCCCGAACGAACGCCTGTCACCCCTGGTGCTGGCGGGTTTGCCGAACGCTTGCAGCGTTTGAACCCGGTCATGACCGGGGAGCAAGCCCTTAAAAGGATCCAGCAACTGCGCAACGATGGAATGAACGATGTCCACATTGATGCGCAGATCAACACCTGGCACCAGACCTGTGAATCACTGACCCGTCAACTCAATGGCTGGTTGTATTCCCGGGAAGTGCCGATGCGCCGAGCGATCGTATCTTCGCAAGCCCGCTCGCTCGCCGCATTGCGCCTTCGCGATGTGTGGCGGGAGCGACTGCTGGATGGCTCCGGTGGAGCAGGAAAAGAGTTGAGCTTTAATGGCCTGGTCACAGGTGATTTGCCTGAACTTGTGGCGCAACTGCCCCAAGTGACCCGCCTGGATTTGTCGGGCGTGAGAATGTCCGCGCAGGGGTCCAATGGCTTTCTAAACGCATTCCCTCAACTGAAGAGCCTGTCGATCAACGGCAATGAGTTATCGGCATTACCCGATGCCATCCAACACATGGACCAGCTTGAACGATTGGAGCTGTCGGGCAATCAGTTCTCCAGTCTTGGACCCTTGTATCAACGTCAGGGCAACGAGCGCCTGCGGTGGATTGATCTGAGGCAAAACATCCTGGCCACTTTCGATTGCCGCCCCTTCTCTCATCTGGAAACACTGGAGCTTGGCTACAACTCACTCACACAATGGCCGCAGGGGGCGCTGGAAGCTCGGCATCTGCGCGCATTGGACCTGACAGGCAACTCGATCACTGACGTCCCAGAAGCACTGTTGAGCGGCAATCATGACGAATTGGTAGCCGGCACGGACATGGGTGACAACCTTGATCTTTCACTTCCAACCCTTGAGCGCATCAGGGGCTACAGCGATGCAAACGGGGGCGGGAGCGTGATGGGGATATCACGAGAGGAGTTGAACAGGAGAATTGAAGACCCGCTAAGCGATGATGGGAGCGGTTCCGAGGATATATCGGATGATAGCGATGATTATGACGATGATTCTGACGGTGACGATCGTCCTGACGCGGATGCCACCGTTCGGCCCGTCGAACCCCTTTATCGTCCTGGGCTCGATACGGCAGCACCGGCATTAGAGCCCTGGCTTGCCAATACAAGCACTGAACTGGCAGCGCTAAGGCGTGATATCTGGAGGCGCCTGGCCCAGGAAGACAATCATGAACGCTTCTTCCAGTTGATTACGCTGTTACGAGATACCGATGAATTCAGATTCGTACGCGCTGACCTGACACGACGGCTGTGGGATGTCATGGATGCCGCCGCCGAAAACACCGAACTGCGGGAATTGCTGTTCCATAACGCCGAGACCCACGGCACCTGTATCGACGGGCGAATTCTAACGTTCAGCGAGCTGGAAGTTCGTGTGTATGTGTACCGCGCCTTGCGTGACATTCCCCCAGGACGCCCCCTGCAGCGAGGCCGGGCCCTGTTGCAGCTGTCACGGCAGCTGTTCAGGCTGGAGAGAGTCGAAACGATAGCGGAGGCAGCCGCACAACGCCGCGATAGAGCCGAGGTGCGCCTGCGTTATCGCATTGGTTTGGCGGGGGGCTGGGAAGACGGGTTGGAGCTGCCGGGGCAGCCCGCGCACATGGCGTTCGACAGACCCATCAGAGGCCAACTGTTGGCGGATACCCGGGCATCGATCCTTGCCGCCGAGCGTTCCGATGCGTTACTGCACAGTATGGTCGCCAGGGATTACTGGACGGAGTACCTGCAGGAGCGCTATCCCGACGAGATCTCTGCCATCGAGGAAGCACTCGGCGAAGAGCGCCTGCAACAACTGAGTGAATTGGAGGACCGTAGAGCGAATGGGGCGATCGCCGATCAGGAGTACGAGAAGGACGTGGTTGAACTGGGCAAGCAAACCCAGACCAGACGCACGCAGAAACTGATCGAATTGTCCCGAAGGGCAATACAGGCGCTTCAGGCTCTGGCCGGTGAGACGGAAGTGCCGGGAACCCTTTCACCCCAGCCAGGACCGTCACGACGTAACTGATCTCGATTGTGCCACCCTGAGTCAGTAGAACCTGTAGCAAGATTCGCCCGCGAAGGCGTCCTCAGATACGCCAGAAACTTCGCGGGCCACGGGTAGGGGCAGACCCCTTCCCGTAATCGATACAGCCTCAGTTGTCGTAACCCAGGTTCGGCGCCAGCCACCGCTCGGTCACACTCAACTCCTGACCCTTGCGCGACGTGTAGCTCTGCACCTGATCCTTGTCGATCTTGCCCACGGCGAAGTACTGCGCCTGCGGGTGAGCGAAGTACCAGCCACTGACCGCTGCCGCCGGGAACATCGCGTAATGCTCGGTGAGGAACACACCGCTGCGCCCGGCCTGCATTTCGCTAGCTTCGGGATCGAGCAGGGTAAACAGCGTGCCTTTCTCGGTGTGATCGGGGCAGGCCGGGTAGCCCGGAGCAGGGCGAATGCCGGTGTATTGCTCTTTGATCAATGCCTCGTTGTCGAGCGTTTCGTCCTTGGCGTAACCCCAATAGTCCTTACGCACCTGCTGGTGCAGCCACTCGGCGCAGGCCTCGGCCAAGCGGTCGGCCAGGGCCTTGACCATGATCGAGTTGTAATCGTCGCCGGCGTCCTGATACGCCTTCGCGACTTCCTCGGCGCCGATGCCGGCGGTGGTGATGAAACCGCCGACGTAGTCGGTGATTTCGCTGTCCTTCGGCGCCACAAAATCGGCCAGGGAAAAGTTCGGCTTGCCGTCGGTCTTGATGATCTGCTGACGCAGGTGATGCAGCTTGGCGATGGGCTTGCCGTCATCACCATAGACTTCAATGTCGTCGTCACGCACCTGATTGGCCGGCCAGAAACCGAACACCGCGCGGGCACTGATGAGCTTCTCGTCGATCAGTTTGGCAAGCATTTCCCGGGCATCGGCGTACAGCGACGTAGCGGCTTCACCGACCACTTCATCGGTGAGGATGCGCGGGAACTTGCCGGCCAGGTCCCAGGAGATGAAAAACGGCGTCCAGTCGATGTATTCGGCGAGGACTTTCAGGTCGATGTTGTCCAGCACCTTGGCGCCGGTGAACGTTGGCTTGACCGGGGTGTAGGTGCTCCAGTCGAACTGCGGTTTCTTGGCGATGGCGGCCGGGTAGCTCAAGCGTTCGGTGCGCGCGCTGCGGTTGGCCGTACGCTCGCGAACCTCGACGTATTCCAGGCGGGTTTTCTCGACAAATGCCGGTTTCAATTCCTTGGACAGCAACTGCGTCGCCACGCCCACCGCGCGGGAAGCGTCGGTCACGTAGATCACCGCATCGTTGCTGTACTTGGGTTCGATCTTCACCGCCGTGTGCGCCTTGGAAGTGGTCGCGCCTCCGATCATCAGCGGCAGGTGGAAATCCTGGCGCTGCATCTCGCGGGCCACGTGGACCATTTCATCCAGCGAAGGCGTGATCAGGCCGGACAGGCCGATGATGTCGCACTTCTGCTCCTTGGCCACTTGCAGGATTTTCTCCGCTGGCACCATCACGCCGAGGTCGACGATGTCGTAGCCGTTGCAACCCAACACCACGCCGACGATGTTCTTGCCGATGTCGTGCACGTCACCCTTGACCGTGGCCATCAGGATCTTGCCCTTGGCTTCGGGTTTGTCGCCTTTTTCCAGTTCGATGAACGGGATCAAGTGGGCTACGGCCTGCTTCATCACCCGGGCGGATTTCACCACTTGCGGGAGGAACATTTTGCCGGCGCCGAACAGGTCGCCAACGATGTTCATGCCGGACATCAACGGGCCTTCGATCACTTCGATCGGGCGGGCAAACGACTGGCGCGACTCTTCGGTGTCTTCAACGATGTGCGTGGTGATGCCTTTGACCAGGGCATGCTCCAGACGCTTGTTGACCGGCCAGCCACGCCATTCTTCGGTCTCGGCTTCCTTGACGCTGCCGTCGCCCTTGTACTTGTCGGCGATGGCGAGGAGGGCGTCGGTGCCTTCCGGGGTGCGGTTCAGTACCACGTCTTCCACGGCGTCACGCAGCTCGGCCGGGATCTGGTCGTAGATCTCCAGCTGGCCGGCGTTGACGATGCCCATGGTCAGGCCGTTGCGGATTGCGTACAGCAGGAACACCGAGTGAATCGCTTCGCGCACCGGATTGTTGCCCCGGAACGAGAACGACACGTTGGACACGCCGCCGGACGTCAGCGCATACGGCAGCTCGTCGCGGATGTAGGCGCAGGCATTGATGAAGTCCACGGCATAGTTGTTGTGTTCTTCGATGCCGGTGGCGACGGCGAAAATGTTCGGGTCGAAGATGATGTCTTCCGGCGGGAAACCCACTTCGTTGACCAGAATGTCGTAGGAGCGTTTGCAGATTTCTTTTTTGCGCGCTTCAGTGTCGGCCTGGCCGGCTTCGTCGAACGCCATCACCACCACGGCGGCGCCGTAGCGCTTGCACAGTTTGGCGTGGTGAATGAACTGCTCGACGCCTTCTTTCATGCTGATCGAGTTGACGATGCCCTTGCCCTGAATGCACTTCAGGCCGGCTTCGATCACTTCCCATTTCGAGGAGTCGATCATGATCGGCACGCGGGAGATGTCCGGTTCACCGGCAATCAGATTGAGGAAGGTCACCATGGCCTTCTTCGAATCGAGCATCCCTTCGTCCATGTTGATGTCGATGATCTGCGCACCGGCTTCAACCTGTTGCAGGGCAACTTCCAGGGCTTCGGTGTAGTTGTCTTCGCGGATCAGGCGGGCAAATTTGGCGGAACCGGTGATGTTGGTCCGCTCGCCGACGTTCACGAACAGCGAACTGCGATCGATGGTGAAAGGTTCCAGGCCCGAGAGGCGGCAGGCCTTGGGAATGTCCGGAATCTCGCGCGGCGCGTAACCGGCAACCGCCTTGGCGATGGCTTCAATGTGGCCCGGCGTGGTGCCGCAGCAACCGCCGACGATGTTCAGGAAGCCGCTTTGCGCGAACTCCTCGATGACTTTGGCGGTTTGCGACGGTAATTCGTCGTACTCACCGAATTCGTTCGGCAGACCGGCGTTCGGGTGCGCCGATACGTGAGTGCCGGCCTTGTTCGACAGTTCTTCCAGGTACGGACGCAGCTCGCTGGCACCCAGGGCGCAGTTCAGGCCGACCGAGATCGGCTTGGCGTGGGCCACGGAGTTCCAGAACGCTTCGGTGGTCTGGCCGGACAGGGTGCGGCCAGAGGCGTCGGTGATGGTGCCGGAAATCATGATTGGCAGTTCGAAGCCCAGTTCTTCGAACACTCCCTGTACGGCGAAGATCGCCGCTTTGGCGTTGAGGGTGTCGAAAATGGTTTCGATCAGAATCAGGTCGGAGCCGCCTTCGATCAGGCCTTTGGCGGCCTCGGTGTAGTTTTCCACCAGCTCATCGAAGGTCACGTTGCGATAGCCGGGGTTGTTCACGTCAGGCGACAGCGAGCAGGTGCGGCTGGTAGGCCCGATCACACCAGCTACAAAGCGCGGCTTGTCCGGGGTTTCCAGGGTCTTGGCGTCGGCGACCTTGCGGGCCAGGCGCGCACCTTCTACGTTTAACTCGTACGCCAGGCCTTGCATGCCGTAGTCGGCCAGGGAAACCTGGGTGGCGTTGAAAGTGTTGGTTTCAAGAATGTCGGCGCCGGCATCCAGGTAAGCCTTTTCAATAGAGCCGATCACGTCCGGACGGGTCAGCACCAGCAGGTCGTTGTTGCCTTTGACGTCGCTCGGCCAGTCGGCGAATCGTTTGCCACGGTAATCCTGCTCCTCGAGCTTGTAGCTCTGGATCATCGTGCCCATGCCGCCGTCGAGAATCAGGATGCGCTCTTTGAGGGCGTGCTTGAGAGCTTGAAGGCGAACACTACGATCGGACATGTGGACTACTCGGAAAGACCATTACGAAGGGCCGGGATCATAGCAAACCTGTGCGCTTTTAGAGCATGCCGTGGATTTGCATGAATATCGCTCATGTTGGTGGTGGGCGCAGCCCGGTAGAATCGCGACGTTTTTCATGATCGGGACCAGGGACATGTCGTATCGCGTCGCCATCAGCATGATTGTGCTGTGTTTAAGCTGGGGCGCCGGGGCGCAAGGTCCAGTCATTGCTCCTGCATCATCCCCGGCCATTTCCTACAGTCGGGACATACAACCGATCTTCACTGAAAAGTGTGTGGCCTGCCACGCCTGCAATGACGCCGCTTGTCAGCTCAACCTGGGCAGCGGCGAGGGCGCAGCACGGGGCGCGTCAAAGGCCCCGGTATACGATGGCGAACGCAGAAGCGCAGCCGCGCCGACCCGACTGTTTTATGACGCCTTTGGTCAACACGCCTGGCAGCAGAAGGGTTTCTATCCGGTACTCGACGGCAAGGCCAGCCAGGCGTCGTTGATGGCGAGGATGCTGGAGCTGGGCCACAACACCCCATTGCAGCCCAATGCCAGGTTGCCGCAAGACATCGTGCTCGGCATGAACCGACAAAACATGTGTGCCATGCCGTCCGAATTCGCTGGTTACGCCAGCGTTCATCCGAAAGAGGGGATGCCGCTGGCTGTCACGGGCCTGACTGACCAGCAATACCAGACCCTGCAACGCTGGCTGGCCTCCGGCGCGCCAATCGATGAGCAAGGCCTGGTGCCGTCGGCGCAGGAAGCGTTACAGGTGGTGCAATGGGAGAACCTGCTCAATGCGCCCGGTGCGCGGGAAAGCCTGGTGGGGCGGTGGTTGTTCGAGCACTGGTTTCTGGCGCACGTTTACTTCAAGGACGGTGAACCGGGGCATTTCTTCCAGTGGGTGCGCTCGCGTACGCCTACCGGACAGCCCATTGACCTGATCCAGACACGCCGTCCCAATGACGATCCAGGGACTCAGGTGTATTACCGCCTGTGGCCTGTGCAGGGCGTCATTGTGCAAAAAACCCACATCACCTACCCGTTGAGTGCGGCGAAGATGGCGCGGGTCAAAAGCCTTTTCTACAGCGGTGACTGGCAGGTCACCGCATTGCCGGGTTACGGGCCGAAACGTCGAGCCAATCCGTTCTCCACTTTCGAAGCGATTCCGGCGCAGGCGCGCTATCAGTTCATGCTCGATAACGCTGAATACTTTGTGCGCACGTTCATTCGTGGGCCGGTTTGTCGTGGCCAGATCGCCACCGACGTGATTCGCGATAACTTTTGGGCATTGTTCCAGGCCCCCGAACACGACCTCTACATCACTGACCCGAATTATCGCGGCCAGGCCACGCCTTTACTGGCAATGCCGGGGCAGAACGATGACGTCGGCAGCGTGTTGACCCTGTGGCATGACTACCGCAACAAGCGTAACGAGTACGAGGCGTTGCGCCGTGACAGCTACGCCGATGCGCCGGCGCCGAGTTGGTCGACCTTGTGGGCCGGAAACGACAATGCATTGCTGAGTATCTTCCGGCATTTCGACAGCGCTTCGGTGAACAAGGGCCTGATCGGCGAAGTGCCTCAGACGATGTGGCTGTTCGACTTCCCGTTGCTGGAGCGCACCTATTATCAGCTGGCGGTTAACTTTGACGTATTCGGCAATGTCAGCCATCAGGCGCAGACGCGGCTGTATTTCGACTTGATTCGTAACGGTGCGGAGCAGAACTTCCTGCGCTTGATGCCGGCCGATTCCCGGGAGGGTTACCTGGATGACTGGTATCAGAACGGCGGCAAAATCAAGATGTGGCTGGATTACGAGTCCATCGACAATGACAAAGACACCGCGCTGAAGCTTGACGCAAAAGACCCCAAGCGCGATTTTTCCATGCAGTTGCTGGCCCGGTACGGCGACCTCAATGCCAGCCCCGATCCGATCAATCGCTGCGACGGTGCGTATTGCTCGCGCCCGAACATCGATCCTGATTTACAGAATGCCGAACAGGCCTTGAGTAACCTGACGTCCCGTCCGGCGGCGGGGTTGAGGGTGATCGATCAATTGCCGGAGGCGACGATGCTGCGTATCGAAACCGCGAGTGGCAAACGTGCGGTTTACAGCCTGCTGCGCAACCGGGCGCACAGCAATGTGGCGTTTCTGCTGGGGGAATCGCTGCGCTATCAGCCGGGGCTCGATACGCTGACTATCTACCCGGGCGTGCTCAGCAGCTATCCGAATTTCATGTTCAACATTCCCGCCGATCAGGTGCCGGCGTTCGTTGCCGCCATGGAAAACGCCAAGGACGCCAATCGCTTCGAGAAAATCGTCGAGCGTTGGGGGATTCGTCGCAGCCATCCGCAGTTCTGGTTCTACTTCCACGATATGAGCCGCTACGTACATGAAACCGACCCGTTGGAGGAGGGCGTGCTGGATATGAATCGATACGAGAATCTTTGATCGACCTTTGAGCGGTGGCGGGTGTCCGATCTATCAAGCACCGCTGATCCCTGCAGGAGCAAGCTTTGCTCCTGCAACAGGGAGGTAGTGGATTTTTAGATCGGAGGGCCATCAATGTTGATTTCAGTGCAGGCATTGCGTGCACTCGCGGCCTGGGCGGTGGTCGGCCACCATTTCATGCAGATTTTCTTCGACTTCCAGGCCCGCGGCCCGGTGGGGCAGTTTTTCATCGACAAGGGCGCCGTGGGCGTGGATGTGTTTTTCGTTATCAGTGGTCTGGTGATTTTTCTGTCCACCGAGGGCAAATCGCTACCGCCAGGTCGATTCCTGCTGTATCGGCTGTTTCGCATTGTTCCGGCGTACTGGCTATACACGGTGCTCATGGCACTGGTGGTGGTGTTCGCGCAGCCTGTGTTGCCGGATCAGACGGTCGACTGGTCGCACTTCCTGCTGTCGCTGTTGTTCATTCCTATCGAAAACCCCGGCGGCTACGGGATTTATCCGACGCTGAATGTCGGCTGGACGCTGAACTTCGAAATGCTCTTTTACGTGGTGTTTGCCTGGGCGTTGTTGTTTCGCTTGCAAGTCAGGTTGGTGATCGTTGCGGCGCTGCTGTTTGCGGTGTGCCAGGCGTGGACGGGGTATGGCTGGATCAGTGAGTTCTATCGTTCAGACATCGTCTATGAGTTTTTGCTGGGGATCGCCATCGGCATGATCTACCGTCGTGGCTGGATCAAACCCGGCTTGTGGTTGCCGCTGTTAAGTATTGGGGGCGCATTGCTGGCGATCTATCACCTGGCACCGCAACCCCGATTGTTGACCTGGGGCCTGCCCAGCGCGGTGCTGGTGATGGCGAGCATGTCGCTGGAACGGTACTTCGAACACAATCGGGTGCTGAAACTGTTGGGCGATTGTTCCTACTCGGTGTACCTGATGCACGTGCTGGTGCTGTCCGCCGGTGGTTTCGTCGCGCAACGTTATGGCGTGAATCCTTATGTGATGTTTGCCGTGTGCGTGCTGGCCATCGGCGTGGGTTCATGGGCCAGTTACGAATGGGTGGAAAAACGCAGCTATCGGTGGCTTAAAGCCCGAGTTGATGACTCGACAGCCACAGAGACGGCCCCGACGCTTTCCCGACAAAAATACTAGGACTTTGTGCGGCGCGTTGATTGGCGTAAACTGCGCCCAAGCCTGCGAGGAGTTTCCATGACCGCTATTACCATCACCGACGCCGCACACGATTACCTGGCCGATCTGCTGTCCAAGCAGAACACCCCGGGTATCGGCATCCGCGTCTTTATCACCCAGCCTGGCACCCAGTACGCCGAAACCTGCATTGCTTACTGCAAGCCGGGCGAAGAAAAGCCTGAAGACACCGCTCTGGGGCTGAAAAGCTTCACGGCCTACATCGATTCGTTCAGCGAAGCCTTCCTGGATGATGCGGTTGTCGACTACGCCACCGACCGTATGGGCGGCCAGCTGACCATCAAGGCGCCAAACGCCAAAGTACTAATGGTTAACGCCGACAGCCCGATCAACGAGCGGATCAACTATTACCTGCAGACCGAGATCAACCCGGGGCTTGCCAGCCACGGCGGTCAGGTCAGCCTGATAGACGTGGTTGACGACGGTATCGCCGTTCTCAAGTTCGGCGGCGGCTGCCAGGGCTGTGGCCAGGCGGATGTCACCCTGCGTGAAGGCATCGAGCGCACCTTGCTCGAGCGCGTTCCCGAGCTCAAGGGTGTGCGGGACGTTACCGACCACACGCAGAAAGAAAACGCCTACTACTAAGGCGTTCGCTGCGAAATGAAAAAACGGCACCCGTGAGTGCCGTTTTTTTATGGGTGTGGTGAGGGGATTTATCCCCGTTCGGCGGCGATGCCGTCGCTAAACCTGCCGGAGATGTACTTCTGAAGAAACGATAGGGGCCGCTTCGCAGCCCAACGGGGATAAATCCCCTCGCCACAATGTTTCAGGGTCTGCCACTAGTTTGTGCCTGGCTCAGGGTCTGCCACTAGTTTGTGCCTGGCTCAGGGTCTGCCACTAGTTTGTGCCTGGCTCAGGGTCTGCTACTAGTTTGTGCCTGGTTCAGGGTCTGCCACTAGTTTGTGCCTGGCTCGGGGTCTGCTACTAGTTTGTGCCTGGTTCAGGGTCTGCCACTAGTTTGTGCCTGGCTCAGGGTCTGCTACTAGTTTGTGCCTGGTTCAGGGTCTGCCACTAGTTTGTGCCTGGCTCAGGGTTAGCCACTAGTTTGTGCCTGGCTCAGGGTCTGCCACTAGTTTGTGCCTGGATCAGGGTTAGCCACTAGCTTGTGCCTGGTTCAGGGTTAGCCACTACTTTGTGCCTGGCTCAGGGTTAGCCACTGAGTTGTGCCCGGTTCAGGGCCTGTAGAGATGCGCATGCCCCGCACGGTATAGCGATGACTCGCTGAACTGATCACTCCCCAGCACCCGACCCACCAGAATCAATGCCGTACGCCTGAACCCCTTCGTCTCAACCTTCCCGGCAATGTCCTCAATCGTCCCCACCACCCAATCCTGATCCGGCCATGTCGCGCGATGGATCACCGCGATCGGGCAGTCGGCGCCGTAATGGGGAAGCAATTCGGCGAGGATTTTTTCAAGGTGATTGACCCCCAAATGGATCGCCATGGTCGCCTTGTGCTGCGCCAGGCTGGCGAGTTCTTCGCCAGCGGGCATCACGGTCTTGTCGGCATAACGGGTCAGAATCACGCTTTGGGAGATATCCGGCAGCGTCAGTTCGGCTCCCAACAGCGCTGCGCAAGCCGCCGTTGCGGTCACGCCGGGAATGATTTCAAACGGGATGTCGAGCTCACGCAAGTAGCGGATCTGTTCGCCAATCGCGCCGTACAGGCTCGGATCACCGGAATGCACCCGCGCCACATCCTTGCCTTCGCTGTGGGCGGTTTTGATCAATTCAATGATCTGTTCCAGATGCAGTTCGGCGCTGTTCACCACCGTTTCGGCGTGATGCCCCTCCAAGACTGCAGCGGGCACCAGAGATCCTGCATAGATGATTACCGGGCAGCTGCGAATCAGCCGCTGGCCTTTGACGGTGATCAGTTCCGGGTCGCCGGGGCCTGCGCCAATGAAGAAGACGGTCATCGTCGTATCCTGTGAAAAAAGGGGCGAGGCACACCTTCAGATGAAGATTGCTCATGATCGGGGTGGGGATTATCGAAGATTTTAAGCGGCACACGCCAATGCGAGGGTCGCCTGAGCGTATTTTTGTCGCGAAATCAGCAGCTTTGCCGGTGCGTCAGCCAGCTGTTCGGCGAGGGCCAGGGCGGCGCTTTCGGCGATGCCATAGCAACCCGTGCGCTCAAAGGCGATGTCTGAATGATGGCTGAGCTGCCCGTGATAACCCGCCAACTGCTCACTGCTGAAGTACACGATCGGTAGCTCCAGCTGTTTGGCGAGTGCGATCAGGCCCGGTTCATCACGTTTCAGGTCGATGCTGGCAAGTGCCTTGATCTGGTGAAATTCAATCTGATGAGCCTGCAGAGCCTGATCGAGCAGCGCCCGCAACGTGCTGACAGGGCAGCCGCGTTGGCAGCCCAGGCCGACCACGAGTGTCTGCGCTGTGCTGGCATGGGTCATGCGCGGTATTGGCCTTCACCTTTGCGGCGGAACAACCAGGCGCTGATCAGGCCCAGGGCCAGCCAGAACGCGACGTTGGTCAACTGCGAAGCGATTTTGAATTGAGCTTCCAGCGCTTCCGGGGCGAGCATCGAGTGCACTTCCGGTTGCGGTGCGCCGATCACGTGGGGAACGGCCAGGATCGCCACGCCCAGGACTTTCATCAGCCAGTGACGGCTGAACACGATCAATGCGATACCGACGGCGGTAGAGGCGGCGGCGCCGATCCACCAGATCTGGCGTTGCGCCAGGTCGGCAGCGGCAGTGCCGGGCAATTCAGGCGGCAGGCCCAGGGTTGGCGCGAGCACGAACGTGGCGTAACCGGCCAGGCCCCACAGCAAGCCTTGCGCGGTGCTATTGGGCGCACGCAGAGTGTAGAGGCCAGCGAGCATCAAGGCGAAACCAACCGCTACAACCAGGTTGCCACCGGTGGTGGACAGCACGCGCTGCCAGCCGTCTTGCGGCTCCCAGGCTTCGGCATCGTGGGCATGAGCGGCCATGGCGGTGCCGGTATGCTCATGGATTTCTACCGCGGCAGGCTCTGATTTTTCGTAGGTCTCGGCCTGCATAATCAGCGGAGCTACCCAGAAGCTCTGCAGCAGGGTCAGCAGCAGGGCGGCCAGCAGCCCGGTGAAACCTGCGGTTTGCGCAATACGCTTGATCATGTCGGCAGGTCTCAATGGCACGGGAATGCGGAGCTGTGACGGGTATCGTGGGCGGCGTTGTGCACCGCTTCGATGTGGGAGAACCCGGCAAAGTACACAAGGCATGCGCCCAGGATCGACGCACACAAGGCGGCGGTCAGGCGTTGAGTCAGGGTCGTTGTGCTGCTGGCGGTGTTGCTGCCGGTGGTGCTGATGGTCGACATGGCGCTTCCCTCTGGTCTGTCAGCGGGTGAATAGAGCGCATGGAAGATCCCTGCGAATCGGGCACGCAGAGATGCAACAGCGCCCGCCCACCGCGGGTTTGTTATTCAGTGAAGGTGAAAATCACTGTGTGTTGCGGGCCGGTCTCCGGGCTCACGAGGGGCTGGGGCTTCGCCTCAACCTGCAAGAATCACCTTCCCATGCCGAACTGCTGGCACAGTGGATTCGATTCTTCACTCGCTTACCGTTGCGGGGGCAGCACCGGACTGACATGGCCTTGAGTAAAGCACATGATTCACCGGTTTCCCGTTTCACCCTGTGAAGGGCACCCGTAACAAGGCGTGTAGGAGAGCATGGGCGGGGGTTTGGCGTCAATTGGCAAGGGTTCTCAACTCGGTATCGAATGAGAGGGGTTTACCTGTGGCGAGGGGATTTATCCCCGTTGGGTCGCGAAGCGGCCCCCAGCATTCTTTCAGGTATTCAACGCAGGCAGGTTTGGCGACGGCTTCGCCGCCGAACGGGGATAAATCCCCTCGCCACAGGGGCCGTGTTGCCTCACGAACATTGACCGGCCCCAAGACCATGCGTAGCCTTGCGCTTTCGAGGTTCTTCGGTATTTACCGAAGCTAAGAAGGGAACGCGGTTCAAGCCGCGGCTGCCCCCGCAACTGTGAACGGTGATGTTCGCTGCCACGCCACTGCAAACCGTGTCCAACGGGTTCGCGGGAAGGCGCAGCGAATGCCAGGCGAAACCGCCAGGCACGCCGTCAGCCAGGAGACCTGCCTCGAAACAGATTCTCACTACAACCGGGCGGGGTGATCCGGTGGCGAACTCTTCCGCGCGCGCACCTGTCGCAGCGATTGTCGTCCCGCATGCCCGCCACCTTGCCAAAGGGCATCCGATGAAAACACTGGCCAAACTCCCCGTCACCATCGTTACCGGCTTCCTCGGCTCGGGCAAGACCACCTTGCTGCGGCACATGCTCGACAACGCTCAGGGCCGGCGCATCGCCGTCATCGTCAACGAGTTTGGCGAGCTGGGCATCGACGGTGAAATTCTCAAGCAGTGCGCCATCGGCTGCACCGAAGAAGAAGCCAACGGCCGCGTCTATGAGCTGGCCAACGGTTGCCTGTGCTGCACCGTCCAGGAAGAATTTTTCCCGGTCATGCGCGAATTGGTTGCCCGTCGTGGTGACCTCGACCACATCCTTATTGAAACCTCCGGCCTGGCACTGCCCAAGCCATTGGTGCAAGCCTTCCAGTGGCCGGAAATCCGCAGCGCCTGCACCGTTGACGCGGTGATTACCGTGGTCGACAGCCCGGCCGTGGCGGCTGGCACCTTTGCCGCTTTCCCGGACCAGGTCGATGCCCAGCGCAAACTCGACCCGAACCTGGATCACGAGTCGCCGCTGCACGAATTGTTCGCCGACCAACTGGCCAGCGCCGACCTGGTGATCCTCAACAAGGCAGACCTGATCAGCCCTGAAGACCTGGCCCGTGTGCGCCTCGAAGTCGCCGAAGAACTGCCGCCCGCAGTCAAGGTCATCGAAGCCAGCAGCGGCCGCGTTCCGCTGGATGTGCTGATCGGCCTAGGCGCCGGTTCCGAAGAACACATCGACAGCCGCCACAGCCACCACGATCACCACCATGATGGTGAAGACGACCACGATCACGACGCTTTCGACTCTATTTCCATTGAACTGCCGCAAGCCGACGAAAGCCTGCTGATGGACGCGTTGACCCAACTGGTGGTCAAGCACGGCATTTTGCGAGTCAAAGGTTTCGCGGCGATTCCGAACAAGCCGATGCGTCTGCTGATTCAGGGCGTGGGCACGCGTTTCGACAAGCACTTCGACCGTCAGTGGGGCGCTGACGAAGCGCGCACCACGCGTCTGGTGTTGATCGGCCAGGCGTTGGACGCTGCTCAACTTGAAGCGCAGTTGCGCGCTGCGCTCAGCGTTTAACCCATGCACCTGCTCAGGACTCAGCCCGGCGGATTCGTCTCGGATGACAACATTGCCGACCTTGGACAAACCCCCGCCGAGCTGGTGATCCTGTGCAGCGGTGACTCCAGCCTGGCGTTGCTCGCCGAAGCGGCGCAGCAGCTGCCCGACGATTACCCGAGCGTACGCCTGGCCAACCCGATGCAGGTGCAGAATCACGCTTCGGTCGACCTGTATGTCGACGAAGTGCTGCGCCATGCCAAGGTGATCCTGATCTCGCTGCACGGCGGCATCGGCTACTGGCGTTATGGCGTCGAGCGGCTGGTGCAGTTGTCCGAGCAAGGGGTGCAGCTGATCCTGGTGCCCGGCGATGATCGCCCCGACCCGGAACTCAGCGACCTGAGCACAGTGGTTGCCGGCGACCGTGACCGGCTCTGGCAGTTTTTGCGTCAGGGCGGTCTGGGCAATGCGCTGGATTTTTTCCACTGCCTGGCCAATCGCTGGCTGGGGCGCGATTACGCCTGGTCCGAGCCGCAAACCCTGCCGCGCACGGCCATCTACCACCCTCATAAAAGCCCCGCCGATCTGAAGGACTGGCAAGCCGATTGGCAAGCCGATCAGCCGGTCGCCGCCGTGCTGTTTTACCGCTCGCATTTACAGGCGGCGAACACCGCGTTTATCGATGTGTTCTGCCAGCGCTTGCAGGCAGCGGGGTTAAACCCGTTGCCGATTGCGCTGGCCAGTTTGAAAGAGCCCGGCTGCCTGACGGCGGTCGAGGATTGGCTGGATGAGGTCGACGCCGGGGTGATTCTCAACACCACCGGTTTCGCCCAGTCCAGCCCTGAAGCACCGCATTTGCGACCGTTTCGCCGCAACATCCCGGTCATTCAGGCGATCTGTGCTCAAGACAACGAGCCGGGTTGGCGTGCCAGTGAACAGGGACTCGGCCCTAGGGATCTGGCGATGCACATTGCGCTGCCGGAACTCGACGGGCGAATCATCAGCCGGCCGATCAGCTTCAAGGACCTGGCCTGGCGCAGCGAACGCAGTCAATCGGACGTGGTGTGTTACCGGGCGCAACCCGAACGCATGGATTTCGTCGCCGAACTGGCGCGGCGCTGGATCGATCTGGCGCGGGTGCCGAACGGCGAAAAACGCATCGCGCTGATTCTGGCCAACTACCCGACCCGGGACGGACGCATCGGCAACGGCGTCGGTCTTGATACACCGGCCGCTGCACTGAACATCCTGCGCGCGTTGCACACAGAAGGTTATCCGTTGCCTGCCGAACTGCCGGACAGCGGCACTGCGCTGATCCAGCAACTGCTTGGCGGCGTCAGCAACGACCTTGACACGATCGACCAGCGTCCGTGCCAGCAAAGCCTGGGGCTGGATGATTATTGGCTGATGTTCAACGCATTGCCCGAGGCCAACCGAGAAGCTGTCCTGGAACGTTGGGGGGCGCCGCAAAACGACCCGATGTTCCGCAGCGGCCGAATGATGATCGCCGGCCTGCGTTTCGGCCTGACGTTCGTCGGTATTCAACCGGCGCGGGGCTATCAGGTTGATCCCAGCGCGGTCTATCACGACCCCGACCTGGTGCCGCCGCACGGTTACCTGGCGTTCTATTTCTGGTTGCGCAACACCTATGGCGCTCATGGGGTTATTCACGTCGGCAAGCATGGCAACCTCGAATGGCTGCCGGGCAAGGGCGTCGGGCTGTCGGAAAACTGCTGGCCGGACGCACTGCTCGGGCCGCTGCCGAACATCTATCCGTTCATTGTCAACGACCCGGGCGAGGGGGCTCAGGCCAAGCGGCGCACTCAAGCGGTGATCATCGATCATTTGATGCCGCCGCTGACCCGCGCCGAAACCTACGGGCCGCTGCGCAACCTCGAATTGCTCGCCGACGAGTATTACGAAGCGCAGTTGCTGGACCCACGCCGGGCGCGGGAGCTGCAGCGCGACATCCTGCAACTGGTGCGCGATACCCACATCGACCGTGAACTGCAACTGGACGAAAAGCTCAACAGCGATGCCGATGCGGCGATCTGGTTGCCGCGGCTGGACACGTATTTGTGCGACTTGAAGGAATCGCAGATCCGCGACGGCCTGCACATCTTCGGCGAGTCGCCGACCGGGCGGTTGCGCATCGACACCTTGCTTGCATTGCTGCGCATACCCCGTGGCGATGGACGAGGTGCGCAATCGAGTCTGCTGCGGGCGCTGGCCAAGGCGTTTGGCTTGGGTTTCGATCCATTGGATTGTGTGCTCGCCGAGCCGTGGATCGGGCCACGTCCGCCTGAGCTGCAAGCCCTCACCGAGGAAGTCTGGCGCACGGCAGGCGATACCCGCGAACGCCTGGAACTGTTTGCAGCAGAGCTGATCTCGCAGACTCTGAATACCGAAGGCGACGCTGAACTCTGCGGGAGCGAGCTTTTGTGGCGAGGGGATTTATCCCCGTTGGATCGCGAAGCGGCCCCAGAAAATGGGACTGCTGCGCAGTCCAACGGGGCGGTGCGACGTTTCGATAAATCCCCTCGCCACAAAAGCGCGTTCCCACAGACTCCCGGCTGGGCTGAAGTAAACGCAATCCTCGATACTCTGCGCGAAGTGGTCGCGCCCCGACTGGATGCCTGCGGCCCCGCAGAAATGCGCGGCTTACTCGACGCCTTGAGCGGCCGCTTCGTTCCGGCAGGCCCCAGCGGCGCGCCAAGTCGAGGTCGTCTGGACGTACTGCCGACCGGGCGCAATTTCTATTCGGTGGATGTGCGCAACCTGCCGACCACCACCGCGTGGCGTATAGGTTTCCAGTCGGCAAACCTGATTCTCGAGCGCCACCGGCAAGACCACGGCGACCATTTGCGTCAGCTTGGCCTGTCGGTCTGGGGCACCGCGACCATGCGTACCGGGGGCGATGACATCGCGCAGGCGATGGCATTGATGGGGGTACGGCCGGTGTGGGCCACGGGCAGCCAGCGAGTCGACGACTTCGAGATTCTACCGCTCAGTCTGCTGGACCGTCCGCGCGTGGACGTGACCTTGCGGGTCTCGGGCTTCTTCCGCGACGCCTTCGCCAACCTGATTCGCCTGTTCGACGCCGCCGTGCAAGCAGTGGCCGCGCTGGACGAACCGGACGACCTTAATCCGCTGGCGGCCAAGGTGCGCGCCGAGCGCGAAGCGTTGCTGCAATCGGGGCTGGACGAAGAGGCTGCTCGACGTCAGGCCGGCTGGCGCATCTTTGGTGCCAAACCCGGTGCTTATGGCGCGGGCGTGCAGGGCGCCATCGACGGTCGCTTGTGGCAAAGCCGCGAGGACCTGGCCGAGGTTTATCTGAATTGGGGCGGCTACGCTTACGGTGGCTCCGACGAGGGCACTGTCGCCCGAGACCAATTCGCCCAGCGCTTGAGCCAGGTGCAGGCAGTGCTGCAGAACCAGGACAACCGCGAGCACGACCTGCTCGATTCCAACGACTATTACCAATTCCAGGGTGGCATGCTGGCGGCCGTCGAGAGCCTCAGCGGTGAATCGGCCGCCAGCTACCACGGCGATCACAGCCAGCCGGACTTGCCGAAGATTCGAACGCTCAAAGAGGAACTGAACCGGGTGATTCGCTCGCGGGCGGCTAATCCGAAGTGGATCGACGGCGTGAAGCGCCATGGCTACAAAGGCGCGTTTGAACTGGCTGCGACGGTGGACAACCTGTTCGCCTTCGACGCCACCACGCAGCTGATCGATGACCATCAGTATGCGTTGCTGGCCGACGCCTATCTGCTCGACCCGAGCACCCGGGATTTTGTTCGTGAGCATAATCCTCATGCGCTACGGGATATGACCGAGCGGATGCTGGAGGCGCAGCAGCGGGGGATGTGGAAGGAACCGGGGGAGTATCGCGAAGCGCTGGAGAGTTTGTTGCTGGATATAGAAGAAGACAGTTAGAACACTAAGGCCCCTGTGGGAGCGGGCTTGCCCGCGAAGGCGTCCTTCGAGTCAATATCAATGCTGAATTTGATGGCCCCATCGCGGGCAAGCCCGCTCCCACAGGAACCGACGCACCTGTGAGATATATTGATCAATGCCCGACCATCACCGAGTAATGAAAATGACCGACACCCCCCATTTCCCGCTCTCCGCCGTGGTCGGCGCTGACGATCTCAAACTCGCGCTCTGCCTTACTGCCATTGACCCGAAAATCGGCGGCGTGCTTATCGAAGGCCCTCGGGGCATGGCCAAATCGACCCTGGCCCGTGGCCTGGCGGACTTGCTGGCCAGCGGTCAATTCGTCACCTTGCCCCTCGGTGCGACCGAAGAACGTCTGGTCGGCACCCTCGACCTCGATGCAGCCCTGAGCGAAGGTCGCGCGCAGTTTTCCCCCGGTGTATTGGCCAAGGCTGACGGCGGCGTGCTCTACGTCGATGAGGTCAACTTGTTGCCTGATCACCTCGTTGACCTGCTGCTCGACGTCGCGGCCAGTGGCACCAACCTGATCGAGCGCGACGGCATTTCCCATCGGCATTCGGCGAAGTTCGTACTGATCGGCACCATGAACCCGGAAGAGGGTGAATTGCGCCCGCAACTGCTTGACCGCTTCGGCCTGAACGTCGCCCTCAGTGGCCACACAGTGCCGACCGAGCGCGGCCAGATCATCCGTCGGCGCCTCGATTTTGATAGCGACCCACAACACTTCTGCGCGCAATGGGAGAGCCAGCAGCAGTCCCTGCGCGAACAGTGCGAGCGGGCGCGCAGCGCGTTGGCTGGTATTCCACTCGACGATCAGGCGCTGGCACAGATTACCAAGCGCTGCTTCGCTGCCGGCGTCGATGGTCTGCGCGCAGACCTGGTCTGGTTGCGCGCTGCGCGTGCCCATGCAGCCTGGCGCGGAGCGAAGGCCATTGCCGAGGAGGATATCGACGCCGTTGCCGAATTCGCCTTGCGCCATCGCCGTCGTGAGCACACCCCACCGGCCCCGCAACATGGCCAGCCACCCTCCGGCGAGAACACGCAGCCGAGCGAAGGCATGGGTCAATGGGGTGAAATGCCTGCTCAGGCGCTGCCGGTCGGCGCCCGACGTGAAGTGCCGAGCTGGCCAAAAAAGCCTTAGGCATTCGCCCTCGATCGGACGTGGGGGCGAATGCCAGACCCCGTGCCGGACGACTCGATAACGGCAAGCAGGGCAAACGTCATGCGGCACGCAGTGGTTCGATCAATTGGCCCGGCACGTTACTCAATGGCCGTCCGCGTCATCGTGAGGACGTCCTGTTCCACCTGCGCACCCGGTCGCCCCATGAGCTGTGGCTGGTGATCGTCGATGCCTCGGCTTCGACGCGTCGCCATCAGGCCTTAAGCGATGCCAAAGGTCTGCTGGCCCAGCTGTTTGATGACGCCTATCGCCAGCGTGCGCGGTTGGCGTTGCTGACCGCCAGTGGTGCGGTGCCGAATTGGCAGGTGCAAGGGTTGAAAGCGTCGAGCGGTCTGCGCACCTGGCTGGATGGGTTAGGTGCCGGAGGAGGAACGCCATTGCTGGCGGCACTGGGTGAAGCGGGGCGTTGGCTGGTTGCCAGGCAAAAACGTTTTCCGGCTGAGCAACAACGGGTATTGGTGCTGACCGATGGGCGCTTGAAGGCGTGGTCGATGTTGCCGACGCTGGCATGCCCGGGGGTGCTGATCGATATCGAGCGAGGGCCGATTCGGTTGGGACGGGCGAAGTTGCTGGCGGCGGAACTGCAAGCGCAATACCGGCACATCGACGATCTGGGTTGAGGCACTGTAGGAGCAAGCTTTGCTCCTACAGATATCTGCATTGTGGATTGGGCGTTACACGATCATCAGCGAAACAGGTTGGTCCGCGCCAACTCGATCACCTCATCCCCACGCCCGCTCATCACCGCTTTGAGCATGTACAAACTGAACCCCTTGGCCTGTTCCAGCTTGATGGTGGGGGGCATCGCCAATTCCTGGGTGGCGGTCACCACATCCACCAGCACCGGCCCGTCATGCGCCAGCGCCCGGCGCAACGCCTGTTCCAGATCCTCTGACTCCTCGACACGAATCCCCAGAATGCCCATCGCATTGGCCATCGCCGCAAAGTCCGGGTTGTGCAGATCAGTGCCGGTATCCAATAGCCCGCTGGACTTCATTTCCATGGCGACGAAGCCCAGTGACGCGTTGTCGTAGACGATGATTTTCACCGGCAACTTCAACTGCGCCAGGGAAATGAAATCCCCCATCAACATGCTGAAACCACCGTCGCCGGACAGGGAAATCACCTGGCGATCAGGGAACGCTGCCTGCGCGCCGATGGCTTGAGGCATGGCGTTGGCCATCGATCCGTGATTGAACGAACCGAGCAGGCGCCGCTTGCCGTTCATTTTCAGATAACGGGCGGCCCACACCGTCGGGGTGCCGACGTCGGCCGTGAAGATCGCATCGTCTTCGGCCAGCTCGCTGAGCAGGCGCGTGAGGTATTGCGGATGAATCGGGCGACCTGGTGCTGAAGGTTGCGCCAGGTCATCAAGGCCCTGGCGCGCTTTTTCGTAATGCTTGAGCGAGGATTCCAGAAAGCTCCGGTCCGCGCGATACGGCAAGCGCGGAAGCAGCGCCGCCAGGGTTTCGCCAACGTCTGCGGCGATTCCGAGATCCAGCGCGGTGCGGCGACCAAGGGCTTGCGGGTCATGGTCGATCTGAATGATGGTGGCGTCGGTCGGGTAAAACTGGCGATAGGGGAAGTCGGTACCGAGCATCACCAGCGTGTCGCAGTTGAGCATCGCGTGATAACCGGAGCTGAAGCCGATCAAACCGGTCATGCCGACATCGAACGGGTTGTCCCACTCGACATGTTCCTTGCCGCGCAATGCGTGAACCACCGGCGCGCCAAGGGCGTCGGCCAGTGCCACCACCTGATCATGCGCGCCTGCGCAACCGGCACCGCACATCAGTGTCACGGCTTTGCCCTGGCTCAACAACTCGACCAGTCGATCAAGGTCGTGAGGCGCTGGCAAGGTGCGCGGTTTGGCGAGGGCTGGCCAGGGCTTGAGGTTGTCTTCGACTTCCTGCAGGGCGACGTCACCGGGAATCACCACTACCGCCACACCACGATTGAGAATTGCACTGCGCATGGCCCGGTGCAGCACATGCGGCATCTGGGCCGGGCTGCTCACCAGCTCGACAAAATGGCTGCATTCCTTGAACAATTCCTGGGGGTGGGTTTCCTGAAAGTAATTCAGGCCGACTTCCGAAGACGGAATCTGCGCAGCAATCGCCAGCACCGGCACATGGTTCCTGTGGCAATCGAACAGCCCGTTGATCAAATGCAAATTGCCCGGTCCGCAACTGCCCGCGCACACCGCCAGTTCCCCGGTCACCGCTGCTTCCGCGCCGGCAGCAAACGCGGCGACTTCTTCATGGCGCACATGCATCCACTCGATGCTGTCCATGGTGCGCAGGGCGTCGGTCAGGCCGTTGAGGCTGTCGCCCGTCAGGCCCCAGATGCGTTTGACGCCGGCCTGTTCAAGGGTGGTGGCCAGTTGCTGGGCAATGGTGATTTTCGCCATGGGAAGGGCTCCAGTGATCAATGAGTTGTCTTCAGGGTTTAGAGAGGACAACTCAACGCAGGCCATGACTCCCTTGTTTATTCCAGGCTCATGGACACGCGAGTCGGCACCGGAATTGGATTGCGCATCAACGTGCCCACCACCAGGGCTCCCAGCAGTGCCAGCAAACCGGCGACCAGCAGCAACAAACTGAAGCCACCGACGAACGCCTGCCGCGCCATAGGCTCGACTGCCGCGCGGGCAACATCAGGCAACAAGCTCATGGCCGCCGTCATGTCACCGGCCACCACGCGAGATGCAATGCCCTGCGTCTGATCGAGCCATTGCCCACCCTGTGTCGCCAGTTGGCCGCGCAGCAAGGCTTCGGTATGGCTCGACAGCAAGGCGCCGTAAACACCGATGGCCAGCACGATGGCGCTGAAACGCATGGTGGTGCTCATGCCCGACGCCATGCCGGTGCGTTCCCGAGGCACGCAGGCCATGATGTTTTTCTGCGTGTCGCCATTGAGTAAGCCCGCGCCGGCCCCCGTCACGGCGATCGCCAGGGCAAAGAGCAGGTAGCCCCCGCTGGAGACGGCCCAGGCACTGATCAGGTTGCCGCTGCCGACCAGTGCCAGTCCTGTCGCCATCAAGGTTGCCGGCGCAAACCGCGTCGCCAGTCGGGCGCCAATCTTCGGGCAGATCAGCATGGTCACGGCAAACGGCAACATCCCCAATCCCGAGGCAATCGCGGAAAAGCCGAGGCCGTTTTGCAGGTAGAACGGCAGCAAGGTCATCATCACCTGGGCACATCCGGCGTAGGCAAACATGCCCAGCAACGCGCCGATAAAGCGTGGATGCCTGAACAATTGCAGGTCGACCATGGGGCGCTGCTGCATCCGTTCGATCACGATGAACGCGCCTAGCAGTAGCGCGCCCCCGACGAGTCTTGCGTAGGTCAGCGGGTTGCTCCAGCCGATCCGGTTGGCCTCGATCAGGCCCCAGATCAGGCACGCCAGACTGGCACTGAACGCCAGGCTGCCCCAAGGATCGAGGCGCGCCGACTGGGTGTCCCGGGACTCTGGAATCGCGCGCCAGACCATCACCATCAGCAACAGACCCACGGGCAGGTTCAGGTAGAAAATCCAGCGCCAGCCGATGTATTCGGTGATCACGCCACCCAGGGTGGGGGCGGCCGTCATCGCCACGCCCATGCACGCACCCCAGAACGCCCACGCCTTGGCTCGCTCCACCTCATCGTGAAAAGCGTGGCCGATGGAGGCCAGCGCCGAGGTCAACAGCAGCGCCGCGCCGACACCTTTGATGGCCCGTGCGATGTCCAGGAATAACGCGTTCGGCGCCGCCCCGCAGCCGATCGACGCCAGGATGAAAATGCTCAGGCCCCAGAGCAGGCTTTTCTTGCGCCCGAAGCGGTCGGCAATACTGCCCGCCGGTAATAGCAGCGCGGCAAATGCCAGCATGTAGGCGCTGACGACCCATTCGATGTCCGCGAAATTCGCGCCCAGGTCTCTGGCGATGGTGGGCAACGTCACGGCGACAATGTTGGTGTCGAGGACAATCAGCGAACAGACGCCTGAGGCCGTCAATAACGTCAGGCGCGGACTGACGCGGCTCATGACGGGATTGCCTTTTGGGCAAGGTCTCTGGTTGCGGAGAAATTACGAAGCTTAGTGGGCATGATTCGGGCTCTTTACTGTGATTGCCCGATGAGCTTATCGTGACCCACCAGGGACTTTGTTAGCCAGGCCCCTGGACTTCATTACCTTTGAGCTAATGCATTCATGGACATACGGCATTTCCGCTATTTTCTGGCCGTTGCCCGGCAAGGCAACTTCACCCGCGCCGCCGAGCAACTGGGTATCGCGCCGCCGACCCTGACGCGACAGATTCAGGACATGGAGAACGAACTCGGTACACGCTTGTTCGTGCGGCAAACCCGTGAAATCAGCCTGACCGAGGCTGGCGCGGCTCTGGTGATCGAAGCCGAAGCGACGGTGCGGCAATTTGAATTCGCCCAGCAAAATGCCCAGCGCGCGGGACGAGGGGAAATTGGTCATATCGAACTCGCCTACGTGGCTTCGGCGGTGTACTCGGGCCTGCTGCAGAAACAAGTGCAGGCCTTCAGCCGTGCATGCCCCGACGTCAGTGTGAACGTGCGCGAATACCCGATGGCGTCATTGCCGGCGATGGTGGACGAGGGTCGATTCGATATCGGTTACGTACGTTCACCCATGACATTGCCTGAAGGCCTGGAAGCGATCCGTCTTGACGCTGAGGGTTTCGTATTGGCACTGCCGAGCGAATCATGGCTATCGCGACTGACGGAGATCGGCCCGGAACACCTGCAGGGCGAGACGTTCATTCTTCCGGAACAGATCAGCGGCACCTTGCAAGTTGCCGCCGCTGGCGGGTTTGCGCCCAGATTGGGGGCTCAACCGGGCGGGCTGGTGGCGGTGCTGGCGCTGGTGTCCTTGGGACAGGGCGTGGCGGTGGTGCCGGAGTCGGTGGTCGGGCATGTCGGGTTGCCGGGTGTGGTGTATCGGTCGATCAAGGGCTGTGAGGCGAGTTCGTGGTTGTCGCTGGTGTATCGGCGGTTCGAGAAGTCGGCGGCGGTGGTCAGGTATATCGAGCTGGTTAAACAACGCTAAAAGCTTCGCGAGCAGGCTCTCTCCAACAGGCGGATTGCGAAACGGCACACATCCAGTGTGGGAGCGGGCTTGCCCGCGATGGCGGCCACCCGAACAGCAACTATCCCGAGGTTCTACAGATTTAGTAATAATTCCAGGCTGTAGGAAAAGAGACTTTCGCCTGTACGCTTCAAGACCTTTTTCCTTTCAGGATTTGCATGAACACCGTTTCGGAGCCTCCCAGTTACCCTTTCCCCACGCGCAACCGCGCGGTCCTGATGCACGCGAAACATCCGGTCTTCCGACTTCAGAACGCCTTTGTCATTGCCACTCCACGGCCCCTGCGCCGTGCCTTGCCGTGTTCGGCATTCTGAATTCACTGAAGAGATCGAGACGTTTTTATGGAATGGATTGCTGACCCTACCGCGTGGCTGGGCTTGTTGACGTTGATCGTGCTGGAGCTGGTGCTCGGCATCGACAACCTGGTGTTTATCGCCATTCTGGCGGACAAACTGCCGCCGGAGCAGCGGGATCGGGCACGTCTCATTGGCTTGTCGCTGGCGTTGTTGATGCGCCTGGGCCTGCTGGCGAGTATTTCCTGGCTCGTCACCCTCACGCAGCCATTGTTCGAAGTGTTCGATAAGAGCTTCTCCGGACGTGACCTGATCATGCTGTTCGGTGGTGTGTTCCTGCTGTTCAAGGCCACCATGGAATTGCACGAGCGACTCGAAGGCCATGTCGGCGAACGCTCGACCAACGCAGCTTATGCGCTGTTCTGGCCGATCGTGGCGCAGATTGTGGTGCTCGATGCGGTGTTTTCCCTGGACGCAGTGATCACCGCCGTGGGCATGGTCGATGAGCTGGCAGTGATGATGATCGCCGTGATCATTTCCATCGGCCTGATGATTGTCGCCAGTAAACCGCTGACCCGTTTCGTCAACGCGCACCCGACAGTGATCATGCTGTGCCTGGGCTTCTTGATGATGATCGGCTTCGCGCTGACCGCTGAAGGCCTGGGTTTCCACATTCCCAAGGGTTACCTGTATGCGGCAATCGGTTTCTCGATCCTGATCGAGGTGTTCAACCAGATCGCCCGGGCGCGTCGTAAACGCTCGATGCAGGGCGTACGTCCAATGCGCGAACGCACGGCACATGCGGTGATGCGTTTGCTCGGTGGCCGCAGGCTGGCGGCTGAAGAGGTCGATGACGAGATTGCCGACCTCCTGGACAACGGCGAGGCGCCGAGTGAAGTGCTGTTCGACCGACGTGAGCGGGTGATGATCAGTGGCGTATTGCAACTGGCCGAACGCCCGATTCGCAGCCTGATGACCGTGCGCGCCGACGTTGATCACATCGACTTGTCTGACGACGCCAGCGCGATTCGCACGCGGCTGATGCATTCGTCCTACTCGCGTTTGCCGCTGATCCGCGATGGTGCGGTCGATGAGCCGCTGGGCTTCGTGCACAAGAAGGAGCTGTTGAAAGAGTACCTGGCCGGCAACGAGCCCGACCTTGAGCATCTGGCGCGCAAGGCCATCAACTTGCTGGAAAGTTATTCGATCCTCAATGCCCTGGAGCAGATGCGCAAAGCCTCGACGCACATCGCGTTTGTGGTCAATGAATTCGGCGACTTCGTGGGTGTGCTGACCATGACCGACATTCTTGAATCCATTGCCGGCGAGTTGCCCGATGCCAGCGAAATCGAAGGCCCGGATGTGGTTGAGGAGCAGGGCGGGTTCATGGTCAGCGGCGCGCTGAACCTGATGCGCGTACGGCAACTAACCGGTTTCGCTGCGGAACCGACCGAGGATTATCAAACCCTGGCCGGTTTGGTGGTGAGCGTGCTCGACCGGCTGCCGATGATCGGGGACAGCCATGAGTGGGAAGGTTGGCGGATGACCGTCATGGCGGTCGAAGAGCGACGGGTGACGCGAGTGTTGCTGGTGCCTGTCGGCTCGTAGTCATTCGCCGATTCTCAGGGCCTCATCGCGAGCAGGCTCACTCCCACCCTGGACTGCGCTCGCCAATGCGGCTCGGTCTCTTGTAGGAGTGAGCCTGCTCGCAATGGCAATCTCCCCGAGAGCTGAAAACTCAGCCCATGTCGCACACATGGGCATCGGCGCACCGATTGTGAACCTCATACCCGCCTGCCGTAGCTAACGGTAGCGCTTGTTGCCCTGTGCCTTTCGTAACACCGTTTTCGCGTTTTCTTGCATCCCTCTGATTCAAAACACTTTCCATTCTCCTCAACATTCCCGTCACGACCTGTGGCACACTTTCTGCTGTCTATTCCGTTGTTACAAACCACTATCCGCTATAGCGGAATAAACAACACCCTGGAGTGCTTGCCATGCATCGCCGACCTTCCTTGTTTAAAACGTGTGTTTTTCTGTTTGTAGCTTCGGCTGCTGCCGTGGGTGTGGCCCAGGCGGCGGACGGTAAGCTCGATAGCGTACTGGCCCGCGGAAAGCTCATTGTGGGTACGGGCAGTACCAATGCGCCGTGGCACTTCCAGGGAGCGGACGGCAAATTACAGGGTTTCGATATCGACATCGGGCACATGATCGCCAAGGGTCTGTTTAACGACCCGAGCAAGGTTGAGTACGTAGTGCAATCGTCCGATGCGCGGATTCCCAATCTGCTGACCGACAAGGTCGACATCAGTTGCCAGTTCATTACCGTCACCGCCAGCCGTGCCCAGCAGGTGGCGTTCACCCTGCCGTACTACCGCGAAGGTGTGGGGCTGCTGCTGCCGGCCAACAGCAAGTACAAGGAAATCGAAGACCTGAACGCCGCGGGCGACAGTGTGACTGTGGCGGTGCTGCAGAACGTGTACGCCGAAGAGTTGGTGCATCAGGCGTTACCCAAGGCCAAGGTCGACCAGTACGACAGCGTGGACCTGATGTACCAGGCGGTGAACTCCGGCCGTGCCGACGCGGCGGCGACCGATCAATCGTCGGTTAAATACCTGATGGTGCAAAACCAGGGTCGCTATCGCAGCCCGGCCTACGCCTGGAGCCCGCAAACCTACGCCTGCGCGGTCAAACGTGGCGATCAGGACTGGCTGAACTTCGTCAACACCACCTTGCATGAAGCCATGACTGGCGTTGAGTTCCCGGCTTACGCGGCGTCGTTCAAGCAGTGGTTCGGTGTGGATCTGCCTACCCCAGCCATCGGTTTCCCCGTCGAATTCAAATGACCCCGTGAGAGTGGGGCGCCCAACAGCGCCCCGCTCAAGGTACTGCTGACCATGAACTATCAGTTGAACTTTGCCGCCGTGTGGCGCGATTTCGACACCTTGCTGGCAGGGCTCGGTCTGGGGCTTGAGCTGGCGCTGGTGTCGATCGCCATCGGTTGTGTGATCGGTCTGATGATGGCGTTTGCCTTGCTGTCCAGGCACCGGGCGCTGCGGGTGATGGCGTCGGTGTATGTGACGGTGATCCGCAATACGCCGATTCTGGTGTTGATTTTGTTGATCTATTTCGCGTTGCCAAGCCTGGGCATTCGTCTGGACAAGATTCCGTCGTTCATCATCACCCTGTCGTTGTATGCCGGGGCCTACCTGACCGAAGTGTTCCGTGGCGGACTGTTGAGCATTCCCAAGGGCCAGCGCGAAGCGGGGTTGGCGATCGGTTTGGGCGAGTGGCAGGTCAAGGCCTACGTCACCGTGCCGGTGATGCTGCGCAATGTGCTGCCAGCCCTGTCGAACAATTTCATTTCGCTGTTCAAGGACACCTCGCTGGCGGCCGCGATTGCGGTGCCGGAGCTGACCTATTACGCGCGCAAGATCAATGTCGAGAGCTACCGGGTGATTGAAACCTGGATGGTCACCACTGCGCTCTATGTCGCGGCCTGTTACCTCATTGCCATGATGCTGCGTTACCTCGAGCAGCGTCTGGCGATTCGCCGATAGGAGGCCCCATGTACGAATCTCCCAGTTGGTTGCATGAGTTATGGGTGGCGCGGGAAGTCCTGTGGCAGGGCTTTCTGACCAGTGTGCAGGTCTCGGCGCTGGCCATTCTGTTGGGCACGCTGGTCGGCATCGTCACCGGGTTGGTGCTGACTTACGGCAAGTTCTGGATGCGTGCACCGTTCCGTTTTTACGTCGACATCATTCGCGGTACACCGGTGTTTGTGCTGGTCCTGGCCTGCTTCTATATGGCGCCGGCGCTGGGCTGGCAAATCAGTGCGTTTCAGGCCGGAGCCCTGGGGCTGACGCTGTTCTGTGGCTCACATGTCGCTGAGATCGTGCGCGGTGCGCTGCAAGCGTTGCCGAGCGGGCAGATGGAAGCGAGCAAGGCCATTGGCCTGACGTTTTACCAATCCCTCGGGTATGTGCTGTTGCCTCAGGCGTTGCGGCAGATCCTGCCGACCTGGGTCAATTCTTCCACCGAAATCGTCAAGGCCTCGACCCTGTTGTCGGTGATTGGCGTGGCGGAACTGTTGCTCAGTACGCAGCAGATCATCGCTCGCACGTTCATGACCCTGGAGTTTTATCTGTTCGCCGGATTTCTGTTTTTCGTCATCAACTACGGCATCGAGTTACTCGGCCGGCACATTGAAATGCGGGTGGCCTTGCCATGACTCAGATCTCAAACGCAAACAACGTCAATCCTCAGAGCGGTCAGCCACTGCTGGATATTCGTGGGCTGCATAAGCAATACGGCAAGCTCGAAGTGCTCAAGGGCGTCGACCTGAGCATGCAGCGTGGCAACGTCGTGACGCTGATCGGCTCCAGTGGCTCGGGCAAGACCACACTGCTGCGCTGCGTGAACATGCTCGAAGAATTCCAGGGTGGGCAGATCGTGCTCGACGGTGAGTCCATCGGTTATGACGAGGTCAACGGCAAGCGCGTGCGGCACCCGGAAAAAACCATCGCGCGGCATCGGGCGATGACCGGGATGGCGTTCCAGCAGTTCAACCTTTTTCCGCACCTCACCGCGCTGCAGAACGTCACCCTCGGTTTGCTCAAGGTCAAGAAGCTGCACAAGGATGAAGCGGTGGCCCTGGCGGAGAAATGGCTGGAGCGGGTCGGCCTGCTGGAGCGTCGCGACCACTTTCCCGGTCAACTGTCCGGCGGCCAGCAGCAGCGCGTCGCGATTGCCCGGGCGATTGCGATGAACCCGAGCCTGATGCTGTTCGACGAAGTCACCTCGGCCCTCGACCCGGAGCTGGTGGGCGAAGTGTTGAACGTGATCAAGGGGCTGGCCGATGAAGGCATGACCATGCTGCTGGTGACCCACGAAATGCGCTTTGCGTTCGAGGTGTCGGACAAGATCGTTTTCATGAATCAGGGGCGAATCGAAGAGCAGGGGCCGCCCAAGGAACTGTTCGAACGCCCGCAATCGCCGCGACTGGCGGAATTTCTCAAGAACACGCGTTTTTGATGTTTACCCAAACATCTTCACTTTCAAATCAGGAGAAACACTCATGAGCATTACTCGTTACGGCACCGGTAGCACCGCCGCTGGCGGTCAGCCTCGCCCTTTCGCCCGCGCCGTTGAAGCCGATGGCTGGCTGCACGTTTCGGGGCAGGTGCCGGCGGTGGACGGTGAGATCATGTCGGGCGGCATTGTCGAGCAGACCCACCAGACGATGAAGAACCTGATCGCAATTCTCGAAGAGGCCGGTTATGGCCTGGAGGACGTGGTGCGTGCCGGCGTATGGCTGGAGGACCCTCGGGATTTCACGAGTTTCAACAAGGTCTTCTCCGAGTACTTCAAGCCCGAGCATGCCCCGGCCCGGGCCTGTGTGCAGGCGCACATGATGGTCGATTGCAAGGTCGAGATCGACTGCATCGCGTACAAGAAAAAGGCCTGAGATTGTTGGTGGTCCTGAAGTCCCCATCGCTGGCAAGCCTGCTCCCCCAGGGTTTAGGTCGGACGCACACTCTGTGTTCGACACATAACCTGGGGGAGCTGGCTTGCCAGCGATGGCGGCCTGACAGTCACTACAACAGTTTGGTTAAACTCCCGGCACTTTTATGGGAATCACTGACATGACCGAAGACACCATCAAACGCCGGGCTCGCGGTTTGGATCGGGCGTTCGATATCCTCGATTTCCTCAAGGAAATCGGCAAACCCCTGCGTCCGAACGAGATCGCCAGCGGTATCGGCAGCCCTAAATCCACGGTCTACGAACTGGTGGCATCCTTGCTCGAACGGCGGATCCTCGAGCTCGTTGGCAAGGACGGTCACGTGTACCTGGGCCGTCAGCTGTACTTCCTCGGGCAGGCGCACCTGCGTCATTTCGACCTGACCCGCGAGGCCGACCACGCCTTGCAGGAAATCGTCACCCAGACCCGTGAAACAGCGCAGATGTGCCTGCTCAACGGGCGTAAATACACGGTTGCCTTGATGAAGGAGGGCGAACGGCATTTCCGTATTTCCTCCGATATCGGAGAAAACGCGCCGATCCCGTGGACCGCCTCCGGGCGCCTGTTGTTGGCGCACCTGAGCGATCAGGAAATCGTCGACCTGATCGACCATGACGACTTCATTCTGCCCGACGGCGAACGCCTGCCACTGGAGCAGTTTCTCAAGGAAATTCGTCAGGCCGACATCGACGGTTTTTTCTCTTTCGACAGCGTTGCCGACACCTTTACCCACTGCTTCGCCGCCCCGGTCAAAGACCCCAGTGGCGTGGCAATCGCGACCCTGTGCATCGTCGCTCCCCGAGCCGATGCCAAAAACAATTACAACGACTATCGCCAGGTGCTGATCGACAGCGCCAACAGCCTGGCCCGTCGCATCAACGAATAACAGCGACTGCCAGCAGCCGCGAAAAGTAAGGAGTTCGACCATGTCTATTGCCCAACGTACTGCCGCCGTCGAAAAGGGCTTCGCCCATACCGGCGCCAACCTGGTACGCGACGTCAGCCTGCCGGCCCTGGTACTGCACCGTGAAGCCCTGGAGCACAACATCCGCTGGATGCAGGCCTTCGTCAGCGACAGCGGCGCCGAGCTCGCGCCCCACGGCAAAACCAGCATGACGCCGGCACTGTTTCGCCGCCAACTGGACGCCGGCGCCTGGGGCATCACCCTGGCCAGCGCCACGCAAACCCGTGCGGCGTATGCCCATGGCGTGCGTCGGGTGTTGATGGCGAACCAACTGGTGGGCACGCCGAACATGGCGCTGATTGCCGACCTGCTGGCGGACTCCGGTTTTGAATTCCATTGCATGGTCGATCACCCGGATAACGTCGCCGACCTGGGGGCGTACTTCGCTTCGCGCGGAGTGCGGTTGAACGTGATGATCGAGTACGGCGTGGTCGGCGGGCGGTGCGGTTGCCGTACGGAAGAGGAAGTGGTCGCACTGGCCAAAGCCATCGCGGCGCAACCGTCCCTGGCGCTGACCGGCATCGAGGGTTACGAAGGGGTGATTCATGGCGATCACGCGGTAACGGGTATCCGCGAGTTTGCCGCTTCACTCGTGCGGCTGGCGGTGCAGTTGCAGAACAGCGGCGCCTTCGCCATTGCCAAACCGATCATTACCGCATCAGGCTCGGCCTGGTATGACCTGATCGCCGAATCCTTCGAAGCACAGAATGCCGGCGGACGCTTCCTCAGCGTTCTGCGTCCCGGTAGCTACGTGGCGCATGACCATGGCATCTACAAAGAAGCGCAATGCTGCGTGCTCGACCGGCGCAGTGATCTGCATGAAGGACTGCGTCCGGCGCTGGAAATCTGGGCGCATGTTCAATCGTTGCCTGAGCCAGGGTTTGCGGTGATTGCCCTGGGCAAACGCGACGTGGCTTATGACGCCGGCTTACCCGTGCCATTGCTGCGTTACAAGGCCGGTGTCGTGCCAGCCGTGGGCGACGATGTGAGTGCCTGCAAGGTGACGGCCGTGATGGACCAGCATGCGTTCATGACCTTGGCGCCGGGGGTCGATTTGCGGGTGGGTGACATCATTTCCTTCGGTACTTCGCATCCTTGCCTGACGTTCGACAAGTGGCGTGTGGGGTGTCTGGTGGATGAGCAGTTGAATGTCATCGAGACCATGGAAACCTGTTTTTAAGGTTTGAAACCGAGGTGCGGCCATCGCGAGCAGGCTCACTCCCACAGTGATCTTCAGTGACCACAACATTTGTGTACGACACGAATCCCTGTGGGAGGGAGCCTGCTCCCGATGGCGTCCAGCCGGACACCCTCGAATCATCAGAGAACAACAATGACCACCCCCAACACCCCACGCATCGCCCTGATCGGCGAATGCATGATCGAACTGCAACAACGCGCCGACGGCAGCCTGCAGCAAAGCTTTGGCGGCGACACCTTGAACACGGCGGTTTATCTGTCCCGGGCACTTGGTGCAGGCGGTTCGGTGGATTACGTCACCGCCCTGGGCGATGACAGTTTCAGCGACGCCATGTGCCGCACCTGGACCGACGAAAACATCGGTCTGGGCATGGTCCAGCGCTTGCCCGGTCGCTTGCCCGGCCTTTACTGCATCCAGACTGATGCCGCAGGCGAGCGGCGCTTTCTCTACTGGCGCAACGAAGCCGCCGTCCGCGATTGCTTCACCACCCCGGCAGCCGCACCGATCCTCGCGGCGTTGCCGGGTTATGACGTGCTGTATTTCAGCGGTATCACCTTGGCGGTGCTTGGCGCGCAAGGCCGGGAAAAGTTGCTGGAAACGCTGATCGAAGCCCGACAGCGGGGCGCTCGGATTGTCTTCGACAACAACTATCGACCGCGATTGTGGGCTTCGGTGGACGAGGCGCGGGCGGCCTATCGCAGCGTGTTGCCGCACGTGGACCTGGCGTTGCTGACCGTCGATGACGAGCAGGCACTGTTTCAGTTTTCCGATTGCGAGGCGGTGTTTGCTGCCTATGAGCAGATCGGAACACCCGAGATCGTGCTCAAGCGTGGCGCCGAAGCGTGTTTGATTCGGTGTGGTGGGGAGTCGTTTGAAGTGCCGGCGCAGAGGGTCGAACGGGTGGTGGACACCACGGCAGCGGGGGATTCATTCAGTGCTGCGTATCTGGCGAGCCGGCTCAAGGGCGGCAGCCCGGAGGAAGCCGCCGAGGCCGGGCATCATTTGGCGAGTCGGGTGATTCAGGTGCCGGGGGCGTTGATTCCCAGGTAAGTGGAGGATGGCCGCTGGCTGCGCCAACGGATCGCCAGCCTGCTGGCGATGGGGCCCTTAAGCCAACCCGTCAATCCCGATAAAACACCTGCACCAGGTGATACCCGAATTTGCTCTTGATCGGCCCATGCACCACCCGCAACGGCTTTTTGAAGATCACCGCATCGATCACCCCGACCATCTGCCCGGGCCGCACTTCACCCAGGTCGCCGCCGCGCTTGCCGGATGGACAGGTGGAGTACTTCTTGGCCAGCACATCAAACGCTTCACCCTTGGCGATGCGTTGTTTGAGTTGCTCGGCTTCTTCCGAGGTTTTCACCAGAATATGGCGGGCTTGAGCTTTCATGGGGCAGGTACCTTGCAACGGTGCTGACAGCGGGGCGGCGATTATGCCTTAACTCACTCGTGTTGGCCGATCATCGTGCGAATCTTGCTGGCCAGCAGGTCAATGGAAAAAGGCTTGGCCACCATGTCCATCCCTTGCTCAAGGAAGCCTTGGCGCTCGGCGGCTTTCTCCGCATAACCGGTCATGAACAGCACTTTAAGATCGGGCCGGTGCTGGCGCGCGATTTCCGCCAGTTGCCGACCGTTCATGCCCGGCAACCCCACGTCGGTCACCAGCAGATCCACGCGTAAATCGGACTCCAGCAGCGGCAGGGCAGCTTTCGCATTTTCCGCTTCATGGATGTGATAACCCAGCTCCCGGAGCAGGTCGAGCACCAGCATGCGCACAGCCGGGTCGTCTTCGACCAGCACCACGGTTTCGCCAGCAATGGCCGCCGGGGCCTCGCCTGTGAAGGGTAGCAACGTGTTTTCCGGCGCGGTGACTCGCAAACGCGGCAAGTACAGGCGTACACAGGTGCCCTGATCGGGCACGCTGTCGAGGTGGACATGGCCGCCGGACTGCTGGGCAAAACCATAAATCATCGACAACCCGAGTCCCGTGCCCTGACCGATGGGTTTGGTGGTGAAGAACGGATCGAACGCTTTCGCCAGAATGGACGGCGTCATGCCAGTGCCGTTATCACTGACGGCAATCATCAAGTAGTCACCGGCCTTGACCGGTTCCAGGGTGATGATGTCGCTGTCGTCGAGGTAAACATTAGCGGTCTCAATCAGCAGCTCACCGCCGTCGGGCATCGCGTCCCGTGCGTTGATCACCAGGTTGAGCAGGGCATTTTCCAGCTGGCTGACGTCGGTGCTGACGGGCCAGACGTTGTCGACCAGTCGCAGTCTGAGCTCGATATGGTCGCCCTTGGTACGGCTGAGCAGGTCTTCCAGGGAGTGGATCAGGTCGTTGGCGTTCAACGGCTTGCGGTCCAGCGACTGCCGTCGGGAAAACGCCAGCAGGCGATGGGTCAGGGCGGCGGCGCGGTTGGCGGAGGACACGGCAGCTTCTGTAAAACGGCCGATCTCGGCGGCGCGTCCATCTGCGATGTAGCGCTGCATCAGGTCGAGGCTGCCGATGATGCCAGTGAGCATGTTGTTGAAGTCATGGGCAATGCCACCGGTGAGCTGGCCGACCGCTTCCATCTTCTGCGCATGGCGCAAGGCGTCCTCGGCGCGTTCACGCTCGATCATCTCGTTTTGCAGCCGCTCGTTGGCTTCCGCAAGCTGCTGGGTTCGCGCAGCGACACGTTCTTCCAGGGTTTCGTTGAGGTTGAGCAGCGCGTCTTCGGTCTTTTTGCGCTCGGTTTCATCGATCACGAAAATATAGAAACCATTCACGGCGCCGTCCGGCCCGTGCCGCGGCAGGTAGTTCATCAACGCGTGGCGGCTGCTGCCGTCGCGGTGTCGGGTCTTGATGCTGAAGCGACAGGTCTTGCCGTTCAACGCCTTGGCGATGTGCTTGGCGCGCAGAGCGTAGGCTTCGTCTCCTATCACTTCGCGGATGGTGCGGCCGTACAGTTCCTGAGGCGTGCGACCGTACCAGTCGAGGTAGGCGGCGTTATTCAGGCGGAAGCGCTCTTCGCTGTCAACGTAACTGATCAGGATCGGCATCGCGTTGATGATCAGCTGCAGTTCGGTCTGGCTCTGGCGCAGCGCCTGTTCGGTGTGTTTGCGTTCGGTCAGGTCGAGTGCGGCACCCAGGAAGCGGATCGGTCGGCCATGATGGTCCTTGTAGCAACGCCCGCGGGCGAACACCCAGCGCACCTGGCCGTCAGGCTGCAGCAGGCGATATTCCTCGGCGTATTCAGTGCCGTGGGTGATGGCGTGCTTGATGCTGCGAGTGACCATCGCGCGGTCTTCGGGATGCACGCCCTGAAGGTACGCGCTGATCGGCAACTGGCTGGCGAGTAGCGGGTCGACCCCGTGCAGTTGGGCAAAGTGGGTGTCGGCAATGAATTGGTCGTCATTGATGTTCCAGTCCCAGGTACCTACCGCATCGGTCGCCGCGAGGGCAAGCTGCAGGCGTTCCTCGGTTTCGCGCTGGGCTTTGAGGCTGGCGGCGGAACGTTGTTCGAGTTCCAGGGCGATGCGCCGGCGTTCGTTGGTTTCAATGGCGGTGATCAGAATGCCGGCGACCTGGGCGTTTTCATCGCGGATCGGGCTGTAAGTCAGGTCAAGCCAGAACTCCGATTCGCCGTCGCCACGCTGCAGCGTGAAGCGCTGCTCACTGTAGGTGCGCACCTGTCCTTGTAGGACGGCGCTGTAAATCGGGTCGGTAAAATCTCTAAGTTCTGGCCATATCTGGTGGGTAGGCTGTCCGAAACCCTGTGGGTGTTTGCTACCGGCCAACAAGGCAAAGCCGTCGTTGTAGATCTGCGTCAACTGCGATCCCCACAACAGCAGCATGGGCATCGGCGAGTGAATCACGATGTCCACGGCGGTTCTCAGGCTCTGCGGCCAGGTGCTGGCGGGGCCCAGCGGGCTGCGGGTCCAGTCCATTCGGGCAATCAAAGCCTGGGCATCGCTGCCGATGGGTGATGCGTTCATCAAAAAATCCTGCACTAAAGTCGCTGAGGCGGCGTCTACTATCCTAGGCGGTAGACGCTGGATGACCCGATTGAGGTCATTTTTTTTACTCGATTGCTTCGCGGGTGCAATGTGCCATGGAAATCGATGCACTGTTAACGCTATTGGCTCAACAGAATGGTTCCGACCTTTATCTGTCCACTGGCGCGCCACCGAGCGCCCGGTTTGATGGGACGCTCAAAGTCCTGACCGACCAGCCATTCAAACCGGGGGAAGTCGCGGCCATTGCCGCCTCCATCATGGACGCCGAGCAACGCCTGGAGTTCGATCGGGAATTGGAGATGAACCTGGCGATTTCCTTGCCGGGTATCGGGCGCTTTCGGGTCAACATTTTCAAGCAGCGCAACGATGTGTCCATTGTGGCGCGCAACATCAAGCTCGATATTCCACGTTTCGAAGACCTTAAGCTGCCGCCGGTGCTGCTCGAAACGGTGATGCTGAAACAAGGCCTGATGCTGTTCGTCGGTGCGACCGACTGTGGCAAGTCGACCTCGCTCGCGGCGTTGATCGACTACCGCAACCGCCACAGCAGTGGCCATATCATCACCATTGAAGACCCGGTCGAATACATCCATCGGCACAAGCGGTCGATCATCAATCAGCGTGAGGTGGGCGTCGATACGCGCAGTTTTCATGCCGCGTTGAAAAACACTCTGCGCCAGGCGCCGGACGTGGTGTTGATCGGCGAAATTCGCGACCGCGAGACCATGGAGCATGCGCTTTCGTTTGCTGATACCGGCCATCTGGTGATTTCCACGTTGCACGCGCACAACGCCAATCAGGCGCTGGATCGCATCATCAACTTCTTCCCCGACGAACGCCGAACCCAACTGCTGCACGACCTGGGCAATAACCTCAAGGCGTTCGTTTCGCAGCGTCTGGTACGCACCCGCGATGGTCAGCGCCGGGCGGCGGTGGAGGTGATGCTGGGCACGCCGACGATTGCGGATTTGATACGGCGCCATGAGTTTGATGAGCTCAAGGGGATCATGGAGAAGTCAGCGAATGTGGGCATGCAGACCTTTGATGGCGCGCTGTTCGCGTTGGTCGCCGAGGGAGCGATTGATGAAGCGCAAGCGTTGAAACATGCGGATTCGGTGAATAATTTGCGCTTACGCTTGAAGTTGCACAGTGAGGCGTCGCCCGGCTCACCGCCAGTCACAGGCGAATGGGGACTGATGGACTGATACATATCCCCCCTGTAGGAGCTGCCGCAGGCTGGGATCTTTTGATCTTGTTCTTTAAAAACAGATCAGAAGATCGTCCGAACGCGGCCCGAGCCTGCGGAAGCTCCTACAGGGGCCAATGTGTTTCAGTTCAGGAGTTCAGCGCGGTTGCGAAACTGTTCCAGTGCCTCCGGATTGGCCAGTGCGTCGGTGTTTTTCACCTTCTGCCCATGCACCACATTCCTCACGGCCAGCTCGACTACTTTGCCGCTGATGGTTCGGGGAATGTCCGTGACCGCGAGAATCTTTGCCGGCACATGCCGGGGTGTGGTGTTGGCGCGAATGACCTGGCGAATCTGCTGCTCAAGCCCTTCGTCCAGTTCGACGCCGTCACACAGTTTCACGAACAGCACCACACGCACATCATCCTGCCATTGCTGACCAATGGCCACGCTGTCGATGACCTGCGGGACTTTCTCCACCTGACGATAGATCTCCGCCGTACCGATGCGCACGCCGCCGGGGTTGAGCACGGCGTCCGAGCGTCCGTGAATCATCATCCCGCCGTGGTGCAGTTCTTCGGCGTAATCACCCTGGGCCCAAACGCCGGGGAACTGGGTGAAGTACGACGCCCGGAGTTTTTCGCCGTCAGGGTCATTCCACAACCCGATGGGCATCGCCGGGAAGTGTCGCGTGCAGACCAGTTCGCCTTTTTCGGCAATGACCGGTTGGCCGTCGTCGTTCCAGACTTCGATGGCCATGCCCAGGCTCTTGCCCTGCATTTCGCCACGGCGAACCGGCAGCAGCGGATTGCCGATGACGAAGCACGAAACGATGTCGGTGCCGCCTGACATCGAGGCCAGGCACAGGTCTGGCTTGATGTCGCGGTAGACGAAGTCGTAGCTCTGGGGCGACAGCGCGGAGCCCGTGCAGAGCAGGGTTTTCAGGCTGTTCAGGTCATGGGTTTGCCGGGGTTTGATGCCACTGTTTTCCAGGGTCGCGAGAAACTTCGGGCTGGTGCCGAACACGCTGATGCGCTCGTCATCGATCAGGTCGATCAAACGCTCGGGCTCCGGGTGAAACGGCGAGCCGTCATACAGCACCACTGCGCTGCCGACCGCCAGGGCCGAGACCAGCCAGTTCCACATCATCCAGCCGCAGGTGGTGTAGTAGAACAGTCGGTCACCGGCGCCGAGATCGGCGTGCAACCCGTGTTCCTTGACGTGTTGCAGCAGCACGCCACCGGTGCTGTGGATGATGCATTTGGGCACGCCGGTGGTGCCGCTGGAGTAGAGGATGTACAGCGGGTGCGCGAAGGGCACTGGGACGAAATCCGGCTCGCCGCCGGCTTCATAAAAATCGTCCCACAGGGTGACATTGGCGGGGGTGTGGAAATCCCTGGCATGGGCCTGTGATCGCGCATAAGGCACAACGATCAATTCCTGCAGGGACGGCAGTCGTTCGATGACTTCGTTGATCTTGGCGGTCTGGTCGATTTCTTTGCCGGCATAGCGGTAACCGGCGCAGGTCACCAGGACTTTCGGTTCGATCTGACTAAAACGGTCGATCACCCCTTGGGTGCCGAAATCCGGCGATGAGCAGGACCAGATGGCGCCCAGGCTGGTCGTACCGAGCATCGCCACCAGGGTTTGCCAGGTATTCGGCATGCACGCGGCTACCCGATCACCGACGCCGACTCCGGCAGCCTTCAGGCTGTTCTGAAAGCCTGCGACGTGTTCGGCCAGTTCGGCCCAGGTCAGCTGTTCGCGCTGGCCGTTTTCAGCAATGGCGATCACCGCCACGGCATCGTCGCGGCGACGCAGCAGGTGATCGGCAAAATTCAATGTGGCGCCCGGAAACCACTGTGCGCTGGGCATCTGTGGGCCTTCCTGCAGTACCGCGTCGGGCTGGTCGTGAAAGCGGATGTCAAAAAAGTCGACGATCGCTTGCCAGAAGTCTTCCCGCTGATCGATGGACCATTGATGCAGGGCGGGGTAGTCGTCGATGTGCAGGTGGTGTCGTTGCGCGATGAAGCGCCGAAAGGCCTCCATGCGAGTCTTGGCGATGCGCTTGGCGTCGGGTTGCCAGAGGATGTCGGACATGGCTTGGCCTCTTGTTCTGCCTTTAGATCCAATCGCGGGCAAGCCGCGCTCCCACAGGTTTTGAGTCGAACTCCAGATTGGATATTTCCCCATAACCTGTGGGAGCGTGGCTTGCCCGCGATGAACGATAACGCGGTCCTGTAGCTTATTACTGCGCCAACCAGCCGCCATCAATGTTCCAGGCCGCGCCACGCACCTGGCTGCCCGCTTCGCTGCACAGGAACAGCACCAGTTCACCCAGTTGCGAAGGCGTAACGAACTCCAGCGATGGCTGCTTTTCGGCCAGCAAATCATGCTGCGCCTGCTGCGGGTCGATCCCTTTGGCCGCGCGATCATCGATCTGCTTCTGTACCAGCGGCGTCAAGACCCAGCCCGGGCAGATGGCGTTACAGGTAACGTGGGTCGTGGCGGTTTCCAGGCCGACGACTTTGGTCAGGCCGATCACCCCATGCTTGGCGGCAACGTACGCGGCCTTGCCGGTTGAACCGACCTGGCCGTGCACCGAGGCGATGTTGATGATTCGGCCCCAGTTCTGCGCGCGCATGTGCGGCAGGCCCAGGCGGGTGCTGTGGAATACCGATGACAGGTTGATCGCGATGATCGCGTCCCAGCGTTCCACCGGAAAATCTTCCACCGCCGCCACGTGCTGAATGCCGGCGTTATTCACCAGAATATCGACGCCGCCGAATTCACGCTCGGCGTAGGCGAACATGTCGGCAATCTGCGCGGGGTCGCTGACGTCGGCGGGATGATGACCGACCTTGCTGCCGAACTGCTGTACCTCTGCGATGACCTTGGACGCATCACCAAACCCGTTGAGAACCACGTTCGCACCCGCCTTGGCCAGGCTCAGGGCGATGCCCAGGCCAATGCCGCTGGTGGAACCGGTGACCAGTGCGGTCTTGCCCGAAAGAGTCGTCATGAATACCTCACACAATGCCAGTGGCGTAGAAAGTACCGATCACCACAAAAACCGCCAGGGTCTTGATCAGCGTAATACAGAAAATGTCTTTGTAAGCTTCACGGTGCGTCAGGCCGGTGACGGCCAGCAGGGTGATCACCGCGCCGTTGTGCGGCAGGGTGTCCATGCCGCCACTCGCCATTGCGGCCACCCGGTGCAGCACTTCCAGAGGGATGTTGGCGGCGTGGGCGGCACTGATGAACTGCTCGGACATCGCCGCCAGGGCGATGCTCATGCCGCCGGACGCGGAGCCGGTGATGCCGGCCAGCAACGTAACGGTAATCGCTTCGTTGACCAATGGATTGGGGATGTTCTTGAGCCAGTCGGCCAACACCAGAAAGCCCGGCAGGGACGCGATCACCGCGCCGAAACCGTATTCCGATGCGGTGTTCATGGCCGCCAGCAATGCACCACTGACCGCGCTCTTGCTGCCTTCGGCCAGTTTGCTGCGAATGGCCGTAAAGCCGAACGCCAACACCATCAGGATGCCGATCAGCAGCGCGGCCTGAACCGCCCAGATCGCGGTGAGCTTGGCAATTTCGGTCGTCACCGGCGTGGTCATTCCCGGCAGCGCGAGGCTGTGGGTCTTGCCGTACCACTGCGGAATCCACTGGGTGAACAGCAGGTTCATGATGCCCACGGCCAGCAGCGGCGACAGGGCGATCCAGGGATTGGGCAGCTTGATGTCTTCAGCGGTTTCCGGTTCGTTGCGCAGTTCCGTGCCATAGCCTTCGCCCGCACGCTGGGCCTTGTTGCGCTGGCGCTGCAGAAACAGCATGCCGGTGCAGAACACGAAGATCGTGCCGATCACACCCAGCCACGGCGCTGCCCACGCGGTGGTGTTAAAGAAGGTGCTGGGGATGATGTTCTGGATTTGCGGGGTGCCGGGCAGGGCGTCCATGGTGAACGAGAAGGCGCCGAGGGCAATGGTGGCCGGGATCAGGCGTTTGGGAATGTTGCTCTGGCGGAACATCTCCGCCGCGAACGGGTAGACGGCAAACACCACCACAAACAATGACACGCCGCCGTAGGTCAGCAACGCGCAGACCAGCACGATCACCAGCATCGCCTGGCGCGTCCCCAGCAGGCTGATCGCCGCTGCAACAATGGAGCGCGAGAAGCCTGACAACTCGATCAGCTTGCCGAAGACGGCGCCGAGCAGGAACACCGGGAAATAGAGTTTGATGAAGCCGACCATTTTCTCCATGAACACGCCGGTAAAGGCAGGCGCGACGGCGGACGGGTCGGTGAGCAGCACGGCGCCGAGGGCGGCAATGGGGGCAAAGAGGATAACGCTGTAGCCACGGTAAGCAGCCAGCATCAGCAGCGCCAGGGCTGCCAAGGCGATGATCACACTCATGGTGTGTCTCCTGGATTGTTATTTTTTTGGGTGAGGCTTGGTCGGAGAGTGTTAGCGAGTTTCGTGCCATCGTTGTAACGTGTTGATAAATAATGATATTTCTTTTTTATTGTGTGGTTTTTTGTTTGTTTGTCTCTTTCTTGAGATATGCGTTGCCATCATGGGCCTCATTGCGGGCAAGCCCGCTCCCACAGGGAACGGCGTTAGCCTAAACAACTTGAGCACTGTGGAAGCGGGCTCGCCCGCGATGAGGCCTGATCTACCAATGGAGATTAGCGTCTCGTTATAGAGATTCTGCAATCCCCAGCGCCACCATCTTCTTGTACAGCGTCGACCGCCCCAGCCCCAATTGCGCGGCTGCTTCAACAACTTTTCCGCCACATTGCGCGAGGGCGGCTTCAATCACTTGCCGATCAGATCGTTCCCGAGCTTCGCTGAACGTCTCCCGGGGAGTCGGTTCCCGGTTAAGCGCCGCCGCGCGCTCCACCGGCGTAAACGTGCCAATCGCCGCCCGTATTTCTGTCGCGTCGAGGATCAGGTCATCGCTGAGCAACGCTGCGCGCTCCAACACGTTGCGCAGTTCACGAATGTTCCCCGGCCAGGCGTGTTGCCCCAACAGCTCCAGCGCTTCGCCATTGAGTTCGTGCTGGCTGCGCAGTTCTTCGAGGATCGCTTCGCTGAGCGCCGGCAGGTCGTCGAGGCGATTACGCAGCGGAGGGACCTGAATGGGCAGTACGTTGAGGCGGTAATACAAGTCCGCGCGAAATTCACCGCGTTTGATCGCCGCTTCCAGGTCCGTGGACGTGGCAGCGATCACGCGTACATCGCTCTGGATCATCTCGTTTGAGCCCACCGGCTCGAATTCCTTTTCCTGCAGTACGCGCAGGAGTTTGCTTTGCAGGGGCAGCGGCATGTCGCCGATTTCATCGAGAAACAACGTACCGCCCTGGGCGAGCTGCAACTTGCCGACACGGCCTTTGCGGTCGGCGCCGGTAAACGCGCCGGGCGCTGTGCCGAAAAACTCGGCCTCCAGCAATGCCTCGGGGATCGCCGCGCTGTTGATGCTGACGAACGCTTTGTGCGCCCGTGGGGAGGCGCCGTGGATGGCCTGCGCGAGCAACTCTTTGCCCGTGCCGGTTTCACCGAGCAGCAACACCGGCGACTCTGCGCTGGCACTGCGTCGGGCGCGACGTTTGACTTCCAGGCTGGCGGCGCTGGTACCGATGAAATGGGCAAAGTTGTACTTGCTTTGCCGGGCCCGCAACAGCGAACGCGTGGACGCGAGTTCTTCCTGCATGCTCATGTAGCGCTTGAGCATCGGCGACAGGCTGCGCAATTCGTCGAACAGCGCAAAACCGATGGCGCCGATCACCTCGCCGGTGTCGTCATGAATCGGCAGGCGCATGACCACCAGCGGTTCTTTCGGGGTGTCCTGCATGTCGAGCAGTATTGGCCGGCCGGTGCGCACCACCTCGCGCAACAGGCTGCCGGGGATCACGCTTTCGCACGGTTTGCCGATAGCCACCTGCGCCGATTCCAGGCCAAACCGCCGGGCATAACGTTCGTTCATCCAGACGATGTTGGCGTCGCGATCGACAATGACCGTGCCTTCGCTGGATTGCTCGATGATCTCGAACAACGAACGGATCGCCAGCAGGCGCACGCGTTGGTAGTCCTTGAGGCTTTCGGTGGGGTTCATGGGGTATTGATCCTGAATATTTTCGCCAGTTAGGGCCTCATCGCGAGCGGGCTCACTCCTACAGGGGATTTGAGTTGCCAGCAAAATCCCTGTGGGAGACAGCTTGCCCGCGATGGGCGCGACGCGGTTTCAAGCCTGCATCGAATCATGTCGCCCCGACATGCGCCGCCGCCAGCAGCTCCTTGGTATAGGGATGTTGCGGCGACTCAAACACCTCATGACTCGCTCCACGCTCAACGACCTTGCCATCCTTGATCACGATCATGTCATGGGCCAGCGCTCGCACCACCGCCAGGTCATGGCTGATGAACAGGTACGTCAGCCCGTGTTTTTCCTGGAGCTGGCGGAGCAGGGCGACCACTTGTTTTTGCACCGTGCGGTCCAGTGCCGAGGTTGGCTCATCGAGCAGGATCAGCGCCGGTTTCAGCACCAGTGCGCGGGCGATGGCGATGCGTTGGCGTTGACCGCCCGAGAACTCGTGGGGATAGCGATCGCGACTTTGCGGATCGAGACCGACTTCCTCAAGGGCCCGTATCACCTCGGCCTTGCACTCCTCAGCCGTCAATTGGCTATGCACTTCGAGGCCTTCGCTGATGATCTGCGCCACCGACATGCGCGGGCTCAGGCTGCCATAGGGGTCCTGGAACACCACCTGCATTTTCTTGCGCCATGGCCGCAGCTGCTTTTGCGTCAGGCCATCCAGCGCTTCGCCCTGAAAGCGAATGCTGCCTTCGGAATCGAGCAGGCGCAGGATCGCCTGGCCCAATGTCGACTTGCCGGAACCGGACTCGCCGACAATACCCAGGGTCTTGCCGCGCTGAATATTCAGGCTGATGCCATCCACCGCGTGCAGCCAGGTCTTGCGCTGAAACAGCCCGCCAGCGAGGGCGAACTTCACGCTGAGGTTGTCCACTTCCAGCACATTCTCGCGTTCGTCCCGAGTTAGTGCTTCGCCCTCCGGCTCAGCGTTAAGCAGCACGCAGCTGTAAGGATGCTTCGGCTCGGTAAACAGTGTTTCGCAGGGCGCTTGCTCGACGATTTCGCCGGCCTTCATCACGCACACCCGCTGGGCGATGCTGCGCACCAGATTAAGGTCATGGCTGATCAGCAACAGCGACATGCCGAGGCGTTGCTGTAGCGATTTGAGCAGCAACAGGATCTTGCGCTGCACGGTGACGTCCAGCGCCGTGGTCGGCTCATCGGCGATCAACAGCTCCGGTTCGCAGGCCAGGGCCATGGCGATCATCACCCGCTGGCGTTGGCCGCCGGACAATTGATGCGGGTAGGCTTTGAGGCGCTCCTTGGGTTTTTGAATACCCACCAGGTGCAGCAATTCAAGGGTTCGCGCCTGTGCCGGTTTACCGGTGAGGCCTTTGTGCAGCAGCAAGGTTTCGCCGATCTGTTTTTCGATGGTGTGCAGCGGGTTCAGCGAGGTCATCGGCTCTTGGAAAATCATCGCGATCCGGTTTCCGCGCAGCTCACGCAGCACTTTCGACGAGGCACCGAGCAGTTCCTTGCCGCGATAACGGATGCTGCCGGTGGACTGAGTGCCGGTTTCGGGCAGCAGTTGCAGGATCGAATGCGCGGTCACCGATTTGCCGGAGCCCGACTCGCCCACCAACGCCAGGCATTCGCCGGGGAGGATGTCCAGGCTCAGATTGCGCACCACGGTTTGCCCGCTGAAGGCCACGCTGAGGTCACGGATTTCGATCAGGTTACTCATATCAACAGTTCGTCTCTAAAGATCGCAGCTCAAGATCGCAGCTCAAGATCGCGGATCAAAGGCATCACGCAGCGCCTCGCCGATAAACACCAGCAAGGACAAAATCAGTGCGAGGGTAAAGAACGCGGTCAATCCCAGCCACGGCGCTTGCAGGTTTTGCTTGCCCTGACCAATCAGCTCGCCCAGCGACGCGCTCCCCGCCGGCATGCCGAAACCGAGGAAATCCAGCGCCGTAAGCGTCGAAATCGCTCCGGTCAGGATGAAGGGCAGATAGCTCAGGGTCGCGTTCATCGCGTTGGGCAGAATGTGCCGCACGATGACTTTACGATCAGTCAGCCCCAGTGCCCGGGCGGCCTTGACGTATTCCAGGTTGCGTCCGCGCAAGAACTCGGCGCGCACCACATCGACCAGGGCCAGCCAGGAAAACAGCGCCATGATCCCCAGGAGCCACCAGAAATTCGGTTCGACAAATCCAGAGAGAATAATCAGCAAATAAAGCACGGGCAGACCGGACCAGACTTCCAGCAAGCGCTGGCCAAGAAGGTCCACCCAGCCGCCGTAATACCCTTGCAGTGCACCGGCGGCGATGCCGATGAGAGCGCTGACAACGGTTAGCATCAGCGCGAACAAAATCGACACCCGAGCGCCGAAAATCACACGGGCCAAGACGTCGCGCGCCTGGTCGTCAGTGCCCAGCCAGTTGACACTTGAGGGTGGGCTGGGCGCCGGTTTGCTCAGGTCGTAGTTGGGCGTGTCATCGCTGAACGGAATCGGCGGGAACAGCATCCAGCCGCCGTCCTTCTCGATCAGTTTTTTCACGTAATCGCTACGGTAATCGGCCTGGAACGGCAGTTGCCCGCCGAACTCCTGTTCGGTGTGTCGTTTGAATGCCGGGAAGTACAGCTCGCCCTGATAGCTCACGACCAGCGGTTTGTCGTTGGCGATCAGTTCACCGCCGAGGGTGAGCAGGAACAGGCCGACGAACAGCCACAGCGACCACCACCCACGACGGTTTTTCTTGAAGCGTTCGAAGCGCCGGCGACCCAGCGGCGAGAGCTTGAGCATCAGGCGTTCCTCGCGGCGAAATCGATACGCGGGTCGACCAGGGTGTAGCAGAGGTCGCCGACCAGTTTTATCAGCAGGCCAAACAGCGTGAAGATGAACAGCGAGCCGAACACCACCGGGTAATCCCGTGAGACGGCTGCTTCGTAACTCATGCGGCCCAGGCCATCGAGGGAGAAAATTACCTCGATCAGCAGCGAGCCGGCGAAGAACACACTGATGAATGCCTGGGGAATGCCCGAAACGACCAGCAGCATGGCATTGCGAAATACATGGCCGTAGAGAACGCGACGTTCGCTCATGCCCTTGGCGCGGGCAGTGACCACGTATTGGCGGGTGATTTCATTGAGGAAAGAGTTTTTGGTCAGGATGGTCAGGGTGGCGAAACCGCCGATGACCAGCGCCGTGACGGGCAGCACCAGGTGCCAGAAGTAGTCGGCGATCTTGCCCACGGTGGACAGTGACTCGAAGTTGTCCGAGACCAGCCCGCGCACCGGAAACCAGTTCAGCGAAGTGCCGCCGGCGAACACCACGATCAGGAACATCGCGAACAGGAAAGCCGGCATGGCATAGCCGATGATGATCGCGGTGCTGCTCCAGATGTCGAAGTGGCTGCCGTGGCGCACGGCCTTGCGGATGCCCAGCGGGATCGACACCAGGTAGGTGATCAGCGTTGCCCAGAGGCCGAGGGAAATCGTCACCGGCATTTTTTCCAGGATCAGGTCGGTGACGGTGGCGCCGCGGAAGAAGCTTTTGCCGAAGTCCAGGCGGGCGTAGCTGGTGAGCATCAGCCACAGGCGTTCGTGGGCGGGCTTGTCGAAGCCGTACTGCTTTTCGATCTCCTTGATCAATTGAGGGTCGAGCCCACGACTGGCCCGTGAGGTGCCGGACAGTGTTTCGCCGGAGCCACCGCTGACACTTGCGCCGCCGATGCCTTGCAGGTGCGCGATGGCTTGTTCCACCGGGCCGCCCGGCGCCGCCTGGACGATGACGAAGTTGACCAGAAGAATGATCACCAGCGTCGGGATGATCAATAGCAGGCGACGCGCTATATAAGCCCACATCAATGCGGTCCTCCGGGTTTGCCCCGGGTAATGCGTTCGGCGGTCATTTGCTGATTGGTCAGCGGCGTGGTGCTCACTTCCCACCAGCTTTCGATGGCCTCGTCATTGCTCGCCTGTTCGTTGGGCATGCCGAAACGGTTCCACCACACGGTGGAAGATCCGGGCGGGTAATAGTTGGGGATCCAGTAGTAATTCCACTGCAACACCCGGTCCAGTGCGTGGGCGTAGCGCAGCATGTCGACCTGGGTGGTAGCGCGGATCAGGCCGTTGATCAGGGTGTCGACCGCAGGGTTTTTCAGCACCATGTAGTTGTTGGCGCCGGGGTCGTTGGCCGAGACCGAGCCGAAATAATTCAGCAGCTCGCCACCGGGCGACGTGGTCACCGGGTAGCCCGTGACGATCATGTCGTAGTCGCGGCTCATCAGGCGGTTGACGTACTGGGACGCGTCGATACGGCGGATGTTCATGTCGATGCCGATCTGCTTCAGCGTACGCTTGTAGGGCAAGAGCAGACGGTCCATGCCGTTTTGGCTGACCAAAAAGGTGAAGTTCAGCGATTTGCCATCTGCGTTGACCAGTTGATCGCCGCCCGGTTTCCATCCGGCCTGTTCGAGCAGCTCCAGAGCTTGCAACTGCTTGTCGCGTATCACGCCGCTGCCATCGGTTTTCGGTGCTTCGAAGACCTTGGTGAACACTTCATCCGGCACTTGCCCGCGCAAGGGCTCAAGAATCGCCAGCTCGCCAGCGTCCGGTAGATGGCGGGCGGCCAGGTCAGTGTTGGAAAAGTAGCTCTGCTGGCGGATGTACAGGTTGCGCATCATCTGCCGGTTGCTCCATTCGAAATCCCAGAGCATGGCCAGCGCCTGGCGCGTGCGGCGATCCTGGAACATCGGGTTTTGCAGATTGAAAACGAAGCCCTGGCTGGGTTGTGGGGCCTGGGTCGCCAAATGCGCTTTCTGCAGTCGACCGTCGCTCAGGGCAGGGCTGTCGTAGCCGATGGAGTAACCCGTGGCGGAGAATTCGCGGTTGTAATCATAAGCGCCGCCGCGCAGCACCTGACGCGCTACGTCGGTGTCGCCGAAATACTCAATGCTGAAATGATCGAAATTGTAGAGCCCACGGCTGACCGGCAGGTCCTTGCCCCACCAGTCGGCATTGCGCTCGAAGGTGATGCTGCGCCCGGAGTCGACTTTGCCGACCCTGTAGGGACCGCTGCCCAGTGGCGCTTCGTATCCACCGCCGCCGGCAAAATCACGGGTCTTCCACCAGTGCTCGGGAAACACCGGCAGGGTCGCGATGTCCAGCGGCAGGGTGCGGTTTTCATTGCTTTTGAAATCGAACCGGACGGTCAGCGGCGATTCGATGTCGACGCCTTTCACGTCGGCGAACTGGGTGCGATAACGCAGGCTGCCCTGGGTCATCAGCAAATCGAAGGTGTAGCGCACGTCTTCAGCGGTGATGGGCTTGCCGTCGGCAAAACGGGCTTTTGGATTGAGGTAGAAGCGCAAGGACAAACCGTCTTCGGCGCGCTCCATTTTCTGTGCCACCAGGCCGTACACGGTGTAAGGCTCGTCCATCGAACGCTGGGCGAGCGGGGAGTAGAGCATGCCGTCGATCTGCGTGACGCCGATGCCTTTGTCGATGTACGGGAGAATGTGGTCGAAGTGACCGATTTCCACCGCCGAACGGCGCATCGTGCCGCCCTTGGGGGCTTGCGCATTGGTGTAGGCAAAATGACTGAATCCGGCCGGATACTTTGCCGGTTCGCCGTAGACGGTCAGCGCATGTTGCGGTGCTGCATTCACACCGGCAGCGCCCAACAGCAGGGCTACGGCAGTGAACAACAAAGTAGGGAAAGCCAGTCGCATTGTCAGCCTTAAAGCCGGGTGGTCGATATCCGCAATTTGTACGCTAGCGGCGCATCCCTCGCCAGCCGTATTACACGTCGCAAACACAACGGCCCACCAAAAAGGCGGGCCGTTGTGAGAAAGACTTCGCGGATTGATCAGTCCTGGCGACTGGTCACTTCCAGCAGGTGGTAGCCAAACTGGGTCTTGACCGGACCTTGCACAACGTTGATGGGTGCGCTGAAAACGACGGTGTCGAATTCCTTGACCATCTGGCCTGGACCGAACGAGCCCAGATCACCGCCCTGGCGGCTCGATGGGCAAGTGGAGTTGGCTTTGGCGACTTCGGCGAAATCAGCGCCGCCTTCGATTTGGGACTTCAGTTCGTTGCACTTGTCTTCGCTGGCAACCAGGATGTGACGGGCAGTAGCTTTAGGCATGGGAAAACTCTCCATTTAATGTTCAGTAAAGTGCTGAGCGTACCGGATTCAGTGGCCTAATTCTTCTCAAAGTTCCTTGCGGTATCACAGACCGGCCTTTCGCAAGCGATCCGCATGCTCCACATACAGCTCCACCGGGTTGACGCTTTTCCAGGTGCGACCGGCAGTCTGGTTAATGGTGCCCAGGTGATCCAGCGGATAGTCGGAGCGGATCACTTTGCCCAGGTGAGAACTGAAGCGCCCAACCAGGCCATCATTCTGATCGGCCTCGTTAATGAAGTAGTGAGAAAAGGCGCGGGACAGGAAATGCAGGGGATCGAGCGCATTCAGCCCGTCGTCGAGAATGCTGCCTTGCAAGGTGCCGCTCCAGGAATAGTAGTGAACCCCGCCAACCTTCTGCTGCCCCATGCCACCCCATTGCGTCGGTAACCCTTGCGGGTATTTCAGATTAAAGGCGCCGACACCTTCGGTGGTCAGGGCATTCAGTGCCGCAATGGCGTTCTGGGGCATTTTTGGTTGGCCACTGAGCAACGACAGGAAGTCGGCGAACAAGGTCGCCACGGTCTCGGCGACCTGTTCTGGCAGGCCACCAGGGGTCAGCGCTTTGCGCAGGAAGTCGGCCAGTTCCGAACCGTGATTAGGGCCGCTGACCGACGTGACCGAGGCGACCATTTGTGGCGCGATCGCCGCGGCATAGCGTGACGCCAGTGCGCCTTGGCTATGCCCGATCAGGTTGACTTTGTCGTGCCCGGTGCCTTCCAGTACCCGTTCGATCTGTGCCAAGAGCTGCTCGCCGCGCGCCTCGTTGCTGTGTGTCGCGGACAGCTGAGGTACGAAGACCCTGGCACCGGCGAATCGCAGGGCCGGCCTGATGTCATGGAAGTGTTCCAGCGTGCCGATCCGATCAAAGCCGAATAGCCCGTGGACCAGCAGGATCGGGTACTGAGTCTGTGCATTCCGTTGCATGTTCATCCCTTTTTCGAGAGTTTCGGGTCGTGTACTGCGCCTCACTCTAATGCACTGTCATGCCGCGGGATGTCTGAAAAAGCCGCTGTCTTGTGGTGAAAACGGAGTAGGGGAGTGAGAAAAATCGCGGGTGGGTGCGGGGTGTTTCGCGGGTGTCGTTATTTCAAGATCGCTATTTCATAGTGGGAAACAACCTTCCAGCCCTCGTTTGAAGACTGGAAGGAGATCGCTGATTACGCGGGCTATCGAGCGCTGTGTTGTTCGCGCAACCGCTGCGCTGACTCGCGCAACAAGTGCTCCGTCCCGCTCCAACCCAGGCAGCCGTCAGTCACGGAAACGCCGTAACGCAGCGAAGCGCTCAGCGGCTGGCAACCTTCGAACAGATGACTCTCGATCATCATGCCGATCAGCGAGCGATTGCCTTGCAGGCGTTGTTCTAGGACGTCGTTGAACACCGCCGGTTGGCGCAGCGGGTCTTTGCCGCTGTTAGCGTGGCTGCAGTCGACCATGATTCGCGCCGGGATCTTGAGTCGGGTCAGGTCGTTGTGTATTTGAGCAACGCTGTCGCGGTCGTAGTTCGGGCCGCGATGACCGCCGCGCAATACCAGATGGGTGTCCGGGTTGCCGGGTGTCTGGATGATTGCGGGGTGCCCTTGGCTGTCGACGCCAAAATGACGATGCGGATGGGCGGCCGAGCGCATGGCGTCGCTGGCGACACCGACTCCACCATCGGTGCCGTTCTTGAAGCCTACCGGCATGTTCAGGCCGCTGGCCATTTCCCGGTGAATTTGCGATTCGGTGGTGCGCGCACCAATGGCAACCCAACTGAGCAGGTCGTCGAAGTAGCCTGCCGCCATGGGCTGCAGCAGTTCAGTGGCAATCGGCAATCCGAGCTGGATCATTTCGCGCATCAGTTCGCGCGACAGGATCAGGCCGCCGGCCATGTCGTCGCTGCCGTCCAGGTGCGGATCGTAGGCCAGGCCTTTCCAGCCGACAGTGGTGCGGGGTTTTTCGACGTAGGCGCGCATGACGAGCAACATCTGATCACTGACGTCGGATGCCAGGCGCGCGAGGTGGGCGGCGTATTCCAGGGCTGACTGAGGGTCGTGAATCGAGCAAGGGCCGACGATGACCAGCAAACGGGAGTCTTCACCGTTGAGAATCGCGCGGATCGCCTGGCGATGGGCGGCGACTTGCTGGGTCAGGGTGTTGCTGAGGGGTAATTGCTGTTTGAGCTGCAACGAGCTGGGCAGACGCAGGGTCAGCGCTTCATTGGCCGGGCTCAAGGTGGACAGTGGCAGAGCAGAGACGGACGAGTTCATGTTCGGGCTTCCTGGGCTGGCGGCGGGTTCGTTCCCGCGCGCTCGGCCCTAGTGGGGTGTTCGACAATTAGCCGGATTGGCTGCGTGTGTGTGCTTGCCACCTTTGGGTGACCGATCGGAGGCGGCAGGCTGTCCCGAGCGGAGGCTGGTAAATCGCCAGGCGGTAAAAAAGTCGTAACGGTAATAAGTGGCGTAGTTCATTTTCTAAATCCTCGAGATGTCTGGTGTGTCGCTAAAAATGTGTGGGGCTGAAAAAACAAAACCCCCGGTCGGGAGGCCGACCGGGGGTTGAGAATTCTCTGGTGGCGACCCGTTTAAAGTGGGCGCCGTGTGGGTATCAGGCGCGCCAGTGGCTAAACCAATACCCAAAATAAAAGCTGACCGGAGCACAAACGTCTTTCACCCGGACAGCCGAAACCGAGCGCAAGGCGCTGGCGGTACGAAGCTGTGAAAGGGTGTTGAACATGGTCTGTCTCCGATGGATGCGCCGAGCTTACTAGAGGCGGGTACGTGGATTCAATCAGAAATTGCTATCGGCAGCCGTTGGCCTTTCCTATCGCTTGAGCGCTGCAAAGAGGTATAGCACGAGCGGTGCCTGTTGATTAGTCACGAGATTTGCCGGTCATTGCTCGCCGTACCGCTGGTTGACCTCTGAAGCACGCATGCGACAAGCCTTACAAGACGTATTGAAACTTTTTATATAGCGCTTGCCGCTAGGTCTGCCAGTCGCTTTTTGCTAAGGTGTCCGGCAACCAACAAGCCCATTGCGCGAGGTGTCTGCTTGATTAGGGTGCTAGTAGTCGATGACCATGATCTCGTTCGTACAGGCATTACACGAATGCTGGCTGACATCGATGGCCTGCAAGTGGTCGGCCAGGCCGAGTCAGGGGAAGAGTCCCTGCTCAAGGCGCGAGAGTTGAAGCCGGACGTGGTCCTGATGGATGTGAAGATGCCCGGTATCGGCGGTCTTGAAGCCACGCGCAAGTTGCTGCGCAGTCATCCCGACATCAAAGTCGTTGCGGTCACCGTGTGCGAGGAAGATCCGTTTCCTACACGACTGTTGCAGGCAGGGGCAGCGGGTTACCTGACCAAAGGAGCCGGTTTGCCCGAAATGGTCCAGGCCATTCGCCTGGTATTTGCCGGCCAGCGCTACATCAGTCCGCAGATCGCCCAGCAACTTGCCATCAAGTCTTTCCAGCCCACTAGCGATTCGCCGTTCGACGCCTTGTCCGAGCGGGAAATCCAGATCGCGCTGATGATCGTCGGCTGCCAGAAAGTCCAGATAATCTCCGATAAATTGTGCCTGTCGCCAAAAACCGTAAACACCTACCGATACCGCATTTTCGAAAAGCTTTCGATCAGCAGCGACGTCGAGTTGACGCTGTTGGCGGTTCGTCACGGCATGGTTGATGCCAGCCTCTGAAATGACTGAAATTTTCGATCCAAGCGCTTTTCTGTCGACGGTCAGTGGGCGTCCCGGTGTGTATCGCATGTTCGACAGCGATGCGCGCCTGCTCTACGTCGGCAAGGCCAAGAATCTCAAGAGTCGCCTGTCCAGTTACTTCCGCAAATCCGGTCTCGCCCCCAAGACTGCAGCACTGGTCGCGCGTATCGCGCAGGTCGAGACGACGATCACGTCTAACGAAACCGAAGCTTTGTTGCTCGAGCAGACGCTGATCAAGGAATGGCGTCCGCCGTACAACATCCTGATGCGGGACGACAAATCCTATCCTTATGTCTTCCTTTCAGATGGTCAATTTCCTCGTCTGAGCATCCATCGCGGTGCGAAGAAGGCCAAGGGCAAATATTTCGGTCCTTACCCCAGCGCTGGTGCGATTCGCGAAAGCCTCAGCTTGCTGCAGAAGACGTTTTTTGTTCGTCAGTGCGAAGACAGCTACTACAAGAACCGCACGCGCCCTTGCCTGCAATACCAGATCAAACGTTGCAAGGCACCCTGCGTCGGACTGGTCGAGCCCGAGGTTTACGCCGAGGACGTCCGGCACTCGGTGATGTTCCTGGAAGGGCGCAGCAATGCGCTGACCGACGAATTGTCCGCCGCCATGGAAGAGGCGGCGATCAACCTCGAGTTCGAGCGGGCGGCCGAGTTGCGGGACCAGATATCGCTGCTGCGCCGGGTTCAGGATCAGCAAAGCATGGAAGGCGGGACTGGTGATGTCGACGTGATCGCCGCGTTCGTCAATCCGGGCGGCGCCTGCGTTCATTTGATCAGCGTGCGGGGCGGCCGGGTTCTGGGCAGCAAGAACTACTTCCCTCAAGTTGGTATCGATGAAGACGTTTCCGAAGTCATGGCGGCTTTTCTTGGGCATTACTTCATCAGCAGCCCGGAACGCGACTTGCCGAGCGAGTTGATCGTCAACGTGGTGCATGAAGACTTTCCTACGCTGATCGCAGCCATTGAGGAATTGCGCGGCCGTGAACTGTCGATCAGTCATCGGGTGCGGGGTACGCGAGCTCGCTGGCAACAATTGGCGGTGACCAATGCCGAACAGGCACTGGGTGCGCGCTTGGCCAACCGGCAGCATGTCGCCGCGCGTTTCGATGCGCTGGCAGAAGTACTGAACCTGGATGAGCCTCCACAGCGCCTCGAGTGCTATGACATCAGTCACTCGAGCGGCGAGGCGACGGTGGCGTCGTGCGTGGTGTTCGGCCCGGAAGGTCCGATCAAATCGGATTACCGTCGTTACAACATTGAAGGCGTTACCCCAGGCGATGATTACGCCGCCATGCACCAGGCGTTGACCCGTCGTTTCAGCAAGCTGAAGGACGGGGAGGGCAAATTACCGGACATTCTGCTGGTGGACGGTGGTAAAGGTCAGCTGTCGATGGCGCGTGATGTACTCAACGAGTTGGCGGTACCCGACCTGATTTTGCTGGGTGTGGCCAAGGGGGCAACCCGAAAGGCCGGCTTCGAAACTTTGTACCTGAATGATGCAGCGCATGAGTTCACGTTGCGTGGGGATTCGCCGGCACTGCATCTAATCCAGCAAATTCGTGATGAAGCTCACCGATTCGCCATTACCGGGCACCGCGCCCGTCGCGGCAAAACCCGCCGTACGTCTACGCTTGAAGGCGTAGCCGGGGTCGGGCCGACACGTCGGCGCGATTTGCTTAAACATTTTGGTGGATTGCAAGAGCTGTCTCGTGCCAGCATCGAAGAGATCGCCAAAGCGCCCGGGATCAGTAAAAAACTCGCAGAGTTGATTTATGCAAATCTGCACAGCGAGTAGAATGCCACCTCACCTCGTAGCCAGTTGTGCCGATGAATATCCCTAATCTGATTACCGTTCTACGCGTCCTGCTCATCCCGATCTTCATACTGTTGTTTTACCTGCCGTACCATTGGAGCTACATGGCGTCCGCTTCGGTGTTTGCATTTGCCGCCGCTACGGACTGGCTGGATGGTTATCTGGCCCGCCGTCTGGAGCAAAGCACGCCGTTCGGGGCTTTTCTCGACCCGGTTGCCGACAAGCTGATGGTCGCCGTTGCGCTGGTGTTGCTGGTGCAAGAACACGGTAACTTGTGGCTTACGCTGCCGGCCGCCGTCATCATCGGTCGTGAAATTGTCGTGTCGGCACTGCGTGAGTGGATGGCCGAACTCGGTGCCCGCGCTCATGTGGCGGTGTCGAACCTGGGTAAATGGAAAACCGCTGCGCAGATGTTGGCACTGGTGATCCTGCTGGCCAATCCGTCAGACTTCACCTTCTGGGTATTGGTGGGTTATGGCTTGCTGTTGGTATCAGCCGGACTGACGTTGTGGTCGATGGTCCAGTACCTGCGGGCTGCGTGGCCGCATCTGAAGACCGACGTTGAAAAGAAATAAAACTTTTTTGAATCAAAGGGTTGACGGGGCTTCTGGATTCTATAGAATGCGCCACACCAAGACGCGGGAATAGCTCAGTTGGTAGAGCACGACCTTGCCAAGGTCGGGGTCGCGAGTTCGAGTCTCGTTTCCCGCTCCAAATACAAAGAAAAAGCCACTCAATAGAGTGGCTTTTTTTTGCCTGGAATTTTAGAAGACGCTTCGGCGTCTTTTTTCGTTTTGTGGCAAAAAGCGGGCTAAACGCACATTGCCATTCAATTTTCATAAAAGCGTAACAATCCTATTGCAGAGTACGGGAGCCCGAAATCACAAGGAGTTCCCTGAATGAAAAGCTTGATGAAGTCTGCTGCACTCGCCGTTGCGGTTTCTCTTTGTGCCAGCTCGATGACTTTTGCTGCGGAAAGCGTTCGTCTGACCGGTTCCGGCGCCAGTTTCCCGGCCCCGATCTACCTCACCTGGTTCAAGGATTTCAGCAAGAAAACCGCAGGTGTCACTGTGGATTATCAATCCAAAGGCAGCGGCGCGGGTGTGCAGGACTTCCTGAATAAAACCGTCGATTTCGCCGCCAGTGATTCGGCCATGAAAGACGAAGACATCGCCAAAGTTGCCGAAGGCGCACAGTTGCTGCCGATGACGGCGGGCGAAATCGTGCTGGCCTATAACCTGCCAGGCAACCCCAAGGGCCTGAAGCTGCCACGGGATGTTTACTCCAATATCTTCCTGGGCAAGATCACCAAGTGGAACGATCCGCAGATCGCTGCCGCCAACCCGGACCTGAAGCTCACTGATACGCCGATCACCGTCGTCGTACGTGCAGACTCCAGCGGTACGACTGCGGTGTTCACCAAGCACCTGTCAACGATCAACCCGGAGTTTCAAAAGGCGCTGGGTGAAGGCAACACGGTCAACTGGCCAGCCAGTGACAAATTCATCAAATCGCCGAAAAACGATGGCGTGACAGCCACCGTACGCCAGACCCCGGGCGCCATTGGCTATATCGAATACGGCTTCGCCAAGCTGGCCAAGGTCGACTTCGCCCAGTTGCAGAACAAGGCCGGTCATTACGTCGTACCGAACGCCGAAAGCGGTGCCGAGGCCCTGGCCGCGGTGAAAATGCCGGAAAGCCTGGTGGCCTGGCTGCCGGATCCGGACGGTGCCAAGTCCTACCCGATCACTTCCTACACCTGGATGATCTTCCGCAAGGACAACGGTAACCCGGCCAAGGCCAAGGCCATGCGCGAAATGGTCGAATACAGCCTGACCGAGGGGCAGAAAATCGCCGATTCGATGGGTTACATCCCGTTGCCGCAATCGGTTGTTGATCAGGTTCGCAAAGCCTCCGCCAACATTCAGTAACGCTCGTGAGGCCTCTCTCGGCGTGCGCGTTCAGCAGGCCGGGGGAGTTTTCCCCCTGTACCGGAATTAGCCAATGAACACACCTTTTGTCGTACCGGTTAACCCGGGTTCGGCCTGCCAGCCGCCTTCCACGAAGGACTTCCTGGTTGATCGCACCTTCCGTGCGCTTGCGCGAATAGGGGTGGTTCTGATTCTGGCGTTGGTCTTCGCCTTGGTCTTCGAGGTGGGACGCAAGGCCCTTCCTGGCATGGAAAAACACGGTTTTGACGTGATCTTTGGCAGCGTCTGGGACGTTAACCAAGGCAAGTACGGCATTCTGCCGGCGATTTGGGGCACGCTCTACAGCGCCCTGATCGCGTTGCTGATCGCAGGCGTTTTCGGCGTCAGCATGGCGATCTTCCTCACCCAGGATTTCCTGCCGGCGAAACTGGCAGCGGTGTTTCGCACTATCGTCGAATTACTCGCGGCCATCCCCAGCGTCGTTTATGGCCTGTGGGGGATTTACGTGGTGATCCCGGCGATCCGCCCCCTTACGGCGTGGTTGAACAGCGAACTGGGTTGGATTCCTTTTTTCAGCACGTCCTTGAGCGGTCCGGGACTGCTGCCTGCGGCGCTGGTACTGGCCATCATGATTCTGCCAACCATCGCTGCCGTTTCGCAGGACGCCCTGACCGGCGTACCGATGAAAACCAAACAGGCGGCCTACGGCATGGGGACCACCCATTGGGAAGCGATTCTCAAGGTGATGGTGCCATCCGCCGCCACCGGCATTTTCGGCTCCCTGGTTCTCGGCCTGGGTCGTGCTCTGGGTGAAACCATGGCGCTGGCCATGCTGGTGGGCAACGCCAACAACATTTCACTTTCTCTGTTTGCGCCGGCCAACACATTGGCTGCCTTGTTGGCGCTGAACTTCCCCGAAGCCGGTCCCAACGAGATCGAGGTGTTGATGTATGCCGCACTGGTGCTGATGTTCATCACGCTGCTGGTGAACGTCCTCGGTTCCATGATCATGCTCTACGCCCAGCGGGGTAACAAATAATGACTGACCTCACGTCCCCTATCACCGCCGTGCCGAGCCTGCAGCGCAAGTTCGAAGGCCGCGCCCTGCGCAGCCTCGTGTTGACCACGCTGGTGTGGACCGGTGCGGTGCTGGCCAGCGTCCCGCTGATTTCCGTGCTGTATATGCTGATCATGCGGGGCGGGGCACGCTTGAGCCTGGAGGTATTCACCGAATTGCCGCCCACCGGTTTCGAGACGGGTGGAGGCTTTGGTAACGCGATGGCAGGCACCTTCGTAATGGTCGGTATCGCCGCCGCCATAGCGGTTCCGGTCGGCATAATGGCCGCCATCTTCCTGGCCGAACTCGGGCCCGACAGCAAGCTGGCAAACACCGCCCGCTTTGCCGCCAAGATGCTTACGGGGCTGCCTTCAATTCTGGCCGGGGTGTTTGCCTACGCCCTGGTGGTGATGACCACCGGTACTTACTCGGCGCCGGCAGGCGGCGTGGCACTGGCGGTACTGATGCTGCCCATCGTTGTGCTGACGGCTGAAGAGTCGATGAGGATGGTGCCCAAGATCATGAAGGATGCGGCGTACGGCATGGGCTGCACGCGCTCGCAGGTGATCTGGAAAATCATCTTGCCGACCGGCATGCCGGCGATCCTCACAGGCGTGATGCTGGCCGTGGCACGCGCAGCAGGCGAAACCGCGCCGCTGTTGTTTACCGCGCTCTTTAGCAACTACTGGATCTACCACGACGGCAGCCTCGCGGTGATGAATCCGACGGCATCGCTTGCCGTGCTGATTTACAACTTCTCCGGCATGCCCTTCGACAACCAGCTGGAGCTCGCATGGGCGGCCTCGCTGGTGCTGGTGATGATCGTGCTGGTCGTGAATATATTGAGCCGTATTTTCGGCAAGCCCAAGTATTGAGAACGGGAGCACCTGAATTTTGAACGTATCAACTGCGCAAATAGCCGCTCCGTTTGTTACCAAGACACCTGTGGTCATGGACTGCAAGCTCGACAAGATTTTCTACGGCAACTTCATGGCGGTACGCGACAGCCATGTGCCGATTGAAAAAAACAAGATCACCGGGTTCATCGGTCCGTCGGGTTGCGGTAAAAGCACCGTGCTGCGCAGCCTTAACCGAATGAATGACCTGGTCAAAGGGTTCCGTTTCGAAGGCCATGTACATTTTCTGGGGCAGGACGTGTACGGCAAGGGCGTAGATCCCGTGGTGGTACGCCGCTACATCGGCATGGTGTTCCAGCAGCCGAATCCGTTCTCGATGAGCATCTTCGACAACGTTGCCTTCGGCCTGCGCCTCAATCGCTATAAAGGAGACCTGGGCGACCGCGTCAAGCACGCCTTGCAGGGCGCCGCGTTATGGGATGAGGTCAAGGACAAGCTCAAGGTCAGCGGCCTGTCGCTCTCTGGCGGTCAGCAGCAACGGCTGTGTATCGCCCGCGCCATTGCCACTGAACCGGAAGTGCTGTTGCTGGATGAGCCGTGTTCAGCGCTTGACCCGATAGCCACTCGCCGGGTTGAAGAGCTGATGGTCGAGTTGAAGAAGGACTACACCATCGCCTTGGTGACTCACAACATGCAGCAGGCCATCCGCGTGGCCGATACGACAGCCTTTTTCTCGGTGGATATTTCCCAGGGCACGCGCACCGGCTACCTGGTAGAGATGGGCCCGACCGCCCAGATCTTCGGCAGCCCGCGTGAGCAAATGACCGAGGATTACATCAGCGGCAAATTCAGCTAAGCGGCACACGTCTCGTTTTAGTTTCTTATTTTACGGATTCGCAGGATCGCCAATGTCTGCAACGCGTCGTCTTGATTTACCCGCGATAGAACGAGCACTGCGCAAAGTGCAGGGCCGTTTTGCCGAGCTCAGCCGGCACTTTACCGAGCCGCGAGATCCCTTGACCGACGAGGTGTTGCAGAACGTGCTCGAAGGCTATGCGCTGATTGATGACTATGTTGCACGTGGCGTCGACCTGTTTGATCTCCAGCAACTGAACCTGATGCTGGAGATCAATGCCACCGTTCTATGCGGCAAAGACCCGGCGCGACGGCAAGAATACGCTCAGCACCTTGCGGCAACCGAGGAGCACTTCTTCAACAACGTCGAGGGAGGAATCAAGGATCTGTACAACTGGTATTGCGCGTATCGCAGCGAGTCGGTGTGGAAGCGCGCGGCCGGTGTTTACGTTCGCATCCTCAGCAAGCCGCAATTGTTCATAGAAGGTAACAACCGCAGCGGGTCGCTGATCGTCAGCTATTTGCTCATGCGTGCAGGCTTGCCGCCGTTCGTGCTGACGCTGGAAAACGCCGAGGGCTACTTCAACCCGTCATCGGTGATTCGCAACTCCGCCAAGCACGGCGTCAAGGCACTGTACGAATTACCCAAGATCAAGAAAAAATATGCAGCCTTCCTGGAAGAACAGGCGCCTGATCCGAAGAAGTTTTTCCTGGACGAAACGCCGCTAGCCATTGTTCAGGGAGGCCGTTGATGAGCGAGTCTCCAGCGCTGTCAAAATGCCGGAACGCTATCGGCCGAGTGTGGCAAGCCATCCCATTGATCTCGGTCCAGCGTCCGCGTATCCGTATTTCGTTCGATATCGATGACACATTGGCTTGTCAGCTCGACCACAGCGCCGTCGAGCACAGCCGGCTGCCGGCCTGCATTCACCGTTGGCTGGGCGAGCCGTTGCGCATGGGAACACGCTCCCTTACGCGTGAGCTGCGCCGTCAGGGTTGCAGTATCTGGGTCTACACCTCGTCCGGTCGAACGCCTTCCTACATTCAGCGTTGGCTCATGCTGTATGGCATCCGCGTAGATGGTGTGGTCAACAGCGTGCTGCATAATCGTGCCCTGACAGCACACGGGCTAACGAACACTCCCTCGAAATATCCTCCCGCATTCGATATCGACCTGCATGTCGATGACTCCGAGGGCGTGCGCATTGAGGGGCATGACCATGGTTTTCGCGTGGTTGTGGTGGATCCGCAGGATGAGAACTGGGCACAAAAAGTCCTGGATGCTGTCGCACACGTCCAGGCGCAACTCGCCTGGCAGCAACCACAACGGTACAAGCAGCCGGCGCGTTCAGAGGCTTTTTCCTCTTGAGTTCTTTACCTCAAATACTGTTGGGATGAGAGCCCCGGGACCGCAGCCAGATGTGAGTCTCATGCTCCCAATCAGCAAATACGCCACTTGTTTAGAGTGGCGTTTTTGCTTGTGCGCTTTGCGCCTGGATTTCATTCAGCGGGTATGCACTCAAATTTCAGCTAGTGATGTTATAGGGTAACAATGTAAGCTTTGCGGCGATCTGCCTGAGGCACACATTTATCAACCCTTGGTATCGCGAAATCTCCATGACGAATACGGCGACTCTCTCCACCGGCCAGGCGAACAGCCGGCTTACGTCCATCGATGCGTTAAGAGGCATGGTGATTGTGCTCATGCTGCTTGACCATGTCCGCGAAACCTTTTTCCTGCATCGGCAAGTGTCCGACCCCATGGACATTGCCACGACCGAACCTGCACTGTTCCTCAGCCGCACACTCGCACATCTGTGCGCTCCCGTATTTGTACTGCTCACCGGTCTATCAGCCTGGTTGTACGGCGAGAAATACGCGGGCAAGGCTGATGTGTGCAGCTTTCTGTTCAAGCGCGGGCTGTTTCTGGTGGTGCTTGAGTTCACCTTGGTGAACTTTGCCTGGACGTTTCAGTTTCCACCCTCGGTGATTTACCTGCAGGTGATCTGGGCCATCGGTTTGAGCATGATTGTGCTCTCGGTGATGGTCTGGCTGCCTCGAGCTTTATTGCTGTTGCTGAGCCTGGTAATCATCGCCGGTCACAACGCATTGGACGCGCTTCATTTTCCGGTGGATTCGGTCATGCACATCCCGTGGGCCATTCTTCATGACCGGGGCTGGATCGAGCTGAGTGAAGGCTTGCGTCTGCGGACTTCTTACCCGGTGCTGCCGTGGATAGGTGTCATCGGTCTTGGCTACGCCATCGGGCCCTGGTTCAGCCGAGCAATGGATGCTCGCAATCGTCAATGGCAACTATTGCTATGCGGCGCCATCGGGCTTTGCGTTTTCATCGCGTTGCGCCTGCTCAATGGTTACGGCGAGAAGCCCTGGTCTGCGGGAGATACGGGCGTGCAGACACTGATGAGCTTTTTCAATATCACCAAGTATCCGCCGTCTTTGCTGTTTGTGACGCTCACCTTGAGTGTGGGGTTGCTGTTGTTGCTGGGTTTCGAGCGCGTGCAGAAAAGCCGCTGGCTGCGTCCTCTGACGGTATTTGGATCGGCTCCGATGTTCTTTTACTTATTGCATCTATACGCCCTGAAGGTGCTGTACATCATGGCGGTCGCGTTGTTTGGATTGAACCAGGGGGCATGGTTCGGTTTTGACTCGGTAGCGTCTGTCTGGCTGGCCGCCGCTGTCATGGCCATTGCGCTGTATCGGCCGGTCAACTGGTTCGCTGAACTGAAAGCACGACGTCGGGATATCGCCTGGCTCAAATACCTGTAAGGACGTGCACTTTTATAAGGCCGCGGGGCGTTCGCTGCACTATGGCATGGCAGTGGACGGGGCTTCCTGAGTGCGTCTGCCCGAGCTTAGGCCCGCGCATAGGGGCGTAGTAACGATCTGGCACAAACGCTGCATTACGTTGAACAGGCCCATTGCGAGAACATTCGAATGGGCAGCCCTCACGGTCAACGACGACCGATTGGCCGCACAGGTCGTGGGCAGCAGCGGTGGATCGGGCAGAGACGTCCGGTTTTAACGCCGCAAACGAACAGGCAAAGACGCCTGGAACCGAAAGGTTTCAGGCGTTTTTTTTTGCTTTTTTTCCGTGACGGGCTTTGGCCGGGTGCTATTTATGAACTCCATTGTTGCCACGTTGAACAAGTTGCAGACGCTGATCGTGATCGGTAATGGCATGGTCGGACATCACTGTGTCGAGCAGTTGATTGAGCGCGGCGCCCTTAATCATTACCGGGTGCACGTCTTCAGCGAGGAGCCCGTACGCGCCTATGATCGCGTGCATCTTTCCGAGTATTTCACCGGTCGGGACGCTGAGGCGCTGGCGCTCAGCGAAGCCGCGCTTTACCAGACTCCGGGTATTACGTTGCATCTGGGCGTGCCGGTGCTAGAGATCGACCGCGCCCGCCATGAGGTGATTACCGCCCAAGGCTCGGTCGCGTACGACAAACTGATCCTGGCAACGGGTTCGTACCCATTTGTGCCATCAATTGAAGGCGCGCAGGACGATTCACGCTTGGTGTACCGCACGCTCGAAGACCTGGACGCTATTCGAGCCGCCGCTGCCAACGCGCGACGTGGTGTGGTCGTGGGAGGAGGGCTTCTCGGGCTTGAGGCAGCCAATGCACTGAAGAGTCTGGGCCTGGAAGCCCATGTCGTCGAATTCGCTCCGCGCTTGATGCCTGTGCAACTGGACGAACACGGCGGCCTGGCGCTCAAGGCGCAAATCGAAAAGCTGGGCGTCGGTGTGCACCTGTCACGCGCGACACAATCGATCAGCGCCGGCGAGCAATACCGGTACCGAATGAATTTTGCCAATGATGAATTCCTCGAAACCGACCTGATCGTGTTCTCCGCCGGCATTCGTGCACAAGACGCACTGGCTCGTCAATGCGCGCTGGCGATCGGGCCACGCGGCGGGGTGGTCATCGACGACGCGTGCCTCAGCAGCGATCCAGACATTTACGCCATTGGCGAATGTGCCTCATGGAACGGCAGCCTGTTCGGCCTGGTGGCGCCGGGGTATCAAATGGCGCGCAGTGTGGCGGCCAGGCTTTGCAAGCAGGTCGCCGAGCCGTTTATGGGCGCCGACATGTCGACCAAGCTCAAGCTATTGGGCGTCGACGTGGGCTCCATTGGCGATGCTCACGGTATTACTCCGGGCGCACGTAGTTTTCAATTTATCGACGAGAGCACCTCCAGCTATCGACGCCTGGTGGTAGATGCCACGGGTAAACAGGTGCTCGGCGCTGTATTGGTCGGTGATAACAGCTACTACGACACGCTGCTGCAATACATGCAGAACGCGATTGCACTGCCAAAGGAACCGGCCGGCCTGATTCTGCCATCGTCCGGGGGCGCACCAACGCTTGGACCAGGCGCATTGCCCCAATCGGCCACGGTGTGTTCGTGTCACAACGTCACCAAGGGCTCGATCTGCTCAGCCATCGATAGCGGCTGCTCCGATCTGGCCCAACTCAAGTCGCAAACCAAGGCCTGTACCGGCTGCGGAGGCTGTGCCGGGTTGCTCAAGCAAGTCTTCGAGCACGAGTTGACCGCGCGTGGCGTCAGTGTCGACAAAAGTCTGTGCGAACACTTTGCCTACACTCGCCAGGAACTCTACGCGCTGGTGCGGGTGGAAGGGGTGATCACCTTCGAAGAACTGCTGGCCAGACACGGTAGCGGTCACACGGGCTGTGATGTGTGCAAGCCGGCGGTGGGCTCGATTCTCGCCTCGTGCTGGAACCAGCCCATCATGGATCCATCGCTGGTGCCACTTCAGGACACCAACGACACCTTCATGGCCAACATGCAGAAAAACGGCACCTATTCAGTCGTGCCGCGAATTGCCGGGGGTGAAATCACAGCCGACAAGCTGATCGCGATTGGGGTGGTCGCAAAAAAATACGAGCTCTACACCAAAATCACCGGTGGCCAGCGAATTGACTTGTTCGGCGCGCAATTGCATCAACTGCCAGACATCTGGGCGGAGTTGATTGAAGCGGGATTCGAAACCGGCCACGCTTACGGTAAATCGACGCGGACAGTCAAGTCATGCGTTGGCAGCACCTGGTGCCGTTACGGCGTTCAGGACAGTGTGAAAATGGCGCTGTTGATTGAGGATCGTTACAAGGGATTGCGCTCGCCACACAAGCTCAAGTTCGCCGTGTCCGGCTGCACCCGCGAATGTGCCGAGGCGCAGAGTAAAGATGTTGGTGTGATCGCTACCGAGAAGGGCTGGAACCTCTACGTATGCGGCAACGGCGGCATGCGTCCGCGCCACGCCGAGCTGTTTGCCACCGACCTCGACGATGCGACCCTGATCCGCTACATCGACCGCTTCCTGATGTTCTACATCCGCACGGCCGACAAACTGCAGCGCACATCGGTCTGGCGTGAAAGCCTGGAGGGCGGCCTGGATTACTTGAAGGAAGTGATCATCAACGACAGCCTCGGGCTTGGTGATGAACTCGAATCGCAGATGCAGCTGGTGGTCAGTCGCTATGAATGCGAATGGGCCAATGCGCTGAAAAGCCCGGATAAGCTCAAGCGCTTCCGCACCTTCGTCAACGATAAGCGTCCGGACCCGGACATCCACTTTGTCGAGGAACGAGGGCAGCGGCGGCCAATCATGGCCAGCGAACTCAACCTTATTCCAGTCCGCGAGGAGATTGTCTGATGAACCCATCAAATACCCTGCGCACCCATGACACTCTGGCGTCTGAACAGGACGCGGTCTGGCAATCGGTGTGCAGCGAGCAGGATCTGGTCATCAACTCCGGGGTCGTGGTGTGGCTCGACGGCGCACAAGTCGCGCTGTTTTACCTCCCAGACGCGCAAGGCAAGATCCTCTACGCTATCGACAACCACGACCCGAAATCCGGGGCCAATGTCATTGGTCGCGGTTTGATCGCCGATATCAAGGGTGAACTGGTGGTGGCGTCGCCTATTTACAAGCAGCACTTCCGTCTTGAGGACGGCACCTGCCTCGAGTATCCGCAACAGCGCCTGCGTGTCTGGCCGGTGAGGTTGAGCAGGGGAGATGTGGAAATCGGCTGCCGGGGTCGTGGTTAATAAGGCAAAAAAGGCCCGGCAGAATAAATGCCGGGCTCGATAATTTTTTTTGAAATCAAGGGGTTGCCAGCCTCCGTAAATCAGTCCATAATTCACGCCATCGAAAGCACTGACCTCTTAAAAAGCTCAATGTTTTCAAGGGCTTAGATCTTGTATCTAAATCCAAGTTTGTATGCGTAGGGTGTTGTGCTACATGACATCAAACGTTTGAGGCCGAGTAGCAAAATGGTTATGCAGTGGATTGCAAATCCACCTACGCCGGTTCGATTCCGACCTCGGCCTCCACTTTAAACAAGCTCCGTAGATCGATGATTTACGGAGCTTTTTTATTTGCACCGCCTGGCAAGATTTAGTCTTGAAAATGCCAGATGCGAACTTGCTTCACCGGGGCGGGATGTATATATTTCCACCTCTGCTGCACAAGCGTCTGAGTGGTGTAAGGGTCGTTGACCCGCCTCCAGACAGCTTTACCGCGCTACCGCCCGAATGGCGAAACTGGTAGACGCATGGGACTTAAAATCCCCCGCTCGTAAGGGCGTGCCGGTTCGATTCCGGCTTCGGGCACCATCTTAAATCAAAGGTTTGCGGGCGAAAGCTGTCGCAAACCTTTGTTTGTTTCTGATCCGCATTCGTCCCTTCATAAGCCCAGCCATCGCGCTGGGTTTTTTGTATCCGCCGTTCGTCCATCGTCTGGCACTTAGGATCCTCGGCCGTCTCTCAATGCTAAGCACGCACAATTCTGCGTTTCACAAGGGAGAGCGAGTATGGACATTGATGAAAATGCGCCCGGGAATATTTCCCAGAAGGGCGTAATGAGTGGCACCGATAACGAAACGGGCCACGACCCTGGAAGAACTGATCCAGAGGTCCCGTTACCGGCGGACGATGAGTCGCCGGTCGATGAAGACATGGCCGACGTTGCTGCCACTGACTCGGTATCGAGTGAGCATCCAGAAGCGGGTACGGCCAGCCGCGTCGCTAACCCGAAGGCCGACCCACAGATGAACGATCAGGACGAAAATGAACAGGAGGCTCGCGGCATGCCTGCTAGCGATCCTGAATCAGGCGCTTGAATGAGTTCGACTGCTCTAGCGTAGTAAAACGCGAAAGCCCGGCACCAGGCCGGGCTTTCTTTTGCACGTGGCCAAATCCTTTTGGCTGATTGCAGTGTGATTGGGCAGTGTGACGAGCACGTGACGGGTAAACAAAAAAAAGGTGACGGATTAGAGATGACTCAAGCAGTCAGCCCGCCATCGCAATTCTCAGCGCTACCGATGCCTCGAGCAATTTGTTGGCCTGATCCGACACGGTCGTTGACAGGACATCATTCCCATCGTCTTTGAGCATCGTGGCTAAATCGAGCAGTTTTCCCACCTCAATCTCTACGACACGAACGGATTCGGTTATCTGGTATTTGAGTGAGTGAGCCATGGGATAAGCCTATTTTCAGATTCGTGGCGGTCATCAATTAAACCTCGCAACCCTGCGACTTCGCCAATTCCGATCCGGTCCAGCGCCCGATTTAAAGAATCCAAAGCCTCATGGTGCACGCTTGATGTCGCTGTCGAGTAAAGCAACTGCCGGCAGTTTACCCGAATGAACAACAACCTGACGGAGTCTCTGCAGGGTTGTCAGCTGCACCTTTGTAATGTTCAGCCAACTACCTGGCCTTTATCTGGTTTTCCAACTACCGCCACCGGTTTCGCAGTCGATCTTTGACTGATTCAACTGCTCGGCCCCGTAGTAGTACGTGGTGATTTGGGCATTGTTAGGGATGTTGACCGACTGGCTGTTTTTGTCCTTGCTGATGGACTGGGGATTTGCCAGGGACTCTTGCGTGAGTGTGGCCAGGCAGGTGGCTTGATAATGATCACCACATTGTTCGACTTTTTTCTTGGTGCTGGTGAGCATCTCTTTGCTTTCATTGCTGCATGACCAGTCGATGGCGTCCACCGGCATGCCTTCGTATTCGTAACAAGTGTGAGATTCAACAACCGGGACCGAAGGGCTCTGGGACCGGGTCATCACGTCACACCCTTGGGCCATGACCAGGTTCGGACTCAGGCTGACGATGACGAGAAGCAGGAATCGACTGTTCATCAGGATTTCCTCTGCAGCAAGGGCGGCTGAGCACCGATGACCGGATCCAGCCGCCGACCATCAAGCTAAACGAAAGGTTGACCGGTAAATCCGCGAGGCAATCGCTGTCGTCCGGCCAGCGCGGTGAGGCGCTCGACCCAAGCCGCGCGCCAGTCATTGGCGGTATGCGTGACTTTGGTTTTGCGTGCAGCCCGGCGTGCCGAGTTGCGTTGATCTTTGCGTGCATCTTTGTACGCGTCGGTGTTTCGGCAGCTTCTGCATTTCACCCGGTTCAGTTCGCGCGTTGAAACCAGGTTTTTGCCTTGGTGACCGCAGGCAAGATGCCCGCTGACGCTGAAGTGAGTAACCATTAGACGTCTCCTTGTGACGTGTATGGTTTTGACCTTCTGTGCTCGACGACGTTCGATGGTCCGAAAAAAGGCAAAAAAATGGCCCGCATGCGGGCGGGCCAAGGGGATTCATCAAAGGAGTGATTCCACCTTAGGGCAAGCAATGTGAAAGCAACGTGAAAGGTATGGGCAAAAAAAATTCCGGCGCGGGGGGCCAGGCGGTATTTGCAAGAGCACTCAGACAAGGACGCACCCGGTAGCGATAACGCCGCCGTTCATGCGTCCTGGATCAGGCCATGTCCGCGAATCGAGTATCCCGATCAGACTATCTGAAACGTGGCAGCGGCCGGTCGACGGGTTTGAGCGAAGACAGGGTGTTGCGGATCAACGGTGTGTCTTTCTCGATATCGTTCAGGCGATCACGGATTCGCAGGGCAGTCGGGTGTCCGCCTTGGTGATCGACCCAGTCGGCGATTTCCTTGCACGCCGCAGCCAAACGCGCCTGGCGTGAATCAAGCAAGGTGAGCAGGGTGGTGATGGACTCTTTTTCGGACATGTAACACCTCCGTTCAAGAAACCTGGCAATGGCAGCAAAAAGCCCGCGAGGTGCGAGCTTTCTGCCGATGGGGACGCTGTTCCTTCAGCTTTTTCAGTATAGACCCGCCTTTCAGCCTTGTCGGGCCGTCACGCGGGACCTGGCATTAAGCAGCTGGCATGCGCGCCGGGCGTCTTCTTCAAGATCGAAGCCGTCACCGATGAAGCCGCGAGTGCGGGAATCGGCAATTCGATACCAGACAGCGGCGTCGGGGGGTTGATGACTGACTTCCCCGGCTCGGCGGCCATGGATGATGATCTTGTTGCAACGCTTAACGACGAAAATGTCTTCCATGGCACCACCGCAGCTGATTTCTGTCACATCAACTATAGAAGCCATTTGCAATCGTGCAAAACCAGGACGGTTCAATTCGTCTGATCGCGCTCATCCATCGTCGATAAATGCCATCCCTGCGACGCCCAGTTGAGGGAATGAGTCGGTGCCAATGCGGCGAGAAAATGCTGATCGTGAGAGACCGCCACGATTGCTCCGGGAAATGCCTGCAACGCTGTTTCAAAGGCTGATATGGATTCCAGATCGAGGTGATTGCTCGGCTCATCGAGCAGCAGCAGTTGCGCGGGTGTTTGCCGCCACAGCGCAATAGCGATCGCAGCCTTCAAGCGTTCGCCGCCGCTGAGTAAACCGCTCGGGCGGGTGACGTGGTTGGCGCCCAGGTGTAGATGTGCCAGGTGGCTACGCAACGTGCCTTCTGTCAGTGGTGTATCCAACAGCGCCAGTTGTTCCAGGATGGAACGTTGATCATCCAGTATCGCCAGTTGCTGATCCAGAAAAGCGCAGGGAACGTGAGTACTGCACTGTCCACTGACTGGCTCGACTTCCCCCGCGAGCATCCGTAACAAAGTCGACTTGCCGCAACCGTTCGGGCCACTCACAACGATGCGCACGGGCCCCGCGAGCGAAAGGCTTAAAGGCGCTGCGTCTGCTGGCTGCCAAGGCAGCTGCACGTCTACCAGCGTCAGTATTTGCCTGGTCGTCGGGATCAGCGTGCCGGGAAAGTACACCATGACGGGCTCATCGAGCAGTGTTCTGGCGTTGGCATCGGATACCCGAACATCGAGCAGGTTTTTGCGGGCCTTATGTGCCCGGTGAATGGGCCCCATCGCATCCATGGCCGCGCCCTTCATTTTTGCGCGTTCGAATCCCGATACGTTGGCGCTTTCAGCCTTTTTACGGGCGCAGGCAGCGTGTCGCTGAACCGTGTCGTGCTCACGCTGCAAACGAACCCGTTCCCGCTTGCGATCAGTGCGTGCCCGATCAAGCGTCGCACGGCTCGCCGCTTGGTCGATCGCTCGTTGGGCCCGGAACACCTCATGGTTGCCGCCAAAGACGTTTGATCCAAGCGGCGTGAGTTCGACGATTCGATCAACCTGATTGAGCAGCTGTCGATCGTGGCTGACAACAATCAACCCGCCGCGCCATTGTGCAAGTTTGCGCTTCAGCCACTGACGTCCTTCCGTGTCCAGATGATTAGTGGGCTCATCCAGCACCAGCAATTGCGCCTGCCCGAGAAACGCGCCGATCAACGCGATCCGCGCTTGTTGTCCGCCGCTCAGGAAGTGAGTCGGGGTGTCGTGCCGAACGTCGAAAAGCCCTGCTTCGTCCAGCTGCGAGCGCAGCCGGTCCGCCACATCCCAGCGTTCAGTCAGGGTCTCGAGATCTTCATTCGAGGCAATTCCCAGACGCACACGCGACAACGCCATCAGCGCGTCTGCGGTGCCCGTCACCTGGGCGACCGTTTGCTCGACGTGTAGCGAAAATGTTTGCGGCACATACCCCACCTCAGCCTGGACATCCAGTGTTCCTGAGGTGGGTTTGAGTTGTCCGGCAATCAAGCGGGCAAGCACGCTTTTGCCAATGCCATTTCGGCCGACGATGGCTGTATGAACGCGGTCGAAGCTCAGGGTCAAGGCGTCGAAAACAGTTTCGCCATTGGCGAACTTGAAACCCAGATGGTTCAGTGAGACGAGTGCAGGCAGACGCGTGACGTGAGTCATAGGCACCTCCGGAAAATGTCGAAAAGACCAACAAGCGCCGTTGGCAGCTTGTCGTGGAAACATTTTTTGGAAGGCTTAGTTGTTCACGTCGAAGGTCATCCTGAAGGGAAGGAGAAGGCGGCTAGCCTAGACGAGGATTCAGCATCGTTCAAGATTCCTGTAGGAGCAAAGCGTGCTCGCGATGGTGGTATGTCAGTTAAAAAGAGTTCATTGATACACCGCTTTCGCGAGCAAGCTTTGCTGCCACAGGGTGTGTTACCGAAGTTCAGCGTTCTGAGCAGCTTCGACCATTTGCTCCAGAAACATCGCCAGCCCGACTTCCTCAGCCCGCAGTCCTTTGCGCGTCCTGGGTTTCGGCAGTTCGGCCAGCGCACCCAGCAGAAATCCGTCCAGCACCGCTGGATGGATGTAGCACTTGCGGCAGACCGCAGGGGTGTTGCCCAGCTGTTTGGCGACGTTCTTCACCATCTCCACCACATGCCGCTTGGCATCCGATTCCGGCTCCCAGTGCAATTCGCGCAACACCGACAACGCCAGCGCGCTGCCGGCCCAGGTGCGGTAATCCTTGGCGGTGAAATCTGCGCCAGTGAGGGATTGCAGATAGGCGTTGATGTCGGAGGAGCTGACGGTATGGCGTTCGCCGTTTTCGTCCAGGTACTGGAACAGATTTTGCCCGGGAATCTCCAGGCAACGCTTGATGATCCGAGCCAGGCGCCGGTCTTTCACCGTGATCTGGTGTTCAACGCCGCTTTTGCCGCGGAATTGAAACAGGATGGCACTGCCATTGACCTCAACGTGACGGCTGCGCAGGGTGGTGAGGCCATACGAACGGTTGTCACGAGCGTATTGGGTATTGCCGACCCTGATCAGAGTGGCGTCAAGCAAGGTAATCACAGTGGCCATGACTTTCTCGCGACTGAAGCCTGGAGCCTCCAGCAACGCCTCTAGCTGTTTGCGCAGTTTCGGCAGGGCCCGTCCGAAATCCCTCAGGCGTGAGTATTTATCTGCGTCGCGTACTTCGCGCCAGCGCGCGTGGTAACGGTATTGCTTACGCCCGCGTGCATCGCGCCCGGTGGCTTGCAGATGGCCACGCGGATCGGCGCAAATCCACACATCAATGTAGGCCGGTGGGACGGCGAGGGCATTGATGCGTTTGATTTCATCCGGGTCAGTGATGCGCTGACCTGAAGGATCGAAATAACAGAACTTGCCGCGCAATTTCTTGCGCGTGATTCCAGGCTGCGTGTCATCGACATAATGCAGGTCCGGTGGCAGCACATCAGGCAACGCGGTATCGGGCATGGCGGTTTTCCTTGGCGCAAATCAGGGGCCGTTACAGCCATTGACCGCGCACTTTTGCAGTCGTGCCAGCGGATTTACGCCAGCACGGCCACCGCCTTGATCTGCGCCCAGAGTTGCTGGCCCGGGTGTATGGCCAGTTGGTCTCGGGAAAAACGCGTAATGCGTGCCAGCAAGGGTGTGCCCGCGGCGTCCAGGCGCACCAGCACGTGAGCGGCGTTGTCCGCACCCATTTCACTGATCACCGTGACGGGCAGGCGATTGAGGATGCTGCTTTGCTCGACACTCTGCAGGCTCAGGCTGACATCCCGTGCGTGAACTTTGCAGCGCAACGCCTGACCTTGGGTCATGGGCGCGTGGGCCACGCGAATGCTCATGTCGGTGTTCGGCAGTTGCAACGTCAGCAGTTGGTAGTCAGCGTCATAGGCACTGACATGGCCTTCGATCACCACGCCGGCGTCACCGCCCATCGCCAGCGGCAGGTCCAGGCGCGCGAGGGTTTCACCAATCGGGCCGCTGGCCAGCGCTTTACCGTCGTTGAGTAAAACGATGTGGTCGGCCAACCGCGCCACTTCATCCTGAGAATGGCTGACGTACAAAACCGGGATGTCCAGCTCATCGTGCAACCGTTGCAAGTAAGGCAGGATTTCGTTTTTTCGCTGACTGTCGAGCGCTGCCAGCGGCTCGTCCATCAGCAACAATTTCGGACTGGTGAGCAGAGCACGAGCGATGCCGATGCGCTGACGTTCGCCGCCTGACAGATGCTGGGGATGCCGGTCCAGCAGATGGCCGATCCCGAGCAGTTCGGTAGCGTGGGCCATGTCGACCCGGCGTTCTGCTTTCGGGATTCGTTTGAGGCCAAACTCCAGATTGGCCAGCACTGACAGGTGAGGAAACAGGCTGGCTTCCTGGAAAACATAGCCCAGCGCGCGTTTATGCGGCGGGACGAAAAGGTGCTTTTCGCTGTCCTGCCAGACTTCATCGTTGACCTGGATAAACCCCAGATCGGCTTTTTCCAGGCCGGCGATGCAGCGCAGGCAGGTGGTCTTGCCGGAGCCGGAGTGCCCATACAGCGCGGTGACGCCACGACCCGGCAACTGCAGGTCCACGTCCAGAGCGAACCCGGAATAACTGAGTTTAAGGCGCGTATGAATCATCGATCAGCTCCAGCCCGTTTTGGTTTTGCGGCTGGAATAGAGCGCCAGCAACACGGCAAAAGAGAAGACCAACATGGCACCGGCCAACCAATGGGCCTGGGCGTATTCCATGGCCTCGACGTGATCGTAAATCTGCACTGAGACCACTCGGGTCTTGTCCGGAATGTTGCCACCGATCATCAGCACCACGCCAAATTCACCCACGGTGTGAGCAAAACCGAGTATCGCCGCCGTGATGAAGCCGGGTCGCGCCAGGGGCAGGATCACGCTGAAAAACGTGTCCCAGGGATTGGCGCGCAACGTTGCAGCGACTTCCAGTGGGCGGGTGCCGATGGCAGAAAAAGCGTTTTGCAGCGGCTGAACCACGAAGGGCATCGAGTAGAGCACTGAGCCGATGACCAACCCTGAAAAACTGAAGGTGAGGGTGCCGAGACCAAGTGACTGGGTGAACTGGCCGATAAACCCGTGTGGGCCGAGTGCCAGTAACAAGTAAAAGCCAATCACCGTGGGCGGCAGGACCAAAGGCAGGGCGACGATCGCCCCGACCGGTCCGCGCAACCAGAACGAGGTGCGCGACAGCCATAACGCGATCGGAGTGCCGATCACCAGCAGGATAACCGTCGTCAGCGACGCGAGTTTCAGGGTCAGCCAGATCGCGGCGAAGTCGGCACTCGATAGCGTCATTTAGAGTTGGTAACCGTAGGACTTGATGAGAGCGGCGGCTTTTGGACCTTTGAGGTATTCAACCAGCGCCTTGGCGGCCGGGTTGTCCTTGCCTTTGTTGAGGATCACCGCGTCCTGCTTGATCGGGTCGTGCATGTCGGCCGGAACAATCCAGGCCGAACCACCCGTGATTTTGCCGTCCTTGTAGATCTGTGAAAGGGCGACGAAGCCCAGTTCGGCGTTGCCGGTGGAGACGAACTGATAGGCCTGAGTGATGTTCTGGCCTTCAACGATCTTGCCTTTAACCTGGTCGGTCAGGCCCAGTCTGGCCAACACCTGGGTGGCCGCCAGTCCGTAAGGCGCCGTTTTCGGGTTAGCGATGGACAGGTGCTGATACTGGTTGTCGCTCAACACTTTGCCTTTGCTGTCGACGTAACCTTCCTTGGCCGACCACAGCGCCAGCGTGCCGATGGCGTAAGTGAAGCGCGAGCCCTTGACCGTATCGCCTTCGGTTTCCAGTTTTTGCGGGGTGGTGTCGTCTGCCGAGAGGAACACCTCGAACGGCGCACCATTCTTGATCTGGGTGTAGAACTGACCCGTCGCACCATAAGCAGCCACTAGTTTGTGCCCGGTGTCCTTTTCGAAATCAGCGGCAATGGCCTGAATCGGCGCGGTGAAGTTGGCCGCGACGGCCACCTGAACTTCGTCAGCCTGGGCAGAGCCGAAGGCGAATACCGCGATCAGGCTGGCAAGGGCTGTGGGGGCAAAACGTGAGGCGCATAGGGTCATGAAACGGCTCCGTAGTTGGCAGGACAGCGAGGTGGGTAAACGCTATGTAGCGAAATATATAGCGAAATGCCTGCAAACGGAACGGGATTGTATACATCTGATTGGCGATAAACCGTATAGCAGCTGGCGAAGCCTGCGTTCGCCTCTGTTGTGGCGAGGGGATTTATCCCCGTTCGGCTGCGCAGCAGTCGTAAAAATTTGGGGCCACTGCGTGACCCAACGGGGATAAATCCCCTCGCCACAACAGAGGCGAACGCAGGCTTCGCCAGCCGCTACACGGGTCGAGGTGTTGCCTGACCTAACGAATCAACTTCGCCAGGCCTTCTTCCGCCAATCGCCGGGTCAGCTCTGCGGTGGTCAACTCCACTCCGAGGGTGAAAGCCTGACCCGCCCACAGGTTACTGAAATCCGCTTCTCCTTTGGCCCGCAACGGCATCAAAGCGCCACCCGCAAGTGGGAAGGCCGGCGCTGTGTTGCTGATCGGCCCGAGTTCGCGCATCACCCTATTGAGAATTCCCCGCGCCGGGCGCCCCGTGAAAATATTGGTGACGGCGGTTTCACTTTCTTTGGCCGTTCGCAGCGCCTTGTGGTGTGACGCGCTGACCTTGGCTTCCGGCGTAAACAAGTATGCGGTGCCGACCTGCACCGCCGACGCGCCCAGCAGAAAAGCCGCCGCGACACCGCGAGCGTCGCTGATGCCGCCTGCTGCAATCACCGGCACAGTCACCGCGTCGACAATCTGTGGCACGAGCGCGAAGGTGCCCACCTGGCTGTTGAGATCATCGCTCAGGAACATCCCGCGATGGCCGCCGGCTTCATAGCCCATGGCGATGATCGCATCACAGCCGTGACGCTCAAGCCATATGGCTTCTTCGACGGTGGTGGCCGAAGACAGCACTTTCGCGCCGGTCGCCTTGACCCGGTCCAGCAAGGATTTTTCGGGTAGGCCGAAATGAAAACTCACCACAGGAGGACGGAGCGCTTCGATCACTTCACAGGTGGCGTTATCGAAGGGCGCGCGATTGGACACCGGCGTCGGTGCGTCGAAGTCGACACCCAACTCGCGATAGTACGGTTCCAGCAGGTTCTTCCAGTCACGGGTACGCTGGTCATCTGGTGCGGGAGGTTGATGGCAGAAGAAGTTGACGCTGAACGGCCGCTGGCTCTGCTGGCGAATGGTCGTCAGTTCCTCACGCAACTGATCGGTACTCAGCATGGCGGCGGGCATCGAGCCCAGGCCACCGGCGTTGCTGGCGGCGATGACCATGGCCGAGCCGGTCGCACCGGCCATGGGGGCCTGAATGATGGGCAGTTCGATCCCTAACAGGTCGAGAATGCGCGTGTCTGGCCATTGACTCATTGGGTGTGCTCTCCGGCGAAATAACAGGACAGGGCAGTGGAGATGAATGTGTATCTTAATGCCTGACGCAAGGCCAGCCCAACCCATCGCCCGCCCCATCAAACCCGGATTGGCTTAAAGTCGGGTAGGGCAACACAGTGCCGAGTGCTATTTGAACGGCACCCACTCTGCAAGTTTTCTCAGGAGGCATCAATGTTCAACGGCATTCTGATCAACAAAGATGACAGCGGTTACCAGGCCACACTGCAAGCGATCAATGAAGATCAATTGCCCGAAGGCAATGTGACGGTGCGCGTGGCGTACAGCACGCTGAACTTCAAGGATGGCCTGGCGATTACCGGTAGCAGCCCGGTGGTGCGAAAATTCCCGATGGTGCCGGGAATCGATCTGGCCGGTACTGTCGAAAGCAGCGAGCATCCGGACTACAAAGTCGGGGATAACGTCTTACTCAATGGTTGGGGTGTGGGTGAAGGGCACTGGGGTGGATTGGCACAAAAAGCGCGCCTGAACGGCGACTGGCTGATTCCGTTGCCCGAGGCGTTCACAGCGGCCCAGGCGATGGCCATTGGCACGGCGGGCTACACGGCGATGTTGAGTATCCTGGCGCTGGAACACAACGGTGTGACGCCGGAACAGGGCGAAGTACTGGTCACGGGTGCCAACGGAGGCGTAGGCAGTTACGCCATCGCATTGCTGAGCAAGCTGGGCTATCGGGTGGTCGCGTCCACGGGCCGGACTTCCGAGCATGAGTACCTCAAGCAATTGGGTGCCAGTGACATCATTGATCGTGGCACATTGTCCGAGCCGGGCAAGCCGTTGGCCAAGGAACGCTGGGCGGCGGTCATCGATTCCGTTGGCAGCCATACCCTGGCCAACGCCTGCGCCGCCACAAAATCCAACGGAACCGTTGCAGCGTGCGGGCTGGCACAAGGGATGGATTTCCCGGCATCTGTTGCCCCTTTCATTTTGCGCGGCGTCACCCTGGCCGGTATCAATAGCGTGACCCAGCCAAAAGCCAGGCGTGTGCTGGCCTGGGATCGCCTGGCGCGGGATCTGGACGTCGCATTGTTGCCGCTGATCAGCCACGAGATCGGATTGAACGAGGTCATCGAGGCCGCTCCACGGTTGCTGGCGGGTCAGTTGCGGGGGAGAGTGGTGGTGGACGTTAATCGCTAAATTTAAAAGATCGCAGCCTCGTTTCACTCGACAGCTCCTTGGTGTACGCATAACCCTTGTAGGAACTGTCGAGTGAAACGAGGCTGCGATCTTTTGATCTTGAAAACCTAACGACCCTCACGCTCCAACAATTGCTGCTTGCGCTCAACCCCCCAGCGATACCCTGAAAGATCGCCATCGCTGCGCACAACCCGGTGGCAAGGAATCGCCACCGCCAGGCTGTTAGCCCCACAGGCTTGAGCCACGGCGCGGTAGGATTTCGGCGCACCGATACGCTGCGCGATTTCGGCATAGCTGGCCGTACTGCCTACAGGAATCTCGCGCAATGCCAGCCAGACCCGCTCCTGAAACGCGGTACCGCGCAGATCCAGCGGCAAGTCCAGGCCCAGCGCCGGGGCCTCGATAAAGCCAACCACCTTGGCGATCAGTTGCTCGAACGCGTGATCAGCGCCAATCAGATTAGCTCTACGGAATTTGTCCTGCAGATCGCAGACCAGTTGATGCGGATCATCGCCCAGCAGGATCGCGCAAACGCCGCGTTCACTTTGCGCCACCAGGATCGCCCCCAGCGAACACTGGCCGACGGCAAACCTGATGTCGTTGTTTTGGCCGGCGGCTCGGTAATCAGCGGGTTTCATGCCCAGCACATGGTCCGCCGCTGCGTAAAACCGGCTATTGGAATTGAAGCCGGCGTCGTACAACGCATCAGTGACCGAGCCGCCATTGCCCAGATGCTCGCGCACTTTGCGAGATCGATGTGCGCGGGCGTACTCCCTGGGCGTCAGCCCGGTCACGGTCTTGAACACCCGGTGGAAGTGAAAGCTGCTGAGCCCTGCCGCTAACGCCAGGTCACTGAGCGCCGGTAGCTCCTCGGCCTCTTCGATCTGCCTGCAGGCAGCGGCGACCGTGGCCGCATGCTGCGCCGCGATCTCACTCTGATCTTTTGCTGCGCGTTTGCTGGGGCGATATCCCGCGGCCTGGGCCAGTTCGGCGGTGTCGAAGAATTCGACATTTTGCGGGTTGGGCAACCGCGCCAGACTGCTGGGCCGGCAATAGACGCCGGTGGTTTTGACCGCGTACACGAATTGCCCGTCCGCACGCGGGTCGCGTGCAACCACGGCGGCCCAGCGCGGGTCGTTCTCGATGGTGATCCTGGTCGAATGAGTGGTCATTGCGTCATTTCCGTTGCGACGTTTCATTCAGACTAAGTCCTGCACCCGTTCACCACACTCCGGTGCTTGCGGTTGAATTCGGATGTTCATCGGGCGGTACGAAACGTGAAGTTGATCCGTTGTTCGCCCAATCGCGGGTGCTGACCTTCCTTGATAGGCAAAACGCCGTGATATCGCAAACGGTCGACACCGCCCCAAACCACAATATCGCCATGCAACAGCGGCACTCGTTGGCATTTATCGCTGCGTTCAAATCCGCCGAACAGGAACATCGCCGGCAACCCCAGGGACACCGAGACAATGGGCGCGTCGTAGGACGTTTCGTTCTTGTCCTGGTGCAATGACATTTTTGCACCGGGAACGTAGCGATTGATCAAGCAGGAATCAGGCACGAACGCTTCGAATCCCGCCTCTCGCGCTGCTGCCTCGGCCAGATGAAAAAACACCTCGGGCATGTCCGGCCAAGGCTCGCCACTTAGCGGGTCTTGTCGGGTATAGCGATAGCCACTGCGGTCGGTCGTCCAGCCCCAGGTGCCGCAACTGCTCATGGCTGCCGACATGGTGAACCCGCCCGGCGTGACCATCTGCCGAAATGGCGCAGCCTTCAGCACCGCCTCGAGTTCAGGCAGTAATCGATCCAGCCAGGGCAGGGCGAAGCCCCTGAGCACGTAGGACTGTTTCCCCATCTGCTCGCGCCTGGGATGTTGCTCGGGTTCGAGGTTGGCGAACATGTCTAAAGTAGTCGGGTTCATGGCTCATAACGCGTCGTGAAAGATGATGCCCAGGGTGTGCCGCTTTCCAGTGTGCAGACGGCTCACGCCATGGCGCAGGGTAACGCGGTAGTAACCGCGGATGCCTTTGACCGGACGTTGATTGACCGCAAAGATGACCCCGTCGCCTTTTTTCAGACCGATGACTTGCGGGCGCGACTGCATTCGTGGGCGCTGTTCAGTCAGCACGAACTCGCCTCCTGTGAAGTCTTCATCCGGTTCTGACAGAAGAATCGCCACTTGCAGCGGGAAAACATGTTCACCGTACAAATCCTGATGCAGGCAGTTGTAGTCTTGAGGACCGTACTGCAGCAATAAGGGTGTCGGACGCTCCTGACCAGCGGCATGGCAGCGCTGAATAAACGCTTCATGTTGATCGGGGAATCGGGTGGGCAGGTCCATGCATTCGTACCAGCGATTGGCGATCGCCACCAGACGAGGGTAGAGCGCGCGACGCAAGCGGCTGACGAGTTCAGGCAGTGGATACTTGAAGTACTTGTACTCGCCACGGCCAAAGCCATGGCGAGCCATCATGACTTGAGAGCGGAATGGCTCGAATTGCGAATACATCGCGCTGATATCCGCGCAATCCTCATCGCTCAACAACGACTTGATGACGGTGCAGCCATCCTGGTCGAGTTGCTGTTGCAGACCGTCCCAGTCGAATCCATCGAGCGAACGCTCATCAAACATGTCCTGACTCCTTAACACAGGGTTAAAGGTGACAGTCTGGGACGGGCCTGCGGCGGAATCACTCCGGCGCTTGCGGTCGAACTCTGGCAGGCGCCGGTCGCATTGCTCCTACAGCGCTTTGCTCACGCTAATTTCGCTGATCACGTCGTCGCCTTGGCCGTGAATCACATCCAGCGCAGCCTTGGCTTCTTCTGTCGTGCCGTTTTCGAGCTGTGCAAACTCGAATCGACGTTCGCCGTTGAGTTTGTATTTGATGACGTATTTGGTCGTTTGGGCCACGGTCATTCCTGCTGTCTTCGTGTAGGAGCGTTACTCAACTCAGTTTCGAGTTGGAGCGGCGGATGATCTTGATCGAATGTGTCAGGGTCGGTTTGCGGGTCACGCTGATGGCCCGGTTGCTGACCGTGTCGATCGTGATGTTCCAGAAACCGGTACTCGGTGCAGTAATTCGCGCTGGGAAAGTGTCAAACGCTCCGCCGTGATACGTATGACGGCCGCCATTTTTGAAGCTGCGAAAGTTGGCGTCGTTCATCAAGCGGATGTTGCAGGTTTGGGAGCATTGAATGACGACGATGTCGTCTTCGTTGAGGTGCTCGCGCTGGTGGATAAATTTCATGAGGCGCCTCCAGAAGGGCTTTTTCTACAAAATCAAAACGATAGCTTGGGCGATGGGCGCAGTTTATCAGCCCGAACAGGTTATTATCCGGCCGCCGTGGTCCACTTTGACAATTAAACCGGTTATTTGGAGATCCATGAGCGATAAACGCAGTGAGCCTCGGAGAAAAACGGCATTTGTGCTGTCGGAGGCTCTTTATCGGAGGTTTTGTATGAAGTGGGGTGTGTTGGTTTTGCCATTGGCGTTGTCGATCGGTGGTTGCGCAAGTGTTTCGGAGATCAATGAAACGTTGCCGACCATGAGCGTGATCTCAGGCAAGAAGCCCCAGGAGTATGCGCAGTGCCTGACCGAGAAGCTGGCCAGTAGCCGGGGCGCTCTGCAAATCGAACCGCACAAGGACGGTGTCCGAGTGATCGTTCCGCAAAAGCTGACCTCTGGGCCGGCCGCGGTGTTTGATATCGAAGATCGCTCAACGGGCAGCAGCATCAAGCTGCACGAGCGCATTTCCAATGTGCCGTTGCGCCCATGGGATGTTCGAAATGCCGCCACGGCCTGCATATCGGGCTGATAAACTACAGTCCGCACGCATAGATGCCGTCAAAGCAACGCTTTGGCGGCATTGTCATTTCTGGAGTCGAGTAATGAAAAGAGAGCAGGTACGGGAACGTCATGCAGAGGGCCTGATTTCTGCCACGCATGTGATTCAGAACCCGGCCAATTCAGGGGAGTGGATCGTTTTTTTCAAGAAAAGCGAGGGGCGTAGCTACTTTCTGGTCGATGAAAACGACGAAGTCGAATCCTTCAGTCGTCTCGACGATTTGATCGAGACCGTTCGAGGTCTCGGAATCAAATTCGCCGAAATCCACATGTAGGGCAGGGGCCTTACTTGCACACCACCACGACACTGCGGTTTTTGAAGTTGCCGACATCGACGCCCAAGGTCTTGTCGCTTTCCTTGAGTGAAGGTGTGCCGTCAGTGCCTACGATTCGATAGCCGGTACCGGCGCACGATGCATCGGCTTTCTCGTAACACGTTGCCCAGGAATTGGCTTCCCCGGAGCAATCGATCGCAAGCCCTTGTTCCCCGTTGTTCAGGTAGGTTGTTTCGGATGTTGCGCAGCCGCCAAGGGCCAATAGTGCGATCAGGGGTAAGAATTTATTCATGTCGTTGTCGTCGTCAGGATAATGGGGCTAAGCCTGTGACAGCGCTGGCATCAAAAGGTTATAGCGAAAGGCCACTTCGTTGCGGATCATCACAAAAAAGCCCTGCACAGTGCAGGGCTTCTGTCACGAATAAGTTCAAATCAGGTCTTGTCTTTACCGCGTCGCTTGGTGGGCGGGTGTTCGAGTTGCAACACTGATGCCACTTCAATCGCGCTGGCTTCGGTCGGGAACGGCCCGGCAATACTCTCGCCAGTAGCGCCAGCCACCCACCATTGTCCGTCCTTCGCCTGATTGATCAGGAACCCGTTGACGCTTTTTGCTTCCGACATCTATCTGCCTCGTTGGCTTGGTTCAATGCGCAATGATAGCGCCAAATGCCCTAAGGTGGTGCCGATCAGCGTATGGTGATCCGACGCCTGCCCGATTGCCGGTACAGGCAGGACGGACGATCTCTGCTATCTATAGGAGCCGGCGCAATCTACGAAACCGGTTTGCGGAACTATCCGACAGAATATTTCTCTATGATGGCATCGGTTAGCCAGCGCGGGGCATTGTAAGGTGCCCGCCGCCTGATTAGACTGCGCCGAAACTCGTACACACAGCCCTTACAAGGACTTTTATGATCAAGAAATGCTTGTTCCCAGCAGCCGGTTACGGTACTCGCTTCCTGCCAGCGACTAAAGCCATGCCCAAAGAAATGCTGCCGGTGGTAAACAAGCCACTGATCCAGTACGGCGTTGAAGAAGCCCTGGACGCTGGGTTGACCGAAATTTCCATCGTGACCGGTCGCGGCAAACGCGCACTGGAAGACCACTTCGATATCAGCTACGAGCTGGAAAACCAGATCAAAGGCACCGACAAGGAAAAATACCTGGTCGGTATCCGCAAACTGCTCGACAACTGCTCGTTCTCCTACACCCGCCAGACCGAAATGAAAGGCCTGGGCCACGCCATCCTGACCGGTCGTCCGCTGATCGGCGACGAACCGTTCGCCGTGGTGCTTGCGGATGACTTGTGCGTCAACCTTGAAGGTGACGGCGTGCTGACCCAGATGGTCAAGCTGTACAAGCAATTCCGCTGCTCGATCGTCGCCATCCAGGAAGTCGATCCGCAAGAGACTCACAAGTACGGTGTGATTGCCGGCGAGATGATCCGCGACGACATCTACCGCGTTCACAGCATGGTTGAAAAACCAAAGCCTGAAGACGCGCCGTCGAACCTGGCCATTATCGGTCGCTACATCCTGACACCGGACATCTTCGACCTGATCGAGCAGACCGAGCCAGGCAAGGGCGGTGAAATCCAGATCACCGACGCGCTGATGAAACAGGCGCAGAACGGCTGTGTGATGGCCTACAAGTTCAAAGGCAAGCGTTTCGACTGTGGTGGTGCTGAAGGCTACATCGACGCGACCAACTTCTGCTTCGAGAACTTCTACAAGACTGGCAAGGCCTACTAATAGCGCCTGACCTGCTTGTATTGAAAAAGCCACCTTCGGGTGGCTTTTTCTTGCCCGGTGGTTACGGTCTTTCCTCAAAGATCACGCTTATTCCTGTAGCAGCTGCCGAGCCTGCGAGGCTGCGTCCGGCTGCGCAGCAGTCGAAAAACCTGCGTGCAAGGTGCATCTGCTGGAACGCGATGTCTGATTTTGCGACTGCTTCGCAGCCGGACGCAGCCTCGCAGGCTCGGCAGCTGCTACAGGGGGCTGTGTTTGGTGGGGTGGGTTCGTTCCAAAATCGTGTATTGCGCTTGCCCGCCCGGCGTCTGCGGGTATGCTGTTGGCCTGCCGAGGAGATTGAAGATGGCCTACGATTTTGACCTTTATGTGATTGGTGCCGGTTCCGGCGGTGTGCGTGCTGCGCGTTTTGCGGCGGGATTTGGCGCGAAAGTGGCAGTGGCTGAAAGCCGCTATCTGGGTGGCACCTGTGTAAACGTCGGCTGTGTGCCGAAGAAATTGCTGGTCTACGGCGCGCATTTTGCCGATGACTTCGAGCAATCGTCCGGATTTGGCTGGACACTGGGCGAGGCTGATTTCGATTGGGCGACGCTGATCGCCAACAAGGATCGCGAGATCAACCGCCTGAACGGGATTTACCGCAACCTGCTGGTAAACAGTGGCGTGACCTTGCATGAAGGCCACGCCAAGATCGTCGATCCCCATACCGTCGAGATCAATGGCGCGCGCCATACCGCAAAAAACATCCTGATTGCCACCGGTGGCTGGCCGCAGATCCCGGAAATCCCAGGGCATGAACATGCGATCAGCTCCAATCAGGCGTTCTTCCTGAAAGAGTTGCCCAAGCGTGTGCTGGTCGTCGGTGGCGGGTACATCGCGGTTGAATTTGCCGGGATTTTCCAGGGGCTGGGCGCCGAGACGACATTGCTCTATCGCGGGGATCTGTTCTTACGCGGTTTCGACGGTTCGGTGCGCAAGCATTTGCAGGAAGAGCTGACCAAGCGCGGCATGAATCTGCAATTCAATGCCGACATCGAGCGTATCGACAAGCAGTCCGACGGCAGCCTGAAAGCGACCCTCAAGGACGGTCGCGAGCTGCACGCCGACTGTATTTTCTACGCTACGGGTCGACGTCCGATGCTGGACAACCTGGGGCTGGAAAACACCGGCGTCAAACTGGACAAGAAAGGCTTTGTCGAAGTCGACGAACAGTATCAGACGGCAGAGCCTTCGATACTGGCGCTGGGCGATGTAATTGGTCGAGTGCAGCTGACCCCCGTCGCGCTTGCGGAAGGCATGGCCGTTGCGCGTCGCCTGTTCAAGCCTGAGCACTATCGTCCGGTGGATTACAAAATGATCCCGACGGCAGTGTTCAGCTTGCCGAACATCGGCACTGTCGGTTTGACCGAGGAAGAGGCGCGGGACGCCGGACACGACGTGGTGATCTACGAAAGCCGTTTCCGTCCGATGAAACTGACCCTGACCGAATGCCAGGAGCGCACCCTGATGAAACTGGTGGTGGATGCCAAGACCGACAAGGTGCTGGGATGTCACATGGTCGGTCCGGACGCGGGTGAAATCGTCCAGGGCCTGGCAATCGCCCTGAAAGCGGGCGCCACCAAGCGTGACTTCGACGACACCATCGGGGTGCACCCGACTGCCGCCGAAGAGTTCGTCACCATGCGAACGCCTGTCGCGGGTTAATCGGCCTCCGCTGTGGCTGGCGCTGTCGCAACGACAGCCGCCAGTCGCACGCGCTCATCGAGACTCGCCTGAGTCTTGAGCAATTCAATCTCCAGCATCTTGTTCGCCTGCGACTGCTCCTCGACGCTCTGTTTGAGTGACTGGCTTTCCAGCAGTGCTGCACGCAAGCGTTCCTGGAGGAGGGTGCGTTCGGTGTCGATCCGGTTGACCTGTTCGAGCAACTGATCCTGCCGGCTGTGCGTTTGCTTGAGCTGTTCCTGCAGCAGGCTCAATTCGCGCAACGTTCCGCGGTTTTCCGTCAGCAGGCGCTCATTGTCGCGATGCAGTTGCGTGATTTCGTCCTGACGTACCAGTGCGCTTTGCTGCGCCTGACGCAACTCCATCTGCACCTGTTGCACCTGTCCTTCGTGGCGTCGCTGCTCCTGCTCGCGTTGCTCTTTGACCGCGTTGCGGTAGTGCTCCAGAGCGTCCCGGGCGTGCAGGTGTTTCTCTTCAAGGGAGCGGATCTGCTCATCCTTGTCTTGCAACCTTAATTCGAAATCGGCCAGTGCCTGGTTCAGCCCGGCATTGCGGGTGTGTTCGGTTTGCAGCAGGGCGACAGTGTTCTGCAGCGTGTCCGATTCCTGTGTCAGTGCGAGCGTCTGAATCTCGTACTGATGATGCAATTCGGTGTTGGCTTCCTGTGCCTGCGCCAACTGCGCATCCAGCGCGGTCTTTTGCTGATCGAACTGGGCACGAGCCTGGTCGATGGGCTCCTGGGCCTGTTCTTTGAGGCGCTGCGCAAGGCGAGAAACCAGCGCAGTCAGCTCATCATCGATGGGTTCGGATGGGGTTTCTGTGGGTTCTAAACCGTCATCCAGCTCTTTCAGATACCGATGAATTGTGGTTTTAGAACCGGTATTGCCCATCTCGATACGTACCGCGTCGATGCTGGGATGCTCGCCCCGGGCAAGGATTGCCAGGCGTGCCGTTTGAACCACTGCTTTATTGATGCCGCCGCGAGCCATGCGCTCTCCTACGATTTCGTACTGTGGTACGTACCACTAAAAACGGCAGTGTACCACGTTGGTTGTAAAGTTAAACAAGGTAACTTTATGATGCGGGATATACTGGTATTATCCCGTGTCAGCGCATTTTTGACGCGTTTTCACCGCTATTTCCGTACACCAACCCCCGTAGGAGCAAGCGATGCTCCCACAGGCTCTGCGCAAGGCCATTTCCATGAGTGATCTCGATCGATACCTGCAAGCCGCCACACGGGACAACACCCGTCGCAGCTATCGCGCGGCCATCGAACACTTTGAGGTCAGTTGGGGCGGCTTCCTGCCTGCGACTGCAGACAGCGTCGCGCGTTATCTGGTGGCGCATGCCGGTGTGTTGTCGATCAATACGTTGAAGCTGCGTTTGTCAGCGCTTGCGCAATGGCACAACAGCCAGGGCTTCGCCGATCCCACCAAGGCGCCTGTCGTGCGCAAAGTGTTCAAGGGCATACGCGCGCTTCATCCGGCTCAGGAGAAACAGGCCGAGCCTTTGCAGTTGCAGCATCTTGAGCAAGTGATTGCCTGGCTGGAGCAGGAAGCGCAGACCGCTAAATCTGAGCACGATCAATCGGCTCTGCTTAGGGCCCGACGCGATACGGCGCTGATCCTGATGGGCTTCTGGCGTGGTTTTCGCAGCGATGAGCTGTGCCGAATCCAGATCGAGCACGTTCAAGCGAGCGCCGGCACCGGCATCAGCCTTTACCTGCCTCGCACCAAGGGTGACCGCGAAAACCTTGGCAAGACGTACCAAACGCCAGCGCTGCAGCGTTTGTGTCCCGTGCAGGCCTATATCGAGTGGATCACCGAAGCCGCGCTGGTGCGGGGGCCGGTGTTTCGGGGGATTGACCGTTGGGGGCATTTGAGCGAGGCGGGCCTGCACCCTAACAGCGTGATCCCGCTGCTGCGTCAGGCGCTGGAGCGCGCAGGCATTTCTGCCGAGCATTACACCAGCCATTCGCTGCGACGCGGATTTGCTACGTGGGCACATCAGAGCGGATGGGATTTGAAGTCGCTGATGAGTTATGTCGGCTGTAAGGACATGAAATCAGCCATGCGTTATGTGGAGGCGAGTCCGTTTCCAGGCATGATGCGACTCACGGAAAAACCGTTGGCACCTTGACGCTGCATATCACCCTGAAGCAGCTGTCGATCCTGGCTCTTGTGGTGAGGGATTCAGCGAAACGTCGCACCGCCTCGTTGATTTGTGAAGCAACCCCGAAATCCGGTTATAAGGTGAATCAGGCATACCGCGCGCACTGGTTTTGCGACGACTACGTCGCCGAACGGGGATAAATCCCCTCGCCACAAGGCTCAGCTCCTGGCACCTGGCTCTTGGCTCTTGGCTCTTGGCTCTTGGCTCCAGGCTCCAGGCTCCAGGCTTCTGGCACCTGGCTCTTGGTTCCTGGCTCTTAGCGCTCACCGAACCTCGCTAGATACCCATTTCTTCTATTAATACAGTCGGCTAATAGCCAAAACCAATCAGCAGCATGAGCTTTGCCAATGAGCCATCGGGGAATTGAATAGGTAGGATTCATTCCATCAACTTTTCAACCCCTGACGGAGAGTCATCGATGCCTATCATCAACAGCCAAGTAAAACCCTTCAAAGCTGACGCCTTCAAAAACGGCGACTTCGTAAAAGTGTCGGACGCTGACCTGAAAGGCAAATGGTCTGTCGTGTTCTTCTACCCAGCCGACTTCACCTTCGTTTGCCCGACCGAGCTGGAAGACCTGGCTGATAACTACGACGCATTCCAGAAACTGGGCGTCGAGATCTACAGCGTTTCCACCGACACCCATTTTGCCCACGCTGCCTGGCACAACACGTCGCCAGCCATTGGCAAAATCCAGTACACCATGATTGGCGACCCGACCCACGCCATCTCCCGCAACTTCGACGTACTGATCGAAGACGCCGGTCTGGCTGACCGTGGCACTTTCGTGATCAACCCTGAAGGCCAGATCAAAATCGTCGAGCTGAACGACGGCGGTGTGGGTCGTGACGCTTCCGAACTGCTGCGCAAAATCAAGGCTGCTCAGTACGTCGCTGCTCACCCAGGCCAGGTTTGCCCAGCCAAGTGGAAAGAAGGCGAGGCCACTTTGGCTCCGTCCCTGGACCTGGTCGGCAAGATCTAAGTCTGTGACACGCACCATCAGGGCGGTCTCCCGCACCTAAGTAAGCTGCACCGCCCTCAAAAACGCCCGGGCGAGATTCGCTCGGGCGTTTTTTTACGAATTCAAAAAAGGAAATCGCCCGTATGTTGGACGCCACTTTAAAAGCCCAGTTGAAGTCATACCTGGAACGGGTCACCCAGCCGATCGAGATCGTTGCCTCCCTCGACGACGGTGCGAAATCCCGTGAAATGCTCGAACTCTTGAAAGACGTTGCCAGTCTTTCCACACACATTACGTTGCTCGACAACGGTGACGATGCGCGCAAACCATCGTTCTCGATCAACCGCCCGGGTGCCGATATCAGCCTGCGTTTCGCCGGCATCCCCATGGGCCACGAATTTACCTCGTTGGTGCTGGCCCTGCTGCAAGTGGGTGGCCACCCATCGAAAGCCAGCGTTGAAGTGATCGAACAGATCCGTTCCATCAAGGGCGAGTTCAGCTTCGAGACCTACTTCTCGCTGTCCTGCCAGAACTGCCCCGACGTGGTCCAGGCGCTGAACTTGATGGCGGTGCTCAATCCGAACATCCGCCACGTGGCCATCGACGGCGCGCTGTTCCAGGCGGAAGTCGATGAGCGCCAGATCATGGCCGTGCCAAGTATCTACCTTAACGGGGTGAACTTCGGTCAGGGTCGCATGGGCCTGGAAGAAATCCTCGCCAAGATCGACACCCGCGGTATCGAGCGTCAGGCCGAAAAAATCAGCGCCAAAGAAGCCTTCGATGTGCTCGTGGTCGGCGGTGGTCCTGCCGGTGCTTCGGCTGCCATCTACGCTGCCCGTAAAGGCATTCGTACCGGTGTTGCGGCGGAGCGTTTTGGTGGGCAGGTGCTGGACACTATGGCGATCGAAAATTTCATTTCCGTCCAGGAAACCGAAGGGCCGAAACTGGCCGTGGCGCTGGAAGAACACGTCAAGCAATACGACGTGGATATCATGAACCTGCAGCGTGCCGACAAGCTGGTGCCGGGCAAGAATGGCGAGCTGCACGAAGTCCACTTCGCCAGCGGTGCGTCGCTGAAAGCGCGGACCGTGATTCTGGCGACTGGTGCGCGGTGGCGTGAAATGAACGTCCCGGGTGAGCAGCAGTACCGCAACAAAGGCGTGGCGTACTGCCCGCACTGTGACGGTCCTCTGTTCAAAGGTAAGCGCGTGGCAGTGATTGGCGGCGGCAACTCCGGCGTCGAAGCGGCCATCGATCTGGCGGGTATTGTCGCTCACGTGACCCTGCTGGAGTTCGACGTGCAACTGCGCGCCGACGCCGTTCTGCAACGCAAATTGCACAGCCTGTCCAACGTGACGGTGATCACCAGTGCGCAAACCACGGAAGTGACGGGCGACGGGCAGAAGGTCAATGGCTTGCGCTACAAGGACCGTCAAACTGACGAGCTGCGCACCGTCGACCTGGAAGGCATCTTCGTGCAGATCGGTCTGTTACCGAACACCGATTGGCTCAAAGGCACCATTGAGCTGTCGCCACGCGGCGAGATCATTGTTGATGCTCGAGGCGAGACATCGATGTCGGGTGTATTCGCCGCTGGAGACGTGACCACGGTGCCGTACAAACAGATTGTGATTGCCGTGGGCGAGGGCGCCAAGGCTTCGCTCAGCGCATTCGATCACTTGATCCGCACGTCCGCCCCGGCATAAACGCCGGCGCTGAAAACACAAAAACCCCATGAGCGATCATGGGGTTTTTTGTGGGAACGATCATCTTTTGATTGTGATTACATCGGCGCTGGCTGAATGATCTCGACCCAGTAAGCATCCGGGTCCTTGATGAACGCCAGGCTCTTCATGCGGCCGTCGTTCAGGCGCTTCTGGAAATCGCAACCCAGCGCTTCAAAACGCTCGCAGGCAGCCACGATATCCGGCACCGAAATGCAGATATGGCCAAACCCACGTGGGTCGGTGTTGCCGTTGTGGTAAGCGAAATCCGCGTCGTTCTCGGTGCCGTGGTTGTGCGTCAGTTCCAGAATGCCAGGAATCGACTTCATCCATTCGGTTCGCGCGGCAGCGTCGGCGGGGATCTGGTTTTTATCGACCAGTGCCAGGAAGTACAGGCTGAATTCGGCGTCCGGGAAGTCGCGCTTTTCAACCAGCGAGAAACCCAGGATGCGGGTGTAGAAATCCAGCGACTTGGTGATGTCCTTGACCCGCAACATGGTGTGGTTGAAGACGAACTTCTGGGTCGCGGAATCAGGTTGGGCGGTGACGCCAGGGAAGGTGTTCAATTCGTGCAGGCTCATGGGCCCTCCGGTAAATAAGTGGGGCTAACGAATGGCAGCAATGATACGCAAGGCTTGGGACATCACCAAACCCAATGCATCCGCTATTGCCTGACGGGCGGGCGCAGCTCAGACTTTACCGCTCAACCCCTGAGTGTTTAGCGCAATGTCCCGATTTCGTGTATCGACCCTCGTCTTGATTGGCTCACTGTCTGCCGTGACCTGTGTTCACGCGCAGACACCGGTGATCACCTGGCCAATCGGTTGGGAAATCGAAGCCATCGTGCCCGACGATGCAACGTCCAAGGTTTCGCGCCAGCGTGCAGTGAAAAACGATCAGGACGGGTCACCGACACTGGTCATGGAGTTGACCATGACGCAGGTGGAAAGCGGGCATCAAGTCAACCTTGAGGGGGTGTTGCTGGAGATGCGCAAAGCCGTCCAGAAAGACTTCTTCCAGAGCGGTTATCAAAGTGTTTGCAACAAGATTCACGAGACGCGCTTGAGCCGTTTAGCGGCACTGGAAACCACCTGCACCATCACACAAAACGGCCGGCATATGCTGTCGCAAACATTGGTTGCCGCGGTGGATGGCGATAAGGCCTATGTACTTTCGTATGCGGGACAGGCGCAGGTTTATAAGGCGAGCCAGGAAGAAATAGCGGCGGCTCGCAACAGTTTGCAACTTTAACCGAAGGGGCAACGCGTGACGCGATCGATGATGTTTGGATGCCCAAAAGGATTAAGCCGAAAGTTAGTCGGGCACTACCGATTTAACATTCTTTAGCCCATGTCTTTTAGTGTGTCCATGAAAAAGCCCTGCAGTGCAGGGCTTTGTTTTATCACGGAGATGCTTTAACCGCGCAGCCAGGCGTCAACGGTGTCGGCACCGTATTGTTCCTTCCATGCTTTCAGGCCGCGGTGGTTGCCGCCCTTGGTCTCGATCAGCTCACCGGTGTGCGGGTTCTGATAAACCTTGACCACGCGAGCGCGGCGGGTTTTAGGTGCCGAGGCCTGTTGCAGGCCGGATCTTGCCGGGTTCGGATCGAGAATGGCGATGATGTCGCGCAGGCTTTTGCCGTAAGTTTTCATCAGGCCCTGGAGCTTCTCTTCGAATTCGATTTCTTTCTTGAGCCCGGCGTCATTCTTCAGGGATTCCAGCTGTTTTAGCTGCTCTTGAAGGGCCTTTTCAGCTGCACGAAATTCAGCGAGTCTGGACAAAATCTTTACTCCAATAGTGTGTTTGGCTAATACCTACCGCAAACAAAGCTATAAGCCAAGAGCCTTGAAGCGACCCGGTGATAGTGGCTCGCCCTGCCAATTTTGCACAGGCAACAAAAAGTGTAGTAGTTAATGCGCCAAGAGTAAATCATGATGTTTTCTTCATGTAACAACAGTGAATGCCTGAAACATTTTGGTGCGTTGTCTCGTCGGGTGTATTTAAGCTGCTAGTTAATGGTCACTTAATTTAATAATGAACTGCTCGCCAGGCATCGGCCGGCCGAACAGATAACCCTGCAAATAGTTCACGCCGTGAGCAGTCAGGTAATCACTTTGCTCCTCGGTTTCCACGCCCTCGGCAACGATGCCCAGGTCGAGCTTGACCGACAGCTCGATAATGCTGTCGAGGATGTGCCGGGACAGGGCATCGGCGCCAATCATGGCGACAAAACTCTGGTCGATTTTCAGAAAGTCCACGTTGAATTCGCGCAGGTAACCGAGGCTTGAGTGGCCGGTACCAAAGTCGTCAATGGCGATCATCACGCCAAGCGCGTGAAGTTGTTCGAACAGTTGATGGGTGATGGCCGTCGGCTCGATCAGTTCTCGTTCGGTCAACTCCAATACCAGGCTGATGGACCCGGGCGCGAAGTTGGCCAGGAACTCGCGACAGTCATCAACCAGCTGCAAGTCCTTGCAGTGCCGGGCGGTGATATTGATGCCGATATGGAACGGCGCCTCGAACGATCCTGACAAAGGCGCCAACAGCGCTGCAGTTTGGCGCATCAGTGAGCGGGTCATCGGCACGATCAGCCCGGAGTGCTCGGCGAACGGGATGAACAAATCGGGTCGTACCAAGCCTTCCTTCGGATGGTTCCAGCGCATCAACACTTCGGCGCCGGACCACTTCTTGTTGTCGCCAAGAACCACCGGTTGAAAATAAGGAATGAACTCCGCGGCTTCCAGCGCGCGTTGCATTTCAACGCTGGGCGACGTCGAGCGCTTTTGCAGAACGTGTCCGATCAACCCGGACACAACGCCGAAAAAAATCAGCAAACTGAACAGCGGCGGGTATTGGGCAAGCATGTATCGCCAGGTTTCACCTTCAGAAAACCCCGCCACCACGGTGAAGGCATAGCGGGAGGAGTTCAGCGTGGTTTGCGCCACCGGTATAACGGGAAGAGGACCTGCATGGACTTTTTCGTCAGCCGATAACCAGTTCGATCCGACCTGCAACAGCAGTATCGTCTTGCGGCCGATCAATCGCAGTACGTTGCTCAGGTGATAGCCGTCCAGGGTGCTCAGTGCACCGCGTTGCCCGTCGCTGAGTCGATACACCAAAAGCGCAGTGCCAGGGGTAACCGGGTTGCCGTTCATGAGCCACAGTTTGCCTTCGGTGTAATCGCCGGGGTCGATTTTTTCGTGGATATCCCCGAACAGCGAACTGCAGTAAAGCGTGTTGTCCTTTACCAGATTGGTCGAGCGCACAAACGGACGGCGGGTGACTTGCTCGCGTAATGCCAGCGTGACGTCTTGGCAAGGTTGGCCAGCCAGCGGCAGCAATACCTGCGCGGCCTGGGCGGTGTTGTCGAGCATCAGATCAAATTGGCGGACGGCTTCTTCGGCCGTCAATGCGGCACTTTGCTCCAGTACGCGCTGCGCCTGCATGTACAGCATGGCGCCTCCCAACAGCACTGGAAGCAGGCCACTGAGCAGGGTTACCGCAATCCGGGCACCGCGTTTACGACGGGTTCTGACAGTTAATGGCATTTGTGAAACCTGGACGATGGAAGAGGGCTCTCAAATGCGGGCAGGACAACGACACACTTCCCAGAAGAGTTCAGCTAAGGCCCATGATAGTTGGCCTTTTCCGCTTGCGCCGGAGAACGTGGTGCCATTTTTCCGGTGCAACAAACCCCTTGCACAGCAGGCGCGAAAGGGGATTTGATAGAGAAGACGGACAAATATGTTTACGCTGTGTAGAATCCGGTTACGCATATAAGAATAATCGTCTTCTGGCAGCAGAAGCCTCGCCCGCATCAGCCTTGGGTCGACAATGAAGAGTTTTGGGTTCCAATTGATCTACGGTGATTTCCTCGCCCGCAGCGTGCGGGGCATCTCCTGCGCGCCACCCGCCGGTCTCAGCATTGCTAGCAACTAACATTTGTTAATTTCAGCTGTTAATTCTAAAAGCATGATGAGGCGCCAACCATGGCAGATTTATACGAAAACCCAATGGGCCTGATGGGCTTCGAGTTCATCGAATTCGCATCGCCAACCCCGAATACCCTGGAGCCGATCTTCGAGATCATGGGCTTCACCAAGGTTGCGACCCACCGCTCCAAGGACGTGCACCTGTACCGCCAGGGCGCGATCAATCTGATCCTCAACAACGAACCTCATAGCGTGGCTTCTTACTTCGCGGCCGAACATGGCCCGTCGGTTTGTGGCATGGCGTTTCGGGTCAAGGATTCGCAAATGGCCTACAGCCGTGCGCTGGAATTGGGCGCGCAGCCGATTCACATCGAGACCGGTCCGATGGAATTGAACCTGCCCGCGATCAAAGGCATCGGCGGTGCGCCGTTGTACCTGATCGACCGTTTCGGCGAAGGCAGTTCGATCTACGACATCGACTTCGTGTTCATCGAAGGCGTTGACCGCAATCCGGAAGGGGCGGGCCTGAAGATCATCGATCACCTGACCCACAACGTGTATCGCGGTCGCATGGCGTACTGGGCGAACTTCTACGAGAAACTGTTCAACTTCCGTGAAATTCGTTACTTCGACATCAAGGGCGAATACACCGGCCTGACCTCCAAGGCCATGACCGCGCCGGATGGCATGATCCGCATCCCGTTGAACGAAGAGTCGTCCAAGGGCGCTGGCCAGATCGAAGAGTTCCTGATGCAGTTCAACGGGGAGGGCATCCAGCACGTGGCGTTCCTCAGCGATAACCTGATCGACACCTGGGATCGCCTGAAGAAGATCGGCATGCGCTTCATGACCGCGCCGCCAGAGACGTATTACGAAATGCTCGAAGGCCGTTTGCCGAATCACGGCGAGCCGGTGGATCAGCTGCAAATGCGCGGGATTCTGCTGGACGGTTCGTCCGAGTCGGGTGACAAGCGTCTGTTGCTGCAGATCTTCTCGGAAACCCTGATGGGCCCGGTGTTCTTCGAATTCATCCAGCGCAAAGGCGATGATGGTTTCGGCGAAGGCAACTTCAAGGCGCTGTTCGAATCGATCGAACGTGATCAGGTTCGTCGTGGTGTGTTGTCCACTGACTAACTGAGCAAACGCTATACCTGTGGGAGCTAGCCTGCTGGCGATTGCGGTCTTTCAGCCAACATCAATGTTGAAACTGAAGATGCCATCGCTAGCAGGCTAGCTCCCACATTTGTTTTCTTTTGGGCCTAAGGCCGCCGCTGCCGCACCATGTGTTTGAACCCTTCAAACATCAGCACCAGCACCGCCATCCAGATCGGAATGTACGTCAACCATTCCCCGCCCTTGATACTCTCCCCGAGCAGCAAGGCGACCCCGAGCAACAGCACCGGCTCCACATAGCTCAGCAACCCGAACAGGCTGAACGGCAACAGCCGGCTGGCGATGATGTAGACCACCAGTGCCGAAGCACTGATCACCCCGAGCATCGGGATCAGCAGTGACAGCCACGGGTATTGATCGAACACGCCGAAGCCTTGTTCACCGCTCTGCACGAACCATAAAGCCACTGGCAGCGTCAGCGTCATGTCCAGCCACAACCCGCCGAGATTGTCCGTCGCCAGGCGTTTGCGCAGTACGAAATAAGTGGGGTAGCCAATCGCGACCAGCAACGTTGCCCAGGAAAAACCACCGACCTGGTAGACCTCATTGACCACCCCGAGGCAGGCAAAAAATACCGCGATCTTCTGCAGGTACGAGAGGCGTTCGCCATAGGCGATGCGGCCTGTCAGGACCATCGTCAGTGGCAACAGGAAATAGCCCAGCGACACATCAAGGCTGTAGCCATTGAGCGGCGCCCACATGAACAGCCAGAGCTGCACACCCACCAGTGCCGAGGAGGCGATCAGGCCGGCAGCCAGTTTTGGTTGTGCGACGAGACGTTTGAGAAGGCCGACCACATGTTTCCATTCGCCGGAGACCACCATGAACACCGTCATGCACGGCACGGTCAGCAGCATGCGCCAGCCAAAAATCTCCACGCCGCTCAAGGGCGTGAGCAGGGACGTGTAGTAGTACATGACGGCAAACAGCACCGAGGCTGTGACCGATAGAGCGATACCTTTAGACAACTTGTCCTCGCGAGGTTGAACGTGAAACTGGGGGGCGGAGGATACGTGGTTTTGGCGCTAATTATTGACCAACTGATCAACAACCATCGACTGTGTGCTCATTCCCTTGCAGGAGCAAAGCTTGCTCGCGATGAGGCCAGCGCGTCCAACATCCATTCAGGCTGACACGCCGCCATCGCGAGCAAGCTCAGTTCCCACAGTAAAACGGTGTCTCAATCCAACCCATGCTTACCACAAATCTTGTGGGAGCCGAGCTTGCTCGCGATAGGGCCATAACATCCACCCTTTCTGTCGCCTGATTCGCTGCGGTCGCGCAAGCTCAAGCTCATACGGTTATCTCAACCCGAGCGCGAACCTCGCCCCGACACAAAATGGCTCACGTCATTAAACCCCGGTGTCGATGCATGCCCCGGCGTCACCAGGGAATCAATAAATGTCTCATCCTCGGCCGTGATCTTCACCGCCTGCGCCTTGGTATACGCGTCCCATTGCTCCTCGGTTCTCGGCCCGACGATGGCCGACGTCACAGCACCATTGTTCAACACCCAGGCAATGGCGAACTCAACAATGCCGACTCCGCGACCCTGAGTGTATTGCTGAATCTGCTGAGCGATGCGCAGCGATTCCACGCGCCATTCGGTTTCCAGAATACGTTTGTCGGCGCGTCCGGCTCGGCTATTGGCGTCGGGAGCAACATTGGGCGTGTATTTGCCACTGAGCACGCCACGGGCCAGCGGACTATAGGGCACCACACCCAACCCATAATTCTGCGCCGCGGCAATCTGCTCGGCCTCAGCCTGACGGTTGACGATGTTGTACAGCGGCTGACTGATCACCGGTCTGTCGACGCCCAGCTTGTCCGCCACGCGAATCACCTCGGCAATGCGCCAGCCCCGATAATTGGACAGGCCCCAATAGCGAACCTTGCCTTGGCGAATCAGGTCGCCAATGGCCGACACCGTCACCTCCAGCGGCGTGTTGTGGTCTTCACGGTGCAGGTAATAGACGTCCACATAATCAGTGCCGAGGCGCGTCAGGCTGGCGTCGATGCCATTGAAAATGTGCTTGCGGCTCAGGCCGCTGCGGTTCGGTACACCGTCCACCGGGCCGAAGCCAACCTTGGTCGCCAATACCCATTCGTGGCGATTGCCGGCGACGGCTTCGCCGACGATCTCCTCGGAACGGCCGTTGGTATAAACGTCGGCAGTGTCGATGAAATTGATGCCCTGGTCCCAGGCCTTGTCGATGATCCGCAGGGAATCTTCGGTGCTGGTCTGTTCGCCGAACATCATGGTGCCCAGGGTCAGGGTGGACACCTGCAGGCCCGAATGACCCAGTGTGCGATAGCTCATGAGCAAATCCTTTTACCAGCGGGAAAGGTTCAATCAGATACCAGAACTGCACTGCGGCGTAAACCCGATGTTTAACGACCAGTTACACGACCTGCATACCGTCGAACCCGGACTGTCAGCAGGCCAGGGTGGCGGGTTTGCCGATTTGAGATAGGGTTGTGCTAGGACTCCGAACGCGACAGGGAAAATCATATGCGTTACTCAGCCTTGACCCAACGTATCGCCGGTGACGGAGCGGCGGCCTGGCGTATTCATGATCGAGCGCTTGAGTTGCGTAAACAGGGTGCTGACGTCCTGCTGCTGTCGATCGGCGATCCGGATTTTGATACCCCTCAACCCATCGTGCGTGCCGCCATCGATAGCTTGTTGGCCGGCGACACTCACTATCCCGCCGTTCGAGGAAGCCAAGGCTTGCGCGACAGCATCGCCCGGCGTCATCGCCAGCTCAGCGGTCAGACAGTGGATGCCGAGCAGGTGATCGTGTTCCCCGGGGCGCAATGCGCGGTGTATTCGGTGGTGCAATGCTTGCTCGATCCGGGCGACGAAGTGCTTGTAGTCGAGCCGATGTACGTCAGCTATGAAGGCGTGTTTGGCGCCTGCGGGGCCAAGGTAGTGCCGGTGCCGGTACGGTCGCAGAACGGCTTTCGGGTCGATCCGGCGGACGTGGCGGCACGCATTACGCCAAATACCCGCGCGCTCTTGTTGAACAGTCCGAACAACCCCTCCGGCGCCAGTCTGCCGCTGGACACCTGGAACGCCTTGACCACGCTGTGCGTGCGCCATGATCTGTGGTTGATCAGCGACGAAGTCTATAGCGAGCTGTTGTACGAGGGCGAACACATCAGTCCGGCGAGCCTGCCTGGCATGGCTGGACGCACCGCAACCATCAATAGCCTGTCCAAGTCCCACGCCATGAGTGGTTGGCGGGTGGGGTGGCTGATCGGGCCGACAACCTTGTGCGAACATTTGGTGAATCTGTCGCTGTGCATGCTGTTTGGCATTCCGGATTTTATTCAGAACGCGGCGCAATTGGCCCTCGACGAACACCTGCCGGAAGTGGCACTGATGCGCGAGGAGTATCGCCAGCGTCGCGACCTGGTGTGCGCCAGTCTGAACCACTGCCCTGGCATCCGGACGATTCGCCCCGATGGAGGCATGTTTGTGATGGTCGACGTGCGCCCCACCGGGGTGTCTGCCCAGCGCTTCGCCGAGCGGCTGCTGGAAGTTTACGGCGTGTCGGTGCTCGCCGGAGAAGCGTTCGGACCCAGTGCGGCAGGGCATATTCGCATCGGTCTGGTGGTGGACAGGCAGACGCTGGCGGACGCCTGCCGACGCATCGCGTTGTGTGCGGTGGACTTGCTTGAGGCGCGGCGGGCCTGAAGGTTTTGCCTGTCTCAGAGCTCGTTGGCATCAGATTAACCCCTGCAGGATTACATCCCCCAGCGCAGTTTTTTTTGCGGTACCTGTCAACTTTGACAGTTACGCTTTTTCTTGCTTCAGCGCCTAATTACTCCCGAGGTCAGTTCGGCTTGCTGTACAGCGCGTTTGCTCGGCTGTAGGCAGAGCCCAATGTGGTTGACCGACGTAAGGCCATAACACGGCCTATGGTTCCAATAGCGTGTCAGGAGAGAAAGACATGGCGAATGAAGCGAGTCGGCTGCAGCGACAAAAGGCAAGCGCGGACTATTTGAAAATGCGCAATGAGTATCGGGCGAACCTTGCCGATCTGGAGATCGTGATCAACGATGAGGATTATGCCGACAAAACAACCGGCCTCCTAGATGGGCCCAGGCTACGTAACGGGCTGCAGGTCTACATCCCGCCTTGGACAAACACGGCTCCGCCGGGGGCCTCTGACAAAGTCGAACTGTTTTTGGATACTGGGTCGGGGGCGGGGTGGGTGCCGGTGGGTGAGCACGAGTTCACGGCAGCGGCGGATGGGTCTTTTCCGGAGGACTTCCCTTATGAAATGACCGTCGACACTAATCATCTTCCGGACGACGCGACGTGCAAGCTGTACTACAAGTTTACCGATTACACGGATTGGGAGACGGACTCATCGGAGACGACGGTCATCTGTGATCGGATGCCGCCTTACAAGCACACGCCACCCGCCGTATTGAAATTGTCTTCCGAGTATCTGGATGATGCCAACCTGCCGGACACGGGCCAACTCACTGTCACGATCCCGGGTTATCCGGACTGGAAAGACAGCGATAAAATTGCCATTTACCTGGTGGATGCCGCATCGATTCCTGATGATCCGACAACCGCTCCGCTGATGTTCTTCGGCTCTGTTCCTTCGCCCGGTACTACCGATACACCGGTGCAAATCCCTGCCGCGAAAATCCGGGACTTTGGAGATGCGGAATGCGTGCTTCTCTATGTGTTGATTGATAAGGCAGAGAACCCCAGTGCCGTCTCGGTAAATAAAAACGTCAGCCTGACCTTCGGACCACTTCCAGATAATTTAACGCCACCGCGAGTGCCTCAAGCGGTGCCGGGCCCGTTGCTAAACGAGCATGTACGAGTGGGTGTGAGTGTCTGGATCGACAAGTACGATAACTGGAAGGCCGGTGATAAAGTTCGTGTGACATGGGGTGCCACTCGCGTAGAACCGGACCTCGACTTTGTCGACATGCCCACCATGGAAGTTCCGGTGTTGCCTGCCCAGCTCATGTTGCTAGAGTACGGGCAGGCCACCACCGGCATTAAACAGACTGCGGTCAGTTATCAGATTTTTCGCAAGGGACGCCCGTTCCCTGCCGCCCCGCTATCTGGCAGTTTCCCGGTGAACTTCCAAGTGCCGATCCCATGGCTGCCCTGGCCGCCCGTCGATTGGCCAATTGGTTTTCATCCGGATCTGATTGCAGGGGTGGTGAAGAACTTCGACGGCTCCAGAACCAATGAATTAACAAGAGCCGACAAGGAGAAAGATGCCAAATTCACCTTCGAATGGTATTCGTCGGCGATAAATGGCGATGTAGTCGATTTTTTCTGGAATGGAATTGAGGCCGTCAAGGCTCAAGTCGTCTTTGACGATACCGCCCATACCCCGGGTGAAGATCTGACTGTCGACATCCTTTGGGAATACATCAAGATGGGCGGTAACGGCGACACGGTGCCTGTGCACTATCAGGTCAGCAGACCCGGTGTGGCAAACAATCTGCCTTCAGAGCCCCAGCCTGTTGACGTCAACGCAATAGCGGTTGAACTGCCTGCTGCAAGCTTCCCGAAAATCGCTAATCCAACCGGTTATCCTGGCTGCGGGTCGCTGGAGCTTGACGGGTCGTTGAAGGTTCGGATACCCGACCTTACCGACATACTCGAGGTTGGCGACACCATCAGTTTCGAGTTCATCCCCATGATAGGCGACGATCTAAACTCCCCCGAAGCTCCAATTCCAGGTGTGAAATTCGAAAAGGTTTGTAAGTTGGGTGACTCTGGGTTCCCCCTCACCGGTTTCGACTTTGAGGTCACGCCTTACAGCACTTATATCAAACCGCTTTATGATCAGAACCCGAGTCGTAGGGGGCGCGCGAAAATCCAGTATTTCTTCAATGACGGAACGGAGAATATCGGGTCCGCTGCGTTAGTTACTCGCACAGCGTTCCATGGGCCGACCGACGAGTGTCCGATTACACCGTAGTTGCGTTTCCTGGGTCGGCACGGGTGGTTTGCATTCGTGCCGACTTCTTGTTCGAGCAATGTTTAAGGATCCGGTCATCCAATAACCAAGGAGAGTTGGCCTGTTCTTTCAGATTAGTCCTACATATCTTTCGCAGGAAGTTTCGTAGGATTCGCGACCTTTTAAAACCACGATCTGAAAGGCGGCAAGAAAGTTGCCTTTAGCCGACAGAATCAGGAGCGACACCATGCACGTCAGCCACACCTTCTCAATTTCACCGCTCGCACGAATGCTCAAGCTTGCCACCTTGGCACCCATGCTGTTGATCAGTCCCTGTGCGCTGGCGTTATCGGTGGTTGAAAATGGCAATTCAAAGACGATTGGTGAAAGTACGGCGCAAGACAGTTGGCTGGTGCGCGGCGGTTCGAGCCTGACGGCTAACAACGCCACTACCGACCAGATTCGTGGGGAGGGTGGATCGACGCTGGTGCTCAACAACGTCAAGGCGACGGCCGCGGGTACAAGCAACGGCGTCGAGGTGTCCAACAGTGATGTCACCATTAGCAATAACAGTCGGGTGGTCAGCGATCGAACAGGCTTGCGTCTGCTGGCGACGGTCAATGGCGGCTCTACCGCGCAGGTCAGCAACAGCGAGATTGCTGGCGGTCAGTTTGGTGTGAGCCTGAGCGCGCAATCGCGGTTGACGCTGAACGCCGGCACCACCGTCATCGGCACAAATGCCAATGGAATTGGTGTGCAGAGTTTTGGTGGTCAGGTTTTGACGACGGACAGCAAGATCGTCGGCGGTCTTAATGGTGTCAGCTTGTTCACCGCCAACAATCTTCCCGCGGACAATGCACTGGTTCTCGATAAGACCGAAGTCGAAGGCCTTACCGGTTCGGCCATCATTGTCAATGGCCTGACCCAGACCAACACCGAGCGGTCTAACATTGAAGTGAACAACGGTTCCACGCTCAAGGGCGGCAATGGCACGTTACTGGAAGTCATCAACCGTTCTTCGGTGAATTTCAACGTTAATAACAGCCATCTGGTGGGTAATGTCATTGTGGAGGATGGCAGCAATGCCGACGTCGCACTTGACCAATCGGCAACGCTGACCGGGCGTCTGGAAAACGTCCAGAACCTGGCGATCAGCAACAATGCACGCTGGGTCATGGTCGGTGACGGTCAAGTGCAGAACCTGACGTTGAACGGCGGTGGTGTCCAGTTCGGCAATCCGGGCCAGTTTTTCAATCTGTCGGTGGAAACGCTCTCGGGGGAGGGCGGGACGTTCTACATGCACAACAACTTCACCACGGGTGAAGTGGATACTTTGACCGTGACAGGCAATGCCAGTGGTAACCATTTTGTCTCGCTCGACAGCCAGGGCACTGAGCCGGTGGAGGTGGGTTCGAAGGCCGTGGTTCATATTGGTTCGGGTGACGCCAACTTTGCTCTGGCCGGTGGCGCCGTGTCTCTGGGCGCATTTTCGTACGACCTGATCAAACAGGGCAGTAACGAGTGGGTTCTGGACAGTGCCAGCCGTGTTATCAGCCCGGGCACTCAATCGGTGATGGCGCTGTTCAATGCCGCACCCACCGTCTGGTACGGCGAACTCAGCACCCTGCGTTCTCGCATGGGCGAAGTGCGTATGGATCACGGCAAGGCCGGTGGCTGGGTCCGTGCCTATGGCAACAAATACGATGTAAGTGAAAGTTCCGGCGTTGCTTACAAGCAAACCCAACAGGGCATTTCATTGGGTGCCGATGCGCCGCTGCCCATGGGGGACGGGCAGTGGCTGGTCGGTCTGTTGGGCGGTTACAGCAAGTCCGATCTGGACATGAGCCGGGGCACCACTGGCGAAGTCGACAGTTACTACCTGGGTGCCTACACCACGTGGCTGGATGCGCAGAGCGGTTACTATTTCGACGGCGTGCTCAAGTACAACCGCTTCCAGAATGAATCTGACGTTCGCCTCAGTGACGGCAAAAAAACCAAAGGCAATTACGACACCAATGGTATCGGTGCCTCGCTGGAGTTTGGGCGCAACATCAAACTGGCGGGTGACTATTTTGTCGAGCCCTACGCTCAACTGTCCGGCGTGATTATCCAGGGCGCGAGTTACGACCTGGACAACGGCCTGGCCGCTGATGGGGATCGTGCGCATTCTTTATTGGGTAAAGCCGGCGCTACTGTCGGTCGCAATTTCACCTGGGCCGAAGGCAAAACGGTACAACCGTATTTACGTGCTGCCTATGTCCACGAGTTCGCGAAAAACAGTGACTTTGAAGTCAACAGCAACCGTTTCAGTACCGACCTGTCGGGTTCTCGCGGCGAGCTGGGTGCAGGTGTGGCCATGACGGTGACTGACAAAGTTGCCATGCACGTCGACCTCGATTACAGCAATGGCGACAAGATTGAACAGCCTTGGGGCATTAATGTGGGGGCCCGTTACAGCTGGTAACTGGCTGGCTTTGTTTCTTAAGTTCCTTGGCGTTCTACCAGCAGATCAATGTTCTTTTCATAACGCCAGTAAGGGAAGCCCAACGTGGGTCTCTCTTACTGGCTTTAGTTCGAGGAGTTCTGTTCATGGTCCAGTTCAAAGATGCCCGTCTTTCCACGACTATCACTATGCCTGCGCCAGAGATTGTCGGTTTGCTCCCGGATGTGGCAGGTGGCGAAACCAATCTGTTACCAGAGGCATTGACCCATGCCGATCTAAAGGTCTGGTTTACAGTGCCGGCACTCTCCAACCCTGACTTGGCAGAGGAAACAGTAGAGCTGATCGTCGATGGCACTGTTTTGCCTGAAGCCACCTGTCGATGGAACACTCCCATCGACGACACGGATCGGTATCTTGAATTACCCCAAGTCTGGTTGCGCAATAATGATGGAGAGCACCGGTTAGAATATAAGGTGACGATCTACAATGGCGAGACAGAAGATTCATTCGAATTGGTGATGACGCTCGACACTCGAGCGCCATTACTGACAGCCAGCAATGAGTTGGTTTTCCCCGCTCCAGTCCTCCATCCCAACAAACTCACCGCCCACTACCTTTCTCAAAACAGCGATCAGGTCACAGCCGCGCTCCCTGCGTACACAACGCCCCAACCCTGGGACCGCATTACCTGGTACTGGGGCCCAACGCCAGGCAACCTGGAGGTGGGCGGCGTCATTGAACTGGACGACAAAAATTACGCTGACCCTGTGGTCGTTACCATTGCGGGTGAGTTGATACGCGACAGGGGCGATGGCTGGCGCTATGTGTGGTATCGGGTGCAGGACCGTGCGGGGAATGAGAGCCAGCGCTCCGAGCCGGTGGAGCTGGATGTGGCCGCCACGCCAATACCACGAAAATTACCGTGGCCTACCGTTGAAAAAGCAGTGGGCGAAAATGAGATGCAGACTCTGGACCCCCTGCTCGCGAATAACGGGGTTGGGGTTGTCGTAGAAGTCCCACAAGACGCAGTTGTCTATCCGGAAGAGCAAGTGTGGGTGCAATGGGGGGTGCCTGGAACCTTGGGCGCTGCTCGGGTCAAGTTGCCGATCCCTGGTCAGCGTCGCTATCAGATTGAGATGAAATCGGTCGCGGCTCATATAGGCAAGAGTTTGCCGGTCTCTTATATCGTCGTCGACGACAAAGAACAGGAGCATCCTTCCACCCCTCGACAACTGACGGTTCAAACCATTCCTTCTAACCGGCTCAAAGCAGTCAAATGCGACGGGCTCACGGGTGGAACCTTGAGCTACAAGGAAGTTGCACAGCAGGGCGCGCGGCTGACGCTGGATGTCTGGCCCTTAATGACGACGGATCACTGGATTATGATTACGATGACCGGTCTTGACGCTGCGGGGCGGGAAACGGTGCACGACGCTGTCCAAAAACGGGCCGTCACCACTCCGGAAGTTTTTGGCGGAATTGGCGGGAGCACTGAGGTTAGGGTAAGCAAAGTCTTTCTGAATACGCTAAGACGCAACGGGCCCTTAACAGGTAAGGTGTATGTAAGTTTTGATGGCGGGCAAACCTGGCCGCACGTAAATGCTCCCAATTTTCCATCGCTTTATTTGACATTCGTGGATTGAGTGACGAGAAGCCATATCCTGGCCCTGTAGGTCAGGGCCAGGATATTGTCATTTATAGGTGATGGTGAAGTTCAGCGTACCTTTTGCCTCCCCGGGCACAATGTCTCGGCTGGCGTCGACCTGATAGTAGCGCGCAGCGAATCTCAACTCGGTTTCACCGCTGGTGATCTGCTTTATCGGGACTTCGGTGTTGAGTTCGATGGGGGTCGATTGGTTTTCCATGAGTATCTGAATACCTACGCCTTTTGCGTCCGATGCCGAATTCAGGGTGAAGACGCCGGGAATCGCCGGAGTGACCGGGACCGAGCCGCCTGCGCCTTCGAAGTTGATGTTGGCGTAGGCGTTGTATTGGTTCGTATCATCCGCAATACAAGACTTCAAGTTGATGGAGAACGGTATGGCGGTTGTGGTGTAACCGGGACCGGTAAACTCCGACTGGTTCCATTCCCCCAGAGGCACAGGGGTAACGCTGACCGTGCTGCTACCGCAGTGTGCCACAGTGACATTACCGTTGAGGCCGGCCCTGAAGGCCTTGCCCGGGATGCCCGCGAAGGTCCCGCTAAACAACTCTTGCCCATTGAAAGTTTGCAGACCAGGAGCAATAGGCCCTGTCTTGATCAGTGTGATGGAGGATTCGAGCAACGCGAAGTTTAAGTTCGACGCTCCCATGGTGCCTCGATGGCTTGCGCTGAAGGGCACAATCGAGCTTCCAAAATCGGAAACAAAGGAGTTCATGGCAGAGCCATTGAACGGAAAGCCCAGTTCGAATTGTGCGGCGACACCGGGAATATTGGTCGGCAACAGTGCGCTGGTTGAACGATAGGCTTTGTTACCGTGAAACGTGTCCTGAAGGGGGGGCACACTGGATTGAGCGTTGAACTTCAAGGTGACAGTGTTATCGCTTTTACTGCAGAGAATGGATCGCCCCTCGGCGTTAGGGGTTCTTCTGAAAACTTTTTTGCTGATCACGCTTCCTACGGGGGCGTCCCGGGGCACATAAACGTCTTCCATTCGTTGAGTGAATGTCATGATTCCGGAACCACCACCGAGCCATTCACACGCATTGTCGGTTGCCAGGGCAACAGGTGCCTGGCCACCCGCTACCAGGCCCAACAGTCCAGTCAAACAGCGTAAAGTTGGTTTCATGTTCGTTCTCCTGGATGGACGGGGCGCGAAGGCAGGGCCGTCCTCTTGCGCAAAGGGTTAGACCGGGCAGCGATCAGCGACATGTCAGATCCTGTAATCGATAACCCTGTGCTTGTTCCATGTCCTGCGGGTTGATGTGCAGTTGGCATCGAGTTGCTGTCTCCTCGCCCCAGCTCACGTCCAATACCTGGGGACCGTCGCTGATCGATAACATGGCCTGGCCAGCCTGGCCGACCATGCCGATGACATTCCCTTCGTCATCGGTCAGCTGTGCCCCGAACGGCAGTATCTGGCCATTGGCGGTTCTGCCCGTAATGACCAGCCGGGTGACGGTCCGTGCGGGGAAAGTGGTCTTGACAATGGCTCCACGCCTTGGAACTACCTGGGCGGTGCCGTTATCGATTTCCACTTCCGGCGCCAGCTGATCGGTTTGCAGCATGACTTGATTGACCCGGTAGGGCCGCAGATAAGGCGCGAAGGCAAAACCGCGGTCGTTGGTCTTGACCCCGACGGCATTCACGACACCGATGCCGGGGATGCCTGGCACCTCTACCAGCGCGGTGGTTTCGCCCAGATACGGGCCGGCCTCGATACCGCCGGCGTGCACCAGCAGTGCGCCGCTGGCATTGGCGGAAATGTTGCGGTAGTCGCTGCCTTGAGTAATGCCGGCACCGACGCCGCCGAAGGAAGCCTGATAGCCGAGCGACAGTGCGCCGGACTGTTGTTGACGGTCGTCATTGCTGACCGAGGCCAGATAATTCAGGCGGCTCTGGTCGGTAGTTCCACTCAGGCTTGCACGCTGGGTTAACGTGTCACCGCTTTTCTGCGTATCGAACGTCGCGTTTGCCGAATGGCCGAAATCCAGCGCCATGCTGATGCTCAGGCCGAACAGTCGGTCATTGGTACGAGTGTCGTTCAACGATTGCGAGGCAAACAGGTTGTAACCCACGCCCCGGTGGTAGGTGTTGAAGTTGAACTGGAACTGACGCTGTACTTCTTCGCTTCGCCAGTAATCCTGTTGCGACAGAGTCAGACTTAACGAACTGCGCTGGCCAATGTTCTGAAACGCTGACGCTTCCAGTCGGTTGCGACGGCTGCCGCGGAAATTTTCGCTCTGGCTGCGTTGCTGTACGGCTTCGTCAAAGTCCCGATAGCCTTCGGTAGAATAACGGTACCCGGCAAAACGCAGATTGGTCCTGGTGGCGAAAGACTTACCGTACTTCAGCGCATAGCTGGAGCCTTGGACATTGCCGGTATCCAGCGTGTCGATATCGGCACTCGACTGCGTGACATCTAACGCCAATGCACCGATTGGCCCCAGGTCCTTGGCCACGCCCAAGGTGCCGGCGCGATAGAAATCACTGGCCATCAAACCACCATAGAGTGTTGAGTTCCACACGGTGCCCATGGCCAGCGTACCTTGCCAGAGCAGTGGCTCCTCAAGGTGGTCAGCGCCGTTGTAGCGCCCGATTGCACCGCTGTAGCGCCACACCCCTTCACGCAACAGATTGCTGATGGTGGAGTAGGGTTGGGTAAAGCGCCGGACCTGGCCGTCAGCCTCGGTCAGGACGACTTCCAGGTCACCACTGCCGCCGCTGATGCTCAAATCGTTGATTTCGTAGGCCCCAGGGCTGACGTAGGTGGAGTAGAGGGGATATCCATTCTGGAACACTTCAAGTTTGGCGCGGGTTTGCGCGACGCCACGGATGATCGGCGCATACCCTTGCAATACGTCAGGCAACATCCCCAGGTCCGAGCTGATGAGTGCGCCTTTGATCGGCTGGCTCTTGAACACATCGCCGCTGGTGAAGGTTTCGCCCAGTGTCAGATTGGCATGGGTGCCGGGTAAATCACGTTGCGCGAAGGTCTGGCTTCTGGTCCATTCACGCTTACCGCTTTCGTCCTGGCGCAGCGACTGGTTGCTGCGCAGCCGCCAGGCGCCCAGGTTGAGGCCGCTATTGAGATACAAGTCATCGCTACTCCGATTTCCGCTCGTACGACTGGAACGCTGTTGCGCCGATACCTGATAACTGACAAACGCCGCATTGATGCCGTAGTCCCAGCGTTCGGGGTCGACCTGGCCGACGACATCGCGACGCATGGCAATCTGCGGGATCGAAATGGACAGCAGCAACTTGCTGCTGTCGAAGTCGAAGTCGGCACCCGGGACCAGTGCTTGCAGATCAACGCAGCGGGTTTGCAACAGGGTGGGGTCGGCCAGGCTGTCAAGACGAACGCCCAATTGCTCCAGCAGGTCGGGCGAAAGGCAGGGCAGCAGGCGGTCGCCTTCGGAACTCAGTATGAACTCGATCTCTCGCGGGACTGAATAGTCGCGGTTGACTTGAATATCGACTCGATAACGTCCCGCCCCCATGTCAAGATTCTTGGATAAAGCGCTCAGGGCTAACGCCCCGGCTTTATTGATATGCTCCGGGCTTTGGCGCATGAACGCCGATTGGAATTCTAGGGTGGGTGCTGCCAGCACGGACTTTGTTTCGAATAGTGCGCTACTGCCGCTGCCGAGCAGGAACAGGTGCACAAGGCGTAGCCGGCGGGGCGTGCGCCGGCATCCGGTTGATAAACTCATGGATGTCTTCCAGACAGTGGATGCACTGGGCATTGCCTCACGGGGTCAGCTGTATCGGCAGCGTCACAGGAGTGCTGTAACCGCCGTAGTCGTTGATGGCCGAGAACTCCACCTGCAAGCCGCTGCCAGGTTTAATGTTTTCGAGGGCATAGGTCTGTGTGGACAGAGGGTCGACCATGCTGGCGCTTTGAAAACGCTGATACTGGCTGCTCCCCTTCACCTCAAGTCGGGCAAAAGACACATGGAAGGGCGTGGGGTTGTTCACAACCAGTTGTGCCTTGCCGTCGAGGGTCTGGATTGACCACTGCAAGTCCTTCAACCGGGCGATGGGGTTGTCCTTGAGTTCGCTTGGGCGATAGAACAGCTTGATCCGTGTGCGCAGGGCGATGTTCAGCACGTTTTCGTGGCCGGCAGTCGCCTGGGGGATTTCCTGCAGATTGAAATAGAACAGGGATTCCCGATCGTTTGGCAGGTCGTTGGGCAAACCGTTGATCTGGACCTGTTGTTGCTTGCCCGGATTGATCCGGAACAGGGGCGGAGTGACAATGAAAGGCACTGCGGTGCTGGTATCGTCGGCGGCAGTGTTGACCCATGTCTGGGCGGCGAACGTACTGTCGCCGGGATTATTGACTCTCAATGCAACGCTGCGCTTGTCGCTGTCGTACACCACGCGGGTGCCGTTGATCGTGAGGGCCGCCTGGCTGACGGGAATGTGGGCGACTAGCATCAACCCGGCCACGCAGGCGTGGAGGATCGGGCGGGCTGTGGCCGCCTGTTTTAACAAACCGAACATAGGTCAGTACCTTTTACCCAGGGAAAAACAGAGGCCTGGACAACATGAAGAGGCCCCTTGCGCAGGCTGCGATCAAGGGGCCAGAAGCGGGTGTTAGTTGATATCGACGACGAATTGGATGTCGGCCGAAGCTGCGCCTGCGGTCACTGATGTTTCTGTCTTGCGGTAAAGCGCATCAAAACGCATGTCGTTGATTACGCCAGGGATAAGAGAGTACTCGGCGGAAGGAGCCCCGGGGGCGAGGTTGTTGGTGGTTCGGTCCTTGAGGGCGATGGACACGCCTGATGCTCCACCTGGTTTCACGGCGAAGTAATTACCCGAGCCATCCGCGCTACCGGTGAAAGTCACTTTGGCCACATCGTCTTTGACAATCGGGCAAGTTGTACCGTCGATGCGCATTATGAACCCTTTGCCCGGCAGTTCCGAACCGATGGCACCAAAGTGGCGGGCATCGACGGTGCCCATGTTGACGTGATTGCCCGATTGTTGATCTTCAGGGTTGATGATTTGAATCGGGCAAGTACTGGTAGTAATTCGGCCTTCGAACAAAATGTTGCCGGTTTTGGCAAATGCCGCAGTACCGGCCAGGCCGGTAGCCAGACCGAGGGAAATAGCGAGCAGAGACTTTTTCACAAGTAAATCCTTTTTATGTAAACAGCGTTCGGCGCTAGAAGATCGAGACGATGCCGTGGTTGTACTGTTAAGTGAGGAGAGTTCGGGTGTAACGGTGTCTCGATGGGGGGCGATTTTAGAAAGGGGGAGGGGGAGGGGATATGAGAGAATTCTCAGTTTGCAGCGATGGGTCTTTTACTACGGGAAGGGGGTGTTACCAGGTGTGTTATTCGACTCCAAGATAAAAATGAGTAACCAGATACCCGTTTGCAACAGGTATCTGGTGTTATTGTTGAATTGTGTTTTTATAGGTGACTTAACGTTCGTTGTTGATCAAGGCTCCAACGTTGTCTTTGGGTTCGATAGAACACTTCGTTTTAGTGAGTGGACCACAACATAGACTGTTTAGTCACTCCTTTGTATTTTCCTATAGTAGTAAATATCCGCCACCTCGCTGGCACTGGCGTTGGCATAGGCATTGGCATTGGCGCACTTGGAGTTTGAGTGGTGAACGCTGGGAGAGCAGTGACCCTATCCGTTCCCTCTTGGCTAGCGATCGAGCCGCGCGGTGTATTACGTGCAGTGGTGCCAGCGTTTGAACCTGCATTCGATTCTCTCCTGATGGAAGATGTCTCAGAGTAGTCCGGAGTCGGGATAGTTGGTTGAGGACTTTTAGGTGCCGCTCCTGCCCCCCCTGCGACGCCTGCCCCCCCTGCGACGCCTGCTCCGGCTGGTGCGACATTCGAGAGAGTTGCGCGCAGACCTTTGCCCGCCGCCGCCGTCGCCGCCGCTGGCGCCGCCTTTTTCGCTGCCACCTTTCCGACCAACTTTGCCGCCGCCCTCGCCGCTAAACGCGCCTTTATCATCCCCGCTAAGGCACCTGCGCCTCCGAACGCGGCCGCGCCATACCCCAGCCATTGTCCAATAACTATTGCTTCGTCATCGTCTTTCACACCACCATAGATGGAGACTGCGACAGCAGCGACAGCGAATGCAGCGCCCACAAGCCCCAAAGCCAAGCCTATAGAAAGACCACCTGTCCAGGGTACGAACAAGGCTGCGAAGAAAAAACCGATTACCGCACCGCCAGCAGGAGCAAATTTTTGCCAAAAGCTCCGCGCTGGTTGTTGTTCGATCGGGTCGATATAGCCAGGATTATCCGGACGTTTAGCCGCTGCTCTATGACCGCTGGGGTCGTGGAAGTAAATTGGGTTACCCAGGCTATACATATAGGGATTGATACCGCCGGCACCGAACGGGCTGAGTGAATCCGGACTGTGAAAGCGCATCAGACTCGGATTGTAAGCCCGATAACCGCGACCCAGCAGGTACCATCCGCTGCCCTCTTCGCGTATTTCTGCGTTGAAGGCGAGCAAGCATTGCAATTGCAGTTCATCATCATTGGCGCCGCGTTCACCATAGGCGCTGTAAACGGCCGTGCGCAGGCCGCCTTGCAGGCTTTCGCCAATGACGTTCGGGCTGGCATCGGTCAACAGGAGCATCGCCTGCTCATGGTCTGCCTCTTGCTGGCCCAAAGGCCGATTATTGTCAAACAGATAGTGCGTGTGCTTGCCGTTCTGGATGGTATGGCTCAGGTTGTAGCCCTGAAAAAACCGCAAGGTTTCACTCTGATCACCCTGACGAATTCCGATCAGTTGGTTGTGCCCGTCGTAGCGGTAGGAGCTGAGGGACTCTTGTTCGAGTGCGTTCTTGACCTCTAACAGACGACCCTGGCTGTCATAGAAGAGACGTTGACCTTTTTCATCATTTAGCATATTGCCATCGGCGTCGTATTTGAACTCCTGGTCGGTATAACCGCCTTCGGTGTAAGTATGGGTGACTTTGGTTAACTGACATGAATCATCGGTTGCATACGTGAAGCTTGCAAGATCGCTTTTACCGTTCGCGAACACCGTTGTGCAGTGCTTAATATTGTCCTGGGCATCAAAGCGGAAAGTCTGTCTGGTAATTTTATTACCGTGGGCATCTTTGGGTAGTGTTTCTCCGTCGCTGGTGTGCACTATCAGCCGGTTGCGCGGGTCGTAGGTAAACCCCTCTTTAAGTAGGGTGCGATCATTCATTTGCAGATGACGACTTTCCAACTGATCATCGACCGTCCACGTTTGGGTAATAGTACGAAGCGGGTGGTCGGTCAGCTTCAGGGTGCGCAAGACTTCCCGGCCCAGACTGTCGTACTCGATGTCGGTTACCAGCGTTTGAACGTCTTTCCCGTTTTTCGTAGTGGTAGTGCGGCTCGGTTGACCCAGCGTGTTGTACTCGAAATCAGCCCGCAGTACGCCTTGGGTGACAGACCTGGTCCGCCCGTAGTCATCGTAGTCGTAGATGGAATCTGGCCCGACAGTATGGCTTTTGTTCAATATACGCCCTTGCAAGGACGTTACATATTCAGTCTCGTAGGTTTTATCCTCAGTGTCGGACCAGATTTCTTTCTGTAGTTGGCCGGCGGTGTTGTATGTGTACTGACGATTTCCCTGATTATTTCCCGAGTCAGTGATATTGGCGCTTGCGTAATCGTAGTCAAAGGACGCGGTGCCGTCGAACGACTTGATGACGACAGGTTGCTCGCTCAGATTCAACGAGTATTCGTAGTCGACTTTTCTATTGGCGGGAGTGATTCGCTGCGAGACCTGCATCTGGCCTCCAGTGTATCGGTACTGCTCGACCCGTGGACCTACCTGGAGCTGGGTCTGACGCAACAGTCCGTCGAATGTCTGCTGGCCGACGGTAACGGCTGGTTCCGCCACGTTTCCTGGAGTGACTTTTAGCGTAACGGGCAGTTCGACGTTGCTGTGCGGCGCAAAGGTACGGTTGATGCGCGTTTTGTCGGGAAGCGTTATGCACAACATCCGATCCCAAACATCGTACTCATAGGCCGTTAAACGTTCCAGTTTACCCATCACCTCGGTTTGTTCAGTGCAACGGCCAAGACCGTCGTAGACGTATCGAACGGACCCGACGGTTGGCAGTTCTTCATTCAGGAGTAAAGCGTCCAGGCACTGGGTGACGCTGGATCGGTCGTTTTTCGCTCGTGCAGCCAAGAGCCGATCATTCAGTAGTTGGGCGTCGAAGCGTTCGACGTTATCCAATTTACCAAAGCGATTGTATGTGCTTACGCTCAAACCAACGACCTTGGGCGTTTCGTCAGTACTTTCCTGCCAGCTGCGCAAAATCGGACCTTCCTTGCCGAATGGCGACGTATCGTTGATGTTCGCGATGCCGTCAGGACCAATTGCACAGCGTTGCTCACCCCAGGCATCGTAACTAAACTGGCTGCACAGTTTCAGCGGTTGGTCTTCAAGCCAGTCGAAGCTGGTTTCCAGGATTAGGTTGCCCTGCGCATCATAATCAGCCGCGTATGTCTGGCGGAAGTCGTCGGCGCGAATGCTGCTATCGGCATCCTGTCGACCCTCATAGATTGTTCGGTTAAGTCCGTCAAACCGGGTCAGAGTCTTCACCTCCTTGACATCGGTGACTACTTGGCTGGCTTGTTGGCCGTCATCGTTGGTCAGGTAATACACGTAGGAACGCGTGGCTTTAAACTGGGCATCATCCGGCGCCACGGTTTCACTTGTCACTCGCCCCAGAGCATCGTAGCGAGTGAGCGTTTGCACGCCGTTTATGTCGGGCGTCAGTACCGGCAGCCCCGTAACCAGTGAATGCTGCTGGATCATTACTGTCTGGACTTCGTTGCTGCCCGGAACATGATCGAAGCCTTTGAAGGTCTCCGTGGTCTGCAACACGGTCTCTCCGGCCAGTGCACTCGTCAGCCTTTCGTATTCGTAGGTGGTCGTGCTGGTCGTGCCATTGAGGATCGTTTGGATACTGACCGGACGGCCATGCAGAAACGCATCTCCAGGCAGCTCGTGGTAGGTGCGCAAGGTTTGTTCCAGTTGCTCCTCTGTCTCCTCTTCGTCCTGTATCAGGACCTGCAGCTCGGTCACGCTCTCAATGGCGAGCCACTGATTCAGACCACTTCCGGCCAACGGCGTCAGCCTGCAATAGCTAAAACGGGTACGCAGTGTCGGCGCACCCGGTTTACCCTCGGGCGGAGGCGGGGGGATGACAGTGGTGTCTATCACGTTGCGCTCGAAACCATCCGGGTCAGTTTCTTTGGCGTAATAAGTGTGGACGGTCCTGATACCACTGGGGTCCACTTCTTCGGTCATATTCCCGTGCTCATTGAAAAAACTTTGAGCGACTTCTTCGCGGTACTGGGTTGGGTCGTTGGCCAGTTCCCAACTGGTGGTGACTTTGAGCGGCAACTGAAATTGCGGGTCCTGCTGTTCGAACGGCACATCCTTCTTGGCGTAGTACTCGGTCTTGACCCGTTTGATGCACTGCTCCTGGGTGGTTATTTCTTCGGTCTGCGAATGAAAATTGTTAAAGGTGCGCTCCACCGTCCGCACGACCTTGGGGTTGACCGTCGCGCCGTCCATCAGGCAAGCGGTGCTGCCGTATTCATAGCCGGTCAGTTTGTACAGCGAGTCCATGCCGTCTTCCCAACTGACGGTAGCTTCTGCACCCAGAAAGTTATGGGTCGTGTAGCTATAGTCCACCTGAATCATCGGCTGGCCGAAACCTGGGTAGCTCTGATGGCGGGTGACCCGCGGCAGGTTGGGTCGGGTGACGCCGCCGGGATAACGGTGGCCGGCGTCGTTGTAGTCGATCATTTCGCGTCCGCCCACCGGCGTCTTGACTTCCCGCAGGCAGAGAATGCCGCGGATCAATCCCTCACCGTAACCAAACCGCCAGGAGGCCTTGTCGGCGGAGGGCAGGACGATACTGGTGACCCAGCCGTCGGTGTTGAGGTTCATTTCATAGCGCGCCAACGGGCCGCCATTAGGGCCGTCGTAGGGACGCACGAGGATTTCCACCTGGGAATCGGTGGGGCGGTTGATGCGCAGCAGTTCGCCTTGGGCATCGCTGATGCTTTCCAGGCGCTGGCCCCCCCTGAAAGACGCATACTCCAACTTCATCATATGCCCGGCCGGCGAGTAAATCTCCTCGGGCAAGGCCACCCGGTCCATGCTGCTGCCGCCCACCTTAAGCACCTCGACCAGCCCGGACTTGTGCACCACGCGGTAGCGCTCATTGCCGAGATCTTCGAAGTGGAAGCTGTCGAGTTTCTTTTCCTTGATCTCCGGAGTCGGGCCGCTGCCGGTAACCTTGTAGGTTTCCCCGGTGTTCAGGGACAGGATGCTGTCGGACGGGGTGAACTGGGTGAGGTTGAGGTTCCAGCCCAGCCCGTAACCGGAGTCCATGGTGTTGATCGGGCTGAAATCCATGCGCAGTGGAAAGACCGGACCGCCGAGCCAGTTGCTCTTGACCTCGGGCACGTCGATGGAAACGGTGTATTGCCCGGTGCGCGGGTCGACACCGCTTTGCAGGGAACTCATGAAGCCGAAGGCTTGGGAGTGTACGGTGTTGGAAGTAGTCATTTCATATGACTCCGTAGTTTAATTGTTTAATTATTTAAAGGGTTAAGGTGTTGCAGTTGAGGAAGATGAAGGAGTCGCTGAGGTTTCGATGCTTACGCATGAGATCTTGTCTCTGATGTCTGTTCCTGGATTTGATCTTACTAATTGCAGGCCCTTCTGAATGATTTGGTTTGCTTGAAAGGTAGCAAGGTATTCGATTTCTATAATCTTCGTGCTGGTGTTTTTATTGATGGCTTGCAAGTGAAGCCAGGGTGCATCAGCTGAAGCACAATTACCGCGATTGGCAAGGATGATAAAGGTGGTTGAAGGCACCTCGGCTAGTTGAATTGAGCGGGCTTTGTTGTTCCAATCTTTACATGCAGAGGGGGCGGGAATAGTGCCGTTTTCAAAGGAGTATAACTTGCGCGTGCCGGGTGGAGGCGCTGGCAAGTTGCAGATTGCATTGTCTTTGTCCCTAAGTATCACATTGCCCGTATTGGCCGACAATGCCGCACCTGAATAGGCAAGGTTGATGGCAGGCGACAGCCCGAAAATACACGATCTAATATGCTTCAAAGCGGAAGTTCTCCCGAAGGTGGGCGTTTTCACAGTGTGAGAATCTGAGCGCTACACTATCATCAGCAGCAACTGTTGAGACCTAGCAGTTCTTCTAGTGGTCAGCCTCACGATTCGGGCGTTATTGTGAGGCTTGGAAGTTCATTGAATTCAAACAGCCAAAGACTCACGCAACAGCGGACATGAACCCCGTCGCTATCAATGAAGTGCTTTAGCCCAACTGGCGCGGGTGTAGCGCAAAGAGGTCTCCGAATTCAGTAACTCCCACGTCACGTGATCGGGCCAGCGAGCCAGTTGCTCCCGAGCACGGGCACGTCGATGGAACGGTGTATTGCCCGGTGTGCGGGTCGACATCGCTTTGCAGAGAACTTACTCATGAAATCGAAGGCCGGGGAGTGTACGGCGTTGGGTGCGGTCATTTCACATTCCTCCGTAGCTTAATTATCGAGTGGTTCAAGGGGTTGGTGAGGTGGTTATTTCTACGCAGGTAAGCTTATCTCTTGGGTTTGTATTCGAATAGCCATATTCAAGTATCAAGCCGGGTTTAATGATTTGCCAATGGGTGAAGGTTTGCAAGTATTCGAATTCGATAATGGGCGTGCTGGTTTGTTTTTTTATGGTTCTTAGTAGGTAGTAGTAAGTAGCCGAGATCCCGCAGTTGAGTGAGTTGTCTGAGAAAACTACAAAAGAGGATGAAGGTAGCTCTGCGAGCTGAAATGACCGGGCCCGGTCATTCCAGTCTTTACATCCCTGTTGTTGGGTGAGGTTGTAAATAACCCTACCGCCAGGCGCCGGCGCCGGTAAATTACAGATTGCATTGTCCTTGTCCCTAAGTATCACGCTGCCCGTAGTGGCCGACAGTGCCGCACCTGAGTAGACAAGGTTGATGGCAAGCGACAGTCCGACAATACACGATTTAATATGTTTCATAACAAAAGCTCTCTCGAGAGTGGGTGTTTTAAAAGAGTGGAGGTCTGAAGGGCTACACTATCATCAGCAGCAACTGTTGAAACCTAGCAGTTCTGCTAGTGGTTGAGCGCGCGAAGAGTGTGTAAGTTTGCGGATGGAATTGTGGGTTGCCGCTTGATCTTGAGCGTTTTGGTAGACTACCAAGGCTGAATGCGGGGCATATCAGTAGGTTATAGGTGCGCGTTAAAGTCGGTTTAAACAAGTTGGCGAGCGCGCAAGGGCGTCAAGTCTATCGGTAAATCCAGTGTTGGCAACCTAGCAGTTCTGCTAGTGGTCAGTCTCATAATTCGGGCGTTATTGTGAGGCTCAGATATTCATTGAATTCAAATAACCAAGGACCCAAACAATGGCGGACGTGAACCCCCGTCCTGTGATCCAGGATCTACAGCCTGGCGACTGGATCGATCTGGACCAACTGGGCAACAGCCCATTGCTGACTTATGTCAAATACCCCGATATCGCTATCAATGACGTGCTCTGGCCCAACTGGCGTGGGTGTAGCGCGCAAGGAGAGGTCCACGATCATGAAACCTCCCGCGTGGATGTGACGGTTGGAGGAGGCTACACCCCAGAGCGCGGAATGCCCGTCCATATTCCCAACGATGTGCTCACGATATTGAACCAAGGCTGGGCATTCTATTCCTACGCAGTGGGTGCGTCTCATGACCCCAGCATCAGAGGGCCAGAATCGCTGCGGGTATTCTGCTATGTGGGCAAGCGTCCAGAAAACAGCGCCAGCGTGCCTGTCCCGCATATAAAAGAATCTCATGAACTTGCACTGGATCCAGACGCTGTCAGCTCGGCAGGGGCCACAGCTGTCGTCCCGCCATATCGGGCTATGAGTGTCGGGGACAAAGTTACATTCACTTGGCAAGGCTATTTTCTAGGTCAACCGGATATTCCGTATCAAGAAGAAAAGGAAATCAAAATCGAGCACATGGGGCAGCCTTTGTTGTTCACGGTGCCATATATTGACGTTCTTTCCGGTGAATACACCGATATCAGTTACCGCATCGAGTATGCCGGCGGAGCGGGCCTGAAAAGTGATTCCGAACCGCAGAGAATTCAACTCATCAAGCCTGTCGCCCCTGTGTTGCCCCCGATTACGGTCAAGGGCTACACAGGCGGCGCGATAAGCCCTGGAAAGTATCCCAATGGACTGACATTACAAGTCAAACCTGTTTATGCGGACATTCGGGAAGGCGATTGGGTGCTGGTGTACTGGACGGGGACCGAAAAGGCCAAGAGTGTCACCAAGGCATTGCGGGTCGATCGCTCGACGCTGGACAGTGGTCTGATCGAATTGCTGATCGAACCTCAATGGCTGACGAGCAATAGTAATAGTCAGGTCACGGTGATTTATCAGTTCGCACGGGCCGGAGTGGCGAAAAGCGCAGAGTCACTGATGCTGGATATCAGCAAACCATTGAACCTGCCGCCACCGATCGTGGAAGGTGCCAATGCCGGCGGGAGCTGGCCCGCGAGCACCGGCGGTGCTTATGTCAACGTGCCCGACACCGCTGAGACCGGAGGCGGCAGGGTGGAGATGCATTGGCAGGGGCACGAAAACGGTGGGCGTCACATTGCATCGACTCCCGTTTCCGGCAAGCGGTTCTTCATTCCATCCACCGCCATCGCCGCCAACATGTCAACGCTCGAAAAGGCACGCTTCCCAGTGTTCTACCGGGTGTTCTCACCCGGTGTATCCGACAGTGAGGACTCTGTTCCTTTTAATCTGCTCATCGGGCCGTTGCCGTTGGCGCGATACCCGTTCACAACCTGTGTTCAAGTCCTGAACAATGAGTTGTCGTTGTTCAATGTGCCCCTTGGCGGCGCCGACTTGGTGATCGGTTCGCCGCCAAGCGACGCATGGCCATTCATGGCCGAAGGGCAACTGTTGACGATGCAACTCAGCGGTGTCGATTGGAATGGCAACCAAACTACCACTGTCCTGCGTAATGCCGTTCCGGTTAGCGAGTTTGAGTTCAAAAACAAGAAAGCGCTTGGCAAATTACCTAAAGAACACTTGCAAAAACTGAAACTCAACGAGTCGTTTACATTGAGCGCGCGTGTCAGCTTTGATGGTGGCGAAACATTTGTCCCCTTTAACGATAGTAGACCGACGCTTGTCGCTTGATCAGCGCGTGGTGAGTTGCATGTACTGTTCATCATTGTAGGAGGCTAATCATGGAAACGAATTCTGTTGAAGTATTATTGAATTGGTTGAAAGTCAAACCCGGACACTCGGTTGGGGCGCCGTCCTATCAATGCCGACACAGGCTTACTTACCGTGAACCTGGCCGGGCCGGACAGGTATGTCGTGGTGACCGTTCTGGCGCCAGCTGAGCGCCCGAACCGACCTGACGATGACGGCTACATCATCCTGCCGCTGCCGTTGTTCAGCGTGCCGGAAACGATCCGCATGCTATGCGCCAATGATCAGCCGATTATCGGGCACTAATTGTTAGTGCTGGGAGAATTGTCGTGTCTGTTAATTCTCCTGGAAATTTTTGAATCAAATGAAAGTCCGCTCTGTCACCCGCGGCTGGGGAACCGTCGTGGCGTGATCAGCGCGTGGTGAGTTGCATTTACTGTTAATAATTGAAGGAAGCTGATCATGGAAACGAATTCTGTTGAAGTCTTATTGAATTGGTTGAAAGTCAAACCCCGGACACGCGATTGGGGCGCCATCCTGGCCTACGGCCGCAGTGAAACCAACAAGGTTTTGCTGCAGGAGTACATTACGCGTTTCGGCACTACCGATTATTTAGAGCCGATTACCGAAGAAGTTTTAGACAATCAATCGCCGACCCAGAAAGACTTTGTGCACAACTACCAGATGGACAGGCCTCGGCTGTCGTTCCTGGGTTCCAACCTGCAAAAGTCGGCGGCCAAGTTGTCGATGCAAGTGGTCGGCGGCTCACACCTGACGTTCACCAAAGCGCAAGGCAGTACCCTGTGGTCAATCAGTAGAATCTCTCAGGAAGATGTTCTGGACGGGCCGTCGTTGAAGTGTGATATCGACCTGATGGCAAGAAAAGGCTCGGTCAACTCAGCCGGTCAGGTGGAGCTCAACATCGCCGAAGGAACCAATTATGAACTGACTTACGTGCAAACCCGGCATTTGCGCAAGGTGGCCGGTGAACGCTTCCAACAAGTTTTCAAGTCATTGCCGGACTATAAGACACGTTTCCCGTTGAGTGATCTGAAATACCAACCGGGTCAGTTGTTGAAGCCGGAGAACTTTGTCATTCGCACGCATAACAAGCAGGGTTCTGGAGCCAAGTTGCTGGCCAATGAAGATGCGGGTGAGGGGGCGGTACTGGTATTTGTCGCCATGGAAGGGGAGGAGAATGGAACAGTTCCGATTGATAACGCGGACTTGAAATATTTGCTGCCGGATGGGCATTCGGCAACGGTACTTCTAAGCCAGAAGACGATGCAGAAACGGGTATTCTCTGAGGGACTGCGTAACGTCAATGAGATGGCCGAGTTTGCATATGAGGACATTGTAGAAGAAGGCAATATTTATGGTGTTCGCGGATTGAAAGGGGGGGTGAAGCTACCAGCTGTTTCGGCAGAAGGAGATGGTTATAAATTTGATGTTCCGGACGCGTTTATAAAGTTTGACTCTTTCAGGTTCGAGTTTTGGGCGCCTCATGTTCACGGCGACGAGGCTTTTGACTACCGATTAATTATGTCTGCTTATGCTGTCAGATTGCCGGCGGAGCTCAGCTACATGGGGGGGGCGGGAGTGTCGGGATTTATTGCGATCGGTCTTGACTTTCAATACGAATTGGAAGCCGTGATAGATAATAATCAGGTGAGTTTTAAGGTTAAGAAGGTATGGTCGGAACAGTTGGCTGTTGTTGAAACATCTTATGGCAATTCGACGATTGTGAAAATATTGTTGGAAGCTGTTAGGGAGGCGCTCGGAGTCAAAATAAAATCAATCTTGCGCACTGCCATGGACGTATTTGTTGAGTCATTGCCCCCCATTAACGCATTCACCCTCAACAGTCTTCTGTTTCGCGGTGATAATGCAGTGTCTATTAAAATGGTGAATCAACCCCTCGACCTGGCCCTCTTCGGCCACGTAGGCCCCCTGCAAACCGCATTCACCATCAAGGAGCTGGAACCAACCGTCGGCCACAGTCAAACGCTGCAGTTCACCACCGAGCCGCCGCGCAACGATCTGACCTGGAAGGTGGAAAACATCATGGGTGAGACGGTGCCCGTGGGAGGTATTTCCTCCTCGACGGGGCTTTATACGGCCCCCACCGCTACCCAGCTTCAAGGCAACTTCGTCCGGGCCAGGGTCACTGCCACCGCAGGTGCCTACACCAGCTCGGCACTGGTTACCGTGATGCGTCGGAACATCACTATCAACCCAATGATCCAGGTTGCAACGGCCGGCGATCCGCTGGCGCTTGATGTATCGGCCGGTACGGTGGATGGCGGTGCGTTGACCTGGTCCATCGAGAATCCTGCTTCGGGGGCGACAATAAAACCGAACCCAGCCGATGACGGTGATCACAGTTATGTGCCGGGGCCGCCGCAAGAAAAAACCCCGCCCAACGTTGACACGATCGTGGTGCACAACCCCCGCAGCAACGTCACCGAAACGACCAAGGTCATGGTCTGTCACCGGCCTGTGTTACTGACGGTGGTGATAGTTCAGAAGCCCGGGTTGCCGGACAACCAGATTCAACTGGCGATCATGGGTGAGGACGGCCCCATCAACCCGGGTGATTGGAATGAGAAATGGACGGTGCTGCTGGGCGGGGGATCGGCACAAATCAATGCCGACACAGGCTTACTTACCGTGAACACGACCGGGCCGGACAGGTATGTCGTGGTGACCGTTCTGGCGCCAGCTGAGCGCCCGAACCGACCTGACGATGACGGCTACATCATCCTGCCGCTGCCGTTGTTCAGCGTGCCGGAAACGATCCGCATGCTATGCGCCGATGATCAGTCGATTATCGGGCACTAATTGTTATTGCTGGGAGATTTGTCATGTCTGTTAATTCTCTTGAAAATTTGTTGAATCAAATGCAAGGCCGCTCTGTCATCCACGGCTGGGGAGCCGTCGTGGCGTTCAGCCGTGCTCAACTCAATCGTTTGCTGGAAGAGCAATACCTCAGCTGGTTGCACGAGGGGCGTATTGTGCCGCCCATCAGTGGTGTTGTTTATATCGATGACCAGACTGAATCCATGCGCCTGGACAAACTGCTTCTGGGTAAGCCGGTGTTGTCATTCGCATCATCCTCGCTGAATCAGTCCATGGTGACGTTGACCATGAACATCGTGGGGGGAAACTATACCGCTATGAGTCGTCCCAGGGGCGGCGCGGAGCGTGTGATTTCAAGCTTCAATATCACTGAAGCGTTGGGCTACAAGATCGAAATGAAGATCAGCCTGCACGGGATAGACGGTGAGGTCGATCAAAGGGGGCGTGTGACGTTTGACATGGCCAGCGATCTTTCGATGACCTGCAATCTGGGCGAGGGCAATGGGGTTCAGCGCAAGGTAGCGGCGTTTATCCAGGGCCAATTGGCGGCACTGCCGGTTGACACGCGCACCTTTGAACTGGGGCTGTTCGATTTCACTGGTCACAACCCATTAAGCCCAACCCGCTTCTACATTCGGACTCAGAAAGCCCCGGCTGGATCCGCCAACCCCGACGATGGTGCCGTGCTGTTGTTTGTCTGTCTGAAAATCAAGGATGAAAATGGCGACGGGTTTCCCGTCGATGGCAGTGGTTTCCCTTATTTGATACCGGACGACCAGGCGGCGGGCAAGGATCTGTATTCGGCTGCAGTGGTGTTGAACCACGAATTTATCGAGCTGCTCGACGACGTGCAGCTCGATGTACTCACGAACCTGCTGCTCCCTGGCGCAAACCTGTTCGTTGAAAGTCCCAAGGGGCGTCATACACCCCATGATTTGCTGGTGCTGGGTAACCTCAAGCCGTCTGTCGAGAACGTGACCATCGAACCGGCTTTTACCAGTGTCAAGGCAGGCAAGACTCAGACGTTCACCGCCCGCAAAAGTGATGGTTCGATCGTCGGCGCTCAATGGAGCGTCAGTAATCCCCTTAGCCCGCTTTCGGTGGGCTCCATCACGCCAACGCGCGGCGAGTATAGGGCGCCGGCTCTATCAAGCATGGGTAATGAGCAACAGCCCGTGGTAGTCACTGCAGCGTACGCAATAGGCGGGAAGCAACGGACGAGTTCTGCTCTGGTGTTTGGGACGTCTGAAAGTATGAGTATTTCTCCACGTGTATGCACCAGTGGAGTGGGGGCCGGTGCAGCCCCTATCAAATTGACGGCGAGTACCTTGGGGGGGGGCAAATTACAGTGGCCCACGCTTGCTCCCTCTGAAGGCACCCTGGAGGTCATCGATGACAATCATGCGATCTACAAACCACCTCTTGACCTCATCAAACCGCTGGATATTCAGAAGATCACGGTCACCGATCCGGTGACCAAAGAGACCATTGAAGCGACTATTGTGTTGATGAGATCTGCTCACACATTGCCGGTTGATCCACCCTATGTCGAGGCGATAACAGCTACGCAACCTATCCAGTTTTATACCGATCTAGACCCGCAGGATGAGCGTTGGGAAGTCATTGGTGAGGGTGAAGTGAAAGAGGGTTTGTTTATCCCTCCGGCACAGCCCACCTCACGAATCAGTGTGGTGAGGTGTTCCTATCTCGTCAACGGAACAGCCAGGGCAAGCGGTTTGAGCATCATCCAGCTTTCCGAACGGGAACAGCCCGTTCCCAACTGGGAGCAACTTGATGGTTTTTCGATCACCACCACTGGAGAAGTGGGTCGATGCGCAAGCAACGGTTATCAACAAATTCCAGTGATGATCAGGATTGAGACCAAACCGGTCACAATCAATGGTCAGCTTGTTTACATTCCGGTCAGCGATGCACAGTTGTCGACGCTCAGGCTGGTCGACAGGGCTTCCAATACGCTCGTTCCTTTTGTGGGCGTAGCCCAGGAAGGCATTGAATATGGCAGCGGGGTCAACTGGGCCACCAATAAAAAAAGGAACCGCTTCAGACTTTATTCATCCACCTCTGTATCCACTGATGAAGAGCATTCGCTGACCCCCCCCGCGCCAAACAACAATGGCGTGCGCTACCGCGAACTCTGGGTACACCTGGCGGTCGAGGGTAGCCGCACCTTTTATGCGCTATTCGATTCGCATCAAGGCACGCAGAGCTCTATTGATAGCTCAGGAGATGGCTCCCAAGTGATAGTAGAGGGCATCAGGCCGCTTCCACCTGCACTGGGTTTTTACGAGTTCAAGCGTCAACGTGTCTGGCAAGATCCGGACGGGCGCGATGAGCCAATTGAAGGTTCAAATGAAATCGATTACTTCAGTTATTATCGGCGGTCCATTGATTATTGGCGTCTAAGCTACAGACGATTGGGGATGTACCCGGTCCTTTTTGCAACATCGGTAATTGAAAATAATCTGTCGACGATTCAATGGGAAAGTGAATTGATCATCGAGAGGTATTTCAGTCATACCGGCTATGCCTTTAACTCTGCCAATTATGAGGACAGGGACAGTCCTGCCCCGAAAGGGCTTTCGTTTGATCCTTATTTTTGGAGGCTAGCGAAGCATTCCAGACGCAAGCTTGATACTTCATTTGCCGCTAATAAACAACCGTCGCCGGGCGAGATGATTGTCAGCTTGCATCGATTGGATAACTTAATGTATTGGTACGACGGGCTGGCCGGTGGCGATGCATACAAACTTTACCGGAAGCACCTGGATCCCGGCATGCGCTTTTTTTTAATTGATGAAGAGGGTAATCGGCACTCGCTGTCGGTTGCCTTTGAATCAGGCACTATAGAAGATAGTCGAAACAAGCTTATTTTAAGTCTGGCGTAATAACGGCCGGGTTATTGCTTGGCGTGCAGTCCATTTGTACGTCGATGGCTTCTTTATAGGTTTGATTGTCATTCCAGACCTCACTTGGCCAGGTGAGGTTTGGGCTGTTTATGCCTTTGTTTAAAGTTAATTAATCTAAGTTCCGCATTCATCATCAACAGGTGGACACAACATGACTACTTCCAACGCAGTGCACTCCCAGGCCTTCGGCTTCATGAGTTACCTGCAAAGCGGTGTCGACCCGCGCACTGGGCAATACACCGTTTCCATCGACCTGCCCGAGGTCAAGAGCAACTGGCTAGCTGGCCCGGCCTTTCCACTGGGCCTGAGTTTTAATCCGATCAACACCCTGGACTCCGGTTACGGGCTGGGCTGGAACCTCAACCTCACCCAGTACACCCCGTCCGACAGCATCCTGTCCCTGAACACCGGGGAAACCTACAAGGTTACCGGCAGCGGCCCGACTCCGGAGATCAAGGAAAAGAAACTCGACAACTTCCACTTCGAAGACCTCGGCAATGAGCGCTACCGCGTGGTGCACAAGTCCGGGCTGGTCGAGGTGCTTAAGGTGGGCGGCAGCAGCATGGACCGGGTGGCCTTGCCCGAGGAGATTTACTCGCCGGCCGGGCACATGATGAAGTTGGAGTATGCGTCTTTCAGGGGGGGCCAGCGCCTGGAAAGCATCAGCGATGCCCAAGGCGAACTGCTGCGCATCAACCGCCCCATCGATTCCCAGGTGGAAATCCTCGTGCGTCCCTACGACGGCCCCAATGGCGGCCCGTTGGCGCGCTATGAAATGAACCTCAACACCGACGGCTGGGTCACCAGTATCGTCCTGCCCACCGCCGACAAGGCCTCCTGGCGGTTTGGTTACGGTGAGGGATTGATTCGCGGCATTCTCTGCCTGCGGGAAGTCAAGACGCCGGTGGGCGGACGCGAAATGATCGACTACGACGACGCCGGCCACCCTTATCCCGGAGGCGTCACCCGACCCAACCTGCCGCGGGTCACCCGCCATCAGAGCCACCCAGGTTTCGGCCAGCCGATGATTCAGGTGGACTATAGCTACACGACCCATAACTTTCTGGGTGCAGAAGCTACCGTCAGTTGGGAAGACGGCATGGACTCGCTGTACAAACTGACCGGCTATGAATACGGCAGCACCGCTTGCCTGATGGACGGCGCGACGGTCAACCCCAAGGTCGTGCGGACGGTCGAGCGCACCTTTAACAATTTTCATTTGCTGACCGAAGAGAAAACTACCCAGGAGCAGTGCATCAAACGGGTCAAGACCGAGTACTACGCCAAGAAGGATGTGCCGTTCGAACAGCAGGACCCGCAATTTCAGTTGCCGCTCAAAGTCACCACCAGTTGGGAACTGGCCAACGACGCGACACAGAACCGCTACGAAGTCGCCACCAGCGCATACGATCGCTACGGCAATCAGACCGAGCAGGTCGAGACCAACGGTATCAAGACCACGTACAGCTATTACCCAATGGACGGTGAAGACGGTTGCCCGCCGGACCAGTTCGTGCGCAACCTGAAAGACACCATCGTCACCCCCAAGCCCCCGAGCAAACCGGGCGAGCCGATCGAACCGGGCTTACCGATCGAACCGGGCGCGCCGACCTTGCGCACCCGATTGCGTTACGCCGCGTACAAACCGCTGACCGGCAGCGGGCTGAAAGACTGGCTGGCCATCGACAGCGAGACCCTGGTCCAGGTCGACGATGATAACGAAGAACAACTGCAACAAACCTTGCGCAGCTACCACGAGCTGCCTGGCGATGCGTTCCTGCACGGCCGCCCGGTCAAGCAGCAAACGACCCTCAATGGCAAGACCAGTACGACCACTTACGAATACGAAAGGTTGACCAGCGCGCTAGCCGGAGAAACCGTGCTGCAGACCACTGAATTGTTCAGGGGGTTTGATGATGTTCCCGGACACATGGAAGTTCGAAAAACCATCATCAGTGAAGACTCACTGCTTCATGGTCAGCCACTACTTACTCGCGATGATAATGACGTAAAAATTCGCTACACCTATGACGCTCTGTTTCGGGTATTGAGTGAAACTGTCGCGCCGGGTGAACCTGAGTTTGAGGCTACGCGCTTTTATGAGTACGACCTGGTATCCGTTGACGGACAACAGGCCATGCAGGTGGTTATTGATGTCAAGGGAGTGAAGACCCGTACGCGTGTCGACGGGCTCAATCGAGCCGTGTACGAAGAGCGCCAGGACGCCGATAACCCGCTTCGCGCCGCAGAGTATCGCCAGATTTACTCGGCGAGTTATGACGCACTGGAACACCTGGTGGAGGAAACCCAATATGACTGGAGAGGGGCACAACAGGTCGCCCAGACCAATAAGCTGGAATACGATGCATGGGGCATGCAGTGCTGTATCACCGGCCCGGATGGTGTAAAGGTCTTTGAGCAAACTGACCCGATTGGTACCACTGAATGGAAAGGGCCAATCCAGAGTGCTTGGCGCGAAGGTCCGGGCAATGCACCGAAGATCAGCGGCAAGACGCTGACGTACATTAATCCGTTCGATAAACCGGGCCATATCGAGCGTTTTGAAATCGACGGAACACGTGTCAGCAACCACCAGTATGGTTATGACGGGCTTGGCCGCACCCTCAGGGAGATCGATGCGCGCGACGCCACGACCCAATACACCTACGATGCCTTTGACCGATTGGTCACCAACATCCTTCCGGGCGGCGCAACGGTTCGGCGTAGTTACGCGCAGCACAGTTCAGAAGACCTGCCGACGCAAATCAGCGTCGACGGTATTGTGCTCGGCGAGCAAGTTTTCGATGGGCTGGATCGCATGAGCGAGTCGATCACCGGCGGACGCCAGCAGTTTTACACCTTTAACCCCGGACAATCTCAGCCGGCAACCGTCACCAACGCCAGAAATCAGGTGATCACCTATGAATATCAACCACAACTGGGCGAAGAACCCAAGGTGAGACGCTTGCCAGATAACACGGAGGCTGAATACACACACGACGGTAAAAACGCCCGTCTTGTCAGCTGTAAGGAAGGCGGTCTGGAACTGATACGCGACTACTATACGACCGGCGAACTGAAACTTGAGAAGCGAGTACAAGACAATAAAACCTATGCCATGCAGTACGACTACAGTCGACAGGGGCTGTTGCTGAATTACACCGACGTACTGGGTCAGACACAGACTTACACCTATGACAATGCCAATCGCCTGGAAGAAACTCGCCTGGGTACAACTTCTTCGCGGTTTACCTATGACGGCCTGGGGCAAACCACCACGATCAGTACAGAGGACAGCAGCAGTAAACAAAGTGTGACCATCAGCCTGGAATACGACGGATTGGGGCGTGAGGTAAAGCGTACCTTTGACCTTGATGGCGTGGAACAACAACTGATTCAGGTCTATAACGCAGTTGATGCTCTGACTCAAAGGACTTTACTTGAGGGCGAGACTGTCTTGCGCGATGAAAAGTATCAGTATGATCCGCGTGGGCGCCTGGTTCTTTACACCTGTACGGGTAGCCAACCACCTGTGGATCCTTACGGTCAGGTCATAAAAAGTCAGCTGTTCAGATTCGATGCAATAGACAATCTGACTCGAGTGACCACTGTCTATCCTGGCCCTGGGGATACGAACAAAACCAACATTGCTGAATACATCTACGGCGGTGTCGACCCTGCACAACTGACCCTGGTAACAAACACAGCCACGGCCGACAATTACCCTGCCGCTATCGAACTGAAATACGATGCTGACGGCCATATGATTCGCGATGAAGAAAACCGTGAATTGAAGTACGACTCTCTGGGTCGATTGACTCAGGTCAGCGCGCTACCGGGCGAAACACCCAGTGGCTATCGCTACGATCCGGTGGATAAGCTGGTCGGCCTTGAAGGCAGTGGCGACCAGGAACAGCGCTATTATCGCAATGGAGATTTGGTGAACCAGATCCAGGGATCCAACAGCAATACCTTCATGAGTGGCAAAGGAGTCGTGCTCGCCGAGCACCAGGTAGGTGATGGCCCAAAGTCCTGATGCTGGCCGGTGATGCCAGCGGTAGCGTTGTCAGTGAGGTTGCAGAGGGTGGTGTGAACCGCATCTCCTACACTGCATACGGCCATCGTGGCGCTGAACAGACGGTCAGTACGCAGCTGGGTTATAACGGCGAAGTCAAAGAAGGTCAGACGGGGTGCTATTTGCTGGGTAATGGCTATCGGGCTTACAACCCGGTACTGATGAAGTTTCATAGCCCGGACAGTTTGAGCCCGTTTGGAAAGGGTGGGGTGAATCCGTATGCGTATTGTGAGGGAGATTCTATTAATAATTTAGATCTGGACGGGCATAGCATTTTCAAGAATTTGCAGGCCCTGTTAACGCCCCGCCGCACTTTCCGAAACTATTCCCCGACGCAGCACAGGTCATCAGTCGCGTCTGTGTCAGGTGGTCCGGCGATTTCGAAAAACGCACCTGTTAACGTTAATCTTTATGGGCCAGGAGTAATGATAGAACGGGATAATCCGTTGCACCCGACAGTCATCGTTGATAAGTCATTTGCTTTTCTAGACCGCTACGACTCTGGGGTTAAATCTGTAAATCAAGGTCCAGCAACCTCAAGCCCATCCGGAAGAAGCAGTGGCATTAGCCAGCGCCCACGGCATCCATTGCCGCACGAAGAACCGGGTCAGCAAAAGGCGCTGCCTAAGAGGCACTTAAGTAAAACTCCAACGAAAAAACCAGAACAGCCAACGATGACACTGCAGGAAATTAGGGATAGAGATTGGAAGAAACGTCGAGAAGCAAAAGAGCGCAGTAAAGATAAATTCTATCAATAAGGCCGGCGAAGATGGCGCATCAGTAAGATGATCTTATGCGCCATCATTCTTGGTTTCTCATCCATTCAATCCATTCAATCCACTCACCCGCGCAAATTCCACCAACCCACCGTCATGGCCAAGTCCCAACTTGTCCATGGCGGTGCGTTTTTGCCGGCTGATGGTTTTTTCACTGCGGTTCAGTTGTGCGGCAATCTGTCGGCCGGACAAACCCTGGACGAACAGTCGTACCACTTCCAGTTCACGCTCCGAAAGATTCACGCCTTGAGTAGCAGCGCTGGAGGGGAGGCATGTCGGGCCATTGAGAATGTGGGCAAAGGAAGGGCTTATGTAGTTTGTCCCTTTTTCTACTACCTGCACCGCCCGTTTCAACTCTATCAAAGGGCTGCGTTTGTCGAACAGGCCACAAACGCCTTGCCTGAGCAAGGCCTGCAACAGGGAGGGGTTGTGCAACATGGTCATCACGATCAGCGGGACATGGCCAAAGTGACGGCGCAAATAACCCATGAGTGCCAAACCGTCCGGAAAGCGTCCATAAGGCATCGAATAGTCACTGATCAGTAAATCGCACGGCGTGTGCTCCATATGAGCGATCAACTCATCGGCATTATGCGCCTGGGCGACAATTGAACAGGTATCCGTTGAGAGGGCCATTGTGGCCCCCATCAGCACCACGGGATGGTCGTCAGCGAGGATGATGCGTTTGAGGGCAGATCTGCTATCGCAATGGTAGATGATAGAACGCGGGGGGGCGGGTTTTTGCTCAGGTTTCATGCAGTGTCTCTACAGGGGCCAATGGCGCGCTGTTCACTGCGGTCGACCGGTTCAAGGCATGTGAATCAAACCTTGCTCCAGCGCCTTGACCACTGCGGTCCAACGCGAGCTCACACCGAATTTCCGGCGGATATTGCAAAAGTGATAGTTCACTCCGGACTCGGTACATTCGATGATCTGGGCAATTTCCCAGGATGATTTGCCAGCTGCGCTCCACTGCAATACTTCCTTTTCTCGGGTCGTAAGTTGTATTAAGGGGTTTTTTTTTATCTCTTGAGGATGAAAACTGGTTTGAGCTGGCGATGATTGAACTGACACGGTGTTGGCGCGGTACATGGTTGAATCTCCCATTCATCATCATTGACGGCGAGGGCGCGGCAGAATCTTCCTACGGCTTAATGGCGTGAATTGCGCGACCGACCTACAGACACCTTTGTCGTGGCTGAAGAAGCGCTTTCCTTATAGCGTGAAATGTTCACCTTGGAACCTGTCACAAATTACAGGTGGTGGACTGTAATAAGACATCAACAGAATGGCTGTCAGGAAACGCGACATGGATTGTAGGAGGAGTCTCTGAGGATTTCCGTCTTACAGTCAGCGCGGTAATTTGCTGATTTGTCGTGTTTTTTTGTCAATGCTGGCGATGGGTGGCGAAAAAATCTTCGGCCAGTCAGGCGTCAGAGACACGAGCATTTCTCTTGACAATGTGTGTGTCCGTCCGTCGCTTTAATCGCCATGATCCCGTTCAGTTATTTGAAAAAGGGTGAGGCTTGTAGCCCGCGCGAGCGCTTGCTATACAGCGCCGGCGTCAGATCCTGGGCGAACGAATGAGCACAAAATCATCTGTGCATCTGTTCGCGTTTGTTGAGGGGGCGTACACGTGTGGAGGTGCCCGCGATCATCAAACGCCAGAGGCGCCACTATCAGATCTGTCAGTAGCGCCGCGGCGTAAAAGAAATCTAATAATGGCTCGGTTTAACCCCTTGAGAAACTTCAACATGACTTCCGACATACAGGCATTGTCCGTCCCGTATTCACCGGTCTACCTGCAGTTGCATCCTCCCACAGCGTCGTCTATTAAAATTACCTGAGGGTTCCTGATCCCCCATAACTCCAATACAGGCGTGCGAGTCAAGTGGGGCCCCAAACCATACGATCATGCCTAATACCAGATACTTTCTCGAACTTCGCGCCGTCAATGCCAGTGGTGTATCTGACGCGATACGTCGCAATTTTGCGACCCGAATCTTTTAACCGCCCCGCGATCTGTCTGCCGTCGAATGGTCTGATGATTCTCATCCCGACTACCAGGTTAAAGTGCGAGCCGTTAACGCTGCGGGCGCATCCGAGCCGAGCATCCTTGCGTTCAAAACGAGAGTGCGAGCGCCCACCCATTTGAGATTCAGTCAGCGCAACGTCGACTTATTGCCCGGCACCCACTCGTTTGAGGTGTGGGCCATGGATCTTTCCGGCAATGCCTCCGATCCGGCAGCCCTGACTGTCTTCATTATTGCTGCTAACGGGGAGTCTCTGCCATTGATGGGTGAGTTCACCACGAAGTAAATAGTTGGAGTGGGGGGGGCTTTCAACCCATCGACCTCGATGGTGAAGGAGCATTACAGGAAGTCTCGTTAATTGGGCGCCGTCAGGTCTTCTGCGAAACGCAATGTCTGGTCACTGCCGACCCTCTCGAACCGTGAGGGTCCGCGTGACCTTCCACCCATTCCCTGGAAGTGCCCCGAGGATTTGAGTGACCCACGTAACGGTCGAAGCAGCAAGATCGTGCATCAAGCCTTCCACGCCTGAGCATTCACCAGATTCTTCGGCCGCTCACCAGCCAATGCTGCCAGCAGATTATCCACCGCACATCGAGCCATTGCTTCACGCGTCTCATGGGTCGCGGAGCCAATGTGCGGCGTTGCTACAACGTTGTTCAGCTGCAACAACGGCGAGTCCGGGTTCAACGGTTCTCGCTCGAACACATCCAGCCCGGCCGCCCGAATCTGCCCGTGACGCAATGCGTCTATCAATGCCGCTTCATCCACCACCTTGCCCCTGGAGATGTTGATGAAGATCGTCTCGGGTCCCATCAGCGCAAATTCTTCAGCGCCAATAAGACCTTCGGTTTCAGCGGTTAGCGGTAACGTCAGGCAGACGAAATCAGCTTCCTTCAACAACTGCGCAAGACTCCGGTACTGCGCATCAAATCGCTGTTCCACCGCCGGCTTCGGCGAGTGGCTGTGATAGATGATCGGCATGCCAAAACCGAAATGCCCACGCTGGGCCAGCGCCTCGCCAATCCGACCCATGCCGATAATACCCAGGGTTTTACCGTGCACATCGGTGCCGAATTGCGCAGGGCCGACATTACGCGTCCACTCGCCAGCACGCACCATATTGGCCAGCTCCACCACGCGCCGAGCCGTCGCCAGTATCAGCGCGAAACCGGTGTCGGCGGTGGTTTCGGTGAGTGCATCTGGCGTGTTGCTCAACAGGATTCGCCGTTCGGTCAGGTAATCGATGTCGTAGTTGTCGACGCCCACGGAGACGCTGGCGATGGCGTGCAGATGGGGCGCCAGGTCCAGCAATTGGGCATCGAGTTTCAGGCTGGCACCGAGCAAACCGTGGGCATGGGGCAGGGCTTCTCGCAGCCTGGCCAGACCTTCGGCATCGAGGCTTTCGATCAAAGTCACTTCGGCTTGCGCTTGAAGACGCGCCATCAGCGACGGTGAGAGTTTCTTGTACAACACAACCTGCTTTTTCATTTCGTCATCTCAACATCAATTTAGGGATGGGCCGCGGTGCGGCGTGTCAGCGCGACCGGGGGCCGCTCCCGGTCACTGGCGCCGGGCTTGAGAAAAATCGTCAGCACCACGGAAAGCATCAGCGCGCCACTCATCAACAGATACGAAGCGCCAGGTGAACCGGTGGAGCTGTTCAGGTAACCGACCAGGTAGGAACCGCCAAACGAACCGAGCGCACCCATGCTGTTGATCAGCGCCATGGCACCGCCAGCCACGTTGGCCGGAAGGATCTCCGGAACAATGGCAAAGAACGGTCCGTAAGGCGCATACATGCATGCACCGGCGATCACCAGCAGGGTGTAGGACCACCAGAAATGCTCGGCACCCAGCGCGTACGAGCCGTAGAACGCAATCGAGGCGATCAGCAACGGCGGCCAAACAAAACGTTTACGTTTTTGCAGTTTGTCCGAGCCCCAGGACACCAGCAGCATGCCGATCACCGCCGCCAGATAAGGCAACGCCGAGAGCCAGCCGGCTTCGATCATGTCCATCTGCGCACCGGCTTTCAGGATCGATGGCAGCCACAGCACAAACCCGTAGACACCAATGCTCCAGCAGAAAAACTGGAGGGCCAGGATGATGACTTTTGGCGAACGAAAGGCTTCGGCGTAGTTCTTCACGGCCTTGATGCCCACCTGTTCGGCGGCGAGGGCGCTTTCCAGATCGTGCTTTTCCTGGTCGGTGAGCCACTTGGCCTGGGCTGGACGATCATCGGCCAGACGCCACCAGATAAACGCCCAGAGCACCGCCGGCAAGCCTTCGATGATGAACATCCAGCGCCAGCTGTAATGCTGCACCAGGTAGCCCGACACCACTGACATCCACAGCATGGTCACCGGGTTGCCGAGGATCAGAAAGGTGTTGGCGCGGGAGCGTTCGGCACGGGTGAACCAGTGGCACAGGTACACCAGCATGGCCGGCATCACCGCAGCTTCGACCACGCCGAGCATGAAGCGGATGACGATCAGCCAGTAGGCGTTGGAAACGATCCCGGTCAAGGTCGCCAGGCCTCCCCAGAGGATCAGGCTGACGAAAATCAGCTTCTTCACGCTGTGTTTTTGCGCGTAGATTGCCCCCGGCACCTGGAAGAAAAAGTAACCGAGGAAGAACAGCGCGCCGAGCATGGAGGACAGGCCCGGTGTGATCATCAGGTCGGCGGCCATGCCGGAGGCGGCGGCGAACCCGTAGTTGGCGCGGTCGAGGTACGCCAGGCTGTAGGTGATGAACACGATGGGCATGATGTACCACCAGCGGCGGGCGGCAAGGGTTGCGGTTTTCATGGGGGTGCTCCTGAGCTTGTTGTTTTTGTCGCAGCAGGTATCGGGTTCAAATCTTCGGTGATTGGGCGGGCCTCATCGCTAGCAAGCTAGCTCCCACACTGGATCTACAGGCGACACAAATCCCCTGTGGGAACCAGCCTGCTGGCGATGGCGTTTTCGAATTCAACGGACATCTCGGACCGGGTCGGCAATCCCTCCATATCCCCGCGACTCTGCACCGCCCGGCTGCCAATCCAGTTGGCGCGTTTAACGGCCTCGGCAAAGCTGTGGTTTTCGAGCAGCGCGCTGATCATCCCGACGGCAAACCCGTCGCCGGCACCGACGGTATCGACCACCGTTGCCACCGGCACGCCGGCGACGAATCCTTGATCCAGATGCGTGCGGTAGTACGCCCCGTGCGGCCCCAGTTTGATGGCTACCGCTTCGGCGCCCTGATCCAGATAAAACGCCGCGATGTCGGCCGGGTCATCGAAACCGGTCAGCAAGCGACCTTCACTCAAACCCGGCAGCACCCAATGGGCGAGGGCGGCGAGGCGGTTGATCTCGGTGATCATCTGCTGTTCGCTGGCCCACAGGCTCGGGCGCAGGTTGGGATCGAAAGACACACTGCGCCCAGCCTCGCGCATGCGGGTCATCAACTCGACAGACATTTCCCGAGCGCTGGCGGACAGCGCCGGAGGAATACCGGTGGCATGAAGATGCCGAGCGTTAAGTAATTCCGGCTTGATCGATAGCGACGACAGGTGACTGGCCGCCGACCCTCGACGAAAGTACTCGACCACCGGATCGCTGCCATCCTCGGCGCGGGATTTGAGCTGAAAACCGGTGGGGTGCAGGTTATCGACAGCGACATGGCTGCAATCCAGGCCTTCCTTTGCCAGGGTATCGATCACGAAACGCCCAAGCGAATCGCCACCGACCCGGCTAAGCCAGGCCACCTTGAACCCCAACCGCGACAAACCAATGGCGACGTTGCTGTCGGCACCGGCAATGCGTTTATGAAAATGGCCAACGTCGGCCAGTTCACCGCTCTGCTCGGCGACGAACATCGCCATGGTTTCACCGAAGGACAGAATATCGATCTCAGACATGAGCGTTCTCCAGTCGGGATTGGCCGAGAAGGGCGAGGGCGGCGACATGCTCGGTGGTCAGTTGAGTCAGGTCATCACCTTGCAGGGGATATTCCGCTGCGCGCATGACGCCGTGGTCCATGTGCCGCAGCAGTTGTTCCCAGGCCTGCAGGTCACTCGCGGCAGGTGGGATGGCGACCAGTTTGCCGTCGGTGCGGCGAGTGACCGCTTTGCAATGCACATAGCCGACGTGGCGACCCAGCAGTCTTGCAGCGCTGGCCGCCGATTGGTCCTGCCAGTGCCAGTTACCAATATCGAAAGTCATCTTGATCGGCAGTTTGTATTGCTCGACATCGGCGAAAAAGCGCTGGAACGGTTCGATGCGACCACCCTGCAGGGTCTGATCGTTTTCCACCAGTAACTGCACGGTGCTTTTGCTCAGCACTTGATTCAGGGACTGGAGGTCGCAGGTGTCGGTGAAGTAACCCAGGGATACCTTCAGCCATTTAGCGCCGAACGCCTGGGCGCGTTGCAGGGCGGTGATCAGCTCCGGATTGGGTCTCGACTGACCGGCCAGCCACAGCTCCATGGGTGAGGAATAGACGCTTTCCAGGCCTTGGGCCTCAGTTGAGTCAGCCAGGAGCGCGGGGTCTTCTACGGTGAGCAATTCTTCACGCCATTCAATGCGCGTGGCGCCGGCGGCGGCCAGTATCTCGATGAAACTGCCCTGGCCGCGTTGGCGGACCAAGTCGGCACCGTAGCTGGAGAGGCTGATGGAAACGTGTGGTTTACTCATTGTTATTGACCTCTGAAACCGGTTTCATTTTTGTTCAAAAAAAAGGGTTGTCGGGTTGAAATGTACTATGACGCTAAGGGCCTCATCGCGGGCAAGCCCGCTCCCACATTTGATTTGCGAATACAGGCCCACTGTGGGAACGGGCTTGCCCGCGATGAGGTCGGAACGTTCACCGAGAATTCCCAACGGTCGACCCCCGCACAATTAATCGCGCCGAAAAATCCAGCGTCCGCACCGGCCCGTCATCCCCCCGCAAACGCTTGAGCAAACACTCAAACGCACTCGCACCGATCTCGGCGGTTGGCTGGGCGAGAGCGGTAATGCCGCTGCCCACCAAGGGGTACCAATCCAGGTCATCAAGGGCGATCAACCCGACGTCCTCAAACAGGTTGCAGTTCAATGCGCGTAACGCATGAGTGCTGGCCAGCGCCGCGATGCCGTTCGCGCAGAACAGTGCTTTCGGGCCAGGACCGGTGGAATCGAGGAAGGTTTTCAGCTGTGCAGTCAGGTCGCTGCCGGTCTCAACGAGGGTGCCGCGAAGCGCCGGGCGCTGGGCAATGTGCGCTTTGAAACTGCTGACCCGTTCTATCCGCGAACTGGTGCCGTCATACGGTTCGGTGACCATCAGCACATCGCGATAGCCACGCGCTTCCAAGTGATCGAGGGCCATTTCGACGGCCGCTGGGTTGTCCAGCCCGACCAGGTCGCTCTCAAGCTGATCGACCTTGCGGTCCACCAATACCAAGGGCATTTCGCGATGCAGCTCATGCAACGCATCGCGGTGATGGCCAAGGGTGTTCACGATCAAGCCTTCGATGTTGTACGAGCGCAGCAGCGCCAGGTGCTGGCGTTCCTGCTCGTCATCGCGGTCGGTGTTGCACACCACCAGGCTGTAGCCGTGCTGACGGCAGGCGGTTTCCACCCCGTGCATCACGGCAATCGAATAAGGGTTGCGGATATCGGCCACCAGCATGCCGATCAGGCGAGTGCGCCCACGTTTCAGACCGCGAGCCATCTGGTTTGGACGGTAGCCCAGTTCGGCAATCGACTGCTCGATACGCAAGGCAATGGCATCGGAGAGCAGGGCACGGTCATCGCCGATGAAGCGCGAAACGCTGGCCTTGGAGACCCTGGCGTGTTTAGCGACATCAAGCATCGTCACGCGGCTGCGCTGGGCGGCGGAGAAGTCATTCACGGTCTGAAACCTTCTTATTGGATTTATACGGTTGAGTGCATGCACTGAAACCGGTTTCAGGAGACACCAATTGCCAATCTGTCGTCAAGCCCCCGTGTCGATAAAGAACGACAAGCGGTGTTCATACCAGCACGCTCAACCCTGCAGAAATCAACAGCAACGCGGCCATGCACCGGTTGAACAACTGAAACGAACGCACGGTGCGCAACCACCGCGTCGAGCCCGCGCCGAGCAATGCCCAAACACCCAGGCAAGGCAGGGAGATCAGAAAAAATGTCAGCGACAACCAGGCCACGTGCAGCATCCTTCGCTCACCGCCGCCAGCGAAAACACTGACCACCGCGAGCGCCATCATCCAGGTCTTCGGGTTGATCAGTTGCAGGCTGGCGGCACCCACCAGACCCAGTCGGGCCTCTGCGCGTTGTGCAGTGAGCGGCGCTGCAGGCGCCATGAAAATCTGCCAGGCCAGGTAACTCAACCACGTCACACCGATCCACTGCATTGCGGTTTGGACCCCCGGCACGGCGACGAGTGTCGAGCCAGCCCCCGTGCCTACCAACAGCACAATCAGCGCAGCGCTGGCGCACGCACCGAAAATGATCGGCAGGGTCGCTGCCAGTCCATAGCGGGCACTGTTGCTCAACACCAGAATATTGGTCGGGCCAGGCGTAATCGACGCCACGAAGGCAAACAGCATAAAGGGTAGAAAGGTCGGGAAAGAGGACAACATCGCAGGCAACTCCGGAGAAGATCATTGAAGTCGATCTTCACAACCGCGCGGGTTATCTGTCTGGAAGATTTGAGCAGCGCTTGCGGTACAACGCTGGAGTCAGCCCATAGGCGCGTACAAACCAGCGACCCAAATGGCTCTGATCGGCAAACCCTAGCGTCATGGCCACGGTGGTCGGTTGCTCGCCAAGGGCCAACATCCGGCGAGCCTGAGCCAGGCGCAATTGCACCAGGTAAGCGTGGGGTGCGAGGCCATAAGCGGCCTTGAACGCACGGGTCAGGCGAAAGCGGTCAACGCCGGTGACCGTCGCGAGGTGCTCCAGGCCAATGTCCTCGTGGGCATTGGCGTGCAGATACTCCCTTGCCTTTTGCGCAACCTGAGGCAAGCGCGGATCTTCACGATAGCGAGCGCGCCAGTGCAGGTGGCGGGTCAAGCGCTCAAGCAAGCCGTCGAGGGTTGTCTGGCGCACGATTTTCAACTCACTTTGATGCAGCGTCTCGAACGCCTGGTTGGTGGCGTGTGCCAGCTGCGGGTCATGGGTAAGCGTATGGGCAAAACTCAATTGACTGTTCAGCGGCGCGTCCTCGAACACACGGCTGATTTCGCGCTCCAGCCACTGCGCTTCGAGGTACAGCATGCGGTAGGTGAAGCCGTCTTCGGTCGGTGCCTCACCATCGTGTATGTCCCCCGGCTCCAGCAAAAACACCTTGCCCGGCGTGCTTTGATGTTTGGCCCGTCGGCAATTGAACTGCTGAACGCCTTGCTCGGTGACGCCGACCAGGTAGCTGTCATGCCAATGCGGATCGTAGGCGTGGCCCTCGAAATGCGCGCGCAGAGTCTCGATACCGGTGTCGGCATCCTGGGCGAGATCGATCCAGTTTTGAGAAGTCATGCGGCACCTGTGGGGTGGTTGGTCGAGCTATTTGACGCCTGGGCCAAGGATGTTAGCTAGAAGGTTTGTGCGATCGACATTCATTGCCGACAGGCAGAGCTGGCTAGCGGTAGCAAAAAAAGAGGCGCCACTAGCAGTTCTGATAGTTATGTTTGCGTCAAAATTCTGGTGAAGTGAAGGGTATGTGAGATTTCTCTTTTTGGTGGAGCACAAAGTGATGTACCTACCTACTCCAGCGGATGCGGATGATCCAGTGGAGCTGTTCTCGGACATACGCATCTGTGCTCCAGGCAACGTCAGAGTCTGGCGAAAATCTGCGACAAATGCTTTGCTGACGTGGGACGAACCCTATGCAACGTGCCATTTGTGCCCGGACGCAATTGGATATGAAGTGTTCGGGGAAGGCATCACCGGGAAAAACGTAAGCCGGCCGCCCTGTGAAATCACCGGCTTGAAAGCCAATGCCGATTACCTGATTTACGTCACGGCAAAAGCCACCGGGAACAATGTTTCGAGCCCCAGTGTTGTTCGTCTTTTGAAAATGGTTCCACCCGGCAAACCGGGCACACCAGTACTGAGTGAGTTGAGTCATGACTCGGTGAACATGAGCTGGGCGCCTTCGCCTCATTTTGGTGAAGATGTCCGCTACAGCGTTTATCTGAATGGTTTTCTGATCAAGGTGGTCAGTTCCCCGAGCGCACGTCTCACCCATCTGAAGTCTCATACCGACTATCTCGTTAAAGTGCGGGCTGCTAATGGGGCGGGTGTATCCGAGCCGAGCATCCTTGCGTTCAAAACGAGAGTGCGTGCGCCCACCAATCTGAGATTCAGTCAGCGCAACGGGATTTGCAGATTGGCATGGGACCCGGTTTTCAAACAGGCCCCCACCCATGAAGTCTCGATCAATGGCCAGGTTTTCACTATTGCCCAAGGCTTCTGGGGTTACAACTTCAGGCTGGCTGATGTGTCGCCGGGACCGGTTCCGCACCACCTGAAATTCGCGGTTCATGCCCGGCAGGATGGGGATACTTCCGACGTCACGCTGCTCGAAAGAACCATCGCTGATGACGTTCCCCCGACTCGACCCGGGGCTCCCGTTGTGAGCGACATCACGGAAAAAGGTGCAACGCTGAGTTGGGAACCCTCAAGTGATGATGTTGGCGTGTCCGGGTATCAAGTTGTCCTGAACGGGTTGCTTGTTTTTCCGACTCTGGGCACGCGCTTCACCTTTACTGGGTTGACCAGCGGCGCCTATCACTGGGTGTACGTGCGTGCCCGAGACAACGAAGGAAACCTGTCGGGGGTTAGCCCAGGAACGGTTTTTCAAACCGCCGGGCAAGCGCCTGCACCCCGCCCGTTACCGCCTGAGGCGAGTATCACTGCCTTGACCTCCAGGTCGGCCCGACTGGAGTGGCAGCACCAAGAAGGCGTCGCCGGCTCTGGCGTAAGAATCCTGATCAATGAAGAACGTTTCATAGACGTGCTTATATTCAACACCATCGTCCTGCCCGATCTGATCCCTAATGCTGAATACTCAATCAGCGTCTCGACGTTCGACATCTTCGGACAGTTGTCCGAGCCGACAACGCTGGTCTATGAGCCCCTGGACGTAACCCCGCCCAGCGCGCCGGGAAACCTGCGCAATGTCGATGTGGGAACTGATTGGGTCAAGCTGATATGGGATGAATCCACGGACGACGTCGGTGTGTGTGAGTATGTGATTTACAGCAACCACGAATATTTCGACAGCACAGCGCTGACGCATTACACCGCTGTCGACTTGTTGCCCGGCACACACTTGTTTGAGGTGTGTGCCATGGACCTTTCCGGCAATGCCTCCGATCCGGCAGCCCTGACTGTCTTCATCAAAGGCCCGCCATCGGATGCTCCCACCAACTTTCGATTTACCCAGACGAATTTGCTCCCGACCCTGGAATGGGATGCGCCAGAGACCTTGGACAAGGTTTTCCGTTATAGCGTTATCTTGACCGGACCCAACGGCGGCACCCTCCATTACGAGTCCATCGACACGGTTTTGAAACCGCTCTTGTTTCCACGCACCCGCTACGAGGCAACGATCACGGCTATTACTGCCAACGGGCAGTCTCTGCCTTTGATGGGGGAGTTCACCACGAAGTAAGCGTTTGCGGTCGAGGTTATTTCAACCAAACAACCCCGCCGCGATATTGATCGAAAAGCCCAATATCGCGGTATTGAACAGGAACCCGATCAACGATTGCGCCAGCACGATCTTGCGCATATTCCGTGTAGCCACACCCACATCGGACGTCTGCACCGCCACGCCGATGGTGAACGAGAAGTAAAGGAAGTCCCAGTAGTTGGGTGTCGTGAGGCCTTCGGCAAAACGCAATGCCTGTTCCTTCCCCTCCCAGGTGTAAAACAGACGGGCGTAGTGCACGCTGAAGATCACCCCGATCAGCAGCCAGGAGCCGATGACGGTCAACGCCGTGAAGCCGTAGTGCATCAGCTTGTGGGTGCTGTCCAGGTCCTTGCTGCCGGCCAGTTCGAAGGTGATGGTCGCCAGGCTCGCGATCGCGGCGATGCACACCACGAACAGCACCAGCCCGGCATTTTCATCTTCGATCTCGGCAATGCGCTTTACATCGGGTGCCTTGGCCCGCGAGGTAAGCCAGAGCATCAGCACCAGATACGTCCAGACACCGGCGTTCCAGCCGAAGAGGATTTTACTGATGATGGAATCGGCCGGTGCCAGGATACCCACGGCGATGCCGAGGGTGGTGGCGGCGGACAGGCGAGGGTGGGTACGGGCGAGGAGGGGCATGTGGGCTCGATCGGCGAGGATGTGCAGACACCTTAGCCCAGCGTGGTCCGGTGTGACCATAACCCTGAAATGGTGCAAACCTTTGTGGGAGCGAGCCTGCTCGCTCCCACAATTGATTTATGTTTGCTCAATGACCTTTATGGCGTTTGCGCACCAGCTTCATCACCACCACAAAAAACACCGGCACGAACAGCACCGCCAATGTCGCTGTGATCATCCCGCCGATGACCCCGGTGCCAATGGCTTGCTGGCTTGCCGAGCTGGCACCGGTGGCAATCGCCAGCGGCACCACGCCGAGGATGAACGCCAGTGACGTCATGACAATCGGTCGCAGACGCAAGCGCGCCGCTTGCAGGGTGGCATCGATCAGGTCGTGGCCTTCGTCATACAGACTCTTGGCGAATTCGATGATCAGGATCGCGTTCTTTGCCGACAGGCCGATGATGGTAATCAGCCCGACCTTGAAGAACACGTCGTTAGGCATCCCGCGCAACGTCACCGCCAGCACCGCGCCCAGCACGCCGAGCGGCACGACCAGCAGTACCGACGTCGGGATCGACCAGCTCTCGTACAACGCCGCCAGGCACAGGAACACGATCAGCAGCGACAGCCCGAGGAGAATCGGCGCCTGACTGCCGGACAGGCGTTCCTGCAGCGACAGACCGGTCCATTCCTGACCCAATCCGGCGGGACCTTGCGCCACGAGGCGTTCGATTTCCGCCATGGCTTCGCCGGTGCTGTGGCCGGGTTTCGGTTCGCCGGAAATACTGATCGCCGGATAGCCGTTGTAGCGTGTCAATTGCGCCGGCCCCTGGGTCCATTTGGCCTGGACGAACGCCGACAGCGGCACCATTTTCCCGGCACTGTTTCGCACATGCATTTTCAGCAAATCAGCCACCTGACTGCGTTGATCGCCTTCAGCTTGCACCACCACCCGCTGCATCCGCCCCTGATTGGGGAAGTCGTTGACGTAGGTCGAACCGACGGCGGTGGACAGCACGTTGCCAATGTCGGCAAACGACACGCCCAGGGCATTGGCCTGCTTGCGATCCACGATCAGTTGCACCTGCGGCGCCTCGGCCAGAGCGCTTTCGCGCACGTTCATCAGGACCGGGCTCTTCTCAGCAGCGGCCAGCAACTCGGTGCGTGCCTGCATCAGCGTGGCATGGCCGAGACCGCCACGGTCCTGCAGACGGAATTCAAAACCGCTGGAGGTCCCGAGACCATCGACCGGAGGCGGCAGGACGGCGAACGCAACGGCATCCTTGATCTGGCTCAGGGCGATGTTGGCCCGGTCAGCAATGGAACTCGCCGAGTCGTCACTGCCACGTTCGGACCAGTCCTTGAGGGTGGTAAACGCCAACGCGGCGTTCTGTCCGCTGCCGGAAAAACTGAAACCCAGAATCACCGTGCTGTCGCCAACGCCTGGCTCGGTGGCGTTGTGCGCCTCGATTTGTTCGACGACCTCGACCGTACGGTTCTTGCTCGCCCCCGGCGGCAATTGCACGTCGGTGATGGTGTAGCCCTGATCCTCAACCGGCAGGAACGAGGAGGGCAGGCGACTGAACATCACTCCCAGACCGATCAACAGCACGCCGTAGATCAACAGGTATCGACCGCTGCGCTTGAGCGCGTAGGCAACCCAGCCTTGATAGCGCTCGGTCAGTTGCTCGAAGCGGCGGTTGAACCAACCAAAGAAACCGCCCTTGGCATGATGCTCGCCTTTGGCGATCGGCTTGAGCAATGTTGCGCAGAGTGCCGGGGTCAAGGTCAGCGCAAGGAACGCCGAGAACAGGATCGAGGTGGCCATCGACAGGGAAAACTGGCGGTAAATCACGCCAACCGAGCCCTGCATGAACGCCATGGGTATGAACACCGCCACCAGCACCAGCGTGATGCCAATGATCGCGCCGGTGATCTGCTTCATCGCCTTGCGCGTCGCCTCCTTGGGCGAGAGGCCCTCGGTGACCATGATTCGTTCGACGTTTTCCACCACCACAATCGCGTCATCCACCAGGATGCCAATGGCCAGCACCATGCCGAACATGGTCAGCACGTTGATCGAAAACCCGAGGGCCAGCATGGTCGCGAAAGTCCCCATCAACGCGACCGGCACCACCAGCGTGGGAATCAGCGTGTAGCGAATGTTCTGCAGGAACAGGAACATCACAGCGAACACCAGCAGCATCGCCTCGCCGAGGGTGTACACCACTTTGGTGATCGAGACTTTGACGAAGGGCGAGGTGTCGTACGGAATCTTGTATTCAACGCCTGCCGGGAAGTAGCGCGAAAGTTCATCCATCTTCGCCCGCACCAGCGTCGCGGTGTTCAGGGCGTTGGCGCTGGGTGCAAGCTGCACGCTGACGGCGGTCGACGGCTTGCCGTTCAGGCGAGTGCCGAACTGGTATTCCTGACTGCCGATTTCCACACGCGCCACATCGGCGATGCGCACCGTAGAGCCGTCGGGATTGGCCTTGAGCACGATGTCGGCGAATTCTTCCGGCGTCGACAGCTGACCTTTGACCAGAATGGTCGCGGTGATTTCCTGGGTGCTGCGGGTCGGCAAATCACCAATGCTGCCGGCGGAAACCTGAGCGTTCTGCGCGACGATGGCCGCGTTGACGTCGGCGGGCGTGAGGTTGAAGCCGATCAGTTTCTGCGGGTCGATCCAGATTCGCATGGCCCGCTCGGCGCCGTACAGTTGCGCCTTGCCGACACCGTCCAGGCGCTTGATTTCGTTCATCACGTTGCGCGCCAGGTAGTCACTGAGCGCCACTTCGTCGAGCTTGCCATCGCTGGAGGTGAGGGTGATCAACAGCAGGAAACCAGAGGAGACTTTCTCTACCTGCAAACCTTGCTGATTCACCGCTTGGGGCAAGCGCGACTCCACCACTTTCAGGCGGTTTTGCACATCGACCTGGGCCAGTTCAGGGTTGGTGCCCGGCTGGAAGGTGGCCTTGATCGTCGCGCTGCCCAGGCTGCTCTGGGACTCGAAATACAGCAGATGATCAGCACCGTTGAGTTCTTCCTCAATCAGGCTGACCACGCTTTCATCAATGGTTTGCGCGGAGGCGCCGGGGTACACGGCATAGATCTCGACCTGCGGCGGCGCAACGTCGGGGTACTGCGCGACCGGCAACTGCGGAATGGCCAAGGCACCGGCCAGCAGGATAAACAGGGCGACCACCCAGGCGAATACCGGGCGGTCGATAAAGAACTGCGGCATAAAAAAGCGTCCTGCTTACTGGCCAGAAACCTGGGCAAGTGGAAGAGGGGTGTCATCGATCTGCACTTTTTCACCGGGACGGGCGTGTTGCAGGCCCTCGATGACGATGCGGTCGCCGGCCTTCAGACCGCCGGTGACGATCCAGCGATCGTTCTGCACCGCACCCAGTTCGACGGGTTGCTGACCGACCCGCAGTTCCGAATCCAGCAACAGCACCTGAGCGATACCCGCGCTGTCTCGCTGAATCGCCCGTTGCGGCACGCTGATGCCTTGCTGATTGACGGCTTGCTCCAGGCGCACCCGAACAAAGCTGCCCGGCAGCAAATCAAGGTCCGGGTTGGGAAACTCGCTGCGCAGGATGATCTGGCCGGTGCCTGGGTCAACGGTGATGTCGGTGAACAGGAGCTTGCCCGGCAACGGATACAGGCTGCCGTCGTCCTGGATCAGCGTGGCTTTGGCCTGGCCTTGACCGACCTGCTGCAACTGGCCGGAGCGGAAAGCACGGCGAAGGTCGTTGAGTTCCCGGGTCGATTGGGTCAGGTCGGCGTGGATCGGGTTCAGCTGTTGAATCAGTGCCAGAGGGGTGGTTTCGTTCTGTCCGACCAAGGCCCCTTCGGTGACCAGGGCCCGTCCGATACGTCCGGAAATCGGCGCTGTGACGGTGGCGTAGCCGAGGTTCAACTTCGCCCGCTCGACCGCGGCCTTGTTGGCGGCGACTTCGGCGGCTGTTTGCCGGCTCGCGGCCCGGGCGTTGTCGTAATCCTGGCCGCTGATGGCGTTGCCTTCGATCAGTTGGGCGTAACGCTGCTCTTGCAGGCGTGCCTGGAAGGCGTTGGCCTCAGCCTTGCGCAGGGACGCCTCGGCGCTGTCCAGGTCGGCTTTGAACGGCGCCGGGTCGATGCGAAACAGTACATCGCCTTTTTTCACGTCGCTGCCTTCACGGTAAACCTGCTGCAGCACGACCCCGGCCACGCGCGCGCGGACTTCGGCGATGCGCGGCGCGACGATCCGCCCGCTGAGTTCACTGCTGATCGACAACGGCCGTGCTTCGATAGTCTCGATGCGAACGGTGGCCAACGGCGCCGCTTCTTCAGCGACCGATGACTTGTCACAGGCGCTGAGCATCACGGCCAGTGCAATCAGGCTGAGCCTGGCGAGCAGATTCTTCGACATGTAATTACCCCAAAAATAACCACCAGCATGCTACTGGCAGGTGGCGAGGGTAGCGGTGAAGCTTTGTAGGTGCTGTGTGAAATTGTGTAAGGGTTTTACTCAGGTGTGTGCGGGGGCGTATATCCTTTGCAGCCTGAGACTTTTTTGCGACTGTAGGGCCGCCATCGCGGGCAAGCCCGCTCCCACAGTGACCGGGGATGTTCACCCAATCCATGTCCACATCCGATCCCTGTGGGAGCGGGCTTGCCCGCGATAGCGGCATAACTGGCGCCACCGTACTTTCTGGAAACACCCATGCCCAACATCCTCCTGGTCGAAGACGACACCGCGCTCGCCGAACTGATTGCCAGCTACCTGGAACGCAATAGCTACTCCGTGAGCGTGATCAGCCGCGGTGACCAGGTGCGCGAACGTGCGCGGCTCAATCCGCCGGACCTGGTCATCCTCGACCTGATGCTGCCGGGCCTCGACGGTCTGCAAGTCTGCCGTCTGCTGCGCGCTGATTCGGCCACGCTGCCGATTCTGATGCTCACCGCCCGCGACGACAGCCACGATCAGGTGCTGGGCCTGGAGATGGGCGCCGACGATTACGTCACCAAGCCCTGCGAACCGCGGGTGTTGCTGGCGCGGGTGCGAACCTTGCTGCGCCGCAGCAGCCTCAGCGAACCGCAGACCGCCAATGACCGTATCCTCATAGGCAACCTGTGCATTGACCTGTCCGAGCGCACTGTGACCTGGCGCGATCAGTTACTCGAGCTCTCCAGCGGCGAGTACAACCTGCTGGTGGTGCTGGCCCGGCATGCCGGCGAAGTACTGAGCCGCGACCAGATTCTGCAACGCTTGCGCGGTATCGAATTCAACGGCACTGACCGCTCGGTGGACGTGGCGATTTCCAAGCTGCGGCGCAAGTTCGACGACAACGCGGGCGAGGCGCGCAAAATCAAGACCGTGTGGGGCAAGGGTTATCTGTTCAGCCGCTCCGAGTGGGAATGCTGACGCCATGTTCAGACTTCTGTTTCGTCTGTACCTGGTAACCATCGTCTCGTACAGCGCGGCGATTTACCTGGTCCCCGACCTGGTGATCAAGCTCTTCCATGAACGCTTCATGGCGTACAACCTGGATTACTCCCGAGGACTGCAGACGCTCATCGCCAAGCAATTTCAAGCGATACCCGAGGCGCAATGGCCGGCCCTGGCCGACGAGATGGACAAGGAATTCCAGCCGCTGCACATCGTCCTGGCGCGCAGTGATTCCGACGATTTCACCCCCGCCGAACAGCAACGTTTGCAGCGTGGCGAGAACGTCGTGCGCATCGGTGACTGGGGATGGCGCACGCTGGCCGTGGCGCCGCTGAACCAGCACATGGCCGTGCAAATGGTGGTGCCGCCGGACCCGCTCGACGTCAACCTGTTGTACTGGAGCATCAACGTGCTGATCGGCGCGACCATGCTCGCTTGCATGTTGCTGTGGCTGCGTGGGCACTGGCGCGATCTGGAGCGTCTCAAGGGGACCGCAGAGCGCTTCGGCAAAGGACAGTTGGGCGAGCGTACGAAGATTTCACCCCGTTCCAACATCGGCAGCCTGGCGAATGTGTTCGACACGATGGCGGGTGATATCGAGAGCTTGCTCAATCAACAGCGCGACTTGCTCAACGCTGTCTCCCACGAATTGCGAACCCCGCTGACCCGCCTGGATTTCGGCCTGGCACTGGCGCTGTCCGACGAGATGCCGGCCGCCAGCCGTGAACGCCTGCAAGGGCTGGTCGCGCACATTCGAGAGCTGGATGAACTGGTGCTGGAATTGCTGTCCTACAGCCGCCTGCAAAACCCGGCGCGGTTGCCGGAGCAGGTCGAGGTTTCGCTGGATGAATTCGTCGACAGCGTGCTGGGCAGCGTCGATGAAGAACTGGAGTCACCGGACATCGTCATCGACGTGCGGCTTCACGGGCAACTCGAACGCTTCAGCCTTGACCCGCGCCTGACCGCCCGGGCGCTGCAGAACCTGCTGCGCAACGCCATGCGCTATTGTGAAAAGCGCATTCAGGTCAGCGTGCAGGTCGTGGCTCAGGGGTGTGAAATCTGGGTCGATGACGATGGAATCGGGATCCCCGACGACGAGGTTGAGCGCATTTTCGAACCCTTTTATCGCCTCGACCGCAGCCGCGACCGCGCCACGGGCGGCTTTGGCCTGGGGCTGGCGATCAGTCGGCGGGCGCTGGAGGCGCAGGGTGGAACGCTGACGGTCGAGGCATCACCGCTCGGTGGCGCGCGATTCAGGCTATGGCTGCCAACGCCTGGCTGATCGTTCTTCAGGAGCACCACAAACCCTTCTCCAGACGCTACACACACGGTGGCGAGCAAGCTCGCTCGTCACAGTTCGTCACTCGACAAGATACTGTGCATTCAGCGATCAGGTTTTCGACGAGCCATTAATGGCCTCCGCCAGATCCTCGTACTCCTCGCACGTATTGCCGCAAATCAATCTGATTTCCTGCAACTGCTCCTGCGCCAGATCCAGCCGACCTTTGATCACATACGCTTCGCCAAGGTATTCGCGCACTTGCGCGTACCGGGGGTCGAGCTTGACCGATCGCAGGTAGTACCCGATGCCTTCGTCGGTGCGACCGAGTTTGCGCGTCGCGTATCCGCGATAGTTCAGCGCTTTGGCGGTGTTCGGCTCCTTGAGCGTATCCAGCAACGCCAGGGCTTCCTCGTAGCGTCCGTCCCTGGCCAGGCGATAGGCGTAATCGGTGCGATCCGCGTCCGGCACCAGGCTGCTGTTTTGCATCAGGCATTTTTGCTGCTTGCTGTCCCAGACCTGGCCTTTGGGGCAATTGGGCTTGGCCGGCTCTTCCTCGTCGCCGTTGGCAAACACAAAGGAACTGCACAGGGCGACGGCCAGCAACAGCGGGGTGCAGCACCAGGCAAGACGAGTATTCATAGGACCAATCCTCAGGGGTGATAGCTATAGAACACCGCAGCGTGAACAATTGTTCATTACTTTCAGGCGATCTCTGTAAGGAAAGCTCAACCCCAGACGCTATGCTCGTTAGCATTCGTTGCCGTTCTGGAGCGCTGCCATGAAAGATCACGTTCACCATACTGCCGCTGCTGGCTACAAAACCGCTGCCGAGACGTACGTACGCGGTCGTCCGGACTATCCACCGCAACTTACTGTTTGGCTGGCGGAGGCGCTCGGTCTGAATGCGCACACCACTGTCATAGACCTGGGGGCCGGAACTGGCAAGTTCACTGGTCGGCTGGTGGCGACCGGGGCACAAGTGATTGCCGTGGAACCGGTGGCGCAGATGCTGGAACTATTGTCAGCCGCCTATCCGCAAGCACTGGCTGTCAGTGGTACGGCCACGGACCTGCCGTTGCCTGATGCTTCGGTGGATGTTGTGGTGTGCGCCCAGGCATTTCACTGGTTCGCCAGCCGTGACGCCCTGGACGAAATCGCTCGGGTGCTCAAGCCCGGTGGCAAGTTGGGCCTGGTGTGGAACCTGCGTGATACCCGCATCGGCTGGGTGCCGAAGCTGGATGCGATCGTCAATGCGCTGGAGGGTGACACGCCACGGTATTACACCGGCGCCTGGCGCGATGCCTTTCCCCATGACGCATTCGGGCCGCTGCAGGAGCAGCAATTCGCCCATGGACACACCGGGGCGCCGGAGGATGTGATTCTCAATCGGGTGCGCTCGACCAGTTTCATCGCTGCACTGCCGGCGATGGAGCGGGCAAAGGTTGATGAACAGCTGCGGGCGCTTATCGCGTCCGAGCCTGAATTGCGTAACAAGGATGTCGTGACAGTGCCCTATATGACTGCAGCCTTCGTGGCCGTGAAAGGTGGTTGAATCGTTGTGGGAGCTGAGCCTGCTCCGGGCGGCGCTCCGACGATGAACGATGACTCGGTTTCAGCTCAGCAGCCGAATCGGCGCTCCGGCAGCCCAGGCTTGAATGTCTTCGATCATCTGCGAGAAAAACAGGTGATAGTTCTGCTGGCTGACGTACCCGACATGCGGCGTCGCCAGTACAGTATCCAGGGTCCTGAACGGATGATGAGCGGGCAGGGGCTCCTGTTCGAAGACGTCCAGTGCCGCGCCGGCAATGCGGTTTTTTTGCAGAGCCTTGATCAGCGCCGACTCATCGACAATCGGCCCACGAGCCGTGTTGACCAGCAGCGCGGTCGGTTTCATCCAGTCCAGTGCCTGAGCGTCGACGATGCCCCGGCTGCGATCGCTGAGTACCAGGTGCACCGATAACACGTCAGCCTGTTCGAACAATTCCTGTTTGCTGACGTAAGTGACATCGGCCTCGGCCGCACGTTCAGCGGTCAGGTTTTCGCTCCAGGCAATGACCCGCATGCCGAACACCTGACCGAAGCGGGCGACCCGTTGACCGATACTCCCCAGCCCCAGAATGCCCAGGGTTTTGCCGTGCAGATCACCGCCCAGACCCTGTTGCCATTTGCCTTGGCGCAGGGCGTTGGCTTCGTTCACCAGGTTGCGGGTCGCGGCCATGATCAACGCCCAGGTCAGCTCCGGCGCCGCGTGCTTGTAGCTGTCAGTGCCGCACACCTGAATACCCAGCGCGCCTGCGGCTTTGATGTCCAGAGAGGCATTGCGCATGCCGCCTGTCACCAGCAGCTTGAGGTTGGGCAAGCGGCGCAGCAGGTCGTCATCGAAGCGGGTGCGTTCGCGCATCACACAGATCACCTGGAACGTTTCCAGGTGTTTGGCCAGGGTGTCATTGTCGGCTGGGTAGTCATGGACAAAGTGCACCTCGCCAATGCCCTCCAGCGCCGACCAATCCACTACGCCGCTCGCGACATCCTGCCAATCATCGATCACCGCTATCTGCACAGCCATCAGCGTTACCTCATCAACGAACGGGGTTGGTTTTGTTCAGCCAGGCGAGCAGGGCCTGGTGGAATTTTGCCGGTTCTTCCATTTGCGGTGCGTGGCCCATGCCGGGGAATTCCACCAGTGTGGAATGGGGAATGAGTTTGGCGACCTGTTTGCCAAGCACATCGTAATGGCCGATTTTCGCTTTGACCTCTGGCGGGGCAATGTCCTTGCCAATCGCTGTGGTGTCCGAGGTGCCAATCAACAACAGTGTCGGCATCTTCAGGTTCTTGAATTCGTAATACACCGGCTGGGTAAAGATCATGTCGTAGATCAGCGCCGAATTCCAAGCCACCAGGACTTTGCCCGGACCTTTGGCCAGTCCCGCGTACATGTCTACCCAGCGGTCGTACTCAGGCTTCCAGCGGCCATCGTAATAGGTGGTGCGCTCGTAGTCGCGGATGCCTTGCGCCGTCACTTTGAGCTCGCGCTCATTCCACTGGTCGACAGTGCGATAAGGGACGCCGAGGGCTTTCCAGTCTTCCAGGCCAATGGGATTGACCATCGCCAGCTGTTCAACCTGCTCAGGATATTGCAGGGCGTAGCGGGTCGCGAGCATGCCGCCGGTGGAGTGGCCCAGCAAGGTGGCTTTCTGGATGCCCAGGGCCTTGAGCAATTGTTGCGTGTTGGTCGCCAGTTGCTGGAACGTGTATTGATAATGCTCTGGCTTGCTGGAAGTGCAAAAACCGATTTGATCCGGTGCGATGACCCGATACCCGGCTTCGCTGAGCGCCTTGATCGATGTGTCCCACGTGGCACCGCAGAAGTTTTTGCCGTGCATCAGCACCACGGTGCGGCCGTTGGTTTTGCCTTCAGCGGCAACGTCCATGTAACCCATTTGCAGGGATTGGCCTTGAGACTCGAAGGCGAAATGCTTGACCGTGTAGGGGTACTCGAACCCTTGCAGCTCGGGTCCGTATTCCGGGCCTTCGGCGTGGGCGAGGGAGGGCAACGCAGCGGTCAACAGAAGGCCGGGCAGCCAGCGCGAGAGGGTGAGAGGCATGAGTAAACTCCAGTGGAAATCGGCCGATGCTGGAACGGCTTGATTAGGGCGACATTAAACACAGGCAATGACCGCGCCAGATCGTTCAACCCATCCAGCCGAGGGTCGCCAGGGCCAACACCCCGTAACGAGCGCCTTTGGCGAGGGTCACGATCAGCAGGAATCGACCCAGGGGCTCGCGCATGACACCGGCCACCAAGGTGAGCGGATCGCCAATGACAGGCAACCAACTGAGCAGCAGCGACCAGTGGCCGTAACGTCGATAGTGAATGCGGGCTTTTTCCAGATGACGGGGGCTGACCGGGAACCAGCGCCGATCGCGAAAGCGTTCAATGCTGCGTCCCAGCCACCAGTTCACCAACGAGCCCAGGACATTGCCCAGGGTCGCAACCGCCAGCAGTGACCATAGCCAATACTTGCCGCTGAGCAACAACCCCACCAGGACCGCTTCCGATTGCAGGGGCAGCAGGGTCGCCGCGCCGAATGCCGCGAAAAACAGCCCGATGTAAGCGCCGAACATCACTGGGCGGGATAGTCCGCCACCACGACATCCGTACCGTCCTTTTTAAGACCGATCACCTGATACGCATCGCTCATACCGTCCATTTCCATGCCGGGCGAACCCATGGGCATACCGGGGGCGGCAACGCCCAGCAGGTCATCGCGCTTGCTCAAGGCCAGAACCTGATCGGCCGGAACATGACCTTCGACGAATTTGCCGTTGATCAGGCCGGTGTGGCAGGACCCCAGGCGCGGGGGCACACCGTGCTGTTGCTTGAATTGGCTCATGTCGGCTTCGACGTGATCCTCGACCTTGAAACCATTGGCTTCCAGATGGCTGATCCACTTTTTGCAGCAGCCGCAGTTGGCATCGCGATGAACTTCAATCGGGATCAAGTCGGCGGCCTGGGCCAGGGAGGAAATGAACAGGGCGCTCAGGGCAGCCAGTCGCAGGTGGGTTCGCATGGGCATCTCGTTTCGAATTGCGGCCAAAAAAATGCATTCTGACCATTTTCAGCGACCAGGCATTCAAGGAGTGTTTCGAATTAATTCAAAGCTCAACGACCTGATGATCGTAGATCAAGGCTGTCAGGCAGATGAAGCGAAGATGACAATGTTGTCAGGTTGGTCACTGAGCACCGGCAAGGGTGCTCAGGGTGAGAAGAAGTGAACGGTTAACGGTGCTGATAGTCACCCGGGCCGCCCCGGTCATAGTGGTCGTGATGCCCGCCGCCGTGTGGGAAAACGATGCAACCGCTCAGGGTTAAAAGGGCCAGCAGGGGAATCAGCCGTGTGATTCGACGGAACATGTGAAAATCCTCATGGTTAGCGCCGTGATAAAGCTAAAACTCTTCATCGGCTGTAACATGAGACCCCGTTTGCAGCGTGCCATCCCCGGAATACGGTAAGGGCTTGGCATGCGACCGGATACAAACCGGATACATTTTCATCAGCTTCAGGAACTCGCAATGACACAGTCGCAACGTTTGAAATATTCGATTCTGATCTCGCTGGTGGTACTGGCGATCATGTTTGGCCTGTCCTATTTGCAGAACACAGGCGTTATCACTGAAAAAATGTCCCAGTACATCGCCATTGCCGTGGCGGTGATCGTGGTGGTGGTGAACGGCGTGATGCGTCGCAAGGTCAAGCCTTGAGCGACGCACCTTGAAAGCCGGTTATTCGCCGTGCAATGCGGCGAATGCCTGGGGGTTCAGGCGGTAGCTTTTGTCGCTGTTCAGTTCGATCACGCCTTCGCTGCACAAGCGTTTCAACACTTCGCGCACGCTGAGAAACGACAGGGGGATGTCCAGGTCCAGCAGCTGGCTGTGCACCCCGCGCACACCCAGGGTGCGGTCGTGTTCGGCGGCGTTGAGTAAGGCGTCGATGACTTTCAGGCGAATCAGGCTGGTGCGCAGGCCGAAGCTCTTGAGCAGCATCCTGATGCGTTCGTTGCCATGGCGATCGGTACGTTGATCGAAAACGCCGGAGCCAATGGTGGTACTCATTGGCGCAGTGCTACCGTCCGTTGGCAGTTGCGAGTTGTGCATGCAAAAACTCCTTTTCAGAGCCTGATCCGGGAAATTATTGGTGCTCTCAATCAATAAGACGCATGAGCCTGGCAAATCATGAAGGCTCGAATGTAGAAATTTTGTCGACGCCGCGTCGACAAGTCGTGAGATGCCTTTGGTACGGGGTTTCATGCGCTAAATTTTTTGTCATTTGTTTCGTTCTTGGGGGATGAAGTGCGCTCCCACAATGGATCGCACCGGACATCTTCGATCAGGAGCGAGCGTGATTATTTCCAGGCAGTTAACCCGGTTGAGCCTTGCCGCCGTTTTGGTGGGTTTGAGCCTTGCAGCGAACGCGCGTAGCCAGTCAGAGCAGACCAGCGCAGACATCCGTCGAACCACGTTTGGTGTGCCGCACATTCGCGCCGATAACGAACGCGGTCTTGGCTACGGTATCGGGTACGCCTACGCGCAGGACAATTTGTGTTTGCTGGCCAACGAAATCACCACCGTCAATGGCGAGCGTTCGCGCTATTTCGGGCCTGAGCAGTTCACGGTCGAGGAACGTGAAAATCAGGTCAGCGACCTGTTTTTCACCTGGCTGAACACCCCCCAGGCCGTTGACGCTTTCTGGCAGGCGCAAACCCCGGCGGTGCGCGACCTCATTGAAGGTTATGTCGCGGGCTACAATCGCTCCCTTAAAGAAACCCGCGCGCAAGGCTTGCCCGCGCAGTGCCAGGGTGAGTGGGTGCGCGATATCACTGCCCAGGACCTGGTCAAACTGACCCGACGTCTGTTGGTCGAAGGCGGCGTCGGGCAATTCGCCGAAGCGCTGGCCGGCGCCACGCCACCCCAGGCCGTCGCAGCCACCGCCGATTCAGGATCATTCCAGCTAGCCGACTCCCGCCTGCAGCGCTTCGCCCTGGACCGAGGCAGCAACGCCGTCGCCGTCGGCAGCGAACGATCCTTCAACGGTCGCGGCATGTTGCTGGCCAACCCGCATTTTCCCTGGGTCGGCGGGATGCGCTTCTATCAGATGCACCTGACCATTCCCGGCAAGCTCGACGTGATGGGCGCCGCGCTGCCTGGTCTGCCGATGATCAACATCGGTTTCAACCAGCACCTGGCCTGGACCCACACAGTGGATTCATCCAAACATTTCACTCTGTATCGCCTGCAACTGGACCCCAAGGACCCGACCCGTTACCTGCTCGACGGCCAGTCATTGCCGATGACAAAACAGACCGTGACGGTAAACGTGAAACAAGCCGATGGTCAGGTCCAGCCGATCTCCCATGTGGTTTACAGCTCGCAGTTCGGCCCGATGGTGCAGTGGCCCGGCAAGCTCGACTGGGACACTCAGTTTGCCTATAGCCTGCGCGACGCCAACCTGGAAAACGACCGGGTATTGCAACAGTGGTATGAGATGAACCGGGCGGACAGCCTTGAGGCGTTGCAAGCGTCGGTGCACAAGATCCAGGGCATCCCGTGGGTCAACACCCTGGCGGCGGACGACAAGGGCCAGACGCTCTATATGAACCTGTCGGTCGTGCCCAATGTGAATGCAGAAAAGCTGGCCAGGTGCAGCGATCCACGCGCCGGCTTGCAGATGATTGTGCTTGACGGGTCCAGGAGCGAATGTGCCTGGGACATCGATCCTCAGGCGGCGCAACAAGGTATCTACGCGTCCGACCAGTTGCCACAGCTGCTGCGCAAGGACTTCGTGCAGCATTCCAACGATTCGGCATGGATGGCTAACCCGGCGCAACCGCTGACGGATTTTTCGCCACTCATCAGCCAGGACAGCCAGCCATTGGGGCTGCGCTCACGCTTTGCGCTTGATCGCCTGGGTGCACTGCACAAGGCTGGCCCTATTGCGGCAGCGGACCTGCAACGCATGGTGATGGACGATCAGGTGTTTCTGGCCGCGCAAGTGATGCCGGACTTGTTGCAATTCTGCACGGCTGATCTGGGCGCAGACGCAAAGGCGCTCGCACCGTTGTGCGCCAGCCTGAAGGCCTGGGACGGCAACGCGAACCTGAACAGTGGCCTGGGTTTTGTTCACTTCCAGAATGTGATGGAAGCGTTGCAGGAAATGCCTGATGTATGGCGAGTGGCGTTCGATCCACAAGACCCTCAGCACACACCCCGAGGTCTGGCGATTGAGCAGCCTGAAGTGGTGAAGGCCGTTCGGCAGGCGATGTTGGCCTCTGTTGAAAACGTCGACAAACAAGGCCTCAACAAAGACAGCCGTTGGGGGGACATTCAGGTGGTGAGCAGCGGGGGGCAGCAGACGCCCATCCATGGTGGACCGGGCACTTTGGGTATTTACAACGCCATACAGAGCGTGCCCAGAACCGACGGAAAACGGGAGGTCGTCAGCGGGACGAGTTACCTGCAAGTGGTGACCTTTGACGACAACGGACCGCGTGCCCAAGGCTTGTTGGCTTTTTCGCTCTCCAGTGATCCGGCCTCGAAGTATTCACGGGACCAGACGCTGGCGTTCTCGAAGAAACAGTTGAGCGTGATGCCGTTTACCGAGCAGCAGATCAAGGCCGATGCGCAGTATCAGGCGCGCACGATCAGTGAGCGGGATGAGGCGGTTGGCAAGGTCGTAAACCAGTAAGATCAAAAGATCACAGCCTCGCTTCGCTCGACAGCTCCTACAAAGGATCGAGTGAAACGAGGCCGCGAGTTTTCAGCTTTTAGGGGTTTGCTGCGGGAGGGCGTTCAATACCGGATTACCGTCCTTGTTGCGCGTCACGTAGACCGGCAATACCTTGGGCAAGGACGCCACCAGGCCGTTGAGTTCCTTGATGTTGTAGATGCCGCCGATGCGGATCGAACCGGTACTGTGATCAGCCACAATCAGCGGTTTGGCCAGGTAGCGGTTGATCAAGGGCAGGGCGTCGGACAGCGTCAGATCATCCAGCACCAGCTTGCCGCTGCGCCAGGCCAATGAGTTGTCATTGTCATAGGTCTGACTGATGCGCGGAATGTAATCGCCGTGTCCGTAGCTCGCCTGCATGGCCGGCCCGAGACGTAGACCATCGCCTGGAAGGTCATCGTTGCTGCTGACCAGCACCGACCCTTCAATCAGGTTCACACGCACCTGATCTTCATACATCCAGACGTTGAATTGGGTGCCCGTCACTCGAATCTTGCCTTGCGCCGCTTTCACTATAAAAGGGTGCGTGGTGTCGTGGCTGACCCTGAAGAATGCTTCGCCTTTTTTCAGGGTCACCCGGCGCTGGTCCTTGTAGTTGCTGAACGTCAGCTCGCTGCCCAGGTTCAATTCCACCTGGCTGCCATCGCCAAGGGTGACATGACGGACCGTATCGCTTGCTTCAATGTGTTGGTAAGCGTTCGGCAGCCACCCCATGTTCCAGCCGCTGACGGCTGCCAATGGCAGCGCCACCGCGCACACGGCGGCAGCGATGCCGAAGGTACGCCAAGGTGTCGCGGGTTTGATGTGCACCACCGGCGCGGCAATGGTCGGCGGACGAGGCAAATCCCCCGCAACGTCCCAGATCTCCAGCATCGCTTCGTACTCGAACGCATGAAGTGGATGCGCATCACGCCATTGTTCGAATGCGATACGCTCTTGCGCCGTACAGTCGTTGGCGTGCAAGCGCATGCACCAATGCGCAGCGGCATCGGTAATGGCGTCGTATTCGGCTTGGGAGAGGGGGCTGTCGGTCATTGACTCATCCTGATTTGCGCCATTCTAACCTTTGAGCTCACTCGTCGAGAACAACCGTCATGGCAATTACCCATCAAACTCGCAAGATTTTAATGATTCAAGGGGTGCTGACGTGCAATTGGCGCCCCAATCGGGTGATTAGCCAGGCAACGCTGTCTGCGTTGGCAAGCAGTACCTTCAGCCTGATCAGTGCATTTTTCTTGAATTGCGTACGGGCGCCGCTCAGGTTTACTGTCTTGGTCAAGGTCAGTACCAGCTTTTTTACATCACCCGTGTCTTCTTCAAACGTGTTACCCAGGTCATCGCGGTCTCCGGTAGCGGGATCGTAAAGCGTGAACAGGTCAGTGTAAGGCGTCTTGACCGAGAGCGCGGTTTCTTGAAGTTTGCTTAATTCTTCTTTCAGCCCGCGGGCCGTTGGGCTGGATGTGTCAATAAGGTCGACAAAAGGTCTACCGGAATCGAGGTAAGTGATGTCCTCCGCGTCCAGCGCAATGTGCGCAACCTCATGCACAAGCGTCGCCGCCCGGGCATGGGTGTTGATCGGGAAATCGGGGTTACTCAGGTAGGGCTGGTAAACGTCGTACGCCGGCTTGAAGAATCTGTTCACCAGGTAAATTTTCCGCTTGATGTCAGACGGGACAGTAAATGCAAAAGTATTTGTTTCGCCCGAAACGGCCCTGCCAACCACAAATCGGCTGGAAGTTTCCTTCGTGAGTGAGGGTTCCAACAGGGTTGCAAATACATTACTTACCGCTTGTTCAAGCAGCTCGACGTGCTCGGGCAGAACGGTGGTGACACCTATGAAATCCTTGATGAGCTGATGCACCGGGGTGACGGTATCGCCAGAATCTTTCAGCATTTGCAGATTACGAAAACTGTTCCAAGCGTAGGTCGTGGCCAGGTCCAGCGCTTCGGTGATCTGACGTGCTTTTTCAGGAAACAGCATCCGGATCTCGGACATTCCGGTAGCGTCGACATTCATCCCGTCCCATACAGTAAACGTGGTCCTTAACCGATCGAAGATACTGAAGCGAGGATGCGTTGTTTTCCTGTCCACTGTCCATTGACCGGACACGTTCCGGTTTACATAAGGTCCCCGTTTTTTATCGCCGCCGATTCTCCAGCGCGTGCCATGTTTTGTGACGGGATACACTTTCCCTTGCGCAGGGCAGTAGTTTTTTTTAGTTGAAGGATGCTCATAAAGCCCAAGCTTGACGTCGTGCGTCAGCGAACCCAAGTCGATGTCGATGCTTTCATGGATGCTCAGGTGCGTGCGTTCGGGCGCGGTGATATTGATGTCTTGCCACTTGAACGGCGTCGTCGAAGGTGTTGATGCCGCCACGACGGGCGCCGAAGACGGTGTCGATTGAACATCCTGTGAGTCGCGTAACGTGGCGAGCTGAGCCATGCCATTGATGAACTCTTTTAATGCCGGTCCCCATCTATGCAACTGCAGATCCTCGGCGGATTGCTTGATGCGCTGATAGCTGCGCCACACGGTGAGCGGGTAGGCCAGTTTTCCCGCAAAGAAGTTGAACGCGGCATGCAGGCCTTCGCCCAGCACGTGCTTGATGGTTGCCCACGCACTTTGCTTTTTGTCATCTGCCTGGAAACCGAGCAAACGGGTCAACGCATCAGCCGTGTCGTTAAATAGCCGTTTAAACAAATGACCCTTGATCGGGTTGAAAGCCAGGGTGACGTCGGCAAGGCGCTTGCCGGTGCTGCCTATTTCTTTTTCGAGCAGCGCTCGATCAGTCTGTGGCAGGTTCATCAATACCCAATCGATCAGCCCACCGCCCGATTTCAGTTCGGTCAGCAGCTGTGCCTCGTTTTGATATTCTTTTATGCCGTGCCCGCTGCTGTGAGGCGCGATGAGTATTTGAGTTGCTGCTTTATCACTTGAAGATCCGATCAGATAGACACCCGGCACGGTCATCGCCGGGGTGTTTTCAACACCGACAAGTTCAAGTGGGCGGATGATTGCATGGGCGCCCACGACTGCTGCACGGGCGATAGCATCTGGCAGGTCGGCGATCTGCTGGATCAGCTCGAATCCGGTTTGACTGAGTTTTCCTTGCAGTTTTTGTTCATGTGCGTAGTGCATCAACTGCCAAGGCACTTGCGTGTAAAACCGCTTGCGGCGATCCGCCGAATCTGCCTGGGTTTGCGCAAAGGCGTCCTTCACTGTTTTTTGCTGATGCTCGCCAAGTTTCAGGTTTTTTATCAGATTTTTTATGTACTGCTCGTTCATACCCGCGGGGACTGCAGTTGAGGTCAGCGACACCAGTTTGAATCGGGTTTTGTCCAGGTCGGTGAAGTGGATCAATGCGAACTCGGTCAGGGTTTGCCTCATGACCTGGGCCGTCTTGGCGTCGTTGATTCGGATCTCTATATCGTCCGGATCGAAGTCGTAAGTGTCCGCCTTGAGTTGTTTTTGCAGGTGTTGCCGTGCGGTGTGTTGCAGCGAGCTGATACCGGATAGGTAGTCCTGGTCGTCAGTGACATTGTTGAGGTATTGCTGAAGCAGTTCGCAATGCAGCTTTTGATCCGCAATGCTTGCTTTGGCCAGCCACGCCGGCAGCTTCTGCCGTGTGTTCAAGCCCTCGGCCATTTGCGTTACGCGCTGCAATCCCGTCTGCGGTGCGCGCAGTGCCACTCGCGCCATAAGCTCGGCGAGTGCTGCAGAGGGAAGCGGTGAAGCCAGTGCGTCAGCGACGCGCGTGGTGTCCAGATGTACAAATGATTGTTGTACGTGCTCAAGAAAGTGCGTATCGATCAATTGCATCGGCGCCAAGGTGCAGGTCTTGCCAGGCAGTCGTTCACTCGCCCCCAGGTTTTCCAGGAGCGTGCTGTGAAGAACCTTGTCCGCGAGGCGTTTTTCGAGCGCTTTCAGTAACGGTGTCAAACCAGTGAATGCTTCAAATCCGGACGCCGGCGTCCAGAGTACGGTTTTGCCCGACTTTGCCGGATCAAGGCCTCCCTTTTCCGTCAGTGCAAAACAACTGGCCAGTTTCAACGGGACCGTGGCGTCGCCGACGTTCAACGCCAGGGAAAATACGTCGGGCACAAAGCCGTTCAGTTTGGCGCGCTGCGAGCGCACCGGTTTATCAAGCACCGCTTTAATGATCGCCTGCTCAGCGGCACCCAGAGTACGCGTGACGGTGCGCAGGTCCAGTTCACTGCGTAATGCGGTCGACAGCGTTTGGGTGAAGCTCGATTTGAGTGTTGCAATTGACGTCGCCACGGCGGCCTCTGCTTCGGCAACCGTGCGGATGGTTGACGCGATAACCGGGTGTGCGTCGAGGTGTTGATCAAGCGTTTTCCTGGCAAGGGCGATTTTTTTCAATTGCGCTTTGGCGGACTCGCCACCCACGGTCGCTGGTTGGGCGTACCAGCGTGAATTCATGTGTTGACTGGCGTGATCTTCAGCGTCCACTGCCAGCAGTCCGTTATCGATTAACCCTCGGACATCCAGCGCCTGATCGAGTAAGACATACGGGTCCAGAGTGCCTTCGCTGTCACGGTAGAGACCCAATGCGTGGGACACGTTATCCCGTTGTTTGCCGAGGATGTCGCTCATCAACTGTTCAAACACCGAACCGGTGATCGGTTGCCCGACAATGTCTCGATCACCCGGCGCCATTGCGATAAAACGACCGCGTTCGGCGAACGACATTAAATTGAGCAGCGCGTCTTCATGCATCTCGCTTTTCAAGCGTTCCAACAGGGTGTTCGTCACAGTGGACACGTCCTTTGTGGGTTCGATGCCCTTGTGCTGCGTGTAGATGAATCCGCGAGAACTGCTGCTACCCAGTATCAGGGTCGACGCCAGGTCTGTGTAGCTATTGGCCGGTGTTGTAACGCGTACAGTTTTTGCGAGAAAGGTGGACTCGGCACTCATATGGCTGGCGCCCGTGAGTGCCTGATACTCCTGTGTCGATAAATCACCATGTTGTCGCTTGAGTAGAAGACGCGTGTAAAAGGTGTCGCGCAAACACTCGGCAAATAGGGCCAAGCGCGATAGCCCATGGCTTGTTGTGGTGTTCCAGTACGTTTCAAGCAGGTTGTCGAGTTGCGACGTCAAGCTGTTGGCGATCTCTTCTACCGCGATCTCCCATGCCTGGTTATCGCCAGAGGTACTGAAGCTGTGTTCGGGGTTGGAGAACACTCGAACGTCGCCTGCTGGCCAACCCTTGAGGTGGTAATGCAAGAGTGCCTGGCTGAGGGACAGTGACGATGTTTCCCGTAACTTGTCTTTTTCAGCCACGGCAGAGCGGTTACGAACGTAGGTTTGTAGACGGGTCAGGCGTTGATCCAGGGTTGGAAATGACTTGAGCAAAATGTGGCTGGCCTTGAGAGCTTCATCCAGCATCGACTGCAAGGTGGGCATTTTGAGCAGTTCGCCCATCAAGGTCGTCAGGTTCTGCGCCTGGTTGCGTTCGAGGACAGTCTCTTGATCCTGAAACACCGAACCCTCTATTTCTTGCGTGGTAATACCAGGCGTAATCGTGGCGGGTAGTCTGCTGCGTTGCTCAATGGAGAGAAAACGCATCAGCTCCTGCCTGCCGGTTTCCTGCCCCAGCCACTCCAGCAGTTTGCTTTTGACTTCGTCCATCTTCTTGAACTTGATCAAGCCTTGCCACGGGGTATAGAGCACGACTTCACCGTCGTCTGGCCGACTCATGGCGAAGGCCCCGGCCAACGGCGTGCCCTTTTCACCGTTTTGCGTCAGAAGCAAGCGATGAACGAGCATCGGCGAGGTATGGTTTTTGCGCGTGGTATGGGTCGCGAGGTAAACCGTGGAAAGCCATTTGAGATCGTCAAGGGAGAAGCTCAGGGCTTTTTCTCGAGCGCCCGTTTGCTTGGCAGTGGAGGCAACTTCTGCCTCCTTGAAAAAATACGGCAGTGCTAATGTCGTCATTGTGTCTCCTCGAAGTGCTGCGAGTGCTGAGTCATCGCAGGTCATTGGGTCGAGGGAAAAACGTAGGGCAGGGGGCGATGTTGAGTGCGGTAGATATTGCTGGCACCGATTTGCATGCCCAAAACTTGACAGCAAGGCCGTATGAAAGCGCTTAATCGTCGTGTCGCGCTTTTCTAACAATAAAACCGGAGCTTCAGATGACCGCATCGCCAGAGTTGGCCGTTAGTTCGGGCAAACAAACGCTCGATTTCGATTCTCTTGTTGTGTTGCTTGAACAGATTTTCGTCCGTCATGGCACCTCCATGGACGTCGCCCGGACCCTGGCGCAAAACTGCGCCGGTGCCGAACGGGACGGCGCCCACAGCCATGGCGTGTTTCGTATTCCAGGCTACGTATCGACGCTGCGAAGCGGCTGGGTCAATGGGCAGGCGGTGCCTGTGGTGGAAGATGTGGCGTCAGGTTTTGTCCGGGTCGATGCCGACAACGGTTTCGCCCAACCGGCGCTTGCGGCTGCGCGAGCCTTGTTGGTAGAGAAGGCCCGCAGCGCGGGTATCGCGGTGCTGGCCATTCGTAACTCCCATCATTTCGCCGCGTTGTGGCCTGACGTGGAGCCTTTCGCGTATGAAGGGCTGGTGGCGCTGAGTGTGGTCAACAGTATGACCTGTGTGGTGCCGCACGGTGCGGATCGCCCCTTGTTTGGTACTAACCCGATAGCCTTTGCCGCACCTCGGGCCGACGGTGATCCGATTGTTTTCGACCTGGCAACCAGCGCCATCGCCCATGGCGACGTGCAGATCGCCGCGCGCAAGGGTGAACGCTTGCCTGCGGGCATGGGAGTCGACAGCCTCGGTCAGCCGACCCAGGACCCGAAAGCCATTCTGGAGGGCGGGGCGTTGCTGCCATTCGGCGGGCACAAAGGTTCGGCGTTGTCGATGATGGTGGAGTTGTTGGCAGCGGCGCTGACCGGCGGGAATTTTTCGTTCGAATTCGATTGGTCGAACCATCCAGGGGCCAAGACGCCCTGGACCGGGCAATTGCTGATTGTGATCGACCCGAGCAAGGCTGCTGGGCAGGGTTTTGCCGAACGCAGCCAGGAACTGGTGCGGCAGATGCACAGTGTGGGGCTCAAGCGGTTGCCGGGAGATCGTCGTCACCATCAGCGGGCGAAATCGGCGGCCAATGGCATTGAACTGGATGTACAGACGTTGAAGGAGTTGCGGGAACTGGCGGGGGGGTGAAGCGTATGGCGCGGGAGTCCGGATCCCACGCCGGTCTCCTGTAGCAGCTGGCGCAGCCTGCGTCCGGCTGCGCAGTGGTCGTAACACCGGTTTGAGAAGATTCCATGAAGCACCGCACCGCTCGGGATGACGACTGCTGCGCAGCCGGACGCAGGCTGCGCCAGCTGCTACAGGGGGAGTGTCACTAAAGGCTGATGCTATTAACGACGGCCCAACAGCAATCCGACCACCAAACCGAAACCGGCGGAGATCGCCACGGTTTGCCATGGGTGACCGCCGATATAGGTTTCGGTGGCATCAACGGCGGGCTTTGTCCGGTCACGAACGTTTGTCACCGAATCCATCGCCTGCTGGAGCTTCTGGGCTATTTGACCACGAAGGGTCTCGGCTTCTTCACCGACCAGTGATGCGCTGCTTTTAAGCAGTTTGTCGGACTCCTCGATCAGCGCCTGCAACTCGCTGAAGGCTTGATCCTTGATTTGGTCTGCGGCGTTTTGTGCGGCGGTTTTCCGAGCCATTGAGGTACTCCTTACTGATTAATGGGCAGTGAACAATGGAGTCTGCTGCGATGGAAAAAGTTGCAGGGATTTTGCGCTAACCCGTGATCCTTCGGAAAATCCAGCGCAGGAGATTTCTGACTACAGTGTAAGATGTCGCCTATTTTACGCAGCAGGTAAATCCCATGAGCTTCAATCTGGCCGACAAACCCCTTGCCGAGCGCGCCGCGCTTGAAGATGAAAAATCCCGTCTGTTCGACCTTTGGCAAAGCAATCTGGGCAAAGCCAAGGGTGAGGCGGCACGGTTGTTCGGGGAGCGCGCCAAGCGCAAAGGCAAGTGGTCCGAGTGGGTCCGTTCCGAACTCGACGCCATGTCGCCTCCGGAATTCGCGAACATGGTGCGCAGTGAAGTGAACCGGCTGATGGCTGCCAAGTAACCGTGCGCCTGACACAACCCCTGTAGGATCGCGGAAGTCCGTCATGGACAGTGCACCTTCATCATGAGCTGCGCGAAAAGCTCGCGACAATCGCCTCGCGCACTTTCAACACGACCGGATCGAGCTGCGTGCTGGTGCGCCAGCCCAGCTCGATCGGGTAACGCGGCAAGGCCAGAGGGCAGGGCAATAGCGCCAGGCCACTGAGCGCTGCGATGCTCTGCGCGGCGTGAGTCGGAATGGTCGCCACCGCCTGACTGCCTTTAAGCAAAAAGGGGAGTGCCGCAAAGTGCGTCGTGGATGCGCACACCCGGCGAGTCAGCTCCAGCGCTGCCAATCCCTCATCCGTGATCCCGATAAAGCCGCCCGACGACACCAGAATGTGCTCACGGGCGACGAACGCCTCAAGACTGAGGTTGTGCTGTCCCTCGGCAAGACTGGCGGGGTCGACCAGGCACGCATAATCCCCTTCACCCAACACCTGACGACTGAGCAGTCGCTCGGCAAATCCGCCGGCAGTAATGGCCAGATCGATGCTGCGGTCCATCAAGGCCTGCGCGACGATCTGGCTATGAGTCTGACGGAAAATCAGCCGCAGCTTTGGTGCACACCGGGCAATGTCCGAGATCAAGCGTCGACCGTAGGCGATTTCAAAATCATCGGACAAGCCGATGGCAACGGAACGACCTTCGTACTCATGGGCCGCAGGGTCGACCATGGCCAGGCTTTGCCGGCATTTGTTCAACGCATCGCTAATGACGGGCTTCAGCTGATTGGCCCGGAGCGTCGGCGCGAGGCCGCGACCGGTGCGGACGAACAAGGGGTCGCCATACACGTCGCGCAGCCGGCGCAGCGCGGCGCTGACGGCCGATTGCGTCACGCCCAGGCGCAGTGCCGCGCGGCTGGCACTGGATTCCTCATGCAACGCTTCGAAGACTTTGAGCAGGTTGAGATCGACAGCAGTGATATTCATGGTGTTCATATCATTCAGCAGTGAGTCGGGCTTTATTCATGATCCTGTCCCGCCGGAGAATGAGCAACACCCCAGCGCTTTTGGAGAGACCGACATGCCCAAGTCAATCGTTGCTGCATTGCAAATCGGCGCTTTGCCCGGTGGCAAAGCCGACACCCTGGAGCAGATTCTTGCCTGGGAAAACGCCATCATCGAAGCCGGCGCGGCGCTGGTGGTCATGCCCGAAGCCTTGCTGGGCGGTTACCCGAAAGGCGAGGGTTTCGGCACGCAACTGGGCTATCGCCTGCCGGAAGGGCGTGAGGCATTTGCCCGCTACTTAACCAATGCCATCGACGTGCCCGGCGCCGAAACGGAGGCGCTGGCGGGCTTGTCGGCGCGCACGGGCGCGAATCTGGTGATCGGCGTGATTGAGCGAGTCGCCAGCACGTTGTATTGCACCGCACTGTATTTCGACCCCATAGGCGGGTTGGTCGCCAGGCACCGCAAACTGATGCCCACCGGCACCGAGCGATTGATCTGGGGCAAGGGCGATGGCTCGACCTTGCCGGTGATCGACAGCCAGGTCGGGCGGATCGGCGCGGTGGTGTGCTGGGAAAACATGATGCCGCTGTTACGCACCGCGATGTATGCCAAAGGCGTGGAAGTCTGGTGTGCACCAACGGTGGACGAACGGGAGATGTGGCAGGTCAGCATGCGTCATATTGCCCACGAGGGGCGCTGCTTCGTTGTCAGCGCCTGCCAGGTTCAGAATTCGCCACAAGCCTTGGGACTGGACATCGCCAACTGGCCGGCGGATCGGCCATTGATCTCGGGTGGAAGCATCATCGTTGGCCCCATGGGTGACATTCTCGCAGGCCCGTTACGGGGTGATGCGGGGTTGCTCACCGCGACGATCGATACCGATGACCTGATTCGTGCCCGATACGATTTCGATGTGGTCGGCCACTACGCGCGCCCGGATGTGTTCGAGTTGACGGTGGATGAGCGGGCGAAACCTGGCGTTCGATTTACCGCATAGCTCCCACATTGGTTTCCACCGGTTCATAAACAACGCGTCGGCCAGCCAGTGAATTTCAACGTCGCTCGAGCCATTCTTCCCGAGTGATTTCCCAGATCTCCTTGGGAAATTCCCCGCCGACAAACCGGCCTGTCCCCGTGTCGATCAACCGCATTCCACCCCGTTCCGATAGCTTGCGCGAGCCAATGTTCGGTGCCGCTTTCGGAACGCGCATCACCGGGCGACCCAGGGTTTCAAACCAATACGCCGTCACGGCGGCGCTGGCTTCAGTCATCAAGCCTTGCCCCTGCCATTGGGGCCCGAGCCAGAAACCGCGGTTGTTGTCCTGCTCGTCCATCAAACTGATGTTCCCGATCAGATGCTCCGGGGCGGATTTCAAGCGAATCGACCAGTGCCACTCTGTTCCTGCGGCAATCGCCGGCAATGCGATGTCACGCAGATAAGTCTGGGCGCCGTCTGCCGGATAGGGCCAAGGCACAAACGCGTTGAGGTAACGAACAACCTCCCAGTGCGCGAAGTGTTGCTGGATGTCCGGCGCATCAGCCATTTCCAGCGGTCGCAGGATCAGGCGTTCGGTGTAGAGCGTGGGTGTCGGTTCCATGATGGATGGGGCTCCTTTGTCGGGCCTACCAGGTGCCGGATGTCGTCCCCGGCAGGCTGAGCTTGCCAGTGTCCACGAATCGCATCGTGCCAAACAAGCCGCCGGCGAGTTTGCCGCGCAACACATAGGGCAGATTGTTCAGCGACTGGGTTTGACTCAAGCCCAGGGTCTGACGCAGCACCGAGAAGGCTGACACGCTCACCGGCACCGTCAGCACGGTTTCCGAAAACCGTGCAATGGAACCCGACTGATCGCTGACGCCCGACGCCAGTGGCTGGCCATTGACCTCCAGATCCAGCGCGACGCCGTTGTAGTCGACAGGATTCTCGTTGGGGTTTTGCACGCGTATTTTCACCGCGAAGCGCACTTCCATGTCCTGGCTTTGCAGGGGTTCCAGGCCGACGACATTGATGTTCAGCGGATCGCGATTGGGGAACAGGGCGCAGGCGCTCAGGGAGAGCAACAGCAAGGAAAGGATGACGGCGTGAACACTGCGCATAAACAAGCTCTCATGAAGAAAAGGGCTGAACCGCCGCCGGCTCAGCCCTCGAGCCTTTTTAGCGGTTCAACTGTGCGACCGCTGCAGGCGGGGCCGGTTCACCTTTGGCAGGGGACCTCCGGGTTTTCCATGACCTGCAGGATCGATGCTTCCGGATCGAAATCATCTTCTTCCAGTTCAAGGAATTCCTCAGGCAGGAAGATATTCAGCACGATAGCGCACAACGCGCCCACGGTGATCGGCGATTCAAAGATGTTGTGCAGCGCCATCGGCAGTTCGCGCAGCACCTCTGGAACGGCCGCAACCCCCAGGCCCATGCCGAGGGAAATCGCCACGATCAGCATGTTGCGCCGATGCAGCCCGGCTTCGGCGAGGATCTTGATTCCGGCCACCGCGACGGTGCCGAACATCACCAGTTCCGCGCCGCCCAGTACTGGTTTCGGCATCAGTTGCAGCACCGCGCCGATCATCGGGAACAGGCCCAGAATTACCAGCAGGCCGGCAATGAAAAATGCCACATAACGGCTGGCGACGCCGGTGAGCTGAATCACCCCATTGTTCTGGGCGAACGTAACCATCGGCATGCTGTTGAACACGGCCGCCATGGCTGAGTTGAGGCCGTCGGCGAGGAGGCCGGACTTGATGCGGCGGATGTAGATCGGGCCTTTGACCGGTTGCCGGGAGATCATCGAGTTGGCCGTCAGGTCGCCAGCAGCTTCCAGCGGCGACACCAGGAAGATCACCGCCACGGGCACGAACGCCACCCAATCGAAGTTGAAACCGTACTTGAACGGCACCGGTACGCTCATCAACGGCACATCGGGCATGCTGGCGAAACTCACGTCACCCATTGCCCAGGCCACGACATAGCCTAGGGTCAGGCCGATGACAATCGCGCCCAGGCGCAGGAACGGCACATCGACCCGGTTCAACACCACAATCGTGCCCAGCACCAATGCTGCGAGTGCCAGGTGATGAGCTCCGCCGAGGTCCGGTGCACCGAAGCCGCCGGCGATATCCGTCATCGCCACCTTGATCAACGACAGGCCCATGAGCGTGATGATGGTGCCGGTCACAACCGGAGTGATGAGCATGCGCAGCTTGCCGATGAACTGGCTCAGCACGACTTCGATGAAGGCGGCGAAAAAGCACACGCCAAAGATCGTCGAGAGGATTTCGTCGGTACCACCACCACGGGCCTTGACCATGAAACCGGCACTGAGAATCACGCTGATGAACGAGAAACTGGTGCCTTGCAGGCACAGAAGCCCTGAGCCCACCGGTCCGAAGCGCCGTGCCTGGACGAACGTCCCCAGGCCCGACACGAACAGCGCCATGCTGATCAGGTAGGGCACTTCACTTTGCAGGCCCAAGGCGCTGCCCATGATCAAAGTCGGGGTGATGATGCCGACGAAACTCGCCAGCACGTGCTGCAGCGCGGCGAAAATGGTCGCGGTGAGATGCGGGCGGTCGTTGAGGCCGTAAATCAGGTCGTTGTTTCGTGCAGGTGGGGCTTTTTCAGAGGCGGTCATGGTTGTATGCGTGCCAACAGGCGGGCCGGGTCAGAAAATGGAGGCGCAGGATGCCAGAAAGCAGCAGAAACAGTAACCAGGCGTTTCAGCATTCCACTTCCCAGCGCAGGCATTTCGACAAGCTCCCTCACCACGGGTTTACTCCTCATCCCGGATAAATCATTTGTCTCAGGTAAAGCCCTTGCCCCAAAAACACTGCACTCAACCAAACGCCGCCACCAAATCCTCCTCAAACGCCTGTTGCGCATCCCCCGGTACCTGGGCGCGGTGGCGGGCCAGTTGAAACGCCACGTCGAAACTCATTTCACCCTCACGCACCGTTCGCAGCAGTCCCTTGTCCTCCCAGCTGCGGGCATAGTGACTCGGCAGGTAACCCACGTGTTTGCCGGAGAGGATGAAGGCGAGGGTGCCTTCCACCTGCTCCGACCGCGCCGAACAGTGCTGGCCCTGGGACGGTTCATCATTGCGCAGGAAGCGGTAGGGGTGGTCCACGTGATCACTGGCCTTCAACACCGCGTCCTCAGCGTCACCGGTAAACAGCGGATGGCCAGGTGCGCAGTACAGGTGCTGGGTTTCGCTGAACAGTTCGCGGTAATCAAACGCGGTTTGTGCCATTGAGAAATAGCCGATAGCAAGGTCCAGCCGCTGTTGCAGCAGCAGTCGCTCCATTTCGCCCGGCATCGCGGTCATCAGTTCGATGCGCACCGATTCGTCACGCTCACGAAAGCGCCGGATGGCCTCTGCCACCTTTTGCAGTACGGATGGGTCAACCGCTTCTGATATTCCCAGGCGGACTTCACCGATCAGGCGCCCGGCCACGCCATTGGATTGATGACGGAACGCCTCGATGGATTGAAAGAGCCCGCGTGTCGCGCTGAGCAGTTGTTCGCCCTTGGGCGTTATCTTGAACCCCCCTTTGCCGCGACTGCACAACCGATAGCCCAAGCGGGTTTCGAGTTTGGCCATTTGCTGGCTAATGCTCGACTGGCTCAAGCCCAGATCACCCTGAGCAGCGCTGAAGCCGCCACATTCGACCACACGAACAAACAGCCGCAGCAGGTGCAGGTCGAGATCATGCAGTTGACCGAGCATTAAACATTACCCCTCGATAATGTCAGGTTAACAAACCTGATATTTCGCCAATGTATCCGACGTTGCATCCTGCGGTCACTTCCTCTGGTCAGGTGTTCGTCATGGCTCCCACGTTCAAGCGCTGTCTACCGGTACTTTTTCTTGCCATGGCTGCCTCGGTGCAGGCGCAGGAACAAGTGGTCAATCTTTACAGTTGGGCGGATTACGTGGCGCCGGAAACGCTGCAGCGGTTCGAAAAAGAAACCGGCATACACGTGCGCTACGACACGTTCGACGCGCCGGAAGTGCTGGAAACCAAATTGCTCACCGGCGGCAGCGGCTATGACGTGGTGGTGCCGTCGTCCAGTGTTCTGGCGCGCGGACTCGCGGCAGGAGCGTTGAAAGTGATTCCTCATGAGGGGCTAAAGGGCTACGCCAATCTTGATCCGGATCTGTTGGAAAAGCTGGCGACGGTCGACCCTGGCAATCAGTACGGCGTTCCCTACACCTGGGGCACGCTGGGACTTGGGATGAATGTCGAAGCTGTGCAGCAGCGCTTGCCGAACGTGCCACTCAACAGCCTGGACCTGCTGTTCAAACCGGAGTACGCCAGCAAATTGAAAGACTGTGGCATTGCCATCATCGACTCGCCCCAGGAAGTGATTGGCCTGGCCTTGCACTACTTGGGTAAAGATCCCTACAGCACTGACAAGTCCGATCTCGACGCGGCCCAGGCGTTGTTGCACACACTGCAGCCTTCGGTGCTGTACGTGGCCAGCGGACGGCAGATCAATGATCTGGCCAACGGCAGCGTCTGCCTGGCGCTGTCGTACAACGGTGACGCCAGCATGGCGGCCGACCAGGCGCGAAAAGCCAACAAACCCTACGAAATCGCCTACCGGATTCCCAAGGAAGGCACCCTCGTGTGGCAGGACAATCTGGCGATCCCCAAGGACGCTCCGCACCCGGAAGCAGCCCGCCTATTTATCGAATTCATGCTGCGCCCGGAGTCCGTCGCGGCGCTGACCAACACGCTGTTCTTCGCCACCGCCAACCAGGCAGCGACGCCATTGGTGGATGAAGCGGTGCGCAACGACCCTGATATCTACCCACCGGCGGATGTCCGTGACCGGCTGTACGCCGACCGGACCATGAGCCTCAAAGACATGCGTCAGCGCACCCGCTTGTGGACCACTTTCCGTAGCCGCCAATAAGCTAATAATAAGGAGCTTTAAATGGACGCCCCCGTGCAAAACGATCAGGCCATGACTCGCGACAGTCTTTATGGCACTGCTGCAGAAAGTACCTACGCCGGCATCACCAGTTTCATGCGTCGTCGCTACAGCCGCGATTTGCGCGGTGTCGACGTGGCCGTGAGCGGTGTGCCTTTCGACACCGCCACCAGTAATCGTCCCGGTGCGCGTTTCGGACCGCGCGGCATTCGTGCTGCCTCTGCCGGGATTGCCTGGGAGCGTCACTGGCCGTGGACCTTCGATCCGTTCGATCATTTGGCGGTGGTCGACTTCGGCGATTGCGACTTCGATTACGGTTCACCGCACTCGGTACCGGAAAGCATCGAGGCGCATGCCAACCATATTCTCGAGTCCGGCAGCGCGATGCTGACGTTTGGGGGCGATCACTTCATCACCTATCCGCTGCTCAAGGCCCATGCCCGCAAACATGGCCCACTGTCGTTAATTCACTTCGACGCCCACAGCGACACCTGGCCAGACGAGGAGGGCAAGCGCGTCGACCACGGCACCATGTTCTGGCACGCCGCCAAGGAAGGCCTGGTCGATCCGTCGCGCTCGGTGCAGATTGGTTTGCGCACCACGAACGACGATCACATGGGCTTTGAAGTGCTGGATGCCCGACAAGTGCATCGCCGCGGCTGTGAAGCCATCGTCGAGGCGATCCGCGCCCGGGTGGGCGATCATCCGGTATACCTGACATTCGACATCGATTGCCTCGATCCGGCCTTTGCGCCGGGCACGGGAACGCCGGTGTGCGGTGGCTTGAGCACGGTGCAGGCGCTGGAAATTCTGGGAGGTTTGCGCGGCATCAACCTGGTGGGGATGGACGTGGTGGAGGTGGCCCCGGCTTATGACAGTGCGGAGATCACATCGCTGGCCGCGGCAACATTGGCGATGGAGATGCTGTGTTTGTATGCGGCCAGGCATAAGGTTGATCGGTAAACCAGTAAGCGGGAGGACAGTAAAGATCCAAATGTGGGAGCGACGGGGCGACGATTCGGCTTGCTCGCACCGTTGCTCCCTCAATTTGATCCGTATCAGGCCACTGGAATCTTCGGCAGGTCCAGAATGTCCCCGCTGAACCGTGAAAACGATCCCGTCAGCGTCTCATGGGGAACCCCTTTGGGCACATCACTGACAGCCTCCAGGCGCGACATCTGATCGGCGCTCAGTTGCACTTTCAATGCGCCCAGCGTCGCATCCAGTTGCTCGCGGGTGCGTGACCCCAGGATAGGAATCAGCGTGGTGGTCGATTGCCGCGCTTTTTCCCGCAGCCAGGCAATGGCCACATGCGTCGGGCTCGCCGACAACTCTTCGGCAACGGCCAGCAGGGTGTCGAGCAGATGGGTTTCGCGGGCGCTTTTCTCGGCGTGGATCAGCATGCCCAGTTTGGCGGCGCGATTGTCGCCGTCGTTGCTGCGGTATTTGCCGGTCAGGAAACCGCCACCCAGTGGCGACCATAACGTGGCGGCCAGGCCCAGTGCTTCGGCCATGGGCAGTTGCTCGCGTTCGGCGGTGCGTTCCGCCAGGCTGTACTCGACCTGGAGGGCGACGATCGGGGCAAAGCCGCGCACTTGCGCCAGCAGATCAGCCCGGGCGATGCGCCACGCCGGGAAGTTCGACAGCCCGGCGTAATGAATCTTGCCGGCGCGTACCAGATCGTCAAAACCGCGCAGTATTTCTTCCATCGGCGTCACGCCGTCGCTCATGTGCGCCCAGAACAGATCAAGGTGATCGGTTTTCAGGCGGGTCAGGCTTTCCTCGACGGCCCGGACCATGTTCTTGCGGTTGTTACCGGTGTAGGAAATGCTCGCCGACGGTGTAGTCCCCAGGGTGAATTTAGTGGCGATGACCAGGTGATCCCGTTCCGCCGCAATAAACTCGCTGAGCATGCCTTCCGACTGGCCACCTTGATACCCGTTGGCGGTGTCGATGAAGTTGCCGCCGGCCTCCAGGTAACCATCGAAAATACGTTTGGCTTCGTCACGTTCTGCCCCGTGCCCCCAACCCGTGCCGAAGTTACCGGCGCCCAGCGCCAATTCCGACACCCGAAGACCGGTTTTGCGGCCGAACACTTTGTAATGCATGGGGAGTACTCCTGAAGAAAAGGCAGGGGAATGCGTTTTAGATGTCCATCAACATGTATTAAATATGATGCCAGTAATATATTTCGTCAAGACACTTTTTCAACGGGATAAAAAACTGGTGGAGTGGTCATGGCATACTGCCGCCCATGAATCCGGACTCCCCCCTCAGCGCCTGGCAACACGCCATAGAACAGAAAGGTTTCGTCCAGGACGAAGCCCAGGAACATGCCGTCTGGGCGCTGCAGAAATGCTACGAAGCCTTGCATGAAGGCCGCTCGCCGATCACCGGTGTTTACCTCTGGGGCCCGGTGGGGCGCGGCAAGACCTGGTTGATGGATCAGTTCTATCAAAGTCTGCGGGTGCCTGCCCGACGCCAACACTTTCATCATTTCATGGGTTGGGTGCATCAGCGGTCATTTCAGCTGAGTGGCACCGCTGACCCGCTGAAAGCACTCGCCCGCGAACTGAGTGAGGAGGTGCGCGTGCTGTGCTTCGATGAGCTGTTCGTCAATGACATCGGTGACGCGATTATTCTCGGTAGGCTGTTCCAGGTGATGTTCGAACAGGGCGTGGTGGTGGTCTGCACCTCCAACCAGCCGCCGGATCAGTTGTACGCGGACGGTTTTAACCGCGATCGGTTTCTGCCAGCCATTGAAGCGATCAAGCAGCACATGCAGGTGATTGCCGTGGACGGCGCGCAAGATCATCGCTTGCACCCGGGCACGGGCCTGCAGCGCTACTGGGTCGCAACGCCCGGCCAGCCCGGCGCTTTGGGCGAAGTGTTCAAACAGTTGAGCAGCGGTCAGCCCGTCTCGAGCGAGCCAGTCCAGGTCGGTTACCGGTCACTCGAGGTGGTTCAGGCCAGCCCGACCGTGCTCTGGGCGCGTTACGCGGACTTGTGTGAACAGCCTTTTGCAGCCATGGATTTCATGATCCTGTGCGACACCTTCAAGGCTATTCTGTTAAGTGATGTGCCGAACCTCAGCGCGCAAAAGCGCGCCGGACGCATCGCGCGCGGCACTGAAGACGGTGTCGAGCGAGTGGAGGCGGGCGACCGTGAACTACCGCAACTGTCGGTGCATGACGACGGTGTCCGGCGTTTCATTGCGCTGGTGGACGAGTGCTACGACCGCAAGGTGCCGCTGTACCTTGAAGCCCAAGTGTCCATGGAGTCGCTGTACACCGAGGGTTATCTGGAGTTTCCGTTCCGCCGTACGCTCAGTCGTCTACAGGAAATGCAGTTGCAACGTTTTGCCGAGGCTTGACAGCCGGGAGGCGTGAGCATGACTCAACCACTGTCCCACCATTTGCTGACCATGGCTTATCAGAACGCCTGGGCGAACCATCGACTGGCCAAGGCATGGGGGCAGCTGAATCCTGCCGAGCTGAGCGCGCCGCGGGTCGGTTGTTTCCCCAGCCTCAGGGCGACCCTCAACCACATCCTGACCTGCGACTGGTTTTACGTTGACGCACTGGAGCGGGAGTTGCGCGGCGATGATCCGCACCTCGATTGTCATGTGTTTTTCAAGGAGGACGAGCCCTGTACGACAGCCGAAAGCCTTATACGCGAGCAAGAGCTGGTGGACCGGCGGCTGATCGCTTACTGCGAGCAAATGCGCGACGCCGAGTTGGGCAAGATTGTGACTATCGCGCGTGAAACGCCTCAACATGAAAGCCGGTTACGCCTGTTGTCGCACCTGTTTGAACATCAGATTCATCATCGTGGGCAGGTGCATGGAATGCTCAGTGGCACCTCGGTTGAGCCGCCGCAACTGGACGAATTTTTCTGCGTGGGCGAGGCGCATTTGCGGGCTGATGATTTCGCCGAACTGGGATGGACCGAGGCTTTGATCTGGGGCCATTGAAGTGAAAGGCCACTCTCCGGTTGCAGCACCGCCGCCGCCCTTGATAGGGTCAGTTTCCGTTGTTTAAGTTGTTTAACGTGTCATCGAGGGTGGAAATGGAATCCGCAGAAATTCTTGTGCTTCAGGCCAGCTATAACAATCCGGTGCATGCCGAGGCGATCCGCCTGGTGCTGAATCACTATGCCGAGGACCCGATGGGAGGAGGCCACTCGTTGCCCGCCGATGTGCTGGCGCAAGTTCCCGCTGAACTGGCCAAACGCCCCCACGCATTCAGCGTGCTGGCCTTCGTCGGTGGCGAGCCGGCCGGACTGGTCAACTGTTTTGAAGGTTTTTCGACGTTCGCCTGTCGGCCGCTGGTCAACGTGCACGATGTCGCCGTGGTGAAGAAGTTTCGCGGGTTGGGGCTGAGTCAGAAGATGCTGCAAAAGGTCGAGGAGATCGCACGCCAGCGTGGCTGCTGCAAGATCACGCTGGAGGTGCTGGAAGGTAACGATATTGCCCAGGCGTCCTATGGCAAGTTCGGTTTTGCTGCAGGTATGTTCGACCCTGCTCATGGTCGGATGCTGTTCTGGACCAAGCCGTTGTAAGACTTCAGAACCTGGTGTGGCGGGGGAGTTGCTCCCTCGCCACAGTTTCAGGTCTCGCCTGTCAGGGCTTGTAGTGTTCCGTGACTTGAGCCGTTTGATCATCAGGCACCACTTGCGTGGTTCGCTGATCCTGATTCGCCTCCTGGCTCAGCCGCAGGCTTTCGTAGTAATAGCGCATGCGTTCTGCGCCACCCTCAGCCAATGCGACCGTCGAGCCCAACATCATCAAACTTGCAACGATCAGGGTTGTACATTTCATGGTGTGCCTCCCACTACAGATTTCGGGTGCCCTTTCATCCATGAAGCAATGTTGAAAGGGCATTATCCGCCGAATCCGTTATTTGGGAATTACCACCCGTTACAACGTCCAGTCCAGACTCAAGGTGACTGTGCGCGGGTCGCCCCAATAGTTGCCGTTATAGAACCCGACGTTCTCGTAGTACTTCTTGTCGAACAGATTGTTGACGTTCAACGAGGCCGACAGGTGCTTGTCGAACTCGTAGCGCGACATCAGGTTGACCAGGGTGTAGGCGTCCTGACGGATATTGGTGCGCTCGGTGATGATGTTGCCCGCAGCGTTACGTCCGACTGGGCGGCTCGCGGCGCGGTAGATGTCGCTCTGCCAATTCACCGCACCGCCTACGGTCAGTGCCTGCCAGTCGCCCGGCAAGTGATAAGCCGTGGAGAGCCGGAACATGTTCAGCGGCGCGGTGGTGTTGGTTCGGTTTTTCTCGCCATTGACCGAGTGGGTGTAGGTGTACCCGGCTGTCATGTTCCAGCCCGTCATGACTTCGCCCGACAGTTCGGCTTCGAAGCCACGGACTTTGGTGCCTTTGCCGCTGGCCTTGAAGAACTCCTCACCGGTCACCGGGTCCGGTGGCACCGAGTCGTCCAGCTCGGCGACGTTGTCCTGATCGCTCCAGAACAGCGCCGTGGCGAGGTTCAATTGCTCCTGGAGTAAACTGCCCTTGAGCCCCAGCTCATAGTTACTGCCGACCACCGGTTCCAGGTATTTGCGGTTGGCGTCTCGATTGGACTGCGGCTTGAAAATATCCGTGTAACTGACGTAGGCGGTGTACTCCGGGGTCAGGTCGTAGAGGAGGCCCGCGTAGGGCGTCCACATGTCATTGTGTTGCTGGCTGGTTTTTTCCGATCCGGTCAGTTGCAGACTGTCGTCGTCATAACTGTTGGCTGTTTTCGAGGATTTCCAGCTGCCATAACGGCTGCCGAGCACCGCGTGCAAATCGTCCGTCAGGCTCAGGCGAGTGGCCAGGTAGCCCGCTTTCTGGCGCGTACTGTCTGTCGAGCCCGTCACGCCCGTGACGGTATCGGGAAATTTCCCGATGTTGCCCATGTACTTCCAGTCGGGCACGTTTTCGTAATCGTCAGCGCGGGGCCCGTCAACGGTGTAGGGGTTTTTTTCACTACGCTCTGCCTCGCCATAGCCAATCATCAGCTCATGTTCACGCCCCAACAATGAATAGGGCCCGGCGACGTTGAAGTCATAGGCTTTCATTTTCTGCGTGCCGATCATGTGGCTGACGTTGGCGATCATGCCGCTGCGATCAGGCTCGGGAAAACCGCCACCGGCGTAGTAGATCTTGCCGTCGGTGTCGCTTTCGCGGTGGGTATACGCGGCTTTGAGGTGCCAGCCGGCACCCAGTTGATGGTCCAGGTTGGCGAACGCCGTCTTGTCCTTGATCGGCCACGAACTCCAGGACGTCGCCATGTTGGTCGACCGTCCGAGGTTGGCCTTGCTGCCATCGGCGTTCCAGTAGGGCACCGTGCCCCAGGACGTGCCCTGGACGTGCTTGTTCTGATAGTCATACCCCACGGCGAGCACCGTGTCGTCGGTCAGGTCCGCTTCGAGAATCCCGTACCCGACTTCCCGTTGCTGCTGGTACTTGTCGCGGAACGAATCACTGTCGCGGTAGGCCAGCACGCTGCGCCCACGCAGGCGACCATCGAACGCCAGCGGACCGCCGACATCCACGTAACTGTAGTAATCGTCATAGCTGCCGGCGCTGACGCCGGTCTTGGCTGCCCATTGTGCCGTCGGCCGTTTGCGCACCATGTTGATGGTTGCAGACGGGTCGCCCGCGCCGGTGGTCAGGCCGGTCGCGCCGCGGACCACTTCGATGCGGTCATAGATGATGGTGTCGGAATCGGACTTCATGTAACTGAAGGTATTCAACATCCCGTCGACCTGGAAATTGGTGATCGAGTAGCCGCGGGAGGAGTAGTTGACCCGGTCGGAGTCGTTGTGCTGAACCACGATGCCGGTGGTCTGGCTCATGGCTTCCGACAGCGTGCCGAGTTTGAAATCGTCCATCTGCTGACGCGTCACCACGGATACCGATTGCGGTGTTTCCTTGATCGACAGGTTCAAGCGGGTGGCACTGCTCATGGCACCGGTGGTGTAGGAATGGGTGTTTTCGGTGGTGTTGCCCAGCCCCTGCGCGGTGATGCTGGTGGAGGTCAATTCGAGGGTGCCGGTGACGGGTTCCTTTTCCGGATCGGTTTCAGCCAGCAGCTCCGGGCTCAGTGCAAGGCTGCACAGGCCGAGGGTAAAAGTCATGGAACGGGTGATGGGCGCGAACATCGCAGCCGACTCCTTGTCGTTGAGGGAAAATTTCCGTTTGCTCAAAGACGAAGGAGGGCGGTGAGATTTAGTCTTAAACGAGAATAAATATCATTTTAAGAGGTCGCTGTAGGATCAAAGCTTGCTCGCGATAGGGGCGGCACATTCAGCAACGTTGTCGGCTGACCCTATGCAATCGCGAGCAAGCGCTGCTCCCACAGGTGTTTTTCACAGGTATTGCTGGGTTATTTCTGCACGACTTCCGCCACTTTGGGCTTCATCAGGCTGAAGTCGATCAAGGCACGCTGTTGACGCTCGTAAGGGTTACCGATCATCAACGGACGAGCCTTGAAGCTGTCGCTGACCAGACTCTTGGTGCGATCCAGTTCATCGAAATTCAAACCAGCCATGTCCGCCCAGGTGTGGATCAGGTGTGAGCTGCTATATGGACGGCTCAAATCCTGGGCAAAGTTCCAGTCGTGGGTTTCGCGCCATTTTGGCGAGGCCCAGGCCATGAACGGGATGGTGTACATCGGCGCCGTCGGTTTGCTTTCGTTACGACCCAAGGTGTTGTGGCCAGCGGAGTCGAATACGTCTTCACCGTGGTCCGAAAGATAAAGCAAGAAGCCGTTCGGATCGGTTTTGGCGTAATCCTTGATCAGGCTCGACACCACGAAATCGTTGTACAGCACCGCGTTGTCGTAGCTGTTGTACGTCGGTACCTGATCATCGCGGACACCGGCCGGGACGCCCTGGCGGTCCTTGAACTTGTCGAAGGTCGACGGATAACGGTACTGGTAGCTCATGTGCGTGCCGAGCAGATGCACGACGATCAGCTTGCGCGGCGCAGTATCGGTCAGTGCCTTGTTGAACGGTGCGATCACATCGCCATCGTACTGCGCAGCATTCTGGTTACGGTTGTTGTTCAGGTACACCTGTTCGTCGGCCTGCTCGGAGAAGGTCGTCAACATGGTGTTGCGCTTGGTCATGGTCTGCTGGTTGGTGATCCAGAAGGTCTTGTAACCCGCCTGTTTCATCATGCTGACCAGCGATGGCGTCGACAGGTAAAGCGCCGGATTTTCTTCGTCGGCGAAGGTCAGTACCTGTTGCAGCGCCTCGATGGTGTACGGGCGCGGGGTAATGACGTTATCGAAAACCGCGAGCTGATCCTTGAGTTTGTCCAGTTCCGGGGTGGTTTCCCGCGGGTAGCCGTACAGGCTCATGCGCTGGCGGTTGGTGGACTCGCCGATGACCAGCACCAGCGTCGAGGGCTGGTTGGCCGACGCGTCGGTGAGGTTTTTCAGCGGCGGGATTTTGCTGGCACTGTGCAACATGTCCTGCATGCCCGCCAGGGTGTCGAGGTAGCGGTGATACGCCACCGCCATTTGCCACGGCACTGCAGGCTCAATGCGGGTTTCGAATTTTTCGAAGCCTTCGGCCAGGCTGCCGGTACGCATCGTCTGCTTGACCAGCGGATACCCGATCACGGCGACAACGATGACGGTTGCGGCGATCCACGCGCGGCCACGGGGCATGTATACCGGGCGCAGACGGGTCCAGAGGAAGTACGCGAACAACGTGTGGGCAAGGAACGCCGCGACCATCCACCAGGCGAAATACTGGGTCATGTACTCGCCAGCTTCAGAAATGTTCGACTCGAACATGATGAAGATGACGCTTTGGGAAAATTCCTGCTGGTAGATGAAGAAGTAACCCAGGCTCGCCATGGAGCAAGCCCACAGCACCACACCGATTACTGCCGCCACTACCCGGGTTTGACGGGGGAACAGCAACATCGGCGCAAGCCAGATCGCACTCATCACAAAGGCCTGACGGAAACCGGTGAAACCGGAAGTGCCCGTTAGTTGGATCAGTAGTTGCGTAATACCGGAGAAGTACCAGAAGAAAACAAACAGCCAGAGAAATCCGGCCCAATCAAAACCTTTCGCAGTCGGGTTGCTGCGTTCAAACGTCGCCATTCAGCGCTCCAGCCTATTAGTTCGGGGTCGCTGGCACACAGTGGCGTCAGCGAATGACGGCCACACAGAACTCAGCGGGCGGCCACAATAAACTGAAGTATCGCTAAAAGGGTGTGAAAAGTTTGTGAGTTAGCTCGATCAGGGACACCAGTGGCGGTGTTCGTGGACCGCACACGCTGGCTTGGCATCCAGTTCGGATGCCTGAAGCCTGGTTCCCGGTTAATTCTGTAACGCTTTCTTGGTAGTCGTTGGCAGGCGATATTCTGTCGGTAGCGCCTGCTGCAAGCGTTCTTGCAGGTGAGCGACTTCGCGCATGAGCAGCTCGCGTTCTTCACGCAGCTGGCGCAGTTCGTCGCGACGAATCGTCACGTAAAGTGTTTGGGGAGGACGTGCGGTCATTACTGTGTCCATTGCTCACCTCGCGAATGGCATGCATCAACTGTGATTTGGCCGTTTCACGAACGGCGCAAAACACTATCGGCAGCAATTTTGATTTCTTTTGCGCGGGAAGGGAACTTTTTTATTTTTTACGGTCGGTGTGTCTTCTCGACGTTTCCCGACGTTATCACTCTGGATCGGGCACAATGCCCGGAAACTTCATGCCATCGCTCTGGACTAAGCTTCATTGGTCGCGTTGGGCTATAACCTTTGACACACATTATTTGCAGTAAGGAGCATCAGCACATGCAACTCGGGATTATTGGACTGGGCCGCATGGGCGGTAATATTGCGCGGCGCCTGATGCTCAATGGGCATACCACCGTTGTTTACGACCGCAATACCGCCTTTGTCGACAACCTGGCGGCCGAGGGCTCCAAGGGCGTCATCGACCTGCCAGCACTGGTGGCGGGTCTGGCCAAGCCGCGAGCGGTCTGGATCATGCTGCCGGCCGGCGCGCCGACCGAAGATACCATCGAGACCCTGAGCAACTTGCTCGAAGCCGGCGACACCATCATTGATGGCGGCAACACCTTCTATAAGGACGATATCCGCCGGGCGAAAACCTTGTCGGAGAAAGGTCTGCACTACATCGACGTCGGTACCTCCGGCGGCGTCTGGGGCCTGGAACGCGGTTACTGCATGATGATCGGCGGTGAAGCCGAGGTGGTTAAACGCCTTGATCCGCTGTTTGAAAGCCTCGCACCTGGCCTGGGCGACATCCCGCGTACCAAGGACCGCAAGTCCGATGACGACCGTGCCGAGCGCGGTTACATCCATGCCGGCCCTGCAGGTTCCGGGCATTTCGTGAAGATGATCCACAACGGCATCGAGTACGGAATGATGCAGGCCTTCGCCGAAGGCTTCGACATTCTCAAGACCAAAGGCAGCGAAAACCTGCCGGAAGACCAGCGTTTCGACCTGAACGTCGCCGATATTGCTGAAGTCTGGCGTCGTGGCAGCGTGGTGTCGTCCTGGTTGCTCGACCTGACTGCCGATGCGCTGGCCAGCGATCCGAAGCTAGACGGCTATTCCGGTTCGGTTGCCGACAGCGGTGAAGGTCGCTGGACCATCGAAGCGGCCATGGAGCAATCGGTGCCCGTGCCGGTGCTGTCGAACTCGCTGTTCTCGCGCTACCGTTCCCGCGGTCAAGGCACTTTTGGCGACAAGATCCTGTCGGCTCAGCGCTTCGGTTTTGGCGGCCACGTAGAGACTTCGAAAAAATGACCCACACGATCCGCAAGAAATCCAAGGCTGAACCAGCACCACCGACCACGCTGTTCCTGTTCGGTGCCCATGGCGATCTGGTCAAGCGTCTGCTGATGCCGGCGCTGTACAACCTGAGTCGCGATGGCCTGCTGGGGGATGGATTGCGGATCATCGGCGTTGACCACAACGCCATCAGTGACGAGGCCTTTGCGCAGAAGCTCGAAGATTTCATTCGAACCGAAGCGGCCACCAAAGTCGGCAAGGGCGATGACGCCCTTGATCCGGCGCTGTGGGCCAAGCTGGCCAAAGGCATCAGCTACGTTCAGGGCGACTTCCTGGACGACAGCACCTATCAAGCCCTGGCGGCGAAAATTGCCGACAGCGGCACCGGCAACGCGGTGTTCTACCTGGCCACCGCGCCACGTTTTTTCAGCGAAGTGGTGCGCAGGCTCGGCGCGGCGAAACTGCTGGAAGAAACCCCCGACGCCTTCCGGCGTGTGGTGATCGAAAAGCCTTTCGGCTCCGACCTGCACACCGCGCAAGCGTTGAACACCTGCCTGCTCAAAGTAATGTCGGAAAACCAGATCTATCGGATCGATCACTACCTGGGCAAGGAAACCGTCCAGAACATTCTGATCAGCCGGTTCTCCAACAGCCTGTTCGAAGCGTTCTGGAACAATCACTACATCGACCACGTACAAATCACCGCCGCCGAGACCGTTGGCGTGGAGACCCGTGGCAGTTTTTATGAACACACCGGCGCCCTGCGTGACATGGTGCCCAATCACCTGTTCCAGTTGTTGGCGATGGTGGCCATGGAGCCGCCGGCGGCGTTCGGAGCCGATGCGGTCCGTGGCGAGAAAGCCAAGGTCGTCGGCGCCATTCGCCCCTGGTCGATGGAAGACGCCCGCGCCAACTCGGTGCGTGGCCAGTACAGCGCGGGCGAGGTCGACGGCAAGCCGTTGCCCGGTTATCGCCAGGAAGGCAATGTTGCGCCTGACAGCACCACCGAAACGTACGTGGCACTCAAGGTCATGATCGACAACTGGCGTTGGGTGGGTGTGCCGTTCTACCTGCGAACCGGCAAGCGCATGAGCGTACGCGACACCGAGATCGTCATTTGCTTCAAGCCTGCGCCTTATGCGCAGTTTCGCGATACCGAAGTCGACGAGCTTCAGCCGACCTACCTGCGCATCCAGATCCAGCCCAATGAAGGCATGTGGTTCGACCTGTTGGCCAAGCGTCCCGGTCAGGCGCTCAACATGGCCAACATCGAGCTGGGTTTTGCCTACAAGGACTTCTTCGAGATGCAGCCGTCGACCGGCTACGAAACGCTGATCTACGATTGCCTGACCGGCGATCAGACCTTGTTCCAGCGTGCGGACAACATCGAAAACGGCTGGCGCGCCGTGCAACCGTTCCTGGATGCCTGGCAACAGGATGCCAGCGTGCAGAGCTACCCTGCAGGTGAAGACGGTCCGCCGGCAGCCGAAGACTTGCTGGTCCGCGACGGTCGCGTCTGGCACAGCCTGGGATGAGTGACGCAACGCAATCTCCCATCCGGTTCCTGCTGTGTGACATGGACGGCACGTTGCTGTTGCCCGATCACAGCTTGAGTCAGCGCACCATTGATGCCGTCCGTTCGTTGCGCGAGGCCGGCATCTATTTCAGTCTCGCCACCGGGCGCCCGCCCAAGGCCATGTTGCAGCAGATCGAAGCCCTGGGCGTCGATCTGCCGACAGCGGCGTTCAATGGCGGCACCCTGGTCAATCCGGACGGCAGTATTCTGGCCGCCTACCATTTGCCGGCGACGGCCGCCTTGACGGCGTTGGCGCTGTTTGCCGATCGGCCGGACATCGAAATCTGGGTGTTCAGTGGCGGTGACTGGTTGTTGAAGGACCCGAACGGACCGATGGTTCCTCACGAGCAAAGCGGATTGGGCTATCCGCCCGTGGTGGTCGACAGTTTTGAACCTTATCTGGAACACATCGACAAGATCGTCGCCACCAGCAACAACACGGATCTGCTGATCGAACTGGAAGCGCTGTTGTTGCCCAAGGTCGAAGGCCAGGCGCAGGTCTCGCGTTCGCAACCGATTTATCTGGACGTGACCGCCATGCAAGCCAACAAGGGCGCAGCATTGGTGACATTGGCCAGGCATTTGGGCGTGCCGCTTGAACAGACAGCGGCGATGGGCGATGGCGGCAATGATCCTGCAATGTTCCAGCGCGCGGGCTTGTCGATCGCCATGGGCCAGGCGCAAGAAACGGTGCAGCGCCAGGCTGATGTCATCACCGGGAGCAACACCGAAGACGGTGCGGCCCAGGCGATCGAGCGCTACATTCTCCTTCGTTGACCCTTGAACCCATGAAGCCCGGAGTTCCCCTGTGAGCGGTGTTTACAACCAGTAACTCACCGCATACCAGCCCAGCGTACCCATCACCACCGTGTACGGCAGCGCCATCCACACCATCCGCCCATACGACAGGCGAATCAGCGGTGCAATCGCTGACGTCAGCAAAAACAGAAACGCCGCCTGACCATTGGGCGTCGCCACGCTTGGCAGGTTGGTGCCGGTGTTGATCGCAATGGCCAATGTCTCGAAATGCTCGCGGGTCATGTGACCGGAAATGAACGCCTGCTTCACTTCGGTGATGTAGATCGTCGCGACGAATACGTTATCGCTGATGGCCGACAGCAAGCCGTTGGCGATAAACAGCATGCCCGGTTGCTGGTCGGCCGGCAGCGCCAGCACCCACTGGATCAGCGGCGTGAACAATTGCTGGTCATGTATCACCGCTACTACGGCGAAGAACACCACCAGCAGCGCCGTGAAGGGCATGGCGTCCTTGAAGGCATTGCCGATGCGGTGCTCGTCGGTGATGCCGGTGAAGGCCGTGATCAGCACGATCACCGCCAAGCCGATCAGGCCGACTTCGGCAATGTGAAACGCCAGGCCGGCGATCAGAATCAGCGCTGCCAATCCCTGAACGATCAGCGCTGCACGCTGGCGTGAGGTGCGTTCGGCATTGTCCTGTGCGGCGTAATCGGCCAGCACCGCCCGCACGTTGTCCGGCAAGAGCGTGCCGTAGCCGAACCAGCGCAGTTTCTCCAGCAGCACACAGGTCACGAGGCCTGCCGCCAGCACCGGCAATGAAACCGGGGCAACCTTCAGAAAGAACTCGGCAAAGTGCCAACCCATTTCGTGGCCGATCAGCAGGTTCTGCGGCTCACCGACCAGCGTGCACACGCCACCCAGCGCAGTGCCCACCGCGCCGTGCATCAGCAGGCTGCGCAAAAACGCGCGGAATTGTTCGAGGTCTTCGTGATGCAGTTTCGGCAGGTGACGGTCGTCACTGTATTCGCTGTCCTGGCGAGGATCATTGCCTGAGGCCACACGGTGATACACCGAGTAAAAACCGACGGCGGCACTGATGATCACCGCCGTCACGGTCAGGGCATCCAGAAATGCCGACAGGAATGCCGACAGAAAACAGAACATCAGCGCCAGCGCGGGCTTGGAGCGAACGCCCAGTAACAACCGTGAGAACAGAAACAGCAGCAGGTCTTTCATGAAGTAGATGCCGGCCACCATGAACATCAGCAGCAGGATCACCGGAAAGTTGTGCACCAGTTCGTCATACAGCGCCTGGGGCGTGGTCATCTTCAGCAGCAGCGCTTCGATGAGCAGCAGGCCGCCGGGCATCAGCGGATAGCACTTGAGCGCCATCGCCAAGGTGAAAATGAACTCCAGCACCAGCAGCCAACCTGCGGCAACCGGGCCCACCGTCCACAACACCAGTGCGTTAAGCACCAGAAAGCCGACAATGCTCGCCTTGTACCAGCGGGGCGAGTGCCCAAGAAAATTGTGCGCGAACGCCTGGGCCATTGAACCGGACATCGGCTGCTCCTTGTTTTAAGAAGCGCGCAACTTGCCGTAAGAAGAACGGAATATCAAGGGTAGGAAAAGTCTATCTCGCTAGTTCAAGTAGCGCGCCACGATGGCCCGGTAGTTTCCGTCCAGGGAATACCCCCCTACGACAATCGAGCCATCAGGCTGCGCGGCCAGTGAAGTGGCGGTGTCGAGGCTACGGCCGAAGCGGGTACGGACCCAGCCCATGCCGTCGCCGAAGCTGTCATCCAGTTGGCCGTCTGGCAGATGCCGAGCCAGAATAAAATCCGCCTCGACCCCGCCGATTGTCGCTCCGACGGTCAACACGCGACCATCGGGAACGGCGTGAGCGGCAATCCATTGGCAACCGCTGTGGCCTATGTCCAGCAATCGAGGGTGGCCGCCATTGCAATGGCTGACCGGGTGGCCATTGCCTTGTAGTTTCATCGACAGACAGCGCATGGGATCGCGCCGGCTACCCACGCAATACAGATCGCCAGTTGCCTGTTGGACGATATGACTGACTTGCGTGCTGCGTCCCTCCGAATTGAAACTCATGAACCCCTCGACGGCAAAAGACTCGTCGAGTCGCCCGTCAGGAAGATAACGGGCAACCAGTCCTTCTTCGGGAAAGTTGATCGCGCCACCCACCAGAATCCGTCCGTCCTGTTGCAGTAGCAGGCTGCTGAGCCAGGTATTCATCAGCAGGTGCCTGACCACCACAAAACCGCGACCGTTGAACGTGGCGTCCAGCGAGCCGTCGGTGTTTAGGCGGATCAGCATGCCGGCGTGATCGGCCAGTTCGAAATGATGATTGGCAACCACCAGGATCCGACCGTCCTCCTGCACCTGCACGTCACAGGCTTCAGCGCCCGGCACTCCCGGCGGCAGCCAGGCGTCGCGCAACCCCACGGAAAGATTGCCCGGCAGTTGCACAATGCAGCGTCCATTGTCACCAAACGCCTGAACTGGCGTGCCGTGCTGATCAAAGAGGGCGAGGGCAGGGAGGGTTCGGTTGGCGTTAAGGTAGTGAAGGCCGGCCAGCAAAACATGCCCATTGGGCAAGACCAGGACTTTGCCGGCCATGGCCTCGAATCCGTACTCGAACTGACCAATGACGCTGCCCTGTTTGCCAAACGTCAGGTCGGCAGACCCGTCCTCAAGCAAGCGCGCCAGACCAAAACGGCTACCGCTGGACATCGTGACTTTCGCGGCGACCAATATTCTGCCGCATGCATCAATCGCGACGCCGTTGGCCATGCTTGAGAGGCTACCGGCAAAGTACACCTGTGTTTTGCCTGCCCCGCCAAAGGATGTATCGAGACTTCCGGCGTCGCTGATGGGGGGTGGGTAGGCAAAAGCGGTCTGGCTTGACATGCACGCGTCTCCTTGCGAGTCGTCAGGGTCCAGTAGTTGGGCGGCGACTTTGTAAGGAAAACATTCAACGCCTGAATGATCCGGCGCACAACTGACAGAACTAACAGGTGGAGGGTCGCTGTGTGCCAGAACAGTGTCTTTTCGAACCAGTGGCAAGCGTGCCAAGTAGTTGAAGTGTTAAAGCACAAGTAAAGAAGTGCGGCGAAGTGCAGGTAAGCGTTTGAGCGTACTAACTAATTACGCAAAAAAAGCGGATTGCTGTAAAGCAATCCGCCTTTTTGTAATGTTTAGTGCGGCATCGACCAGGACTGCAGCGTGTAACCTTCCTGGCTCAACTCTTCACGCGCTTGTTTGAGCACGCGTTCAAGTTGCGCCGGGTCGGTGTAGGCGCTGCTGGGAATCTGCTTGCGACCTATACTGGAATTGGTGCGGTCGATGACGGTCAGGCTGAGTTCGCCGTTACCGTCTTGCAGGGCCCAGGCGACGCATTGAAAAGGCTGGAATGCGCGGTCGGCAATCAAAAGAGCTTCGTTGATACGGAGCGGGGCGGTCATGGGATTCTCTCTCTTATGCCCAATCAAGTGATAGGCCGACGGTTGGGCGTCCCGTGCGGCTGGTTACTTGTACTGATGTCCTCAACCGGGGTATGGGTCACACACAACACGCAGAAATTTCGATTTTCTTTTAAAAAGTCCGATAGTCGACCGTTATTGAAAGCTTAATGAAAGGTTGAACTCGTTAGGTAACTAACAGAGTCGTTACTTATAACTGAATAAGCGAGAACCCTATAGTCAAACGGTACAAGGCCCCGTCAAATTATTGCTAATGTTACAGCCAGGTCCGCCAAATGACTGTTTTTTCTAATAATTCAACAAATTTGGCGTCAAGGAACAGTCATGATCGAAACGCCTGCCTCACGACGTTTGTTAGTAGTAGATCCCTGCGACGATTGCCATCGCCTATTGCCGGGTTTGCGATCTCTGGGCTGGGATGTCGACAGCTGCACGCTGGAGAATGCCGGCGACAAAACCTGTGATGTCGGACTGCTGCGTTTGCAACCTTTTCACCTCGATCATCCCGAGGCTGTTAAAGAGTTGATCAGTCGCAGTGGTGCCGAGTGGATCGCCGTGCTCAATCAAGAGGTCCTGCGTTTACAGAATGTAGGGGACTTCGTCTGTGAGTGGTTTTTCGACTTTCATACGTTGCCGTTTGATGTGTCACGGGTCCAGGTGACCCTGGGACGCGCATTCGGTATGGCGCGGCTTCGTGGACAGGGAACGGTGCACATTGATCAGCCTGAACATGAGTTGTTGGGCGACAGCAAACCTATCCGGGAACTTCGCAAGTTATTGAGCAAGTTGGCGCCTACGGAATCCCCGGTATTGATTCGCGGCGAGAGCGGGACGGGTAAGGAATTGGTTGCCCGGACGCTGCACCGACAATCCCAACGGCATAGCAAACCTTTTGTCGCGATCAATTGCGGCGCGATTCCTGAACATTTGATCCAGTCAGAATTGTTCGGCCATGAGAAGGGCGCGTTCACCGGTGCCCATCAACGCAAGATCGGGCGTATCGAAGCGGCCAACGGTGGCACTTTGTTTCTTGATGAAATCGGTGATCTGCCGCTTGAACTGCAAGCCAACCTGTTGCGCTTCCTGCAGGAAAAACATATCGAGCATGTCGGCGGCAGCCAACAGATTCCAGTCGATGTGCGGGTACTGGCGGCGACTCACGTCGACCTCGAAGCCGCGATCGAAAAGAAACGTTTTCGCGAAGATTTGTATTACCGCCTGAACGTGCTGCAAGTCGTCACTGCGCCCCTGCGTGAGCGCCACGGCGACCTGTCGATGCTGGCCAACCATTTCTCCCACTTCTACAGCCATGAAACCGGCCGTCGTCCTCGCAGCTTCAGCGACGACGCATTGATCGCCATGGGCAAGCACGACTGGCCCGGCAACGTTCGTGAGCTGGCCAACCGTGTCCGCCGCGGCCTGGTATTGGCCGAAGGCCGGCAGATCGAGGCGCGAGACCTGGGGCTGATCAGCCAGCATGCCCAGGTTGTACCCATGGGCACGCTGGAAGACTACAAAACCCGGGCCGAACGCCAGGCGTTGTGTGATGTGCTCAATCGCCATAGCGATAATTTGAGCATCGCCGCCAAAGTTCTGGGGATATCCAGGCCTACGTTCTACCGTTTATTGCACAAGCACCAGATTCGCTAATCACAGCATAAAGATCGCAGCCTCGTTTCACTCGACAGCTACAGGGCGTCCACATTTAAATGTGATTCCCGTGGGAGGGGCCACCACGTCTTCGAAGCACACGCATTCACCTGTGGGAGCCGAGCTTGCTCGCGATGACGGCCTCACAGCCGACTCATATCTCCCAGATATACCCGGATCGAACTGTAGGAGTGAGCCTGCTCGCGATGGCGGCCTGATCGGCGGTGAGATTCTTGCTGGTGTACATGTCCGTTCCTGCGGTAACGGCTTCTATTGGTTTCGCCCTTACGGCGAGTCACTTGTAAAAAACGGAACGCCGCCCGGCGCAAAGTAACCAAACGCTCTTGCCCCTTTCGTACGGTGCCTCGCCGGGGCTCGGCATACCCTCGCTCCGGTCCTGCTCCGTGGGCCCGCCGCAATCTTTTGATCTTTCCTCTTGATCCAAACCCAAAAAAAGCCCCGTTGCCATCTCCATGGCACGGGGCTTTTCTGTCACTGCAGATCAGAAGTAGTAAGGGAATTTCAGGCTGAAGGAAAAGTCCGGAGAGTCCTCGGTCAGGCCAATCGCCAGGTTGGGCACGATCGTCAGTTTATCGGTAGCGGCCAGAGTCATGCCGATGTTGAAGTTGGCTGAGTTGTAATCGCTGTTGCTGATTGACTGCCAATCGCCACCGTCCGGTTTGATCTTGCTCTTGCGGGCGAACTGATCGGTAAACGAGAACGACATACTCATCTTCTCGTTCAAGGCGAATGCAATACCGGCGCCGATTTGCCAGGAATCACCCAGTTTCACATCGCCTTTGACCTTGGAGCCGACCTGCGGGCTGATGTCGCTGAAAGAGTCCTGCATGTTGTAGGTGTACGCCAGGCTGCCGAACAGCACGGCCGGGTCAAAGGTCTTGACCAGCGAGATACCGGGAGTGATCGCCCAGACGCCGTTACCGGTAGGCAAGTCTTCAGGTACCGCGAGGTTGTCGTTGGTCGGATCACTGATCAGCTTGATGCCGTAAGGGTCTTTGCCGGTTGGCGCTTTGATGCGCAGCGTCGCGACCGCGTCGGGCAGGCTGGCCGACTCATCCAGGAACTTGTAAGCCACGCCAACGTTGACATCGCCAATGGTGGGGTCGCGGGTGACGGTTGCGTCCGACGTGACCGGTCCGGCGCCACCTGCGCCTCCCGAGGAGTAAGTCGATTCGCGATAAACCACGGGGACGTTAATGTCGAACTGCCAACGTTGCGCCACGTTGTAACGGGCGGTCAGGTCCAGCGTCCAGTTATCCGCTTTGATGCGGTCGAGGTTGATATTGCCGAGGAAAATCGAGTCCAGAGCCAGGAAGCCGTTGAGCGTTAGTGCCCGGGTATCGTAGTGGGTGTAGGTCAGGCCGGTCTCGACGCTGAACTTGCCGCCACCAAAGAAGCCGCTGGCTTCGTCATACAGGTTGGAAACGCTGGGCGCTGGCTCCGAGTCATCCTTGAGCGATTGGCCATATGAGCTGCCCGTGGTTCCCGGCGCGCCGGCCGCCACCGACTGACCACCCCCCCTGGCCGGATCGGCGGGGGATTTGGTCAGACGTTTGGGCGCCGGGCTGGCAGGTGTTTCTTCGACTTGGCGAACCCGTTGCTCAAGTACCATCAACGCGTTCTGTTGTGCTTCGTAACGCTGTTTCAACTCCATGAGTTCTTGTTTTAGGATTTCGACCTGGGGGTCCGGCGCTGCATACAGCAGTGAGGCTGGAGCCAGGCTACTCAAACAAACAATTGCGTTGAACGTCAACGATCGGTGCATGGGTTAGCCGTCCCTTCTGACTACTTCTGATGAGACTGAGCGTAGATCAGAATCCGGCAGTGCGAAGACCTTTGAGCTGGTCCAGATTGCCGGTCAAAGACCTGCCTGTAGCCACGTTGTCACGCAGTACTACATTGAGGGACGTCAGGTTACGTACCTGATTACTACTGCCGAGCAACGTTGTGTTCTGCAACAGTCCGCCCTGAGCCAGGCGTTGAACGGTACTGCCCTGATTGTTGTTGGCCACAATGTTCATTTGCACACCGGTACCGGTTGAGGAAACGCTCATTGAGCCCGCGCCATTGTTGCCGGTTAACGTAGTGCCCGAGTCCAATACTTGCCCCTGCGGTTGCACCGTCGGCGCCTCGTTCCCCTTGGTGACATTCAGATCGACATTGTTGTAGGCAATATTGTTGTCGCCGGCTGCACGCACTACTTGAGTCACACCTTCGGTGGTATTCAGGCCAGCGCCGCCGGTGACGGTACCGGTACCCGGCGTTGTGCTTGCGCTACTGCCCGTACTGGCAGTGCTGGCAACTTGCGAAGAGTTTGAGTTGGTGCTTTTTTCGTCGATCATCGACACATAAAATTGTGGCTTGATGGTCGAAGCTTTTACTTGCATGGAGGACATTGCCCCGATGACTTCGCCTTTTGCATTTTCCCAAGTACTGGACATGGTGATGCCGAAACTGACAATCCGTCCCGGCATGACATAGCGGCCTCGCAGGTTCGCCAGTTCCTGATCCTTCAATTCAATCGGTTTGAACGTTTGTGCCTGGGTTGGCAGGCTGGCAGCCAGGCAGACGACGGCCAGCCAGATTGACGTATTCATTGGATGCTCCCGGAGCTTCATGCTCCCTTGTTATTAGAAGAAGTCGCTTTTTATAAACCCGAAATCCATCAGGTCTGCGTCTCGCACCGGGCTGAAGGTGTTAATGCGGTTTTTGGCAGTGAGCGGTACGGGGGGATCCAGTAGCGCATTGGACTTGTCATAGCCCTGACCGATAACGGCAAAGATGATGCCGTTCCAGCCTTTGACAAAGTCATCGACTTTGAAACGTTTGTGACCGAGTACCGGATCGCCGATGTATACCCAGCCATCGTGGACACGTTGCATGACCACAAAGTGTTTGTAGCCGCGGATATCCAGGAGGACCACAACCGGAATCTTGATGTCGGTCAGCGTTTCCGGCGCTACACGGTAGCCACGGGCTCGCATGCCAATACTTTCTACGTAACGCTTCATATCAAGCATGGAAAAACCCTGGACCCGAACAAGATTCTGATCGGACTGTGCCAGCATGCCTGTAATGATCTGTTCTTCATCGACGTCCAGCCAATAGGCTTGACGCAAGATGGTAGCTAGCGCAGCTGCGCCGCAACTGAAGTCGGTTTTCTGTTGCACCAGATCCTCGAATTTGCGCTCGCGCACACTCTGGATTGGCTTGTAGATCACAGCGCCTCCAGGCAGAACGGCAAGCGGCATTTGTGCAGCCTCGATCACGCCGGCTACGCAAAGCAGAAATGCCAAGGCGATAATGCGCATGGTAGGACGCCTTCTGGTTGTGTTGAAAAAGGCCCCCAGAAGGGGGCCTCCACAGACAACAATTAGAACGACTGGTTGGAGATGGCCAGCGAGTTGCTTTGTTGGTTGCCCACACCAGCAGCTACGTTGACGCCCAGGTTGCCGCTGCCGCCGTTAACCGAACCACTCAGGGTTGCGGTGTTGGTCACAGGGTTAGCCCAGCCAGTTGGAGTCAGCACTTGATACGAGTAAGTATTGCTCAAATCAAATGAACTGCTTTCGCTGTAGCTTTTTGCTTTTTCGTACTCGGATTGGGCGGCTTTGCTGCCCGATTTTTCGTACGCAGAAGCAGCCGCTTTGTCGTAGGACTTGTCGTACGATTTTTCGAACGAGGAACTGTTCGAGTTCGAGTGCGACGTGTTGACAGAAGCGTCAAGCGTTGCGTCGAGCGATGCATTCAGCGATGCGCTGGATTCAGAGCTGCGGCTGCGTTCGCGGCGGCCTTCAGTCCAGGTAGCGCTTCTGGCCGCTTCTGCAGCTGCGTCCAGCGTGGCGCTCAAGGTAGCGCTCAGAGAAGCGCTTGAAGAGCCGTTCGAGTTACTGTTGTGAGAGCCACTGGCATTTGCGCTGCTGGAACCGCTGGCTGCGAAAGCCTTGGAACCGGCCAGGTCGAAGCTCGAAGACGAGCTTTTGCTGCCGCTGGCGTTGGATGCATAGCCGGCAGAAGAACTACCACTCGCCGAATTGGTGACGGTGATGGTATCCAGACGGTAAGTCCGATCCGCATTGTTGTTCACTGTCAGGCCAGGACCTTGCTGGTCGGCAGTGGCGGTAGCGGTTGCATTGCCCAGTGGAGCATTGGCATTAGCAATGGCCATGGTGTTTTTCTGTTGGTTCAGGTCGCCGCCGGCAATGTTGACACCCATGTTGCCGCTGCCGCCGTTACCCGATGCGCTCATCACAGCTGAGGATTGGCTACCGAAGTTGTTGACGACGTTGTTGTTGCTGGTTTGAGTAACAGTCGATGTTGCGGCGGCAGTGCCGAACACGAAGCTGTTATCGAGGCTGGAGTCCGACGCAGCGTTGGCGATGGCCGCCGCGTTGTCTTGTTGGTTGCCATTACCTGCCGCCACGTTGACGCCGACGTTGCCGCTGGTGCCTGTCGCCGAGCTGTTCATTTCAGCGTTGTTGATGGTCCCTTCGTTGCGGATGCGATTATCGGTGCTGCTTTGGTTATCCCAAGCATTGGCCGTTGCATACACAGGGATCATTGTTGGTGGTGGTGGAGTTTGTGGGCCGCCGCCACCACCGTGGTGATGGCCATTGTTATGGCCGTTGTTGTGACCATTGTTATGGCCATTATTGTCGTTTTGCCCAGCGTGTACAGCAACAGCCATGACCGCAGCAATTGCGAAAACCAGAGGCTTTAGTGCCATCGAAGGTTTCATGGTGATTCTCCGTACTTATATTAAGGTTAAGTGTTGTTTTTTTACCTTTTTTGGGTCAATCCGCGACCCGTATGCTCAGGGTGTTTCCCATTCGATTTCCCACCCCGGCACTCTGATTCAACTGAATAACCCCGCGACTACCGGTGAAGGCCTGGTCACTCGTAGAGACCTGGCGATAGCCTGTTGCAGAGACAGTTGGATCGGAGTTGTTGATCAACGCTACGTTCTGTTGAAGAAGGACGCTGTCGTCGATCGTTTGCGGCTGAGCACTGACGCTGATGCGCAATGCGTTTGCTTGTTGCGTGCCGGCCCCGGCGCTCTGGTTAACGCCCAGCGCGCCGTTGCCGTTACTGAAAGAGTTGCCCCCGATGCTGGACGTCGCATCCATCAAGGGGCTGCTTGGGGTGCCCAGGGCTTGGCGAATCTGGGTGGTGGCGCTAGCACCGTGACCGATAGCGATGGCCCGGGCGTTGGCTTGTTGCTGCTGATCGCCGGCCGCCTGGTTGACGGTGAGGTTGCCTTGATATTGAGAACCCGAGTCGTCGATGTCGGCTTTGTTGATCACCGGAGATTGGGCAAAGGTTGATGCACTGCAAAACATAGCGAGAACGAGCAGTGTGCGATTCATCCTAACGGTCTCCCGTTATGATTTTCAGCGTACCCAAGCCTTGCGCCATGCTTGAGTTGACCATGTTGGCGATACCACCTCCCGAGTTGCCCGAACGTCCGGCGGGTTGGTTCGACAGCTGGTTCTGCGTGGAAATGTTCGCGCCCAGGTTATTGGTGTTCTGCGTGACCATGCGGGAAATGCTGGCGCCACTGGCAACGTTGGCGAAGTCGCCGTCACTCAACTCGTTAGTTTGTTTGAGGATCTGCTGCGACGGGTTGGCGTTGACGGTTGTTGGATTCGGATCGGGAATAAGAGGCGGGGTGACCGCATTACGGGTCTGGACATCACGCTTGATGGTAATGATGCCGTTATCCGCCTGCACTGGCAGGCAGACACTTGAGCCGATTGCGCATCCGATCAACAACAGACCAAAAGCGCGTTTATCAAATATCCCCACGGCGGCAATTCCTTCTGTAAGTGAAACACTGCCCTTATCAGCGTTGCGGGGAAGAGAGCAGAAGGTGTGCCGCTTTTTGTTTTTCTATTAAAAACAGAGGGTTGGGGTTTTTCTTCGGGGTTAGCAGAAATAATTTGTAATATCGGTGAGACAGAGGCACGCGAAAACGCCGTCCATGTTGGCGGGAATGCTTGCTACAGGCGCTGATGAGAAGGTGTATCAGTCACGTAACACTTTCGCCTTGGTGTACCCAAGACGCTTTAGCGCGAGGGTTTGCGCCGAAGGAAGTGTTTCAGGAATGGACACTTTTGACAGGGGCAGACAGCCCCTTTCAGATATCCAGCAGGCGGGTTACTGACTCAAACGCCGCATCCTTGCGCTGTTGCCAGTCACCTTGAAGTATTTGGCAAGGCTGGCGATGCAGTTCAAGCCATTGGAGGCTCGCCTGGAAAAACGCACGGCGTTCGTCCAGCTGTGGTTGGCATCGCTGTCCGTCGTCGTGCCAGTCGACGGTTTCAGGGCTTAACAGCAAATGCAGGTCGTAGCGCCGGGCCAGCAAGGCTTGCTCGATCCAGGCCGGGCAATCGCCAAACAAGGTTCGGCTCCAAAGGATGTTGCTCAACAGATGGGTGTCCAGAATCAACAGGGAAGGGCGCCTGGCGCGCGCCTCATCTTCCCAGGTCAGTTGGCCTTGTGCGATGGGTGTGATGTCGTCGTAGCAGGTATCGCGGGCTTCACGGTCGATGAAATGCCGCACGTATTCACCGACCAACAGCCCGCCAAAGCGCGCCTGGATCTCGCTAGACAGCCAGCTTTTTCCGCTCGATTCAGGTCCGGTCAGGACCAGAACCTTCATGCTCGCAATGCCAGGTCGGCGCGCCATTCGCGCCAGCCTTGAATGGCGATCACAGCGAAAAGACCGTAGAGCCCGGCAGTCAGGTACATGCCTTTGTAGATGAACAGCCCGACGAAAATCACGTCCAGCACGAGCCACAGTGGCCAGCATTGCACGCGTTTCTGTGCCATCCACCATTGGGCCACCAGACTGAAACCAGTCAATGCGGCATCCAGCCAGGGTTGCGCCGCATCGGTCCAGTGCGCCATGGCGGCTCCCAATGCCAGGCTGCCAACAGCGCCCAGCGCCAGACTCAAGGCAATGGTGGAAGCCTCAAGCTGGCTGACCCGCCGTCCCTGCCGCGCCTCACCCCCGCGAGTCCATTGCCACCAGCCATAGAGTTGCAGCGCCGCGTAAATAATCTGCAGCAGCATGTCGGAGTAGAGCTTCACTTCAAAAAATACCCAGCTGTACAGCAACACCATCACCAGGCCGATCGGCCAGCACCAGGGATTCTGTTTGACCGTCAACCAAACGGCGATGACACCGAGGGCGGCGGCAAACAGTTCTAGCCCGGACATGGCGATTCCTTGGGGAGTTGGCGAGGGGAGCGGATTCTACCGGCAGGTGCGGCCAAGTAGAACCGCCCTGCACGTAAGTAAATGCTAACTTTCTCGGATGTACTTTGGTCCCCTGCGCCGAAACCTGGCCCCTGTGGCGAGGGGATTCATCCCCGTTCGGCGACGCAGTCGTCGCAAAACCGGCGCACGCGGTATGCCTGATTTATCTAGGTCGCCTGATTTTGGGGTTGCTTCGCAGCCCAACGGGGATAAATCCCCTCGCCACAGGGGCCGGGTTTTGCCAGCTGCCACAGGAACCAGGCTCGGCAGCTGGAAAAGGTGGGCGGGTGTTGCCCTGAGGCCTACACCCGAAACTGCTTCAACAAGCTGTTCAGTTCGACACTCAACGCCTTCAACCGAACACTCGCCACGCTCGACTGTTCGGCCGCGAGTGCGGTGCTGTGGGACAAGCCGGCCGCCTGGGTCACGTTCTGATTAATGTCTTCCACCACGTGCGCCTGCTGCAAGGTGGCACTGGCAATTGAGGCATTCAGCCCGTTCAGGTTGCGTAACGCCTGACCAATCGCACTCAGACTGGCTCCAGCGAGGCCCGCCTGTTCGATGGTCAGTTGCGAAGCGCGGCTGCTGTCGCCGATCACTTTGACCGCCGCTTCCGAATGATTTTGCAGGCGCTCGATCATCGACTGAATTTCGGCCGTGGATTTTTGCGTGCGCTGAGCCAGCAGCCGCACTTCATCGGCGACCACTGCAAATCCGCGACCTTGCTCTCCCGCTCGCGCTGCCTCAATGGCCGCGTTGAGGGCCAGCAGGTTGGTCTGCTCGGCAATCGAGCGGATCACCTCTAGCACCGAACCGATCTGCGTGCTTTCGGCCGCCAGGGTGCGTATCACGTCCACCGCCTGATCGATGGTGCCCGACAGCTTGTCGATCTGCTGCAGGCTGCTATCGATGTTGATCTGGCCTTGCTGCGCCTGGGACTCGGCATCGCGCATTTCGCTCGCGGCGTGTTCGGCGTTTTTGGCCACGTCCTGAACCCCATAGGTCACTTCATTGATGGCGGTGGCCACCAGTTCCATCTGCTGGGATTGCTGTTGGCTGCGCTGTTGCGCCTGGGCGGCGTCGTTCCCCAGTTCACTTGAGGAGTCGCCCAAGGCGCTTGCAGAGACCTGCAACTGGCTGATCACCAGGCGCAGCTTGGCGGTAAACGCGTTGAAATGCCGCGCCAGTTGCGTGACCTCATCCTGGCCATGCGTGTCGAGGCTGCGGGTCAGGTCGCTCTCGCCGCTGGCGATATTGGCCATGGCGTTGACGGTTTCCTGCAACGGTCGAACGATGCTGCGTGCAATCAGCATCACCAGCGCCGCCATGATCAATGCAATCAACACTCCCAACGCCAAGGCCTTCCAGACTTGTACGTAGAACTCGTCCTGCATGTCATCGATATAGATGCCTGAACCGATCACCCAGCCCCAAGGTTCGAACAACTTGACGTAGGAGGTCTTTTCCACTGGCTCGCTGGCACCCGGTTTAGGCCAGCGATAGTTGATGATGCCGGCTCCCTTGGATTTAGCCACGGCGACCATTTCATTAAACAATGCAAAACCGTCCGGATCGCGGATGGCGGCCAGGTTCTGCCCGTCGAGTTTCGGATTGGCCGGGTGCATGACCATGACCGGGGTCAGGTCGTTGATCCAGAAGTAATCGTTCTGGTCGTAACGCAGACCGCGAACGGCAGTTAGTGCCTGTTTCTGCGCAGCGTCGCGGGTCAGCGTTCCGGCGGTTTCCAGCTCATGGTAATAGCTCAGGATCCCGCTGGCAGTCTGCACCACGTGCTGGGTCTTCTGCGCTTTGGCTTGGTACAGGTCTTCGTGAATCTGCTTGAGCATCAACACGCCTAACGTCATCAACATCATGACGGCCACGATCAGGATCAGCCAAAGACGACGGCTGATCGACATATTGCGCAAGCTGTTCATAACGCTGTCACTCCGGTTTTGTTCTTGTCATGAAGGATCGCCAGCATCCCGTCACGCTTGATGAGTCTTCTGTAGCGGCTCAAGCCCAATACTCGGCAGCGTAAAAGGGACTTGTCTGATAGGATTTCGGCCCCGCGCGGAAAAACCTGAATCCAGCTTGAATTTTCACGAGATTCTCACGGTTTCGTCTGGAGACTTTTGCGCGGGGTCAACAGCCAGGCTGATTGCAAAAACGTTCTGAAAAAATATTAACGGGGCATGCCCGCGTGCATCGCTTCTTGGGGGATTGATGGATCTTTGGACCGCCTTTCAGGCATTGATACTTGGCGTTGTAGAAGGGCTGACGGAGTTTTTGCCCATTTCCAGTACCGGCCACCAGATTATTGTGGCCGACTTGCTCAACTTCGGTGGTGAGCGGGCCATGGCCTTCAACATCATTATTCAGCTCGGGGCAATCCTGGCGGTGGTGTGGGAGTTTCGCCGCAAGATCCTCGACGTGGTCATCGGGCTGCCGACCCAGCCCAGCGCTCGACGGTTTACCGCCAACCTGTTGATTGCGTTCATGCCGGCGGTGGTATTGGGCGTGATCTTCGCTGACATGATCAAAGAATATCTGTTCAACCCGATCACCGTGGCGACGGCACTGGTTATCGGCGGGGTCATCATGTTGTGGGCCGAGCGCCGTGAGCATGAAGTGCACGCCGAGACGGTCGACGAGATCACCTGGAAAGACGCCCTGAAAGTCGGCTTCGCACAGTGCCTGGCGATGATTCCCGGTACTTCGCGCTCCGGCTCGACAATTATCGGTGGCTTGCTGTTCGGGCTGTCCCGCAAGACTGCGACGGAGTTCTCGTTCTTCCTGGCGATGCCGACCATGGTCGGTGCGGCCGTTTACTCGGGGTACAAATACCGGCACTTGTTCGTGCCTGCGGATTTCCCGGTGTTTGCCGTCGGCTTCGTCACTGCGTTCATCTTCGCGATGATTGCCGTGCGTGGCTTGCTCAAGTTCATCGCCAGCCACAGCTATGCGGTGTTCGCCTGGTATCGCATCGCATTCGGTCTGCTGATCCTCGCCACCTGGCAATTCGGCTGGGTTGACTGGAGCGCAGCCAAGCCATGAATGACAGCAGCGCACGCAACCGCCCGGAAGGTAACTCTGGGGGCAAGATCCAGAACCTGCGGCTGAAATGGCTGGTGTTTGCGATCGTGTGCGCGCTGCCGTTGGTGGGCTCACTGTCGATGTGGTTGCAGGGGATCTCGCTGATTCCCCTGTCGGCTTACGGGATCGTCAGCGTGCTGGCGTTCTTCCTTTATTGGAGCGACAAGCGCAAGGCGCGCACCGCCCGTTGGCGCACGCCCGAGAACGTCCTGCACGCGGTAGAGCTGGCAGGCGGTTGGCCGGGCGCTTTGGTGGCGCAGCAAGTGTTTCGCCACAAAACCCGCAAGATTTCCTATCAGGTCCTGTTCTGGACCATCGTGTTGCTGCATCAGGTGTTCTGGATTGACCAGTTGTTCCTCGGCGCTCATGTGTTTGCGCTCTTCTAAGCGTAAGCGCGTGCACTAAAGCAGCAGGCCGATCTGGGTGCGTTTGGGCAACTTGCTCACCACCAGTTGGTGGGAACGTTGCAGCAAGCCTTGCAGCTCATCGGCGCCCAGCGGGTAGGGCGTCTCCATGATGATCCATTGGGCCCGCGCCAGATAAGGTGCCGGGTGTATGCCCGGTCGATCGCAGTGCCCCAGAAACAGATCTTTATCGACCTTGAAGGCCAGCGAGTCTCCTCTCAAGCCCTGCAGGGCAAACATCTTGTTTCCCGCAATCGAAAACACCCGCACGCCACCCCATTTGTAATCCTCCCGCGCACCGGGCAGGGCGAGGCAAAATTGTGCGACATCCTCTTCGCTCATCCGTCGAGCTTTCATATCAGTCGGTCCCCACACGCGTCGAATGATTCGATCAAATGGTCCATCCAGGCGCGAACGGCCGGCATTACACCGCGTCGATGAGGATAGACAGCCTGTAGCCAGCCGCCGGGCAGCGACCAGCCTGGCAGCAGTCGAACCAGCGAGCCCTCTTCGAGTTCCTGTTCGCAAAACATCATCGGTAGAAGGGTAAAGCCCTGGCCCGCGAGGGTGCAGGCCTTGCGCACGATGAAATCGTCGATGCCCAGGCGCGGTTCCAGAGTGAGTTCGTAGCTTTTGCCGTGTTCGTCAAGCAGTCGGATATGCATCATGCGGTCGGCTTCGAGGGCTCCCAGAACTGGCAGGCTTTTCAGATCGTCAGGGTGGTTGATCTCACGTCCCAGCAGGAACTCAGGGCTGGCCACCAGCGCCGTTTGCGCCTGGCGCAGGCGCCGGGTGACCAGCTGCGGGTCTTCATCGCCCAGTTCGCGCACGCGCAAAGCCACGTCAATGCCTTCGGTCACCAGGTCGACGCGGCGGTTCAGCAGCATGACTTCGAGCTGCACCTGAGGAAATCGCTCAAGGAAGCTGCTGATCACCCCGGGCAGGATTTCGTGCGCCAGGCCGACCGGGCACGACACCCGCAGGCGTCCCCGAGGTTCACTGGACATACTGGCCACGGCTTCGTCGGCCATTTCGGCCTCCAGCAACATCGCCTGACAGTGGCGCAGGTAGCGCTCACCCACGGCAGTCAGATTGAGCTGGCGGGTAGTGCGTTGCAGCAATCGCGCGCCCAGGCGTTCTTCGAGCTCGGCTATACGCCGTGACAGCCGCGACTTGGGAATCCCCAGCAAGCGTCCCGCAGCGGCGAAGCCACCGGCTTCGACCACTTTGGCAAAATAGTAGAGATCGTTGAGGTCTTGCATGGCGATATCCGATTGTTCTATCAGTGAGACGAATAATCGCATTATCGACGACTACTGGGCTATTGGTTTCATTGGTAGGATTCTCTCCATCAGGTCGCCCTTGGCGATCCTCACCTTGGAGATCTTCTTATGAAACTTTTGCATATCGATTCGAGCATTCTGGGTGACAACTCGGCTTCCCGTCAGTTGAGCAGCGAAGTCGTCAAAGCCTGGCAAGTGGCCGACCCCAGCGCCGTGGTGACCTACCGTGACCTGGCCGCTGATGCCATCAGCCATTTTTCTTCCACCACACTGGTTGCCGCCGGTACGACTGCCGAATTGCGCAACGCCGCACAACAGCACGAAGCTGACCTGAGCGCGCAGACGCTGGCTGAATTCCTCGCCGCCGATGCTGTGGTCGTTGCTGCACCGATGTACAACTTCACGATTCCGACCCAACTGAAGGCCTGGATCGACCGCATCGCTGTTGCCGGTCAGACCTTTCGTTACACCGAAGCCGGCCCTGAAGGTCTTTGTGGCGGCAAGAAACTGGTCATCGTCTCGACATCCGGTGGTTTGCACGCCGGTCAAGCGAGCGGTGTGGCTCACGAAGAATACTTGAAGCTGGTGTTCGGCTTCCTCGGCATCACCGATATCGAGTTCGTCCGCGCCGAAGGCCTGGCCTACGGTGACGAAGTGCGCACCAAAGCGATGAACGATGCGCACACGCACATCAGCGAGCAGTTGTTCGCGGCCGCGTAAGGCTTGCGTAAAGACGCCAAAACAGCTTGAGGCAACACCCTGAAAACTCTGTATTCTGGTAGCGCAAGCTCCAGGTACGGAGTTTTTTGTTTCCGGCTATGTCGGGTAATTGTCGGACTTGGCCTGGCTTATGCACTCAAGCAGCATCGTCTTTGGTCAAGTAACAGGTGGCGTTCCATGGTGCGTCTTTGTGCAACATTACTGATCTGCCTGCTCAGCAGCCTGAATTCAGTGCACGCCGCGCCTGCGCCTCATCCCCACTGGAGCGTCGGCTTCCACGAGATGAGTTTTCTCGATCCGCTGGACCTGCAACCCATGCGGGCCATTGCGTTCTATCCCTCCAGCGACAAGGAGCACACCAGCAAGCTTGAGGGCTACAGCGTCGAAGCAGGCGAAGATACGCGGGTCGCCATTGGCCGTTTCCCGATGCTGATGCTTTCCCACGGTAATACGGGCACTCCGCTGGCCTTGCATGACCTCATGACTTCATTGGCGCGCAAGGGTTTTGTGGTGGTGGCAGTGATCCATCCCGGTGACAACTCCAAAGATCACAGCCGCCTGGGCACGTTGAGTAACCTTTATGGCCGGCCGATCCAGATATCCGAAGCGATCACCGCAACCCTCGGCGATCCCATGCTGGCGCCGTTCGTCAATGCCGATCAGGTGGGTGTAATTGGCTATTCGGCGGGCGGTGAGACAGCGTTGATCCTCTCCGGTGCAACCCCTGATCTGGATCGCCTGCGCCGTTATTGCCAGGAACGTCCGGACGATCGCGATGCCTGCAACACCAAGGGCGAACTGATTGTTGATCGTGACGATTTGCAACCGGTAGCCGATCCCCGTGTGCATGCCTTGCTGCTGATGGCGCCACTGAGCCTCAAGTTCGGTCGCCATACCCTGGCCGATGTGCACCTGCCGGTGCTGCTTTACAGCGGTGACGGCGACAAACTGGTGGCCTTCGACAAAAATGCCGCAGCGCTGGCGCGCAAACTGCCCATTGCGCCGGACTTCAAGTTGCTGGCAGGGGCAGGGCACTTCGTGTTCATGGCGCCCTGCAATGAAGAACAGATCCAGGCCATGCCGGCACTGTGTACCGATGCTGATGGCGTGGATCGTGAGGACATTCACCGCAATATGATTTCCGAAGCTGGGCGGTTCTTCTCCCATGCGCTGGGCAAATCAACCCGGGCGGGCATGCAAACCGCCGACCAATGAGTGTGTCGACGGTTTATACATTTGCTTACTTGTTAGCCAGAGCGGCTTCCAGTGTTTGAACCCTGGTATTCAACTCGCGAACCGATTCGATTAGAGGTGCTACTAGTTTCTGGTAATCCACTTGCAGGTGACCCCCCTCAGTACGCACTAACTGTGGGTAAACCGTTTGCACATTCTGAGCGATCAAGCCTATATCCGCTTGGTCGTTCTCTTTCCAGTTGAAGGTCACACCGTTCAGTTTGAGCAGGTTCTCGGTCGGATTTTCCAGGCGCTGGACCTTTGTTTTCAGTCGCTCGTCACTGAACGGGCAACATTCACTGCCAATGTCGCCGAGATCCCAACACTTGCCGTTATGGCAGATTTGCTCTTGAACGGAGTTTTCAGCCTGTGCACTAGAGAAAAAGGCGAGTAGCACCATCGGGGAGAGAAGGGTAAGAGACAATATGCGCATTTCTTTCATTTTCCATTTTCGATTGTGTTGAAAATTGCAGCGCGTGGATTCTGTCGAAGTTAATAATTAAAACAACGATGGCACTCTGCATTAATCGATTCGGAATATTGCGCATTGAATGTATTTAAAATTATTTCATTTTCAACAGTCCGTGTAATTAAACAGAATTCAAATAAGCGACCGCGCGGCGTTACGTGACAGCAACAAAGTTAAACCAAGTCCGGTCACCGACAGCAATGCAGCGGTAAAGAAAATCCACGAATACCCCAGATTCAGCGCTACCGCCCCCATCAGCGGCCCGGCAATCGCCAGTGCCAGATCAAAAAACACCGCATACGCACTCAGCCCCGCACCGCGACTGGTGTTCGGCACCTGCTTGATCGCCTCCACGCCCAGCGCCGGGTACACCAGCGACAGGCCGAACCCGGTCAAACCGGCGCCTAACAGGGCATAACCGGTTGAGGGGGCCAGCCACAGCAGCGTCAGACCCGCCGTTTCAATGCACATGCAGGCAATCGCCGAGGTGAACCCGCCAAAACGGTTGATGCTCGAAATAAACAGTATCCGCGCCAGAATGAAACAGACACCAAACACGGTCAGGCAATACGCCGCACCGGCCCAGCCTCGGTTAACGTAATACAGGGCAATAAAGGTCGTCAGCGTGCCGTATCCGATGGACGCCAGGCTCAGGCTCGCACCGTACGGCGCAATTCGCCCGAAGACTGCCCAAAACGGCAGACGCTCGCCACGAATGACGGGCACAGAAGGTTTGTTGCGAATCAGCAACAGTGCGCCCGCGGCCATTAACGACAAGGCGATCCCCAGGCTGGCAAACCCCAGCTCGCTGACCATCACCACGCCCAGCGGTGCGCCAATGGCGATGGCGCCATAGGACGCGATTCCGTTCCAGGAAATCGAACGCGCGGTGTGTTCCGCGCCGACCTGTCCCATGCACCAGCTGATGGTGCCGACGCCGATCAAGCCTTGAGCGATACCCAGCAACAAACGACCGACGATCAGGATCAGCAGGCTCAGGAGCGGCATGCTTTGCAGCAGCGTTGACAGCAGGGTCAGCGCGCCGCTCAACACAATCCCCGACAAGCCGTAGACGATCGCCCGTTTGGTGCCGACGGTGTCCGACATGCGCCCGGCCATGGGCCGGCTGAGGAGGGTGGCGAGGTATTGGCAACCGATGGTCAACCCCGCCACGATGGCGCTGAACCCCAGTTGATCGTGGACATAACCGGGCAACACCGCGATCGGCAGGCCGATGCAGAGGAATGCAATAAAGGTATAGAAAACGATAGAGACGATCTGCAGGGTGATCGCCATGGAGCTTTGTGGTGGCAGTTGCTGCACAGACATGAGGTCTCGTTCGCGGGCGGCGGTGGGAGAACTGCATCATGGCGCGGGCGTAAAATAAAAGAAAGCAGGCTAACTATATTGATCGCATTTCGATAGGCTTTGTGGCGAGAGGATTTATCCCGGTCGGGTCGCACAGCGGCCCTTTGAATCCAGGCCAGCGCTACGCACTGGAACGGGGTGGTGCGGCATTCCGATAAATCCCCTCACCACAACTCTGTGAAGTCTTTAACGCAAAAAGCCCTGTCACCAGGACAGGGCTTTTACTTGCCGCTTGAAGCTTGAAACTAATCGCTGTTCTTAAAACACCACACCCTGGCTACGCAGGTAGTCGTCATACGTCCCGCTGAAGTCGATCACGCCGCTTGGGCTCAACTCGATGATGCGGGTGGCCAGGGACGATACGAACTCACGGTCGTGGCTGACGAAGATCAGCGTGCCCGGGTAGTTCTCCAGCGCCAGGTTCAGTGCCTCGATGGATTCCATGTCCAAGTGGTTGGTCGGTTCATCCATGATCAGCACGTTCGGCTTTTGCAGGATCAGCTTGCCGAACAGCATGCGACCTTGTTCACCACCGGAGATCACTTTGACCGACTTGAGGATCTCGTCGTTGGAGAACAGCATGCGACCGAGGGTGCCACGAACGATTTGCTCGCCGCCCTGGGTCCATTGGCCCATCCAGTCGAACAGGTTGCAGTCGTCTTCGAAGTCGTGTGCGTGGTCCTGGGCGTAGTAGCCCAGTTCCGCGGCGTCGGTCCACTTCACGGTGCCGGCATCCGGGGTCAGTTCGTTGACCAGGGTGCGCAGCAGGGTGGTTTTACCGATACCGTTCGGGCCGATGATCGCCACGCGCTCGCCCGCTTCAACCTGGAAGCTGAAATCCTTGAACAGCGGCTTGCCGTCGAAGCCTTTGGCCATGCGCTCGACGATGACCGCCTGACGGTGCAGCTTCTTGGTTTGTTCGAAACGGATGAACGGGCTCACACGGCTCGAAGGCTTGACCTCGGCCAACTGGATCTTGTCGATCGCCTTGGCGCGGGAGGTCGCTTGCTTGGCTTTCGAGGCGTTGGCCGAGAAACGGCTGACGAACGATTGCAGTTCCGAAATCTGCGCTTTCTTCTTGGCGTTGTCCGACAGCAATTGCTCGCGGGACTGGGTCGCCACGGTCATGTACTCGTCGTAGTTGCCCGGGAACAGACGCAGTTCGCCGTAATCCAGGTCAGCCATGTGGGTGCACACGCTGTTCAGGAAGTGACGGTCGTGGGAGATGATGATCATCAGGCTGGAGCGCTGGGTCAGGATGTTTTCCAGCCAGCGGATGGTGTTGATGTCCAGGTGGTTGGTCGGTTCGTCGAGCAACAGCACTTCAGGATCGGAGAACAGTGCCTGAGCCAGCAATACGCGCAGTTTCCAGCCAGGAGACACTTCGCTCATCGGGCCGAAGTGCTGCTCGATGCCGATACCCAGGCCCAGCAGCAGTTCACCGGCACGGGATTCGGCGGTGTAGCCGTCCATTTCGGCGAACTCGGTTTCAAGCTCAGCTACGGCCATGCCGTCTTCTTCGGTCATTTCCGGCAGCGAGTAGATGCGGTCGCGCTCGGCCTTCACCTTCCACAGCTCTTCGTGACCCATGATCACGGTGTCGATCACGGTGAATTCTTCGTAGGCGAACTGGTCCTGGCGCAATTTACCCAGACGCACGTTCGGCTCGAGCATGACCTGGCCACCGGATGGCTCGAGATCGCCACCGAGGATTTTCATGAAGGTCGACTTGCCGCAACCGTTGGCGCCGATCAGGCCGTAACGGTTGCCCGCGCCGAATTTGACCGAAACGTTTTCGAATAGCGGCTTGGCGCCGAACTGCATCGTGATGTTAGCTGTAGAGATCAAAGGTTTTTCCTGCGAAGCATTCAGAGTAGCTAGGGTTGCGGCAGTACCGATTCAGTACCCGTTTCCGTTATTCAAACCACGGGACATACATCCCGGTCAGAAGCGGAAGGTCCATCTGGCAATAAGTGGACAGCAGCATATGGAGCGCTTGGCCCGAGTCTAAGTGCGCTGAGGCGGGGTTCATTCCCGTCATCAACCAAGGGGGGCGCGTAATGTTTGGCGGCGATTGTACTGGTCTGGCTCTTTAAACGATAGGGCGTTGAGGCCGCACGGGTATTTTGGCGGTATCAGCGGACATATTTTCACATCTCAATGCTAACAACTGGTTACAAGGCGTGGCTAAAATGCCCTGTCAGCCTATGCCGACAGGCATGGACTGCGTTTGTTCACTTCTGGCGTGTGACGATTCCGTGAAACTCATTATTGCTGCCATCTACGTGCTATCGATTGCCTACGTGCATCTGCGCGGGCGGGTGCGCCACAAGTTGGGGCGCCAGCTGAGCGATCATTCAACGTTTCTGGCGCCGGTCAATTGCTTCCTTTACCTGTGTTCGAAAATCCCCAACAAACCTTACCTCAATCCGGCCGATTTCCCTGATCTGAGTCCTTTGCAGGCGCATTGGGAAGAGATTCGCGAAGAAGGGCGCAACCTGATCAAGGCTGGGGAGATCAAGCGCTCCCAACAATACGACGATGTGGGTTTCAACTCGTTCTTCAAGACTGGCTGGAAACGCTTCTACCTCAAATGGTATGGCGACAGTCATCCTTCAGCGATGAAACTGTGTCCCCGCACGACCGAACTGGTACAGAGCATCGGTTCGATCAAGGCTGCGATGTTCGCGGAGCTGCCACCGGGCGCGAAACTGGTTCGCCATCGCGATCCCTACGCCGGGTCGTACCGTTATCACCTGGGACTGGAAACACCCAATGATGCGGGTTGCTACATCAATGTCGACGGTCAGAACTACCACTGGCGCGATGGCGAAGCGGTGATGTTTGACGAGACGTTCATTCATTACGCCGAAAACACCACCCAGCAGAACCGCATTATCTTGTTCTGCGATGTCGAGCGGCCAATGAGGTATCGCTGGGCCGCTGCGTTCAATGGCTGGTTCAGCCGTCATGTGATGTCGGCCGCGGGCGCGCCGAATGATGCGGGCGACAAAACGGGCGGGATCAACCGGTTGTTTGCCCGGATCTACAAGATTCGACTGCGAGGCAAGGCGCTGAAGAAGCGCAACCGCAAGCTGTATTACCTGGAGAAGTGGGCGGTACTGGGTGGGTTGTTGGCGGTGTTTGTCTTGATCTGACTGATGTGTTGCGGCCCTTGACCTCATCGCGAGCAAGTTCGGCTCCCACAGGTGACTGTTTTCTACTATTAAAGCTCGGCTCCCACAGCTGACCGGGTTTTAACAGTAGACACCCGTCACCTGTGGGAGCCGAGCTTGCTCGCGATGGCGTCAGTCACATCACCCACAACCTGATAGCGATGCTTGAATTAATCAGCCACTGGAACGCTTCGTGGCTTTTTTCGCCGTAGCGGTCTTCGCGGCAGGTTTCGATTTCGCGGCAGGCTTGGCCGCCGCTTTCCCACCCAGGCTCCGTTTTAGCAACTCGGTCAAATCGATCACATCCGCTGTCTTGCGCTCTTCCTCGCCCGTCGCCGTTTCCACATCCTCGATCTTGCCTTCATTGGCTTTCTTCTCGACCAACGACATGATCTTGTCCTCGAAGCTGTCGCGATAATCCTCGGGCGACCAGTCACCGCTCATGTCCTGGACCAGGCGCTTGGCCATGTCGAGTTCACCCTTGGCCAGTTTCGGCTCAGTGACCTCGCTGCCTAATTCAAGGGTGTCGAGGCTGCGTACTTCTTCCGGCCAGCGCAACATCACCAACACCATCGCCGATTCAAGCGGCATCAGCGCCGCCAGATGCTGACGGGTGTGCAGGACCACGTGAGCGAGCGCCACTTTGTTGGTTTTGCTGAGGGTCTCGCGCAGCAATGCGTAGACCTTGCCACCGCGTTTATCGGGCGCCAGGTAGTAGGGCGTGTCGATGTTCTGCAGTGGAATCTGGTCGCTGTCGACAAAGGAAAAAATGTCGATGGTCTGCGTGGACAACGGGTGCGCGGACTTGATTTCTTCTTCGCTCAAGACCACATAACGGCCCTTTTCGTATTGCACGCCTTTGACAATGTGCTCCTTGGTCACTTCCTTGCCCGTGACCTTATTAATGCGTTTGTAGCCCACGGGATCCATGCTGCGACTGTCGAGCCAGTCGAAATCCACCCCCTGGGAAGACGTCGCCGAGACCAGCGCTACAGGGATATGCACCAGCCCGAAACTGATTGCGCCTTTCCAGATTGCCCGTGCCATGGTCGTCTACTCATGAGTGATGTTCAGGTGACCCGTGACGCTGAGCAAAAGTTTCAGCGCGTTGAAGCCCGGCCGGTCTACGGATCAATCACACCGTCAACTCGTGTTACATGTTCTGAAAGAGGTTTTAGTTAACAAAACAGAACCCCGGGCGTAGCGTGACATCGAAGACCCTATCTACGAACACGTCGAGAGGTTCACCTCAATGAACACGATTGCGTTTGGCGCCACGTTGCTGTTGTTGAGCGGCGTGCTGGGCAATATGGCCCAGGCCGACGTCGCATTGTCCTCGTCACCGCTGCTGTTGGCCCAAAGCCCTACGGGTACGTCCAGCAATCCTTACAACAGCCCGATTCGACGGGCCAACCCCAATAGCATGCAAGGCACACAGCCTGCCGCACCGGTCATTCGCGGGCCCAACACCGTGCCCGTGCCGCGTCCTCCGACACTGGATAACGGTGGTATCGGTAATGGTTATCCGAATAGAACCGTGCCCGGCAGCCCACCCAAATTCATACCCAACCCACCGTATCGGGATGCCGATACCAGCAATCGCTGAACGGCCGGGCTGAGGTATTGCCAGTTTTTTTACGACATAAGGAATTGTGCATGTTGCGAAAAACCCTCCTGGCGACATTTTGCGCCAGCGCGATACTCACCACCGCATCGCCTGTCATGGCGGCGCCGACCCAGGAACTGAAGAGCGAGCAAGGCACACTCGAAGTCACGACCATCACTCAAGGGCTGGATCATCCCTGGGCACTGGCCTTTCTTCCGGATCGGCAAGGCATGCTGGTGACCGAGCGACCCGGCAACCTGCGGGTCGTCAGCGCCGATGGCAAACTTTCGTCCCCTATTAATGGCGTTCCGAAAGTCTGGGCCAAGGGGCAGGGCGGCTTGCTGGATGTGGTGCTGTCACCTGACTTCAAGCAAGACCGCACGGTCTACCTGTCGTATGCAGAAGGCGGGGGTGAGGGTGACAAGGCCGGGACGGCGGTTGGTCGCGGTCAACTCTCCGAGGACCTGACTACCCTGAAGAACTTCAAAGTGATCTTCCGCCAGGAGCCAAAGCTGTCGGTGGGCAACCACTTTGGTTCGCGACTGGTGTTCGACCGTGACGGTTATTTGTTCATCACCCTGGGTGAGAACAACGACCGGGCAACGGCCCAGGACCTCGATAAGCTGCAAGGCAAAGTGGTGCGAATCTACCCGGATGGCAAGGTGCCGGACGACAACCCCTTTGTCGGGCAATCTGGCGTTCGCCCGGAAATCTGGTCCTATGGCCAGCGCAATCCGCAAGGCGCTGCGCTCAATCCCTGGACGGGCGTCCTGTGGGAGAACGAGCATGGGCCACGGGGCGGTGACGAGATCAACATCATCGAGCGCGGCAAGAATTACGGCTGGCCGATGGCAACCCACGGTATCAACTATTCAGGCCAGCCGATTCCGGAATCCAAGGGCAAGGCCACTGAAGGCACCGTGGCGCCGCACCATGTCTGGGAAAAATCCCCGGGTCTCAGCGGTATGGCGTTCTACGACGCCGACCGTTTCAAGGTCTGGCAGCACAACGTGTTTATCGGAGCGCTGGTGACTCAGGAGCTAATCCGGCTGCAATTCGATGGCGACCGGGTCGTTCACGAAGAACGGTTGATGGGGGAGCTTAACAAGCGCATTCGTGATGTGCGGCAGGGGCCCGACGGTTATCTGTATGTACTGACCGATGAAAGCGATGGAGCGCTGTATAAGGTTGGATTGAAGTAACCCTGCATAACGAACTTTGTAGCAGCAGGCGTCCGGCTGAGGTGTGGCGAGGGGATTTATCCCCGCTGGGTCGCGCAGCGGCCCCAAAACTTTACGACTGCTTCGCAATCGAACGGGGATAAATCCCCTCGCCACAGGCTTCGCCAGCTGCTCCAAGGTTCGGCGTTTAACCGAGATTGAATCGGCCATTGACTTGCCATCAGCGGGCAGCTAATTTCCGTACATGACTTTTACCGTATTGCGTTGCCAGCCAAGCATTATTACCGCCATTCCTTATTTGGCGGGCTAGCTCACGACTGCAGCACCCAACCCGCCCTAGAGGCGGGTTTTTACTGTCTGTCTCCTGGGTTTTGAATCAACACGGTCGGTGTAGGAACTGCCGCTCCTACGCCGGCCTGTGTACCACAGGAGATAACAATGAACAGCACTCCCTGCCAGCAAACCCTGCTTGAGCGCTACGTAAAAAAGATCCTCGCCGCGCCCGTCTACGAGCTGGCTGTGCGAACACCCTTGCAAGTCGCCCCGGCTCTATCCGCAGCGCTGGGCAATCAGGTCCTGCTCAAGCGGGAGGACCTGCAACCGACCTTCTCCTTCAAGATTCGCGGTGCCTATAACAAGCTGGTGCAGTTGAGTGATGAGCAAAAGGCTCGGGGAGTGATCACCGCCTCTGCCGGCAATCATGCTCAGGGCGTTGCACTGGCGGCGCTTGAGCTGGGAATCGCAGCGACCATCGTGATGCCCTGCAAAACCCCGGAGTTAAAGGTGCTTGGCGTGCGCAGTCGAGCAGCGGAGGTGGTGTTACACGGGGAAAGTTTTCCATTTGCCCTGGCCCACGCGTTGCAATTGGCGGAGGAAGCCGGGCGCACCTTCGTTTCACCCTTCGACGACCCGGACGTGATTGCCGGACAGGGCACGGTTGCCATGGAAATCCTTCGCCAGCATCAGGGTCCGCTGGACCCGATATTCGTTCCGGTAGGCGGTGGAGGGTTGATCGCCGGGATCGCGGCGTATGTGAAATACCTGCGACCCGAAGTGCGCATCATCGGTGTCGAATCCGAACATTCTGCGTGTTTGGCCGCGGCATTAAGCGCGGGCACACGTGTGGTGCTACCGAGCGTTGGCACCTTTGCCGATGGCGTGGCCGTGGCGCAGATCGGCGCTTATGGATTCGAGGTTTGCCGGTTTTGTGTCGATGAAGTCATCACCGTCAGCAACGATGAACTCTGCGCCGCGATCAAGAACATCTACGACGATACCCGCTCGATCACCGAACCTTCCGGTGCGCTGGCGGTGGCCGGTATCAAGAAGTACGTGGCGCAGACACGAGCAAAAGGACAGACGCTGATCGCCATCGACTCCGGCGCCAACATCAATTTTGACAGTTTGCGGCATGTGGCCGAACGCGCCGCGTTGAACGGCGCTCCGGCCTGAGGCGACCTTTACTCTTGAACGGCTTTTTCGACTTTGCTCGATGCAGACCAGACCCGATAGCGGACGTCGACGTCTTCAGGCACGTAGAGCACGATAGGCAGCTTGCTGTTGTACCGCAGGAGGAATCCATCGCCTACGACCGGTACAAAGTCTTGTTTCGACTTGCCATCCGGACAGGCCATCATCGTGCTCATCGGGCCGATGACTTTTTCGAGTCGGTAAAACGGATAACCCCATCCTTCAAGATTCTTCTCCTCAAGAATGCCGCCTAGGCGCTGACGATTGCAGTCCACCGTCAGCGTCTTGCCGGCGAGGATTTCAACCTGGAAGTTCTCTTCCTGAGGTTGGGACGGGAGATGAATGACCTGCCGGGTGAAACCCTGTTCAGGTTTCGGGAACGGCGCGACTTCTTCGAGTTTGGCAGCGTGTACAACGGTGGACAGCCCGGCAATTATTAGCCCGACGGTCGTGTTAAAGGTCACAGAACCCATGATGCCTCCTTGCTTGTGAGTGGGGTGAGCGGATACTGGATGTATTCCCCGCATTCTTGCTTTCGTTGCCGCTTATAGCAAACCTGTTATGAGAGGGTTGCGTTTTGCATGTGCCCAAACTGGGTTTCTTGCAAATTGCATGAGGCTTTTTTCAGTCGGGTCGCTAACGCATTGATTTGCCGATGAGCTGCACGGCGAACTTCAAGGCATGAATTATGCTGTATCTGCTCCTAAGCCGACCGTGCAGTTTATTGAGTCGGTGTCGAGTTTGATTGGCTATCTCAAAATTAAGGAGAGGGTCGCCATGTTTTTGTCTGCCTTGGAACTTCGTAACATTATTGAAAGTAGCTTTCTGCCGAGACGCTGCCAATGCACGCTGACACCCGATCTTTCGATGACCATAAAAGTCTATTCCGACGGTGCGACGGATCAGCTTGATTTGTGTAAAACCGGAATAGACGCCAAGCAACTCAATGGGAGCCGGGAGATCAATGACCTGATCGCGGGGTTGCGTTCGGACATTGACCATCGAACGCATCTTCAGACACTCCATCCCGATCGAAAAGCCCTGTAGTTGCTCGCCGTAGAATCCCACACCTCAATGTCTGGCCTGGCAACCAGGCCAGACATTGCTTCAATTCTGATAGCTGCACGCATCGGATAATTTGCGATAGGTGATTTCTGCGGGTTTGCCCGTGTTGTCGATGTATTTCATTTCCGCCGTCACCACTTTGCAGTCCAGTGTCGAAGGTTCGGTCAAGGCGACCACCTTGGACACGTGCAATGGCATTCCATAGTGATAGGGCACGGCTTGCGTCTGCGCGGGGTCGCTGGCGTTTGCGATTCCGGTAAATGCCGTGAAGGCGAGGGAAGAAGCGAGCAGTACAGTGCGCACGTTCATGAACTTTCTCCAATGCAGAAGGCTGTCAACTCGACGAGACGATCGTCGGGCCTGCCGCACTGGGCGTCAGAGAAGTCTGAGGGCGTGCGGTCCAGTAAAGTTTTGGACCGCAGTGTTAAGGGATGGTTAACCTGCTTGAGCGCCGCCTGTCGGCTGGTAGAAAGGGATAGATATTCAACATTGCTACCGCCTGATAATCCGCTATCGCGAGCAGGCTCACTCCTACAAGGGTTTGAGGTTATATCGAGCTTTTGGCCGACACACACCGAATGAGGGAGCGAGCTTGCTCGCGATGAGGCCATGGCTTCATCAAAGATCCAATTGATGCCGATACGGCAGATCCGGCCCCGTCTTGCTGCAGGTCAACGCTGCTGCTTGCACTGCAAATTTCAGCATCGCCTCAATCTGCTCACGCGCCAGCCGCTGCACCCCCTCCACCGAATCCATCTGCTGCTCGGTCAGCCACGCAATCAACGCGGCCTGAAAGGTGTCGCCTGCGCCCACCGTGTCAGCAATGTCCACCGGGCGCGCCGCCACCGACCATGAACCGTGCTGCCGACTGAACACCGTCGCGCCTTCGCCTCCGCGCGTCAGGAACACCAGCTGGCAGCGATGTTCCAGCCAGCCCTCGATCACCCGTTGCGGGTCTTGTTCGGGGTACAACAGGCTCAGGTCTTCGTCGCTGACCTTGATCAGGTCGGCAAGCTCGACCAACGTCGCGATGCGAGAACGCCACAGCTCAATGTCGGGCTCAGGATTCAGCCGCACATTCGGGTCCAGGCTGATCAGACGCTTGCCACTTTCACGCTGCACCAGCGCCAGCAGCGTGTCGGCAATCGGCTGCACCACCAGCGAGAACGAGCCAACGTGCAATCCCTTCACCTCAGATCCCAAGGGCGGCAAGTGTTCCAGTTTCAATTGTCGATCCGCACAGCCTTCACCCCGAAAGCTGTAGTGAGGCGAGCCGTTTGCACCCACTGCCACCATCGCCAGGGTGGTCGGTGCGGCGAAATCCACCAAAAAATCCGGGCGCACCCCTTCGTCTCGCAGTACTTGCTGCAGGCGCCTGCCCAGATAGTCGGTGGACAACCCAGCAAACAGCGCGGCTTCCGCGCCTAAACGGCGCAAGCCTACCGCCACGTTGAACGGCGAGCCGCCAGCGATGGCCTTGAAATTAACCCTAGAAGCCAGACCGCTGGCATCGTCTTCGCTGAAGAAATCGAACAGCGCTTCACCACACACCAGATACATAATTGTTCGCTCTTTAAAGTGTTGCGACATGCCGTTGATAGCGCTCATAAGCCTGCTCGAACGCTGCCACATTGGCGGCAATCGGCAGGGTTTCGCTGGCCAGGTCGAGCTTTACACAGCGCTCGCACAGATCCGCCAGGCTGTCCTCGTGTCCAGTTGCCCAGGACGTGCACCAAGCCGCCTGAATCGCCGCGCCGAGCGCTGCGGCTTCACTTTGCTCGGTGCAGATCACTGGCGTGTTCATGATATCGGCGACCATCTGCCGCCAAACCGGGCTTTTCGAGCCGCCGCCGATCAGGCAGATGCGCAGGCTTTTTAAGCCATTGTGGCGTAACAGGTCCAGCCCGTAGCGCAAACCAAAGGTGGTGCCTTCGACAACGGCGCGACACAGATTGGCCTGGGTCAGGTTGGTCATGGTCAGCCCCAGCAGGCTACCGGTGGCGTGGGGCAGGGCGGGCACCCGTTCGCCGTTGAGAAACGGCAGCATGCAAATGCCATCGGCGCCGATCGGAGCTTGTGCAATTTGTTCGTTGAACTGCTCGATAGTCAGGTCGAACAGCTCACGAATCACCCCAGTGGCGTTGGTCAGGTTCATGGTGCAAATCAGTGGCAACCACCCACCGGTCGAGGAGCAGAACGTCGCCACCGACGCATCCTTGCTGACTTTCGGCTGATCGGCGTAAGCGTAAACCGTCCCCGAAGACCCCAGGCTCATGGTGATGGCGCCGGGCTTGATGTTGCCGGTGCCAATGGCACCCATCATGTTGTCACCGCCGCCGCTGGAGACTGTTGCTTTCGGGTTGATGCCCAGGCGCTCTGCGATGCTCCCAAGGACGGTACCGACCGCTTCATGAGCGTCTATCAACTCCGGCAGTGCGGCTTGCAAACGTCCGGTGGGATCAATGTCGCGCAGCAGCTGCAAATCCCACTGACGGGTGCGCACGTTAAAGTAGCCGGTGCCGGATGCGTCGCCGTATTCGCTGCAACTGCGGCCAGTGAGCCAGTAATTAAGGTAGTCATGGGGCAACAGGATGCGTGCGATTCGGGCGAATATCTGTGGGTGCTGTTCCTTGGTCCAGAGCAGTTTGGAAACGGTGTAGCCGGGTGCGATGACAATGCCGAGACGTTCCAGGGAGCCTTCTTCACCGCCCAGATGAGCCAGCAGGCGTTCATTCTGCGGGGTGGATTCGGTGTCACACCACAACTTGGCCGGACGCAGCACCTGACCTTGATGGTCGAGCAGGACCAGGCCATGTTGCTGCCCGGAAACACCGATGCCGAGGATGTCCTGACCGTCGACATTGGCCGCGAGCAGCGCACGGCGAGTCGCCAGGCAAAAGGCCTCGGTCCATTCATGTGTGTCTTGTTCACGCCGGCCATTGGCGCCGCTGATCAGCGTGTGCGGAGCGGCTCCCTGGCCTATGACCTGACCACTGACAGCGTCGAGGATGATGGCTTTGGTGCCTTGGGTGCCGCAGTCGATGCCCAGGAACAGGTGTTGGTTTGCCATGGGAGATCCTTGGGTCTTCAGTTCGATATGAATACACATTCAGCCTATAAGTTGCCTGCTAGTCCGCCTTCGCGGGCAAGCCCGCTCCCACAGTGTTCGGGGATGTAACACAGGTGTGTGAACGACATTTAACCCCGTGGGAGCGGGCTTGCCCGCGAAGGCGACTTCAGCTTCACCCCATCAAGCCAACACCCGCTCCAACGTCCGCGACACCCCCACCTCGCGCAAACTGTTGCAGCACCACTCAAACGCCGCCACAAATTCGGGAGAGTCTGGAATCGCCGTGCCAAAAATCTCCTCGACCGCCAACAACCGCTGCGTGATCAGCGCATCCTCCGCCACCAGCGCCTGGCAAAACACCGCCCGCGGATCGGGGATTGAAAACGTCTCCCCATACTCATCGACACCCTTCAGATACAACGCCCAAGCCGCCACCACCAACGCTGCACGCCGTGTGTCCCGGCCATCGGCAATCAACCGATTGATGGTCGGCACGGTGAACTTGGGAAACTTCGACGAGCCATCCGAACACACCCGCTCCAGTTGGTCGGCAATCGCCTGATTGGAGAACCGCTCAACCAGCGTGTTCTTGTAATCGGTCAAGTCAATTCCCGGCACGGGCGAGAGTTGCGGCGTCACGTCCAGGTCCATGTAGGCACGCATGTAACGCACGAACAGCGGATCGTTCATGGTTTCGTGAACGAAGCGGTAGCCCTTCAGAAACCCGAGATACGTCAGCGCCAGGTGGCTGCCGTTGAGCAGTTTGATTTTCATCTCTTCATAAGGCGTCACGTCGTCGGTGAACTGCACGCCGACCTTCTCCCAGGCCGGGCGTCCGTTGACGAACCGGTCTTCCAGTACCCACTGCACAAAGGGTTCACAGACCACCGGCCAGGCGTCGTCCACCGCGTGTTTGTCAGCCAGTTGCAGGCGATGTTCGGTGCTGGTCATCGGCGTGATGCGGTCGACCATGGCATTGGGGAAGCTCACGTTGTCAGCGATCCAGTCGCGCAGATCAGCATCACGCAATTCGGCGAACGCCAGCAGGGCTTTACGGGTGACGGCGCCGTTGTGCGGCAGGTTATCGCAGGACATCAAGGTGAACGCCGGGATGCCGGCGGCCCGCCGTCGGGCCAGCGCGGCGCAGAGGAAGCCGAACACGGTTTTCGGATTGTCCGGGTTCGCCAGATCATGCTGGATCTGCGGCAGATGGGCCATGAACTCGCCGTTACTGTCATCGATGCAGTAACCGCCTTCGGTGATGGTCAGCGAGACAATACGAATCTGCGGGTTCGCGAGTTTGGCGATCAGTGCCTCGGCGCCATCTTCAGCCAACAACATGTCGCGTATCGCGCCGATGACCCGGACTTCGGTGTCGTCGGTGTCGCCCAGTTCGAACAGTGTGAACAGGCAATCCTGCTCCTTGAGGTCATCCCGGGCGCGACGGTCTTCGGCACGCAGGCCTATCCCGCAAATCGCCCAGTCCAGACCTTCGCCGGTGTTCATCAGCGCGTCGGTGTAATACGCCTGGTGCGCACGGTGAAAACCACCGACGCCGATATGCGCGATACCCTGGCGAGTGTCGCTGAGCGTGTAGGAAGGCAAGACCACCTCAGGAGCGAGGCGATGCATATTCTGTTTATTGAGTTTCATCACAGGCTCTCTAAGATCAGGCCGCTGCACGCAACGGGCGCGTCAACGCCACGCCGTCGGCATCGAACAAATGGCAGTGTTGAGCATCCAGGTGCAGGCTCAGGGTCTCGCCATAACGGCTGGCCAGGTCGCCGCGAACGCGCATCGTCAGTGCTTCACCCGAGGAGGTGACGACATGGCAGAAGGTGTCGCTGCCCAGGCGTTCGCTGACATCGGCGGTGACGTTGAGTGTGCAATCACCGGTTTGCGCAAGCTCCAGATGTTCTGGGCGAATGCCCAGGGTCACGGCGCCACCGACGCTCAGGTTCGCGCCGGACAGCGGCAAGGTAATACGCGTGCCGGCGTCCAGCAGCACTTCGCAGCCCTGGCCGTCGGTGCGGGTGATCTTGCCTTTCAGGAAGCCCATTTTCGGCGTGCCGAGAAAGCCTGCGACAAACAGGTTGGCGGGCTGGTGATAGAGGTCCAGTGGCGAGCCCACTTGCTCGATCTTGCCGCCATTGAGCACAACGACTTTGTCAGCCATGGTCATGGCTTCGACCTGGTCGTGGGTGACGTAGATCATCGTCGCTTGCAGGTCTTTATGCAGTCGCAACAACTCCAGACGCATCTGCACCCGCAGTGCGGCGTCGAGGTTGGACAGCGGTTCGTCGAACAGAAAAATCTTCGGGTTGCGCACGATGGCCCGGCCGATGGCCACGCGTTGACGCTGCCCGCCAGACAATTGTTTAGGCTTGCGTTCCAGCATCGGCCCGAGTTCGAGGATGCGGGCGGCTTCACCGACTTTCTTCTCTACCTCGGCTTTGGATACGCCGGCCAGGTCCAGGGCAAACGACATGTTTTTGCGCACGCTCATGTGCGGGTACAGGGCGTAAGTCTGGAACACCATCGCGAGGTCGCGCTTGGCCGGGCTGACTTCGGTGATGTCACGGCCATCCAGTTCGATGGTGCCGCCGCTGACTTCTTCCAGGCCCGCAATCAGGCGCAACAGGGTGGATTTGCCGCAACCCGACGGGCCGACGAACACCACGAATTCCTTATCGTTCACTTCCAGGTCGATGCCCTTGATGATGGAAAAGCCTTCGAAGCCTTTTTGCAGATTCTTGATTTTCAGGTTGGCCATGATGATGGGCCTCCGCAGTATTGTTATTCGTTTGAGCCGGGCGAGCTTTTTTGCAGGAGTGAGCCTGCTCGCGATAGCGGAGTGTCATTCAACAATGATGTCGACTGACACGGCCTCATCGCGAGCAGGCTCACTCCTACAGGGAATCGCATTGGGTTCGGGATCTTCATTTCACAGCGCCAAACGACAGGCCGCGCACCAGTTGTTTCTGGCTGATCCAGCCAAAAATCAGGATCGGCGCGCAGGCCAGCGTCGAGACTGCCGACAACTTGGCCCAAAACAGACCTTCGGGGCTCGAGTACGAGGCAATCAGCGCGGTCAGTGGCGCGGCTTTCGACGAGGTCAGGTTCAACGACCAGAACGCCTCGTTCCAGCACAGGATCAGCGACAGCAGTACCGTGGACGCCAGGCCACCCTTGGCGATCGGCAACAGCACGCGGACCATTTCCTGCCACAGCGTGGCCCCGTCCAGACGCGCGGCTTCGAGGATGTCTTTGGGGATGTCTTTGAAGTAGGTGTAAATCATCCAGACCACGATCGGCAGATTGATCAGCGTGTAGATGATGATCAACGCGATGCGCGTATCCAGCAGCCCGAAGCTCTTGGCCAGCAGGTAGATCGGCATCAGCACGCCCACCGGTGGCAGCATTTTGGTGGAGAGCATCCACAGCAACGTGCCTTTGGTGCGTTGGGTTTCGTAGAACGCCATGGAATAGGCCGCAGGCACCGCGATCAACAGGCACAGGGCGGTGGCGCTGAAGGAAATCACCACCGAGTTCCAGGCAAAGCTGAAGTAATCGCTGCGCTCATTGATGTGCAGGTAGTTCTCCAGCGTCGGCGTGAAAATGAACTGCGGAGGCGTGGCGAAGGCGTCGATTTCGGTTTTGAAACTGGTCAGCACCATCCAGAAGATCGGGAAGAAAATCAGGATCGCGATGGCCCAGGCCAGGGTGCCGAGCAGCAGGCTTTGCAGGCGACGGGATTGTTGAAGAGTCATGGCAGGCCTCAGGCTTTGTCTGTCAGGTTTTTGCCGATCATGCGCACCAGGATGATCGCCGCGATGTTGGCAATCACCACGGCGATCAATCCGCCCGCCGATGCCATGCCGACGTCGAACTGCACCAGCGCCTGGTTGTAGATCAGGTACGCGAGGTTGGTCGAGGCATAGCCGGGTCCACCGTTGGTGGTGGTGAAGATTTCGGCGAACACCGAGAGCAGGAAGATGGTTTCGATCATCACCACCACAGCAATCGGCCGAGCGAGGTGCGGCAGCGTCAGGTGCCAGAAAATCGCGATCGGCCCGGCACCGTCCAGGCGTGCGGCTTCTTTCTGTTCCTGGTCGAGGGACTGCATGGCGGTCATCAGGATCAGGATCGCAAAGGGCAGCCATTGCCAGGACACGATGATGATGATCGACAGCAGCGGGTAGTGCGCCAGCCAGTCCACCGGTTGCGCGCCGAACAGTTTCCAGACGTAGGCAAGAATCCCCGAGACCGGATGGAAAATCAGGTTCTTCCAGATCAGGGCGCCAACGGTGGGCATGATGAAGAACGGCGAGATCAGCATGACCCGAACGATGCCGCGACCGAGAAACTCACTGGCCTCCAGCAACGCACTGATCAGTACGCCGAGTACGACGCTGATCAGCAGCACACTGCCCACCAGCAGCAAAGTATTGGTGGCCCCGGGCATGAACCCCGAGTCGGTCAGGAAATAGGTGAAGTTCTCCAGCCCCACGAACTCGTTTTCGCCCGGATTGAGCAGGTTGTAGCGAATCACCGAGAAATAGACGGTCATGCCCAGCGGCACGATCATCCAGAGCAGCAACAAGGCTACGGAAGGGCTGACCAGAAACCAGCCGGGATTGGCCAGCCGGCTTTTACGCACCGGCTGGGGAATGTCCATGTGAGCTTTGGCAGTTGAAATATTCATGGCTTTAAACCGATTCTTGCAGACCTATGAGAATTCAATGTAGGAGCGAGCCTGCTCGCGATGGCGGTTGATCAGCCACCCACATTGATTGCATTAGTCCTGTGGGAGCATGGCTTGCCCGCGATTGCCGCGACGCGGTGTTCAGATGAACCGCGTTATCGTTCATCGCGAGCAAGCTTTGCGCCTACAGCGTGCGGGATTACTTGGGATAACCGGCGCGCTTCATCTCTCGTTCAGTAGTCTGCTGGGCGGCGGCCAGGGCCTGATCGACCGAGGTCTGACCGATGAGCGCTGCCGAGAACGATTTGCCCACCTGGGTGCCGATGCCCTGGAACTCGGGAATCGTCACCAACTGAATACCGATGTAAGGCACAGGCTTGAGCGTCGGCTTGCTTGGGTCCGCCGCTTTCAGCGACTCCAGCGTCACCTTGGCGAACGGCGCGGCGCTCATGTACGCCTCGCTGTAGGTCGAGGCCCGAGTGCCTGGTGGCACGTTGGCGATGCCGTCGGTTTTGGCGACCAGTTCACCGTATTCCCTGGACGTGGCCCAGGCGCTGAAGGTTTTCGCCGCGTCTTTCGCCTTGGAACTGGCCGGAATCGCCAGCGCCCAGGAATAGAGCCAGGCCGAACCTTTGTCCGTCACCTGATGCGGGGCATAGGTAAAGCCGACGTGGTCGCTGACTTTGCTCTGGGTCTTGTCGGTGACGAACGAACCGGCAACGCTGGCATCGACCCAGATCGCGCATTTGCCGCTGTTGAACAGCGCAAGGTTTTCGTTGAAACCGTTGCTCGACGCGCCCGGCGGGCCGGATTTTTTCATGATGTCGACGTAGAAATTCAGCGCGTTTTTCCACTTCGGCCCGGTGAATTCCGGCTGCCACTTTTCGTCGAACCAGCGCGCACCGTAGGCGTTGGCCAGGGTGGTGATCAGGGCCATGTTCTCGCCCCAACCGGCTTTGCCACGCAGGCAGATGCCGTACTGTTCTTTGTCTTTGTTGGTGAGTTTGCTGGCGAACTCACCGATCTGCTCCCAGGTCGGACGCTCGGGCATGGTCAGGCCGGCATCCTTGAACAGGTCGGTGCGGTAATAAGTGATGGAGCTTTCAGCGTAAAACGGCAGGGCATACAACGAACCCTTGACCGAGAGGCCTTCACGCACGGAAGGAAACACGTCGTCGAGCGCATACGCGGCGGGCAAATCCTTCATCGGCTCCAACCAGCCCTTGGCGCCCCAGAGTGCGGCTTCGTACATGCCGATAGTCAGAACGTCGAACTGACCGCCCTGGGTCGCAATGTCCGTGGTCAGGCGTTGGCGCAGGACGTTTTCTTCAAGCACCACCCAATTGAGCTTGATCTCCGGATGCTCGGCTTCGAAGGTTTTCGAGAGCTTTTGCATGCGGATCATGTCGCTGTTGTTGACGGTGGCGATGGTCAGGGTCTGGGCGCCGAGGCTGACGCTGCTGAAGGTCAGGCAGGCGAGGGCAAGCAGAGCTTTTGCAGAAGGTTGCATCGTGCACTCCTTTTCTGCACCCGAGGGGGGACAGAAGGACAGTTATTGTTTTTGTGTCTGCCGGAGACCGGAAGAATGTGCACTGATTACAACGTTCAATCGAGCGCGTGACAAATTGTTCATCGCACTCAAACCGATACTATTTTGCACTGACAGGCGGTTGCGAAGATGCCACGTCGGATACTTCTGTACCAGCTGCCGAAGGCTGCGTTCGAGTGCGCAGCGCTCGCCGAATGTGGGTCATACGGCGAATCCAGAGATTAAAAAACGGAAACGATGGCGCCTGCTGCGCAGGTGAACGCAGCCTTCGGCAGCGGCTACAGGAGGAAGCGTCAGTGCTGGTTTTGCTCAGTCAAACGCTGCACCGCCAACCGCCGATAATGCGAAGGCGTCATGCCCTTGAGCTGTTGAAAGCGTCGATTGAAATTGGAAATATTGTTGAAACCCGACTCAAAGCAGACATCGGTCACCGGCTTGTCGCCGTCCGCCAGCAATTCGCAGGATTTGCTGATGCGCAAGCGGTTGACGAACTCGATGAAGCAGCGCCCGGTGGCTTGCTTGAACACACGGCTGAAATACGTCGGCTTCATCCCCAGGTGCGCGGCGACTTCTTCCAGGGGCAGTTCCCGTGCGTAATGGGCAAAGATGTAATCGACCGCGCGGTTGGTGCGGTCAACGTTATGCTCATCGGCCAGTTGCGATGTGGTGGCGCCGGACAGCAATTGGTAATCGTCCGAAGCGGCCAGCAACTCCAGCAAAATGAAAAAATGCCCGAGGCGGGTCACGCCTTGGGTGTCGGCGATACGCTGCATCAGGCTCATCGCCTGGCGGATCGTGCGCTGGCAGCGGAATTCGATACCGTACTGCGCACGCTCAAGCAGTGGCGCCAGGGCCTTGAGCTCGGCGAAGACCAGGTGACCACTGTCGAACAATTCATCCGTGAAATTCACCAGCATGTCGCGCTTGGGCACCACCTCGTCTTCGGCGACCTGGCTGATCCAGTTGTGGGGCAGGTTGGGGCCGGTGAGAAACAGGGTTTGCGGGTAAAAATTGCCGATGTAATCGCCGATGAACACCTTGCCGGAGCTGGCAACGATCAGGTGCAGTTCGTATTCCTTGTGGAAATGCCAGCGCACCAAAGGGCAGGGGAAGCCATGCTGGCGATAGATGATGGACAGACCGTTGTGGTCGTCCATCAACTCGTAGGAGGGGTCGGTAACTCTGGCTGCTCGGCTCATGTCAGGGCGCTTTTATTGTTCTCGCACGCTGATCATGCCTCGTTACGGGTGGTTCATGCCACCCGTAGGAAGGGTCTGACGGTTTTTTGCTTCAATCCACTGCGCCATGTATTGCGTGCTCTTGTGGTGATGGTGGCGCAGCATGCTCCCGGTGAAATTGTCCCTTCTGATCGTGTTTATTTGCTGCTGACAGGCCTGGAGGCGGGCGATCAGCGCCGGGCCATGATCGGTCTTGAGGTAGCGGCGCGACAGCAGTTCCACGCCTGCGGCCTGTGCGTCAAGCCAGGTTTTTTCGTCCTTGTAGAGTTGTACTGCGCTGTCTGCAAATTGCTGTGCGGTGCGGGTTATCGCGCCTGGCCAGGGTTCTTCGCCGTGCATGCCTTCTGCACCGACGGGCGTGGTGACATTGGGCGTGCCGCAGAGCATGGCGTCCACCAATTTGCCTTTGATGCCCGCACCGAATCGTAGCGGCGCGACGCACACCCGCGCCGCCGACATGACTTGCAAGGCATCTTCGGCCCAGTTCATGACATGAAACCCTTGCGCGGCATTGTGTAACGCCGTCGCTTTGGGCGGTGTATAGGCGCCGTAGATGTGGAGTTGGGCAGTGGGCAATTGCTGACGAATCAACGGCCAGATCACCGTTTTAAGCCAGAGAACAGCATCCCAGTTCGGCGCATGGCGGAAGTTGCCGATACTCAGGAAATTCGCCCGCTCTTCGAAGGGTAGGAATGACTGAGTCGGCAAATCGACCATCAACGGGCACCAGTGCAGCAAGTTGCGAGGCACGTTGAACTGCTCAACCAGTAACTCGATTTCCACTTCGGAAATCATCAGCGTCAAGTCACAACGATAAATCGCTGCCAGTTCCCGTTTGGCTAGATCCGTATCGGCCATGTGCTCAAACTCTTCACGCAACGCGGGCGCGAACAGTTCGTTGAAATCGTGGTTATCGTCGCTGACCTTCAACCGGTCCTTGAGTCGTTGGTGTCGGGCGTGTCGCAGACTCTGCAGGTCCGAGGTTTCGAGCACGCGCAAGGCATCGGGGCACTGTTGCTCAACGCGCCAGCCAAACTGTTCTTCCATCATGAATTGATCGAACAGCACGATGTCCGGGGCCAGTTCGCTGACAAAGGTGTCAAAACTGCTGTTGTTCAACTCGATCGGCACTTGGCGAATGCCCAGTGCCGTCAGGTCTGCCGGATGTTCGCCCGCGCCGGCGGGACTGCTGAACGTGATGTCCCAGCCTTGTTGCACAAACGCCTCGAGGATTTGCATGACATGGCCACTGGCCGCCGAAGAGCGGGGTTCGGGCCAGACGTAACCAATGACCAGGACTTTGGTTGCGTGGGGTTGACTCATGAGGCATTCCTTGAAGCAGGCAGGGGCGCAGTGAAAATAAGGCGTGATGTTAACCCATAGCGCAAAACGGTCCTGGACCGCGGCGCTGGATATTGATGGTTTATTCGCGTGCGAGGATGCTTGTGACCTTGTCGCGCAATTGATCAATCGAAAACGGTTTGCCTATTACCGACATCCCCGCCGGCACATCAATGCTCTCGGCATAACCGCTGGCAAACAGAATGGGTAATGTCGGGCGGACCATTCGCGCCTGGGTGGCCAATTCCCGACCGTCCATCACCGGCAGACCGACATCGGTCATCATCAAGTCAATGTGCTGATCTTCATCATTAAGAAACTCCAGCGCTTGCTCGCAGCCGTCTGCCTCAAGCACTTTGAACTCCAGTTCCTCCAGCACATCGACGATCAGCATGCGCACGATGTCATCGTCTTCTACTACGAGAATGATGGACGCGTTGGAGGACATAGTGGGTTCCCAAAGAATAAAAGTACGGTGGCCGGGCGATCAAATTCGCCGGAGTCTTGCTTGAGTAATCGACGGGACCCGAGAAGTTCCCGTGGTGACAGAAAAAGAATAGACCCGCAAGCGCGGCAAGGATAACCGGTCCGTTGCGCGGTAGCAGCTGAATGTAGGATTTTGCGCAAAAACGTGTCAGAAAATTGGATCAAAGCAGCCGTTTTGGGGCAAACTCCGTGGTTTTCAATAGTTCGACAAGGCTGCCCCATGACCTCTGCGTCCTCGGTTGATGAGCAACGTTTCCGTAAACTTCTGAGCCGTAACGTCAGCCTGCCGCTGGGCGTAGGCCTGGTCAGTGCCGTGTTCTTCATTTCGCTGATCACTTATCTGCTGTCGACCATTCAATGGGTCGAGCACACGGACAGGGTGATCAATAACGCCAATGAAGCGGTAAAGCTGACCGTCGATCTGGAAACCGGCATGCGCGGCTTTCTGCTCAGCGGTGACGAGAAATTCCTCGAACCCTACGAAACCGCCCGCCCCAGACTCAAAGTCGCGCTCGATACGCTGCTGGAGCTGACCGCCGACAACCCGGTTCAGACCGATCGCCTTCATCGCCTCGAAGCGTTGCAGGGCGAATGGGCTGACTATGCACAGTCAATGATTGACATGCAGCGTACCAGTGGCGACTACCGCGGTGCGGTCAAGGCCGGGCGTGGCAAGCGGCTGACGGATGAAATCCGCAAGCAGTTCGAAGACGTGATCGACATGGAGCAGCAGTTGCGCACCGCGCGCAATAACGAGGTGAGCCGCACCACGATCTGGAGCATCACCCTTTACCTGCTGTTCGTCGCGGCGATCAGCGGACTGTTGGCCTACATCGGCCGGCGGGATCTGCTCAACCTGTCGCAAAGCTACGGTGCCAATCTTGCCGCCCAAGAGGCCAGCGCCCAACGCCTGGAGCAGCAAGCCTGGTTGCGCAATGGCCAGACCGAGCTGGCAGAGCAGGTCCTCGGACAGCTCAGCCTGAATCTGCTGGGACGCAATATCCTGCAATTCTGTGCGCAATACCTGGGCACGGCGGTGGCGGCTATTTATGTTCGCGAAGAACACGGCGGCCTGAAGCGCGTCGCGAGTTACGGCTTTTCCCGGGAGCAGGAAGCGCTTGATCAACATATTTACAGCGATGAAGGGATTGTCGGTCAGGTGGCGCAAACGGCGCGCCTGATTCGCCTCGACAGCGTCCCGAGCGACTTTTTCAAAGTAAGCTCCGGCCTCGGCGAAGGCTTGCCCCACAGCGTGCTAGTGGTGCCGACCAGTGATGACGAACGAGTCAACGGCGTCATCGAATTGGGCTTCCTGCGCCCATTGAGCGACCGCGATGTCGAACTGCTCGAATTGATTGCCGGCAACATCGGCACTTCCATAGAAGCCGCACGTTATCGCCAGCGATTGCAGGAAGTGCTGGCCGAAACTCAACAGCTCAACGAAGAGCTGCAGGTCCAGCAGGAAGAGCTCAAGACTGCAAACGAAGAGCTTGAAGAGCAATCGCGAATTCTCAAGGAATCCCAGGCGCACCTGGAAACCCAGCAGGTCGAGCTCGAGCAGACCAACGAACAGCTCGCCGAGCAGGCACAGATCCTGTCGGATCAGCGCGACGCCATGGACCAGAAGAACACCGAGCTCAATCACGCCCAGACTCAGCTGGAAGAGCGCGCCGATGAGTTGCAGCGTTCGAGCAAGTACAAATCCGAATTCCTCGCCAACATGTCTCACGAACTGCGCACGCCGCTGAACAGCTCGTTGATCCTGGCCAAGTTGCTCGCGGAAAACCCTCAGGACAATCTCAGCGCCGAGCAGGTCAAGTTTGCCGAGTCGATCTATTCGGCGGGCAATGACTTGCTCAACCTGATCAACGACATCCTCGACATTTCCAAGGTCGAGGCCGGCAAGCTTGAAGTGCGGCCGGAGAACACCAGCGTCGCTCGCCTCGTGGACGGTTTGCGCGGGATGTTCCAGCCGTTGGCAGCGGACAAGCATCTGGATTTCCAGATCGAGCTGCAGGCCGGGTCGCCGATGATGATCTACACCGACCGCCAGCGCCTGGAACAGGTGATCAAGAACCTGTTGTCGAACGCAGTGAAGTTCACCGAGAAAGGCACTGTGACCCTGACGGTGGCGTCGCAGCCAAACGACGGCATCGCCTTTGTCGTGCGCGACTCTGGGATTGGTATTGCCGCCGATCAGCAGGAAAGCATTTTCGAAGCTTTCCGCCAGGCCGATGGCACCACCAATCGCCGTTACGGCGGCACTGGCCTGGGCTTGTCGATTTCTCGCGACCTGGCGGCATTGCTGGGTGGGTCGATCAGCGTCACCAGCGAACCAGGGCAGGGCAGTGTGTTCACCCTGGTACTGCCTCAGCAGTATGTCGAGCCGGGTGAAATACCGGTTGAACCGATGAGGTCTTCACCTGTAGCCGTCACACCGCAGGCCATTCCCGCTGCGTTGGTACCCCTGATAGCCCCGGTTGATATCCCGCGTTTCAACGATGATCGCACCAAGGCACCGTTCACCACGCGCTGCATTCTGGTGGTGGAAGATGAGCCGAATTTTGCGCACATTCTCTACGACCTGGCCCATGAGCTGGGTTACCAGTGCCTGGTCGCCCATGGGGCCGACGAAGGCTATGACCTGGCCAAAGAGTACCTGCCGGATGCCATTTTGCTGGACATGCGCCTGCCGGATCACTCCGGCCTGACGGTGTTGCAGCGCCTCAAGGAACACGCGGAAACCCGGCACATCCCGGTGCACGTGATTTCCGTCGAGGACCGGGTTGAAGCGGCCATGCACATGGGCGCTATCGGTTATGCGGTCAAGCCAACGACGCGCGAAGAGCTCAAGGATGTGTTTGCCCGTCTCGAAGCCAAGCTGACCCAGAAAGTCAAACGCGTGCTGCTGGTTGAAGACGACGATTTGCAACGGGACAGCATTGCCCGCCTGATCGGCGACGAGGATATCGAAATCACCGCCGTCGGTTTCGCTCAGGAAGCCCTCGACCTGCTGCGCACCACCATCTTCGATTGCATGATCATCGACCTGAAGTTGCCGGACATGCTCGGCAACGACCTGCTCAAGCGCATGTCCACCGAAGACATCTGCTCGTTCCCGCCGGTGATCGTCTACACCGGACGTAACCTGACCCGGGACGAAGAGGCCGAGCTGCGCAAGTACTCGCGTTCGATCATCATCAAGGGCGCGCGCTCTCCGGAGCGCCTGCTGGATGAGGTCACACTCTTTTTGCACAAAGTCGAATCGAAGTTGTCCCATGAACGCCAGCGAATGCTCAAGACCGCGCGCAGTCGTGACAAGGTCTTCGAGGGTCGCAAAGTGTTGCTGGTGGACGACGATGTGCGCAACATCTTCGCCCTCACCAGTGCGCTGGAGCAAAAGGGTGCAGTCGTGGTCATCGGCCGTAACGGTCGGGAGGCGATTGAAAGGTTGAATGAAGTCGATGACATCGATCTGGTGCTGATGGACGTGATGATGCCGGAGATGGATGGTTTCGAAGCCACCATCGAGATCCGCAAAGACCCGCGCTGGCGCAAGCTGCCGATTATTGCGGTGACGGCCAAGGCCATGAAGGATGATCAGGAGCGCTGCTTGCAGGCCGGCTCCAACGACTACCTGGCCAAGCCCATCGATCTGGATCGCCTGTTCTCGCTGATTCGCGTGTGGTTACCGAAAATGGAACGCATTTAGTGGAACGCAATCATTCAGAGCGAAATAGCGAAATCGAACTGCGGTTGCTGATCGAGGCGATTTTCCTCAAGTACAGCTACGACTTTCGCGACTATTCCGGTGCTTCGATCAAGCGCCGGGTTCAACACGCGTTAGGCCAGTTCGAGTGCGCCACTATCTCGGCCCTGCAGGAAAAAGTCCTGCACGATCCGACGGCGTTCATGCAGTTGCTGCAATTGCTGACGATCCCGGTCAGCGAAATGTTCCGCGACCCGTCGCACTTCCTGGCCATTCGCCAGGAAGTGGTGCCGCTGCTCAAGACGTATCCCTCGATCAAGATCTGGATCGCCGGCTGCAGCACGGGCGAAGAAGTCTATTCAATGGCGATTCTGCTGCGCGAAGAGGGTTTGCTCGATCGCACCATCATCTACGCCACGGACATCAATCCGCGCTCGCTGGATAAAGCCAAGCAGGGAATTTTCTCTATGGAGAATGTCCGGGCGTACACGGCCAATTACCAGCAAGCCGGCGGCCAGCGCTCGTTCGCCGATTACTACACGGCGGCCTATGGCTATGCCATTTTCGACAAGTCGCTGTGCGAGAACGTGACCTTCGCCGACCACAGCCTGGCGACCGACAGTGTGTTTTCGGAAACTCAATTAATTTCATGTCGTAACGTATTGATTTACTTCAACAAAAAGCTTCAGGATCGAGCGTTCGGTCTGTTCCACGAATCACTTTGCCACCGCGGCTTTCTGGTCCTCGGCAGCAAGGAAACACCGGAGTTTTCAGGCTTTGGCAGGCAGTTCGAACCCTTGGTCAAACAAGAACGGATTTACCGCAAATCATGAACGATGCCCTGCAGCTGCCTACAATTAAAGCCATCGTGATCGGCGCCTCGGCGGGCGGTGTGGAAGCGTTGCTGAACCTGCTGAGCCCGTTGCGCGAAGGTTTCGTGCTGCCGATTATCGTGGTGCTGCACCTGCCTGACGCACGTCGCAGCCAGCTGGCTGAAGTGTTCGCCCGTCGGGTCTCGATGCGCGTGCTGGAAGCCGATGACAAAACGCCGATTGAAGCGGGCACGTTGTATTTCGCTTCTCCCGGTTATCACTTGTCGGTCGAGCAGGACCGCAGCTTTTCCCTGAGCCTGGAAGACCGCGTTCATCATTCGCGGCCCGCGATCGATTACCTGTTCGAGTCCGCCGCTGACGCCTATGGCGAAAACCTGGCTGCGGTATTGCTGACGGGCGCCAACCGCGATGGCGCGAATGGGCTGGCCAAGGTCAAGTACCTGGGCGGCCTGACCATTGTGCAGGACCCTGACGAGGCCCAGGTGGCGACCATGCCATTGGCTGCACTGGATGTGCACCAGCCGGATCACATTCTCCCCCTACGCGGCATCGGCCGTTTGCTTGTCGAGCTGGAACGAATCGCATGCTAAGTAATATCCAAGCCAAACTGCTGATCGTTGACGATCTGCCGGAGAACCTGTTGGCGCTCGAAGCGCTGATCAAGCGTGAAGACCGCATGGTCTACAAAGCCTTGTCCGCGGACGAAGCCTTGTCGCTGCTGCTGCAACACGAGTTCGCCATGGCCATCCTCGATGTGCAAATGCCGGGCATGAACGGCTTCGAGCTGGCCGAGCTGATGCGCGGCACCGAAAAAACCAAGAACATTCCGATTGTCTTCGTCAGTGCGGCAGGCCGTGAGCTGAACTATGCGTTCAAGGGCTACGAAAGCGGGGCCGTGGACTTCCTGCACAAGCCGCTGGACATCCATGCGGTCAAGAGCAAGGTCAATGTGTTTGTCGACCTGTATCGGCAGAGCAAGGCCATGAAACAGCAGGTCGAAGCCCTGGAGCAGAGCCGCCGGGAACAGGAGGCGCTGCTTGTTCAATTGCAGAGTACCCAGCGGGAACTGGAGCAGGCGGTGCGCATGCGCGATGACTTCATGTCCATCGTTGCTCACGAAGTACGCACGCCGCTCAATGGCCTGATCCTTGAAACCCAATTGCGCAAAATGCACCTGGCCCGGGATAACGCCGCTGCGTTTACCCTGGACAAGATGCACGCCATGGTCGACCGCGATGAGCGGCAGATCAAAAGCCTGATCCGCCTGATCGAGGACATGCTCGACGTTTCACGGATTCGCACTGGCAAGCTGTCGATCCGGCCGAGTCGATTTGACCTGGCGGCGCTGGTGCGTGGCCTGCTGCAAAATTTCGCCCCGCAGATCGACGCTGCCGAATCCTCGGTCACTCTGGACGCCGAGGAATCGGTCATCGGCCATTGGGATGAATTTCGCATCGAACAAGTGATCTCAAACTTGTTGACCAACGCGTTACGGTACGGCGCCAAGAGCCCGATCAGCGTGAAGGTGTACAGTGAGAACGGTCAGGCGCGGGTCGAAGTGCGGGATCAGGGGATCGGTATTGGTGAGGAAAACCAGAAGCGAATCTTCCAGCAGTTCGAGCGCGTCACGGCCAAACACGCCGTCGCCGGATTGGGCCTGGGATTGTTTATTTCCGAACAGATTGTGACTGCCCATGGCGGTACCATTACCGTCGAAAGCCGGATTGGCGAGGGCGCCCTGTTTCGCGTTTGTCTGCCGCTGTAGGAAAACAGCCAGATAAACGCAACCTCTGATCGACCCCACGGTCGTATCAGCAGCTATTGACCGAACAAAGGCTTCCCCATGAGTGAAGATGCGCAAGACGTAGTACTGGTCGTCGAGGATGACCCCTCGATTTTGATGGTGTTGTCCGCCTATCTGGCCGGCGAGGGCTACCGCGTGCTGCAGGCCGAAAATGGTGAGCAGGCGTTCGAGATCCTGGCGAGCAAACCGCACCTGGACATGATGATTACCGACTTCCGCCTGCCGGGTGGCATCTCGGGCGTGCAGATTGCTGAACCCGCGGTGAAGCTGCGACCGGAACTCAAGGTGATTTTCATCAGCGGTTATCCGCAGGAAATCCGCGAGACCGACAGTCCGATCACCCGCAAGGCGCCGATTCTGGGCAAGCCGTTCGATCTGGATGTGTTGCAGGAATTGATGCAGGAAATGCTGTCTTGAAACACCGCGAACCCTGTTGAAATGCCGCAAAAAATCGCGACATACCCTGGAGCTGCCGAAGGCGCCGATCTTTTGATCTTGCTTTTATAAAATCAAAAGATCGACGCCTTCGGCAGCTCCTACAGGGTCATCTCGGCTTATCGGCATAATGGGTCAGATCCGGATCATTTCCCGCACCTTCGCCGTCAACAGATCGAAGGTGAAGGGCTTGGTGATCATCTGCATGCCGGGGTCAAGAAATCCGCCGCGCACCGCAGCGTGCTCGGCGTAACCGGTGATGAACAGGACCTTGAGTTCCGGCCGGTATTGCCGACCTATTTCCGCCAGTTGTCGCCCATTCATACCCGGTAACCCGACATCGCTGATCATCAGGTCAATACGCTGGACCGAGTCCAGGATAGGCACCGCGCTGTTCGCATCACCCGCCTCGACAAACGCATACCCCAAGTCACTTAACACTGAACTGACCAGCGCCCGAACGGCAGGATCATCTTCAACGATCAGGATCGTTTCGCCGTTCTGGGCAAAGGGCGCGTAGGGCGTTTCTGCCGGCGAATCAAACGGCACATCGCCGCCGAATCGCGGAAGGAACAGGGTGACGGTCGTACCTTTGTCGACCTCGCTGTCGATCACCACATGCCCGCGTGATTGCTTGCTGAAGCCATAGATCATCGACAACCCGAGGCCAGTGCCCTGGCCAATGGGTTTGGTGGTGAAAAAGGGATCGAAAGCACGGTTGATGGTGCTTTGGGGCATGCCACAGCCCGTGTCCGTCACACTCAGCACCACGTAATCGCCGGGTTCGAGATTGCTATGGGCATCGGTAAATGATGCATCCAGATGCTGATTGGAGGTTTTCACCACCAGCTTGCCGCCATTGGGCATCGCGTCCCGGGCATTGATCACCAGATTGAGCAGGGCGCTTTCCAATTGATTGGGATCGGCCTCGGCCACCCACAACCGATCGCTGAGCTGCATGTCCAGGTAGATGCTCTCGTCGATGCTGCGCTGGAGCAATTCGCCCATCGACACCACCAGGGTATTCATCTCGACCGGTTTTGAATCCAGGGACTGGCGTCGGGAAAACGCCAGCAGGCGGTGCGTCAGACCGGCGGCGCGGTTGGCCGAGGTCACACCCAGATCGATCAAACTGTCCAGATCATCCACACGGCCACGGGCCAAGCGCCGGCGCAGCAGCTCCAGGCTGCCGATGATCCCGGTCAACATGTTGTTGAAATCGTGGGCAATGCCCCCCGTGAGTTGTCCAACTGCTTCCATCTTCTGGGATTGGCGCAGCGCTTCTTCATTGTGCCGCAGCTCGGCGGTGCGCTCCTCAACCTGCTGTTCCAGGGTTTCGAGGGTGTTTTGCAGGCGCAATTCGCTTTGACTCAAATCGATCAAGCGGTCCCTGGCTTCATATTGTCGTCGCCGGCCGCGCAGTGCGGTAGTCACCAGGCTGATCAAGGTCACGGGGTGAAAAGGGCGCTCGAGAAAGGTGACGTTGCCCAGTTGCGGGCCGAATCTGGACGCCGGGTTTTGCTCGGGGCCACCGTGATAAGTCAGCAACACGATGGGCAAATCGGACCAGGCCGGCTGTTGTTCGATCAGCTCCAGCAACGGATCAAGATCGCCCCCCATCAAAGCCTCGGAGGAAATCAGCAACAGGCCTGCGCCTTTTGCAATCTCGCTGCACAGCGATGGCAGATCCCGCGTGATGATGCCGTCGAAACCGGCTTCGTTGAGCATCATCAGAGCAATTTGGCTATCACGTCCCAGCGGCGCGAGGATGATCGCGCGCTCGGACATTGCTTCGCGGACCGTCAAGGGAGTTCATCCCCGAGCAGTGGTTTGCTCGCGCCCATGTAGGTCGGGACGCCGCGCAATACGCCTTGGAACGCGTCCAGTGGTTCGCCGATGGTCATGCCTTTTGCACTGATGCGGTATTCGCGAATGGTCGATTCATGGCTGCCGGTACGTTTTTTGATGATTGAGATGGCTCGGCGAACCTTGCCCAGTGCTTCGAAGTAACGCAGCAGAATCACGGTATCGGCCAGGTAGGTGATGTCCACCGGCGCCTGCATGTCACCGACGAGGCCATGCTGGGCGACCGTCATGAAGGTCGCGGCGCCTTGGCGATTGAGGTACAGCAGCAGTTCGTGCATGTGCAGCACCAGGGCGTTTTCTTCAGGCATCGCTGCCTGGTAGCCGTTGATGCTGTCGATGACGACCGTCTTGATTCCGCGTTCATCTACACAACGGCGAACCCGGTGCGAAAACTCGCCTGGCGAAAGTTCCGCGGCATCGACTTGCTCGATCAGCAGGTTGCCGGTGGCTTGCAGGGCTTGCAAATCGATGCCCATGTTTCTCATGCGCTCGAACAGCAGGCCGAGTTCTTCGTCGAAAATAAACAATGCAGCCTTTTCGCCCCTTGCCACAGCGGCTGCGGCGAAAATCATCGAGATCAGCGACTTGCCGGTACCGGCGGGGCCGAGGATCAATGTGCTGGAACCGGTTTCTATGCCACCACCGAGCAGGGCATCCAGCTCTTTAATGCCGCTGGTCAACTGCGTACGCACGTATTTGCCGCGATGTTCGGCAGCCACCAGCCGGGGAAACACGTGCACGCCGTCACCCATGATGGTGAAGTCGTGGAAGCCACCCCGGTATTTCTGACCGCGGTACTTCACTACGCGTATCCGCCGACGTTCAGCGCCGTAGTTGGGCGTCAATTCTTCAAGGCGAATAACGCCGTGAGCAACGCTGTGCACGGTTTTATCAAGGGATTCAGTGGTCAGGTCATCCAGCAACACCACCGTGGCGTCATAGCGCACGAAGTAGTGTTTGATGGCGAGAATCTGACGGCGATAACGCAGGGAACTTTGGGCCAACAGACGGATTTCGGAGAGGCTGTCGAGCACGACCCGGGTTGGTTTTACCCGTTCGACCACTTCAAAAATCTGTTTGGTCGCTTCGCCTAACTCAAGGTCGGAGGAGTACAGCAGGCTCTGTTGATGTTCTGCGTTAAGCAGACTTTCCGGCGGGGTCAGTTCGAAGATATGGATATGCTCATCGAGCTCCCAACCATGGGACAGCGCACCCTGGCGCAATTCACGCTCGGTTTCCGAGAGCGTGATGTACAACGAGCGCTCGCCGGCTCGTGCGCCGGCCATCAAAAAATGCAACGCGACGGTGGTTTTACCGGTACCGGGTTCACCCTCCAGCAAAAACACGTGGCCGCGGGACAATCCGCCGGCCAGGATGTCATCCAGACCATCAATGCCAGTGGCGGCTTTTGCACTGAACAACTCGTTAGATGTAGACAAAAAATGCCCTCTCATGACTAGGGGAAGCGAGGCAGCAGGCCTGAAGTGCCTGAATGGACTGCCTGTTCACTTGACCTTTTGCCGTTGCGGCGGTTCCACACAATTTGTGTGCACAGCGAATTGTAGGCGTCATGGGGCTGCGTAAATGGCTTATGCACGATCTCAGCGGGAGCAAAGCTTTATTGGCGATCGCTCAAAGCCCTTGCTGCAACGCCGGATCATCGGGATTCATCTGTTCAAGCTGTGCCAAAAGGATCTGCACATTCTGCAGTTGCCCGCTTTCTTTCCAATAGTTGATCAGCAGCACACGGGCCTTGCGATCAGCCGGGTGGCGCTGGACGATCTCCTGCAGCTGCTTCTGCGCCGCCTCCAGCTCCTGCTCATCGTGGAGGGTGGTGGCGAGGTCGTAACGGTAATCCTTGTTGTCCGGCTCCAGCTCCACGGCCTTGGACAGGCCGAGCACGGCGTATTCGCTTTGCCCGTGATGCAGCAGCCACATCCCCAGGGCATGTTGCAGATACGCCGAGTCCGGCTGGGCTTTCAACTGCTTGGCCAGCAGAAGCCGGGCCGCATCGCTCTGTCCTTGCCTGTCCAGCACATCGATCTGCATCACCAGCGCCGGCAGGTTTCCCGGGGCCAGGCGCAAAGTGTTGTCCAATGCCGTTTGCGCCTCTTTCAGTTCGGCGTTGTGCACATGCAAACGGGCCAGTTGATACTGATTGTCAACGCTTTGGAGTTGGCTCTTCAGGTCTTGTTCCCAGGCATCGATGGCTTGCTCCAGTGGCCCGAAATACAACCCAAGGTCATCCGGCGAAAGCCCGAGCAACGCATTGACCGCGGCGTAACGCACGTTTTGTTCTTCATCGTCGAGCAACGGCCCGAGCAATAGGCTGCGCTGGCCATTGGGGACCAGGCCGCTGATGCTTTTGATCGCCGCGATGCGCACGTCGGGCGACTCATGCTGCAAGTCCGCATCCGCCAGCTTCAGGGCCACGGAACTGGGGTAGTTAGGCAACTCGGCATGCAGCCAGATACGGCGTTTTGGGGAAATATCAGGACGGGCCAATTGCTGATAGAGCACGCGCGCTGCGCCGGGTTTTCCGGCGCGAGCCTGGTCCAGCGCTTCGCTGTAACCGCGTTTGATTGCTTGTGGCACGACAGGGGTAGTGTTGCGCAGGAAAAACCAGGCAATCACGAGGGCGAACAGCACGCAGAGGCTGATGATCAGGTAGCGGCGAGACTGGGGCATGCAGAAATCCGTTGCTGGCAAGCGAGTGCAAAGTTGCCAGCTTCGGTCAGGCAGGGCCCTGAGTCAAACCCTGGCTCAGTTCAGCACATACTCCACCGGTTCGAGCGCTGGCGGCAGGTCGGTTTGCCGCTTTCGCAGCGGTTGCAGTGTAGAAGTATGGCGAGCGTCCAATCGCCAGGATTGACGGGCTCCTCAATGGTATCCATCGCTATCACTGTCGTTCAGCCAGGTAGTCAGTCGTCGCCGCAACAATGGCGTTTTTTGAAAGAGGTAAAAACAGCAGCATTTTAGGCTTGTTGAAATGAACCTGCCTGGACCGAACAATCTGATGCTTGCCCCTCGTAACACCACCACTGTCGGTGCTTCGCCACAGCTACCTTTCTCCAACCCCATTGGACGACTGCAAACCCGGCTCTCCAGTGCGGTTTTGAACACCGAGAGTAGCCCTGAACTGATACGCCTCCCGAATATGGGTATAAGCGCAAAGAAGAATGCTGAAATACCTGCGCCACAATTGGACGTTTCGTGCCATTCCTTCAAGCCGGAATTCATTTCTCAGGGGGATGTGGATACTCGATGGACTGCGCTCAAGGAATACTTGACGGGTGCAACCCTGCAGGAGCAGGAAATACTGGAAGTCCTGAGCAGTGGCATTCTGCAAACGGACACAGGCAGGGCCATTAGCGAGCTGTTTGAAAACGCCTTCATTCGCTCGATCAGGTCCCGGGGAAACTTGAGTGAAGCACGACTCAAAGTCATCGTAGATGTCCTGTGCCATTTACCACCTGGCCAATGGCAGGCAGCGCTGGGAGAACAGGCAAGGTTTTCAAGTGATCATCGTGCCGATGGTGTGATGGGGTTTATCCAGTCCAGACTGGATGCTTCAAGCGCTGAGCGGGACGAGAAAATTGCCCACCATCACTTGGTCTCCGATGAACAGTGGGACGCCATCAAGAACATAATCCAGGACGTCGGGCGATATGTTCGTTCCAGCAATAAGGTGCTGCACAGCGCTTTTCAGGTGCTCCAGGACCACCGAGACTTACGTCCATCTCCAAAGGATGCACAAAACCATTTGGAGGACGTAAAGCACGCACTTCGTGATTCATCATCCGGCGAGCGCAGGCGTTGGGATGATTCCCTTATTGATAAGGTCGAAGCCGTCTACGATCAGCTCAAACCCGGGTATCAGGGAGCGTCTGCGGAATCGCAGGCAGTAAACACGGATGAATTGATATCGCTGAGGTTTTTCAACACGCCCACACCTGTCGTGAAGGGACAATTCTCACTACTGGAAGAGCTGCAAGGCTTTGAGCGTCACGCCAACTTTTACACGTACGTCAGCACAACTGGGCCGGTTATTGCGGAGGGTTTTTTTGCCAGGTTCCTTTACGCCTGCAATGCACTGGATACGTTCGGGGCCTTGAGGCTGGACGCTAGTCATATAACCACCAGGCCCGCTTCGATCCCAAGTAGTCACGCCTGGAAAAATGGTGAGTCCGATCTTCCCAAGTCACCGCTTACGCCAGACCCGGAACAGCCCCAAGCCGACGCCATGGATCCTTTGGCCGGGGTAGGCCAGTTCGCGGCACAAGTGGATGAATTGCTGAGCCGGTTTTTCCGCAATGCTGTGCCTTGGGACAGCGCCCATGCCCAAGAGGAGGTGGAGCTGGAGACCATGCTTGAACCGTTTGGAGAGACGCCTTATCAGCCTACAACGACTGGTTTGCCTCCCGATACGTTCACACGCATTTCAGCGGATATGGACGTTCTCAAGGAGCAGCTGGGTAATTGGCTCTCCCGGATGAGCTCCAGCTTGCTCGGCACGGGTGCCGCGGTCTTAAGTCGAACGGGCGATTTGATAGAGCAAAACCCAGGTAAAGCGGTGGGAATGTTTGCGGCCTACATGGCGGTCAGTAACTTTTATGCCAGCTGGTTTCTGCCTGAACCGGAGGAAGCGGGGGATCCTTTACAGGGTGTCCACATCCATCCCGATCCTGTGCCTGACGAAGGAGCCATGGCCCACGAATATGCCATAGAGGGCATTGAAGACATATTCGAGCTTTTTCCAGTATTTGCAGCTGAAGTAAAACAGCTGATAAACAAGACGTCTTACGAGGTGCCCACCGACGATCCAGAGTTGATCGAAAAGCTGGAGGAGTTACTGCGGCAACCTGTTCCCGGTCACCCCAATGTAACCTATGGGGACTATCTCGACGAAATCACTGTAGGGGCAAAGATAGACGCTCATGATGAGTTCGAGGCAGATGACGTCAGCGACTTAAAGGTCAAGCCTGTCGTCACTACTGAGACTCGACTGTTTGTGGCCGACAAACCGGCACACGTAATTAGAACGCGCAGTGTGGATGAAGGGTTGGGCATGTTTTCTAATGTGCAAACGTCAGAGAGTGGCGTCGAAGCGCACTCATATGCGCACTTACTCATTCATGCAGGTCAGCGTACTGCAGATGCCGAGGTCGGTATTGGTCCGGGCGAAGAATTTGTACCGGGTTTCACGATAAGCCAAGTGGCCAGTACGTTTAAAGATGATTTTGCTGAGATGCAAATATTATTGGATTCTTCATTGTTTATTCTGTCGGAGGTGGAGAAATTAGTTTCCGAATCAGATATATCTGATCATCTAAAAAGAACAACAACCGCTACATCGACTTTCCGTTTTGAATATGTAACGCCACTTCCAATAGGTAAACATGTCGATATTTTTCAGGAGCATATAAGGGATGAAAGATTTACCCTGGCGGGGTTGATGGCGGGGCAGCATGATAAAGCAAAAAAAGACCTTGAACGGATGACGGTTCATTGGCCCTCAGGATACACCCAGCATTTTAAGGACGCTGTAAAGAATATTAATCTTGCAGCAGAACACAATAAGCGTTTGGACAGAATGCTTTGGAAGCCACACACCTATAAGCTTTGGAAAGCTGCATTCGATGTTAATTTGAAAAAGCTGTTGACTGAATATCTCGAAAGCCCAGCGGCGTCCGAGGACGCAATAAATATTATCAAGAGTTTTTTGAAGGGGGAAACCCGGGTCAGACCTATTGCTATTAAAAATGGTGCGTTTAGTGATGAATTTCATGTGTCTGATGCTGTTTTTTTAACGAGTAAGGGTAAGAGGACGGAAGGGTTATTTGTTTTTCTGGGGGGGAACGCAACGGTTATCGAGAGCCCCGTTGAGCTATTTAGAGAAGGTGGAAAATCAATAGAGGAGTTCCCACAGTTGAGCAGTGAACTGTCGAAACGAATCCCCCTGAAAATCCTGCTGGGTCGCGACGATGACGATTTTAAGTACAGTCAAGGACGATCTGTCTGGAGTCATGGTATAGATTATAAATGGCCATATGAACCCATTGTTATTGGTCGTATAGATGGTCCTAATCACTATCGCGAGCAATACGATGTTTTCAAAGTTCTATTCTATAGTGCGACTGTCAAAGCCCGGGATAATATGGACACCAGGACGTCCACGTGGGATGAGCGATTCATTGATAAACTATTGGACGTGTTAGCAGATACATTAAGGTATTGCGCAATTTTATCGGGTTTTCCAGGGGCCCCTACCGCAGGGCTTGCTTTCTTGCTTGGCGCGGGTGCGTCAGCAGTTAAATACACGCAAGGAGAATTGAATGATGACCCCTCGGAGGGCAATCGACTCAAAGCCGCAGCGATTAAGGGGCTTGTTACGCAAATCGCTGCTCCTTACATAGGCCAAGTGTTTGGGAAAGTGCCTAATGAAGCAGAGCTATTTCGCATTACTCTCAAAGTCTATCAATTATTAAAGCTATCGCAGGATTTGCCAAAAGAGATAACCCAATTTTTTCCGGAGTATGGGCATCACTCAACGCCACTTGAGCTTAGCGCCAAACACGTTGAGAAATGGATTGCCCCACGCGTCAAAAACCCTTTGCTTGTTCAGGAAAAATTGACCCGAAAGTTCACCAATAAGCGGGTTTCGGATCGGCTTAAATCGTTGAGCAAGAAGGGGCCGGAAGCTGCACAACGTCTCATGGATCGCTCGCGCGTCCTGTATTTCAGCGGCCCGAAAGAGGGATTTGTCTATCGCGGGTTCACGTTATGCGGGGACCTGAGATCTCCTCAGGAGGTGTTCGCTCAGGGTTTTAAAATGAATGCGCCGGTGAACAACATTCAGGACATCAACGGTATGAACGCCAACAGTGGAGCAGATTCCGGCTTGAAAGCGTCCGGATATTACGATAACAACGGTATGGGTGCTTTTCACCAGGGTGGAAAGTCAGGCGGGTACACCTATTTGATCGATGGCAGAGCGATGAATGGTTATGACGTCGCACGCAACAGGAACTGGCAGGCTGACTCCGGATCGCGCACGGGTAATGACCCTTATCAAATAGTCTATGCGCAAGATATTCCAGGTTCGATGATGTTGGGCGCCTACGACAGCGCTGGTAAGTTCATACCCAATCAAAGTGCATTGAATCGTGCCATTGGAAAGAGCAGTCCCGGTTCCAGTGCAGACGAAATTCCATTTCCTTTAGCGCCATTGGTTCACGCCAATAACGCCACTCAAACACCTCTAAAACCTCAGGCATACTAAATGTAGTCGATATCCTTTACCGGGTAATCCGTCGCGTGTAGCAGGCGGTTAGGGCGGGTGCACAAACACATCCCGTTCGTCCATGCAGTGACTACGCTTGCTGGGAGATGACTCCACGAGTGTTCCCATGCAAGCGTTGCTCCAGTATTTCAAAGCGATCCTCAATCCCGGGCCCAGCGTGTTTTTGTTTGCCTTGAGAACCGTCGCGGCCGGGTTGCTGACGTTGTACCTGGCCTTCCTGTTCGATCTGGACCAGCCCAAGTGGTCAATCATGGCTGTGGTCATCGTCAGTCAGCCGCTCGGCGGCATGGCGCTGGCACGCAGTTTCGGTCAGGTCATTGGCACCACCTTGGGTGCCATCGTCGCGGTGGTGATCATGGCGATATTTCCCCAGGCGCCACTGCCTTTCATTCTGACCCTTGCCCTGTGGCTGGCCCTGTGCACGGCCGGCGGCACCCTGTTGCGCTACACCAGTTCCCAAGCGTTTGTGCTCAGCGGCTACACCGCGGTGGTGGTGGCTTTGCTGGCGGTGCCGGATCAGGACGGTACGTTCCTGCTGGCGGTGACACGCGTGACGGAAACACTGTTGGCGGTGGCCTGTGTATGCGTGGTCAGCCTGCTGACGGCGCGACCGGAAACGGTGGCCCGGGATTACTTCACTCGCATCAACCAAGTGATCAAGCTGCTGGCGACCCACGCTGCGGCGGTCATTCGCACGGAAGAAAGTGAAGAAGAATTCCATCGGCGGCAAATGCAACTACTGGGCGAAATCAGCGCCCTCGAAGGCGTGCGTCGGCACTTGTATTTCGACGCGCCACGGCTGCGCAGTGCCAATGGACTGGTGCAGTTACTGGGTAATCAACTGGTGCTGTTGACCTCACGGCTGACGGCGTTGCGGCATCAGCGCCAGTTGCTGACTGAGCGCCTGGAAGGAGAGTTGACCGAAGAGATCCAACAGATTCGTGCTGAGGAATTGCGTTTTCTCGATGAGTTGGCGCAGGAGGGGCGTTCGCTATCGACTGAGTCCCGCCACCATTTCACGGTGCTGCAGCAACGGTTCGATGATCTGGCCTACAGGGCTGAGCAGTTGACCGAAACGATGCCGGCCACCGTGCGCTCGCTGGCGTGGGCGCTGCGCTGGGAGCAGGCGCGGTTGCTGGAACAGTTGGGGCAGATTCTGGAACTGAGTGACGCGATTCAGGAAGAACGCCAAGCCAGTTCGGTATTTCGCGGCCAGGACAATCCCCTGCACCTGGATTTCACCTTGGCGGCGATGAACGCCACCCGGGCCTTTACGGCGTTGGTAGTGGCCGGTCTGATCTGGATCGAGACCGGTTGGGACGGGGCGCGGGGCGGGATGATTCTGGTCGGTATCTTGTGTTCGCTGATGGCAACCTTCCCGCGACCGTTGCTGGCTGCGCAAAGTTACGCCAGGGGCCTGGGCCTGGCGTTGGTGGTATCGGCAATCTACCTGTTCATGCTGGTACCCATGATCAGCAACTTCGAGCTGTTGGCCTTGTTGTTGGCACCGTTGCTGTATGCCGTGGCCGTTGGGCTGGCCAGCCCGGCCACTACGGGAACGGGTATTGGCCTTGGGCTGTCGACGTTTTTGATGGTGGGCCCGCAAAACGTCGGGATCGGCCAGAATTCTGCGATCCAGTGGTTCGAATTTGCCGGTGCGTACATCTGTGCGACGACACTGGCGCTCAGCGTCTATGCGCTGATTTTTCCGTTCAGGCCCGCTCTGCGGATTCGCCGTCTGTACCACGAAAACCGCGAGCAGGTGTACGCCTTGCTGAAAACCCCGGCCACCGATGAGCAACAGTTTGCCTTCGAAAGCCGTATGGTTGATCGGTTGACCATGATGCTGGGTTTGCTGCCTGCGGTTACCGACAAACAGTCCCGAACATTGTTCGAATTCAGTCTGGGGTGCATGGCAGTGGGCGTGGCGTTGAACCAGCTCAGGCAACAAGCCCTGCGCAACACCTTATTGAGTGCCGATGTGCAGCACCGCTTGCTGGCGACGGTTCAGGACACCGGGCGTTTGCTCGCGGGTCGGCCTGGCCTTGCGCTTGATCCGGTGCTCAGCGCCTTGCGTCATCTGGGCGATCATTTGGATACCTTGCACGCAGGCGTCCATGAACACCTCTGGACGGTGTTTCGCATGCGCGTGGCGTTGCTGATCGTCGTGTCGTTCCTGGAACGACACAGGGAACACTTTCAACCTGTCGACCCGGAAGGAGTAGCCGACTTTGCCCATTGATCTGGAAATAGGGGGCGTCTACTTACCGCCCATTGCGCAGGCCCTGTTGCTGGCCTTGCCGATTTTTTTGGTCGTGGACTGGATGCTGCGGCGCATCGGTGTACTGCGTTTCGTCTGGCACGAAGCCTTGTTCGAAGGCGCGCTCTACGCCTGCGTCTGCGCGACGCTGATTCTGCTGATGGGAGCCTGGTGACTTGAAAAAACTACTTCCCCGATTGACGACCGTCGCAATTGTATTGCTGGCCTTCGTGCTGGGCTGGTTCGCCTGGGAGCATTACACGCGCGCGCCGTGGACTCGAGACGCGCGGGTGCGGGCCGATGTGGTGACCTTGTCTGCCGATGTGTCCGGGCGCATCGTCAGCCTTGTCGTTCAAGACAACCAGCACGTCGAAAAGGGCCAGGTTTTGCTGGAGATCGACCCGGCGCGTTACACCCTGGCGGTCGAACATGCCCAGCGCGCGGTGGAGGTGTCCAAGGCAACGCTCGGTCAGTCCGAAGCGACGATTGTGTCCAGTGAAGCCTTGCTCAGACAGCGCGAAAGCGAAGAGCGCCGGCGGCGTACGCTCAAACAGGGGTTCGCGATCTCGGGCGAAGAGTGGGAGAAAGCCAGTACCGAGGTGGCTGTTGCCAAGGCCGAGTTACTGCGCAATCAGGCCAATCTGGGGTTGGCCCAGGCCAATGTGCAGTTGGCCATTGCGGCGCTGACTCAGGCCGAACTGGACTTGCAACGCACCCGAGTGGTGTCCCCGGTCACTGGCTATGTCACCAATCTGCTGACCCGTGAGGGCGACTACGCGACGGCGGGTGGAGCGCTGCTGGCGCTGGTCGACAGCGATTCGTTTTATGTGAGCGGCTACTTCGAGGAAACCAAGCTGCCGCGCATCGAGGAGGGCGATCGCGTGCGGATCGAGTTGATGAGTGGCGAGAGGTTCGGTGGCACGGTGCAAAGCATCGCCTTTGCCATCGCCGACCGGGAAAACCTGCCGGGCGGCCGTTTACTGGCGAATATCAATCCCAGTTACACCTGGGTGAAACTGGCGCAACGGGTGCCGGTGCGGATCCGGATCGACGCGGATTACGCCGCGAAACACCGCTTGCGTGCCGGGACCACGGCCACCGTAACCGTCATGGAAACCCGAGACGCTCAAAATCAACACTAACCCCTGTAGGAGTGAGCCTGCTCGCGATGGCGTCATACCTGTCGACGTCATCGTTGCCTGACACACCGCCATCGCGAGCAGGCTCACTCCTACAGGGGATGTATGTCCGGCGCAGATTTTTTTCACCGCTGATCAAAGGTGGGATTGTGATGAATTCAATAATCGTGCAGACAAAAAAAGCCCCGCGACCGAATGAGACGCGGGGCTAAAAAATGGTCGGTTGCGACCAACCAAAGGGGCCTTTGAAACGGTTACTTCGAGGCGACTGTTTCCGGTGCCCAGCCGCCGCCGAGGGCTTTGTAGATGGCGACGATGCCCCGGTACAAATCGACTTCGGCCTGAGCCTGGGTGTCTTCTGCGGCCAGTCGTTCACGTTGGGCGTCGAGCAGGACGAGGAAGTCCGCCGTGCCTTCGCGGTAGCGAATCTGCGCCAGGTCGGCCGCCGCGCGGCTCGATTCACTTTGACGAATCAGCGAAATCAGGCGTTGCTGGCGTTTGCCGTAGTCGCTGAAGGCATTTTCAGATTCTTCCAGCGCCAGCAGCACTTGCTGCTCGTAGGTCGCCAGGGCGCCTTCGGCATCCGCATCGGCACCGCGTAAACGGGCGCGCACGCTGCCCAGATCGAACGCCGCCCACGTGATGCTCGGGCCAAGTGCCCAGGCGTTGGCCGCCGAGGAACCGATCTGCGAGCCACGCCCGGCGGTGAAGCCGAGGAAGCCGCTGAGGCTGACCCGAGGAAACAGGTCTGCCTTGGCCACGCCGATGCGCGCCGTGGCCGAAGCCAGTTGGCGTTCAGCGCTCAGGATGTCCGGACGCCGCTGCAGCAACTCGCCCGGGTTGCCAATCGGCAGCGCCTTGGCAATGGCCGGCAAGTCTTTCGGGCTCAGGTCCACGGTCAGTTTGTCCGGACGTTCACCCAGCAGCGTGGCAATGCGGTTTTTCTGCCGCACCTGTTCCGCCTGCAATTGCGGCACGCTGGCTTCGACCGACGCCAGCCGCGCATCGGCGCGCTCCACGTCCAGCTGATCGCCCACACCGGCGTCACGCAGGCTGACGGTGATCTTGCGCGACTCCTGCTGATTATTCAGGTTGGCCAGGGCAATTTTTTCCCGCAGCTGCGCGCCGCGCAATTGACCGTAGGCATCCACGAGTTCGGCAATCATGGTGACTTGCAGTTGATACAGATCCGCCTCGAACGCCTGCTGCTCGGCGTCGGCCGATTCCAGGTTGCGCTGGATACGGCCAAACAGGTCCAGCTCCCACGCCATGTCCAGGCCCAGGTCGTAGCGTTCGCTATTGACCCGTTGGGTGGTCTGGCCTGGAATCTGCCCCTTGGCCAGGTCACTGCTGACCCGGCTGGTGATGGTCGGCATGGCGTCATTGCTGACGTCATCACGAATTGCCCGGGCGGCTTTCCAGCGCGCGAAGGCGACGCGCAGATCGCGGTTGCCTTGCAGCGATTGAACCACCAACTGGTTAAGCGTCGGGTCTTCGAACTGCTGCCACCAGATGCCTTCGAAACGCGAACGGTCGTAGTTCTTCTGACCGGCCGCGCCGTCGGTGGCGGTGGTGATGTTGGCCGGCTCAGTGGCGGGGGTCTTGTAGTCCGGGCCGACGGCGCAGGCACTCAGGGCCAGCACCAGAAGGCTCGGAAGGAAGGCTTTCAGGCTCATTAGTGCGCCTCCGGTTGCTGTTGAAGATTCAGCGCCTTGGCGGCTTTACGCTTTTCACCACGCTCCACGAAATTACGGATCAACACGTAGAACACCGGCGTCAGCAACAGACCGAAGAAGGTCACCCCAAGCATCCCGGAGAACACGGCGACACCCATGGCGTGGCGCATTTCGGCACCGGCACCGCTGGAGAACACCAGTGGCACAACACCCATGATGAACGCGAAGGAGGTCATCAGGATTGGCCGCAGACGCAGACGGCACGCTTCGAGCACCGCATCGAGCGGGCTCATGCCTTCGTCCTGCTGTTTATCCTTGGCAAACTCGACGATCAGAATCGCGTTCTTACAGGCAAGCCCCACGAGCACAATCAATCCGATCTGGGTGAAGATGTTGTTGTCGCCTCCCCAGGCAATCACACCGGTGATGGCCGACAGCAGGGTCATCGGTACGATCAGGATCACTGCCAGTGGCAGGCTCCAGCTCTCGTATTGAGCGGCGAGTACCAGGAACGCCAGCAGTACACAGAGCGGGAACACGAACAGCGCGGTGTTGCCGGACAGAATCTGCTGGTAGGTCAGGTCGGTCCACTCGTAGACCATGCCATTGGGCAATTCGTCCTTGAGCAGTTTCTCGATCGCTTGTTCGGCCTGGCCGGAGCTGTAGCCGGGGGCTGCCGCGCCGTTGATTTCAGCAGTAATGAAACCGTTGTAGTGCATCACACGGTCCGGCCCCGAGGTGTCGCTGACCTTGATGAAGGTCGCCAGCGGGATCATCTCGCCCTTGTTGTTGCGCACTTTCAGCTGGCCGATCTGGTCCGGCTCGAGACGGAACTGCTGTTCTGCCTGAACGTTAACCTGATAGGTACGGCCGAAACGGTTGAAGTCGTTGGCATACAGCGAGCCCAGGTAGATTTGCAGGGTGTCGAAGATGTCGCTGACGGCCACGCCGTGGGTCTTGGCTTTTTCTCGGTCGATAGCCGCATCGACCTGGGGCACGTTCACGGTGTAGCTGGTGAACAGGCCGGCCAGTTCAGGCACGTTGTGGCTCTTGTTGATGATGTTCATGGTTTCTTTGTACAGCTCGTCGTAGCCCAGGTTGCCCCGGTCTTCGATCTGCAGGCGGAAGCCACCAATGGTGCCCAGGCCTTGTACCGGCGGTGGCGGGAAGATCGCCATGTAGGCTTCCTGAATCCCGGCGAACTGGCCATTCAACGCACCGGCAATCGCGCCGGCGGACATGCTCGGGTCTTTACGCTCGTCGAACGGTTTCAAGGTCACGAACACGATGCCGGCGTTAGGACTGTTGGTGAAGCCGTTGATCGACAGGCCCGGGAAGGCCACGGCGCTTTCTACGCCAGGCTGTTTCAGGGCCAGGTCGGACATACGCTTGATCACGTCTTCGGTACGGTCAAGGCTCGCCGCATCCGGCAGTTGGGCGAAGGCCACCAGGTATTGCTTGTCTTGGCCAGGCACGAAACCGGTCGGGGTGTGGGCGAAACCGAAGAAGGTCAGCACCATCAGGCCGGCGTACACCAGCAGGGCGATACCGCTGCTGCGGATGACCCGGGCGACGGTCCCGACATAGCCATGGCTGGCGCGTTCGAAGAACCGGTTGAACGGACGGAACAGCCAGCCGCCCAAGAGCTTGTCCAGCACTTTGGTAAAGCGGTCTTTCGGCGCGTTGTGGCTCTTGAGCAGCACGGCGGCCAGGGCAGGGGACAGGGTCAGCGAGTTGAACGCCGAGATCACGGTCGAGATGGCGATGGTCAGGGCGAACTGTTTGTAGAACTGGCCGGTGAGGCCGGAAATGAACGCCGCCGGGATGAATACCGCACACAGCACCAGCGCCGTCGCGATGATCGGCCCGGTCACCTCACGCATGGCTTTCTTGGTGGCTTCTACGGGCGTCTCTCCCAGCTCGATGTGCCGTTCAACGTTTTCCACCACTACGATGGCGTCATCCACCACGATGCCGATGGCCAGCACCAATCCGAACAGGGAAAGGGCGTTCAACGAGAAGCCGAACAGGTGCATTACAGCGAACGTACCGATCAACGACACCGGCACCGCTACCAATGGAATGATCGAGGCACGCCAGGTTTGCAGGAACAGAATCACCACCAGGACAACCAGAATCAGTGCTTCGAAGAGGGTGTGAACCACTGCCTCGATGGAACCGCGCACGAAAATGGTCGGGTCATAGACGATGCTGAAGTCCATGCCTTCCGGGAAGCTCTTTTTCAGTTCGGCCATCTTGCCGCGCACTTCATTGGAAATGTCGATGGCGTTGGAGCCTGGACGCTGGAAGATCGGAATCGCCACCGCCGGTTGGTTGTTCAGCAACGAACGCAGGGCGTATTGGCTGGAACCCAGTTCAATGCGGGCGATGTCCTTGAGGCGCGTGATTTCACCGTTGTCGCCGGAACGAATGATGATGTTCTCGAACTCTTCCTCGGAAACCAGACGTCCCTGGGTGTTGACCGACAGCTGGAACGCGGTGGCATTCGGTGCAGGAGGAGCGCCCAGTGCACCTGCAGCGACTTGACGGTTCTGCTCACGAATCGCACTGACGACATCGGTGGCGGTCAGGTTGCGCGAAGCGGTCTTGTTCGGATCGAGCCATACACGCAGCGAGTAATCGCCCATGCCGAACAACTGCACATCGCCGACACCGCCCAGACGTGCCAGCTCATCCTTGATGTTGAGCAAGGCATAGTTGGACAGGTAGAGCATGTCGTAGCGTTTGTCCGGCGAGGTCAAGTGCACAACCATGGTCAGGTCGGGCGATGCCTTGTCGACGGTGATGCCAATGCGCGTCACTTCTTCTGGAAGCTTGGGCTCGGTCCGGGTCACGCGGTTCTGCACCTGCACCTGAGCGTTGTCCAGGTCAGTGCCCAGCGCGAAGGTGATGGTCAGGGTGATCTTGCCGTCAGCGGTGGACTGCGAGGACATGTACAGCATGTTCTCGACGCCAGTGATGGCTTGCTCCAGCGGAGCGGCCACGGTTTCACCGATGACTTTAGGGTTGGCTCCCGGGAAGTTGGCGCGGACCACAACGGTCGGCGGCACGACTTCCGGGTATTCGCTGATCGGCAACTGGAACAGCGAGATGGCACCGGCGATCAGGATCAGCAGCGACAGCACTGCTGCGAAGATCGGCCGCGAAATGAAGAATTGGGAAAAATTCATCGGAGTTGTCGTCCCTTAACCGCGTGGAGTCGCGACAGCCACTTTCACAACCGAACCCGGCGCGACCTTGGCAGGTGCGACTTGGGGCAGGTTGCTGGCTTCCAGCGCTTGTCGTTGTTGAGCGAGAGCCGCGAGGGTTTGTTCGCTGGCCATAGGGATCACTTCAGGGGAGACCGGAGAACCAGGACGCACCCGTTGCAAACCTTTGACGATGACGGTGTCATCCTTGGACAGGCCGTTACGCACGATGCGCAGACCTTCGATCTTCGGACCCAACTCGACGGCGCGGTAGGCGGTTTTGTTGTCAGCGTCCATCACCAGCACGAACTTTTTACCCAGGTCGGTACCGACTGCTTCGTCGTTGATCAGCACGGCGGAATAGGTGCCGCTGCCGACCAGTTTCAAGCGTGCGTACAGGCCAGGGGTGTAGGTACCGTCGGTGTTGTCGAACACTGCACGACCGCGGATGGTGCCGGTTTTCGGGTTGACCTGGTTGTCGACGAAGTTCATGACGCCCTGATGCGGGTTGCCGTCTTCGTTGGACAGGCCGAGGTAAACCGGGGTGGTTGCGCCGCGTTTCCCCTGACGAGCCAGTTGGCTGTATTTGAGGAATACACGCTCGTCAGCGTCGAAGTAGGCGTAGACCTTGTCAGTGGAGACAACACTGGTGAGCGCCGTGGTGTCGGCGGTGACCAGGTTACCGGCGGTGATTTCCGCACGGCTGACACGGCCGCTGATCGGCGCGGTCACGCGGGTAAAACTCAGGTTCAGTTTGGCGAGGTCCAGTTGCGCCTGAAGGGCACCGACCGCCGCGCGGGCTTCCTGGGAGGCGCTGGTGCGCGAATCGGCCAGCTCGGCGGAAATCGCATTGCTGGTACGCAGGCGCTCACCGCGTTGGGCTTCGTTTTCGCTGCGGGTGGCGTTGGCGCGGGACTGGGCAACCAGGGCTTCGAGGCGGCGGACCTCGGCCTGGAACGGACGCGGATCGATCTGGAACAGCAGGTCGCCTTTCTTGACCAATGCGCCTTCGGTGAAGGCCACTTCGTCGATCTGCCCGGAGACCCGAGGGCGTATTTCTACAGTTTCCGGGGCTTCGAGGCGGCCGGTGAATTCGTCCCATTCGTTGACGGGTTGTTCGAGCACCTTGGCCACGCTGACCTTGGCAGCAGGCATGGCGGCCGCCGTATCCGGAGTCTTGCCGCAGGCGCTCATCACCAGTACGGCCAACAAGGCCAACGGGAAGCGCAAATGTTTAAGTGACTGTTCCATGGATGCATCCGCCAATGTATTGAGAATGGACGGATGATGCTCGGCAGGGTTGTATCGCACGAATCGAATGAAGCAAAGGTAACTATCATTCGGAATGATATAAGACCGAAGTTAGCCCTCTAGTCTGCACCTTTCGTTAGGGGGCTATCAATTGGTTTGATGACAATTCAGTGTTGCGGGAAGTGCAAAGGATAGGCTGGAAACCGAGGCGCGGCCATCGCGGGCAAGCCACGCTCCCACAGGGGCGAGAAAACTACGCGAAACGGTCTGGATGCATCACTCTCCGCCGGTTTCCACTTCCCGTTCTTCGAATGCAGAGCGCACGGCTTCCACCACACGTTCCGCCCGGTGAGCGTCAGCCAGTTGCGGATACGCTTTTTTCAATTTACCGGATACCTGCCAGCCTTGTTCCTTGAGTGAGCGAATGATGCGGTTGGCGTCCTGATCCGGCATTTCCAGCACCTCTTTGAGTCGCTCCTGGGCGCGCTGGAAAATGACCAGCACGCGCGCTTCCTCGACCATCTCGGTACGGACCGTATGCGCCACGACCTGCGCCGTGTACAGGACATGCTCCGTCAAATCGGGATAGCGCCACGCGAATTGCGCATCGGCGTAGTCATCGAAGACAAGGTTGCTGCGGGTGCCGTCCTCGTAGACGACTAGTTCGCCAAACCGATAAGACGCTGCATAGCGTTGCATGAACGGTCGTGAAAACACCTCCAGCGTACGATCGTAGCGCGCCCGGAAATCAATCGAACTTGTAATGGTGGCCGACACCGGCAGGATCACGCCATCAGGCACCGCCCGGTCACGGATCAGGCTGTCGTTGATCAGGAAGCGATGAATCCGGCCATTGCCGTCGCGCATCGGATGGATATACACAAAGGCGAAGGCGATTGCACCTGCTCGAGCCAGCGGCTCGGCGCCACGTGTTGCGTGCTCGAATGCTTTCAGACCGTCGAGCAGTTGTGTCACTACCTCAAATTGCGGCGCAATGTAGTGCACGATGTCCTCGCGTATGGTCGCCTGTCCCACGAAGACTGGGGAGCGCCGCAGGCCCAGCCCTAATGCCTCATGACCTAAAATAGCGGCTTGCAATGTGTGCAGGCTGTCGTTGCTCAACGGGTCTTCGATGTGGCCACAGTACTGGGCAATCACATGGGCAAACCGCTGAATCCTGTCGGCCTTGTCTGCCTCTCTCTCGATCAGAAAGCTCGCACGAGACTCCTTGAATGTCAGCCAGCTGGCGGTGCGCATCAGGATATCGGCGCCAAAGGTTTGATTCAGCTCGCGAAGTGCCGCATCCAGGTCAAATTGCAACGCTTCCTGCACGGTCTCGGTACGGCGGACCAAGGGGCAGAACTCCGCCACGCCGGGCAGATTATCGTTGATGCGCCAGCGCCGTATCCGCCGTGGCTCGACTCGGGTGAGGTATTTCTTTGACGAGATGGCATCGACATAGCCGCCATTGGTGACATCTGGCACATCCAGATGAGCTTCGGTCAGCCACTCATAAAGGAATCCGGTGCGGCGGGCGTATTGGCCAAAGGGCGATTGTCGGCACCAGGTTTCGATGGGCTCTGGGCCAACAACAGCAAACAGGCGGGCAAAAAATTCGAGGTGAATTTCCTCGTATTTGAGCCCAAACTCGAAATGCCCCGCGAAGTCGTCAGAAGGCTGGTAGCTGGCGGGATACTTGCTCTCGACATGCCCGTTGTTCTCGCGGCTCATGCGTGTCGTACCCATCACCGATTCGACACGTAGGGGTTGTGCAAGCGCGATACCGTAACGATCCGCGAGTGCCTTGAAGCCTACTTGCATGGTTGAATCCCCTAACGAGCACTAAAAAATGATAGCCAGAAGGGGATACTACGCGAAAACGATAATTTGATGGGCATGAAGACTGTGCTTACGTGTCCTCGAGAACCCGCACAGTCAAAGACTGTCCGGATCCCCAAAAAACATCTGAATCCGCGACCGTAACCAACGCTCGCCCGGATCATTATCCTGCGATCCGCGCCAGGCCATGTGCAATTCAAAAGTGCGTGTCGGCAACGGCGGATCTTCCGCACGTACACCCCCAGCCGCCGTCAACGCCTCAGCCGTGTAATCCGGCACGGTCGCGACAATATCGGTCCCGGCGAGCAGGGTGCTCAACCCGTTGAACTGCGGTACCGCGAGCACCACATGGCGTTTGCGCCCGAGCTTCTCCAGCTCTTCATCAATAAAGCCGCTCAGGTCGCCAGCGAACGACACCAGCGCATGAGGCCGCGCGCAATAATCATCCAGGCTCAACGGGCCCGGCACGGTGTCGGCACGCAACAGCTTGGGCTGGCTGCGTCGCAGGACCTTGCGCTTGGCATTGGCGGGGAGATCGGTGGTGTAGCTGACGCCGATGGAGATCTCGCCTGAAGCCAGCAGTCCCGGCATCAGGATGTAATTGACGCGACGCACCACCAGCACGATGCCGGGGGATTCGGCGCGCAGGCGCTTGAGCAGCATCGGCAGCAGGGCAAATTCCACGTCGTCCGACAGGCCGATACGGAACACCGCCGTACTGGTCGCAGGGTTGAACTCGGACGCACGACTGACCGCAGTGGAAATCGAATCCAGGGCCGGGGAGAGCAGGGCAAAGATCTCTACCGCCCGCGCGGACGGTTCCATGCTGCGCCCCGTGCGCACGAACAACGGATCATCGAACAGCCCGCGCAGGCGCGAGAGCGCCGCGCTGATCGCCGGCTGGCCGAGGAACAGTTTTTCCGCAGCGCGGGTCACACTGCGTTCGTGCATCAATGTTTCGAATACGATCAACAGGTTCAGGTCGACACGACGCAGGTCATTACGATTCATCTGGAGTCCTGGCAGAGTCTAGGCTTGACGAGAGCGGTCATATGAGAACAATGGCCGGCATGAATCTTACGGGGAAAGGCTGGTACTCTGCACCGAATAATTCAGTTTACGTGCAACGGCCTTCCAGCTTTCACGACAACCGTTGATCCTGTCGATGCTGCGGAATCAATGACAGGCATGTCGACTATTAATAGCCACTGATAGTCTTGGGTAGAAAGCCCAGATAGAGTTCAGGGCATTAGAGGTTTCTTTGACGAGGTTTGCGATGTCACGCACGATCCGTTTTCACAAGTTTGGTCCAGCCGAGGTGCTCAAATGCGAAGAGCATGCGGCAGCACTCCCTGCACCGGGCGAAGTGCAGGTGCGCGTCGAGGCGATTGGCATCAGTTGGTACGACATTCTGTGGCGCCAGAACCTGGCGTCGTCCCATGCCAAGCTGCCTTCGGGCCTTGGCAGTGAAATGTCCGGCGTCGTCACTGCAGTAGGTGAGGGCGTGGATGACTTGGCGGTGGGTGACAAGGTCGCCAGCTTCCCGGCCGAAAGTCCCAACGATTACCCGGTCTACGGCGAACAGATTGTTCTGCCGCGCACAGCATTGACCCGATACCCGGATGTGCTGAGCCCGATTGAAGCCAGTGTGCATTACACGCCGCTGTTGATTGCCTATTTTGCCTACGTGGATCTGGCACGGGTCAAGCCCGGGCAGTTCGCCCTGGTGACTGACGCCAGTCACTGCGCTGGTCCGTCATTTGTCCAGTTGGGCAAAGCGCTGGGCATACGGGTGATTGCGGCAACGAAGAGTGCAGATGAACGCGACAACCTGCTGTCCCTGGGCGCCGAGAAAGTCATCGTCACCGAGGAACAGGATCTGCTGATGCAGATCAACAAGATCACCGATAACCGCGGTGTCGATGTGGTGTTCGATGGCCTTGGCGGGCCGCAGATGTCTTTGCTGGGGGATGTGCTTGCCCCGCGTGGCAGCCTGGTGTTGTACGGACTGCAAGGGGGTAACCAGACCCCGTTCCCGGCATGTGCAGCGTTCCAGAAGAACATTCAGTTCTTCGTGCACTGCATCGGTAACTTCACCGGCAAGCCGGAGTTGGGGATTGTCCAGGATCAGGTGGCGCTGCAACGGGCGTTGCGTGATATCAACCAGCTGACCGCAGACCGTGTGCTGCTGCCGCTCAAGACCCGGGTCTTTCCGTTTGCCGAGTTTGTCGAGGCTCATCGCTACATGGACGAATGCCCATGCCGCGAACGAGTAGCTCTGCAGGTTGAGCCGGCGTAAATTCGGCCCAATGAAAAGTCCGTGCTTGCACGGGCTTTTTTTTGTCCGTCGCACGTAAAACGGGACAACCATTCAGTACTGCGCTTACCGGCCAGGTAACTGAACTGGTTTTTGCTCTTGATCTGTATCTTCTAATCAGTCTGTAAGCCTTGATAATTGAATGATTGCTTTCATCTCAAGGAATGAGTCATGACTGAGTGTCAACTCAATACTTTTAACCACGTTATTTTGATATATGCCGAACATTCTGTTCGTCGTTCTCCAGTTGCCGAAAAAACACGGGTGACTTTCTTCCTTATTTCTTGTGCTCCCTGTCTGTGGGACGCTGTCGGAAATTTCCTAAGATATCTGAAGACATCTCAAGCCCGCGCCCTTGCGGGGTGTTCGGGCCATTCGCGTTCAAATAAAGCTTGTTCGAGCTTTATTTATTTCAAGTAATGCCACAAACCTTAAGTGCTAGCATTTAGTAATAAAACCCTGTCTTCGAATCAAGGCGGGCAAGGCACGTCGTAAAAGTTATCGCGCTGCGTGCGATATCGAACTTACAAGTATCAGGTACATAAATATGACCAGCATCCATGATCAAGCCATGAACCATGTCTACCAGCAAATATTGCAACGGTTGATGGGATTCTTCTCTCGCGCCGAACGTACGGCATTGCAGCTCTTGATCCAGCGCTTGATGGTGGCAGCGGGGGGCACAGAGCGGATTGGCACTTACAAGGTGCTGGCGATCCAGTCCGGGTCTCGCGACAGCTGCTACACCCTTGCATTGCTGCGTGCCGCCCAGCTGAGTATTGCCGGTCGGTCGCCCGCCACGTTTCAATTGAGGGTGGCGTCGTTACAGCTGAACGGCACCAGCGCGACGTCGCTTGAAAACATCCACCGCAGCTACAGCGCCTTGTTCCTGTACGACGATCCTCGCGTCGAAGTGCTGATGGTCGATAATCGTGAGGTCCTGCCATTCAGTCATCCAACGCCGATCTCCGATGCGGGCTTTGAGGCCAATCGACTCAATTTTCTGATGGTGGGCCATCGTCGTCCACGTGAAGGCGCGCTTGACCTGTGGGATAACGGGTACCTGGCCACTGGCGAGTTCTATGGACAGATTGCCCGCTGGGACAGTGGTGTCGATGCATTGATCTGCAGCGAAACGCCTCGCCAGCAGAAGCAATTTCTCGAAGGACTGAAACGGGCGACGACCAAAGCGGGATGCCGTCCGACCATTCACCATGAGCCCAGCTACGAGGCATTGTTTGCAATGCTCGATGAGCTGCGGGGTGACTGCTACCGCGCGTTCTATCCGGAGCTTGATCAGGTGCAATGGCGACCTGCGGAACATTTTGAATCCTGTCGCCGAACCACCTTCATTGACACCAATGACCTGTTAATCAGTGACCTGGAAGAACGCTGGCCGCTGCTTACCGAGTTTCTTGGCTATCGACCGGACGCGCTGCCGGCACCGTTTGCCGAAAACGAATACGTCAGCCTCGGCATATCCGCTCACCTTCGGGGCTTGCAGGAGTGTTTCATGCACGGCGGAAGCTATGACGCGGGCGTTACCGAGCTCTTGCAGCGGGCATTGGTGATGATGCGTCGCAAGCAGGCTCCGGACAGTGCGTGTCAGCAGGCAGAAAAACTGTTTGGCAAGCTGGCGACTCAACCAGATCAGCGTGATTTGGCAGCGGCAGAGGCGCAAAAAAGCCACGGCTTGAGCGAGGCCCAACTGGTGTGCCTGCTTTTTGCGCCTTTTGTCGACAAAGGCAAAGGGCTTGAGCACTTTCTGCGTCGGTGTCATCCGGGAATGTTGGTGGCCATGCCGGACTTGCATCGGGCAATGCAAGGCGAACCGGTGCCCGAGCAGATTCTGCAATGGATGATCGACGTCAGCGGGTTACCCATCAGTCTGATTGGCAAGCTTTATCGCATGGCACCCCTGGCTGACGATACGTCGAACGTTCACGCAGCAACCAGCGACGGTAGCATCGCCTTGGCGGGTGAATGGTCCGCAGGACGTTGAGCGGGGTGCGGGAAACCGGCTTTGCCTACCAGGCGGTGTACCGGTACTTGACTCATCTGATCAACGAGTCTGCCAACGACGAGCGCATCCGGCTCCCATCGCTTCGTCAGTTGGCAGACCGTCTGAGCGTGTCGATTTCGACGATTCAGTACGCCTACTCGCTGCTGGAGAAGGAAGGGCGGGTTTACTCGGTTGCCAAATCGGGCTATTACGCGCTGCCGGTGTCCTCGATTGACACCCTGGTGGGCGGGCGCGATTTACTCGAAACCGTCTACGTCAATGCCAGGCGTCCTGCAATGCTTGTCCTCAGTGCGGATGAGCCGACATTGTTGCAGCCCCTGGACAGTCCACTGTTGCTGCTGGAGAGAGAGCTGCTGCGGCAATATCCGCGTCAGCCGCAATCTTGTGTGCAGCCTTGCGGTGAGCTGGAACTGCGCGCGGCGCTGGCAGCGCGTTACACCACCTCACCCCAGCGTTGCTGGCACGCGGATGAAGTCTATATCGGAGCGGATCTTCGGGGTGTGCTGGAAATTCTGATCGCGGTTCTGGGCCTGCGGCACAAGACGGTGGTAGTTGAATCGCCGTGCGACTGGACCATTCTGCGCTTGCTCCAGGCCGCTGAAGTACAGGTGATCGAACTACTGGTGCGGGCAGATGGCAGTCTGGATGTTGACTCGCTCAAGCAGATCCTCGAGATGAAAAACGTTCAGCTGGTGCTGTTGTCCTCAAGGTTGAATATGCCGCGAGGCAGTTTGGCGCCCGACGACAACCGCCAAGCCATTGCGCAGTTGCTTGAGCAGCATGGCAGCTGGGTGCTGGAGAACGATTGTCACGGCGAGCTCGGTTTCGAACCGGATGGTCTGCGTTTTCGCGATCTGCTGAATCCAGACCGATTGATCGTGTTTTCCACGTTCGAGAAAGTAATCGGCCCGGAAGCACCTTATGGCTACGTGCTTTCCCGGCATTTGCGCGACGAACTGCAACGGCAATTCCTGTTGCGCTCGTTTCGCCTGTCACCGTTTCGCCAGAAAGCAATTGCGCGCTTGTACAGCAACGGGCGCATCGATCAGCACCTGCAGGTGCTGCGCCGGTTGCTCAAGGACCGTTCCGTGCAGATGACTCAACTTCTGCGCGAGCGCTTGGGTGATGCCTTGCATGTTGTCGAGCCACAAGGCGGCGCGACCCTGTGGGTGCGCTCGTTGCGTCAGGTCGACATCAGGCGCGTGTTTCAGCGATTGCTCCAACGGCATGTGCTCATTGCGCCGGGTGAGCTGTTCAGTCTTCAGGATTTGCACGGGCAGCACCTGCGCCTGAGCCACACCTTTGGCGGCGACCATGACCTGCCCGCCGCATTGGGTCTTCTGGGCGATGCGCTGCGTCTGGAATCGATCGACTGAGCAGGGCAGTCAGCCCTCTTCGAATGGCCGTGGATCGATCCCATCGCGTTGTGGTCAAACTGCCAGTAAACTGCGATCCAATTCCTGAACCAATCGATTCCAGAGGTTTTGCATGACACTCAGTCCTTTTGCGGGCAAACCGGCACCGGCAGAACTGTTGGTCGACATCCCGCGACTGGTTACGGCCTACTACACCGGCCAGCCTGACGCCGGCATTTCCACCCAGCGCGTGGCTTTCGGCACGTCAGGGCATCGGGGCAGCTCGTTCGATTTGAGTTTCAATGAATGGCACGTCCTGGCCATCAGCCAGGCGATCTGCCTGTACCGCGAAGCGCAGGGCATCGATGGCCCGCTGTTCGTCGGGATCGATACCCACGCACTGTCCACCCCTGCAGGGGCCAGCGCCCTTGAAGTGCTGGCAGCCAACGGCGTGACGGTGATGATCGCGCAGGGCGACGAGTACACCCCGACGCCCGCCATTTCCCACGCGATCCTCTGCTACAACCGCGGCCGTACCTCGGGGCTGGCCGACGGCATCGTAATCACGCCGTCGCACAATCCTCCGCAAAGCGGCGGCTACAAATACAACCCCACCAATGGCGGTCCGGCTGATACCCACATCACCAAGTGGATCGAAGCCAAGGCCAACGAACTGCTGAGCAACAAGCTGGCTGGCGTCAAGCGCATCAGCTACGAGCAGGCGTTGAAAGCCGGCACGACCCATCGCCACGATTACCTCAATACCTATGTCGCCGACCTGATCAACGTGATCGACTTCGATGCCATTCGCGACGCGAAATTGCATTTGGGCGTTGATCCGCTGGGCGGAGCAGGGGTGCGTTACTGGTCGGCGATTGCCGAGCATTACAAACTGGATCTGGAAGTGGTCAACCAACAGGTCGATCCGACATTCCGCTTCATGACCGTCGACTGGGATGGCCAGATTCGTATGGACCCATCATCGAGCCATGCCATGCAAGGTCTGATTGGTCTCAAGGAACGCTTTGATGTGGCGTTCGCCTGCGACCCTGACCACGACCGACATGGCATCGTGACCCCCTCCGGTGGCCTGCTGGCGCCAAACAGCTACCTGGCGGTCTCGATCGATTACCTGTTCCAGAACCGCCCGCAATGGCGCGCCGACGCCGCCGTGGGCAAAACCGTGGTCAGCAGTGGCCTGATCGACCGCGTCGCCAAGCGCCTGGGTCGTCGTCTGTACGAAGTGCCGGTCGGCTTCAAATGGTTTGCCGACGGTTTGTTCGATGGCTCCCTGGGCTTTGGTGGGGAAGAAAGCGCCGGTGCTTCGTTCCTGCGTAAGGATGGCGGCGTCTGGAGCACCGATAAGGACGGGCTCATTCCTGCGCTGCTGGCTGCAGAGATGACGGCGCGTACCGGCCGTGATCCGAGCCAGGCATATCGCGCCTTGACCGACGAACTGGGTGAGCCGTTCTCGGTACGGGTCGATGCCAAGGCCAATCCTGAGCAGAAAGCCTTGTTGAGCAAGCTGTCACCCGATCAGGTGACGTCGACCCAACTGGCGGGCGAAGCCATTCAAAGCATCCTCAGTCACGCACCGGGTAACGATCAGGCGATCGGTGGTTTGAAAGTCATGACCGAAAACGGCTGGTTCGCCGCACGTCCATCGGGTACCGAGGACATCTACAAGATCTACGCCGAGAGCTTTGTCAGTGACGACCACCTCAAGCAATTGGTGGCAGAAGCTCAGACGTTGGTGGATGGTGCTATTTCCACGAAATAAACGCGGATACGGTGTAGAGGGAGGTTAATCCCGCTCTGCTGATATCCGGGCATGAAAAAGGGCGACCCTAACCGGTCGCCCTTTTTTTGCCTTGCCTTCAAGCAATCAAGCCACATCCACCAGAACCACTTCGCTGTCCTCAATGGCCGTCACGCGCAGGACCTGTTCATCCGCAATTGCCACACCGTCTCGAGCTTTTGCGCGTAACCCGTTGATTTCAATAAGGCCGGTTGCCGGTACCAGATAAGCCCGTCGCCCTGCGTCCAAGTGGTATTCGGCAGACTCGCCGGCTTTCAAATTCGCTGCCACCAGGCGGGCGTCCGCACGGATTCGCAGACTTTGATCGTCGCCGGCCTTGCCGCTGGCCAGGGTCACGAAACCTTCACGCTGACCTTTAGGGAACGGTTTGGCTCCCCACGACGGGGCTGAACCGGCTTCATTCGGAATAATCCAGATCTGGAAAATCCGCGTCTCGCTCGATTCCAGGTTGTACTCGCTGTGCGCGATCCCGGTACCGGCACTCATCACCTGCACATCACCAGCCTCGGTTCGGCCCTTGTTGCCCAGATTGTCCTCATGGGTGATCGCACCTTCACGAACATAGGTGATGATTTCCATGTCCCGGTGAGGGTGTTTCGGGAAGCCCGTTCCCGAAGCAATCACATCATCATTCCAGACCCGCAAGTTGCCCCAGTTCATGCGCTTGGGGTCATGGTATTCGGCGAATGAAAAGTGGTGATGCGCATCCAGCCAACCATGATGGGCGCCGCCCAGGGAGTTGAAAGGTCTGAGTTCGAGCATGGTCGTCTCCGGAAAGGGTTTGTTGATGGCGACCATCATCTACGAGCAACGCATCGATAAAAAGCGTAAAAAATGCCTCATTACAATCGAATAATTCGATGCTGTTTAAAATGGAAAATGGCTCATCCAACCTTCACTTCACTCTACAACTCGATGACCTGTAAGCATTTTGCTAGAACTCAATGGCAAATGAAGACACCATAGCGCTCAACAGCCTCACACCCTGGAGTCAGTCCGCGTGCCGCAACACACCCCCGATCTCCCCCCCGAACTTCGTCCCCTGGCAGAGATGCCTTTGCTCAAACGCCTGGCCGCCCGGTTTTTTGGACATGGCCTGACGCGCTTGCGTGCTCAGCACCGTGCCTCGTGGTTGCATGGGCAGGCAGATGGCTTTCGCAGCGGCCACAGCGCGGGTGTGGATTACGGCTACAAGGAAGGCAAACTCGAAGGTCTGGAGGAGGGGCGACAGGTCTTGCTGATCCGCGACTCGCGCTCCACCGAGCATCGTGCCCCGAACGTGGACGACAACCTGTTCGACGATTGGCGCCTGCCTCTGAGTGCCGAACTCAAGAAGCGCATGAAGGCCGATGTTGCCCGATTACTGCCAGCGCATGCCCAGCCAAGTGCTGCGCAGTGGAAAATGATCTTCAGCGACACGCCCTCAACGTCGGTGATAGCCGGCGCGGGCGCTGGCAAGTCGACGACGCTGGTGTTGCGAATCGTGCTGCTTGTGCACTATCTGGGCTTCGAGTTGAGCTCCATGACCGTAGTGACCTTCACGCGGGAATCGCGCAAGGATTTCATCAATAAACTGGTCGAGCTGTTCGCCCTGTGGGGCCGGGCGCTGAGCGTGAAAGAGGCGCGAGAGCTCGTTCGTACGTTTCACTCTCGAATCCTGCCGATGGTGCGCAGCCTGCCAGGCTTCGAACGCCTGCAAGCTTTCGAAAACCTTAGCCATCGCACGCAAAATGCTGATGAGGATGTCGACAGCAACCCCTTCGACCTGCGCATCAACGATGCTCAACGCCAGCAACTGAATGCGTGCTATCACGGCTTGCACACGCGCGATGAACGTTTTCGCGAGTTGATCAGACCTCTGTCTCGCCATGCCCTGCAGCTCAAGGAGCTGGAGCGCGATCACCCGGACGTGCAAAAGCGCATGGCCGTGACCGAATTGGCCGCCAAGCGCGACGAAGAACTGTGCGATGCCATTGAAGATTTGTGGTTTCGCGCTGGTGCCTGGCCGATTAAAGGGATCGAACCGAATCGCCAGTCGTTCGATATCAACGGATCAACATTTCATTGCCACGGCTACATTCCGAGCCTTGATGCCTGGGTGGTGCTGGGGTTCGACCCAAAGGAAAACCCGCAAGTCAGCCGCCCTGGCGCCAAGCTAAGCGTACGGGCGGAGTGGGCAGTCAAGCGCACCCTGTTTCAAGCTTTCTGTCGTAAACCATTGATATGGTTGGATAACTACGAATCATCGAAACGCGTGTTGGCGTCCCTTGCCGGTGACGCAAGTGCCGGGCCGGGCTTCGACTACAAGGTCAAGGGTGAGCTGGGTTCAGCTCCGTTACTGGACTGTTTTGTCGCTGCCGCAGGGTTTATCGAAAACCTGGGGCTGGATGTGCCGACGGCTGTGGGCCAGATGAGTTTCGCCAAGGACGACCCGGACCGGTTTTTCTTCGAGGCGCTGAGCCTGTATTGGCGAGCACTGGAAGACCATCTGCTGGATCAGAAACCACCGGTCATGACTTATAACCGGATGTTTGCGCTGTTCAGTGAGCATTCACCGGAAAACCTCAAGTTACTGAGCGATGAACTGCTGCGGCCAATGTCCCACCTGATGATCGACGAATTTCAGGATGTCTCGCCACAAATCGTTTCCTGGATTCGCGCAAGCCTCGCGCAGATCCGCAGTCGAGGTCCGGCGATGCACGTGGGGCGCGGGGCGCAACGCTCGTCGTTGCTCTGCGTGGGCGATGACTGGCAATCCATTTATGGATGGCGCGGCAGTTCACCCACGTATTTCATGGAATTCGCCAAAGAGTTCCCGTCGCCAAGCACGACAAAAGTGATGCTGAGCGACAACTACCGCAGTCATCAAGCCATCATTGATGCCGCCGAACATATCGTCCGTGCCGCGCCCGCGATTGCTGGAAAGAAGGCCAAGGCCAGTGGCGAACCCAAAGAACTCGTCCCCGTGAGCGTCTTCGATCGGGATGATCAGAGCATGGCCAGTCGGCTGAATGAGCATTACAGCAAGGGTGATTCAATCTTGATGTTGTATCGAAAAAGTAGCGATAAGCTATTGATAGAGCAGCATATTCAGTCGGTAGTTAATGTGGATTCTAGCTTGCCGTATGAGTCGAGGCGATTGAAGCAGCTCACGTATCACAGCGCGAAGGGGCTTCAGGCCGATGCGGTTTTCCTGCTGGGTGATTGTCAGCACCTGACCAGTTCGCCTTACAAGAACCAGGTCTATCGCATGGCGGGCCTGGGCAAGGCCGGCGACAGTGAGGCGTATGACAACGCACAAAAAGACGAAATCCTGCGCCTGGCTTATGTCGGCATCACCCGGGCGGTGAGCCATTGCTATTGGTACGTCGATGCTCAGGACACTCAGGCAGTGAACATGCCAAAAGCCTCCGACCGGATTGGCAAGGGCAAGGCATTCTTCGCCGATTACCGCAGATAACCTGTAAGAGCTGTCGAGTGAAGCGAGGCTGCGGTCTTTTGATCTTCAAAATCACCAAACCAAAAAAAGCCCACAATTGTGGGCTTTTCAAACACGCTCAACACTTCACGCATAACTCCTGAACGCCGCCGGCGGAATAAAAGCCTCAAGCTCATCCTCCACCGCTTCGATGATTCTCTCCACATCCGCCGCATTCATCACCGTTGCGCAAGGAATGCCGGCAATGGCGATCATGGTCTCGCCACTCGCTCGATCAAACAAACGGGCAATCATGCTGCCCGGCGCATCCATGCTCGCCTCGAATCCCATGGGATGAAAATGCCAGCGCATCAGCTGGCAGGCGTTTGGAAAAGTAACCTTGCTAAAACCTCTATTCATGTGTTGCCCGCCTTCTTAATCGAGCGCTTCCGTTAGCTCATGTTAGGAGGGTAGAGCCTTCATTGGCTCAACCGGTGATGACATTAAAAGTAGCATCCAGATGTGAAAGTCTCGTGGTTTTTTCAAACCGTTTGGCGATTGCTTTCGCTTTTTTTGACACAGGTCACGCATCATCGATCATTGGGCGATATGCCACTATCGGCCTATCCCTACATTTGTCGTTGAAGCCCAGTCCGAACTTGGGCAAGCTCGGCTTTTTCCCGTTGAGACCCCCTATGCACGCCGACGATGACGGCCCACTGCAAACCCTGACCACCGGCGAGACGGTGATGCGTTACCACTTGCGCTGGAAACACCGGGACCTGGACGGCGTCATGGCGCTGTATCACCCGGACGTTCAATACAGTGATTTTTTCCAGAACCGTGTGATGGGCCTGGATGAATTGCGTGATTACGTGCGCGATAGCATGCCCCGTGACCCGGACGAAGCCCTGGAGCATTCGGACCGTATCCGCCTGGATGGCAACACGGCGTTCATTCAGTACCGCATCACACTGCGCGGCGGTGAGGGACTGGTGTCGTTCAGGGCAAGTGAAGCGATCACAGTTCGGGACGGATTGATCTGGCGAGTCAACGAATACGCCTCGCTGGTTCGCGAGCAGGTGTCCAGCCAAGCAGTCGCCAGCAAGCGCGCGGCGGTCAGCCGGTTGGGGTTGTCACCACGCCAGCTGAGCTTCATGGCCGAAGACCTGCAACAGTACTTCCAGCGTCAGCAACCTTACCTGGACCCTGAGCTCGACCTGCAACGGGTAGCGCAGGAATGCGGGTATAGCCGTAACCAGATCTCCTATCTGTTGAATCAAGTGCTTGGCCAAAGCTTCTACCGGTACGTCAACCAGGCGCGTTTGCACCACTTGCTGGCGGCGCTGGATACCGCGACGCCCCCGCTGCGTGTGGATGAGCTGGCCTTTGCCGCAGGGTTTAACTCGTTGTCGGCGTTTTACAGCTGTTTCCGCCAGCACACCGGGCAATCGCCGAAGGCCTACGTCAAACAAATTTCTTTGCGTGCACGCGCGCAAGACAGCCACTGAGACCACGCACTAGGATCAACGCCATCGAAGTTTGAGTGGCGGAGTCTTGTATGCCGGCGTGGCGCACTATCAGTTTGTGGATGGATCAACTGGACGATCCCCTGTTGCCGCGCCCCGCGCTGGAACAGGACCTGGACGTCGACGTGGCGATCATTGGCGCCGGGTACACCGGGTTGTGGACCGCCTATTACCTCAAGCGCCTGGCGCCGGGGTTGAACATCGCCATCGTCGAAGCGCAAACCGCCGGTTTCGGCGCGTCCGGGCGCAATGGCGGTTGGCTGATGGGCAATCTCCTGGGCGAAGACCGTTTACTCGCAGCGTCATCGCCGGAACAGAGACGGGCATCGTTCGATTTGCTGCACAGCATTCCCGATGAGGTCGAGATCGTCATCGAACGTGAAGGCATCGATTGCGATTATCGCAAGGGTGGTGCGCTGTATTGTGCCGCGCGTTATCCGGAGCAGGAAGCCAGCCTGAGGCACTATCTGGACAGCCTTTATCGCCAGGGACTGACTGAAAAGGATTACCGCTGGCTCAGCCCTGAGCAGCTGGCCCAACAGATCCGTGTCGCCAAACCCTACGGTGGAATCTACGCACCGCATGTCGCGACCATTCACCCGGCCAAACTGGTCCGTGGGCTGGCCCGGACGGTTGAGGGCATGGGCGTCAGCATTTATGAGAACAGCCCGGTTACCCAGTGGCAGTCGGGCTCACTGCGCACGGCCAAAGCCCAGGTTCGCAGTCGGTGGATTGTGCCGGCGGTTGAGGGGTACTCGGTTACCTTGCCGCCGTTAGGCCGTTATCAATTGCCGGTACAAAGCCTGATCGTCGCCACCGAACCGCTGTCCGCCGCGACCTGGGACGAAATCGGCCTGAGCCGTGGCCAGGCCTTCAGCGAAAGCAGCCGCCAGGTCACTTATGGTCAGCGCACCGCCGACAACCGCCTGGTATTCGGTGCACGGGGTGGCTACCAGTTCGCCGGCCAACTGCGCCACAACTTCGACCTGACCACCAGCGAAGTGGAACTGCGGCGTTACCTTTTCGGCGAACTCTTCCCACAACTCAAGAACGTCCAGATCACCCATGGCTGGGGCGGCAACCTGGGCATGTCACGGCGTTTCAAACCGCACATGCTTTGTGATCAGGCCAGCGGCATTGCCTTGTCCGGTGGCTATGGCGGGGAGGGCGTGGGTGCCAGCAACCTCGGTGGTCGAACGCTTGCCGACTTGATCCTTGAGCGCGACACCGAGCTGGTTCATCAGCCTTGGGTCATTCCCCAAGGCGGTCTCGACGCACTCAGGGCGTGGGAGCCCGAACCGTGCCGCTGGCTGGGCTACAACGCGATCATTCGCAGCTTCGTCCACGAAGACCAGACCCTGGCCAATCCGGCCACTGCGCCATGGCGTCGCAAACTGGCGAGCGGCGTGGCGGGGTTCATGGAAGGTTTCATGCACTAAACGGCGTTTTTCAACGACAGGTAATCCCATGAGCATCACGCAATTCAAGAACACCGCAGCACTGATACTCGAAGAATCCAATCCAGTTGCCGTACCGCTCGGAACACCCGTGGCGGTAGCCTCGACCACCAGTGTCGAGCGCGACGACGGCGTCGAAACCGGTGTGTGGGAGTGCACCCCAGGTCGCTGGCGGCGCCAGATCGTCGCCCAGGAATTCTGCCATTTCATCCAGGGGCGCTGCACCTTCACCCCGGACGACGGTGAGACCTTGCACATAGAAGCGGGTGACGCACTGATGTTGCCCGCCAACAGTCTCGGCATCTGGGATATCCAGGAAACCGTGCGCAAAACCTACGTTTTGATTTTTTGATCCTTTGATTGCCTGCCAATAACAACAAGCCCCTACAGGAATCGACTCATGAAGCGAAAGACACTGGCCCTGGCGCCCCTTGCACTCGTCGCGACCCTCAGCCAGGCGGCGGAGACGGTGAAGATCTACAACTGGTCGGACTACATTGCCCCCGATACCACGAAGAACTTCCAGAAAGAAACCGGCATCGCGTTCACCTACGACGTGTATGACAGCAACGAGACGCTGGATGGCAAGTTGATGACCGGCAAATCCGGTTACGACGTGGTGTTCCCCTCCAACCATTTCATGGCGCGGCAAATTCAGGGTGGGGCGCTGAAAAAGCTCGACAAGAATCAGCTGCCGAACTGGAAAAACCTCAATCCGGTGTTGCTCAAGGCCCTGCAAACCAATGATCCGGGCAATGAACACGGCTTCCCGTATCTGTGGGGAAGTACGGGGATCGGCTACAACGTCGCCAAGGTCAAGGCGGTGCTGGGCGACAACGCACCGGTGGACTCCTGGGACCTGATCTTCAAGCCCGAGAACATGGAAAAATTGCAGAAGTGTGGCGTGGCGATTCTCGACAATGGCCCAGAACTGTTGCCTGCTGCCCTTAACTACCTGGGCCTGCCGCACCACAGCAAGAACCCTGATGACTATAAAAAAGCTGAAGCGCTGCTGTTGAAAGTCCGGCCGTATGTGAGTTATTTCCATTCATCCAAATACACCAGCGACCTCGCCAACGGTGATATCTGCGTGGCAGTGGGGTTCTCCGGCGACATTCTCCAGGCGGAAAATCGCGCCAAGGAAGCCAACAACGGCATCGAGATCGGTTACAACATTCCCAAGGAAGGCGCCGCGATCTGGTTCGACATGGTCGCCATGCCCGTCGATGCACCGGATGAAAAGGCCGGCTACGCCTTCATGAACTACTTGCTGCGCCCGGACGTCATGGCGAGCATCAGCAACTATGTGCATTACGCAAACGGCAACGAGCAAGCCGATAGCCTGATCGAACCGGCGATCAAAAACGACACCAAGGTTTATCCAAGTCCGGAAATGATGGGCAAGTTGTTTGCGTTGGAAGCGATGCCGTTGAACATCGACCGGATCCGTACGCGGGTGTGGAACAAGATTCGGACGGGGAGTTGAGGGGTCATATTTTGTAGTTGATCGTGGCTAACTTGTGCGCAGGGACGCGGTAAGTTCCGAGCCTCTTTCACAGTTGAGGGGCAAGGAATGCCTTACTGCTTGAATGCGGGTCGGTTACGCACTGGCCGCTTTTCAGAACCCGGCCGAATCTATCTCATCACCGCTGTCGTCGATAAACGGCAGCCGGTTTTCTCTGATTGGCGGGTCGGACGCCTGGTTGTCTCGCAATTGCGTCAGGCACAAGAAGCGGGATGGGCGGACTTTTTAACGTGGGTTGTGATGCCGGATCATATGCACTGTCTGGTGCAACTCCGGGACCAAACCTTGGCCGGGTTGATGTGCCAGGTAAAGTCGCGCAGCGCCGCCGCCGTCAATCGCGCGTTAGGCCGAAAAGGACGCCTTTGGCAGAAGGGCTACCATGAGCGTGCGGTTCGACGTGAGGACGACGTGAAAGCGCTGGCCAGGTATGTCGTTGCGAATCCGATCAGAGCAAAGCTTGTTTCACGCGTTCATGATTACCCGCTGTGGGATGCGTGCTGGCTATAGCAATCACGACCGCTTCGCCGTCGAACGCAGCCTTCGGCAGCTGCTACACAGAGCGCGCTTACACCACGACCCTGTAGCAGCTGGCGCAGCCTGCGTTGGGGCGCGAAGCGGCCCCGATTTTCAGGGAGATATCAAAGCGTCCTGAATGCGACCGCTTCGCCGTCGAACGCAGCCTTCGGCAGCTGCTACACAGAGCTCGCTTACTCCACGACCCTGTAGCAGCTGGCGCAGCCTGCGTTGGGGCGCGAAGCGGCCCCGATTTTCAGGGAGATATCAAAGCGTCCTGAATGCGACCGCTTCGGTCGAGCGCGACCCCGGAGCCAACGCAGCTTTCGGCAGCTGCTACACAGAGCGCGCTTACACCACGACCCTGTAGCAGCTGGCGCAGCCTGCGTTGGGGCGCGAAGCGGCCCCGATTTTCAGGGAGATTTCGAAACGTCTTGAATGCGACCGTTTCGGTCGAGCGCGACCCCGGAGCCAACGCAGCCTTCGGCAGCTACTACACAGAGCTCGCTTACACCACGACCCTGTAGCAGCTGGCGGAGCCTGCGTTGGGGCGCGAAGCGGCCCCGATATTCAGGGAGATATCAAAGCGTCCTGAATGCGACCGCTTCGGTCGAGCGCGACCCCGGAGCCAACGCAGCCTTCGGCAGCTGCTACACAGACCCCGCGCGAAGACTTATTAATCTTCCTCGCGAACCGTGGCCACTTCATCGGCTCGAACCTTCACTTTCGACCCGGAAATGTCTTCGAATTCGTAGAAGCCATCCTTGGTCTTGGTTTTCGGCATGTCCTTGGTCAAATACTGGGTGCCGTTCTGCAGGGTGACGACCGTTGCCGTCGAGCAACCGGCGAGGGCCAGGAAGGCAGCTACTGCTAATGGCAAACCCAGGGTCTTGATGTTCATAACCACCTCTCATAATCGAAAAAAACAGCCGAAAGACTGTGCCTGTAACGCGGTTGGTGCGATGGAACGAGGAAAAGTTCGGCGGGCGCCCGAAAAATCGCTGCCGCCGCTTATCTTTTTCTAATTGCGTCGGAAGGGACGGAACTGGTATCTGTACGCATAACCAGTACTCCCTCGCCTTGGCCCTTATTTCCCGTGACTGCAAATCCGCTCGACGACCCGTTCTATTACCTCAACAACTTCAAGCAAGTGCTTGATTGGCTTGAGCATCGTTACGCCGATGTGTTGAGTGTAGAGGAGCAGCGCTTTATCCACGAATTTAACCAGTTGCCCCGGGAGTCCAGGGCACTGCTGGTCCGATTGGTGATGCGCAAAGGGGTGCACTTCAGGGCGAGCAAACTGCATTACGTCGAAATCGGCGACATCGGTTGCGCCGTCGTTCCCTTGGTGGCATTGGGCTGGATTGATGAGCAGTGCCCGCTGTCCATCGACGCGTTGTTCAACGTGCTGCTCAAGTCAGAAGTGCTCCAGTGCTTTGGTGTCGCCATTGATCAGCCGAAAGGAAAAAAGAGCGATTGGCTACCGGCGCTGACCGAACAATTTCCCGAAGCCAAAAGCTTCAACCACTGGTGCGCTGCCCTCAATGAGCGATTGTTCAGCCTGACCATCATGGGCCTGTGCGACCGTTTGCGCCTGATGTTTTTCGGCAATCTTTATCAGGACTGGTCCGAGTTCGTATTGGCGGACCTGGGCATCTTCACGTATGAAAAAGTCGACATTGGCGCCGACTCTCGAGGTTTACGCAGCCGAGACGACGTGGACGCCTGTTTCTTCCTCCACGACTGCCAGGTTCGGTTTGAATCGGGCGAAGACATCGCCGACATCGTTGAGCAGATCAACAGCCTGACGCTGCCCAATCCCTGGTTGCAACGACGTCGCGGCAAATTGATGTTCCAGATCGGTCAACACTGCGAGCGTATGTCGCACTTTTCTACCGCCATTTCGCTCTATCGCGACTGTGCCTACCCCGGCGCACGCGTTCGGTTGATTCGTGTACTCGAGCGCTGTGCTGAATATCAGCTGGCATTGGAGCTCGCCACCCACGCCGAACACGCCCCCGAGAGTGCCGCCGAACGCCAGCATTTGCTGCGCGTGCTCCCCAGGTTGCGCCGCAAACTGGGCGGTCCCGCGATGAAGCGTGCCCCCGCCCGGCAAATGCTGCGTCTGGATCTTCAATTGCCCAGGATCGACCCGTCACTGTCGGTGGAGAGCCATGTTCTGGCGCACTTGGCGCAAACGTGCGCGCCGGTTCATTACGTCGAAAACAGCCTGATCAATTCGCTGTTCGGCTTGCTGTGCTGGCCCGCGATTTTTGCGCCTTTGCCGGGATCGTTTTTCCACCCATTCCAGCGCGGCCCCGTTGACCTGCATGCGGAAGATTTCCACGCACGCCGCGCCGATCTGTTTCAGGCCTGCCTGGCGGAACTCGACAATGGGCGCTACATCCAGACCATCCGCGACCGTTACACCGCCAAATGGGGGGTGCAATCACCTTTCGTGTTTTGGGGCGCGTTAAGCGAGGAGCTTCTCGATCAGGCACTCGATTGCCTGCCGGCGGAGCACCTCAAACACTGGTTCAATCGCTTGTTAATGGATATCAAGGCCAATCGTGCCGGCATGCCTGACCTGATCCAGTTCTGGCCGCAGGACAAAACCTACCGCATGATCGAAGTCAAAGGTCCGGGGGATCGTCTGCAAGACAATCAACTGCGCTGGCTGGAGTTCTGTCACGAGCATCAGATGCCGATTGCCGTCTGTTATGTGCAATGGGCGGAGCAGAGCGCTTGAGCTACCGTGTCGCCGTGCGGGCGCTATGTGAGTTCACCGCCAAAGTGGGTGACCTTGACCTGCGATTCACCCCGTCGCCCACCGCGCTCGAAGGCATTGTCGGCCATCGCACGGTGGCCTCGCGCCGTAGTGAGGGCTATCAGAGCGAAGTGGCGCTTGAGGGCCAGTATCAAGCGCTGAGCGTCAAGGGCAGGGCGGATGGCTATGATCCTGCGCAAAACTGCCTGGAGGAAGTCAAAACCTATCGCGGCGACCTGACCCGGCAACCCGCCAACCACCGGCTGCTGCACTGGGCCCAGGCGAAGGTTTATGGCTGGTTGATGTGCCAGAAACTCCACCTGGCGCAGATCAATCTGGCGCTGGTGTATTTCGACATCGTCAGCGAGAAGGAAACCTGCCTGGTCGAGCGTTTCGACGCCGCGACACTGCAACAGTTTTTCGAACACCAATGCCGGCTGTTTCTACTGTGGGCCGAGCAGGAAATGGTTCATCGCGAAGCGCGCAATCGGGGTGCGCAGAACGTCGCGTTTCCCCACATCGATTTCCGTCCAGGCCAACGGCACCTTGCCGAATCAGTGTTCAAGGCCGTCAGCACCGGCCAGTGTCTGATGGCCCAGGCACCGACGGGTATTGGCAAGACAGTGGGCACGCTGTTCCCCATGCTCAAGGCGCTGGCACCGCAGCAACTGGACAAGATCTTCTTTCTGACGGCGAAAACCCCCGGTCGCAAACTGGCCCTGGACGCTGCACAGGTGATTCTGGGGAGCGTCGATGCACCGCCGCTGCGCGTACTGGAAATGATCGCTCGCGACAAGGCATGTGAACACCCGGACAAAGCCTGTCACGGAGATTCCTGCCCGCTGGCGAAAGGTTTTTATGATCGTCTGCCAGCCGCTCGCCAGGCGGCCAGCGAACTGACGTTGTTGAACCAGAGCGCATTGCGTGAAGTCGCGCTGAACCACGATGTCTGCCCTTATTACCTGAGCCAGGAAATGGCGCGCTGGGCCGACGTTGTGGTTGCCGACTACAACTATTACTTCGATTTCAGTGCACTGTTGTTCGGTCTGGCCCAAGCCAACAACTGGCGGGTTGCCGTACTGGTGGATGAAGCTCACAACCTCGTGGAACGCGGACGCCAGATGTACAGCGCCACGCTGGATCAATCGACCCTGAACGGCGTGCGAAAAAGCGCGCCTGAGCCGTTGAAGAAGTCCTTGCAGCGCGTCAACCGCGAGTGGAACGCCCTGCATGATCAGCAACTCGGTGCGTACCAGGCGTATGACAGGGCTCCGGAAAAAATGCTCCAGGCGTTGTTCTCCTGCAGTGCGAGCATCGGCGATTACCTGAATGATCATCCGCAGGGCCTGGACAGCGCGTTGCAGAACTTCTATTTCGACATGCTGCAATTTTGCCGGGTGGCGGAGCTGTTCGATGAACAGTTTTTGTTCGATATCACCAAGCGCGATCTTGATCGCAAACGAAACCTGTCCCGGCTGTGCCTGCGCAATGTGGTGCCTGCGGGGTTCATTCGCCCGCGGTTGACGGCTGCGCGCAGCACCGTGTTGTTCTCCGCCACCTTGAGCCCTCGCCACTATTACGCTGACCTGCTGGGGATGCCGACGAATACCGTGTGGATCGATGTGGAATCGCCATTTCACGCCGATCAGCTGCAGGTTCATATCGTCAACCAGATTTCCACGCGTTTCGTTCATCGCCAGGCCTCTCTGGAGCCGATCGTTGAGTTGATAGCCCGGCAATTCATTGAAAGCCCCGGCAACTACCTGGCGTTTTTCAGCAGCTTCGATTACCTGCAGCAAGTCGCTCAATTGCTCGCTGAAAAACATCCTCATATCACTGTGTGGTCGCAATCCCGAGGTATGGGAGAAGGGCAGCGCCAGGATTTTCTCGATCAGTTCACCACGCATAGTCAGGGCGTCGGCTTTGCGGTGTTGGGCGGGGCGTTTGGCGAAGGGATCGACCTGCCCGGTGCGCGGCTGATCGGCGCGTTCATTGCCACGCTCGGGCTGGCGCAACTGAACCCGGTGAATGAACAACTGAAACACCGCATGTCCGCCATTTTTGGTGCCGGTTATGACTACACCTACCTGTATCCCGGTGTGCAGAAAGTCGTCCAGGCCGCAGGACGCGTGATTCGTACCCAACAAGACCAAGGGGTCGTCATGCTGATCGATGATCGATTTGGCGACAGCAAGGTCAAGCAATTGCTTCCGCGATGGTGGTCGATCAGGCCGGGGATTGGTCACTCTTGAAAACCACCACCCATGACACGCTAATACCTGGCCATGTCTACAACGACCTGTACGCCTGTATCATCAAATACGTGTATCGATGAGCCATTAAGTCCAATTGTGTTTTTTGTGGCTTCCCAAATTCCCGGTTTGTCTCATACTCCTGTAAACAGAATTGACGTGAGGGTTGAATGAGCGAGGATCGGAGAAAGGCTGGCGCCATCGCGGAAAAGCGTTTTCGCCTGTTGATCGATGCCGTGATCGACTATGCGATCTACATGCTGGATCCCGAGGGCATCATTACCAGCTGGAACGCCGGTGCCAAGCGTTTCAAGGGCTACGAAGAAGCCGAGATTCTCGGTGAACATTTCTCCCGTTTCTACACCGACGATGATCGCCGTGCCGGTTTGCCTGAGAGGGCGTTGGACACGGCCATCCGCGAAGGGCGTTTCGAGGGAGAGGGGTGGCGCGTTCGCAAGGACGGCTCACGTTTCTGGTGCCACGTGGTGATCGATCCGATTATCGATCCTTCGGGTGTTCTGCTTGGGTTCGCCAAGATCACCCGTGATCTCACTGATCGAAAAATGGCCGAGGAAGTCCTCAAGCAAAGTGAGCAACAGTTCCGGCTGCTGGTGCAGAGCGTCACCGACTACGCGATCTACATGCTCGACGCCAATGGTCGCCTGACCAATTGGAACCCAGGCGCACAACGCATCAAGGGTTACCTGCCCGAAGAAGTCGTTGGTCGGCATTTTTCCATGTTCTACACCCCCGAAGACCGTGCCGCCGGCGAGCCACAACGGGCGCTGGAAACAGCAGTGCGCGAGGGGCGATTCGAAAACAAAGCCTGGCGAGTGCGCAAAGACGGTACGCGGTTTATGGCGCACGTGGTGGTCGACCCCATTTGGGGAGATACCGGCACGTTGCTGGGCTTTGCCAAAATTACCCGGGACATCACGGAAGCGACCCTTGCACAGCAGACGCTGGAGCAAACACGCGAAGCCTTGTTCCAGGCGCAGAAAATGCAGGCCATCGGTCAACTCAGTGGCGGCATCGCCCACGACTTCAATAACCTGCTGACAGTGATCCTCGGCAACCTGGAGATCATCCGCAAACGCTCGGGTAACGAACCTAAAATCACTCGCCTGGTGGACAACGCCACTCAAGGTGCCCTGCGCGGTGTAACGCTGACCCAACGCATGCTGGCCTTTGCCAGGCGCCAGGAACTGAAGACCGAGCCTGTGCAGATTCCAGCCTTGGTGCAGGGGATTATGGGGCTGATGCGCAGTGCTCTGGGGCCTTCGGTGAAGCTGGATACGCGTTTCCCGGATGAGCTGGAACCGGCGCTGGTCGACGTCAATCAGCTTGAACTGGCATTGCTTAATCTCATCACCAATGCTCGGGATGCAATGCCTGCCGGGGGCCGAATCGTCATCAGCGCCGAGATGGAAGACGTACGTGCGCAGTCCAGCCTGGCACTGGCGGCTGGACGCTACGTCTGTCTGAGTGTCAGTGACACCGGTGAAGGCATGGATGAAACGACGCTCGCTTCAGCGATGGACCCATTCTTCACCACCAAAGGCTTGGGTAAAGGGACTGGCTTGGGACTGTCGATGATCCATGGCTTTATCGAGCAGCTAGGGGGGCGATTCATTCTCAAGAGCGAGAAGGGTAAAGGCACGAGCGCGCAACTGTGGCTACCCGTCGCGTCGAGTGGCGTTGCCACTCAACCTGCAGTTGATGCAGAGCCGCCGGCTTCGGTGGCACGTCTGCGCGTCCTGGTGGTGGACGATGACAGCCTGGTCCTGACCAGTACGTGTTTACTGCTTGAAGACCTCGGCCATCAGGTTACCGGTGCCGCGTCGGGTGCGAAGGCGCTGGAGTTGATCAGCAGTGAGCCGGATTTCGACCTGGTCATCACCGACATGGCCATGCCCCATATGAGCGGTACCCAGTTGGCGCACTTTATCCAGATGAAAAAACCCGGCATGCCGATCATCCTTGCCACGGGCTATGCCGAACGCCTGGAGGGGGGCGCTTCCAGCCTTCCGCGCTTGTCCAAACCCTTCAACCAACTCAATCTGGTGGACATTATCGCGGCGACACTCAAGTGATATTGGGCTGAACTTGTCCGGTGGCGTTTCTTCTAACTGTTTTCCCTCCTGATGTGACGCCCGTGCCAAGAATACTGACTGAAGCCACGCCTGAAGAAGCCCTGACCGAACACAACGCCAAGATGTTTGGTTCTCCCAAAGAGCGCCTTGATTTCTACCGCCGGGAGATCCAGTACGAAACCAGCATCCTGGCCAACCGCACTGATGCCTACCTGGCGGCTCAATCGTTCCTGGTGATCGCCTTTGCGTCTTGCATGGCCAATCTGAATCCGGAATGGGGAAAGCTGTTCACACTGGTCGTTCCCCCCTTCCTGGCGCTGTTGGGGCTACTGAGTTCACTGAACGCCTGGCCAGGCATTCGTGCGGCGTACGACATCATTGATCACTGGCATTTCAAACAGAGTGAGTTGCTGCGCAGTGAACCGTTGATGGGGTTGGCATACGATGAATCGCCGTTGTTCAGCGAAATGGAATCGTCACACAAGGGGTACCGAAAATCGTTGCTGTTTTCGGTGCGGACTCCCTGGATCTTCGCGACATTCTGGGTACTGCTGGGGGCCTATGCCGTTTTCATTCAGGTGACGAATCCGGGCGGGTGAATAACCCGGATTTTATCAGGATGGTTTTTCGATGCGGTGTCGGTGTTAAATCCCGGGGGGCTTCGCCCCCAACGCAGGCTGCGCCAGCTGCTACAGGGGGCGCGATTTCACACTGACCTTGTAGCAGCTGCCGAAGGCTGCGTCCGACTGCGAAGCAGGCGCTGGCCTGATACCTCAGGTCAATCAAGCCGCCAGGTTCCCCGCACTCATTTCCTTCTTGTACTGCGCCTTCAGCGCTTCCATCTGTGCGCCCAACTCTTCCAGCTCAGCTTTACCCAGCAACTTTTTCGCCTGAGGAAACATCTCGGTTTCTTCCTCTTCGATGTGATGCTCCAGCAGCTCCTTTACCACTTTCACCCGACCGGCAAATTCCGGTGTGGAGGGGTCGGTGACCTTGAGATCCGGCAGCACCAGCGAGTCGACGGTGCGGTGTTCTTCCTTGGCTTCGTAGTACATGATTTCCTGCTCTTTGCCGCCGGCCTTTTTATAGGCGGGATACAGTACTTCTTCTTCCAGTCGGGTATGGATGGTGATTTCCATTTCCAGCTTGGCAATCAGCTCGGTGCGTTTTTTAACCCCACGTTCGGTGGACTCACTCAGTTGGGTCAGGATGCCTTTCACGCGTTCATGGTCGGCTTTCAACAGGTCGATGGCGTTCATGGTCGGTTCTCTCAAATAGTCACGGGTTAGGCGCTTACGGTTTCGATGCCGAAGGTCGCTCGTAGTCCTTGAGCATTTGTCGTGCCGATTTTGACGAGTGGATAATTAATAACAAAAACAATAGGTTAAACATGATTCAAAAGATTTGGATTCATGCAGCCTGCATGAGTGGTCAATATTCTTCATGCAGTTCGCAGTGCAGGCAGAACTCACACATATCGGCGGAGATTTACAGGCTGACCGCCGATCAGAATCAACCGCCACCTGACTGAACTCACGGCTTCCGGTCGCTCCCTTAATACAGACACCCGGTGTCTTTAATAATGACCAGCGAGGATGCAGCCATGCGAGCAATGACTTATCACGGTGCCCATGATGTCAGGGTTGAAACCGTCCCCGATCCCACTATCGAAGCCGCTGACGACATCATCTTGCGGGTCACGGCGACGGCTATTTGCGGGTCTGACCTGCACTTGTATCGAGGCAAGATCCCAACGGTTGAGCATGGCGATATCTTTGGTCATGAGTTCATGGGCATCGTTGAAGAAACGGGGGCCGCCGTGACTGCCGTGCAGCGCGGTGATCGTGTAGTGATCCCCTTTGTGATCGCCTGTGGTGACTGTTTCTTTTGTCAGCAAGAGTTATTCGCCTGCTGTGAAACCACCAATGAAGGGCCAGGCGGCAGCCTGAATAAAAAAGTCATCCCGCCACCGGCAGCCTTGTTCGGTTTCAGTCGGCTGTATGGCGGCATTCCGGGCGGACAGGCCGAGCTTGTCCGCGTCCCCAAAGCCAACACCGGGCCTTTCAAGGTCCCGGGGTTGCTGGCCGACGAGAAAGTGCTGTTCCTCTCGGACATCTTGCCGACGGCGTGGCAGGCGGTGATCAACGCCAATATCGTGCAGGGTTCCAGTGTCGCCATTTTTGGCGCCGGGCCGGTGGGGTTGTTGAGTGCCGCGTGCGCGAGAATGCTCGGCGCCGAGCAGATCTTCATGGTTGATCACCACAACTATCGGCTGGCTTATGCGCAAAGTGCTTACGGGGTGATTCCGATCAACTTCGATGACGACGATGACCCGGCCGACACGATCATTCGTCAGACCGCGGGCAGCCGTGGCGTTGACGCGGTCATCGATGCGGTTGGATTCGAAGCCAAGGGCAGCACCACAGAAACGGTGCTTGCGACCTTGAAAATGGAAGGCGGGAGCGGCAAGGCGTTACGTCAATGCATTGCGGCAGTGCGCCGGGGAGGGGTGGTCAGTGTGCCGGGCGTCTATACCGGTTTCATCCATGGCTTCCTGTTTGGGGACGCCTTTGACAAAGGCCTCACGTTCAAAATGGGCCAGACGCACGTCCAGCGGTATTTACCGGAGTTGCTTGGGTACATCGAAACGGGGCGTTTGCAACCGGAAGCCATCGTCACCCACAGGATGTCCCTGGAACAGGCGGCTGAGGGGTACAAGATTTTCGATAAAAAACAGGAGGAGTGCCGCAAGGTCATTCTGACGCCAGGTTCCAGCGATGTGCCATTGGCTGAGACATTTGAAACTGAAGCGGTACCCGTGATGTAGCAACTCCCCTTGTACGAGCAAAGCTTGGTCTGGGCGGCGTTCCAACGATGCCGCCCAGACGACCATTTACTTCAGGTGTATTTGCCGATTTACACGCCTGCTCTCATACCGTCATCGCGAGCAAGCTTTGCTCCTACAGGTCCCGGCTGCGGCACCTGTGGAAAATCCTCATTGAGCACCCGCAGATGCTCGATAGCTTCCGCGAATTTGACATCAGCCTTCCTGCGCATCGCCTGATAGCGGTCAAACTGCTCCCCATCCAGCTCACTGCCTTCAAGCAATGCGAAGGCACACTGATTCATTGTTTCAGCTTCTTCAAACATCTGACGATTACGTTGCAGGGCGAATTCGCGACAGGCTTTGAGTTCATCGCGAGTGGAATAGTGAATCATGACCGGCACCTTAAAGTCGGAGGAGGTTGATTAATAGGCACCGGCAATACAAAAGGATTTCAAATTTATGATCGCCAAATTTCGATAATCAACTCCGTCAAAGCGAGTGCGAAAAATCAGTTTTTTCGTTGCTTGCGCCGTTCATAACGCGCCAGGATCGGTTGGGTACTGATGCCATGCACCAGAATGCTCAACGCCACCACCGACAGGGTGAGGTTGGCACAAAGCGTCGCTACTGACTGATCCAGCCCGTGGTTCAACGCATAAAACAGGTAGTACAGACTGCCGATGCCGCGAATGCCGAACCAGCCGATCAACAGTCGTTGCCGTCCTTCAAGCAATCCACCCCAGGGCATGGCTGCCACACTCAGTGGCCGGATCAGAAAGAACAACGCTGCACCGACAGGCAGCGCCCGCCAGTCCCAATGGGCGATGAGTACTACACCCAGCAGCGTCACCAGAAACACTTCCATCGCCCGTTCGACCAGACCGCCAAAAGCAAGCATGTCGCCCATCATGATGCCGGCTGCCACCTGGGAATCTTCAAGCTTGTCGGTGTCGCCGTGAACGGCATGCTGCGGGTCGACGTTCTGATGGCCGACAACTGGCTGTACAAGATGCTCGGCGGGTACCGGGGCGTCGCCCGTGGATTTGACCTCTGCCTGGCGCAGACCGAGCCCGGCTGCAAACACGGACAAGAAGCCGTAAGCATGAACCGACTCGGCCCCGACATACGCCAGGGCGATCAACGCGAGGGCCAGGTAATCGTTGGGCGACAGGGTGCTGTCTTCATTTTTTATCCGCAGCGAAAGGGTCAACAGACCAATCCCGCGACCCATCCAATAGCCAATCAACAAACCCGCAGGGACAGCCCAAAGCAGTCGATAAAGCGCCCAATCCCCTAACCAGCCCGGGTTGTCATCGTGCAACAACAAGACCAGCCCCAGGATCACGAAAGGAAACGCAATCCCGTCATTGAGGCCCGCTTCGCCGGAGAGCCCGAACCGGACACTGTCGTCATCACGGGCATCGTTGACCGATACCAGCGCGGCGAGCACGGGGTCGGTCGGCGCCAGGATCGAGCCAATCAACACTGATACGCCCCAAGGCAGCTCGAACCCGAAATGCAAAAGCAGGCTGACCCCCGCAATTGTCAGCACCATGACAGGTCCCGCCAAGCCAAAAGCAATCCGCCATTTCTTCGCTTTAAGGGGAGCGCGCAGTTTCAAACCGCAGACGAACAGCGAAAACAGCACAGCGACTTCGGTCAGATGCTCCATCCAGACGGAGGCGTCATCCAGGTCGAGTTTCAATAGACCGAACCCCGCGGGTCCGATGGCGATGCCCAGCACCAGGCACACGGCTGAAGTGGTCACGGGCATCCATCGCAGGTACGACGATGTCAGTGCCAGTGTCAGCAGTACCGCTCCCAGCACTGCCACCCATATGATGAAACTCATGTCTTGGTACTCGCCAAATGGGTGGCAACAGGGCAGGGCGTGATAATCAACCGACGGTCGCGCGCAGGTATTCAGGGGTCAGGACGTTGAACCAGACCAGGATCATTTCCACCAGAATCGTCACCAGCACCAGCAGTCCTACGCCCCAGACGCAGGCCGAGTTCAGCAGACCTTGTTCCTTGCGCTCGTGCATGAACGTGGGCAAACCGACAAACAGCAAAAATGTCGAATAGACCGAGGCAGCCCCCAGGACAAGCACCGCCAGCCAGCGGCTCGGATAAAGCCCGGCGAATCCGGCGAGGAAGAATGGGGTCGCGGTGTACGCGGCGAAACCGATGCACTGATTGATGGTAGGCCGTGACTCGAAGGTGCGGGACATCCACCGGATGAACAGCCCCATCACAGCCACACCCGCGAGAATGGTCAGGTAGAGCAGCACACACAGCTGCAATGCGCTGCTGGTACTGAGCTTGACCGTTTCATTTTCAGCCAGGCTCCAGCCGACGTAGGTCGTCCCGATAAACAGGCACACGGCGGGAATCAGGGCGAGCAACAACAAGTGAGCCAGATAATGACGAGGGTGTGCTTCCTCTTCCCTGCGAATATCCGTCCACGCGAAGTTGGGTTGGGTGAAGAGTTTGATGATAGGTGCGGACATGACGACCTCCAGATAACGGAAGGCCCGCCACTGGGGCCTATCGTTTTGGAGGTCGGTTTTTTGTGAGGGGTTCATTTTTTTGCATGGTTTTCGACATCACCCCTCGCTGTCCTTACAGCATTGGCTTGCCTCCCGTCACGCCATACCGTTGTCCGGTGATGTAACTGGCTTCGTCCGACGCGAGCAGCACATAGATCGGCGCGACTTCCACCGGCTGCCCCGGCCGTCCGAGGGGTGTTTGCGAGCCGAAATTCTGCACTTCCTCATCAGGCATCGTGGAGACGATCAACGGAGTCCAGATCGGCCCGGGCGCCACGCAGTTCACCCGGATGTTTTTCGGTCCGAGCATCTGCGCCAGGCCACCGGTGAAGTTGGCAATGGCGCCTTTTGTGGTGGCGTAAGCGAGCAGGGTGGGTTTGGGCATGTCCGAGTTGATGGAGCTGGTGTTGATGATGGAGCTGCCAGGTTTCATGTGTTTCAGGGCCGCCTGGCAAATCCGGAAAATGGCGGTGATGTTGACGTCGAAAGTCATGACCCATTCTTCATCCGGGATGTCTTCGAAGTTTTCATGGGTCATCTGGAAGGCCGCGTTGTTGACCAGCACATCGATACGCCCAAAGCGTTCGACGGTTTTATCGACCAGGGCCTGGCACTGGGCTTTTTGCGCCAGATCACCGGGCAATAACAAGCATTGCCGGCCAGCCTGTTCAACCCAGCGAGCCGTTTCCCGCGCGTCTTCATGCTCGTTGAGATAAGCAACGACGACATCTGCGCCTTCACGGGCAAACGCAATCGCCACGGCCCGGCCGATTCCGCTGTCAGCGCCGGTGATGAGGGCAATTTTGCCGTCGAGTCGACCAGACCCTTTGTAGCTTTGCTCGCCACAGTCCGGGTAGGGCTCCATCTTTTTTTGTGAACCCGGTACCGGTTGGCTCTGTTTGGCGAACGGTGGTTTTGGATAGTCGATCATCATGAATCTCCAGTCTCAAGGCGAAAGAATCAAAGGGTTGACCTTGGCCTTTTGACTGGAGTTCGGTTGGATGTTCGACGTCATCGGTAAACGCGATCCCTTCAGGAGTTACCGGAGGATCGGGGTAGAAATCACAGCCCCAGGTCAGAAAGCCCTGGATGATCATCCGGCCGTCGCCCCAGTGGCCAATGGAACTTGCGCTCGCTTTCCTTGATCGGCAGGTCGTTGATGCAGGCAAACCGATTAGCCATCAGGCCGTTCTCGTCAAACTCCCAGTTTTCATTGCCGTAGGAGCGAAACCAGTTACCCGAATCATCGTGCCATTCATAGGCATAGCGCACGGCGATCCGGTTACCGGTGAACGCCCAGAGTTCCTTGATCAGACGGTAATCCAGTTCCTTGGCCCATTTGCGCGTGAGGAATGCCTTGGCTTCTTCACGGTTATGAGCAAACTCCGCGCGGTTTCGCCATTGGGTGTCCAGGGTATAGGCGAGCGAGACGCGCGCCGGATCACGGGAGTTCCAGCCATCCTCGGCCAGGCGTACTTTCTCGATGGCCGATTCCCGGGTGAAGGGTGGCAATGGCGGACGAACTTCAGGGTTTGACATATAACGTCTCCTCTCGAATTAACGTACAGGCGGTTGTTGCATTTGAATTAAGGGTTACAGGTCCAATAACTTGCGCGCCACGCACTGCGCGTTATCGGCAGCACTGTGATCGCCCATGACCAGCGCGACGGTGATGGCACCGTCGATCAGGATCAGCAGTTGCCTGGCCAGCGTCTGCGGGTCGTCAGCGCCAAATTCGGTGCAGAGCTCGCACACGTAATCGAGCAGCTTCTGTTTGTGCTCCTTGGCCAGCAGGCGCACCGGATCCTGCGGGTCGCCCGTTTCGCCACTGGTGTTGATGAAGGCACAACCGCGAAAGCCTTCGCTGGCAAACCACGCGTTGAGCACAGTAAACAGGTTGAGCAGGCGATCGGCCGGGGTATCAGCCTTACCGACCTCGCTGGTGTACCAGCGCATCCAGCGCAGGTCACGCCGTCGTAAAGCCGCGACGGTCAGCTCCTCCTTGTTGGCGAAGTAGCGGTAGATACTTTTTCTGGAGACACCGGCGGTTTTCACCAGAAGATCCATCCCGGTGGCAGCGATACCACTTTTGTAGATCAATTTCTCGGTGACATCCAGAATGATGTCGCGAGTAGCGTTGTTAGTGATTTCGTTCATGTGATTACAGTAGAACGATCGTTCTCCTTTATCAAGCGGGATGTGTGGTGCAGCGCACACAGTCATCGCGCGCAGGCTCGCTCTCACAGGGGACACGCATCTCGACTCTGCTCGCGAAGGGGTCTTTACAGACGCTGACAAGACCCCAACCGATCCATGGTGTAAGCTCTCGGGTTCTTCGGATTCGACCTTTTGCGAGCCCTATGCCGTCGCTTTTCAAACGCCCTCTGCTGCCTAAATTGCGCAGTTTTCCGCTGACCGCCGATGCCGTCACCATCCTTTCCGGTGCAGCCGAATTTCGTCGTTGCCTGCTGGAAAAAATCGCCAGTGCAACCCAGCGCATCTACATCGTTGCGCTGTACCTGCAACAGGATGAAGCCGGTCAGGAAATCTTCGATGCCTTGCACGCAGCCAAACTGGCACGTCCTGAACTGGACGTCGTGGTGGTGGTTGACTGGCTGCGCGCCCAACGCGGCTTGATCGGTGCCGGCAAGCAGCCGGGCAATTCGGCCTGGTATCAGGACATGACCCGGACTCACGCCAGTGAAGTCCCGGTGTATGGCGTTCCGGTGCAGAGTCGTGAACTGTTTGGCGTGCTGCACTTGAAAGGCTTTGTGATCGATGATTGCGTGATCTACAGCGGCGCGAGCCTGAACAACGTCTATCTGCACAAGTTCGACAAGTACCGCTACGACCGTTACCACCTGCTGCACAACCGCGCTCTGGCCGATTCCATGCAGCACCTGATTCAGCATGGTCTTATCGCGTCCAAAGCCGTCAACCGACTCGATTTGCCCAACCTGCCGACCACCCGCAGTCTGCGCAACGATATCGGTGACCTGCGCAGCCGCCTCAAGCACGCGGCCTACGACACCACGGCGGGAACGCTTGAGAAGGGCGGATTGTCGGTCAGCCCGTTGCTTGGCGTCGGCAAAAACAACCCGCTTAGCCGGGTGATCTGCGAGCTGATCGCTAGCGCTCAACATCAACTGACGATCTGCACGCCTTACTTCAACCTGCCGCTGGCCGTGACGCGCGAGATCAACCGGGCACTGGGGCGGGGCGTGAAAATCGACATCGTCGTCGGGGACAAGACTGCCAACGATTTCTACATTCCGCCCAGCGAGCCGTTCAGAGTGATTGCGGCGCTGCCGTACCTGTACGAAATCAGCCTGCGCAGGTTCGCCAAGCGTCATCAGCGCACGATCGATAGCGGACAGTTGAACCTGCATCTGTGGAAGGAAGGCGACAATACCTACCACCTGAAAGGCATGTGGATCGATCAGCGTTACACCCTGCTGACGGGCAATAACCTGAACCCACGGGCGTTCCGACTGGATCTGGAAAACGCTTTGTTGATTGATGATCCGAAGGGTGAGCTTTTAGAACCGCGCCGCGAAGAGCTGGGGCAGATCTTTCAGCACACTACGCGTATCGAGCGTTATCAGGATCTGGAAACGCTTCTGGAGTATCCGGCAGCGGTGGCCAAGTTTCTCAAGCGCGTCAGCCGTGTGCGAATCGAACGATTGTTGTATCGGATTCTTTAGCGCGTTCGACCTTTGCGGAATACGCGTGGGCACTGTCGCGATTCATCTCGCGACAGTGCCCACGCGGTCAATGCAACCGCTTAATTCAAACCCAGCTTCCCACGCAGCATCGACAGATCTTCAGCCAGTGTATTCACCGGCCCGACCAGCGCCTTGCGGTCGTTTTCTTTCACTTTGTCGTAGGTTTCAAAGCCACCGTCCCCGGTTTTGTACTTGGCCAGGATCTTGTCCACGGTTGCGAAGTTTTTGTCGACCTTGGCGATGAATGCGGCGTCCTGTTTGGCGATTTGCGGACGGAACAGGTCAACGATTTTCTTCGCGCCGTCGACGTTGCCCTGGAAGTCATACAGGTCGGTGTGGCTGTAGCGATCCTCCTCTCCGGAAATCTTGGTCGCCGCAACTTCTTCCAGCAGCGCCGCCGCACCACCCACCACCTTCTCAGGCGGGAAGGTCAGGCCGGCGACGCGGGTTTGCAGGTCCTTGACGTCCTTGTTCAGGCCGTCAGCCAGTTCAGTCAGTCCTTGGGTGCTGTTCTGCGAAAACAAGGAGTATTCGATACGGTGGAAGCCGGTGAAATCTTCGGCTTTCACGCCTTTTTCGTGGTCGTCGACACGGGAGTCAATGGACGCGTCCAGGTCGCTGAACAGCTCGGCAATCGGTTCGATCGACTCATAGAAAACCCGGGTCGGCGCATAGAGTTTTTTCGCCGTGTCCAGATCACCTTTTTTCACCGCGTCAGTGAACTGCTGAGTGTGGCTGGCCAGTTCGTCCAGTTGCTCGGTGACGTAGATTTTGTAATCCGACACCGGCCCCACCAGGTCCATCGGCGCCGTCGCCGCGAATGCTGAAAGCGGAGTGTTGAGCAAGCCAAGTGTCAGCAGTAAAGCGAGGGGCGACTTTTTCATGGGACGGTTCCGTGTGGAGGGTTGTTAGGCCGTAGCGGTAGGTTGTGTGGCTTTTAGCAAGGTGCGACCGATGTAGTCCTGGTCACCCGTGACGCCGGGCAGGGTGAAGAAGTACCCACCACCGACCGGTTTCAGGTATTCCTCCAGCGGCTCGCCGTTGAGTCGGGTCTGGACGGTAATGAAGCCTTTTTCGAGATCGGCCTGGTAGCAGATGAACAGCAGCCCCATGTCGAGCTGGCCGTTCTTGTTCACGCCGTTCGAGTAGTTGAACGGTCGGCGCAGGATCAGGTTGCCCGCCGTGGCGGTGGTGCGCGGGTTGGCCAGGCGAATGTGCGCGTCGAGCCTGGTCAGTTTGCCTTCCGGATCCTTGCTGTAGTCCGGTGTTTGGGTTTCATGCTCGCCGCCCATGGGGGCGCCAGTGCTTTTGATTCGGCCGAGGATGCTTTCCTGTTCCTGCAGCGGGGTGCGATCCCAGCGCTCGACGAAGTTGCGGATGATGCGCACGGCTTGATAGCTGCCGTTCGCCGCCCAGGCGGGCTCGTCGCTGCCTGGCTGTACCCACACGAGGGTGTCCATGGCCCTGGCGTCGTTGGAGTCAGGGTTGGCTGAACCGTCGCGAAAGCCCAGGAAATTGCGCGCGCTCTGCGCCGGCATACCCGGTTTCGCAGGGGCTTGGGGCGGCACGCTGCCTTCCTGTTTCCAGCGCACCAACAACAAGTCCGGCAAGTTTTTCACGATGTCGCGCAGGGCATGGATGTTGGTGTCGGTGGTGTTGGAACAGAACTGCAGACTCAGGTCGCCGTGGCAGCAATCTGCCTCCAGCGCATCATTGGGAAAGCCGACCATGCGGATCAGCCGCTTGGGCTTGGCGCCTGTGAGGCCGAAGCGTTCGTCGAACAGCGACTCGCCGACCGATACGGTGATGGTCAGGTTGTCCGGGGCCACCACCGGGCCAAGAATCCCTGAATCCACGGGCGGAAGTTTCGGGTCGATCTGCTCGACCGGGCCACCCTTTGTCAGGAACGCGATCCGCTCATTGAGTGTGCGAAATAACCGTTCAAGGTCTTCACGATCGCTGGCCAGGACGTCGAACGACGCCAGCATCCCGCTGGCCGGGCGCGGGGTAACGATGCCGCTCTGGTACTTGCCGTGGAACGGGTGGCGGTCCTCGGTCTTCTCGCTGCTGGGGGCTTCAGTGACTTGGGCGGGGCTGGCGGCCATGGCCGGGCAGGTCAACGCCGAGCCGGCCAGTGCCACACCGGCGGCGCCCATGCCCATCAGCACCCGGCGGCGCTGAAGGTTGAATTGCTCTGAATCGTTCATCGGTTTGAGTCTTCTGCTTACAGGCCGGAGAGGCCAAGGGCGGGATCGATTCCGTCGAGTGCATCGGCCAGGACCTTGGCCTTGTCGGCGATTTGTTTGCGCTGCTCGGCGCTCACGCTGTCGTAGCTCGCGTAGCCATCCTTGGTCTTCATGCCGTTCAGGTCTGCGTCGAGTGCAGCGAGGGCGCTGTCGATCTTGGGCAGCAGGTCGGCGGCGGACTTGGTGAGCAGCGGTCGCAGCAGGTCGACGACCTTGTGCGTCACTTCCAGGTTGGCGGCGAAACCGTTCAGGTCAGTGTGGCTGTAGCGTTCTTCTTCACCGCTGCTGGCACGCACGTCGGCGAGGCTGTTGAGGGTGCGGATGACGATGCTCACCAGTTGTTCCGGCGGCAGTGATTGCGCAAGCAGCTGTTGTTTGAGCGTGGTCACGTCGGCGATCAAACGCTGAGCGACAGGCGCCAGGCCGTCGAGGTTGCGTTGTTGGAACAGCGCGTACTCGATGCGGTGGAAACCTGTGAACCCTGGATCCTGTTCGCGTTTTTCGAAGTAATCGGCACGGGCATTGATCGCGTTGTCCAGTTCTGCCAGTCGCTGGGACGCCGGTGCAAGGCGTTGATACGCGGCGCGGGCCGGCGCATACAAGGCTTGCGCCTGAGCCAGATCGCCGGCTTCGATGGCCTGTTCCAGCGCGGTGACGGCTTTGATCAGCGCCGTGCCCTGACTGCTCAGGTAAACCCGAAACTCCGACAATGGCCCGACGAAGGCGACCAGCGACGGTTTTGCCTTGGACGCGGCGTCGGAAGCCGCGGTGGGGGTGACGTGCAACGTGCCGCGAGGGTTGCTCAACAAACCGCAGGTGATCGCGTAATCGCCGGGCATGAGGTTGGCGTTGATCACCTGGCTCAGGCCCGGTGCGATGTTTTCCCGTTCTTCGACCACCAGCACACCGTCGAGGATTTCCCATTCCACCGCTCTATCCGAACGATTGACGATGCGGAAGCTCGCGCGGCCGGCCGGAACCGTCAGGGCGTTCGGCTCGCAGCTGTGCGGGTGAATGGTGATCAGCACTTCGTTATGGTTGGTCTGGCGCTTGGCCGCCGCCATCTGCGAGGCGTAATAGAACAGACCACCGGCGGCGATCATCACCACGATGGAACCGGCCACCGCCCAGCGCAGCGCGCGGGGAGCAGAAACCGGGGGAGGGGCTTGGTTTGGCATGTGTGCCCTTACTGGCTGGAAACTGAATGGGGTTGCTTTGCAGGGGGCGATGCCGGCAGGAAAAACATCACCAGCGCCACCACCAGATACATCAGATAAGCCCCGAGGGTGCTGACGGTGGGTGCGTCCTGATAGCCGAACATGCCGGCCAGCACCGAGCCCAAGGGGCCGTCCATGGGCAGCGTGGCGCTGAAGTCGAACAGTACGGTTTGCAGGTGGTTCCACACGCCGGCCTCATGAAGCGCCTGTACCGAGTTGGCGAGAATGCCGGCAGCCACCACCAGGATGAACAGCCCGGTCCAGCGGAAAAATGCGCCGAGGTTCAGGCGCATGCTGCCGGTGTAGATCAGGAAGCCAACGATGATCGCCAGGATCAGGCCGAGCAGGGCACCGATCGGTGCTGCCGGGCCTTCGCTTTGCTGGAAGACGGCGAGCAGGAAGAACACGGTCTCGAGGCCTTCGCGGGCCACGGCGAAAAACACCATGGCGATCAGGGCGGTGACCTGATGTTTGGAACCGGTCAGCGCCTGATCGAGGGAAGCATGCAGCGAAAGCTTGATCGACCGGGCGACTTTGCGCATCCAGAACACCATGGAACTGAGGATGCCGACCGCGACCAGCCCGACCACGCCTTCGAACAGTTCCTGTTGTTTTTGCGGGAATTCGGCGCTGACCAGTTCCAGGCCGCCACCCACCAACAGGGCCAGCGCGGCAGCCAGGAAGACGCCGATCCAGACGGCGGGCATCCATTGACCACGTCCGGTCTGTTTGAGGTAGCTGGCGATGATGCCAACGATCAGTGCAGCTTCAATGCCTTCGCGCAGCATGATCAAAAATGGAACAAGCATTCAGCACCGGATCGAATTAGATAGGGTGCTAAGTTGTAACATAATGACACTCATTCGCATATGGTAAGCGTTGACATTAACCTGAACACAGCCTGAACGACCTCGAGATAACGCCTCCCGCCTGTAGGAGCAAAGCTTGCTCGCGATGTCGGCTTCATAGCCGATGAGCATTCCCCTGAAGTACGCGATCAAACTGTAGGAGCTGGCCTGCCGGCGATGGCGACCTGGTCGGCGGTGAGATTTTTGCTGGTGTACATATCCATTCCTGCGGTCACGGCTGCTATTGGTTTCGCTCTTACAGCGAGTCACTTGGAAGAGCGCCAAGTAACCAAACGCTCTTGCCCCTTTCGTACGGTGCCTCGCCTGAGCTCGGCATACCCTCACTCCGGCCCTGCTCCGTGGGCCCGCCGCGATCGGTCATCCATGGCCGTGCGCGGCTAACCCGGCATCCATGCCGGGTTGCCCACTGCGCAGAACCTGCGCTCGGCCTTCCCATGGGGCAAGAAGATCAAGATCAACAGCAGATCAAAAGCAGATCAAAAGCCAAAGCGAGGCGGCCTGACAGCCGACCTGACTTTCGAAGCACACGCGTTCCCCCTGTGGGAGCCGAGCTTGCTCGCGATGACGGCCTCAAAGCCGACTCATATCTCCCAGATACACCCAGATCAACCTGTAGGAGTGAGCCTGCTCGCGATGACGGCCTGATCGGCGGTGAGACTCTTGCTGGTGTACATATCGTTCCTGCGGTAACGGCCGTTATGGGTTTCGCTCTTACCCAATGGGGTAATCAGATCAAGATCAACAGCAGATCAACGGCGTTTCTCAGGCAGCTGCGCTAAGATGCGGCGACTCAAACACACAATACGGTTCGCCTCACTCCATGTCGGAAAAAGACACCATTTCCATTCAACTGGTGCGCGAAGCACTGTTGCAAAGTTGCGCCTCAGGCGCCGCGACCGATGAGGTGTTGAATAAGGTCGGTATCGATCCGGCGTTGCTGGAGACCACCAGCGCCCGGGTCCCGGCCACGTCTTATGCGCGGTTGTGGCGTTTGCTGGCCCGGCGTGGTGATGACGAGTTTTTCGGCATGGACCCGCGCAAGCTCAAATCCGGCAGTCTGGAGTTTTTGTGTCGCTGCGCCATGGTCCAGCCGAGTCTGGCGGCAGGGCTGACCTCCGGGCTGGGTTTCCTGTCGTTAATGCTGGAGCACTTGCCGGCGCAGTTGGTGCGTCAGCAAAGTCTGGCGGAAATTGTCTTGGTCGAGGACGAACAGGACCCGCGCCGAGCCTTCACTTATTTCACCTACTGGATGATCGTTCATGGGGTCGCCTGCTGGCTGGCCGGGCGACGCATTCCGATTCTGGCCATCGAGCTGCGTTGCCCTGAGCCGGACTTTTGCGGTGACTATCAGGTGATGTTCTCCGAGAATCTGCGGTTCAACCGAGCACGCACCCGCATGATTTTCTCCGCCGAATGCCTGGATTTGCCGATCAAGCGCAGCCCTGAAGAGCTCAAGCGTTTCCTTGCCCATGCGCCGGCCAATATCCTGGTGAAGTACCGTGATCCGCAAAGCCTGGCGAGCCGGATCAAGCATGATTTACGGCAACTGTCGGCGCAACATTGGCCGGAAACCGACCTGCTGGCGCAGCAGTTGTGCATGTCGGCGTCGACATTGCGGCGGCGTCTGGCGGAGGAAGGGCAGACTTATCAAGGGCTCAAGGACAGTGTGCGAAAGGAATTGGCCATCATCTGGCTGGCAGAGCCGAGCATCAGCTTCGCCGAGATCGCCGCGCGTCTGGGGTTTGCCGATGCCAGCTCGTTCTACAAGGCATTTCGCAAGTGGTCGGGGTCCAATCCCGGGCATTATCGGAGTTTGATTCTTAACGAGGCTGACTGATCCCGAAGTGATAGGAAGGTCAGCCCCGAGACACCAGCCCTTGAGTCTTGGCCAAACCAGTCACGCAACTTGATAACTTTGACCATTGTCCCGCGCACCGCGCAGAGCGAAGATTTCCCTGTTGATTACGGTTCCCCCCCAACCTAATAACAATACGAGGGATTCTGGCAATGCGCGATTACTTGTCTGCCACTTCACAGTTCAATTATCAGGACACCGTTGACGCTGCACTCGCAGGCGACCTGACGGCCGTTAATGCCTGCATCGAATGCTGCGACCGGCATGCGTTGCCGGGGCGCATTGCATTGTTCTGGGAGGGACGCGATGGGGCCAGCGCCACCTACACCTTCAGCGACCTGCAGGACAAAGCCGCACGGTTCGCCAATTTCCTGCTGGCCCAAGGGGTGCAGAAGGGCGACAAGGTCGCCGGTCTGTTGCCGCGCAACATCGAATTGTTGATCACCGTGTTCGCCACCTGGCGCATCGGTGCGGTCTATCAGCCTCTCTTCACCGCCTTCGGTCCTAAAGCCATCGAGCACCGGCTCGGCAGCTCTGGCGCAAAAGTCGTCGTCACCGACGCCATCAATCGCCCCAAACTCAGTGAAGTCATCGACTGCCCGACGACCGTTACCGTCGGCGGCCCGAAAGGCCAGGGCATCGTGCGGGGCGATTTCAGTTTCTGGGCCGAACTGGCCAACTACTCCAACGACTGCGAACCGGTCATGCTGACTGGCGAAGACCCGTTCCTGCTGATGTTCACCTCGGGCACCACGGGTCCCTCGAAAGCGCTGTCCGTGCCGCTCAAGGCCATCGTTGCCTTCCAGAGTTACACCCGCGACGCGGTGGACCTGCGTCCCGAGGACGCGTTCTGGAACGTTGCCGATCCGGGTTGGGCCTATGGCATCTATTTCGGTGTCACCGGTCCGATGTCGATGGGGCACCCGATCACCTTTTACGATGGCCCCTTCACCCTCGAAAGTACCTGCCGGGTCATCAATAAATACGGCATCACCAACCTCACCGGTTCTCCAACTGCCTACCGTTTGCTGATCGCAGGCGGCGACGAGTTCGCCCGTTCGATCAAGGGCAAGCTGCGCATCGTCAGCAGTGCCGGTGAGCCGCTGAATCCAGAAGTGATCCGCTGGTTTGCCGACAACCTCGGCGTGGTCATCCACGACCATTACGGCCAGACCGAATTGGGCATGGTTTTGTGCAATCACCATGGCCTGGAGCACCCGATCCACATGGGGGCGGCGGGTTTCACCTCTCCTGGTCACCGTATCGTGGTGCTGGACGAGGAGTACCAGGAGCTGGGCGTAGGGCAGCCGGGCATCCTGGCCATCGACCGCACCCAGTCGCCGATGTGCTGGTTCGCCGGTTACGAAGGCGCACCCACCAAAGCCTTCGTCGGCAACTACTACCTGAGCGGCGATACCGTGGAGTGGAACCCGGACGGCAGCATCAGTTTTGTCGGGCGCAGTGACGATGTGATCACAACTTCTGGCTACCGGGTCGGTCCGTTTGATGTCGAAAGTGCGCTGATCGAGCACCCGGCGGTGGTCGAGGCGGCAGTGGTTGGCAAACCCGACCCTGAACGCACCGAACTGGTCAAAGCCTTCGTTGTGTTGAGCTCGCAGTACCGCGCCGAACCTGCCCTCGCCGAAGAACTGCGCCAGCACGTGCGCAAGCGATTGGCAGCGCATTCCTATCCCCGGGAAATCGAATTTGTCAGCGAATTGCCGAAAACCCCTAGCGGCAAATTGCAGCGCTTTATCTTGCGCAACCAGGAAATCGCCAAGGCTCAAGAGGCCGCCGCGAAGAACGTTCAAGCTTGAATTCAAGGAAACAATGATGCAGATCGAAAACAAGGCTTTTCTCGTCACCGGCGGCGCCTCCGGACTGGGTGCGGCCACCGCTGAGATGCTGGTTGCGGCCGGCGCCAAAGTGATGCTGGTGGACATGAACGCCGAGGCTGTTGCAGCTCAGGCTCAACGACTGGGCGCGCAAAGCGTCGTCGCGGACATCAGCAACGAAGCCGCCGCCGAAGCTGCCGTGCAGGCGACCGTCAAGGCCTTTGGTGGCCTGAACGGTCTGGTTAACTGCGCCGGCATCGTGCGAGGCGAGAAAATCCTCGGTAAAACCGGCCCTCACGCGTTGGCCAGTTTCAGCCAGGTCATCAATGTGAACCTTATCGGCAGCTTCAACATGCTGCGTCTGGCGGCAGCTGCGATTGCCGAAACCGAGGCCAATGAAGACGGCGAGCGCGGGGTAATCATCAATACCGCCTCCGCTGCTGCTTACGACGGCCAGATCGGTCAGGCGGCGTATGCCGCGTCCAAAGGCGCCATCGTCAGCCTGACGTTGCCTGCGGCCCGTGAGCTGGCGCGCTTCGGCATTCGGGTGATGACCATCGCCCCCGGCATTTTCGAAACGCCGATGATGGCCGGTATGACCCCGGAAGTCCGGGCTTCTCTGGCGGCTGGCGTGCCCTTTCCACCACGTTTGGGCAAACCGGACGAGTATGCTGCGCTGGTCAGGCATATCATTGAAAACAGCATGCTCAATGGCGAGGTGATCCGTCTCGACGGTGCCTTGCGCATGGCCGCCAAGTAAGGAGAATTTGTCATGACACTTGCCAACGATCCGATTGTTATTGTCAGCGCCGTTCGCACCCCGATGGGTGCTTTCCAGGGCGAACTGAAAAGCCTGACGGCGCCGCAACTGGGTGCTGCTGCCATTCGCGCTGCCGTAGAGCGCGCGGGTATCAAGCCTGAATCCGTCGAAGAAGTGCTGTTCGGCTGCGTACTGTCCGCAGGCCTGGGCCAGGCACCTGCACGCCAGGCTGCGCTGGGCGCCGGGCTGGATAAGTCGACCCGCTGCACCACGCTAAACAAAATGTGCGGTTCGGGCATGGAAGCGACGATGCTGGCCCATGACATGCTCGTCGCCGGCAGCGTCGACGTGGTGGTCGCCGGCGGCATGGAAAGCATGTCCAACGCGCCGTACCTGCTGGACCGCGCACGTGCCGGCTACCGCATGGGCCACGGTCGTGTGCTCGATCATATGTTCCTTGACGGCCTTGAAGACGCCTATGACAAAGGCCGCTTGATGGGCACCTTCGCCGAGGATTGCGCCGAATCCAATGGTTTCACCCGTGAAGTCCAGGACGAATTCGCCATTGCCTCGACAACCCGCGCACAGCAGGCCATCAAGGATGGCACCTTCAAGGACGAGATCGTGCCGCTGACGGTGACCATCGGCAAAGAGCAGGTGCTGATCAGCAACGACGAACAACCCCCGAAAGCCAAACTGGACAAGGTCGCTTCGTTGAAGCCGGCATTCCGCGAAGGCGGGACCGTGACGGCGGCGAACTCCAGCTCGATTTCCGACGGTGCCGCAGCGCTCGTGCTGATGCGCCGTTCCGATGCCGAGAAACAAGGCTTGAAGCCTCTGGCAGTGATTCATGGTCACGCCGCGTTCGCCGACGCTCCGGGACTGTTTCCGGTGGCACCGGTGGGTGCGATCAAAAAGCTGATGAAGAAAACCGGCTGGTCCCTGGATGAAGTCGACCTGGTTGAGGTCAACGAGGCGTTCGCGGTGGTGAGTCTGGTGACCATGGCCCAACTGGAGATCCCTCACGAGAAGGTCAATGTGCACGGAGGCGCGTGTGCCTTGGGGCATCCGATTGGTGCGTCTGGCGCGCGGATCCTCGTGACCTTGCTCTCCGCCTTGCGCCAGAAGGGCCTGAAACGCGGTGTTGCAGCCATCTGCATCGGCGGCGGTGAGGCAACGGCTATTGCAGTTGAATGCCTGTACTAAGGCTTGCTGATCACTCTGCGCGGTTTCTGTAGGCGCTGCTGCAAGCTGCGAACTTTTGATGTGGTGATGATGATTGCCAAAGATCAAGATCAAAAGATCGCAGGCTGCGCCAGCTCCTACAGGGGCGATTGCATTTTTAAGGATTTCGCATGATTCCCAATGACGAACAAACACAGATCAGCGACGCGGCCCGGCAGTTTGCCCAGGAGCGGCTGAAGCCGTTCTCCGCGGAGTGGGATCGCTTGCATCGCTTCCCGACGGAGGCCATCGGCGAAATGGCCGAGCTGGGCTTTTTCGGCATGCTGGTCCCGGAACAATGGGGCGGTTGTGACACCGGTTACCTGGCTTACGCCATGGCGCTGGAAGAAATTGCCGCCGGAGATGGCGCGTGCTCGACCATCATGAGCGTGCACAACTCGGTGGGTTGCGTGCCGATCCTCAGTTACGGCACCGATGACCAGAAAGAGCGCTTCCTCAAGCCGCTGGCCAGCGGCGCAATGCTCGGTGCCTTTGCCCTGACCGAGCCCCAGGCCGGCTCCGACGCCAGCGGCCTGAAAACCCGCGCACGCCTGGAAGGTGACCACTACGTGCTCAACGGCTGCAAACAGTTCATCACGTCCGGGCAGAACGCCGGTGTGGTGATCGTGTTCGCCGTCACTGATCCGAGTGCCGGCAAGCGCGGCATCACGGCGCTGATCGTGCCGACCGATTCGCCGGGCTACAAAGTCGCACGCGTGGAAGACAAGCTCGGCCAGCATGCCTCCGATACCTGCCAGATTCTGTTCGAAGACGTGAAAGTGCCCGTGGCCAATCGGTTGGGCGAGGAGGGTGAGGGCTATCGAATTGCCCTCGCCAACCTTGAGGGCGGTCGTGTAGGCATCGCTTCGCAATCGGTGGGCATGGCCCGCGCTGCGTTTGAAGCGGCCCGCGACTATGCACGCGAGCGTGAAAGCTTTGGCAAGCCAATCATCGAACATCAGGCGGTAGCGTTCCGTCTCGCGGACATGGCGACGCAGATTGCCGTGGCCCGGCAGATGGTCCATTACGCCGCCGCGTTGCGCGATAGTGGCAAGCCTGCGTTGGTCGAAGCCTCAATGGCCAAGCTGTTTGCTTCGGAAATGGCCGAAAAAGTCTGTTCCGCGGCGTTGCAAACCCTGGGTGGCTACGGTTACCTGAACGACTTCCCGGTGGAGCGGATCTACCGTGACGTGCGGGTTTGCCAGATCTACGAAGGCACCAGCGATATTCAGCGCATGGTCATTTCGCGCAGTCTTTAACAAGGAACCCTACGGGGATTCGGCGTAAACAATACTTAGGAGTCCTGGATGAGTTACGAAACGATTTTGCTGGAAATCCACGGTCGAGTGGGCCTGATTACCCTTAACCGTCCACAAGCGCTAAACGCGTTGAATGCGCAGATTGTCAGCGAGCTCAACCACGCTCTCGATGGCCTGGAAGCAGATTCGAACATCGGCTGCATCGTGCTGACCGGCTCGAAAAAAGCCTTTGCTGCCGGCGCCGACATCAAGGAAATGGCGGAGTTGACGTACCCTCAGATCTACCTTGATGACCTGTTCAGCGACAGTGATCGCGTGGCCAATCGCCGCAAACCGATCATTGCTGCGGTTAACGGTTTTGCCTTGGGCGGCGGTTGTGAACTGGCGCTGATGTGCGATTTCATCCTGGCCGGCGACAACGCTCGATTCGGCCAGCCGGAAATCAACCTTGGCGTGCTGCCAGGCATGGGCGGCACTCAGCGCCTGACCCGCGCCGTGGGCAAGGCCAAGGCCATGGAAATGTGCCTGAGCGGGCGGTTGATTGATGCAGTTGAAGCGGAACGCTGCGGGATCGTGGCGCGGATCGTGCCGGCTGATGAGCTGCTGGAAGAGGCGTTGAAGGTTGCCGAGAAGATCGCCCAGAAGTCGTTGCCGATTGCGATGATGGTCAAGGAAAGCGTCAACCGTGCGTTTGAAGTGAGCCTGTCCGAAGGTGTGCGCTTTGAGCGCCGAGTTTTCCATGCGGCGTTTGCGACGCAGGATCAGAAGGAAGGGATGGCGGCATTTATTGCCAAGCGTGACGCGCAGTTCCAAGGGAAGTGATGTAGCGTTTTCAGCGACGTCATCGCGAGCAAGCTATGCTCCCACAGGGTTTCTCATCAGCACTGGAGATCTACTGTGGGAGCAAAGCTTGCTCGCGATGCTTTTAACGGTTCAAACGAGGTAATGCTTGAGTTCGCGAGCAATCACCATCCGCTGTATCTCGCTCGACCCTTCATAAATCTGCGTAATCCGCGCATCCCGGTAGTAACGCTCCACCGGGTAATCTTCCAGATACCCATACCCGCCATGAATCTGCATCGCTGACGAGCAGACCTTTTCGGCCATTTCCGACGCAAACAGCTTGGCTTGTGAAGCCTCCGACAGACACGGCTTGCCGGCACTGCGCAGGCGTGCGGCATGCAGGATCAGCAAGCGCGCGGCGTTCAGGCGGGTGTGCATGTCGGCCAGCAGGTTGGCAATGCTCTGGTGTTCGATGATCGGCTTGTCAAACTGCACGCGATCACGCGAGTAGGCCAATGCCGCTTCAAACGCCGCCCGTGCAATGCCCAGGGCCTGCGCCGCGATGCCAATGCGTCCGCCTTCGAGGTTGGACAGGGCAATCGCCAGCCCTTTACCACGTTCACCCAGCAGGTTGGCTTCGGGAATCGTGCAATTGCTCAAGGTCACCGCGCAGGTATCGGACGCACGAATGCCCATCTTGTGTTCGGTGCGATCGACGATGAAGCCAGCGGTGTCGGTGGGTACCAGGAACGCCGATATGCCGCGTTTGCCCAAGTCCGGGTCGGTGACCGCAAACACGATCGCCAGCTTGGCGCGTTTGCCGTTGCTGACAAATTGTTTGGCGCCATTGATGACCCATTGGCCTTCGCGCAGTTCGGCGCGGGTGCGCAGGTTGTGGGCTTCGGAACCGGCCTGGGGTTCCGTCAGGCAGAAACAGCCGATGGCCTGACCGCTGGCGAGGTCCGGTAACCAGGTTTTTTTCTGCTCTTCGGTGCCGTAGTTCAGGACCGGCCCGCAACCTACGGAGTTGTGGATGCTCATCAGTGCACCCGTGGCGCCGTCACCGGCGGAAATTTCCTCCACTGCCAGGGCATAGGCGACGTAGTCCACGTAAGTGCCGCCCCATTCTTCGGGCACCACCATGCCCAGCAGGCCAAGCTCTCCCATCTTCGCCACCAGACCGTCGTCGATCCAGCCGGCCTTTTCCCAGGCTTGTGCATGGGGCGCGATTTCGCCGCGGGCAAAATCCCGGGCCATGTCGCGGATCATCACTTGTTCTTCGCTCAATTCGATATCGTGCATGACTCAGCTCCCGCTCTGGTCGAAGCCTGTGAAGAAACTCGCGATATGCTCGGCGTCCAGCGCCTGCAAGGTCGGCGGATTCCAGCGTGGCATTTTGTCTTTGTCGATCAGCAACGCGCGTACGCCTTCGATCAGGTCACCGCGCTCGAACCACTGACGGTCCAGATGCAACTCAAGGGCAAAGCAGTCTTCCAGGCTCAGGTGCCGACCGCGTCGCAGCATCTCCAGCGTGACGCCCATTGCCAATGGCGAGCGGCTTTCCAGCAGGTCTGCGGTGGCGAGTGCCCATTCATGACTGTCCGCAACCGTTACTTCACGCAGTTGCTCCACCATACTCGGCACATCGGGCAGGGCGAAGAAGTGGTCGATGGCCGGGCGCAACGTCGCCAGAGGCGCATCGGACAGCTGTTGTACCGCGAGTTGGGCGAGGACGCCCTGCAGGTCCTTGAGCGGCGAGTCTTGCCAATCCAGTTGATCGAGTTTTTCGTCGAGCAATTCCAGTTTGACGCTTTCCAGGTACCAGTCCGCCAGCCCGCAGTAGAGCGCGTCGGCCGCGCGAATCTGGACGCCACTGACCCCTAGATAGATTCCCAGCTCACCGGGAATGCGCGGCAGGAAATAGCTGCCGCCTACGTCCGGGAAATAACCGATGCCCACTTCCGGCATTGCCAGGCGGCTTTTCTCGGTGACGACGCGTAAGTCGGCGCCTTGTACCAGACCCATGCCGCCACCCAGGACAAACCCGTCCATCAAGGCCAGGATCGGTTTACGGTAGTGGTGGATCGCGAGATCGAGGGCATATTCCTCGACGAAGAAATCCTGATGCAGCGTGCCGCCGCTTTTGAAGCTGTCGTACAGCGAGCGGATGTCGCCACCGGCACAGAAAGCCTTCTCGCCAGCACCGCGCAGCACCACGGCGTGCACGTTCTCATCGATCGCCCAGGCGTCGAGCTGGCGCTGAAGGTTGCGAACCATGTCGAGGGTCAGGGCGTTAAGCCCGGCGGGGCGATTGAGGGTCAGGTGACCGATTTGGTTGCGGACCTCGGCCAGCACCTCGTTTTGCGTGGCATCCATCGACTGAGTCGCTGGAGAAGAAACCTGAGCAGTCATCACTAACTCCCTGCTTTTATTGTTCTTTATCAAGAAGCTCGCACGCGAGCGATCCCGGATCGTACCAGTGCAAATTTGTGATGTACAACCGGGATATGTGCAGGCTCTGTTTGCATATTTACCTTAGGGCGCAATGAGAAGATCGCAGCCTCCGGCAGCTCCTTCTGTGGATCGCGTACACCTGTAGGAGCTGCCGAAGGCTGCGATCTTTTGATCGTCAATCCTGCCGAGAAAAAACGTCTCCAATACTGCGCCGCCTGGCGTGCAGTTCACTGGCATGGATTAGTTGCTCAAGGTCTTCGGGGGTGACGTCATAGAAGGCTTCCATGTCGGCCAGGGCCAGTTTCAGGTCCTCGGCGGTGATGGCCTGACTGTCGACGGGCAGGTGATCGGCCGGCAGCACGATGACCGGTTCTGCAGCTCGTTTGGGGTATCGAATCCGCGTCAGGTTGTTATAGGCCAATGCCCACAACAGCAGAATGGAGGCGCCGAGCATTGCCGGCGCCAGTGCTTTCCAATCCAGGGCAATGGTCGCCGGATCGGCCAGTACCAGTATCAGCGCCAAGGCACCGGCCGGTGGGTGCAAGCAACGCAGCCAGCACATCAGAATCAGTGCCAGACCGGCCGCCAGGCAAGCACTGGTCAGCGTCCGGCCCATAACGTGGGCCACCAGCAGGGCAACCACGGCTGCACTCAGGTAGCCGCCCAGAATTGACCATGGTTGCGCGAGGGCGCCGGAGGACACGGCGAACAACAGCACCGCCGACGCACCCAGCGGGCCGATCAGGTGTTGCGCCACTTCTATACCGAACACCTGGCTACACAACCAGACGCTAAACAATGTGCCTGATGCCATGCCAATCGCGGCTCGGCTCCATTCGGTAGGGCGGGTATTGATGGCGGCGGGTAACCAGCGAGCAAGCATCAGGCAAAGGTCCGTTCAAAATCTGGGCAAAAAAAAAGGCTCGGCTGGGAGACCCAGAAAGCCCTTGAAGGTGTTCCAACTGTTGGGGGAGGAACGCGCACAGTGTGCCGCGCCCGATGAGCGCTGACAAATTCATATTAATGCTGTTTCAGTGCATTTTAATTGATGTTATAGGGTGCGACAAATCCTTTGGCCCATTGTGTGAGCTGCCGCAGACTGCGATCTCCTGATCTTCATAAAGATCGCTGCCTGCGGCAGTTCCTACAGAGAGCGCAGGTTGTTCAAATTGCTCTAAAGTATGAACAAGTTGTTTAATGAACTGATTTCTCTTAGGGCCGTTTCGTTTGATTGACTTACCCGCTACCGATTCCAATTTTTCAAAACCCAATCCTCTGACCCTGTACCTGGCTCGATTGGCCCCCTCCAGCCAATTGACCATGCGCTACGTTCTGCAGGACGCGGCCGACCGCCTGGGCTTCGAGGACGTGAACATCGAGGAGATTCCCTGGCATCAGTTGCAGCCGGAGAATGTCGTTGCGCTCGTCGCCGCCCTGCGCGAGGACGGCTATGCGCCGAATACCTCTTCGCTGTACGTCAACGCCGTACGGGGCGTGATGAACGAAGCGTGGCGCATGAGCCTTATCAGTCAGGACCACTTGCTGAAGATGCGCTCGGTAAAGGGTATGGCCGGGACGCGACTTTCCCAGGGCCGTAACCTCAGGCGTTCGCTGATCCAGGAATTGATGGCCGTGTGCGCGGCTGATCCACGTCCCCAAGGTCTTCGGGATGCGGCAATCATCGCGATTCTGTATGGATCCGGGATGCGCAAGTCGGAGTCAGTCAATCTGGACCTTGGCCAGGTTGATTTCAACGAACGCAGCCTGCGGGTTACCGGCAAAGGCAACAAGCAATTGATCAAGTATGCGCCGGCCTGGGCGTTCGCCAAACTCGATGCCTGGCTTGAACTGCGTCGTTCGCACCTCAAGGAAGGTGAAGAGGACGACCCATTCCTGTTCAACCGCATTCGCCGTGGCAGCCATATCACCCGCGAGCGCATTACCAAACATGCGATCTATTACATTGCCCGGCAGCGGGGCGCTCAGGTCGGGGTTAACATCATGCCCCATGACTTTCGGCGCTCGTTCATCACCCGGGTCATCGAAGAGCATGACCTGTCGATTGCGCAGAAGCTGGCGCATCACAGCAACATTCAGACCACTGCGAACTATGACGTGCGCGATGACAATGAGCGTCGGCGCGCGGTGGACCGTTTTGATCTGTGACGGGCAGGTCATTTGATCGATAGCGCTCAGGGTCGGCAGGACCAGCGCACCCCACAGGGGATCTGTGCTCGACGCGGATTTTGTGTTGCCCGCTGATCAAAGGTAGGAGCGAGCCTGCTCGCGATAGCAGTGTGTCAGGTAGCGTTGATTTCGTTTGATACGCCGCCATCGCCGGCAAGCCAGCTCCCACAGGGGGGTAAGTTTGCCGCAGATTGTGTGTTCACCGCTGGTCAAAGGTAGGAGTGAGCCTGCTCGCGATAGCGGTGTGTCAGGCAGCGTTGATTTCGGCTGACCCGACGCCACCGCGAGCAAGCTTTGCTCCTACGACGCGGGGCATCCTCTTTGTGTGCCATTGGCTGCCTGGCTGATCAGCGCGGCCAGGCGTTTGATGTTGTTTTGCTGGGCCGCCACCAGGTCATCAATCGTCGGTCCGGACGGTGTCTGCAGGGAACTACGGCACGTCACCATCGAGTTTTCGCTTTGACCCATCTCGCGCAGTCGCCACTTGACGTGGATCAACCCGTATTGCCCCGGAATCGAGTCAAATCGTTGTATATCCAGGCGCACCGACATCTTGCGTTGCGGATTGCTGTTGACCATCTGATCGACCAGTGCGCTGCGCAACTCGTCTGCCAGACTTGCCCCCCACCAGTCGGTCTCGAGAATCGCCATGCCGGTGTTGCCCTGGCGTACAACGATCTGCGGACGATCGACCTGTGGCGGGACACTCAGGCTCTCAATCCTGATGTCCGCGTTGGTCCTTGAATTCACGTTCGGCTGGGCCGGCGTCAAGGTATGGAATTGAATAGGGTCGCTGCGACAGGCGGCGAGCAACGCCAATGCGGCGATCAACGTCATCTTCAGCGGAAAAGCCATGGGTGATGCTCCTGTGGTCATTTGCTCGGCGGCCCTTGCAGATCAATAGGTGCGGCATTTTCCGGGCGGCCGCGGATCAGCGATTCCGGGTGCCGTCCCAGGTAGTCCGCAAGGTCGCGCAAGGAGCGCGATGTGCGGCCGAGATCGTCCAGGGTCTCGGACAGTTTTTCCCGTTGCGGTGAGTCTTCAGCCAGGGTCGAGTTGGCTGATTGCAGGGTCTTGCTGACATCCGCGAGGGTGTTCTGCACGCCGGGCAACGTCTTGGCATTAAATTGCGTCAGGCCTTTGCGCAGCTCGACGAGGTTGCTGTCCAGGTTGTTGGCGATGCGCTCGATAGGCAGTTTGTTGATCTTGTCGACCATGGCCTCCAGTTTGCCCTGCAACTCTTCGAGACTGCCCGGCACGGTCGGAATGCTGACAGGGCGGGCCGTCGCGTCGAAGGCGACTTTTTCAGCTTTGGGGTAGAAATCCAGTGCGATGTACAGTTGCCCCGTCAACAGGTTGCCGCTACGCGCCTGGGCGCGCAGACCGTTTTCGACAAACGTGCCCATCAACCGAATGCTGCCGGCCTCGTCGTTGGGATCATGATTCAACGCCTTGAGCATTTTGGTGTGCGCCGTGCCGAGTCGCTGCGGGTAGATCACAATGCCGACATTGACCGGAAAGCTGCGTTTTTTTGCGTCGTAATCGAGGTTGATCGAGACGACCCGACCAAACTCCATGCCGAGGAATTCCACGGGCGCACCGACTTTCAGCCCGCGCAACGCCTGGTCGAAGCGCAGTGTCAGGTACTGCGCCTTCCCATTGGGAGGGGCGAGGGCGGTTTGCTGATCTTCAAACAGGTCATAGGCATATTCCTCCGGGGCCGGTTTATCGTCGGGGCTGTATTGCGGCGCACGAAAGGCAATGCCGCCAACCAGCATCGAAGACAACGACTCGGTTTTCAACGCAAAACCGTTGGCGCCCACACTCACGTCGATGCCACTGGCGTTCCAGAAGCGGGTGTCTTGCGTGACATAAGTGTCATTGGGCGAGTGAATGAACACTTCGATATTCACGCCCTTGCCATCGGCATCCAGGGCATAAGCCACGACCTGACCGACCTGTATCTTGCGGTAGTAAACCGGGGAGCCGATGTCCAGCGACCCCAGGTCGGCGGAGTGCAGGGTGAAGCGCTTGCCCGGCTCACCGTAGGTAATCGGCGGCGGGTTCTCAAGCCCCTGGAAATTCTTCGCGCGGCCGTTGGCCTGGCCGATGTCGGCACCGATGTAATCACCGGACAGCAGGGTGTCGATACCCGATACGCCGCCAGCGCCGATACGTGGACGCACGACCCAGTACTGCGAGTCCTCACGGGTAAAGCTTTCAGCCTGCTTGGCCAGTTTGATCGTGGCGTTGACGCTCTTCTGGTCATCGCTCAATTCGACGTCCGAAACATGCCCGATGACCACGTTGCGGTATTTGACTTCGGTCTTGTTGGCGACCAGGCCGCTGCCGGTCTTGAAGTTGATGGTGATCGTGGGCCCTTCCTGCATGAGGCTGTGAACCACCAGTGAAATGCCCACCAACACGGCAACGATGGGCACGATCCATACCAGCGAAACACTGAAGCGACGCGTCTTTATCGGGGCCTGGCCAGGGGGCTGGGCCCCATCAGTGACTTGCGACTTCATCCATGACCTCCTCGTTAATGTTCTTTTCGGTCCAAATCAGCCGCGGATCGAAACTCATTGCCGACAGCATGGTGAAGATCACCACCAGCCCGAAAAACAGAATGCCCGGGCGCGGCTCGATATCGGCCAATGCTTGAAACTTCACCAGCGCGGCCACCAAGGCGACCACGATCACGTCGAGCATCGACCAGTAACCGATGACTTCGACAAAACGGTACAACTGCGAACGCTCTTTGCGTGCCCACTGGCTGTCACGCTGAACCGTCCCCAGCAGCAGGGTCAGGGCGACAAACTTGATGCCTGGCACCGCGATGCTCGCGATGAAAATAATCAGGGCGATGTCCCAGGCACCGGCCTCCCAGAACTCGATGACGCCGGTCATGATCGTACTGTCGGCGCCGTTGCCGACCATCTTGGTGTTCATCACCGGCAGCAGATTGGCCGGTACGTAAAACGCCAGCGCGGTGAACATGTAGGCCCAGGTACGTGTCAGTGAGTTCGGTTTATACCGATGCAACGGCGCGCCGCAGCGTTCGCATTCATCCGGCTCGTGGGTCATGTCACAGGCCAGTCCGCAGGTGTGACACAGGCACAGGTTGAGTTTGCTCGCCACTGGAGGTCGGTTCATAAGGTATCCCACAGATCACGGACGTCGCGCCCGGCGATGCGGATCATCATCAAACTCAGCACGGCCAGCGCAAACAGGCCGATGCCGGGCAATACGTCCAGCAGTCCCGCGAGTTTGATCACGGCGACCATGGCGCCCAGCAGGCAGACTTCGAGCATGCTCCAGGGCCTCAGGGTTTCCAGCCAGCGCATGCAGAATTTGAAACCGGGCGCTCGCTGGTGGGCCAGGCCGAAACTCAGCACCCAGATCAACAGCAACAGCTGGAAAATCGGCGCGATGATCATGGAGATCGCCGCCACCATCGCGATAAAGGTGATCGGCCCCTGGCTGAGCGCCAGGACTGAATCCCACAGCGTCGCGCTGTTTTTCAGGCCCTTGAGGCTGATGCTCATCACCGGGTAGAAGTTGGTAAATATCCACACCACCAGCGCGGTCAGGCTCAATGCCAGGCGCTGTTCGATCGTCAGGCCGTTATAACGCTGAAGCACCCCGCCGCAGCGTGTGCACAGGGTTTTCTGGTGCTTGGCGAGCGTCACTTTTTCATACACGCAGTCACAATGCTCGCAGATGATCAAATGGTCAGTGGTGGCCATGGGTCGCGCTCAATAGGAGGCAGGAAAGGCAGAGCACCTCATCAATATAGAAGTGAGTGGCAATTGAGCAAATCGAAAGGTGAGCAAAAGACAGGAATGCAAACGTATTAATAACGATTTTCCCCCTGTAGGAGCTGTCGAGTGAAACGAGGCTGCGATCTTTTGATCTTGCACTTTAAATACAAGATCAAAAGATCGCCGCCTCGTTTCACTCGGCAGGCTCCTACAAGGAATGGTATTTCAGTCCCAACCTCTCAGCCCAACACCTCTCGCAAGCGATACCAGAGCATCCCCATCGCCAGCAATGGCGAGCGCAGCAGCGGGCCTCCGGGGAAGGTCATGTGCGGCACGGCGCTGAACACATCAAAGCCCTGGCTATGCCCGGCATGAATCGCTTCGCCCAACAGCCTGGCGCACCAGTGGGTCACGTTCAGGCCGTGGCCGGAGTAACCCTGGGCGTAGAATACGTTCGGGTGCTGGCTCAAGCGGCCGACCTGCGGGAAGCGATTGGCCGAGATGCCGATCTTGCCGCCCCATTGATAATCAATGCGCACATCCGCCAGTTGCGGGAACACCTTGAGCATGTGCGGACGCATGTAGGCGGTGATGTCTGCCGGGTCCCGTCCGGAGTAATGACAGGCGCCGCCGAACAGCAAACGCCGATCCGCCGAAAGCCGGTAGTAATCCAGCCCCACCTTTTGATCGCACAACGCAAGGTTGTGCGGGATCAATTGTGCAGCCACTTCAGGCGCCAACGGCTCGGTGGCGATGATGTAGCTGCCGGCCGGTAGCACCTTACCGCTGAGTTTGGGTTCGAGTTCGTCCAGATGCGCATTGCACGCGAGCACCAACTGGCCGGCGCGGACTGTGCCGCCGGCGCAGCGAACCTGCACCGTGTCGCCATGGATCAGCTCCAGCACCGGGCTCTGCTCGAAGATCCGCACACCGAGAGAGTCAGCCACCCGCGCTTCACCCAGGATCAGGTTGAGCGGGTGCAGATGCCCCGAGCCCATGTCGACCAGACCACCGGCATATACCCCGGCATTCACCACTTGCTCGCGAATCTGTTCAGGCCCGACGAGGCGGGTCTCATGGGCATAACCGGATTGCGCGAGTGCCTGCTGCTCGACGTTGAACGCCGCAAATTGCGCCGGGGTATTGGCCAGTTCGCAAAAGCCCCAGCGCAGGTCGCAATCGATCGCGTGTTCGCGGATCCGAGCGCCGACCAGTTCCACCGATTCGGTGCCGGCACGCTCCAGATAGCGCACACCTTCCTGCCCGACGTAGCGGGCGAACCCACTGACGTCATGCCCGATACCGCGAATCAGTTGCCCGCCGTTGCGCCCACTGGCACCCCAGCCGATCCGTCGCGCCTCCAGAAGGATCACCGAGAGCCCGCGTTGCGCGAGTTCGATGGCGGTGTTGACCCCAGTGAAGCCGCCGCCGATCACACAGACATCAGCCACCAGGTCCGTTGCCAGGGTCGGGTAGGGCGCCATGCCCTTGGCTGTGGCGGCGTAATAAGAATGCGCGTGTTCCTGGGTGTACTGATTCATTTGTTGGACTTCACTTTGCTCCAGGAGCGGGTCATCAGTCGCATGATCGACTGGGGCGGGGTGGTCGAGATGTAAAGTTTATCGAGCACTTCCTGAGGCGGGTACACCTCTGGATTGTTCACCAGTTCCGGGTCCATGTACTGCTTGGCGGCCGGGTTGGGGTTGGCGTAACCGACCGACGCACTGACCTTGGCAATCACTTGCGGGTCGAGCAGGTAGTTGATGAAAGCATGGGCTTCTTTCGGGTTGCTGGCGTCGGCCGGAATCGCCAACAGGTCGAACCACAGGTTGCTGCCTTCCTTGGGAATGGCATACGCGATGTTCACGCCGTTCTTCGCTTCCTTGGCACGGTTCGCGGCCTGGAACACGTCACCCGAGTAACCGAACGCTACGCAGATGTCGCCGTTGGCCAGGTCCGATACGTACTTGGAGGAGTGGAAGTAGGTGATGTACGGCCGGATGCTGAGTAATTTGGCTTCGGCTTTTTTGAAGTCCTCGGGGTTCTCGCTGCGCGGGTCCATGCCCATGTAATTGAGGACGGCCGGGAACACTTCGTCCGCCGAGTCCATCATCGACACGCCGCACTGGCTGAGTTTTTTCAGGTTTTCCGGTTCGAACAACACGGCCCAGGAATCGATGTGATCGACGCCCAGCACTTGCTTGACCTTGTCGACGTTGTAGCCGATGCCATTGGTGCCCCACAGGTACGGGACCGAATGCTCGTTGTTCGGGTCGTTCTTCTCCAGCAGCGCCAGGAGTTTGGGGTCGAGGTTCTTGAAGTTCGGCAGCTGCGAGCGATCCAGTTTAAGGAACGCGCCAGCCTTTACCTGGCGAGCCAGAAAGTGGTTGGACGGGACTACCACGTCGTAACCGGTGCGGCCGGCGAGCAACTTGCCTTCCAGTGTTTCATTGGAATCGAACACGTCGTAGATGACTTTGATCCCGGTTTTTGCCTGGAAGTCGGCGAGGGTGGTTTCGCCAATGTAATCGGTCCAGTTGTAGACACTGACGGTGGGCTGAGCCTGGGCAATAGCGCTGAAGAGCAAAGCCAGTGTGGCCGGAACCACGGATTTCAATAGACGCATTCGACACCTCTTGGATTTATTGGATTTTTTCAGGTGGTTCTCTGGTGTTTGGGTGGCCGCTATCGCCAGCAGGCTAGCTCCTACATTTGGAATGCATTCCCCTGTGGGAGCTAGCCTGCTGGCGATAGCGGTGGTACTGGCAACGAAGGACTAGACGCTGAACAACAGGAACTCCCGCTCCCACGAGCTGATCACGCGTTTGAAGTTCTCGTGTTCTGCACGCTTGACCGCGACATAGCCGCGAACGAATTTGCTGCCCAGCACCTTCTCGATGGTTTCGCATTCTTCCATCTGCGTCAGAGCGTCCTCGATGGTGATCGGCAGGCGCAGGTTGCGCCGCTCATAGGCCCGACCTTCGACCGCCGCGCTCGGCTCGACGCGCTCGACCATGCCGAGGTAGCCGCACAACAGGCTGGCGGCAATGGCCAGGTAAGGGTTGGCGTCAGCGCCTGGCAGACGGTTTTCCACGCGCATCGATTCAGGGCTCGAGGTCGGCACACGCAAGCCGACGGTGCGGTTTTCTTCGCCCCATTCGACGTTCACCGGTGCCGAGGTGTCCGGCAGGAAGCGGCGGAAGGAGTTCACGTTGGGGGCGAACATCGGCAGTACTTTTGGAATGTACTTTTGCAGGCCGCCGATATGGTGCAGGAACAGCTCGCTCATCGTCCCGTCAGCGTTGACGAAAATCGGCTGACCGGTGGCGATGTCCACCACACTCTGGTGGATGTGCATGGCGCTGCCCGGCTCGTCACCAATCGGCTTGGCCATGAACGTGGCTGCCACGTTGTGCTTGAGCGCAGCTTCGCGCATCGTGCGTTTGAACACGGTGATCTGATCGGCCAGGTCCAGCGCGTTGCCGTGCCGGAAGTTGATCTCCATCTGCGCCGGGCCGTCCTCGTGGATCAGCGTGTCGAGGTCCAGGCCTTGCAATTCGCACCAGTCGTAGACGTCTTCGAACAGCGGATCGAATTCGTTGGCAGCGTCGATGGAAAACGACTGGCGGCCACTTTCCGCGCGGCCCGAACGGCCCAGGGGCGCTTTGAGCGGCAGGTCCGGGTCTTCGCAACGTTGCGTGAGGTAGAACTCCATTTCCGGCGCAACAATCGGCCGCCAGCCTTTGTCGGTATACAGCTGCAGGACTTTTTTCAACACGTTGCGCGGCGACAGTTCGATCGGGTTGCCGAACTTGTCGAAGGTGTCGTGGATCACGATGGCGGTCGGTTCGATGGCCCATGGCACCACGTAGACCGCGTCGGCATCGGGCTTGCAAACCATGTCGATGTCAGCCGGATCAAGCAGGTCGTAGTAGATGTCGTCGTCGACGAAGTCCCCGGTTACCGTTTGCAACAGCACACTTTCCGGCAGGCGCATGCCTCGCTCATGCAGGAACTTGTTGGTGGGTGCAATTTTGCCGCGTGCAATGCCGGTCAGGTCGCTGACGACGCATTCGACTTCGGTAATCTTGTGATCTTTCAGCCACGTGAACAGCTGATCGAAGGGGACATTCATAAAGACCTCGTTATTGGTTTTATTAACGCCGGGGAGGGTGGTTTCATCCACCACACACTTCCCCTGAGACGCGTTGACGACTATCTTGGGCGAGCCTTGCAGATCCATCTATCCACTTTCAGCAGCACCAAAACGCACCAAAAGAGTGCGCAAGGTCACCCATGACAACGTTCAGTCCGTTACACGTCCAAGCGTTCAACACCGAAGATGTCGCCGAGCAAATCCGCGCCACGCCGGGTTGGGTGCAGCAGTACCAGCAGATGTCACCGGGGCATTTCGCCGGGCGGGTGCGCTATCTGGACCTGCAGGGCGTGGAAATCTACGAAGAGCAGATGAACACCCGGGTCGAGCAGAATTTCAGTGCGCCCGAAGGCTCGTTGGCGTTCTGTTTCGATCGCAGTGACAACGCGCTGTATATGCTCAATGGCGAGAGCCGCAACATCTGGATCACCCCGGAGAACTACCAGGAAATCGCCGTGGTGTTCGGTCCGGAGTTCGTTCAACGTCATGGGCTGGATGTCGCCAGGCTGGAAGGGTTGTTCCTGGCGCCGCTGAATTCGGGGCAGAACGCATTGTTCAGTCGCTGGCTCAGCAGCACCTTGACCCAACTCGCGCAGACACTCGACCCCCCGAGCAAGGAAGCCTTGACCCAGCAGTTGCTGGAAGACTGCCTGTACCTGCTCGACAACGCCTGCGTGTGCCTTGATCGTGGGGCGTTGCAACGTCGCACCGAGGAGCGTTCGGTGATGAAGCGCATCGGTGAATGGGCGGCGGATTCGCCTGAAGAAACGCTGAACCTGCTGGAGCTTTCGCAGATTGCCGGGGTGTCACTGCGTCAGGTGCAGCACGCGTTCAAGGCCTATACCGGCATGACCCCGACTCATTGGCTGCGCCTGCGCCGCCTCAACAGCGCACACCGCGAACTGCTCAGTCGCACGCCGATGGAAACCACCGTGGCCGAAGTCGCCATGAACTGGTCCTTCTGGCATTTGGGGCGGTTTTCCAGCAGTTATCGCGCGTTGTTCAAAGAGCTCCCGAGCGAAACCTTGAAGCGTAGCGCGCAAAAACGAATTCTGGCCTGAACACGCATTTGTAGCAGCTGGCGAAGCCTGCGTTCGGCTGTGTCGTGGCGAGGGGATTTATCCCCGTCGGGGCGCGCAGCGGCCCCAAAATCTTTACGACTGCTGCGCAGCCGAACGGGGCGGTGCGACGTTTCGCTAAATCCCCTCGCCACAGTTGCTCATCTGCTTGACCGTTTGCGGATGGATCACACCGTCGACGCCGGCTTGGCCAGTTCAATGCCTGCCGCTCCCAAGCGTTTCAAAACCTCGAACAGCAAATCACTTTTGGTCGTGCCGACAATGCGCGGGCTGCTGACGTAGCCAGTGATGGTCAGGGTGATGCCTTCCGGGCTCAGTTTGCTGAAGCGCACGGTCGGCGCCGGTTTGTCGAGGATGCTTTCGTTTTCGCAATAGGTGTCGTACAGCAGGTTCCTGACTTGTTCGGGGTCGATGTCCAGCGGGAAGGTCAGCTCCAGCGACGCCACCCCTTGAGCGCTGCCACCCAGGGTGACGTTGCGCAGGTTTTGCGAGATCAATTGCGAGTTGGGGACGATGACGATGGAGCGATCGCTGAGTTGTATTTCGGTGGCCCGTACGTTGATGCGCCGGATATCGCCTTCTACGCCACTGATGCTGATCAGGTCGCCGACTTTCACCGGGCGTTCAGTCAGCAGGATCAGGCCGGACACGAAGTTTTTGACGATCTCCTGCAAGCCAAAGCCGATACCCACGGACAAGGCGCTGACGATCCACGCCAGGTTCGTCCACTGGATGCCCAATGACGACAACGTCAGCAAGATCACCAGGGCGTAGCCGATGTTGGCGAACAGCGTGCTGAGCGACGCACACATGCCGGGATCCATGTCGGTTTTCGGCAGGAATTCGTTATCCAGCCAGCGGCGCAGGGATCGAATCAGGTAGACACCCACTAACAGCGCCAACACGGCATTGAGCAGGTGGCCGGGGATGATGTTGAGTTTGCGCAGGCCATCGCCACCGAGGATGGCGACGGCCTGGTCAAACAACTGCCCAAGGGTGGTGCCAACGCCGCCGACAATCATGCAGATCAGGGCGAGCAACAGCAGCGCGGCGCGCCCGACGCCAGACAAGACGATTGAAACCTGTTCCAGGCGTGTGTCGCCGATCCCGAGCAATTGCTTAATGGCTTTGCCGCTGGGGCTCCTGGCTGAAAACAAGTACTCGCAACTGTCCTTGAACAATTGAATGAGCAGGTAAAACCCGGACAGGATGATGAATCCCCACACCAGTTCATACGTGATGAACCTCGCCAGTGAAACGTAGCCGATCAGCAGCGCAATCAACGAGATGAAGATGGCGATGCTGACAACGGTATAGATCAGGCCGGCCAGCGTGGTGCTTGCTTCTGAAGGTTCACCGGTCGCGGCCAATGCTCGGCGGGCTTTGCTGGCCTGATGGAACAACGCTACAAAGACCAGCGTAACGGCCAGTGAAATCACACCACGTCCCTGTAATACCGCCGCGTTGCTCATGCCGGTGACATAGATGACTTGCGAAAGACCGACCAGCAGTAAAAGCACACAGGCCAGGAGGCGGGGATAGCGTTTGAGCGCCAGTGCCACGGAATCGGCCATCACGGGCAGGCGCCACGACGGGTGCTCTGTCGACAGCAATGCCCGGCTCAAACCGGTCACCAGAACGCAGGTGTAAATCAGTTTTTCGAACTCGTCAGCGAAGTTCTGCACGATGGGGGTTAGCGGCAGTTGCCGGTTCAGCGCGTAGAACAGCAGTTGCATCGCGCAGGCGGTGGTCAGCACCGTGGCCACCACCGAGGCGAAGGCGAGCGAACTTCGACGCAGACGCCCCTCAGGCATTCGGTGAATGCAGATCCACGTCAGTGCGCGATCGGCCACTCTACGGCCCCAGATCCAGACGACCAGCGCCAGCAGGATGATCGCAGCGGCCAACAGGCGTTCGCCCGGTTGCCAGGCAAGCGCCAGGGAGATTCGGACATCGCGGATAAAGTCTTGCAGTCGCTGGCGATCTTCAGGCGTCAGATTAAACAGGGGCGACCAGAAACGAGGTGACAAGATGCTGGCGTTGCGCTGGGTGACTTCGCTTTCCAGAAGGCTGCGTCGAATACCGGCGATCTGAGCAATGAGCCCGGCGGCGCTGTCCCTGAGCGCTGTCAGTGTTTTGAGTGTGGCATCGACCTTTCTCTTCTGTTCGGACAGAACGGCCCGTTGGGTGGCGATATCCGAAAGGTCTCCACCGATCTCGACGGATGATATCGGGCCCAGTACGTCCAGTTGGGCCTGCAACTGTTTCTGTTCGGGCAGCAACGCGGACTCAAGGGTATCCACGTCACTGATATACCGCTGAACCGTATCCTGCAGACCGACCATCTGGCTCAGGTTATTGGCCAGCGATATCTGTTGTTTGATGCGATCCAGCCTTAGCTGCAGGCCTGACAGATCGCTTTCGGAAACCGCATGCGACGACGTCCCGGCAGACCCGGCAATCGACACTGGCGCCTCAGCGGCTCCCAGCGCTGCACCGCTGGACGCCAGCAGCGTGAGTGCGGTCAAGATCATCCACTTCAGTGCATGACGCATAGGCGAGTTCGGCTCTGTTGTTGAGTCTCAGCCTATGAGGTTAGGCCATCACGCAGAAAAGCGAGCGGTGTCATTCATCGCTCTGCACGCGGTCGCCCGGGGGGGTGACCTAAACTGGTTTTGGCTCATTCAGTCAACGAGGTGTGCAACATGAACAGTTTGTCGTCCCTTGGCTTATGCCTGGCGGTATCGGTGTGCGTTGCCCCGGCATGGGCCCAATCGGTAGTGCCTCTTAAAGGACAGACCTCACAGCAAATCCAGCTGGACACCACCGACTGCCAGAACGTGGCCGCCAGCCAGAGTGCCGCCGCTGCGCCATCGCCTTCCGGCGGAAGATTGAAAGGTGCTGCCGTGGGCGCTGCGGCGGGTGCGGCAGGGGCCCAGGTTCGCGGGAACCGCCATGACGAGGTGTATGACCGTGTCGACGATGACACCAAGCAGGATTATCGCCAGAACCAGGCCAAAGGCACCGCTGCAGCCGGTGCGGTGGCTGGCGGCTCACGGCAGCGTCAGGATCGCCGGGAACAGGAAAAAACCAGCGCCGCCAACAGTTCAGCCGCCTACGTGGGTTGCTTGCAAGGCCGGGGCTATCAGGTTAATCCCTGAGCGGGTGCCTTGCGCTGCTCCAGTAGGTGAACCATCAGCACGGCGTACAGCGTCACGACGATGAACAAGCTCATGCGGACAGCGAACGCCGTATAGACGTCTTTGCCCGCAGCACTGTCCTGCACTGACTGGCCGAGCAGGATGATCAGCGTGATCAGCGTGTTGACCCAGAAGCCCGGACTGAAACGCGTCCGGCTCAGGGCGTATAACTTGCGCGCCAATACCAGGCCGAAGAGCAGCATCCACAGAAAGAACATCCACACATGCACGAACAGACTCAGGGCACACCAGAACAAGACCGCCAGTAGTCCACCGAGCAAGGTGGAGCCGACGAGCTCGCGGCCGGCATGCCGGGCATTCGTGGTGGAGCTTTGCTGTCCCAAGCCAACCGCCTTGAGGATGATCGGCAGGTAGCTGGCCGGATCGATCAGTGCCAGCAGGAATGTCGGCAAGACGATCAGGGTTGCCCGTAGCGCCACCCTTGCAGACTCTTCAGGGGAGGGAACGGGGGCAACCGGTGGCGAAGGAAGATTCGCCGGTTCGGGAAACAACGCGTGACTCACCGCGACCACCGCGATGGCGAGAAGCAGCCCTTTGACCAGCGCACCGATGACCGTCGCCGCCAGATCGAACTCGGCGACGCCCGCCGCGGAAATCATCGTCAAACCGATCACCAGAAACGTCACAATCAGGACGTTGCCACCCTGCAAGCCAAACCGGAACGCCAGGAACAGGCAGGTACCCACTATCAATACACCGGGGAACGGGTAGTAACGCAGAACCGGGATCAACACCAGCCCGACGCCAGTCGTGAGCATCGCTACCAGTGCCAACACCAATCCCGCCTTCAACGTCAGCGCCCGGTTGAGCGCCGTTAACAACAGCACCGCCAATACCGGCGAAATAAACGGAATCGGCAGTCCCGCCGCGAAGCTGATTGCCAGGCACAACGCCGTGCCGGTAGCCAGGCGCAACGCGCGCTGATCCCGAACGGTGCGCTTAATAGGCATACGACATCCAGCTCATCGACCACAGAAACAGGCGGCCCAGCGGGTTCAGCGGATTACCCTGGGAGGGGAAGGCCATGATCTCTGCCTGCCCACCGGCACGGATGGCGCGGCTGTCGCGCAGCACTTTTCGAGCGTCCTCGGAAAATTCGACAATCACCGGAAAACGCTGCGCCGGCCGCAACCAGTCGCGGCTGTTCTGCACGGAGGGCAAGGTGCCGGGCGCCGCCGTTTGGCCGACGCTGACGCCGGAGCCGACACTGCGCACCCGACCCTCGAAGACCTCGCCCGGCAAGGCATCCAGCACGATCGAGACCGGCGTATCGGGTTTGAGCAGGCCGAGGTTGTTCTCGGTCATGTCCGCGCTGATCCACACGTCGTGGATGGCGATCAGGGTCATCACTGGCGCGCCGGCCGCCGCGAACTGCCCGACGTCGGTGCGCAAATCGGTGACCAGTCCATTGGAGCGTGCGCGAATTTGCGTGTTGGCCTGGTCCAGCTCGGCCTTGGCCAGCGCTGTGGCGGCGCTGCGCAGCAAGGCGTTGTCTTGTTCATTGCCACCTTCCTGTTCGCGCGCCCGTTGAACTTCGGCCCGTGCGGCGGCCACCTGGCTGACGGCTTTTTCACGATCGGCCCTTGAGACCTCGAGCAGGCGTACCGAGATGGTGCCAGGGTCATCGCGATACAAGCCTTCAAGACGCTGATTCTCCTGACGAGCCTTGAGCTCATTGGCCTGGGCGGCACGCAGGTTGGCTTGCGCGGCGGCAATCCCGGCGGTGCTGGCGCCGACTTGGCGGCGGGTCGATTCAAGGTCCGCACGGGCGCGGTCGGCAGCGATCTGATAGGGCTGCGGGTCGACTTCGAACAGCACATCACCGGCCTTGACGTCCTGATTGTTGCGCACGTTGACCCGAATCACCCGGCCCGCCACTTCGGAAGCCACCGGAATCACAAAGGCGCCCACGCGTGCTTGTTGGGTATAGGGCGTGAAGCGATCCGCCAACAGGTACCAGGCGAGGCTCAGGATGATCAGCAGCAGGACCCACTTGATGCCTTTTTTTGCCGGATCGGCAGGCGGTTTGGCAATCTCGGGGGAGGGCGCGGGCGCTTCACTCATGGTCGTTCACCTTTTCCGGTTGCGCAGGCGCGGGCTCATCGAGCAAGTCGCCCCAGTCCGTGCGTTGTTTCATCTGTTGACGGGTGGCGTCGTCGACCCTTGGGAGAGCGCTGTACCAGCCACCGCCCAGGGCCTTGTAGAGGGCAATCACGTTGCTCACGGCATTGCTGCGGCTGACCAGGTAATTGTCCTGTTGTTCGAGCAATGCACGTTGCGCATCCAGCACGCGCTGGAAGTCGGAATACCCTTCGCGGTATTGCGAGCTGGCCAGCACCAGAGACCGCTTGGCAGCGGTTTCTGCCTGGCTCAGGATCTGTTCGCGTTCCAGGGATTTGATCAGGCCGACGGCAGCATCATCGGCCTCCCGCGCGGCCTGGCGAACCTTGTCGCGGTAAGCCTCGATCAGTTCCTGCAATCGCGCATCCTGGAGCCGTACGTTGTTGCTGATCTGGCCATGGTCGAACAGGTTCCAGCGCAGGCTGGGGCCCCCCACCAGGTCCAGGCTTCGCGACGTCCCGCTCAAGGTGTCAGCCGACCAGACGATACTGCCGAGCAAGGTCAGCGAAGGGTAGAAGTCGGTTTCAGCCACGCCGATCAGGGCTGACTGCGCGGCCACATTAAGCTCGGCTGCACGTACATCGGGCCGACGCAGCAACAGGCTGGCCGGGACATCCTGGAGCACCGCACGGTCGACCAGGGGGATCAGGCCTTCATGGTTCGCCAGTGGCGGCAGCGCGCCGGGAGGACGCCCGATCAGGACGGCCAGGGCATTGCGGGTTCGCGCGAGCTGGTCTTCGAAACCGGGAATGGTGCTCAGCGTGCCAAGGTACTGGGACTTGGCTTGTTGCAGGTCGAGCTCGGCGTTCTGCCCGCTCTTGAACAGTTTTTCGGTGATTTCAAAATTGCGCTTTTGCTGGCTAGCGTTGGCTTGGGCGACGCGCAGACGGGCTTCGGTGGTACGCAGCGAATAGTAGGTGTCGGCCACTTGCGCCCGCAGCAATACGAGCACGTCTTCATAGTTGGCTTGTGCGGCGAAGTAGCTGGCGTCGGAAGATTCGATGGCACGACTGAAGCGCCCCCAAAAATCCAGTTCCCAACCGACATCGAAGCCGGCGCTGTGCTGCCAGAAATGGTTGTCCTGAGGATTATTGCCACCCGATTGCCGGCGATTGACGTACAGGCTGTCGGCGCTGGCCTGCTGCAGTTGCGGATAGCGCCCGCTCTGGGCAATGCCCAACTGGGCGCGGGCTTGCATCACCCGCAATCCGGCGATTTTCAGGTCTGAGTTGTGCGCATCGGATTCGGCAATCAACTGGTCGAGCAGCGGATCATTGAACACGTGCCACCACTGACGGATATCCGGGTTCGGTCCCCGCTGGCTGGATTGCTCGATAGCCGCAGAGCTCCAGTGATCGACCCACGGCTCAGCCGGCGACTGGAAATTGGGGCCCAACTGCACGCAGCCACCCAGCGCTAAAACACCGACCCACAGGACATGTTCCGGACGAATCAGCAGGGGGCTTTTTGCTTGCATCGAATGTTTTCCAGCGGCCGGATTCCAAGGGAGCATAGACGTCCATTCGCGCCTCGTCCGGTGTTACCCAATCGGCTCCGCTTTACAGCTCATTTGCCCGGCTCCCGGCTTTTGGAATAGCACGTCATCGGCGCTTTGCCAGAAACTGTAAAAACCCGTGCCGTCCTTGCCGCTGTATCGAATCCCCGAGCCACCGGGTTCCTGGCTCAGGGTCATCGAGGTGTTCGCCCAACGGAGGTAGACAACGCCGGGATCGGCATTGAAGAAAGTGGCGGAGATCAGCGCATTCAACCCGGCACATTTGAACGCGAAGGGGCCCTCGGTGAGCCTGTCGGGGTCGCGGGTTCTGACAATGGCCGAGCCCTGGCGCAACTGGTAGGCGCGTTCGGCATAACGACCCACGGTGCAGGCTTTGGGATTCGCCTCGCTCGCACACTGATTGCGTAACAGGGTCCAGAATTGCTGATCGGTGATGACCTTTTCGGGAGGCGGAACCGAACGCTCGTCCGTCAGCGCCAGGCGATACAGACGGTTCAATTCCAGGTCCATCCGCGCCAGCTGAGCATCGCGGCAGATCAACTTTTCAACCGGCGCTGTTGCTGTGGCGCAATCGAAACTGGTCTTGAACATCGGCGCAGAAGTCGCCGCACTCGAACCGGTGACCATCGCCGCACAGATGACGAAATAACCTGTGCACTTGCCCGTGAGCATTTTCATGATCGATCCAGGTTGATTGGAAATCGGTACCACCAGGATGAGCCACGTATTCCAGCCGTCCTGTCATCGAGGTTGCTCTTTGCATGGCAGAAAGGTTGCTGGCGCAGAATTGTATAGTAGCCACAGATGTGAAAAGCCAACGTGCAGGTGCTGGACGGCTTGCAGAATGGCCACCACTTTAGTCGTCTGTTTAAGCTGATAACACCAACGACGGTGAGTCTTATTCTATTTAATGGCTACCACCGTTAATATTAACCGCACGTGTTCAGTCTGATAATGCGTGGTATGGTTAGCCTTAAGATAGATAACGCTCATCGTGGTGTGCTTTATGAACGAATTTTTTCCGGTGTCCTGCGCCGATACGCTCGGCAAAATAGGCCTATTGGTCAAATCGAGACGTCTGGCATTGGGCCTGCGCCAAGCTGACTTCAAGGCGAGCCTGGGCATTTCCGAACACACGCTGCGCAAAATCGAGAACGGATCGGCGCTGGTCGACCTGCGATCGTTCATGCTCGTCCTGTGGCGCCTGGGCATCAACGAGACCGTATTCCACTCGCTGGAAGGCATCGAAACCACTTCGCAGGTCGCCCGTTACGTGACGGATGAGGACGCCTACCAGAGCATCGCCTCCAAGCGCGTGCGGTTGCCGAAACCCAAAGCGGAGGACTTCTGATGTCCCGTGCCTACATCTACATGGAGCACCCGGACACCGCAGAGATGCTGACCCTTGGCAGGCTGACGCTGCAGGGGAAGTCTGGCGAATTCATTTATGCCCCTGACTATGTCGAGCGAGGTGGCTGGGTCCCGGATCCGGTCAACTATCCGTTGCGCGCCGAAGCCTACAAGGGCATCACCAAGAACCGCGGCATACCCGGGTTTATCAACGATGCCATGCCGGACGGATGGGGCGAGCGCTTGCTCCAGCGCGCGTTCGGTCAAGTGCTGGCGCCGATCGAGTTTCTGCTCAAGTCCCCCAACAACGACCGCGTCGGCAACCTGCTGGCCGGGACAGCGACGGTTCCCGCACCCGGTCTGGGCGACGGTCCGGTACCCACGCTGAAAGGGTTGGCGAAATTCATTGAAGCGTGCGAAGCGGTGTATGACGGTCAACTGGACGATCAGTCGGTCGCGATGCTCAACATCCGCCACCAGCGTTCTGCGCTGGGCGGTGCGCGACCCAAGCGCACGTTGCAGGATAACGGGATGTTGATTCTGGCCAAGCCGCGAGACCGGTTCGATCAGTACGATTTCCCCTCGATCGAATACGCCTGCATGACGTTTGCCGCCTCGAAGGGAATGAACGTCGCCAAGACTGCGCTGCACGCCGAAACGCCCTCGACCCTATTGATCGAGCGTTTCGACCGTACACCGTTGGCCGATGGCGCCAGGCGCATCCCGATGCTCAGTGCGCTCACCTTGCTCGATTCGGAGTGGAACGAGCAGTACCACCGCGACTGGCGTTATGCGGCAGTGGCCGATGAAATGCGCCGGCGCGGTGTCCCGGATGTCGATCTGCACGAGCTGTTCAAACGCATGTGCTACAACGCCTTGGTGGGTAACAGCGACGACCATCCGCGTAACCACTCGATCATCTGGCTTGCCGGACAATGGCGGCTCTCGCCGATGTACGACGTGTTGCCGATTGTCGATGAGGGGCCTGCGCAGACCCTTTCGATGGCCGTTGGCCGCGACGGTAATCAGATCAGTCGCGCCAACCTGCTCAGCCATCACACACACTTTGCGCTGACCCGCGACCACGCGGAACAGGTGCTGGACGAGGTCATCGGCTGGGAAGAAGAGCTGCAAGACTATTACTCGCGGTGGGTGCGCGGCGAGGAGCTGGAGAGGGTTCGGGATACGGTGAGCGCAGCGCGAATGCGGTAACTTGCTCCCCCCGAGTCAGCCCTCATTGATCATTGAGGGAGAAGGGCGCACGCGGTCTTCCCCGTGCGCTCTCGATAAATGGCCTCGATTAGTACGGGCTTACTCCAGGCGCTCAATGTCGACGGAGTCACCCGATTTCATATCCAACTGAGAACGCACGTCTTCGAACATTTCGTCGTAGGGTTTGTGGATCGAAGCAATGCTGCTTTTGTCCTTCGGAATACCGTACTTCTCCGCAATTTTCGTGACGTTGCTGGCGAAGTTGTAGGCCTGATCCTTGGGCAGAAAAAACGTCTCAGTCATTTCCTTGCCCTGAATGGTGCCGTGCATAGTGAACTGCATGCCCTTGCCGTCCTTGGGATCCGTTGCGAGTTCATAGTCGATGCACAGGTTGTAACTGACATCCTCCTTGTTCAGCGCGTGTCGCTCGATGTGCAAGTGACCTTGCTCAAACGTTGCCATGGACGTCTCTCCTTATAAGTAGGTAATGCCCGGTGTCGCCGTGCTGATACGCGTGCCGGCTGTGCCCTGGACGATCGCTTCAATGTCCGACAGTGAGCCGATCACCGCGACTTTTCCAGTATGGCGCGCGAATTCGCAGGCTGCCTGCACTTTCGGTCCCATGGAGCCGGCAGCGAAGCCGAGTTTCTCTATGTCGTCCGGGTGCGCCTGGGCGATGCTTTTCTGCGTCGGTTTGCCGAAGTCGATAAATGCAGCGCTGACGTCAGTGGCGATCACCAGCAGATCGGCATCAAGCTGCTCGGCCAGCAGCGCCGAACACAGGTCTTTATCGATCACCGCTTCGACGCCTTCCAGTTTGCCGGGTGAGGTGTACATCGTCGGAATGCCGCCACCCCCGGCGCAGATCACGATGCTGCTTTTTTCCAGTAACCATTTGATCGGGCGGATTTCGAAGATGCGTTTGGGTTTGGGACTGGCGACCACCCGCCGGTATTTATCGCCGTCAGGGGCAATGGCCCAGCCTTTCTCGGCAGCGAGTTTTTCCGCCTCGTCCTTGGTGTAGACCGGGCCGATGGGTTTGGTGGGGTTCTTGAAAGCCGGGTCGTTGGCGTCCACTTCGACCTGGGTCAGCAACGTGGCAAACGGCACTTCGAAATCCAGCAGGTTGCCCAGTTCCTGCTCGATGATGTAGCCGATCATGCCTTCGGTTTCAGCGCCGAGTACGTCCAGCGGGTAAGGCGACACCGAGGTGTAAGCGGCTGCCTGCAACGACAGCAGGCCGACTTGGGGGCCGTTGCCGTGGGCAATGACCAGTTGATTGCCGGGATGGATCTTGGCGATCTGCTCGGTGGCGATCCGGATGTTGGCGCGCTGGTTGTCAGCGGTCATGGGCTCGCCCCGACGGAGCAGGGCGTTACCGCCCAGAGCAACGACGATAAGCATGGTGCATGTCCTTCTGGAAGAGAAAGCGGGCCTGTGGGAGCTGGCTTGCCAGCGATGGCATCACCGCGGTGTCTCTGAAACACCGAGGTGTGGCCATCGCTGGCAAGCCAGCTCCCACAAGGA
>NZ_JACMYF010000006.1:0-556852 GCF_015351605.1 Pseudomonas sp. p50(2008)
GCGCCAAGGCGATCGAGCACCGCGAACACCTCGCCGCGCTGATGATCACCTACCCGTCGACCCACGGTGTGTTCGAAGAAGGCATCCGCGAAATCTGCGGGATCATTCATGACCACGGTGGCCAGGTGTATATCGACGGCGCCAACATGAACGCGATGGTTGGCCTGTGTGCACCGGGCAAGTTTGGCGGCGACGTGTCCCACTTGAACCTGCACAAAACCTTCTGCATTCCCCACGGCGGTGGCGGCCCGGGCGTCGGCCCGATTGGCGTGAAAGCGCACCTGACCCCGTTCCTGCCGGGCCACGCCCACATGGAACGCAAGGAAGGCGCGGTCTGCGCGGCACCGTTCGGCAGCGCAAGCATTTTGCCGATCACCTGGATGTACATTCGCATGATGGGCGGCGCCGGCCTCAAGCGCGCGTCACAGTTGGCGATCCTGAATGCCAACTACATTTCCCGTCGTCTCGAAGAGCACTACCCCGTGCTGTACACCGGCAGCAACGGCCTGGTGGCACACGAATGCATCCTCGACCTGCGTCCCTTGAAAGACAGCAGCGGCATCAGCGTTGATGACGTGGCCAAGCGCCTGATCGACTTCGGTTTCCACGCGCCCACCATGTCGTTCCCGGTGGCCGGCACGTTGATGATCGAACCGACCGAAAGCGAATCCAAAGAAGAACTGGACCGCTTCTGCGACGCCATGATCCGCATCCGCGAAGAGATTCGTGCGGTGGAAAACGGCACGCTGGACAAGGACGACAACCCGCTGAAAAACGCCCCGCACACTGCGGCGGAGTTGGTGGGCGAGTGGTTGCATCCGTATAGCCGTGAACAGGCGGTGTATCCGCTGGACACCTTGATCGACAGCAAATACTGGCCGCCCGTAGGCCGCGTCGACAACGTCTTCGGTGACCGCAACCTGATGTGCGCCTGCCCTTCAATCGCCGACTACGCATAACCCCCCGTAGGAGCTGCCGCAGGCTGCGATCTTTTGATCCTGTTTTAAAAAAAATCAAAAAATCGCAGCCTCGTTGCATTCCACAGCTCCTACAGGTGAACCCCCATTCGAGAACAACAGAGGACTTTCACATGTTCAGCAAGCACGACCAGATCAAAGGCTACGACGACCAACTGCTGGCGGCGATGAACGCCGAGGACGCGCGGCAAGAGCACCACATCGAGCTGATCGCCTCGGAAAACTACACCAGCCGACGGGTCATGGAAGCCCAGGGCAGCGGCCTGACCAACAAGTACGCCGAAGGGTATCCGGGCAAGCGTTACTACGGCGGCTGCGAGCATGTGGATGTGGTCGAACAACTGGCCATCGACCGCGCCAAACAGCTGTTCGGCGCCGACTACGCCAATGTCCAGCCGCACTCCGGCAGCCAGGCCAACGCTGCGGTTTACCTGGCGTTGCTACAGGCCGGCGACACCGTCCTGGGCATGAGCCTGGCCCACGGTGGCCACCTGACCCACGGCGCCAAGGTGAGTTTTTCCGGCAAGCTCTACAATGCCGTGCAATACGGCATCGGCACCGCGACCGGGTTGATCGACTACGACGAAGTCGAACGCCTGGCCGTCGAGCACCAGCCGAAAATGATCATCGCCGGTTTCTCCGCTTACTCGAAAACCCTCGACTTCCCACGCTTCCGCCAAATTGCCGACAAGGTGGGTGCCTACCTGTTCGTCGACATGGCTCACGTCGCCGGACTGGTCGCCACCGGTCTGTACCCGAACCCACTGCCCTACGCCGACGTGGTCACCACCACGACCCACAAGACCCTGCGCGGTCCACGCGGTGGCCTGATCCTGGCCAAGGCCAATGCGGAACTTGAGAAAAAGCTCAACGCTGCCGTGTTCCCCGGTGGTCAGGGCGGCCCGCTGATGCATGTGATCGCGGCCAAGGCCGTGTGCTTCAAGGAAGCGCTGGAGCCGGCGTTCAAAACGTATCAGACGCAGGTCATCCGCAATGCCCAGGCGATGGCGCAAGTCTTTATCGATCGTGGTTACGACGTGGTGTCCGGTGGCACCGACAACCACCTGTTCCTGGTCAGCCTGATCCGCCAGGGCCTGACCGGCAAGGACGCCGACGCGGCGCTGGGCCGTGCCGGTATCACCGTGAACAAGAACGCCGTGCCCAACGATCCGCAGTCGCCGTTCGTGACCTCGGGCCTGCGCATCGGCACCCCGGCGATCACCAGCCGCGGTTTCAAGGAAGCCCAGAGCATCGAGCTGGCCGGCTGGATCTGCGACATCCTCGACCACCTTGGCGATGCCGATGTCGAAGCTCAGGTCGCCCGCCAGGCTGCCGCGATGTGCAGCGATTTCCCGGTCTACCGCGACTGATCGCACACCACAAAACCCCTGTAGGAGCGAGCCTGCTCGCGATGGACGTGAAGCTGACGCGTTTCGTCAGGAATAGCGCGTAATCGTTCGCGGCCATCGCGAGCAGGCTCACTCCTACAATTCGGTGCAAACAAAGGAAAGAACATGAGCGTTGAAGTCGGCACCAAACTGCGCGGCGCAGAAAAGGTCGCGCGGATTCCAGTGAAAATCATCCCCACCGATGAATTCCCGCGCAAACCCGAATGGATCCGGGTACGCATGCCGACCTCCCCCGAGGTCGACCGGATCAAGCAATTGCTGCGCAAACACAAGTTGCACAGTGTCTGCGAAGAAGCCTCGTGCCCGAACCTGGGCGAGTGTTTTTCCGGCGGTACCGCGACCTTCATGATCATGGGCGACATCTGCACCCGACGCTGCCCGTTCTGCGATGTCGGCCACGGACGGCCGAAACCGCTGGACGTCAACGAGCCAACCAACCTCGCCGTGGCCATCGCCGAACTGCGCCTCAAATACGTGGTGATCACCTCGGTGGACCGCGACGACCTGCGCGACGGAGGCGCCCAACACTTCGTCGACTGCCTGCGCGAGATCCGCAAGCTGTCGCCCGGCATCCAGCTGGAAACCCTGGTGCCGGACTATCGCGGACGGATGGACGTCGCCCTGGCCATCACCGCTTGCGAGCCTCCGGACGTGTTCAACCACAACCTGGAAACCGTGCCGCGCCTGTATAAAGCGGCGCGACCCGGCTCGGATTTCGAGTGGTCGCTGGACCTGCTGCAGAACTTCAAGCACCAGGTGCCGCAGGTCCCGACCAAATCCGGCCTGATGCTGGGTCTCGGGGAAACCGACGACGAAGTCATAGCCGTCATGCAGCGGATGCGCGAGCACGACATCGACATGCTCACCCTCGGCCAGTACCTGCAACCCTCACGCAGCCACTTGCCGGTGCAGCGTTTCGTGCACCCGGATATGTTTGCGTGGTTTGCCGAGGAAGGCGCGCGAATGGGCTTCAAGAACGTCGCATCCGGGCCCTTGGTGCGTTCCTCGTATCATGCCGACCAGCAACTTCATGGAGGTTTACACGTCAACGATACTCACGGAGCGCTGGCTGAGATAAGCGACTGAGTGTGAGCGTGGTTGTTTGCTTAATGCAAAGGGGCCCGAGTGGACGGCGCTCTGGCACCTGGGTTAGGTTTCGTATCCGCTTATATTTTGGGCTCCACGACCATGACTGATCGCCAGATCATCGTTCCAGACAGCATGAAATTGCTCTGCGAGCAGGCGGGTTATGCGCCAGCTGTGAAGGTAGGAAAAACGCTCTACTGCGCGGGCCAGGTAGGCCGGACGCCGGAATTGACGGTTATCGAAGATCCTGAGCAGCAGTTTTTAGCCGCGTGGGAGAATCTACGGCTCGTCCTGGCAGCCGGTGGCTGCGATTTTGAGGATGTCGTCGAAATGACGACCTATCACGTCGACATGCAACGCCACATGCCAATCTTCAGACAAGTGAAGGATGAAGTCTTTCCCAGGGGCACGTGTGCATGGACATGCATCGGTGTCGCGGAACTGGCTCGACCGGGGCTCCTTGTGGAGATCAAATGCATCGCCGTGCAGCGATGATGTTTCAGATCGGCAGGTGAATTAGTAGATCCTGGATGGGTGTCCATCCATGCGGCCGTAGAGCTGAAATCTCACTCGCCCTCCAGAGGGTTCTTTTGTTCATGGGTTATTCCCCGCCCGCATGATTACAAGGATGGAGCATGTCCAACGCTCCCGATGGCTGGCCCTACCAGGACGTACCCGCCTTTGTCATGAGCAACCGGAGTCTGTCAGCCCCCGCCAATGTGCATATCCATCGCTGAACGATGATCGGCCGGCCAGAAGCTTTCTCTCGAACAGGTCTACAAATGTGCGGCCGGCTCAGTCATTGGAAGCCTGACCAGAAAAGTGGTGCCGCCACTCCAGTCAGAGCTGACATCGATTGATCCGTTATGTGAGGCCACAACCTCTGAGGCGATAAACAGGCCCAAGCCCAGCCCCTCTGTCGGCCCGTGATCAATTGCAGATCGCTGAGAGAAACGCCCCAAAGGGTTGAATATAAACGGGAGAACGTCTTCTGGTATGGGCTCACCGCTGTTGTGAACAGTGAAAATAGCGCCGTCTTCCGAGGCCTTTAACTCCACCTTGATCGGGAGTTGATTATCGCCATGCTGTACAGCGTTGCTGATTATGTTCGAGAAGACTTGTTCCATTCTGGCGCCATCGAATTGCCCTTGAACTGGAGTCTTCGCTTCGAACAGGACCACGGCCTCTGGATAAAACGCTCGGATTTCTTCGACAACACGTTCGCAAACGCGCGATAGATCCAAATCCGTCTTCTTGACGGGAATGCCTGGGCCCATTTGGCAGCGGGTCAAATCAAGCAGGTCTCCAACAATCTGGCTCGCTCGCCGCACGCTTGTGTATATCTGGTTGGCAACCTTGGTATTGCGGTCTCCGGCCCCTTCCGAGCGCCTCAACATGTCGGCACCCAGCAAGATCGCTCCAAGCGGAGTGCGCAAATCGTGGCCGAGAATGCCTAGAAATACGTTGCGTGACGCCTCAACGGCGCGTGAATAACTGGCGATGGATTCGGCGAGAGCCTGATCGATGGCCTCGTGGAATCGGGTCATGTCGTCGACATTGATCGGCGTGCCATCCTTCACTTGCCTCATCCATTGACTTACGACACTCGTTCTCAGTGCTCGATATTCCGACACCATTTGATCGATCGTGAAACCTGCCATCAACCGCGTCATTGCATGGGTTTCAGCTGCTGTTTCTTCATCGTTTACCGGGGCTTGGCCTTGAGACTTGGCAGCTTGCTCTCGCCTCGTCTGCTTTGTCCGCAGGTCACTCACAATTGCCCGCAACATTTGTTCGGCATGATCTCGCAGCGCTTCACTATCGAGGTCCTCACCCGGCGTATCGATAGTTCTGGCGAAATCTTCCCAAGCCTGCAGAATCGGCTCAAGGTTCTCAAGAATGAAATCAGACAGGCGCATGTCAATAATCCTAATGGGAGGCGATGCAGACGCCGGCAGGAGAGCGAGGCTGCGCAGATTGGGTGTGAGCGGGTGTCAGCAGTGTAGGAGGTTGTGTATGGCTTTTAAAGCTCGGTCCGCTTCAGGCCCGCTTGGTCGATACGCACGATCAAGGCATCAACAGCGTTAACACCGACCCTGATCTCTTGCGTCCATTGCCAGGGGCACCCCTGCGCAAAAGTGACGTACTTGATCCTGTCACCTGTTTCTTCTATCAAGCCCCGACTGCCTGTCAGGGCTTGCCTCGTCTCAAACATTTTTCTCCCGCAAACCCGCGCTCGATTCACGAACCACAAGCGTCGCCATGGGCGCATCAATGCGTTGACGCTGGTCGGTGCCAGACTCATTGATCTGTTCGAACAGCAACTCGATCGCCAGCGCGGCCACCTCTTCCAGGTGCATGTTCAAGGCCGTCAGGGGCGGCGTACATTCCCGTGCGCGGAAGCCGTCGTAACGGGTGACCACCTTTACATCCTGCGGCACCTTCAGCCCTTTTTCGTTCAGCGCCTGCACCGCGCCAATCGCGAACGCATCGACCGGCACGCACAGTCCATCCAGGTCCGGATACTCGTCCAGCAATTGCGCACAGGCAGCGGCGCCGGCCGCTTCGCCACCCGCTTCGTCGGCGCGAACGATCGCCGGGGTCAGGCCATGGGTTGAGCAATAGGCGCGGTACGCTTGTTCCATGTCGAGGTAGGAATGCCGGGATTGAATCCCGATCACCAGGCCGATCCGTTGCGCGCCCTGCTCGTGCAAATGATCGAGCAGCAAGGCGCCCGCCGCTGCGCCGTGCATGTCGATGTACGGCAAGTCGAAACCGGCCTCGGGCTGGCGTCCGATCGATACCAGTTTCACCCCTCTTTTACGCAAGCGCGCGATATGCGGGTCGTTGGCGACTGGCTCGATGATCACTGCGCCGTCGATATCCAGCGTATCCAGCAAGGCCTTGGCCTCGTCCATCGGCGGCACCAGCACCAGTGCCACGCCTCGACGCAGGGCCGCTTCCGTCGCGGTTGCCGCGATCTCCATCAAGAAGCCCAGGCGTGACGATCCGCCTGCTACGGCAAACGGCATTGAGGACAGTAATGCAATGGCATTGGCCTTGCCGGTGCGCAGGCGCTGGGCGCGCAGATTGGGGGTGTAGCCAAGGCTGGCGGCGACTTCTTTGACTCGGGCGCGGGTCACCGGATCGACCTGGCCGCGGTCGTTGAGCGCGTGGGAAACGGTGGTGCGCGACACGCCGGCAGCATCCGCGACGTCGGCAATGGTAGGGCGGTGGTTGTCGTTGTTTGGCATCGGTTGGGGCAACTCAGTCAGCAATGCTGCCGAGTTATACGCGCACCGACGGTTCTCGGCCACTCAGGGTCATCGGCGACGGATGGACCGTTGACAGCCTTTAAGAACGGGAATACATTTCACCCAAATCGATTTGGGCACATAACAAAATCGATTTGGTTTGGGATTTACCTGCACGATCCCGACCGAAACTACGTGACGTTTAAAACAATAATCAAAAAGCCGTTGATGCTGGCTTTACGTAGAGGTGGGATATGCCGGATAACAAGAAAAACCCCGTTTCCCCTGTTGATGAGCGACTGCCCTGGCGGCAGCTGCTGATTTTTGGCGCGCAGCATGTACTGGTGATGGCGGCCTCGCCAGTTGCCTCGGTCTTCCTGATGGCCACGGCTTTAGGCTTTTCCAGCGAGCTGACCCTGCAGTTACTGAGCGCGACCTTTTTGGTTTGCGGGCTGGGCACGCTGATCCAGTCGTTAGGATTGCGCGGCTGTGGCGCGCGCTTGCCTTTCATCATGCTCCCCGGTGGGGCGCCGATCATGTTGTTCATTCTGATCGCCCAGCAAAACGGCGTGGCGACGGCTTCCGGTGCGGTCATTCTGACGGGCGTCTTCTACTTCGTGGTGTTGCCGATCTTTCGTCGGCTGCTGCGTTTCTTCCCCTCGGTGGTGGTTGGCACGATGCTGCTGCTGGTGTCCGTCAACCTGATCAAGCTGTCGGGCGAGCTGATCGTCGGCCGGCCTGGCAGCGCCGACTTCGCCGCCCCGCAGCAACTGCTACTGGCGTTCTCCACGATAGTCATCACGGTGCTGTGTTCTCGTTTGTTGCGAGGAACGCTCGGCCAATTGTCCATCTTGCTCGGCCTGGTTGGCGGCAGCCTGCTGGCGGTCGCCTTGGGGGCTTTTGACAGCTCTCAGTTGAGCTGGTGGCCGTTGCTGAGTCTGCCGGCACTGATGCCGTTCGGCGTGCCTCAATTCGATCTGTTCGCCTCGATACCGTTGATGCTTTTCTGTCTGGTTTCCATGGTTGAAGCGACGGGGCAAACCGTGGCGATCAGCGAAGCCGTGGACAAGCCACTGGATATCAATCGGGACGTCACCCGCACCATTCGCGGCGACGCACTGGCGTCCATCCTCGGCGGGTTCATGGGTACGTCGCTGATCATCACCAGTGGCGAAAACATCGGTGTCATCCGTGCCACCCACGTTCGCTCGCGCTATGTCACCGCAGTGTCCGGCGTGCTGCTCCTGCTGTTCGCGCTACTGGCGCCCCTGGCGCGGTTGATCGGTGGCGTACCGGAAGCGGTCGTCGGCGGCACCAGCCTGATCGTGTTCGCCATCGTCGGCACCATGGGCATCGACATGCTGCGCAAAGTGGACCTGCGGCACCACGGCAACATGTACGTGGTGTCCGTTGCCCTGGCGGTGGGCTTGCTGCCGATTCTGGTGCCAGGGGTCTACAGCCATTTCCCGAACGGCCTGGCCGGGCTGCTCGGCAATGGCGTCGCCATGGGCGCCGTCACCGCCGCGGTGATGAATTTCCTCTTCCATTGCGTGGGTCGCCAGGACAACGGCGCGGACGCCAAGGCCGATCTGACCCACTCACCACATACTCACTAAGGTTGCTCCATGGATCGCACAGTTACTACGCACCTGCCCTCTTCTCCTGAACAACTGCTTGCACCGCAACAGCTGTTGGCACCGGACTGGTTGATGCTGCCGGATGGCCCGCAGCGCGGTCAGGCCGTGCTGGTGGTCGAGGGCAAATTCGCCGACGTCGGACCGCTGCCACTGTTGCAGGCGCGTTATCCCGCGCATCAGGTGCAGCGTCTCGAACAGCAGTTGTTGATGCCGGGTTTCATCGATACCCACCACCATCTCAGCCAGAGTTTCGGCAAAGGCCTGGTCTTCGGCGAACCCTCGGAAATCTTTCGCCGGGTTTGGATACCCCTCGAAGGCTCGCTCGATTCGGAGTTGCTGTACCTGACGAGCAAACTCGCGGCGTTCGAATCCCTGCGCGGCGGCTTCACCACGGTGTGCGATGCCGGCACGCGCTCGACCGAAGGCGTCGAAGCCATTGCCAAGGCCGTTCATGAAGTCGGCATCCGCTGCGTACTGGCGAAGACCTGCAACGACATTCAAGGCAAGCAAGTGCTGGATGCGCGGCAGATTCTCGCGGCGGCGGAACGGCATTTGTCGCAGTGGAATAACGACGCGCTGATCACGCCTTCGCTGGCCGTGCCTATTCCTGAAATCGCCACTGACTCGACACTCAAGGCGGTCTACCGCTTATGCGAAGAGTCCGGGCGGGTGTTCCAGAGCCACGTCAACGAGCACCTGGTCGCCGTCGAACGCTCCCTGGAACTCTACGGCGTCAGACCGTTGGAGCAACTGCACCGGGCCGGCGCGCTCGGCCCGGCGGCGCTGCTGGCCCACGCGACCTTACTGACGCCAAACGAGATCTGCCTGTTGCGCGATAGCGGCGCCGCAGTGAGTTACAACCCGGTCGCCAGCGCCTGGAAAGGCAACGCCGTGGCCCAGGCGCACCTGATGCACTGCCTGGGCATCCCGGTGGCCCTGGGGACGGACGGCACCCGCGGTGATGGCTTCCGCCTTCTGGATTACGCCGAAGCCGCCCAGCGTTTTGCCCACGGTATCGCCGTCGGGGATTCGGTCTGCGGTGGTGGGCAACTGTGGCTCGACATGGGCACCAAAAACGCTGCGCAGGCGCTCCACCTCGGCCAGCTCACCGGACAGATTGCGCCCGGCTACGCCGCTGATTTCCTGCTGGTGGACCTCGCGGTGCCGGAACTGCTGCCGTCCTGGAACCTGACATGGGACCTGGTGCGCCTGGCGAACAGGGATCAGATCCACGCCGTCGTGGTGCAGGGCAAGGTTCGTCTGTGGCAAGGCTGGCCGACCGACTGGGACGCTCGTGAGCTGATGCGACAGGTCGATGCGCTGGCGCGGGACATCGTCAGCCAGGCGCCGATCCATAAAGTCCATCCACTGCCCTCCGTGGCATAACACTCTTCGTGATTGGGTAAAAGATGACCTTACCATTCGACCCGCTCTACCTCATTGCGCTCGCCGTCGCGTGCGGTGCGCTTATCCAGGGGACAACGGGCATGGGCTTCGCCCTCATCGTGGCGCCGGTAATGGGCTTGCTGGCGCCAGAATCCCTGCCGGTCAGCCTGTTGATTTTGATGTTGCCCTTGAACGCAGCAATCGCCTGGCGCGAGCGTGAGGCGATCGACTTCCGGGGCAGTTCGTGGATTACCGTCGGGCGTTTTGTCGGTACGTTCGGCGGCGTCTGGATATTGTTCTGGCTGCCGCTCTCACAACTCAACGTGCTGATAGGCCTGTCGACGATCGCCGCGTGCCTGGCGACCTGGATGGCACCCTCCTTCGTACCAGGACGCCGTGCGCTGATTTCCACGGGGCTGATCACGGGCATCACCGAAACGGCCACCGGCGTCGGCGGCCCGCCGTTGGCGCTGGTGTATCAGCACTCGCCGGTGGCCACATTGCGAGGCTCAGTCGCCCTGTGCTTCCTGGTGGGCGAAGTGATTTCCCTGGTGGTGCTAGCGCTCGGCGGGCATTTGCACGCCGCGCAGGTGACACCGGTATTGAGCCTGTGCCTGCCCTTGGCGCTTGGCGTGATCGCCAGCCATTGGGCCCGGCACTTCATCAATGAAGCGCGCCTGCGCCGGTTTGTCCTGATATTCGCCTTCGTCTCCGGATCACTGTTACTGGTGCAATGACCACCGAGTTTTAGCGGCTCGTTCAGGGCCGCTGCCGCACGCCATTCGATTTGAACTCACTGCATTCGCGCTGGCGGATGCAGCGGATTTCTACAGCCAGAAATTGGATAAAAACAATAATGAAAATGACCGCCAATCTTCGAATCGCCCTCACGCTTTCCATCGTCGGCACGCTGCCACTCAAGACCATTGCAGCCGGTTTAATCGACGACGCCAGCGCCACCCTCAACCTGAGAAACTTCTACATCAACCGCAACTTTTCCAACCCTGCATCGCCCCAGGGCAAGGCCGAAGAGTGGACCCAGAGTTTCATCCTCGATGCCCGCTCCGGATTCACTCAAGGTGCAGTAGGCTTCGGTTTGGATGCCCTGGGGCTCTACTCGATCAAGCTGGATGGCGGCAAGGGCAGCGGCGGCACGCAGCTGTTGCCGATCGACCGCGACGGACGCCCCGCCGACGATTTCGGGCGCCTGGCACTGGCCGGAAAAATGAAAATCAGCAAGACCGAACTCAAAGTCGGCGAGTGGATGCCGGTACTGCCGATCCTGCGCTCCGACGATGGTCGTTCGCTGCCGCAGACGTTCGAGGGCGGGCAAATCACCTCACGAGAGATCGACGGCCTGACCCTGTACGGCGGTCAGTTTCGCCAGAACAGCCCGCGCAACGACGCCAGCCAGCAGGACATGTTCATGCTGAGCAAGACGGCGTTCATCTCCGACCGCTTCAATTTCGTCGGCGGTGAATACAGCTTCAACGACAAGCGCACAATGGTCGGCGTATGGAACGCCGAACTCAAAGACATCTACCAGCAGCAATACCTGCAGGTCGTCCACAGCCAACCGTTGGGCGCCTGGACCCTGGGCGCCAATCTTGGTTATTTTCAGGGCCGCGAGAACGGCAGCGCCCGCGCGGGCGAGCTGGAAAACCGCACGATGTCGGCCTTGCTGTCCGCTCGATATGGCGGCAATACCTTCTATGTCGGTTTGCAGAAACTGACTGGCGACGACCCTTGGATGCGCGTCAATGGCACCGCCGGCATTTCACTGGCCAACGACAGCTTTAACAACACCTACGACAACGCCAGGGAACAGTCATGGCAACTGCGCCACGACTACAACTTCGTCGCGCTCGGCATACCCGGCCTGGTGTTGATGAATCGCTATGTCAGCGGCGACAACGTGCACATCGGCACGGTCACCGAAGGCAAGGAGTGGGGGCGCGAAACCGAGCTGGCGTACACCGTACAAAGCGGTTCATTGAAGAACCTCAACGTGCGCCTGCGCAACGCCAGCATCCGTCGCGATTACAGCAGCAACGAGTTCGATGACAATCGGGTGATCGTCAACTATCCGTTCAGTCTGTTTTGAGATAACGCGTTTTACGCACATGGAGATGACGTTGGCCGGGTAAACTTGTTGTCCGCCAGAACAACAATGCCCGGCACCAGACCGGGTTTCAGGATGAGCACAATGAGCCGAATCCGCCATATCTGCCTGATGGCAACCTATAACGAGTGGATGAACGCAAAGATCTATGAAGCCGCCAGAAGCCTGCCAGATGAGGAGCTTTCTGCCGACAGGAAAGCGTTTTTTGGCTCAATCCTCGGCACGCTGAATCACTTGGTGGCCGGCGATACCGTCTGGCTGCAGCGATTCGCCAGGCACCCGGCAAACCACCTGGCTCTGCAACCCATTCTTCAGCGCCCTACCCCCACAAGCCTCGACCAATTGCTGTACGCAAATATCCGCGAGCTTTCCGCACAACGGGTGTGGCTCGATCAGATGATTGTCGAGTGGTCACGCTCCATTGTGGAGTCGGATCTGGATCACGTGCTCAGTTACGCCAGCATGAAGGGAGTACCGGCCGACAAGGACTTTTATGGCCTGGTCATGCACTTCTTCAACCACCAAACGCACCACCGCGGACAAGTCACGACCTTGCTTTCACAGGCGGGCGTCGACGTAGGTGATACGGACCTGGTCATCCTCATCCCCTCCGGGCACACCCCATAGCATCCGCGCACACCCCGCCCCCTGTAGCAGCTGGCGAAGCCTGTGTTGGGGCGCGAAGCGGCCCTGCTTTTCAAGCGAACACCACAGCGTCTGGAAAGCGACCGCTACGCAGTCGAACGCAGCCTTCGGCAGCTGCTACACAAAGCCCCTGCGCACCCCGCCCCCTGTAGCAGCTGGCGCAGCCTGCGTTGGGGCGCGAAGAGGCCCTGCTTTTCAAGCAAACACCACAGCGTCCGGAAAGCGACCGCTACGCAGTCGAACGCAGCCTTCGGCAGCTGCTACACAAAGCCCGCACACACCCCGCCCCCTGTAGCAGCTGGCGCAGCCTGCGTTGGGGCGCGAAGCGGCCCCGATGTTCGAGCAAACACCCCACCCCCTGTAGCAGCTAAGTTTGAGCCAACTGCTGATCGCGCCCTGTCCCCCAGAAAGTTGCCACCAGCGGACAGGCTGACGTGATGTTGCTAATCTGACGCGTCGACTGCTCAGGACATACGGCACATGGAAATTGCCCCGCATTTCATCCTTCATGAAACCGACCACTGGATTATCAATCACCATCTATCGAGCGCACTCCCCGGTTACCTGATGTTGAGTACGAAGGTGCAAACCACATCGCTGGCCCAGCTATCACCCGATGCGCTTGCAGAGTTGGGCGTTCTGCTCGCCAGGACCCAGCAGATCATCGAGCAGCAGCTGCTGCCCAAGCGCCTCTACATCGGGCGTTTTGGCCATGAGCCGGGTTGGCCCCTGCACTTTCATTTCATACCGGTCTATCAATGGGTCGAAGACCTGTTCTGGAATGATGCGCGCTATCGGCTTCTGCAAAACTTTGCCTACGCTGAAAACGCTCTGTCATCAACCGACGGCGCAGAGTTGACCTTGTTTATCTGGCGAGAATTTGGTGAAAACCCCGTCCCACCAGAGATTCAAGGCCCCTCTGTTGACGAGGTGATCAGGGAGTTGCGTGGCGCGTTTGTTTGAGTGTCAGCGCCAGATGGCTTGGCGGGGACCTTGGTTTGTCACTGCGCCTAGTAACCCACACCACGCACCCCGCCCGACGCTCGAATGGACTCACCGGTTATCCAATGTGAATCCTCAGAGGCGAGGAATACCACTAGCGCCGCGATATCCTCCGGCTCGCCAAAACGACCCAACGGCGTTCCCGCCACCAGCATCTCGCCAAACTCACCCGCAAAGTTGCCGTTCGTACCGGGCGTATTGGTGTGTCCTGGCAGGATGGAATTGACCCGGATACCCCGTCCTCCCAGTTCCCGTGCCAGTGCAAAGGTCAGGGTGTCGACGGCGCCCTTGGTTGCCGAATAAACGCTGGACGCCAGGTAGGGGTCGGTGCTGAGGATGGAGCTGATATTGATGATGCTGCCCTTTGCACCCAGGAGTTTGACGGCCTCTCGCACGGCCAGCAGATAGCCCAGCACGTTGAGGTTGAACTGTGTGTGGAAGGCCTCCTCGGTCAAGTCATCGATCATCTGGAACACCGCTACGCCCGCATTGTTGACGAGGATATCCAGGGTTCCATATTCAGCCTTTACGGTATCGAACAGACGTACAACATCGGAGCCGACGCTCATGTCGGCCCGTATGGCACAGGCGCGACCTCCCAGCTCCGTGATGTGCGCCACTACGGCTTCAGCCTCGGTCTGGCTGGAGGCGTAATTGACGATGACGGTCGCGCCCTGTGCGCCGAGTGCCTTGGCGATGCCGGCGCCGATGCCTTTGGAGGCACCGGTAACCACCGCGATTTTTCCTTCGAGTTTCATGATCAATGTGCTCTGAGTGAATGTTCTACCAAAGTCCGCTGCCACCGGCTGGGCCGGAACGCAACGAACTGCATGCCTGAGTATTCCTCCCCCGCGGCCTGCGCCGTTTGCCGGTTTTTCGCACATCCTTGCCTATTCTTCTCACATGGCTTGCGTCACCCCGAGAACAGGGCCATCGTCCGGGTCATGGACAGAGCAATGACAGAACTGCGCAGCATCGTGATGCGCGCACACGACAAGTGGACCGACACCGGGTTGCCCCGCGTGCAAATGGTCCGGGCAGAGGCATGCGCCGATCAGGTCTATGAGCCAATGCTGCACTTGGTGCTTCAGGGCCAGAAGACGCTGTCGATCGGTGATGAGGTGTCTCGTTATGTAGCGGGCAGCTATTTTCTGGTGCCGGTCGATGTGCCCGCGACGGGGCAGATTCACGCTGTCGCCACTGACCAGCCTTATCTCGCGGTCAGTCTCGCCCTGGACCCGGCGGTGATCTCGACGTTGTTGATGGAAGACGACAAAACCGCAAAAGCCTTAGGCGATTCCCGTTTTGAACCCGTGGCGGCACCCGCCGAGATGATCGACGCCTGGTTACGCATGATGCGACTGCTGGATGCGCCTCATGAAGCCGCTGTGCTGGCTCCCATGATCGAGCGCGAGATTCTGTTCCGCGCCTTGCAAGGACCGCTGGGCGCCATGCTGCGCGACGTTGCGCGCCCGGACGGTCGACTGGCCCAGGTTCGGCGGGCGACTCAGTGGATCCGCGAACACTACACCGAGCCGTTTCGCGTAGAGCCATTGGCGAGGATGGCGGACATGAGCGTGGCGGCGTTCTACCGTCACTTCAAGTCCGTGACGGCCATGACGCCCATTCAATACCAGAAACGTCTGCGCCTGCTGAGGGCGCGCTGGCTGCTGCTGTTCGACACGCGGGATGCCACGTCCATTGCCTACGCTGTGGGCTATGAAAGCGCCTCGCAATTCAGCCGCGAGTACGCACGTCTCTTCGGTCTGCCACCGGCACGCGATGCAGCAAGATTCAAAGTCCCCACTGTATCGAGCGATCTGCAGGAAGCACTCGAAAAGCATTGAGCCATACCTGCGAAGACTTGAACGCAACGGCACTCAGCCGTCGCGTCACTCCATCCATCGAGACTACAAATCGGTGATCGTCGTACCGGCAATGGTACTGGCGAAATCAACGCCAAATACGCTTGCGGGTGTCGCAAATCCAGCCTGCCGATCACCGCCCAACACTCTTCGTGCCGCTTCAACCGCCGCCAGCGGTGTAAAGGTGTAGCCGTTGACCGTTTCGATCACTGAACGCAGCACGCTACCGTCAGCATCGGTCACTTGCGCCACTGCGCGGGCACGATTGGCGTCACGTTCCTGCGCGCTGGGGCCATCGGGTAACTGTGACAAATCGCCTTCGGGAAAGGCATTACCGGCGACATGCACGAACATCGCCATGTTCGGTATTCGTGTCGAATGCCAGGCGGTCACCAGATCACCGAATGACAATGGCGCACACGGAACCGGGCCGTCTCCGAAATCAAACTGGCGTGGCTGCGCGTCCGGTGTCGGGACAAGCGCCCCGTCGATTCGCGTCAGCACGCCTGCGCCGATGATCTCGCTGACGCTCATCGCCGAACCTCGGGACATCGACCCCGGGACCTGCAGCGCAATACTCAACGCCACGGGATTGGCGACGCGCCGGACGATGTGCGCAGCCAGGCTGTCGGTGGGGACGACATCCCAGCCAACGCCCGGCAACAGCATCACGCCTGAGGCTGCCGCGTCGGCACCCAAACGTTCGGCCAGCCGATAGACATTGATCTCGGCCGTGATATCCAGGTAATCGACACCGGCTTCAATACACGCCGCCATCAAGGCAGGCGCCGTGTGTGCAAAAGGTCCCGCGAAGTTCAGCAATACACGGATGCCAGACAACGATTGCGCCGAGTCGGGGCCCGCCTCGAAGACGCGCCAGGGAACGTCCAGTTGTGCAGCGAGATCGACCAGATGCTGGCGATTGCGGCCGGCAATTTCGAACGGCAAGCCGAGTGCCTTGGCCCGTTGTGCAGCCATGCGACCGGTATAGCCCGTCGCGCCATAGATCAGAAGAGTGTTCATTGGACGTGCTGCCAGTTCTTGTAGACGAATTCCAGGCTGTACCCGTCCGGGTCCAGCACATTGGCGGCGTAGTAATCAGGGTCGTAGTGCAACCGCGCGCCGGGGGCGCCGTTGTCGATCGCGCCATGGGCCATCGCGGCGGCATAGGCGGCCTCCACTTCGGCCTTGTTATGCGCTACAAATCCGACGTGTACGGCTTGCTCTTCCACTACGCCCTCGCGCAACCAGAAGAATATCCGGCCGTTGGCGCCAAAGCCTTTGAGATCAGGATGCCCGGGCGGGCCATCCTTGCCGTCGTAGTCCAGCCGCGCGGTAATGCCCAGTGGCGCAAGGGTTGCTTCGTAGAAACGGATGGAACGTGAGATATCGCTGACGGACAGAAAAATGTGATCCAGCATGGTGTGGCCCTCGATGGTTCAGATGATGTAGCCGCCCGCGACTTCGATGCTCTGCGCATTGATCCAGGCGCCCTCTGGCGATAGCAACATGGCGATGACTCGCGCCACGTCCTCGGGCTCGCCCACTCGACCCAGCGCCGTTTGCCCGGCCAACAGGGCTTCAAACTCATCATTGAGCCCGCCCCCCAACTCGGTACGAATCGCTCCCGGCGACACCGAATTGGCCCTGATGCGGCGCTCACCGAATTCCTTGGCCATGTAACGCGTGAGTACTTCCAGGCCGCCTTTGAACGCCGCATAAGGCGCAACCCCTGCGGTGGCCACTCGCGTGGTGGCGCTGGTGAGGTTGACGATGCTTGCGTTCTCTTCAAGCAATGGCAGCAAGGCCTGGGTCAGAAAGAACGGCCCCTTGAGGTGGACATTGAAAAGACCATCGAACTGCGCCTCGCTGACAGACGCCAGTGGATTGAACAGGCCGTAGCCCGCGTTGTTCACCAGACCTGCGAGGGTACTGGCGCCCCAAGTGGCCTCAAGGGTCACGACAACCGCCTCGCGGAAGGCCTTGAAGCTGGCGACATCGGCAACGTCGAGTTTCAGCGCAACCGCTTTGCCGTCGGCCTGTTCGATGCGCCGCACCACAGCATCTGCGGCGTCCGGACGCGTGTTGTAGGTGAGGATGACCCCCATGCCACGCTGAGCGGCATGCTCCGCCGCACTGGCGCCTATGCCACGACTGCCACCGGTAATGACGATAACGCCCATGTGCTCGCTCCCCTCTCGATTGAATGAGCCTCCACGGTAAAGGACGGCGTCTTCGCCGGCGTGGCGGTTCCTGCTCGAAACCTGCCTGTTTCTGCTTTTTGCTTGCACTGGGCATCCTCGCCACGTCAGCATGCCCACCATGAACAGCCCACTGAATGAACTCCGCGCCTTGGCCGCCAACGCCGAAAACCGTCGTACGGAGACGGGAATTCCGCGCGTCGCCATGGTCCAGGGCAAGATCCCGGAGCACATGCTCGCGGCGGTCTACGACCCGATGATCAACCTGATCCTGCAAGGCAGCAAAACCATGACCGTGGGGGACCGTACACTGCGGTACGACCCGTCGACCTATTTCGTCATGTCCATCGAGCTGCCCGCCGTGGGCTCGGTGCACCCTGCCCCCACCGGCGAGCCTTACCTGGCCGTCAGCCTGACGCTGGATCCCCTGGTGTTATCAACGCTGCTCGCGGACTTGCCTAAACCTGCTGGACGTCACGACAACGATCCTGGTTTCTCGGTGGCCGCCACCACGCCAGAACTGATGGACGCCTGGGTTCGGATGTTGCGCTTGATGGGCAAGCCTGACGATATCGCGGCCCTCGCGCCCGCTTACGAACGCGAGATTCTTTTTCGCGTTTTGCAGGGGCCGCATGGCTGGATGTTGCGCGAAATCGCCGCGCCCGACACGGCCATGGCCAGGGTGAACCAGGCCATTCAGTGGATTCGCCGCGACTTCGCCCATCCCATCCGGGTGGAGAGCCTGGCGCAAAGAGCGGCCATGAGCGTCTCGGCCTTCCATCGCCACTTCAAGGCGGTCACGACCCTGAGCCCCTTGCAGTATCAGAAACGGGTACGCCTGCTTCAAGCGCGTATGCTCATGCTCGCCAGCGCCAAAAGTGTCACGGCGGCGGCGTTCGAGGTGGGTTATGAGAGCGCAACCCAATTCAGCCGCGACTACGCGCGAGTGTTCGGACTTCCCCCCGCGAAGGATGCGGGAAGAATCCGGGAAGCAACAAAGGCCTGACAAGAATTGCGCCTCTGTTGTGTTGTTCCGAGAGCTACTGTTAAACGCCGCCGTTGGCACTGGCAAACTGCTCCACCATTACCTCCACAAGGAACCCCAAATGCCACCCGGAAAACGTGAACTGGCGCGGATCGAACGCCGGTTGATTACCACGCTCACTGAAGCGTGCGAAACAGCAAAAGGTGAAATCAAAGGCTTCACCTGGCTCACCCACACCGCGGACTTGAATGCGTTGGCGGAAACCCTGAAGGTCATCTGGGTGTTCGAAACCGAGGCTGACAGAGAGCTCGCCCAGGTAAACGCAAAGATGCGCATCTTTGAATTGACGGCCATCGCACTGAGTGAGGCCGACATCGATCTGAAGCCTTCCGACCGCACTGTCCGCTTCGATTCCGAGCAAGCGTGCCAACGCATCCACGGTGGCGACTGGAACGCTCGCCTGGCTCAAACGCACGGGGCCAAAGGTGGCTGACAGTGGCTAAAGAAATGTTTGCTGTACAAAGCGCTAATGTGCGTTTGTACTGTCGCCAGTAACAGAAAATCGCTTTCCACAAGGTATTCCAAGGAGTGGTATGGGCATTTTGGATAGGTTGTTTGGTGGGCGCTTTACCATGCCCCCACCCGAGGAAACCAACCTCAGCGCTTCAGCGATCATGAAAGAATTGCGGCCCGGACCAACTGATCCCGCACGGAAAAAGGCACTCGAGGCTTTTACCCAGGGGCTGTTGGCGGTGGTTCCCGAAAAAGAAGGCGCCCGACTTGTAAGGCGCGTCATGCGTAGATACGCGATGGGAGACGACGCATGCGGTGCTCTCACCGATGGATTGCTGGAGGGTTCCAAGCCGCAAAAACTTGAACACCTCGTTTTAATGAGCGTGGATTGGAAAGCTTTTGATGTGTTTGAGTATCAGGCTCCCTGTCTGGTCAGCGCCAACGGTTTGAAAGAGCCCTACGTCTACGTGCGAAACGGCGCTTCATCAATGCCGGAGGTGCTTGCTGAGTTCGACCGATGGTTGATTCGGTTTGATAAACGTTATCTTCACCTGGACTCCGGCAGTGACAATTACGATGGTTTTATTGTTGACGCTGACCGGGTGGAAGAAACCATTGAGCTGGCCGGACGTGCGGGTATTAAAGTCAGTCTTGAGAACTTCTGACGCTGGCAGTGCCTATACGAAAATGGTCGGTGCGGCGACCGTGCTCCAGGGTTGACGGGACTGGAAAGCCTTGCGGCAGCGGTCACGCGTCACGGAACCCGCATCGTCAAAAGCGTCTAAGGTTCATAGAGACATCCTGCCCCTCCGAAGGAACGACTCATGCCCAGAACTCGCTCACTCATTGCCGCCTTTACCTGCCTTGCGCTGATCTGCGGCTCAGCGACTGCATTGGCCGATCCTGGTAACGGGAAGGGCCAGGGGAAAGGACAAGGAAATCCGCAAAACGGCCAAAGCCATGGCAACCAGCAAGGGCACGAAAACAAAGGTAAAAATGCTGGCGGCGATCGGGATCATGGCCCAAGCATTAATCACAGTAGCGTGCTCGGCATTGTGGGCGACTATCGGAACTACTGGAGCGCGGGCCCTGCTTTGCCACCCGGCATTCAAAAGAACCTCGCGAGGGGCAAACCGCTTCCACCCGGAATTGCAAAGAAACTCGATGGTCGATTGGTCGGCAGGCTGCCTCATTACGATGGATATGAATGGCAGCAAGCAGGCACCGATTTGATACTGGTCGCGCTGGCAACCGGGCTCATCTACGAAGTTCTCAACGGTGCATTTGATTAGTGCACTCGGGCGGAGATTGCGGTCGGCGGTAAACGATCAACCCGCAACGCATCAACGACCAGTGAAAACGCTTGGGAGGGTTGTCGACGGCTGGGGTAGTACAGATGAAAGCCGCCGAAGGGTTCACACCAGTCCTCCAGTACCCGGACAAGCCGCCCTTCGCTCAGATGCGGGGCAAACTCGTCCTCGGGCAGATAGGCGATGCCCAGCCCACTCACCGCCGCATCGGCGATATGGGTGGTGGAGTTGAATATCAACTGGCCGTCTACACGTACCTTGAGCTTCTTGCCTTGGCGTTCGAATTCCCATGCATCCACGCCGTCATAGGTGGGAAAACGGATATCGATACAGCGGTGTCCTGCCAGATCGCGAGGATGTTCCGGGGCGGGGTGTTTCGCGAAATAGCCTGGCGCAGCCACTACGGCCATTCGTATCGGCGGGCCAATGGGCACGGCGATCATATCCTGGGCCACCGTGTCGCTGAAGCGCACGCCGGCATCGAAACGGTCGGCGACGATGTCGCGAAAGCCATAGTTGATATCGAATTCCAGCTTGATATCCGGGTACATCTGTAGCAACGGCGCCAACTTGGGCAGCAGGGTTGTCTTGATCACGTTGTCGCCGCAGGTAATGCGTACCGTCCCGGCCGGCTTGTCGCGCAGCTCGGTCAACGCTTCCACTTCTGCCTCGATTTGATCGAAGCGATGGCCCACTGCGTCCAGCAATCGCTCACCCGCCGCTGTCAGCGATACGCTGCGCGTAGTGCGGGTCAGCAAGCGGATTTTCAGACGCGCTTCCAGTGCGGACACCACCTGGCTCACTGCCGATTGCGTCACTCCAAGCTGTACCGCCGCGCGGGTAAAGCTGCCCACCCGCGCCACGGTCACGAAAGCCAGCAGATCATTGAAATTGTGTTTGGCCATGGCGGGCAGGCTCGATTGATTGATTGATTAGTCATGGTTATAGCCGCATTAAGCATTCATTAGCTAATCAAAATCTCATTATTGCGTAACACTACTCCGCACCCCAACCTCTCGCCATGAAAAGGAGCGAGCCTCGCGCTGCGCCACCTTCAGCTTTCCCTCAAAAGGACGCCCCATGAAAAGACTTCTCGTCATGCTCGGGTTGCTAATCAGTTCATTCACCGCATCAGGAGCCGATATGTCCAACGGTGCCGATAATTTCTTTAAAAGTGACCAGGTGACCGTGCAAAAGGTCAGCTTCAAGAATCAGTACCAGCTCAATGTCGTGGGCAATCTATTCATCCCCAAAGGGCTGGAAAACGCCAACCGTAGCCCGGCCATTATCGTTGGTCATCCCATGGGCGCGGTAAAGGAGCAAAGCTCAAACCTGTATGCGCAAAAATTGGCGGAACAGGGCTTCGTAACCTTGGCGCTGGATTTGTCGTTCTGGGGCGAAAGCGAAGGCCGACCACGTAATGCTGTACTGCCAGACATGTACGCCGAAGACTTTAGTGCCGCCGTGGATTACCTCGGTTCGCAGCCTTTTATCGACCGCCAGCGCATAGGCGTGCTGGGGATTTGTGGCAGCGGCAGTTTTGTCATTAGTGCAGCCAAGATCGACCCGCGCATGAAAGCCATCGCCACCGTCAGCATGTATGACATGGGCGCCGCCAACCGCGACGGTCTCAAGCATTCGCAAACCCTTGAACAGCGCAAGCAAGTCATCGCCGCGGCGGCCGAGCAGCGTTATGTGGAATTCGCAGGCGGCAAGATCGAATACACCGGCGGCACAGTGCAAGAACTGAAAGCTGACACCCACCCCATCCAGCGCGAGTTCTTTGACTTCTACCGCACCCCACGTGGTGAATTCACTCCGACCAGTTCCACGCCACAACAGACCACCCGCCCGACGCTGAGTAGTAATACCAAGTTCATGAATTTCTACCCATTCGTCGATATCGAGAGCATTTCGCCTCGCCCGATGTTGTTTATTGCAGGTGCAAACGCCCACTCCCGCGAGTTCAGCGAAGAGGCGTTTCGCTTGGCCGGCGAACCTAAAGAGCTGGTCATTGTGCCCAACGCAGGCCACGTCGATCTGTACGATCGCGTCGACCTGATTCCTTTCGCACAGCTGACCCGATTCTTTCAGGACCACCTGAAATGACGGCTGACGTCCACCTGCCAACCAACGCCTTGAGCGAGACAGGTAAGCGTACCGGTCATTGGGGTGGCGTTTATGCAATGACGCTGTGCGTATTCGCGCTGATCGCCTCGGAGTTCATGCCCGTTAGCCTGCTGACACCCTTGGCGAACGACCTGCAGGTCAGCCAGGGCCTGGCGGGCCAGGGGCTTGCCATCTCTGGCGCGTTTGCGGTGTTGGCGAGCCTGTCGATCAGCTGGGTCGCCGGCAACCTGAACAGAAAGACCCTGCTGTTGGCCTTGACCGGTTTGATGGCCCTATCGGGCATCATTGTGGCGCTTGCCCCGAACTACCTGATCTACATGACTGGGCGAGCCCTGATCGGCGTCGTGATTGGCGGGTTTTGGTCGATGTCGGCAGCCACGGCAATGCGCCTGGTGCCGGCTGCACAGGTGCCCAGGGCACTGGCCGTTTTCAACGGAGGCAACGCCTTGGCGACGGTGGTGGCGGCGCCACTGGGCAGTTATCTGGGCTCGATCGTGGGATGGCGAGGTGCGTTCTTGTGCTTGGTGCCAGTGGCGTTGATTGCGCTGGTTTGGCAGTGGATCAGCCTGCCAGACATGCCAGCACAGAAGCGTTCGCCGGGTGCTGGCAATGTTTTCAAACTGCTGAAAAATCGCAAGGTGGCGCTGGGCATGGCCGCCGCGGGCTTGTTTTTTATGGGCCAATTTACGCTGTTCACCTACCTGCGCCCTTTTCTGGAATCGGTCACCCAGGTCAGCGTGCCCATCCTTTCTCTGCTGCTATTGGTGATAGGCGTCGCTGGCTTTTTAGGCACAACGCTGATCGGTGTAGTCCTCAAGCGCAGTCTATACGGCACCTTGAGTACCATCTCACTGCTGATGGCGGTAATCGCAGCAGCCCTGATTCCTGCAGGCACCTGGGTTATCGCTGTAGCGGTATTGCTCGGACTTTGGGGCTTTATCGCGACGGCGGCACCAGTAGGCTGGTGGAGCTGGATTGCGAATGCCTTGCCGGATCATGCCGAGGCAGGCGGCGGCCTGATGGTGGCGATTGTTCAATTGGCTATCGCAGTGGGCTCCACCGTCGGCGGGGTACTGTTTGACGCGCTCGGCTACCAGAGCACGTTTATCGCCAGCGCCGTGATGTTGATGCTCGCCGCGCTGCTGACCTTTCTAACCGCTCGTTCGCCGGTGCCCCACACCCGATGACCCCTCTATTCCAAGGAGCAAGGCCATGTTTATCGATCGTCCCCCTGGTTGGAAGGCCCTCTGGTTCGCCACCTTGACGCCATTTGCTCTATTGGCTTTACCCCTCGCCGCTGCGACAGATCTGGAGAAAAAGATGGTGACTGAACAAACCCTGACTGCAAAACAACTGGCTGTCGCCCCTGTCGGCGCCAGCATGGCCAGCGGCGATATGCCCCGTTTACGTGAAGCACTCAATCGTGGTCTCGACGCCGGCCTGACGATTAGTGAGTGCAAGGAAATCCTGGTCCAGCTTTATGCGTATGCCGGTTTCCCGCGCAGCCTCAATGCGCTTTCGCAACTGATGAGCGTGTTGCAAGAGCGCGAGACACGCGGCACTCAAGACGAACCGGGACGCGAACCGGGCCCTGTGCCGTCGGGGCATGCTTTGCTCGAACTGGGTACAGACAATCAAACCCGTCTGGTGGGTGCACCGGTCTCGGGACCGCTGTTTGAGTTCGCCCCTGCGATTGACCAGTTTCTGAAGGTTCACCTGTTCGGCGATATCTTCGCCCGAGACAACCTCGATTGGGTGGCTCGTGAACTGGCCACTGTCGGGGCACTTGCCGCGATGCCAGGGCTAGAGGCGCAGTTGGAGTCGCACCTGAAGATCAGTATGAATGTTGGCCTCACGGCGCAGCAGTTAAACCAAGTGGCTAGCGAACTCAAACACCGTGGTGACCAGGGTGCGGCTGAGCGCATTGTTTTGGCCATGGAAAAAATCAGAGGCTGACCAGGCTACACGCGCTTGCCCTCGCCGGGATGGATACTAAAATCAGTGATCCGACAGGAGTGATCGTCATGCGCAGTTTTTCAATTCAACGTTTAGACCATGTTGTACTTCGGGTGCAGGACATTGAGCGCAGCCTGGCGTTTTACACATCAGTCCTGGGATGTGAGGTCAACAAACGCCGTGACGACCTTGGCATGATTCACCTGAGCGCAGGCACATCCATGATCGACCTGGTTGATGTGAACGGGCCGATCGGTCGTCAGGGTGGTCAGCCGGCGGGCAAGCAAGGACACAACGTCGATCACGTCTGCCTTCGGGTTGAGCCGTTTGATGAACAGGCCATCCTCCGCCACTTGGCGCAGAGCGGTGTATCCGCAGAGAAGGCGGCGATGCGCTATGGCGCAGAGGGAACAGGGTTGTCCATTTACCTCAATGACCCGGATGATAATCAAATCGAGCTGAAAGGCCCTACTGTGCAATCTTGATGAAAATCGCCATCCAATGAACGTGTATACGGCGCCATCCTGAACCACGCCCGAACTGATGAGAAAGCCAGCGCTATCATTAAGAAGCAGACATTCCGCTCGGCCGCGTTCGACCCCAAGAAGCCCTTGCGGTATGTTTTGCTGGTTATTGGCATTCATGGAGGATTCTGACTGATGGCACGCGTGGGATTGATACTGACACCCGGTTTTGCGGACTGGGAATATGCGTTCATTGCGGGCACTGGCTCCCCGTTTTACGGGATCGACGTCAGGTTTTTTGCGCCCTCTACGGGGCAGTTCAGCTCGCAGGGTGGACTGACGGTCTCTGTCGATAGCAGTTTGCAACAATGCCTGGACTGGAAACCGGACGTGGTTGCCGTTATTGGAGGAATGGCCTGGGAAGGTGCAGAAGCACCGGACATTCGAGACTTTCTTCAAGCCAGCCATTCAAGTGGAGCGTCAATTGCCGGTATCTGTGGCGGAACGCTGGCACTTGCCAGGGCCGGGCTTCTCGACACGGTTCCTCATACCTCGAACAGCGCTGACTTCTTACAACAGAACGCCTTGAATTATGAAGGCCGCGCGCTGTATCAAAACAGTTCGGTAGCCGTGGTCGCAGACCGCATCATCACTGCCCCAGGCCCTGCCCCGGTTAGCTTCACCTGCGCAGTGTTCGACAGTGCCGGGCTATCTTCAGAGATCGTTTCTCAGTTCAGGTCAATGCTGGCAGCAGAACATCGGTGACCGCGTCGCCCCTGCATGTCGGGCACATTATCAGGAGATGATTTATGAGCGCTGATGACGTGCCCGCGACCCGGTTTCGGTCTGGTGCTCTCTCAGCGACCCGCAAGTGTGTTGCATCGGAGAACAATCCGCCGAAAAACCAGCATCGTTGCGTTTGATTGAGTCTTTGGCACCGTTCGGTTTTTTATGAAATCGGCGCACTACACTTGAACGAATCGATCGGGCCGGCATAGGCAAAGGGAGCTGGATACCTTGTCGTCGATGATTTCCTCGCTGGCAAGACGCCCCACTATCGCTGCCAAAGTGACGCCAGGATGCATGACACACACATAGACGCCGCCCACTTTTGGTAGATAACCGATGATGGGCAGGCCATCCGCAGGCATGGGTCTGAGTCCGACACAAGCCAATTGCACATCGATGGAACCCGTCCCATGGAGTTGGTTGCGGATTGTCCTGGCAGTTCGAAGCGCTATCGCTGCGGGCTGATTCTCAATGGCGTCGTCCAGATAATCTTCTGCTGCCAGCAACGCACCCTCCGCACTTTGTCGCACTTCCATCTCAGCGCTGGATATAAGGGTGTGTACGAGTTCGGGTTGAGACTTGTAACGGATGAAAATGGCAGGCGAGGCCTCTATTGGAAGAGACACCGCAAGCCTGTCTGTCAGTGTCGTGATGCCTGTTCCGGCCGCAAGTACGACCACATCAGCATCGATGATACCCATTGTCGTTTCAACGCCCGTCACCGTGGCGCCCCGGGTTACAAAGCCCAGAACACGCGTATGGGTGAGAATCTTCGCCCCATTTGCCTGGGCACCTGCGATCAACGCATGAGTAACTGCCACTGCGTCCAGCGCCCCTTCATCAGCCGCGTACACAGCAGATTGAGGAGGATTCTTGAGATTTGGTTCAAGGCCGAGAATCTGCGATCGATCTACCAGATTTGCCGAAGCCTGATGACCTGAAGCTGACAGCGCCTCACTTGCCGTCTCGTTGAAAGACAAAGCACCTGTCCATCGTATGTTCAGGTCAGGTAACCGGGATTCGAGTCGACGATAGGCCTCGATTGCAGCTGCGCGCAGCTCTGCAATGGGGTCGGGTTTTCCGTGTTGGGTGTTGATCCATGCGAATGAAGTTCCAGTCACTCCCGACGCGATATCTCCAGCCTCAACCACGGTGATATTTGCGCCTTTATCAGCCAAATGATACGCCAGCGAAGCGCCCACGATGCCTGCACCAATGACCACGACTCGTTTGCCCTGAACATTTCCCATATCAACCTCCATTCTGTCGACCTGCCGATGGTACGACGGCTGGAGCATTTCACCACCTGAAAACCTGATCGTTCAGAACGCGGTTTCAGTGTCTTCACCTGGCCGGATAGCGACGGTCTAGCATCGACCGTCACTATGGATGATCAGACTTCAGTCTGTTCCGCCATTTCCAGGGCATCATCTACCTCGATTCCCAGGTATCTGACTGTGCTTTCAAGCTTCGTATGACCTAGCAGGAGTTGGACAGCTCTCAGGTTTTTCGTTCTGCGATAGATCAGCGATGCCTTGGTTCTCCGTAGCGTGTGAGTACCGTACATGGTTGGGTCAAGTCCAATGGCGGTCACCCACGCTTTCACTATTCGAGCGTATTGTCTGGTCGATAGGTGTTCTGAGTCGTGCAGCCGGGTTGGGAACAAGAAGTCCTCACTTCTAAGGTGGGCCCGATGCATCCAAGCCTCCAGAACCGTTCGGGTTTGCTCAGTGATTTCAAATTGCACTGGATGCTGGGTTTTCTGCTGCATCACGATGGCCCGTGACGACACATGTTCTCCATGGGCTATATCACGCACTCGCAGCTTGGTTAAGTCACAGGCACGCAGTTTGCTGTCAATAGCCAAGTTGAAGAGTGCCAAATCTCGTGTTTTCTCCGCGAGCTGGAGTCTGACCCGAATGGCCCAGATATCTCTGACTCGAAGCGGTGCTTTCTGCCCGACAATCTTTCCCTTGTTCCAAGGCTGATGGCTATGTGTGGCATTAGTGTTCATGGCTGATCCTCCACGTTGAGGGAGGATAAGGGTGGATCAGTCACAGTGAGTGAGGGGCTCAATCCGGCCATAGGCGGACGCCTTTTGGCCGATTGCGCTTTGAAGAGATTATAAGGGGCTATGCACTCACAACCTGGATTACCGTCTTGCCCTTGCCGCGGCCTTCGGCGACTTGGCGAAATGCCTCGTTGACGTCTGGCAGCGCAAAATGCTGTTGATCCACGCGGATTGTCAGTTGACCAGCATTGGCGAGCGCAGCGGCCTCGCGCAGGATAGCACCGTGGTGTTCGCGTCCTTTGCCGGTGAGCAGCGGCGCCAAGGTGAAGACGCCCGAGTAGGTTGCACTTTTGAACGACAACGGCGCCAGGCTATGTTGGCCCCAACCGAGGCAACTCAGCACGTGCCCTGTATAAGCTTTCACCGCTTTGAATGAAGCATCCAGGGTGCTGCCGCCGACAGTGTCGTAGACAATGTCGAATCCTTCGCCAGCCGTGTAATGCTCGACATAGTCCTCGACGCTCTGTGCCTGATAGTCGATCGCCGTAGCCCCCAGCGAGCGAATGAAGTCCAGACTACCCGCCGAACCGGTGGCGTAGACATCGGCACCGCGAGCCTTAGCCAGTTGCACAGCCACTTGGCCAACCCCACCTGCGCCGCCATGAATCAGTACACGCTGACCGGCGCGGACATTGGCGCGATCGACCAGACCCTCCCATGCGGTAATGAACACCAAAGGCAATGCAGCCGCCTCACGCATGTTGAGGGTGTGTGGCTTGGCAGCGATCAGCCGGGCATCCACGGCAATGTACTCGGCCATAGTACCTTGGGCACCACCGATCCCGCCGGGCATGCCGAAGACTTCCTGGCCTATGGTGAAACCCTCGACCGCTTCACCCAGTTCGGCGACCGTACCGGCGAGGTCAAGGCCGAGCACTGCCGGCAGCGCTTGGCGGGCGTGAGCCCCAGCGCCGGTGGCAATTTTGGTATCGAGCGGATTGACTCCTGCGGCGTGAACCTTGACCAGTACTTGCCCCTTACCGGGAGCAGGGCGATCGATTTCACTGATGGCCAGAGGGGACTGAGCGGACTCGGCGATAGCGGCAAGCATGGAGTGTTTCATGACGGGAACCCGTGTTGGAATGGACGCTTACAGATTGCCGCGCTTTAATCATTCCGATAAGAAACGTAGTTTGCATATGACTTATTCCACAAAGAGAACTAATCGTCGATGGATCTGTTCGACAGCATGCACATCTTTGTTCGGGTCGTGGAGCGCGGGTCGTTTTCGGCGGTCGCTCGTGAGCTGAACATGGGGCAACCGGCAGTGAGTAAGCAAGTACGCGCGCTGGAGCAGTATCTGGGTGGGCCATTGTTCGCACGCAGCACTCGGCACCTGGCCCTGACCGACCAAGGTCAACGCTTCTACGACCACTGCCAGGAAATTCTCGGCCAAGTTGAAACTGCCACGCGTAGCTTTACCAGTGGCCAGGAGCAGATCGCCGGCCCTTTACGAGTCGCCGCCCCGGTCAGTTATGGACGGTTATGCATCGCGCCGCTCATAGGGACATTCCTGCAACGCCATCCTGATGTCCGGATTGACCTACGGCTGAGTGACCACAATGAAGACTTGCTCAAAGAAAACATCGATCTGGCTATCCGCATTGGCGTGGTGAAGAGCGAGGGATTAGTGGCACTGCCATTGGGCAATAGCCCGCGGCGTGTCTATGCCGCGCCCAGCTACCTGGATCTACACGGCGTGCCACGTGAGCCCAACGAACTCTCGGATCACAACTGCATCGGCTTCACTTTGCTGGAGCATTACGACCGTTGGCAATTTACGCACATTGCACAGGAGCTCGATGTAGGTATTCAGGGCAACGTCACGAGTAACAGCAGCGAGGCCATCCGCGAGATGGTTCTCTCCGGCTTGGGTATTTCCCTCTCACCAGAATGGCTGTTCACAGCTGACATTGAGCAGGGCACGGTTCGTACCATACTCGACAATTATAAGACCAGTGCGCTGCCTGTCAGCGCCGTGCTCAGTCGTGAGCGGCGACGCTCGGCGCGGACGATGGCGTTCATCGATTTTCTACGCGAGCATTTGTAGAAGCGCCTTGTCATACGCCGTCCGCTATTGGCCGATCGTTGCACAGCAGTTAGGGTTTTACTACGTGATCATCGTCAGTGCGGGGAGCCTCCGCTGGTTTCTTCTCCGGCACAATAAAACTCACTGTCGTACTGGTGATGATCTTGTGAGTCGGGTCGGCCACTTCCAGAACAACCTTGTGAGTACCAGGCGTTAGTCCGACCAGGATATTGGGTCTTCACTTGTGTGCGCCCATGTACCTTTCCAGTCATCGACGGTCACGTGAAGGTGACCTAAACGTGGTGATACCTCAACAGCCGCTTTGCCAAATACCGGCATGATCCTGGCGTGCTCTGTTCGAAACTGGATGATGACAACTCCGCGGGCGAGCGGCTCGGCAAGCGGCGGGTACGCAATGAGTCTCGGCGCACTCTCGGACTCCAATGGAAGTATCGCCGGTGGAGAATCGGTGTCTGCTACCCCTTGTCCGAGCACGGATCCACAAAAGAAGACACCCAAAGCCAGGGCCAATAGATTTCCGGGAGCGAGGGACATGTGTTTTTCTCCGCGTTATTTCATTCAAGCCTAGATCAAACTGAGTATTCCCCACTGTTCTTTTGAAATTGGAATCACCAACGTATTTCATCGACACGGAATGGCCGCTTTTGGCGTTTTCTGCCCGTCACGAGAGGCAGAAAACGACCCATAGCTGCCGGCGGTGACAGTCAAAAACGGCCAGAAACAGTCATGAGGGAGACTCGGGGGGAAAGGTAGAGGCGGCCCCTGCAAAGTGTGGAGACTTTCCGAAGTACTCGATCAGGAGTTCGGTGAGGACACGGATCTTCCGCGCGGGATGCTGACCTGGAGGACGGACCAAATACGCTCCCGCGGGAGGCGGTGGATAACTCGTCATGATTGGCACCAGTGCTTCGGAGGCGAGGCTGTCATGGGTGAGGCTATCGGGCAGGTAAGCGACCCCCAGCCCTGCTATGGCGGCGGCGACAAGCGCGACGCCGTTGTCGGCCTTGAATCGCCCCTGAGGGCGAACCGAAATAACCTTGCCACCATCCATAAACTGCCAGGCCTCAGTGCTCTGCATCAAGGCTTGATGGGAGGCCAGTTCGTCCGGCCGTTGCGGTGAGCCATAGACCTTGATATAGCCTGGGCTCGCGACCAGCTGGACTCCGATCGGGCCCACACGTCTGCCGATAAGGTTGGAGTCAGGAAGGTAACCAACCCGTATGCCACAGTCGTATCCCTCGGCAATGAGATCTACAAAGCGATCGGTGTAGCAGGTCTGGATATTCAGCTGTGGGTGTCTGCGCGCCATCTCTGCCACCACCGGGGCGATATGCGTCGGTCCGAAAGACAGCGGTGCGGCAACGCGCATACGACCACGCAGGGGGCCCGCGGGCAGAATTGCTTCCCGTGCTAATTCAATCTCGGCACACACCTTGGCGGCATGTTCGCGGAACGTAGCACCGGCTTCTGTCAGCGCCGCGCCACGGGTGGACCGTGTCAGCAACTGCACGCTAAGCTCCGTTTCCAGACGCGCCAGCCTGCGACTGACGATCGACTTGGATACTCCAAGCCGAAGCGCAGCAGGCGAAACGCCTCCGGCATCGGCAACCTCGACAAATGTCCGTAGCTCTTCGATATCCAATTCGGCGTTCCCCTTCTCGCTGCACAGCTAGTCGAGCAATGCTACTACCGGTGCGCTTAAGGGAACAGCAAAATGCCGCTCACAGGCAACGACGCCGCTGACGCATGGCTTGTTAACGGCTCGCCCCTTACTCGCAGCAGTGTCAGGTTCGTGATCGTCGCCTCAGCGCGTGAGATATCCAGCCCAACTGCACGCGTGGATCACATCCATAACGAGGACTAGCTATGACGAGCGAAACGATCCGCAACCCCCACACCGACCAACTCCTGACGCCGGATAACTCGGCTTTTATCATCATCGACTACCAGCCGGTCCAGGTGTCCTCGATCCGCTCGATGCCGCGCGAGGAACTGGTGTTCAACATCACAAGCGTCGCCAAGGCGGCGGTTAACTTCAATCTCCCCATCATTCACTCGACCGTCAACGTCGGCACCGGTCGCAACAAGCCGCCCATTCAGCAACTGCAAGACGTGCTCGGCCACTTGCCTACCTACGACCGCACCTCGATCAATAGCTGGGAAGACAGCGAATTCAAGCAGGCGGTTAAAGCCTGCGGGCGCCGCAAACTGATCATGACCGCGCTGTGGACCGAAGCCTGTCTGGCCTTCCCGGTACTCGACGCGATCCAAGAAGGTTATGAGGTCTATATTCCGGTCGATGCGGTCGGTGGAACCTCTCTTGCCGCGCACGACGCGGCATTGCGCCGCATGGAGCGGGCGGGGGCGAAACTGATCAGTCGCGTACAGATGTACTGCGAATTGCAGCGCGACTGGGCGCGTGAAGCGAGCATTCCGGGCTTCATGGGCGTGTTCGAAAACTTCGACGGCTTCAACGCCGAAAAAAAGGCCCTCTAAATAGGAGCAGAGGCCACCAGCCTCGCTAACGAATGAAGGTGACACTCAATGTGACCGTCACCTTCATTGCAGCAAGACATGCGCTTTCCACCCTTGGGGTTGTATGCCTGGCGAGTTCGAGCAGGGCGAGATAGCCACCGAGGGAGACTATATCGACTGACCGCTTTTGGCCGGTTGCTGCCTCTCGCGACGGGCTGCTTCCGGCCAATAGCTGCCTGTCGTCACAAGCCGAAATCGCCCCAAAGCGGCCGTTTGCGGAAAGTGGCTCACCGTCATGAGCAGTCTACCCGGCAGAAGCGACCCGGGGATTTTCATCATTAGCAAACCAGGATAGGTGCGCCGCGTCCAACAGCTTGGTTAACAGGATGACCTATGTCGTGCCCAGAGGTCCTGAACTAAGATGGTCGGATATCCGCTCTATTTGGACGAGGATACCTGTAATCACTTAACGGGGAGACATGCATTCGCTACCCACCCTAGGTCAATGGAGCAGACGTGCAGGTGAGACGATATTGGGACCCCCTGCTACCCGACTGAGCAATTCCAGTCGGGCAACCTCGAATTTATTCCATATCACCCGATCGGCAAACTTGGGTAGCGAGATGGCTTCTCCAGAATCAAAATCCTCTAGCGCGGCATCCACAATGGCCACTGCGCCTTGATATTGGGTTTGCTGTGAACCTGCATACAAAATTGCTTGAACGCGTACTGCGACTTTATTGAAATGCTGCCGCAGCGCGTGGGATAGCGAGAGCAAAAAAGCGCTGTTCGCCGACTCAATGGCAGCACCGGAACTCGCCTCGAACACGGGCACCAGATTGATAACCGTTCCGGCGCCCCTCTTTACGAAACCATTTGCCAATGCGTAGAACAAGCGTACGGGAGCAGTGATCCCCAAGGCGATTGTGGCCCCTATCTCATTTTCCTCTGTGATGTCGTGATGGTTGATGAGCAATGTGATACTGGCGTCCTGGCTTAACAAGGCCTCGATGCGGACAACTTCGGCGGACACTGCCAAATCAGCATTCAGCACTTCCACCGATCGTCCGCTGGAGTCAGTGAGCGCTGCAGCAAGCGTCATTAATTGCGGCCGATCCACCGCAATTAAAATCAAGTCGTAGCCCCGCTGAGTCAGTCGGTGGGCGAAAGCTATGCCTATTGCTGTACCCGCGCCGGTTATAACGGCCGTGCCTTTATGAGTCATGCGGTTTGCTCCAAAGGCGGTGCATGTAATAGGGCCAGAGTAGTGAACGCCCGTATGTCGGTAAAGGCCGTAAAACCATCATTTTCGGCCTTGGTCTGGTCAAGTTTATGGCCGGAAATGTTGGCATTCCGAAGTTTCTCGTAGCTCAGTATCGGTCTTACTGAATTTATCCGGCGCAAAACGCTAACCCCCTCGAAATCGCGTTTCTGCTTGCAGTCCCGCGATTTTCGCGCATGCTTACGTTTCGCCTGTCACCAGACATTCATGCGTCAAGCCAGTGTTCAACTGGGCGAACGGGAGTTTTTATGCAAAGTGTGGCGTTAATCGTACGGCCCGATTTTCAAGTGATGAGCCTTGCTGCGCTTTCAGCTTTCGAGTTTGCCAACCTGGCCGCGGGTGAAAAACTCTACGACATCAGTGTGCTATCCGAGCATGGAGGCTTGGTCGCCAGCTCCCTGTTCACGTCGGTTGATACTCAGCAGTTCAACAAGACTGATTTCGATACCGTCTTGATCAGTGGTGCAATGGATCGCAGTTCGGCGTCGGACGGTATTCACTCCTTTCTGGTTGAAGCCAATGCACATTCACGGCGGGTAGGCGCTTTGTGCGTCGGTGCTTTCGCGCTTGCCGAGTCCGGATTGCTCGATGGCCGTCGAGCCACAGTGCACTGGGCTCGCGCCAAGGAAATGCGCGATAGATTCCCCGCAATTAAGGTAGAAGAAGATCGCATCTTCATCATCGATGGCAAGATCTGGACCTCGGCAGGCATGACCGCTGCGCTCGATTTAACCATCGGTATGGTCGAGAAGGATTACGGTGCCGCGCTGGCCCGGACCGTCTCGCAGCGGCTGGTGCTTTACCATCGCCGCGCGGGTGGGCAGTCCCAGCATTCGGCGATGCTGGAACTGAGTCCGAGCTCCGACCGCATTCAGCAATCGCTGGACTTCGCTCGAAAAAACCTGCGCCGCGACCTTTCCGTAGAAGACCTGGCGGATGCAGCGTGCCTGAGCCCTCGGCAGTTCAGTCGAAGCTTTCGCGAGCAGACCGGAAGCTCACCCGCCAAGGCCATTGAGAATCTACGTCTGGAGGCCGCCCGATTGATGATCGAACAGGGGCGACTAACGCTTGAGGCGGTGGCCTCGGAGACCGGCTTTGGCGACCGTGAACGCATGCGCCGGGCCTTCCTGCGCGTGTATGGTCAATCCCCGCAATCGTTGCGCCGGACCTTCGGTTCCAACGCTGAGGTATAAGCTTCTATTTTTTCGCAGCAGAATAACGGCGGCCATTGGCCGCCGTTATTCATTCTTGGAACGCTACTTTTAGAGCGTATAGATTATTTAATTTGAAGGTTGAAGTTGCGGTGCAGGTCGGCGGCCGGATGTGTAGGCCAAGGCCAAGGCCGTTGCTGCGCAGAGGGCACTGACAAAGCCAAGGTTGGCCAATGAGCTGTAGTGCAATGTCAGAGAGCCGAGACCCGCACCCAGTGAGAAACCGAGGTACATGAAGGAGGCGTTGAGCGACAACACCACTGGCGCGCTCGCAACGCCGGCCACGCCGACCAGCGTGGTTTGCTGTGCAGGATAAAAAGCCCAGTGCGCCACGCCCCAGGCAGCGATGGCGAGGACTATCGGCACAATGACAAACTGTTTGCCGACAAAGTGCGGCGCCAGCGACAGGACGACGAACGCGGTAGTGGATGTCGCCAACGCTGGCAGGATCACTGCGCGCGGACCTCTTCGGTCTACCGCCCGGCCGCTGATGGCCAGGCCGATTGCGGCTGAAACACCCCAGCCAAATAGCACGAAACCTATTGCCGGGCCATTTATAAGGGTGGTGGCCTCCAAAAGCGGAGCGAGATAGGTGTAAGTGGTGTAGCTCGCCATCGCCCACAACGTAGTGATCAGCAACGTATGCAATACCGCAGGCTGAGCCGCAGTTGAAATTCGCTGGCGCAGGCTGGCAGTAGCGAGTCCGGTTCCTATCTCGCGTGGAAGGCCTATCAGCAAACCGGCAACAGCCAACGCGGCAATGATCGCGACGCTGCCGAACGTGGCGCGCCAACCCATTGCCGCCCCCAGTACCGTGCCCGCCGGAACTCCCAGGGCAATGGCAAGCGACAGGCCACCGTTGACGATAGCGATGGCGCGGCCACGCTGTTCGGGAGGCACGACCACGCTGGCCAGTGCGTTCGCACCGGGTACATACACTGCCGCCGCGAGTGCCAGCACCACTCTCGCGGCCATCAACGACCAATAACCACTGGCCGTGAAGGCCAGCAGATTGGCCAGCGCAAATATCGCCATGGCACCAATCAGCAGCCTGCGCCGGTTCAGGTTCCCGGTCAGCGCAGCCAGCACTGGAGAGCTCAGTGCATAGGCCAGAGCAAATACCGTGACCAACTGACCCGCCGTGGCAACGCTAACGCCAAGATCCTTCGCCATTCCGGGAAGCAAGCCCGCGATCATGAAGCTTTCGGTACCGACGGCAAACGTGCCTAAGGCCAGCCAATACAGCGGCCGGTTGCTTTTGATGAATTGGGTTGAGTTCATGGTATTCCAGCTGTGAAAAAGTGATGGCGCCCTGTAGATCGCGTGTACACATAAAAAAGCCCCCGCGAGGGGGCTTCGTTTGGTATCTGCGCTAAAGCAACTCGAGCTTGGCGAAAGACGTTACGCAATCGCTTCTTCTTTATAGAACTCGTAGTCGGTGTAACCCACCTCGGTACCGCCAAAAAAGGTCGGACGGTCATAAGCGTTCAGTGGCAGATTGTGGCGCAGGCGCTCCGGCAAATCCGGGTTGGCGATGAAGTGGCGACCGAAGGCCACCAGATCGGCGTCGCCAGCCTGAAGGATGGCCTCGGCGGATTCGCCGTCAAAGCCACCGGCAGCAATGATCACGCCTTTGTAGTGTTTGCGCATCAGCTGGGCAGCGACCGGCGCCGGGTCGGCATTCTCGTCCTCGATGTTGCCCAGGATGCGCGGCTCGATCAGGTGCAGGTAAGCCAGGTTCAGCGGCGCCAGTTGTTGCGCGACGTAGGTGAACAGGCCTTCTGGATCGCTGTCGCCCATGTCACCCCAGGTGCCGCTCGGGCCGACACGAACCGCCACTCGATCACTGCCCCACACCGAAATCAGCGCGTTGGTCACTTCCAGCAGAAAGCGTGCGCGGTTTTCGAACGAGCCTCCGTAAATGTCGGTGCGCTTGTTGCTGTTGTCCTGCAGGAACTGGTCGATCAAATAACCGTTGGCACCATGCAGTTCCACGCCGTCAAAACCGGCTTTCACGCCACGTTCGGCAGCAGTGCGGAAGCTTTCCACCAGGCCTGCGATGTCTTCGATGGTCAGGGCGCGGTTCGGGGTATTGGGTACCCAACCTTCGGTGGTGTAAGCAACGCCGCCGTGCGGGACTTCCGATGGGCCGACGGGGATGCTGTTTGCAGGCTGCACGTCGACATTGGATTGGCGACCCGCATGATAAAGCTGCAGAAAGATTTTGCCGCCTTTAGCGTGCACGGCGTCAGTGACGTGTTTCCAGCCGACGATCTGGCTGTCGTCGAACAGGCCTGGTGCGCCGAGATAGCCGTTGCCGTTTGGTGCGGCAATTGTTGCTTCACCGATCAGGAATCCGCCTTCGGAAGTGCGCTGAGCGTAGTACTCGGCCATCAGGGCGCCAGGGCGAGCGCCATCTTCGGCACGCATCCGGGTCAGAGGCGCCAATACAATGCGGTGGGCGAAGGTGAACCGCCCGACTTTAACTGGGGAATGAAGTTTGGACATGGTTGCCTCGATTGAAGTGTATGTGTAGAGCCATTGGATATCCGCCCGGGTCGATAGCCATGTGGGCTTTCGGGGTTGGGGCGCTTGGCATCAGTAAAGGTGATTTCCCGGAGTGAATAAATGGGCCGCGTTTCCCATCACTTCGGACTTTTTGGCTGTAATGCTGGCGATCATGGAGATCGAACTGTCGATGTCCGGATAACGGCGCCCGCACTCATGCAAGCGCCGTAGGGTGCTCACTGGGCGTAGAGTGCCAATAGCTGAGCATTGAACTCAGTGACAAAGGCGTGTTCATCCGCCCCTGCATTAGCGCGCAATGGCTTGGCCCGCTCGACCAGAATTTCAACCGCGTCCGTACCCAGCACCGCTATCGTCTCGGCAATAAACTCATCCAATGGCATCGCCAGTTCCGCTTCGGAGCTATCCATCAGCTCGGTACGTACCCATGGCGGCGCGATTTCCAGCACCTTGACCGAGGTATCGCGCAGCATGAAGCGCTGAGACAGTGCATAAGAGTGCAGCGCGGCCTTGGTGGCGCTGTACACCGCCGTCAGCGCCATGGGCACGAAACCGAGTACTGAAGAGGTGTACGCCACATAGGCGTCATCGGCCTTCTTGAGGTGCTCGATCAGCGCCGAAGTCATGCGGATGGGGCCCATCAGATTGGTGGTAATGGTCGACGCTAGCAATTCGTCATCCACTTGGCCGGCGGCAGTGTCCGGCAACATGATCCCGGCGTTATTGATCAGCACATTGAGTTGCGGGAATTCGTTGATCAACTGTTTCGCGACCGCGGTAATACTGGCTGGATCGGTGATATCCAGTTCGACCGCGTGCATGCCCGGGTTGGCTGCAACGACGGCTTCCAGATGGCCCTTGCGCCGACCTGAGATAATTACCTGGTTTCCCAGTTTGTGCAGTGCTTCGGCCAGCCCACGGCCGATGCCAGAGCCGCCGCCGGTAATGAAGATGGTGTTTTGAGTGAGTTTCATGGGTGAGTCCTCTGAGATTACAGAAATGCAAAGCGTGAACAATGAAGGGGAAATATCGGTTACTTGGCGGAGCGAATGATCAGGTCGGCGACAACCGCAGGTTTGGAAATCATTGAGCAATGGCCCGCATTGACATGGTCGCTGACGGCGCCAATCTTCTTCACCATCAGCTCTTGAAGTGCCGGTGCTATGGCGTTATCAAGGGTCGCCACCAGATACCAGCTGGGCTTGTCCTGCCAGGCGGCTTGAGTGAGTGGTGCGGTGAGTGCCGCTACAGCGGTCGGACGCTGGTTTTCAAACAGCTGACGCTTCTCCTGCGCACTCACATCCTGAGCAAAGCCTTCATGGACACCCTCGTAAGTGAGGCTCGACGAACCCGCCTGATCTATGCGGATCTCGGCACTCATCAGCGACGGCTCGGCCAATGCGGTCAGCCCCAAAGCTGATTCGCCAATGTCAGGGGTAAAGGCGTTGATATAGACGAGGCCCGCCACCTTGGCGTGAACACCTGCCTCGCTGATGACCGCACCGCCATAGGAATGGCCCACCAGCAACACCGGTCCTGGAGCGGCGGCGATGGCCTGGGACACGACGTCGGCATCTGCTGCCAGCGACGTCAGCGGCAGGTTGACCGTGGTCGTACTCAGGCCGGCGGCTTCGATCAAGGCGCGCGATTTGTTCCAGCTGGTGCTGTCGGCCCAGGCACCGTGTACAAGAATGACGTGTTCGATAGTGCTCATGCCTTCTCCTGATTTCGGGTAGACGGGCGGGTTGCCCGTGCTGTGAATTCAGGGTCTATGCTAGGCGCGAGCTAAGAAGCAGATGGGTCGAAATACCGACGTTTCGGGACATCTCACTGGCTGCAGGATTGGCATACTCTGCAGAGAGTGCAGCCAGCATTAAGGCAACTTTCTGCACAGTGATCACCCTTGGTTTGAATGATCATCAGCAGGTGGCTTTATCCCTTGTCGGTTGGGCCATCAGTTCAGGTTCATGAAGGTTACCGGCACCCATGAATAGCCTGTGTCTTCCTTGCGCAGGCGCCCAAAGCCAGGGAACGGCATATGAGCACCACCGACCAGGGTTTTGCCCTCTGCCAACTTCACGAAAAGGTCTTCGCGGGTCTTGATTGCGGTCGGTCCGTCAGCGTCGAACGCGATACCCACTTCGGGATGTGGCATTTGCACAGCGACGACGTGGGCAACGTCGCCCCAGATCAGCAGCGATTGGCCCTTGGACGAAACCCTGTAGCCCACATGCCCAGGCGTATGCCCCGGGATGGCAACGGGAGTAATGCCCGACACGATTTCATCCATGCCCTGCAATGGCTTCCATTTGCCAGCCGCCAGATAAGGCGCAGCAGCAGCCTGGGCAATCTGGAAGAATATTTTTGCGCCCTCCGGCGCTTTTTCCGCAATGTCCTTAGACAGCCAGAAGTCACTCTCGGTCTTCATCATGGAAATCTGTGCCTTCGAGAACACGCGCTGGCCTTTGGCGTCGTAGATTCCGCCAATGTGGTCGGCGTGCATATGGGTCAGCAACACCAGGTCGATTTGTGCGGGTTTGTAGCCAGCAGCCTTCAGGTTGTCAGTGAGCTTGCCAAGTGACGGCCCTCCCCAATGGCCTCCGGTGCCCGTGTCGATGAGGATGAGTTTTGAACCCGTATTAATGAGATAGCCCGTTACCGAACCAGACACCTTTTGCGGATCATCGAAAAACGATCGCAGCAGCAGCGACTGGATGAGGGCCGGGTCGCCGCTGAGTAGCGATGAATCAATACTGATGCCGCCATCGAAGAGGGCGGTGACCTCGAAATCGCCCATCATCATGCGATAGAAGCCCGGGACTTGCTTGTGTTGCATAGGCGCTGCGGCCTGAACCGGCTCGACTGCGAAAAGTCCTGCGCCGATAGCCAGCGTTACTGCAAAGACGGCGCGAGAAGCTAGCGTGGAGAGTTTCATTCCCATTCCTTTTCGTTGGTAGAGGAGCACTGCAAAGGGACGAAGCCAACCGGCAACTCCCACTAGCGACCTACGGTACTGGCTGTTGATCTTAGTTCAGCATTCGAGAGGTCGTATTAAAAACGCGGCCAACGCCAACGCCTCGCTCCCTATTACTTCCCTTTCCAATTTCCCCGCCCGCCTCTACTCTGCCTTAACCCTTTCCCAGCACCGAGCACACCTCAAATGATGGACAGCCTCAGCGGCATCACGGCCTTCATTCAAGTCGCCGAAACCCGCAGCTTTACCGAAGCCGGTCGCTTGCTGGAGATCTCCTCCTCCGCCGTAGGCAAGAGCGTGGCGCGCATGGAAGAACGCCTGGGGGTGCGGCTGTTCCATCGCAGCACCCGCAGTGTCACCCTGACCACCGAAGGCGAGCTGTTCCTGGACCGCTGCAAACGCATCCTCAGCGAAGTGGAAGCGGCAGAAATGGAATTGCTGGAATTGTCCGCCACCCCGCGCGGCAAGGTGCGCATCAGCGTGCCGATCCAGAACGTGTTGATCATGCCGGTACTGGCCGGGTTCATGCGTGCCTACCCGGACATCGAGCTGGACGTGGACATGTCCGACCGCATGGTGGACGTGATCGAGGAAGGGTTCGACGCGGTGATCCGCACGGGCGCGCCGCAGGATTCGCGGCTGATGGCGCGCAAGCTGGGGGGTTATCAATTGCAGTTGGTGGCGTCGCCAGCGTATCTGGAGCGTCATGGTGATCCGACACACCCGGACGATTTGATCCGCCACGTGTGCCTGCTGCACAAGTTTCCGGCCACCGGGATGATCGAGCGTTGGCCGCTGCGCGTCGACGATACGCACATCGAGCCGAACCTGACGCGGGCGTTGACCTGCACCACGATGGATCCGCTGACGTACCTGGCGATCGATGGGGTGGGGATTGCCTGCCTACCGGATTTTTCAATCCGTCAGCCGTTGGCCGATGGCAGGTTGAAAGTGGTGTTGGCGGACTACACCGACCACACCGGCAACCTGTGGATGCTCTGGCCTGCGTCGAAGCAGACCGCACCAAGGTTGCGAGTGTTGATCGATTTTTTCAAAGACAACATCTTGAAGGTTTGAATCAGCGTTGCAGTGCCTCGGCAATCGGCGCTTTGCCGAGACCGAAACTGAGCATCACCGCCAAACCGAGCACACCGATGGCGGCGCCCAGCCACAACGCTGAAGACACGCCGGCGTGATCAACCATCAAGCCGCCAAACAGCGAACCCGAAGCAATCGCCACCTGAAACGTGGTCACCAACATGGCGGAACTGGCTTCCGGCAATTGCGGCGACGTCAGTTGCATCCAGCTGCTCACACCCAGCGGAATTGCGCCGTAGGCAACACCCCACACCAGCACCGCCAACGTCACGCCCCAACCCTGCAACCCGGGCAAGGCCAATTGCGCAATCACCATCAGCAACACCACGGCGCCCAGCGACGCACGCAGGTGCGTGGTGATGCTCCCGGCCATGGCGAAGTTCGCCAACATGCCGACCAGGCCAAAGCCCAACAGAATCGCAGTGATCGCACTCGGCGAGAAACCCGCGTCATGCCCAAGGAACGGCGCAATGTAGGTGTACGCCGTGAAATGCGCCGCCACTACCGTACCGAGCAACAGCATGCTGCGGCGGGCATTGCTGCGTGATACAAATGCCACGAGCGCGCGCCACTTCAAGCCTTCACTGGAAGGCAATGACGGCAAGGTCAACGCTTGCGCAATCAGCGCCAGCAGCGCGAGCCCTGCGGTCACGGCAAACGACATCCGCCACGAAAACAGCGTGCTGACAAACGTACCAAACGGCACACCGAACACCGTCGCCAAGGTAATCCCGGCAAAGATCAGTGCCGTCGCTTTCGCCGCTTTTGACTCGCTGACCAACCGCCCGGCCGCCGCAATCGCCACCGCCCAGAAACCACCCAGCGCCACCCCCAACAAGCCGCGCCCCAACAACATGATCGGCAATGACGGTGCCACCGCCGAAACGACGTTGGACGCCACCAGCAACAGGGTCAACAGCAGCAACAGGTGTCGCCGATTCATGCGCCCCGCGCCCAGCATGATCGCCGGCGCCGACACTGCCGCTACCATGCCCGGCACAGTCACCATTAACCCGGCCATACCATCGGTGATGCCCAGGCTATTGGCAATTTGCGGCAGGACGCCGACAGGCAGGTATTCGGTGGTGACAAAGGCAAAAGCGCCCAGGGCCACCGCGTACACCGACAGCCAGTCGCGCCAGGAGGACGGCTCAGCTGGCGCGAGCGCAGCGGTGGCCGGTGATGCAGACAGATCGTTCATGGCAAAGCTCCACAGTAATGAGTGGCGCCATGCTAGGTATCTGATCACTGCGGAAAAACAGTGCGCAGCTCCGATCACTGCGGATCAATCGTTCCGCAATCGAACAGGCGTGCCGCCATTAGCGCCTTTCCTGTCCGCAGTGTTCGGCCCTTTGGCCGGTTTTTCCGCAGGGCTGCGCTCCCTAGACTTCACCTCGTCAGCCAAACCCTACGAGGACATTCCCATGACAACTGCACACTCCCCTATTCGCGTCGGCATCATCGGCGTTGGCAACTGGGCTCGCCACGGCCACCTGCGCGTGCTTAATCTGCTGCCGCAATATCACCTGCAAGCGGTGTACAGCGAACGCCGTGAACGCGCCGAAGCCGCGGCCAGCGAGTACGCCATCAGCCAGGTCGCCGACTCTGTCGACGCGTTAGTCAATAACCCTGAAGTCGATCTGGTCGTGGTGCTCAACACCGCCCCGCAACACGAAAAAACCGTGCGTGCCGCCATCGCTGCCGGCAAAGACGTCTACTGCGAATGGCCGTTGACCACCACCACCGCAGACTCCGAACAATTGCTGCACCTGGCCAAAGACGCCGGCGTGCGTCACATCGTCGGCCTGCAACGCCGCCACGCGCCGCACAACCGCTACCTGCAAGACCTGCTGCAACAAGGCTACGTCGGCAAGGTGCGGTCCGTGCGGATGCACGTCAGCATGAATTACTTCCAGGCCTTGCGCCCCAACGCCCTGCGCTGGACCGCCCCCGAGGAAAACTTCTCCAGCGTCATTGCCATCTACGCCGGACACTTCCTCGACATGCTCTTCACCGCCACCGGCTGGCCAGTGAGCGTCTCGGGGCTGATGGTCAACCAGTTCCCGAAAGTGACCATCAAGGAAACCGGCGAAGTGCTGGACAGCACCGCCCCCGACCAGCTCGTGCTCAGCGGCATGCTCGAAGACGGCGCCGTCATTTCGATCCACATCGAAGGCGGCAAACGCAACGGCTCGGGTGTGCAGATCGACATCACCGGCGACCAGGGGGATCTGAAAATCACCAACCGTTCGGCGTTTGGCGATGTCGGCGACGACTATGTCGTCGAGGGCGCGCATGGCGATAACCTGACGCTGGAAGTGTTGCCCGTGCCTGAGAATTATCAGCGCCTGCCGGCCTCGTCATTGCCGTCAGCCGTGCTTGAACTGGCAGAGCTCTATCACGTGTATGCGCAGGATGTTGCCGAAGGCACCCATGCGGCGGCGACGTTCAACGATGCATTGCGCCTGCATCAGTTGCTGGATGCGGCAAAGAGCGGGACTCAAACTCCCCTGAAACGGATCGTGTGACGACTCATGCTTGTGAAACCCCTCGATATTGAACTATCGAGTATGAAACCTCGTTGGCGCAGCCGGGGCGGACACATGCCCGCCCCGAAGCGCCATTTAATCTCAGAGGCCATAATTGGATCGTCGCAGCCCGCCCTTTTACTCAATTGAATCCGGGAAACGTGCGCCGAACATCGGTAGGCCGCTGGCAGAACTGACTGTGGTCGCCTCGTCCTGGAGCACGTCCCAGTGTTCGACCAGAATGCCATTTTCGAGACGCACAATGTCTACTGCGATGAGCGCAGTCGGACTACCGTTTCCAGAGAAACGGCCATGAACCATCACTTTGTCATCCTCTGCCATTATGACGCTGGGTTCATACATCAGTGTATTGGGCAGACTTTTGATCAAGTCAAATAAACCCTGCCGTCCTGGAGGGATAAGCGCACTGTGCTGAATATAGTCCGCAGACCAATACTCCTCGGCTGCATCGTAGTCACGTTGATTAAATAAAGCATCGAAAGCTTTAAGTACGATAGATTTGTTTTTTACTTCAAGATTCATAGTTGCTCCTGATTGTATGTTGAGCTTGGGGAAATAGAACGCAGGCCATGCGAGTCCTAATGGACAGTTAAAACGACAGGGTTGGCCTCTAGAGCGCTTTCAAATTCCGTCAAGTCCGGTTGTGAAAGAGCGAACAAAGGACAACGCATCAGAGTTCCGCACGCTGTAGGCAATACATCCTAGTCCTGAGGATTTAACCGTATAAGCCGAAAAACCGACATTTCATGCCAAACCGTTCACTCTGACCGAGGACTTTCTATACACAAGTCGTCGTTGTTAAGCATGAGGAGCAACGGTAGATCTGAGTCCACGGCAGGCGCTTAGCCGCCTTTCATAGCTTACGAGTATTGGTTAAAGGCTTCCTCGTGATCGTGCGCGTGTACGAAACGACAAAGGCGTTGTTCAAAAACGCTTGAAATCTCGATGATTTGCAGAAACAAAAACGGGGGAGATCATACTGCGACATTTCCGCGTTCATAGCCCGCTATCGGACGACCTTTGCTGCCAGCCAAGGGTCGATTTTTCAGGACTTCGCGACAAGCAGGAAATCGGCCATAAGCAGCCATTCGCGAAGGGCAGCTATGGGTCGATTTCTGCCCTTCACGACAGGCAGAAATCGACCAGTAGCGGTCATCCCGGTTCTCCTGCTCAAAAAATTGAGCAGGCTTAGCTTTAGGTCAGTCTTCAGTCGCACAATCCAATCCGGATTACTCGGCGGGCTCAACCAACGCATAGCGGTTTTCCAGCCAACGCCCCAAATCACCTGCTTCCAAAGGCCTGGAAATCAGAAATCCTTGAGCGATCCGATATCCCTGGCTTTGCAGAATGCGCTGCTGCGCCAATGTCTCGATCCCCTCGGCCACTACCCTTAATTGCAAACTTTCGCCGATGCGAATGACGGCCTCGCTCAGTGCCTGAGTAGTTGTGTTGTTTTCCAGATCATGCACAAAGCTGCGATCGAGCTTGAGTTCCTGGATCGGCATACGCCGCAAATAACTCAGGCTGGAATAACCCGTGCCGAAATCATCCATCGCCAGGCTGATACCCAGCGCATGCACCTCTTCAATCGTGGTCAGGGTGTCGGGATTTGTGTCCATCAGCACACTTTCGGTAATCTCCAGCGTCAGGTCCTTTGCCTGCAAACCATGTTGCTCAAGTGTCCTGGCGACGATGCTTGAAAGATTGCGATTATGAAAATTGGTCGGCGACATGTTCACCGATACGGTCGGAATCCGTAGCCCTTGCTTGCGCCAGGCAGCCAATTGGCGGCAAGCCTCACGCAATGCCCATAAGCTGAATTCACCGATCAAGCCGCATTCTTCCGCCAACGGAATAAAACACGCGGGCGAAACTTCCCCTAATTGGGGATGAGTCCATCGCGCAAGGGCCTCAATGCCATAAAGCTCGGACCCGTCAAGGTCGATCTGCGGCTGATAAACCAAATGCAGGGCTTCGCCATCAATCGCTTCACGTAAAGCCACTTCCAGACGCAAACGCCCTTGCGCCAGTTGATCCAGTCCATCACTGAAAAAGCACACACGCCCGCGGCCGCTGGTCTTGGCTTGATACATCGCCATATCGGCACGATGCAGTAACACCTCCATCGTACGACCGTCATCCGGAAACATACTGACGCCGATACTCATCGATGGATTGAGTGTCACTCCCGAGATCTGGCAAGGCGCGGTCAGCTGTGCTCTCAATTTTTCGATTACATGGGTGGCATGTGCCATCGTGCACTGAGGCAGCACCAGGACGAATTCATCGCCGGATAGGCGGCTGACAATATCGTTTTCCCGGCGACGCTCGGACAATCGATGAGCGATGACGCGCAAGAACTCATCACCGGCGGGATGGCCCAGGGAATCGTTGACCTGCTTGAATCGATCCAGATCGATGAATACCACGGCCAGACTCGATTTATGCCGAGAGGCTTGAGCGATAGCCTGTTCCGCCCGGGCATGCAACAAGTTGCGGTTGGCCAGTCCGGTCAGGTCGTCATAAAACGCCAATTGGCGAATGTGCAGACGCGACTCTTCACGCTCCAGCGCCAAGGCGCACAAATGAATGCACGCCTTGACCAGCAGATGGTGAAGCGGTCCAGGCTCACGAGCGTCGCGGTAATAGAACGCGAACGTCCCCAATACGCGCCCATCGCTGGATTTTATCGGCGTCGACCAACATGCCTTCAGCCCGAGCGACAGCGCCAGGTCACGGAATCCGACCCAGAACGGGTGGGAGGCGATGTCGCTGACCATAACCGGTTCGCCACTGAACGCCGCCGCGCCGCAAGATCCGCATTCCGGCCCGATTGCCGTTCCATCCAGCGCCCGGGAATACGCGATTGGAAGACCGGGCGCGGCTAACGTATGCAATAACCCTTGCCTATCGACCTGCAATATTGTCGCGATCACTTCTGGCGCAATTCGCTGCACCTCCACACACGCCAGATTCATCAAGGTGTCCAGCGACTCTTCGCGAACCATCGCTTCGAGCATCTTGTGGCGCAGCACTTCATGCATGCGCGTTTGGGTCACATCGATCATCACACTCACGGTGTTGGTCAGGTGGCCCTGAGCATCGTGAACCGGGTACGTTGTGATGTTGCACCACACCCGCTGGCCGTCGCGGTCATAGCCGAATTCCTGACCGTGATAGGCATTACCCTTTGTGAGCAGGCGGCGGATTGCGGCTACACGCGATTGCGTGAAGTACGGCGCCAGCACTTCGATGGGCGTTTTGCTGATGACGTCCTGGACACTGTAACCGAACATTTGCGTGAAGCCGTCGTTGACGTAAATGATCGCCCATGACGCGTCAGTGATGATAATTGCGTTCTCGGTGGTATCGACCACCAAGGACAACAAGTACAACCGATGTTGCTCTTCATGCTGCAGGGTAATGTCTTTGATAAACGCGGCGTAGAGGATCTGCCCTTGCGCCTCGATTTTGGAGATGGACATCGACCCCCATCGCCGGCTGCCATCCTTGCATTCGATCGACACATCTCGACTGGTACCGACAATTTTGTTGATTCCGGTGCGGCGGTTCGCTTCGATGTAGCTGTCATGCAGAGGTCGAATCAGTTTCGGGACCAGTTGTTCAACATTGCGGCCCATGACCTCGGCACTGTCGTATCCCCAGAGCTTTTGCGAAGCTGCATTAAACAGAATGATCCGGTTTTGGCTATCGATGACCACGACACTGTCAACGCTTTGCTCCAGGGTCTGGATGAAGACTTGCGAGAGATCGTTACGGTTCAACATAGCGGTGATCTACCGATTGCGAGGAAATGAGGGACTGGGTTCCTTCCCAAACATCAAACGCTGGGCGACAGGAACTCAGCCGCCTTTCGGATGCGGTCAATTCAAACGAATGAGGAGTTACTAGCGGGCTTGAAGGTGAGATTGGAACGGCACGACGAAAGGGCTGAGGCGTGCAGAAGGGCTTTTGGAGGCGATTGGAGGATCAGCATGCGGCCAGTCTCTTTATTAGTAAAAGTATCGGTCTTCTGCCGAAATCAATATGCCACTACTGCACCTCTAAAGGCTTGATTCAAATCAAAGGGCGAGCTGAAAAACGAGGAAAATTGAGCACCGGAATCGCAAGATCGTAGTGTCTGCCAACCCACCTTGCTCAAGTCAAAACGGCACCCACTGATGCGGCAGCAATTGTCAGATATCGCTCTTGCGTCGGCAGACGCAAGAGCACATCCCTGAGACAGGCATAGGGGTCAAGCTGCAATCCAGAGCGTCGGCATTAGCCGACGCTCCGGCACAAGATGGGTCTGGACGAGGATCCAGGTGGAGACCGTCAAGAGTTTGTTGAGCCCGAGTTACACGAACGACTCATTCGACTATTTGTGGAAAGCAGGCCGGTCAAGGACATGGCTGGGGATTTTCAGATGAAAGTGCAATTGGCCGGTTGATAGATCCGCATGCACGTGTCGCTGGCGGTGCGTTGGTTGCTGCCGAAGTTGAGCGACTTTTATCAGTGTCACCCGGACGTTTCCCTGTCGATCGAAACCGTGGCGACCGAGGTCGTCGAGCCGGCCAGCGACAGCGACGCCTACATCCTTTATCTGCCCGAGCCATCGAGCGATCCATCCTGCCTGACGTTGTTCGAAGAAGCGCTGGTGCCGGTGTGCGCCCCTGGCTTTGGCAACTCAACCCATCCCCTGGAATCAGTGGACGATCTTGTACGCTATCCCCTGCTCCATCGTTCGGCGGACAAGACCGGAGGGGTCTATTCGCTCTGCCCGCAACCATCAGCCGCGTCTCATCCTGCGTGCTCGCTGAGCATGGGATGGTTCGCCCAGCAGGCCGGGCAGCACCAGGGCGAATATTGAGTTTTAACACCCCCGTCCCAGATCAGTATTGCTCGCTGAAGAAGAGCTTCAGGTGAGCACTCAAGAAGAGCTTCAGGTGTGCTCAATACTGTTCAGGCGTGCTCAATACTGTGGCGAGGGGATTTATCCCCGTTCGGCTGCGCAGCAGTCGTAGAACCACCACACGCGGTGTACCTGACACCCCTCCGTTGCAGGTTCTGGGGCAGCTTCGCAGCCCAACGGGGATAAATCCCCTCACCACAGATAAATCCCCTCACCACAGATAAATCCCCTCACCACAGATAAATCCCCCCACCACAGCTAAATCCCCTCACCACAGATAAATCCCCCCACCACAGCTAAATCCCCTCACCACAGCTAAATCCCCTCACCACAGATAAATCCATTCGCCACAGATAAATCCCCTTACCACAGATAAATCCCCTCACCACAGATAAATCCCCTTACCACAGGTTTAGGGCCAAACAGGCTCACCACCTCACCATCATTGGATCAGTTAACCCTTCACCACTCCCGGCCACCCAGCCCGATGCAAGGCTTTGAGCAGCGTCTCACGGTCCAGTCCCGGCACGGCGTGGCCGTTACCTTCTGCGGTATCCGCAGCTAACAAGGCATTGATAATGGCTTCTTCCACCGCTTCGGTGGCGGCCAGGAACAGCTCGCTGATGTGGTCGTTGTTGACCATGCTCAGGTGGTCGGTGGTCGGCGCGCGCTTGCGCTCATAAGCGGCGGGTGGCACCTGGTTACCGGTGGCAAAGGCGATGAAGATGTCGCCGCTGTGGTCTTCATTTCCACCACCGGTGCGGGCAAGGCCGAGGCTGGCCCGTTGCGCCAGCCGCGTACATTGGTGCGGCAACAACGGCGCGTCGGTGGCCAGGCACACGACGATCGAACCCATGCCCGGGTGCGGCAGCGAGGCCTTGAGGAACGGCGAGTCGATCTGTTCCATGTAGCGTCCGACCGGGTAGCCGTCGACGCGCAGTTCGTTGCGGATGCCGTGGTTGGCCTGGACGATAGCGCCAACCGTCCAGCCACCCTGCGCAGCACTCAGACGCCGTGACGCCGTGCCAATGCCGCCCTTGAATTCGTGGCAGATCATGCCGCTGCCGCCACCGACATTGCCCTCAGCGACCGGACCACCCACCGCCGAGCGCACCGCTTCGGCCACGTGCTCGACCTTGACGTGAAAGCCGTTGATGTCGTTGAGCAACCCGTCAAAGGTCTCCAGCACCACCGGCATGTTCCAGTAGAGCCGCCCGTCCTCCGGTTGCTGCTCGCGGTCCACCACGATCAGTCCATCACGCACCACGCCCAGGCTGTGGGTGTTGGTGAAGGCAATCGGGCTGGTCAACAGGCCGGCCTCGCGAATCCACTCCAGGCCGGTGGCGTCGCCGTTGCCGTTCAACACATGGACGCCGGCAAAACACGGCTGCTGGCTGGTGGAGCCAGCACGGGGTTCGATGACCGTGACACCCGTCAGGATGTCGCGACCGTTCGCGGTGCGTCCTCGCACATTGCTGTGACCGACCCGTACGCCCGGCACATCGGTGATGGCATTGAGGGGACCGGGTTGCAGTTGGCCGAACTGAATATTCAAATCGCGGGCACGTGGCTTCATCGTCTCTTTCATGATCGTTCTCTTGTTTGTTTTTTCACGATGATCGTGGCTGACCATCAGCAGAAATCGTGTCTACCCATCAAGCGCCGGTCTTGACCGTGTTCCAGGTGCGGGTTCTTACGCGTTCCATCTTCAGCGGGAGGGGTTCCAGCGGGAACAGCGTGTCCATGACTTCTTTGGATGGATACACCCCCGGGTTGTCGCGGATCTTCTTCTCGACCAGCGCGGTGGCGTCCTTGTTGGCGTTGGGATAGCTCAGGTAGTTGGATGAATCGGCAATGACTTCAGGGCGCAGCATGTAGTTGATGAAGGCCAAGCCTTGCTCCGGGTTCGGCGCGTCATTGAGCTGCACCAGACTCTCCACCCACACCGGGGCACCTTCGCGAGGAATGCTGTAGACAAGCTTGCGATCGTTGCCCGCCAGCTCGGAGGCTTTCTGTGCATCAGCGACGCCACCCGCCCAGCCCAGCACCACGCAGATGTTGCCATTGGCCAGATCAGAGATGAACTTGGACGAATCGAAGTAGACGATGTGTGGACGCAGCTTCAGCAGCAGCGCCTGGGCTTTTTTGTAATCGTCCGGGTTCTGGCTGTTATAGGGCAGTCCGAGGTAGTGCAACGCGATGGGAATAACTTCGCTGGGCGCGTCCAGCATGGCCACACCGCATTGACTGAGTTTGGCCAGGTTTTCTTCCTTGAAAATCAGGTCCCAGGAATTGACCGGCGCATCAGCGCCGAGTATCGATTTGACCTTGTCCGCGTCATAGCCGATGCCCGTGGTACCCCACAGATAAGGGGCCGCATAGCTGTTTTCCGGGTCGTTGCTTTGCAACTTGGCGAGGATATCCGGGTCAAGGTGAGACCAGTTGGGCAGCTTCGAGCGATCGAGTTTTTTCAGCACGCCCGCTTTGATCAGGTTCGGTAGCAGGTCACCACTCGCCACCACCACGTCGTAGCCGCTGCGGCCAGCCATGAGTTTGCTTTGCATGACGTCGCTGTTGTCGAACACATCGTACACAGCGCTGACGCCCGCTTCTTTTTCGAAGTCTTTCATGGTGTTCGGGGCGATGTAGTCATACCAGTTGTAGATATGAACACTGTGCTTGTCAGCCTCATCGGCTTCGGCGCAGACCAGGCCGAAACTGAACAGCGAGGCCAGCGCAAATTGCATGCAGCGAATGGGTTTCATGAGGGATGCTCCAGAGCGTTAGCGCCGAGTCCAGGGGTCCGGACACTGCTCCTGCTAGTGTGTGAATTATTGTTGTGGCAGCGTCAAAATCGGCGGTGAGGCGCAACACTCGCTGTGGTGCGGTTCTGCCCCTCGCGCCTGCATCAGGGGATCAGTAGTTCCCGTCGACCATCGTCGTGTTCGATCTGCTCGCCGCTCAGATGCAGGCGCCGATCACGCAGGTAGTCGTAGTCACAGCGGGCGGTGCGGAGCAATTCCAGATCCAGCTCCACCACCTGACGGCACTCTTCGCGCCCTGCTTCGAACAACGTGCGTCCGAAGGGATCGATGGCGGCGCTGCCACCGGCAAAAACCAGGCCTTCATCGCCGCCGCCGACTCGATTTACCATCACCGCAAATGCCTGGTTTTCCTGAGCGCGAGCCATGATCGCGGTGCGGTGGACAGGGCCGTAAGGGTCCATGTTGCCGTTCGTCACCAGGATCAACTCGGCGCCAAGCTGACCAAGCGCCCGGGCACTCTCCGGCAACTCAATGTCGTAACAGATCAGGATGCCCACCCGGATACCCTTCCAGAGCGCAGTGACATAACGGTCGCCTGGCTGGAACAGGCCGCGCTCCGACGGCCAAAGGTGCGTCTTGCGATAACTCAAGGCGATCCCTTCCGGGGTCACCAGCAAGGACGTGTTGTAGAACGTTCCGGCGTCATTCTCGGCCAGCCCAACCACGACTGAGACGTTCCGTTCGCATACGGCGCGTTGCACGGCCTGCACGCTTGGCCCGTTCAGCGGCTCGGCGACTTCAGGGAGCTGTTGCGCGCTGGCAAACCCCATCAACTGGGTCTCTGGAAAAATCAGCAGATCGGTGTCCGCTGCGCAGGTAGCGATGGCCTCTAAGGTACGCGCCAGGTTATAAGCGGTATCGCCATCGCGACCGTTAATTTGTACAAGCTCAATCTTCATCAGTGATCCTTTCACGTGTCTGTAAACTCGCAATCGCCAACCTGAAAGCACCCGCCAGGGCTGAATGGAGTATGGAGAGCCATAAAGCGGAAAGTAATCACATCGATGGGGTAACCCCGTATGGGTAGAAACGTGAGCATTACCTTGCAGGACATGGCCTGGCACCAGGCGATTGGCAGGCTGATCGAGGCACTCGACCGCCCTGGTTTCTGGCTGGCCCTGGTGCGTCAGTTGGACAGGTATATCCCGGTGGACAGCTGGGTCGTGCTGATCTTCAGTAATGGCCGTCCGCAGGTGCTCGCAGAATGCCCGGGCAAGGATGGCGGACCAGATCCGCTCTTTCAGGATTACCTCAAAGGTCTGTATCTGCTCGACCCCTTTTACCTGGCTAATCGGGAAGCACCGCAAAACGGTCTGTTTTGGCTCGCCGACGTGGCGCCGGAGTGCTTCGAACAAACCGACTACTATCAGCGCTACTTCCGCCTGAATATCGTTGCGGACGAAGTTCATATCAACGTCCAGCTCGACGCGGAACGCACCCTCAGCCTGTCGCTGGGCAGTGAGTGTCGCTTCAGTGCAGAGCAGGCCGCACTGCTCACCCTCATCCAGCCCTGGGTGGCCGCGTTGATGCGTCAGCGCACGGCATTCGAGCGCGAAACGCTGGAGCAGAACGCGGCGCCGACACCCGGCTGGCAGAGCCTGCTGGACTCCACTGATCAACAGTTGGAAACGCCGCTTTCCGCCCGCGAACTGGAAGTCGGCCGGCTGATGCTCAGCGGCTGCTCGAACAAGGAAATCGCGCGCAAGCTGGCGATTTCTGCCGAGACGGTGAAGGTCCATCGCAAGCACATGTACAGCAAGCTCGGCATCAAATCCCAGACCGAGCTGTTCTCACTGTTCTTGAATGCGCAGAGCTGAGGCCGCCGCTCAATACCCGCCGACCTGATGCGGGTTTTTCACCTCCGCCGACAGCACCACATCAAAAAACGAGGTGATCAGTCGACTGGAACGGCGTTCGGCCAGGCAATAAAGATAGGTCTCGGTGTAGAGCGGATCCCCTTCAATGCGGATCGTGCGAATACGAGGGTCGGCGATGAACTCCGCTTCGGAGACCACCCCCAGTCCGATCCCACGCACGACGGCTTCACGCAGTGCCTCGCGACTGCCGATTTCCATGGCGATACGCGGCACGACCTGTGCCGCCATCAAGGCCTGCTCCAGGACCAGACGCGTTGTGGAACCGGGCTCTCGTTGCAGCAGGCGCTGCCCTTCCAGTTCCTCGAGTCGCACTGAATCGCGGTGTGCGAAAGGATGCTCATGGTGGGCAAACAAGATGATGGCGTGACGCGCGTAATGCACGGCGCAGAGTCCTGGATCATCGTGCCGTCCGGCCAGTACCGCGATATCCGTCACGTAACTTTCGAGATCGGCCAGCACCTGCGCCGAGTTGCCCACCCGTATGGACACGTCGATGCGCGGATGCTGCTGAAGGTAGTGATCGACCATCTCGATCACATGAAAAGGCCCCACCGCCCCCAACTTGAGCTGACCACTGTCAAGCCGACCGGAGTCGCGCAGCAGGTTGTGTGCGTCCAGATCCAGTGCCGCCATCGCCTGGGCAATCGGCAGTAACTGCCTGCCGACATCGGACAATTCAATGCGCCGGCCGCGACGGTGGAACAGCTCCAGGTTGTATTGCCGCTCCATGCTCTGGACCTGTGTAGTGAGCGTGGGTTGGCTGAGCCCGAGCGCCCGCGCGCCGGCACTGAAACTTCCGTGACGTGCCACGGCGAGGAAGGCGCGCATCTTGGCGGTCGACATCCATAGACTCCATCAATACTTAGCTGCGAAAACCCATATTGAATTGATCGTATGACTGTCACGTGACATTTCTAGCCTGTGGCAACTCCAACCCACTCCTGGAATGCCATGAATAACTTCTCCAGATTCTTACGTGTCGCCGCTGTTGCCTGCCTCTCAATCAGCGCTGCCTGCAATGCGGTCGCGAACGAAAAATTGAGAATTGGCCTGATCCCGTCGGAAGACTCCCAAGCGATGATCGAGTCGAGCAAGCTGGTGCTCGCCAGCCTTGAAGACAAACTCGGCATGCCCGTCGAACCCTTCGTCGCCACGGACTACAACGGCATCATCGAAGCCCTGCGCGCGGGCAAACTGGACGTGGCCTACCTCGGCCCTTTCTCCTACGTGCTGGCAACGTCGGTAGCAGACGTCGACGCGTTCGCAGTAGCCGTCACCAAAAAAACCGGTCAGAGCGCCTACAAGAGCTTGATCCTTGCTCGCAAGGACAGCGGCATTGAGCAACTGTCGGATCTGAAGAATCACACCTTCGCGTTTGTCGATCCCAGCTCTGCCTCGGGTCATCTGTTCCCCAAAGCCGGACTGGAACAGGCAGGTTTCGATCCCGCAAAACTGTTTTCGCGGGTGATTTTCTCCGGCTCCCACGACGCCAGCATCCTCGCGGTAGCCAACGGCAAGGTGGATGCCGCCGCCATTGCCGATCGCATTCTGGCCAACGCCGTGGCCCGAGGGCTGGTGAAACAGGACGACTTCCAGGTGGTGTGGAGTTCTCGTCCGTTCCCGGAATCGCCCATGGTCTGGCGCAAGAACCTCGACCCGGCGCTCAAGCAAAAAGTCGCTGCAGCACTGGCCTCGATCAAGGACGTGCCTTGGGGTGACCAGGGCCAACTGGATGGCTTCCAGCCCACGAATGATGCTGCTTACGACGTCGTCCGCGAAACCGCCAAGGTGCTCGACCTCGACCTGCGGAGGCTCAAATGATCAGCATCCGCCAACTGACCAAGCACTACGGAGCCAACCCGGTTTTGCGCGGGATCGACCTGGAGGTGCAAGCGGGAGAATTCGTAGTGGTGCTGGGGCAGTCCGGCGCGGGTAAGTCGACGTTGCTGCGGTGTATCAACCGACTGGTCCAGGCCGATTCCGGGACGCTCTCGGTGGCGGGTATTGACGCACTGGCCTGCCGCGACACCGCTGTTCTGCGACGTCAGGCGGCGATGATTTTTCAGCACCACAACGTCGTGCCACGCCTCAGCGTATTGAAGAATGTGCTCACCGGCTGCCTCGGCGCGGTATCAACGCTCACCTCGATCCTGCAGTTGTTTCGACGCGAGGAAATGTCGTTGGCCATGCAGTGCCTGGAGCGCGTCGAGCTGGCGCATAAAGCCCACGAACGGACCGATGCCCTGTCCGGAGGGCAGATGCAACGCGTGGGCATCGCCCGAGCCCTGGCACAACGCCCAAAAGTGATTCTGGCGGACGAACCGGTGGCCAGTCTCGACCCAAAGACGGCGCGCCTGGTGCTGCAGTATTTACGCGACGCCACGCGGGAACTGGGGATTACGGTGTTGTGCAACCTGCATCAGGTCGATTACGCACGAGAGTTTGGCGACCGGATCGTCGGCCTGGCCCACGGAAAACTGGTGTTTGACGGTACCGCTTCCAGCCTGACCGAAGACGACTTGCAGCGCATCTACCCCGGCCAGACGACGCAAGCCCCAAGCCCCCCTGCGAAAGCGGGCGAACTGATAACCCCTTGCGCGCAACTGAGGGTTTGAGCATGAAACAGCAACCTTATCTGTGGACGGTGGACCTGCCTCGCGGCCCCCGTGGCTGGTTGTCCACGGGCGCAATCGTGCTGGCGGTGATTCTGACCCTGCACTGGAGCGCCACCGGCGCGCAATTAAGCGTCGGGGAACTCGCGGCCGGATTGCCACAAATTGGTGATTTCCTGGCACGCACCGTGCCACCCGACCTGAGCATTCTTCCCCGCCTGTTGGCGCCCGCCGTGGAGACCCTGCAGATCGCCATTTGGGGCACATTGCTCGGTGTGTTGATGGCCATTCCGCTGTCGTTTCTCGCGGCCCGCAACCTGAGCAGAAACCGGCTGGTCTTCCATACAACCCGGCAATTTCTGAATTTCACTCGCAGCATCAATGAACTGATTCTGGCCCTGATTTTTGTCTCGGCAGTAGGCCTTGGGCCTTTCCCCGGCGTGCTGGCGCTGGCGTTGCATGGCGTGGGCATGCTCGGAAAATTCTTTGCCGAGAGCATCGAAGAGATCGACCAAGGCCCGATCGAAGCGCTTCAGGCGACCGGTGCACGGCCATTGCAGGTCATCGTTTTTGGGGTTCTGCCGCAGGTCATCACCGCCTGGATTGCAGTGGTGCTGTACCGCTTCGAAGTCAATTTACGTTCGGCAACGGTACTCGGCATGGTCGGTGCCGGCGGGCTCGGATTCGAGCTGGTGAGCAGCCTGAAGCTTTTCAAGTATCAGGAAACGGCCACCTGCATCATCGTCATCACGCTCATGGTGATTGTCGCTGACGCAGTGTCGGGGCGATTGCGCAACGCGATCCAGCGTGGCGCTCACAGCTGAACACTTGCCCGGCAAACACGCACATTGAATCCAGTATCGGCTCAGCCGATTAACGCCTGCGAATTATCGATTTGAGCTGTTGTTGAAGCGCCCCGAGTATGGGGCCACTTCCAACAACAAAAACCAAGGACCCGCCATGATCGCCCGATTCCACAATCCAGTTGATACCCGATTCGGCTGGGGCAGCCTGCATCAACTTGCCGACATCACTGAACACCAGACAGTCGCCCTTGTGACCTTCCCCGAAGCGCGTGGGCTGGGTTTGGTCGATCGCATCCAGGACCTGCTGGGCGACCGCCTGGTGTATGTGATCGAAGATGTCCAGCCTAACCCTGACGTGGCCCAGCTGCGTGATACCTATGAACGTTTCTGGCAGGAAGCCGGCGACTGCCACGCGGTCATCGCCGTCGGTGGCGGCAGTGCCATCGATACCGCCAAGGCGTTGATCGTGGGCACTGAGTCGGGGCACTTTGATGAGTTGCTCGCGTTGCTGGCCACCGGCAAACCCTTCGTCCCGGCGCGCAGCAAAATACTGATCGCGGCGCCTACTACGGCGGGTACCGGCAGCGAAGTGACACCTTGGGCGACGATCTGGGATTCGGCCAGCCACAAAAAATACTCGCTGCACCTTGATTGCACCTGGCCCACAGTCGCGATTGTCGACCCGCAGCTGATGCTGACCGTGCCTGGCGGCGTCACCGTCTCTACCGGGCTGGATGCCTTGTCGCATGCGCTGGAATCGGTCTGGAACATCAATGCCAATCCGGTTTCGGACACCTTCGCCATCTCCGCCATTGCGGACATCCTCGAATGCCTGCCGCTCCTGCGTCGTGATCTGTCCAACAAGGAGCTGCGTTCTCGCATGGCTTTGGCCGCCCTCAAGGCAGGCTTGGCGTTTTCCAACACCAAGACCGCCCTCGCCCACTCCATCTCCTACGAGATGACGCTGCATTACGGCCTGCCGCACGGCATCGCCTGCTCCTTCACATTGCCGCTGGTGCTGGGCCTGGCCTGGGGTCACGACGCTGCACGCGACCGCACCCTGCAACGAATCTTCGGTGACAACCTGGACAAAGCCCAGGATCAGCTGCGTGAATTCCTGCACAGCCTGGGCGTGAAAACCGAGTTTTCCGACTATGGCGTAACGGCAGAGCAAGCCGAGCAAATGATTCTCTTCGCCATGCAAGGTGCTCGGGGCAAAAACTTTATCGGCTCTAAAGCCGCGTAGAGCCCACCCGGCACCGAACACCCGACAAGCACTGTCAGCGGCATGACGAGCCGCGACGATTTCCTGCACCCCTCAGAAAAGAGTGCATCCGCCGACACCAATAGGTGAGAGCGAACAATAATAAGGAAAAGATCATGAATCGTGCTCAAACCATGCCTGCTCTCGCTGAACGCACCGCCTCATTCCGAGTCGCTCAATGGCGCATGTTGCTGGCGGCGATGTTCTGCTATCTGTTTTTCTACACCGGTCGGCAAACCTTCGGCTTCGCCATTCCGGGCATTCAGGCCGAATTCGGTTTTACCAAGGAACACCTCGGATGGGCATCGGCCGCCATGCTGTGGGCGTATGCCATCGGTCAGGCCATCAACGGTAACCTGGCCGATAAATATGGCGGTCGCCGCATCATGACCGCCGGTGCCGTGTTGTCCTGCGCCGCCAACTGGGTGACCAGCTTCGCCAGCAATTTCGCCGCACTGATCCTGCCCTGGGGCATCAACGGTTATTTCCAGGCATTGGGGTGGGCACCGGGCAGTCGACTGATCTCCAACTGGTGGAGTGCCGGTGAGCGCGGCAAGGTGTATGGCTTGTATGTGTTCGCCGCCGGGTGCGCCTCGGTCCTGTCCTATGTGACCTCGATCGTAGTGCTCGAGGTGATGCACCTGGAGTGGCGCTGGATCTTTCGGCTGCCCGTGCTGTTGATGCTGGCGGGCGGGATCATCTTCTATCTGGTGGCACGGGAACGTCCGCAGGACATGGGCTTCGAGCCACCCGCAGACACCGGGGTCGCTAACGCCGATGACAAGAACCACGAAGTGGCCCATGGCGAAGTCGAGACCTCTGCCCAACGCTACAAAGCCGTCCTGAAAAACTTCCGCCTGATCATTGCCGCGGTGTCCCTGGGTTTCCAGAACGCCGCTCGCTATGGCCTGATCGTCTGGGTACCGGTGCACTTTCTGGGTGCCGACTGGAAGACCGGCGACAGCATGATCGATCCGAAGTGGATCACCGTTGCCCTGCCGGTCGGCATGGCCATCGGCGCGCTGAGCAATGGCTGGATTTCGGACAAGCTGTTCGGCTCCAAACGCTACCTGGCAATCATGCTCTACATGGTGCTTGGCGCCGCCACTAGCCTGTGGATGTGGACCCTTGCACCGCACAGCGCCACTGGACTTATCGCGTTGTTCCTCTGCGGCTTCTTTGTCTATGGCCCGGCATCGAGTTTCTGGGCGCTCTGCCCTGACCTGGTCGGAGCCAAGCGTGCCGGCACGGCAACTGGCGTGATGAACTTTTCGTCCTATCTGTTCGCCGGCCTGGCGGAACCCCTGATCGGCAGTATGCTCGACAGTACGGGCAATACGTCGTTGATCTTCGTCGTGGTCACGACCGCCTGCCTTTGCAGCGCAGTGGTCGCGCTGTTCATCCGGCGTTGAGCACAGGTTTGCGGCTCAGGAACAGGAACTTTTATGTACCAGTACCACAAGTGGCTACGTTCTTTTCATGCGGTAGCGAAGACCGGCAGTTTCACCCTCGCCGCCGAGTACCTGAGCGTCGGCCAGCCGACAGTCAGCGAGCAGGTCAACGCGCTGGAAAAGAAATTTTCCGTAGAACTGTTCCACCGTCGCGGCCGCTATATCGAAATGAGTTCGGCGGGCCACAAGCTGTATGCGATCACCCAGGGCCTGTTCGGCCAAGAGGATGAAGCCGTGCAACTTTTACAAAGCTTCAAGCTACGCAAGACAGGCATGTTGCGCTTGGGGGCCGTGTCCCCGCCCATCGCCATGAACCTGACGTATGAACTGATGCAGCGCCACCCCGACATCGAACTCGAGACCTCGTTTTCACCTGAAAAGGAGACGCTGGACCGGCTCTTCAACTTCGACATTGATGTGGCAATTCTGGCGTTGTCCGAATTTGATGAGCGTTTTGATACGCAGCTTTATCGGCGCTACCCGATCATTGCCGTCGTGCGCGAAGACCACCCCTGGGCCAGTCAGAAAGAGGTGCACGTCGAGCAGATCAGCAACGAGAAATGGGTGCTTCGGGAGAAAAGCTCACGCACTCGTCAGCTGGTGGAAGAAAGCTGCAAGCGCCTCGACGTTTCGCTCAACTGCGTGATGCAGTTGAACAGCCGCGAAGCCATCGTGCACGCCATCGCCAAGGGCATCGGCATCGGGTTTGTCTCTGCCGTCGAGTACACCGAAACCCCCGGTACAAAACCGATCACGTTTGTAAATCACCCGCTTTCCATCGACTACCACCTGTGCTGCCTCGGTATTCGCAGAAACCGGCCAATGATTTCGGAGTTGTTCGACGCGGGTTCAACCGTCGTTATTTGATTCTGTAAGGCACTTCAGCACTCGATACGCCTACTTCTCACTGTTGAGAGGGACGGCCTTCCCCTACCCAAACGTGGAGATTCACCATGCATTACCAACAACCTGCACAACTGCAAGCCGTGGTCCTGGACTGGGCAGGCACCGTCGTCGATTTCGGTTCCTTCGCCCCTACGCAAATCTTCGTCGAAGCCTTCGCTGAGTTTGGCGTCGCGGTTTCGCTTGAGGAAGCGCGCGGCCCCATGGGCATGGGTAAGTGGGACCACATCCGCACGCTGTGCAACCAGCCACAGATCGCCGAACGCTACCGCGCGGCGTTTGATCGCCTGCCGACCGATGAAGACGTCACCGCACTGTATGAACGATTCATGCCGCTGCAAATCGAGAAGATCGCGCTGCATTCGGCGCTGATTCCCGGTGCTTTGAACACCATCGATGCGCTGCGCGAACAGGGTTTGAAAATCGGTTCCTGCTCGGGTTATCCGGCGGTCGTCATGGAAAAAGTGGTGGAACTGGCGCGCCACAATGGCTACGTCGCCGACCACGTGGTAGCGACCGACGAAGTGCCTAATGGCCGCCCACACCCGGCCCAGGCCCTGGATAACGTGATCGCCCTGGGCATCAGCGACGTCGCCGCTTGCGTCAAGGTCGATGACACCTGGCCCGGCATCCTCGAAGGCCGCAGCGCCGGCATGTGGACCGTGGCGCTGACGTGCTCGGGCAATGCCCTGGGTTTAACCTACGAACAGTACAAGGCATTGCCCGCCGACCAACTGGCAGAAGAACGCAACCGCATCATCAAGATGTTCGAAGGCGCTCGCCCGCACTACCTGATCGACACCATCGTCGATTTACCGGCGGTCATCGAAGACATCAACTCGCGTCTGGCGCGCGGTGAAACCCCTCAAGGTTCCTGAGCCTGCCAGGGCAATGACAGTGGCCGTCCCGGCGGACGGCCACGACTCAAAACCTGTCGCCAGCCCCTCAATTCCCACGGTAAGTGGAAAAGCCATACGGGCTAAGCAGCAACGGAATGTGGTAGTGCGGGACCGTGCCGTCTACTTCGAAAATGACCGGGACTTCCGGAAAGAAGCTGGCGATCTTGTGGGCGGTGAACCACTCACCGGTTTTGAACGTAACGCGGTAAATGCCTTTCTCCAGCGCCCTGCCCTCTGGATAGAACGCCGGGATACGGCCTTGCTCGTTGGTGGATGCGGTATTGAGCATCTCCCAGCCCTGGCCATTCTTCTTTTCCAGGGTCACGTTAACGTCCGGGGATGGCAGTCCGTCCTGCAGGTTCAGCACGTGAACGCTCAGGGGATTGGCCGCTGCCGATGCCAGCGAGGACAGAACGCTCAATACGGCGCCTGCAAAAAACAACTTCAATACGTTCATGTTCATCTCTTCAGTGAGTGGTCGGTAGGATTTTTGCAATGGCGGCCAGTGCGCAGCCTTCGTCGAATGCAGCTCCGCCGGCACCCGCGACACCGAGCGCGCCGATAACTTCTCCCTCGAACAGCAACGGCACACCGCCGCCGAGCAGCAGTAGCTCACTTACTGTGTTGAGGTTTTCGGCGTCCGCCGTACTGCGGGCACGCTCGGCCAGTAGCCGGGTGGGCGTCTTGGTCGACAGGGCGGTATAGGCCTTGCGTTGTGCCGCCAGGGTGTTGTGCGGGCCGACGTTGTCGTCGCGTTGCAGGGCGACCAGATTGCCGCCACGGTCGACGACCGCCACCACACCTGTTCTCCCCTGCGCATGGCAGGCCGACAACGCCGCATTGGCCAGATTATTGGCCGTCGCCAGCGTGACATCCTTGCGCTGCGCAACCTGAGCATCGGTGGCCGCAACGGCAAACGTAGAGCTCATCGCCAATGCGAGCAGCCATGGGGTTGATCCGGTGATACGCATGTTTTTTCCCTTGTCTGAGCCTGACTGGCCAACAGGCCGGGATAATGAACCGCTTGTTCCGTCAGAATGATTGCCTGCGGATTACCAATTTGTAATGTGCAAACACGGCAGATCGGCCTAGCCTGTATCCCGGTTCCGGAGGAAAAAATGCGTATCCTTGTCGTTGAAGATGAAGCGAAAACTGCCGACTATCTGCACAAAGCGTTGAGTGAGTCCGGCTATGGGGTGGAGATCGCCCTGAATGGTGTGGATGGCCAGCATCTGGTACAGGAAAGTGAATACGACCTGATCATTCTTGACGTGATGCTGCCTGGCCTGGACGGTTGGCAATTGCTGCAGATCATCCGGCGCAAATGGCAGACGCCGGTGTTGTTTCTCACCGCTCGCGATGCCATCGATGATCGGGTCAAGGGGCTTGAACTGGGCGCCGATGATTACCTGGTCAAACCCTTCTCCTACGCAGAGCTCCTGGCCCGCGTGCGTACCTTGCTGCGCCGGGGTCCGCCTCGGGAGGTCGAGCAGTTTCAGGTGGCCGATCTGAGTCTGGATCTGTTGCGGCGCAAGGTCACTCGCAACGGCCAGCGCCTCACCCTGACCAACAAAGAATTTGCACTGCTGCATCTGCTGCTCAATCGCGAGGGAGAGGTGCTCTCGCGCTCGCTGATCGCCTCGCAGATTTGGCAGATGAACTTCGACAGCGACACCAACGTGGTGGACGTGGCCATCCGCCGACTGCGGGCCAAGGTCGACGACCCTTTCCAGCTCAAGCTGATCCATACCGTTCGCGGTATTGGCTACCTGCTTGAGGTGCAATCTTGAAACTAATGCCCCGCGCCCTGAGTCTGCGCCTGGCCGCCATGTTCGCCCTGGTCAGCATGTTGTTGATGGGCGCTATCGGGTTCTACCTTTATCAATCGTTGCAGCGCGAAATTGCATGGCGCGATGACCAGGCTTTGCTCGGACGCTTGCAACGCATGCAAGCGTTGATCAGCGACAGCGACAGTATCGAAGCGCTGCGCGGCCGGCCCAAGCTCTACGAAAACATGCTGGGCAATCGTGACAACCTGCTGTGGATTGTCGATGACGCTGGCAAGGTGTTGATCGAAATCAACCCTGCCCATTTGCCCCTGCCCTCCTTGCAGGCGGCCCCTGTGGCGCAACTGGGTGACGGTCCCTACGCTGAGCCCGTCCGGCTTGCCTGGCTGAATGTGGTCAACGGCGACCGCCCTCTGACCCTGATTGCCGCCAAGCTGCTGAGTGAGCGAGAACAGATGCTTGGCGCTTACCGACTCAAACTTTGGCTGGCCCTGTCCGTCGGCGCCCTGCTCGCCTTTGCGCTCGGTGGCTGGGTGAGTCAGCGCGGCTTGCGCCCGGTGCGCCAACTGGCTGCGCGGGCGGCTGGTATTGATGTTCAGCATCTGCATCTGCGGCTGGATGACTTCAATGAAGTGAGCGAGCTGCGAGTGCTCAGCAAAGCCCTCAATCAGATGCTGGCGCGCCTGGAAGACGGGTTTGCCCAGCTCTCCCGCTTCTCGGAAGACCTTGCCCATGAGATGCGCACGCCGTTGAGCAACCTGATGGGGCATACCCAACAGACCCTCAGGCACGGTCGCACGATTGAGGAGTATCAGAACCTGCTGGTGTCCAATCAGGAAGAGTACGAACGTCTGGCGCGGATGATCGACAGCATGTTGTTTCTCGCACGTACCGAGCAGTCGCATATTTCGATCAAGCCCGAACAGTTCGACCTGCACGATCTCAGCACGCAGTTGTGCGACTACTTCGAAGGCGTGGCGCAGGAGCGCGACATTCAGATTATCGACCACACCTGTGGTGAGTTGATGGCCGATCCGATCCTGGTCCGCCGAGCAATGGCCAACCTGCTTGCCAACGCCCTGCGCCATGCTACACCCGGTACTGAAGTGACCCTTGCAAGCGTCACATGGGAAGACCGGCTCGAGCTCAGCGTGCACAACCAGGGCGAGCCGATTGCCCCGCAACACCTGCCGCGTTTGTTCGAGCGCTTTTACCGGTGTGATCCATCGCGTAATCAACCGGACGATTCCGGTGGCCTGGGCCTGGCAATCGTCCGCTCGATCATGCACATACACGGTGGCGGCGTGAGCGTTGACAGCGCTGAAAGTGGCACTCGCTTTTGCCTGGAATTTCCGCTGAAAAAAGGCTCGTCCGGATCTTAGGCACCTGCAGGAAACCCGGCGCCCTCAATGTGATAAACCATCGGCTCACTGGAAAAATAATCCTCCAGTCCCATCATAAACAGCCGATGGTCTTCACTCGCTTCGAAGCCCGGTGTGTGATCCTCGAGTGATTGCCATTGCACGATCAGGTTGAATTGCTCGGGCGTTTCGATCCCTTGCGCGAGCATGTGGCCGCCGTAACCCTTTGCGCGGCAGAGCAGCGGCGCGACCTCGGCAAATGCCCGTCTGAAGGCTTCAATGTGTTCTTTGTGAACGGGGAGCAGCGCGATTTCATAAATCATGGCGTTCCTTGAATTCAGGTTTAACGATTGAAAAAACACAGGGTCGAGGTGAGCCTAGGGCGCGATTGAAATCGCGATCTTCCCCTGGATACCGTTGTTGGGAGTCTCCAGCCGGGCATGGGCGAGCGGAATATCGGCAAGCGAATAGACCGCGCCAACGTGTGGCCGCAACTGACCGCGCTCAATCAACGCGCTCAACTCATCCAGCTTGCCGCGGTTCTGTCGGGTGAACACGAAGTGATAACTCGCGTTCTTGCCCCAGGCCTGAACGACGTTTTGTGGCTGTGCGATGTCCACAATCGAGACCACGCGGCCCAGTTGTGCGAGCACGTCGGGGCTGCGCGACAACGTGTTGCCGCCAATGGTGTCGAACACCACATTGACGCCGTGGCCACCGGTCTCCCGATTGATGGCGTCGACATAATCTTCCTTCTCATAGTCGATGATCACGTCAGCACCTAACCCTCGTACGAACTCGGCGTTCGCGTCGCGCACGGTCGTGAACACCCTGGCGCCCATGGCTTTGGCCAGCTGGATCGCCACATGACCGACGCCTCCCGCGCCGCCGTGCACCAGGATGCTCTCCCCTACCCTGAGCGCCGCTCGCACGACCAATGCTTCCCACGCCGTCCCGCCCACCAGGGTCAGGCTCGCCGCATCGAGATGGCTCAGCGAAGGGGGCTTCTTCCCGACAATGCTTTGGTCAGCAACGTGGTACTCGGCATAGCTCCCCGGGCCGTCGAATATTTGCGGGGTGTACCAGACTTCGTCGCCTGGAACGAAACTCGTCACACCCGGGCCGACGGCTTCGACAACGCCCGAGACGTCATGCCCGGTAATGGCCGGCAGTTGCACCAGGTCAGGGTAATCGCCTCGTCGAACCTGGAAATCCAAAGGATTGATGGAGGTGGCGTGGACCCGCACCAGGACTTGTCCCGCGTGAGGTACTGGTTTTGGCACGTCGCGCAGTTCGAACGATTCCGGGCCACCAAATGATGTAAGTATCAGCGCTTTCATTGTGCATCCTCGTTTCGACAAAAAGGGATATCGAGATTTTTCGATATACCAGGGTAAAAAAACGGGCCGTTCTTTCCCTATGGTTTCAGCATCTTGTGCGTCCTTGTTTCGATAAAACGGGATATCGGGATTTACCGATTTATTAGCGTAAAAAATTACAGCTCCTTCCCGATGATCTCGGCAAGCAAACGGATGGTCGCTTCATTGCGCTTGTAGTACGTCCACTGACCGATGCGCCTGACTTCGACCAGGCCCGCTCGTTGCAGGGTCGCCAGATAGTCAGACACCGTCGACTGCGACAGCCCGACGCCTTCCTGAATACTGCTGACGCAGACGCCCACCGTATGAACGTCACCTTCGTCCTGAGGAGGAAAGTGCTTCACGGGGTCCTTCAAACCTTTGAGGATTTCAAGTCGCGTACGGTTTGAGAGGGCTTTGAATATTTCGAGTAATTCCATGGGGCGATAATATCGAGATTTACCGATATGTCAATGCGGAAAATCAAGCTACGCGACGAACAACATGCGGGGTCGCATGACGCCGAGCCGGTAGCGACCGGATTGACGCGCGCGCCTAAAAGTTATCCCGGCCTCACCTTTGGCTATAGCCATAAGTTTTTTTCAGAAGGCAGAACGCCGGATGCGCCCTAGGATGCCAACGCAATTGTCCTCGGACAGTTACCCAGTGATGAGCCGTGTGGCGACAGTCCCGGCCTTCCTTGCACAGCATGTTCAGGCGGAGAGCCTTATGAATAAAACAACAAAAGGCGCAGGGGATTTTCGCCCTCATGCCCTGGCACTGGCGGGTGCCCTTTTCGCACTACCGGCACAGGCCGCCAGCTTCAATATCGGGGAAATCGAGGGGCGTTTCGACTCGTCACTGTCCATCGGGTCCAGTTGGGCCATGGACGACGCCGACGCGAAGTTCATCGGCAAAGCCAACGGCGGTCGCGCGTCCACACGCACGAGTGACGACGGTCGCCTCAACTTCAAAAAGGGCGAGACGTTCTCGAAGATCTTCAAGGGCGTACATGACCTGCAGCTGAGCTATGGCGAAACCGGCGTGTTCCTGCGCGGCAAGTACTGGTACGACTTCGAGCTCAAAGATGAGCACCGTCCGCTGTACGACATCGATGACAGCGGACGTGACCGTGCGGCCAAGGGATCAGGATTCGAATTGCTGGATGCCTTCGTTTACCACAACTACTTGTTGGGCGATTTGCCCGGCAGTGTGCGCGCCGGCAAACAGGTGGTGAGCTGGGGCGAGAGCACCTTTATCGGCAACAGCATCAACGCGATCAACCCCGCCGACGCGGCCTCGCTGCGCCGTCCCGGTTCGGAGATCAAGGAAGGCCTGATCCCGGTGAATATGCTGTACGTCACCCAGAGCCTGACGGAAAACCTGTCGGTGGAAGCCTTCTACCAACTGGAATGGGAAAAGACCGTTCTCGATAACTGCGGCACCTTCTTCGGCGGCGATACCGCGCCCAAGGGCTGCGACTACGGTATGACCACAAACGGCAGCGACTTTGACCGCGATGGCCCCGCGTATGGCTGGGTACCCCGTGGCGCGGATCAGGACGCTCGTGACAGTGGCCAGTTCGGCGTGGCGCTGCGCTGGATGGTGCCGGAGCTCAACGACACCGAGTTCGGTTTCTATGCCCTGAACTATCACAGCCGCACACCGGAAAGCATGTGGACCGCCAGCAATGCCACCGGCGTCGGTGCCATTCTTGGCGCCCCGGGCCCTTCCACCGCCAGCTACTACCTGAAGTACCCGGAAGATATCCGTCTGTTCGGCATCAGCTTCGCCACCACCACCCCCGACGGCACCGCGTTGTCCGGTGAGATCAGCCACCGGCCAAACATGCCAATGGCACTCAACGGCACCGATACTTCCACAGCGGCGAGCATCGGCCAGCTCTACACCTTGGGCAACATGAACGGCCTGGCCATCTTTGACACCGACTGGGCAGACAACCGCTATAGCAGCCTGGTCCAGGGTTACAAGCGCATGCCTTTCACCCAGGCCCAGATCAGTGGTGTACACACATTCGATCAGGTGCTGGGGAGCGACCGTCTGACGCTGATCGGCGAAGTCGGCTACAGCCATATCGGCAACCTCGGTTCGGCCGACGGCTCTGACCTGCGTTTCGGTCGCAGCAGCGTCTACGGCATGGGTGCGCTGCCCTCTTCTGCCTCTGCCAGCCTCCCCGGCGTTGGCACGATACGCGGCGAAAGTCTGTGCAAGGCCGTGCTCAATTCCGCCAATCCCGACCAGTGCACCGACAAGGGGTTCTACACCCAGAACTCCTGGGGCTACCGGCTGCGCGCCGTGCTGGATTTCAACAACGCCATCGCCGGCATCAACCTCAAGCCGAACCTGGCGTTCGCCCATGACGTCGAGGGCTACGGCCCGACTTTCACCGAGGGCAACAAGTCGGTAAGCGTGGGTCTGGATGCCGACTACCTGTCCAAGTACACCGCGAGCCTGAGCTACACCGACTATTTCGGTGGTGACTTCAACACGAACACTGACCGCGATTTCCTCGCCTTAAGTGCCGGCATGAATTTCTGAGGGGTATGCACATGATGTTTTTCCTTTCCAAGACCCAACGCCTGAGTGCCGGCAGTCTGTGCCTGGGCCTGCTGCTGACCCATCAGGCACTGGCGGCAGTCCCGCAAGAGCAGATCGCCCGACTGGGCAAGGACCTGACGCCCATCGGTGCGGAGCGGGCCGGCAATGCCGATGGCAGTATTCCTGCGTGGACCGGCGGCATCGGCCCGGACGCCGGCCGGCGTGACGCCAGCGGTTTCCTCAGTGATCCCTTTGCTGCAGACAAACCGCTGTTCACCATCACCGCCGCCAACGTTGCGCAATACCAGGACAAGCTGACCCCCGGCCAGCTCGCCCTCTTCAAGCGCTATCCGGATACCTACCGCATCCCGGTCTATCCGACCCGGCGTTCGGTCAGCCTGCCCCAGGATTTTCTCGACACCAGCCGCCTCAACGCCGCCAACACTCAACTGGCTGAAGGCGGTAACGGTCTGCAGAATTTCCGCAGCGGCGGACTGCCTTTTGCCGTACCGCAGAACGGTATGGAAGTGATCTGGAACCACATCGGTCGCTACCGCGGCCTGGCCTTCGAGCGGATGGTCGTGCAGGCGTCGCCGCAAACCAATGGCAGCTTTACCCCGAGCCAGATCAAGCAGCAACTGGCCTACCCCGCCGGCCTGACTGACTACTCCCCACAGGAGATGGCCAACGTCCTCTACTTCTACCGCGAAGAGTTCCTCTCCCCGGCGCGCATGGCCGGTGGGGTGTTGCTGGTGCACGAGACCATCAATCAGGTCAGCGAACCGCGTATGGCCTGGCAGTACAACGCCGGTCAACGCCGTGTACGCCGCGCGCCGCAGATTGCGTATGACAGCCCGGGCGCCGAAGGCATGCGGACCATGGACGACTTCGACATGTTCAATGGCTCGCCGGATCGCTTCGATTGGGAGTTGGTGGGCAAGAAGGAAATGTACATCCCCTACAACAGCAACAAGATGGGTTCGCCTACGTTGAAGTACAGCGACATCATCCAGGCGGGTCACCTCAACCCCGAGCATGCACGCTACGAGCTGCACCGGGTCTGGCATGTCAGGGGCACGCTCAAGGAAGGCCAGCGCCACATCTATTCGCGTCGGGATCTGTTCATCGACGAGGACAGCTGGCAAGCCGCCGAAGCGGATGCCTATGACGGCCGCGGGCAGTTGTGGCGCGTCTCTGAAGGGCACGGCATTTTCTTCTATGACCAGAAGATCCCGCAGTTCAGCGCCGAAACCCACTACGACGTTCTGTCCGGTCGATACGCGGTGGGTGCGCTGTACAACGAACAGCAAAATGCCTACCAGTTCGGCATGCCCTACAGCCGCAAACAGTTCACCCCCAATGCCTTGCGCGCTGCGGGTATTCGTTGATCAAACCCCCTTCGCGCTCCACCCTTTGCGGCGGTCTTTTGACCGCCGCTTTTTTTACCTGGCCACTCTTCGATAACCCTCACCGAAGTCACATTGCCACCACTCTGTGGGGTTTTTCCTTTAGATTCCGTCTTTTACCTTGAGCAGACGAGGCTTTTGCCATGAAGTTTCACCAACTGCGCGCCATCGTCGCCATCTGTGAAAGCGGCAGCATCCAGGAAGCTTCGCGCCAGCTGCATATTTCTCAACCCGCGCTTTCCAAGGCGATAAAGGAGCTTGAGGCCGAGCTCGGCGTGCCGCTGCTGGTGCGTTCCAACCGCGGCATCACGGTCACCGAGTACGGCGAACGCCTGGTGAAACGCGCGCGCATGGTCCTCGAAGAAGTACGCCGCGCACGCGAAGAGATCGACACGCTTAAAGGCGTGATGGATGGCAAGCTCGCGATCGGCGTGTCTTCGGTCACACCTAGCCATCAGTTTGTGACCAGCCTCAACCGCTACCGCAAACGCTTCCCCAAGGTTCAGGTGCAGATTATTGAACTGCGGCCCTCCAAGCTGTTGGAAGGACTGCGTGAAGGACAACTTGATCTGGTGCTGACGTCCCTGCCGGAAGCCCGCAGCTCGGACGGTTTTCACTGGGTCGCGCTGTATGAACAAGCCACGGTACTGGCCGTGCGTAAAGATCACCCGATGCGTCTCGCCCGCTCGTTGAGCGAACTGAAAGGTCAGGACTGGTTGCTGCAGGAGTCACTGGAGCAATCGAAGGTTGGCCAGATGCTCAACGAGCACGGCATCGTCTTGCCGGAAAACGTCATCGAATGCGCCTCGGTGGTGTTGTACGCAGAGCTCGCCGCCAGCAGCGACGCGATCAGCTACTGGTCGATCCGCGTGCTGGAAATGGCCCAGAGCCTGCTGAATCTTGAACGCCTGCAGATTGCCGAATCGCTTCCCTCGATGAACATCTCTCTGGGCTGCCGAGATCAGGAACTGATGACCCGCGAAGCCAAGGCGATGGCCGATGAACTGGTGTACGCCTACACCAACCCGCATGCGTGCGGCAGTCATGGACTGTTTAGCGGCTGACGCCGGCATCGGCGCCAGCGTGCAATTGCTCGCCGCCAAGGCGGTACCCAGCCGCTTCACGCAGGTGCATAACCAAACCCGATACACATGCACAGAGGTGATTATTCATCGCTCGGTGCCTGCGGCATGCTGCAACCCACTTAACGTGTTTACCTTTGCGAGGCTTGAGCCCATGCAGCCCCCTTCCAACACACATCGCACCCTGATCGTCGTGATGCTCATGGCGGTGATGGTCATCAGCGTATTGGACAAGACCATCTTCGCTTTCGCCGGGCCGCAGATCATCGATGAACTGCAGTTATCGCCGGAGCAGTTCGGCTTTATCGGCAGTGCGTTCTTTTTCCTCTACTCGGTCTCTGGCGTGCTGGTGGGCTTTCTCGCCAACCGCCTGCCGAGTCGCTGGATTCTCTCCGGCATGTCGGTGGTCTGGATGGCCGCCCAGATCCTCACCGCCATCAGCACCAGTTTCTATGCCCTGGTCGCCAGCCGCATGCTTCTGGGGGCTGGCTGTGGCCCTGGCACGGCGGTGACTCAGCACGCGTGCTTCAAGTGGTTTTCACCGCGGGAGCGCGTGCAGCCTGCGGCGTGGATTCAGGTCGCGATCATGGTCGGCGCCATTGCGGGAGCACTGTCGCTACCCGTGCTGATCCAGCACACGGGCTGGCGTGTTGGCTATCTGATCCTGGCGGGCATCGGCCTGATCTGGCTGGTCATCTGGCTGTTGATCGGTCGCGAAGGACAGCATGACGATACGGTCGCCGAGGGCGGCAACGGGACCGTGCCTTACCGCCACTTGCTGCTCAACCGCACGTTTATCTTCATCACTTTGGCCGGCTTCTGCACTTACCTGCCCACTGCGCTGATCTACAGCTGGGTGCCGACTTACCTGCAAAAGGGCCTGCTGATGACGCCGATGCAATCCGGCTATGTGGTGATGGCGGCCACGGTCGGCGTGATCTTTCTCAACCTGGCGATCTCAAGCCTGTCGCAACGCGCGCTCAAACGCGGCGCCAGCATCCGCATGGCAATGGCCGTGCCGCCGGCAATCGCGTGCCTGATCGGCGGTGCAGCGCTGAGCCTGATGGGTTTTCTCGAGCAGGACTTGTACAGCACCATGGCCCTGTACCTGGTGGGCGGCGTCGTGGTGAACCTGGTGCCAGCCTTCGCCAACTCCATCGTCGCTTACATTGCCCCGCCCAAGCAGCGCGGCAGCATGCTGGCCATTCACATCGGCCTGATGACCACTGCCGGCATGCTCGCCCCGCACATGGTCGGCCAGACCATTGGCTGGGAAGGTGGCGATCTGGTCAAAGGCTTCGAACTCAGTATCGGCCTGTTCGGTATTGCCCTGCTGGTCGGCGGTCTGCTGGCGCTACGTCTGGTCGACCCCGAGCGCAGTCGCCAGGCGCTGACGTTGATCACCTCAAACGCTGCTTCGTCCCACCACGAACCGTCTGCCAGCCAGGCCTGAATCAGGAAACCGCGTTATGCATCAACGATGCCCCCTGTGCGCACGATGAACGCTAGCTAATTCGGCGGCCCGACAAGCGCACGGGCTCTCCTCCTTTTGTATTTCCCCGCCACCGGTGCAAGCAGCAAGCCTGCGCCGCAGGCCCGGCCACGCCCAAAAAAGACGCGGGCACTTCAACGTCACAAGGACCGATATGGATCTTTCCAGTTTCTCGCAACACTACGCCGAAGCCCGGCAGAAATTCCTCGACGCCAGCCTGGCCGCCGGGCTGCTCGTCGAATCCTGGGTCCACCCTCTGCCCGGTCGCGACGGAGAAGAGCTGGCACTGGACGTCGCCCGCCTTGGTGCACCGGACGCCGCCAACCTGCTGGTCATCAGCAGCGGCTGCCACGGCGCGGAGGGGTTCTGTGGCTCAGGCCTGCAGGTCGATCTGCTGCGCGATGCTGCCTGGTTCAAACGTTGCAAACGCGATGATCTGGCCGTGCTGTTCCTGCACGCCCTTAACCCTCATGGCTTTTCCTGGCTGCGCCGGGTCAACGAGGACAATGTCGATCTGAACCGGAACTTCCTCGATTTCACCCAGCCACTGCCGGACAACCCGGACTACCGCGCCCTCGTCCACCTGCTGCTGCCCAAACGCCAGCCACCGACTTTGTCGAGCACGCTCGGACTGATCGGCTACGCCCTGCGCAACGGCCGTATGGCCCTGCAGAGCGGCATTTCCCGCGGCCAGCACAGCGATCCGCGCGGCTTGTTCTTCGCCGGCACGGCGCCGGTCTGGAGCAACCTGACCTTGCGCCGGATTCTTCAACAGCATGGACAGCACTGCCAGCGTATCGGCTGGATCGACGTGCACACCGGCCTCGGCCCGACCGGTGTCGGCGAATACATATACAAGGGGCGCCAGGAACCGGAAGATATCGCCCGTGGGAGAAGTTGGTGGGGTGAAAAGATGACCAACAGCACCGAAGGCAACTCGGTATCCGCCGAGCTGAACGGCACCATCGACCTGATGGTGTTGGAGACCTGCCCGCAGGCCCAGTACAACGGACTCACCCTGGAGTACGGCACCCTGTCGGGTATAAAAGTGCTCAATGCGTTGCGCGCCGACCATTGGCTGTACTGCAACCCTCAGGCACCCGACGCTCAGATTCAACGCATTAAAAGCCAACTGCGCGATGCGTTTTATGTGGATACCGATGCCTGGAAGCGCGCAGTACTGCAACAGGGCCGCAAGGTGCTGGATCTGACTGTTTTCAACCTCACCAGGCCCTTGCTTTGAATCAGGCGCAATACTGTGAAAATGGCCGTTAATAGCGTTCTGAGTCCCTGCACCTCTAGGGTCTGGCGCCGATGCTTACCGGCCATAGACCCAGCAATACAGTTAAAAGGATGTTCAAAATGGACAGGTATCTGATTGAAGGTTTAAGCGAGATTCTGCACAGGCTCGAGCAGCATCTTGATGATCATAGGGATGAGGTCGTGACCACGCTGGAGCGCGTGGCGAGGGGCGAATTGAAGATGCCCGAGACGATCAGCCCCGAGGAGGCAAAGTACGCCAGGGCGCTGTTCGGTCAGGTTGCACAAGTGGGCCCGCAACACGTCTGCGCGACGCTTCAATCCGTGCTGAAGAACCCGGCCACGCTGGAGAGTGCGTTTGCGTTCGATAACATTCTGCTTGAGCTTGGGATTGCATCAAACCTGCCGCCGCTGGGTGAGCTGGTGAACAAGCGTCTCCAGGCCAAGCTCGCGGTTCTCCTGATGAGCTACCTGTTCTATGAAGAGTTCCACTACCCACAGCCAGAGACTGGCGTGTATGACATCTCGGGGAGTAGCTTCCAGAAACTCAAGTGGCTCTACCGTTACTGGTTCAATCAGCTCGAAGTGGCCGAGAAAGGGTCGGGCCTGGAAGCGTTCTTCGCGTCGCAGTCTCTTAAATTCCGTAAAGAGGATGAATGTTCCCCGGTCCCCGAAAATCCGCTCCCTGTGCCCTTCATCTCTGTGTCGTGTGCAGGCGATTTACTCGCGGTCGATGTCCTGACGCCGCAAAACACGCCGCACCTGTTCGACGAGATCACTGACTTCTACAGCACCGCTGACATTGTCAGCGCCAACCTGGAATCAACCGTCGACAAGAACCGGCCCGTGGGGCGAACTCAGAGACAGGGTCAACCGGCGCAAATGAATACCTCTGAGGCGATGTTCCAGAAGTTTCGCGACGAGGCGAAGATCAATTACTTCAGCACCGCGACCAACCACGCGATGGACTGGGGCGAACAAGGTCTGCTCGCCACACTCGAGGTTCTCAGGAAATCGGGTGCCTACCACTCAGGCACGGCCGCGAGCCAGGCCGAGCAGGATGACGTGATCGTTGTCGAGAAGGACGGTATCAAGGTCGCCCTGCTGTCCTACACCTTTGACCTCAATGGCTACAAGGTTCCCGCCGACAAGCCTTACCTCGCCAATGAGGTGCGATTCAACGACGTCGAACCGCCACCCGATTATTCATTGATCAAGAAGCAGGTGGCCGCGGCAAAAGCGAAGGGCGCGCAGTGGATCATTGCCTATTGCCACTGGGGATGGGAGTTCGAGATGTACCCCCACGACAACATCGTTGCAGCCGCGCGCAAGGTGATTGATTGCGGGGTCGACACCATCCTCGGCAATCACGCGCACGTCAGTCAGCCTGCAGAACTTATTCCACGCCCCGGCCAGCAGGATGCGCTGGTCGTTTACGCGTTCGGCGACTTCGTCAGTTACCACCCGGAAAGCCGCAACTCAAAACTGGCCTACGCCATAAAGTTCAACATCGGGAAGCTACGCGGATCTGTCCGGCTGTTTGGCCTTGAAGCGCTGCCGATGTACATCGTGAACGAGCAACGTACAGATGGCAGCTTCGACTGTCGTATCGTCAAGTTTTTGGATGTCATGGAACACCCGGACAACTACGGCCTGACCGACCTGGAGAAGCGTCAACTTCCACATCTGCATGCCAAGGTGTGGAAGGACATTCTGTCGCCCATTTCACGTATGCCGAAGTGGGATTAGTTAGTCAGACCGTTCCGATCCTGCTCCTGATCCATGCTGTAGGACGTTTCCTCAACAGCCAGAACGCCCCGGCAGGAGCAGTTTAAAAAGCGATCCTGAGCAACCTAGGCGTACGGCCGATGATGCGCGGCTCGACCCAGAAAGAAGCGAAGAAAAAGACGATGGTTGTTCTTTAGAAGGCGACGAAAAAAAATCCGTCGCCTTTTTTCTTACGCAGTTTTTGAGTAACCCCTGACAACGCGCACTGCGGTGAAGACGGCGAGGATTGGCGCGAAGGCGAACAGGCCAAAGAGCCAGACCGCAGCATTAGCAGTGCCCGCGATGCCTCCGGGATCCGTGAGGCCGGCGACGTTTGCCACCATGCCTGCGAGTGCTGCGCCGAGCGCGGTGGCGAATAGCTGCACCGTAGTGATAGACGCCGCTGCCATGCCCTGCTCGCCCGTTGGCGCGACCTGAAACACCCGGGTGAGCAGGTGCGGCCATGCCATCCCCACGCCCAATCCGATTGCCACCAGCGCCACGCATATCGGCATGAGCGCGGGCCAGCCGCCGGCACTTTCGCCGGGCATCAAAACGGCCAGCGCGACCATGCCCGCCATGCCAAGCATCGGGCCGGCGAGAATTGCGCAGGTGATGCCTTTGCCGCTCGCCCCTGCGCTGGCAATTGACCCCAGCGTCCACCCGGCCGCCATCAGCGCTGCGAGGTAGCCAGCAATGAGCGGGGATTGTTGATGAAGAACCTGGAGGAACAGCGGCACGAATATTTCGCCACTGGTCACAGCGACCGCCAGCAGCGACATCGTTGCGTACAGAGCTCCCAACGCTGTTGTGATGCGCAGGGCACCGGCGGGCAGCAGCCGATGGCGTGCGCGGCTTTCTGTGCCGATCAGCAGGGCAGTCAGAATGACGGCGGCAACCAGTCCCGCGATATTCCAGAGGAGGACAGAGGAGACGCTGCCGAACGAAACGGCGAGCACTGCCGACGTCAACAGGACGAGTTGGGCAAGTGGCAGCGGCGAGCGTTCGATTTCATCCGTGCTGCGTTTGGGCAGTACGATCACAGCCAGCACGGCAAACAGCAGGGCGACGGGAATGAGCGACCAGAACGCTGCCCGCCAAACGCCCAGTTGCGCATAAATGCCACCGACGGCCGGACCGACCAGAGTGGCCACACCCCACATACCGGAAACCAGTGCCATCGCCCGTGGCCATAAAGTTTCATCGAACACCAGCCGGATCATCGCGTAGGAAAGCGCGAACAAAAAACCGCCGCCCAAGCCCTGGACAAGGCGACCGGCGAGCATGACCGGCATTGACGGGGCAACGGCACAGATGAACGTGCCGACTACGAACACCAACGTGGCGATCACATACGCGCTACGCGGCCCTGCACGGGCGAGCAACCTCGCCGACAAAGCGGAACCCAGAATGGAGGCGGCGACGAACAACGTGGTGTTCCAGGCGTAGTAGTCGATACCGCCGATGTCCCTGACGACCGATGGCAGAATCGTGGTGGCGATATAAACATTGATCGCATGCAGGACGACGCCCCCGGCAAGGGCGAGCGAGCGCACACCATTCCTGCCGGACAACAAGGCGGCCCAACCACTTTTTGGCGGATTGATATCCCTGAGGGCGACGGCCTCTGCCGACGATGGCGAAGGCTGGCCCGATGTAACGTGACGCTTATCCATGTGTGCTCCCTTTCCCGATGTCACCGCTGCGGCGAATGAAAGCTGCCAAGGCAACGCGACACTCTTTATAAAACCTCATGTATGGATGAGGTCAATAGACGTGTTGCGCACACAAACGATTGCTCTTGTTTGCGATGGCCCCATCAACAACCGTCGTATTGGATCTTTCCTTGCCGATTGACCGCTCTACACTCCATTCCCACGACTCACCCGAAAAGGAATCCATGCTCGTGCGCGATTTCGACTGCCAACCCGTTATGTGTGGGAGCACGCTGAGGCTCAGGCCTTTGGCCGAAAGTGATTTTGAAGGGCTGTATCTGGCGGCCAGTGACCCACACATCTGGGCCGACCATCCCGCCAATAACCGCTATAAAAGGGAGGTATTTGAGGCGTACTTCGCCTCTCGCCTGGCCACGGGTAAAGCGCTCGTCGTTATCGATATCGACTCGGGGCAGATTGTGGGTACTTCAAGCTATTACACACCGCCTGATCTGCCGGACAGTATCGCCATCGGGTTTACCTTTTTGCTGCGTGCGAAATGGGGTGGCGATAGCAACCGCGAGCTGAAGCGTCTGATGGTGGAGCATGCATTCAAGGCGTACGACACCGTATATTTCCACATCGCGCCCGGGAACATTCGCTCGCAGAAAGCCGCCATGAAAATTGGCGCAGTGCACCTTTATGACGCCGAGCTGAACCTGTCCACTGCGCCTGCCTTGTGCAAGTGCTATGGACTTTCCAGAGCGCAATGGGCTGCGTCTCAACCAATCGCTTAAGGCGCCACTGTTCAGGCGATGTTTTTTAATCGCTACGTAAACGTCATCGCCCATGTAATGAAGCCTGCAACCCCCGTCGTCCAGGTCAGCGCGGCCAGGAAAAGTCCGTCGGTAAATTTTTCCAGCAGGTGATTTCGGCTGAATTGTCGGGTTCGCAATGACCAGTAGGACAGAATCGTTGTGAGCAGGTAGAAGATGGCGTTGATCGCAAGCAGGTCATCCCCCAGGGTCCCCTCCTTTCTCAACGTGCTCACCACTTGAAAAATACCGATCACCGTCAGGCAGACGCCCACCATGGCGGATGAGGCGACGAAGATATGGACGCAGATGTCTTCATTCAAACGGATGGATGACTTGGTTTCGCTCATGGCGGTTGCCCTCGCGGGGGTTAAAAACCTGATCTCCGAGACGCCAAGGCCCATCCATCTGGCCGAGACAGATCAGTCAGGCCGGCGCATCAGCCAGTGTAGCGACTCCTTTATCAATCGAAGTCAGAATGATCCGAACAGCCATCACCACCCCGGCGAGAACGGCGGCAAGACCCGCTGCTTCCAAAGCGGTCGGCAGCCGACCATGAAACAACAGGCCGAGTAATGTCGCGAACAGCGATTCAAGGGCTATCAGTTGCCCTGAAAGCACCATGGGCAGGCGATGGGACGCTGCGTTCCACGCCCAGGCTCCGACGAGTGAGGACATCACGGCAATCCCCAGCGCCCAGGCATACAAATGTCCTGCCATGGAAAAACCGAAACCGAGAACAGGCAGCTTCAGAAGGTCGAGCGCCTGCATGACCGGTAACAAGCACAAGGCGCCCATTCCGGCACCGGCCATCATGAGGCCTGTCCAGACACCGGACACATTCGCCGGGAGTTTTTCCAGGGCACGCTGATTCAGCAGGCTGAACACAAGCCACAAGACAACGGCACAGACTGAAAATATCAATCCCATCAGCCACGACCCTTGTCCCGCAACGGGTTGATCGATACTGCTGAGGTTCGTCAGCACAAGCCCGCCCATCAACAAGGTCAGCGGCAGTACCAGTCGGCGCCATGGAAGCGTTTTTTGTGTGGCGTTGCTGAGCACGGCCAGCAAGACCGGCACCATGCCAATAAACGCCGGAGTCAGCACAGGGCCACCAAACACCACGCCGGCGGCAATGCAGGTGCTGTACCCGAGGTATCCGGTCACGCCGAGACCCGCAGCGAGCAATTGCTGTTTGCGACGCAGGCACCTTAGCCGGGCGCTACAAAGCACCATGATCACCGCACCCAGTGCACCCGCAATCAGAAAGCGAAGAACCATCAAGTCATAGAGGCTATAGGCGCCAGTGACATAGGGCGCTATGAAATTCAGCGCCCAGCTCAGGGTCGCGACCACAGCAAGGGTCACTCCGGCGATGATGTTTGAGTGAGCAATCGTCATCAGGCATATCCATGAGGTATTCAACTCATGTTGCACAGGGCCAAGGGTATGCTACAAACGAGTTCTCGGTCCTGGATGCATAACGCCTGATTATGAATACGCTTGGAAAGTCATTACCGCCGCTTGCCAGTTTGCTGCCCTTTGAAGCAGCAGCGCGCCTGGAAAGTTTCTCGAAGGCTGCTGATGAATTGCACATCACTCAAGCGGCGGTCAGCCGTCAGATCCGCGCGCTCGAAGAGAATCTTGGACTGAAGCTTTTTGACCGCCGCAACCGCGCAGTCTTCCTGACACAGGAGGGGCGTGAGCTAGGGCGCGTCGTGACCAGCGCATTGCAAAGCATCGGCGACAGCGCCGTTACCCTTCGTGAATCACCCCACAAAAACCGGGTCGTTTTACTGTGTCAGTTGTGTGAAGCGTTTTATTGGTTGATGCCACGCCTTTCAACGTTTCACCAGCTACACCCGGAAATCGAAATCCAGGTAGCGACATCCACTCGACCGTTGACTGAATTCAATGACCATTTTGATGTTGCCTTGCAAAGCACCGGACGCCCCAGCGGCTCGCATGCCCTGGCGTTCACCGCCGCTGATGAAGTGTTTCCTGTGTGCAGCCCTCACTACCTGACTGCCGGACAGTCACTTCCGATTACCGACCTTCGCCGCCATACGCTTCTGCACCATCGCGCCACGCCACCGCACTTGATGGAATGGGATACGTGGCTGAACGCCTTTGGGCAGACGTTAGAGGGTTATCCTCAGGGCTCCGTATTTGATAGCTACCCTTTGATGCTCCAGGCCGCCGTCGAGGGGCACGGGATTGCAATGGGTTGGCGCCGAACCGCCGGCAGGCTGATTGACAGCGGTGCTCTGGTGAGACCTTGTGTTGAAAGTGTCTCTTTGCCTGAAGCCATTTCCGTTTTCAGACGATATGGCGCAGAGGACCGGATAGAGGTGCACGCGCTGGTTGAGTGGCTTGCAGAGGAATTACGTGATGGCAGTTGAAAGCGTTATCGAGGGCGGTCCGGGCGCCGTCAGCCGATGAGAATCGTGCCGGCGGCAATCACCACGCACGCCAGCACCTTGCGGACAGTCAGGGTCTCGCCCAGGAAGAAATAACCGATCAATGCCGCGAACAATACGCTGGTTTCGCGTAATGCCGAGACCGCTCCCATGGGTGCGTGGGACATGGCGTAGATGACGATTCCATAGGCCAGCAGCGAGACCAGTCCGCCGAAGAATGCCGTGAAAAAACCGGGACGCAACGTAAACAGACTGCGAGCGCCGCGCAGACCGATATACACCAGTGGCATCATTACGCCCCACAAGGCGCACATCCATACCGTGTAGGCGATCGGTGCGCCGGACAGGCGTGCGCCAATCCCGTCGGTGACGCTGTAAGCGGCAATGAAACAGCCGGTGCCCAAAGCGTAAGGCAGGCTTGGTACCGCAAGCCTGCGCCCTTTGAAAGCCAGGGAAATAATCCCGCCCGACACCAATGCAATGCCCAGCAGCGCGGCTGCCCCGATGCTTTCTCCGGCAAAAACCGATGCTCCGAGGGTGATCAGGATGGGCGAAGAGCCTCGCGAGATCGGATAGGTTTGCCCCAGGTCTCCGACCTTGTAGCTCCTGACGAGAAACAGGTTGTAGCCCACATGCAGGACCGCTGAAAGCACGACATAAAACCAGCTGGCTGGCGCCGGTGGCGCGAGGAACAAGGCCGCCGTTGCGCTGACGATGGCGACCGCCAGGCACATGACCGTCATCGACCAGAGTCTGTCGGCACCGCCACGCAGCAGCGCATTCCAGCTGGCGTGCAGGAGTGCGGCGAAGAGTATGAGCAGGATGATGTGTAAGGACATGCGTCATCCTAATCATCTCGGCGTTTTGAGGAAAGCAAAGTCCCCTCCCCGATCGTGCCAGCTCGACAGTCATGATGGGGCCAGCGAATCTGAATGGTCACATCGAAGGGTGAACCGCGTACGTCATGCTGACGACCCGTTACGACGTTTAAAAAGCTGCCGCCTCGCGCTCAAACCAACAGTTCGGTGATCCATCGAGCCTGCTGGGCGACTTCCTGAGTCTTCTCCTCGGGTACGGCCTGCCGTGCCCGGGTGAAGTGCCTCAGAGTTTGCTGCTTGTGGCGCAGTATGTGCTGCCACTTCAGTAGAAATGTCGGGCTGCGTGCCTGCATCTGCAACGGCCCGAAGTACAGTTCCTCGGCGCTGTACCGCACTGGCCCGGAGCGTTCGGCAACAATGATTTCGTAGTAGAAACGGTTCTCCCGCAGCAGCTCCTCACAGACGATGCAGTAGCCGTTCTCCATCAGCCATTGGCGCAGTGGCTGTTCGCCGCCGTTGGGCTGCAGGATCAGGCGCTCCTTTCCGGTCAAATGCGCCTTGCCGCTGAAGAGGATGTCGCGAATCGTCTCACCGCCCATGCCGCAGACCGTGATCGCCGTGATCCCGTCTCCCGGCTCGATCGCCGCCAGGCCATTGGCCAGGCGCACGGTGATCTGCTGCTCAAAGCCATTCTCGCGTACGGTACGTTGGGCCGAGCGGAATGGCGTCATCGCCACCTCGCCAGCCACCGCTGCCACGATCGCACCTCGGCGCATCAATGCCACCGGCAGATAGCCGTGATCCGAGCCGATATCGGCCAGGCGCGCATCGGCGGGCACATGCGCCGCCACGCGTTCCAGGCGCATGGACAATGTGTGTTCGTTCAACTGCAGTTCCTTCTCACCACGAATGCCCGGCACCTTCGGCCGGATCGGGACGCGATTGTGTCGGGCATTGTCGTGCAATTCAAATTCAGTCGACCACGGCCATGGCAATACCGTTGCTGACAGGGCGCAATCGGCCGCAGCAGATCGTCATGGCATTTATGCAGTCTGTCGACGCATGGTCAGGATGGCCGCGCCGAAAAAGATGAATGTCGACCCCACGACCCGACTGACCCAACGGGACAGCTCGGGCCGCGTCAACACGCCCTTGGCCCGGGAAGCCAGCGCGGCGTACAGGCTCAGGGAGACCACCGACAACGCCATGAAGATCGAGGTGAGGATGAAGAACTGCGGCAGCAGCGTTGCGCTCTGATCGATGAATTGCGGGAAAAGCGCGGTGTAAAACATGGTCGCCTTCGGGTTGGTGACCGCCGTCAGGAAGGCCGACTTGTACAGTTTGAAAGGCGTGGGCCTGCTCTTCTTCGAGTCATCCCGGACACCGTCCGCCAGCATCGGGCTCTTGTTGAACAACTGCCGGGCCCCCAGGTAAAACAGATACCCCGCCCCCAGGATTTTCACCGCGTTGAACAGCCACTCGGAACTGGCCAGCAACGCCCCCAGCCCCAACATCGCGGCAGCCGACAGGCAGAACAGGCCACTCGCGTTACCCAGGGATGACCACACCGCACTGCGTTGCCCGTAAGCCAGGCTGTTGTTGATCGCCATCAAGGTCGCGGGTCCAGGACTGGCGATGGCAATGGCGGCGACGAGGGTGTAGGTAAAGATCGAGTGAGAATCCATTTTCAATGCTCGTGACGGTGGGAGGGGTACATCTTACAGATGTAACCAGGCTAAACGGCGCCTCAACCATTGACCAGCGCATCAAGCTGACCATAAAGCTGTTTCGCCACCCCGTAACCATTGCTCTGCTGTTGCGCTCGACAGAATGTCTCGCTGCACCACCAGCCCTCATATCCAGTCGCCTTGACGGCCTGTGTCCACGCGTGCAGATCGAGTATTCCGTGCCCGGTGGCCACATCACGCAGCACCGTTTCATCCGGCACACCCCCAAGGAACGGCAACGAATCGCAGACATGAATCCCATAGAGATGGCGTTTGTCGATGTTGGCGACGTCCTCCGGACTGGCGCCACTGGTGTAGCAGTGCCAGTAATCGATCACGATTTTCAGGTTGTCCCGATCGGCTCGTTCCAGAATCCTGACCTGTTGCTCAAGTGTCGCTACCGGCGTCCAGGACAAGGCCTCCACATAAACAATCAGACCCACCTCCTGGGCTCGATCCGCCAGGCGCTGCAAATTGATCGCGGTCCGGGCAATCTGTTCCTCTTCGGAGCAGCCTGACACGCCGCTGTAACGTGAAGTGCGACCGTCACGTCGATACTCGACCACGGCCCGGTAATCCAATGGACCGGTGACCAACTGCACGCCCTTCGCGCCCACCACGGTTGCGAGTGCGTACAGCTCTTCGGCCTGGCCCATCATTTCTTGTCCCAGCTCCCCTGTGCGCTCAATATCCAGCAACGCGCCGATGCCCTGAACCTGTAAACCGTGCAGTGCCACCTTGAGGTCCTTGTGGCTGTAACCGGCTTCGAGATAGGCCCGTACCGGTTCACTGGTCAGTTCGACCGAGTCGAATCCGGCATGGCGTGCGATGTCCATCTGCATGATGAAATTGCAGTGCCGGGCGGCGGTGGTGTTGAACGTCAGCCTGTTTTTCAGCAGCGCCATGGATCACGTCCTGATCAAAGAGGATGGAATTCGATCGCCAGCCAGATCGCATCCGAATCGGACCAATAGCGGTGCCACGGATAAGTCGGGTTGCCGTCCTGATCAACTTTTGCGAACGGATCGTGGGTGTAGCCGGGCGCCATATGGATCTGCCGGTAAAGCGTGGTGTCGTCTCGCTCCAGGAATGTCTGGATGCGTCCCGTGCCGTAGATTTGCGTATGGATTTCCAGGAACGGATGTTCGTTATGCAGGTAGCAGTCCGTGTTGGTGGGCGCCCACCAAAGGTTCAGGCGGATGCCGTACTGTCGCAGGTCGGTGGCCTCCTCGCGTTGATGTGCGAAGGCGAAAGGGTCGAGTGTGACTGCGCCGATCTCGTCGTACCGTGAAATGTAAAGCGGTGTGGTTCGCGGAAACTTGGCGAAGCGGTTGCCAAACCAGTCCCACTCACCAAACACCAGACCACCCAGGTTGACTTCGCTACGTACGCGAAAAACCGCAATACGAGCGGCCTTCACGATGACCGCCTCAAACACCTCGGTCGATTTCCACCCGGGTACAACCGTTGGCACCGGTCCGCCGAGGCTCATGGGGCTGTGGTCCAGGTTCAGCACTACACCCCCTGGCACGTTAAAGTTGTCGACGTTCTCGACGAGGTAACACTCCACAAATTGATCCGAAAATTGCAGTTCCCGCTTCTGATTGGTTTGCGCCATGGTTGCGCCTCCCTTGCTGAATCAGTGGATGCAACACACCGCCCAACAAGGCGGTGTGTTTTCTGGGGTGCGCTTAGAACCCGCGATTTTTCACGTATTCGTCACGCAGATCACCTAGATAGGCCGGGACAGTAATGTCCCACCAGCCGGTCGGGTGCATGTTGCTCCATGGACGCTCGATCGACGTGATTGCCTCGATGACATAAGGCCGGCCAGACGCCAGCGCACGCTCGACGGCAGCGCCAATCTGCAATGGATCCGTCACACGTTCCGACGCGGCACCCAGCGACTTGGCGAAGTCGGCGATGTGCGCTTCCCACGATGCGCCGTCAGGGGTGCGGAAGTCGGTGATCATTTCGCGGTCTTCACCGAACATGTTCAGTTGCAGGTTGCGAATCGCGGCCCATCCACCGTTGTTCATGATCAGGAAGATCGCCGGTACGCCCATCATTACCGCTGTCGCCAGTTCCTGCCCGGTCTGCAAGAAGGCACCATCACCGCAAATGGCGACTACAGCCTGGTTGGGCGCGCCCATCTTGGCACCGATCGCGGCCGGCACAGCGAAACCAATGCCGGAAAAGCCGCCCGGTGTGATGTGCTGTTTGGGGCCATAGACCGGGAACTCGTTGAACACCTGGTTCTGCGGGTTGCTGGAATCGGTGACGACAATAGTGTCCCGTGGCAGTACCTTGCGGGCCTCGAACAGCACTTGAGAAACCGTCATCGGCGACTGGTTGCAGGTGCGCAACGGGTGCAGGTGTTCTTCCCATTTGCCTTTCAATGCCTGCAAGCGCTGGAACATGTGCGACTTGCTGTAATCCGCGGCCGGGGCCGCTGCGCGCAATTGCTCCAGCAAGGCGGCAAGAATCGGGCCCGCATCACCGACAATGCCGATTTCCGCCGGGTAGTTCTTGCCGATTTCAAAGCCGTCGATATCGATCTGGATCAGCTTGGTCTTCGGAATATCGAACGTGACACCGGGACGATAGGACGAAGTGATACGGTCACTGAAACGACAGCCGATGGCCAGGATGACGTCAGCTTCTCGGGTCATGGCATTGCCCGGAATGGACCCCAGGTCACCGCAAGGCCACGCGTAAAGCGGGTGATCTTCCGGGATCGAGCCCTTGCCCATGAAGGAGGTCGTTACCGCCGCACCGATGTGTTCGGCGATCCCCACCAGGTCGTCGCTGGCGTTGGCCGCGATCACGCCGCCACCGGCCATGATCACCGGGCGCTCGGCGGACAACAACAACTCGACCGCACGGGCAATGTCCACCGGATCGCCGTGCAGGCGACCGTGGCTGCGATGTGCTTGAGGCGCAGGCAGCGGCACTTCGGCGTACTCGGCTTGCAGGTCTTGCGGCAGGTTGATCAGCGCCGGTCCGCGACGTCCTTCCAGCATGACGTTGAACGCCTGGGTCATGACGCCTGGCAGTTGCTCGACATGGCTCGGTTGCCACCAGCGCTTCACAACGGGTTCGGCCATGCGCGGGAAGTTGTCACCGTGAGGACGATCAAGTTCCTGCAAAACGCCTTTGCCCATCATGTAGGTGTGCACACCACCGCTGATCACCAACTGAGGGATCGAGTCGGCGAACGCCGTAGCAATACCAGTCAGCGTGTTGGTGGCGCCAGGACCGATGGAGGCACACACCGCGGCAATCTGGCCGCTGGCTCGATAGAACCCGTCAGCCATGTGTGAGGCGCCCTGCTCATGCATCGCAGGCACCAGGGTGATTTCCTCCTTGCGATCCACGAACGCATCAAGCAACGCCGTGTTGCCGTGACCTGGAATGCCAAAGACGTAGGGGACTTTCTCACGGATCAGGTACTCGACCACGATCTGGCCGCCTGTCATTTTTTTTGTATCAGTCATGTCCTGCTCCTGCTTTGCCTAGAGGGTTACTGAGTCAGCGCCGATAGAGAAATCGTGCGCGAGAATGTGGTCCGCTGCCCGCAGCGCTTGCGCCACGATGGTCAGTGCGGGGTTGACGGCCGCGGATGACGGCATGAAAGACGCGTCGATCACGAACAGATTCGCGTGATCGTGGCTGCGGCAATAGCTGTCCAAAGCTGAGGTGCGCGGATCATTGCCAAAGCGTACGGTGCCGCACTGGTGTGCCGTGGAATGCTTGAGCAACGGCTTGGTCAGCACGATCGGGTAGCCGGCACCGCGCAACAGTGCTGCCAGGCGTTTAACCAGTTCTTTATGGGGGGCAAGGTTGTTACGGTGAATAGCCAGCTGAACCTTGCCGTCCTTGATCAACACTCGACTGTCCGGGTCGGGCAGGTCTTCGGAAAACGCGATCCAGTCAATACTGTGCCGGGCCATGCTGCTGCCCACGGCTTTTGGCAGGAAAGGCACGTTGGCGGACAACATCCCACCCTGCAGCTTGCCGAGCATTTGGGCGTGCCCCAGCGGAAACGGATAGTCCGACGCGCCGAAGTAAAACTCGTTCATCGCCAGGGTTTTCTGGAACGTCGTGGTGTTTTCCCGAAACGAGAGACCCATCAATGCTGTCTGGTTGTGCGCCATGTAGTGCCGACCTACAACATCGGAACTGTTGGCCACGCCGTTGGGCGCCGCCGGGCATGCCGAGCGCAATAACAACGCGGCACTGTTGACGGCGCCACACGCCACGACAATGAGCCTGGCCGTCAGTGTCTGGGGTTCGCCATCGATATCCACCTCCACGCCCGTCACGGTTGAGCCGTCGGCGCTTAGCACCAGACGTTTGACCAATGCGTGGGTCTGCAAGGTGACATTCCCTGTGGCCAGCGCGGGGCGCACCAGAGCGGTCTCGGCTTCGAGCTTGGCTGCCACTTTGCAGGGAAAGCCATCGCAGGTCTTGCACAGGATGCAGCTGCCCGACGAGGTATAGTCAACCGCCAACGGCAGTGCCGAAGTGCGGGCACCGGCACGACGCATGGCCGACGCCATATCGGCGACGATCGGCTCGTCCGCTACCCGTGGATAAGGATACGGATGGCTGCGCCAAGGCGCTGTCGGATCGTCGGTGTCATCGCCATGCACCTTGAACATCTTTTCGGCTTCGTAGTAATAGGGTTCAAGCTGCGCATAACTGATCGGCCACGCGGGGGCGACCCCTGCTTCGTGCTCGAGCGCTTCGAAATCACGTTCGCGAAAACGGATCATCGAGCCCCCATAGAATTTTGTGCAGCCACCTACGTTGTAGTAAATGCTGGGGCGAAACTCAGCACCGCTGGCATCCAGCCAGCTGTCGTGGGCCGTGTAACGCTTGTCGAAGAATACGGACGCCACGCTCCAGTTTTCCTCTTCACGAGGGACCCAATCGCCGCGCTCGAGCATCAGCACGTTCACCCCGTTTTCAGCGAGGCGTCGGGCAGTGGTCGCACCACCGATTCCGCTGCCAATCACAATGACGTCGGGTTGTACTTTCATCTAAGCCTTCGCCTCTTTGTTTTTTGGGTCATGAGCTTTTGCTGTCACGGTTGCGTTGAACGCCATGGAATTATTCGCCGCCGCGCACTTGCACTCAATTTCGCAACCGTTGAAAAAGCCGACGCACACTGACGCACTTTCATTCGTGATCGCGTACCGGCGCGGGCTTTCAGCGAGACGTGGCCGGGCATAGCGCGGCACCCGGGTTGTCTGTCGGGGTGCTAGCTATGGTTTTGAGGGGGGATTTTTGTTGAAAATTCAGGGGGACAGCGATCAACGGTGGCGAGGGAGTTCACTCCCGCCGGGTCGCGCAGCGGCCCCCTGTGTCCCGGCAGCAAGATAGTAACCACAGGTTTTACGACTGCTGCGCAGCCGAACGGGAGCAAGCTCCCTCGCCACAACTACCGGGGGTTGCTCAGTCGTTGGTGAAGTCGACCCAGCAACGGCGCTCATGGGAAGCGACGCACAGTTGTGATAACAGAACCCCTCGCACGCCCTGGGTAATATCGGGAATCGGCACCGATGTGCTGTTGCGCCATCCTGCGCCGGCGTCCAGCGCCTGGGCAAAGTCGGCGTAGAGCACGGCCAATGCCTCGAGATAACCCTCGCTATTGCCCGCTGGCAGGCTCGAATCCGCAAGTGTCTGGGGTCTGTTATCGGACTGGCCGCGCCGATAGATTCGGTCCGCTTCGTCGATGGGCGTGAACAACAACGTTTCTGGCGCTTCCTGGCGCCACTCGACCGACGCCTTGCTGCCAATGATCTTGAAGCGCAAGCCATTGCGATGCCCTGGCGCCGCCAGACTGGCCCAAAGCAAACCGTCGACGCCGCCTTCGAATTCAAGCTGAACCACGTCGGTATCGTCCATCGTCCAGCCCGGCACCGTCGATGTGAGCTTGGCGCTCAGGGCAGTGCAGCGCAGTCCGCTCAGAAACTCCAACATGTTGAAGGCATGGGTGCCGATATCGCCGAGCGCGGCGGTCGGGCCGACTTTGGCCGGATCACCGCGCCAGGCCAGGCTCTTGCCTAGCTCCGCCGTGCCTGCTGCCAGCCACTCAAGCAGGTACTCGACGTACATGAAACGAATGTCGCCCAACTCGCCGGCCTGAATACGGCTGCGAGCGTCACGGACCATCGGGTAGCCCTGGTAGGTATAGGTCAGCGCGAGGAACGTATCGTGCCTGGCGGCAATGCGCTGCAGCTCGCGCGCTTCAGGTTCGGTATTGACCAGCGGCTTGTCACAGATAACCGGAATCCCGGCCTCTAGAAATAGCTTGCAAGGCAGGAAGTGCAGATGGTTTGGCGTAACGATAATGACGGCCTCCAGGCGGTCCGCTCGCGCAGACTCCACCCGTGCCATTTGCTCGATGCTTTCATAGACTCGGTCCGGCTCGACACCCAAGGCCTCCCCCGCCTCGCGCGCCGTGGCCGGATCCGAGGAAAAAGCGCCGGCGACAATCTGATATCGATCGCACAGCCGCATGGCTGCACGATGATAACTGGCGAAATACGCGCCCTTCCCGCCGCCCACCATGCCGACCTTGATCTTGCGCTTGCCAGGGATGTCGCCAGTTAATCTGGGCATTGGTAATGCTCCTTATTGTGCGATGAATGGGATGGTGGGAACCGCGGACTCAGCGAGTAACCGCTAGCGTCTGCACAGGGCGTTCCTTGCGTCGACTGTTCATCAGCATCGGGCCGAACACTGTCAACAAGACCGATAACACCAGGGGGACGTAGAACAATGCACCAATACCGAAGACAGTCACCACATAGGAATAGGCCGCCGGCCCCCCCAATAATCCGGCAAACCCGACGCCATTGACGATGCCGACGTTGCGTCCGGCATTTTCGGGGTCCTTGCTTCCTGCTGCGGACACCAGCAGCGGGGCCACACAGGCCAGCCCGAGTCCGAGCAAGGCGAATCCGGCCATTGCCACGTGTCCGTCATGGCTCAAGGTTGAGAGTCCAACGCCCACAATCGACGTCGCACCGCAGAAGAACATCATGCGTGCGCGGCCAATCCGCTCCGCTAGCCAATCTCCGGTCATGCGCCCCACAAAACCCGCCCCGGTGAACAGGCTGATGCCCAGTCCCGCCGTAGAGATCCCAAGGCCAGACTCACGCATCAAAAATTCCTGCCCCCAATCACTGACGGCACTCTCGCTGATCATGCCCGCGATCATCAGGGCGCCCAGCCCCACCATCAGCGCGGTAATGCGAATGTCTACCGGCGTTTGCCGCTCCGGCTTTTTTGACGTATCGGTGGTGGTCAGTAGTTCGTCCTTGGCCAACAGAAAATGACTCATGACCAGGCTCAACGCCGCCAGACTTAAACCCGCGACGGTAAAAGGAATAATCGCGCTTTCTTCAGACAGACCCGCCAAATAGCTGGCAAGGATCCCGAACACAAAGCCTCCGAGCGAAAAACAGGCATGAAACGACGACATGATGGGACGCTGATAGAAGCGCTCGATTTGTACGCCGTGCGCATTCAACGCAGTGTCGGTGGCACCACGCAGCGTTCCTAGAACGATCCCGAACATCATCGCAAACCAGTACTGGTCCGCGAGACCGAGGCCGATCAACGACAACGGGTAAGCCAACAATGTGCAGCGGATTACGGTGCGAGGGCCAAACTGATCGACCAACCGGCCAACGACAAACGCGCCTACCGTGGCGCCGATGGCGATGCCCAATGCAACCATCCCGAAGTCCAGGTCGCCTAACGCACCTTGCATGCCCAACCGGTTCCTGAAGGCGCTGACGCCGACGGACCAGGTATAGAACAAGGCGCCAATAATCATGAAGCCGGCAAAATTCGCCCAACGCGCCTTGCGAATGCGCGGGGTGACCAGGGAGTTGTCGCGTTTATTGGTAAACATCAATCACCTGTCGAGGGCGCTCATACTCGCCCCTTAGTTATTGGTATATATGGCTGGTCGCCATAGACAGTGATGTTGCAAAAAACCCGTACTGACGGGTAATAACTGAAGTATCCGCAGGCAAATACGTTTTCTCAATTTCGCACTTGCCCGCGGAGTGACGCACATTGACGCACTTGCAACCCAACGCCTTTTACGTCGAAGGCTCGGTTCACCACCGCCTGATGTCAGACGGTTTGGCGTGAATCAAAGCGCGACTGTTCACGCAGGCATTGAAAACGATGCACCTTCACGCACGTTCGCCGACGGCCAGCGCTGAGTGATGGTCTTGCGTCGTGTGTAGAACCGCACGCCATCGGGACCGTAAGCATGCAGGTCGCCAAACAGCGAACGCTTCCACCCGCCAAAACTGTGCGAAGCCACGGGCACCGGCAAGGGAACGTTGATACCGACCATGCCCACTTGAATTCGATCGCTGAAGTAACGGGCGGCCTCACCGTCGCGGGTATAGATACAGGTACCGTTGCCGTACTCATGGTCGTTGATCAGTTGCATGGCCTCATCCATGGTTTTCACCCGGATAATCTGCAGTACCGGCCCGAAGATTTCTTCACGATAGCTGTGCATGTCTGCCGTCACCGCGTCAATCAAAGTAGCCCCGACAAAGAAGCCGCTCTCATGCCCTGGCACCCGCGCGTCACGACCATCGACTACGATGCGTGCACCTTGCTCCTGGGCGCTGCTGATATAGCCGACTACCTTGTCGCGATGTTGAGCGGTAATCAGAGGGCCAAAATCATTACTGGCGTCGCTGTGCACGCCGAATGTGAGACCTTGCATGGCTTCGGCCAGCTTGCCGATCAACGCGTCGGCAACGGCGTCGCCCACAGCTACGGCCACCGACAGCGCCATGCAGCGCTCTCCGGAAGACCCGAACGCGGCGCCAAGCAACGAGTTGACGGCATTGTCGAGGTCGGCATCGGGCATCACGATTGCGTGGTTCTTGGCACCGCCCAGAGCCTGGCAACGTTTCCCTTGCGCGGTGGCCGTGCGGTAGATGTATTCGGCGATGGGCGTCGACCCCACGAAACTCATGGCCTGTACTCGCGGGTCGAACAACAGCGCGTCAACTGCCTCTTTGTCGCCATTGACGACGTTGAGGACGCCTGGTGGCAGACCGGCTTCATGCAACAGCTGGGCGATATAGAGGGTCGCGCTCGGATCGCGCTCGGAGGGTTTCAATACAAAGCAGTTACCGCACACCAGTGCCATAGGCACCATCCACAACGGCACCATGACCGGGAAGTTGAAGGGCGTAACGCCTGCCACGACGCCCAACGGCTGAAACTCGCTCCACGAATCGATGTTCGGCCCGACGTTACGGCTGTGCTCCCCTTTGAGCAACTCTGGAGCACCGCAAGCGTATTCGACGTTTTCAATCCCGCGCTGCAATTCACCGGCGGCGTCATGGCTTATCTTGCCGTGCTCTTCACCAATCAATTCGCAAATGTGCGCCGCATTCTGCTCCAGCAGTTCCTTGAAGCGAAACATGATCCGCGCGCGCTTGGCGGGCGGTGTATCGCGCCAGGCGGGGAATGCCGCGTCTGCCGCTTCGATGGCGGCCTGAACGGTAGCGGTGGTGGCCAGGGAAACCTGGCGCTGCACCTGCCCCGTGGCAGGGTTGTATACCGCCTGGGTTCGGCCCGTGGTTGTAACCATTTCGCCGTTGATCAAATGTCCGATGGTGCTCATGAAAAATCTCCGAAACGAGGTAATAGGTCTGACGCAGCGATGGCTAATCCCACAGCGCGCGGTAAAGCCCGATCATTTGATCGACGTCGGGTACTTGCGGGTTGTTGCCGGGTGAGCCGGAAGCCAGTGCCTGCTCGGCCATCGTGGCAACCACTTGATCGAAACGCGCGCGATCGACCCCAAACCCGGCCAGCGTTGGCACGGCCAGTTCGGCATTGACCCTTTGCAGAAACTCGATGAGCCGCCGGCCCGCCAAGGCATCGTCGTCGCCCGCCTGGGCCGCGCCCATTGCGCGTGCACACTCGGCATAACGTGCCAAGGCCGAGGGCAGCGACCACGCCGTGACCGAGGGCAGCAACATGGCGTTGGAAAGCCCGTGAGGCACATGAAAGAACGCACCAATCGGTCGGCTCATACCGTGCACGAGTGCGACGGACGCATTGGAAAAGGCAATACCGGCCAGAGTCGCGCCCATCATCATGGCCTCGCGCGCAGGCTCATCCTGGCCATCGCGATAGGCCCTGATCAGGTTCGGCCCCAGATACGTCATCGCCGCGAGTGCCTGGCTATCGCTGTACGGATTGGCCTTGCGGCTGACATACGCCTCGATGGCATGGGTCAGGGCGTCGATGCCGGTGTCGGCGGTCGTCCGCGCGGGCAGGCTCAGTGTGAGTCTGTAATCGATCAGCGCTGCCACGGGCATGAAGCCGATGCCCGCGCAAAGCAATTTTTCGTCGGTCGTCTCGTCGGTGATGATCGTGAAGCGTGTCACCTCCGACCCGGTGCCTGCGGTAGTGGGAATGGCGATCAAGGGCAGGCCTGCTTCGTTGACCTGGCGCGGAAAACGGTAGTCACGGATCTGGCCACCGTATCTGGCGAGAATCGCCATCGCCTTGGCGCTATCGATGGGGCTGCCACCTCCCAGCGCGACGATCGCATCGAAATCGCCCTCACGAAGACGCGCAACGCCCGCCTGAATCGAGGCGGCTGTCGGTTCCGGAACCGTCTCGGCAAAGACCTCGCTGTCGATACCTCGCTTCGCAAGAATGTCGTGCAGGCGTTGCGCCTGACCCAGCTTGACCATCACCTGATCGGTCACGATCAAGGGTCGACGGCAACCCAATGTGCTGAGCACATCGGGCAGGCGCAGGCTTGCATCGGCGCCAATTTCCATGATGCGGGGCAGGATGACAGGGACTGACATATGACCACCTAAATTTGATTTATTGTTCAATACCGATATGAAATGTATCGTTATAAGAATATTATGTCGATAGAAAGACAAAAAAAAGGAGCACCGTAAGTCGGTGCTCCTTTTGAGGAGGGGTGAAATGAAGGGTCAATCCTGCTCGGCAGGCTCCTCGACCAATATGCGCAGTTGTTCTGCCGCATGGCGAAGCGCGGGCTCAAACGTCAACAGTTGTTCGAGGCTTTTGCGGATGGTCGGCGCATGGGTAAACAGACAGGCGATCAAGCGCCCGTCATGGTCCTTGACCGGCACCGCGCAGGCGACCATGCCATCGACGAACTCTTCGTTGTCCACCCCAAGATCGCGAAGGCGAGTTTGCTTGAGTTCCTCCTCCAATTGCCCGGCATCGGTGATGGTATTGCTCGCCATACGCTTGAGCGCGAGGCTATCGATAATCTGCCCGCGTCGGGCCTTGGAAAAGCTGCTCAGGTACAACTTGCCACTGGCCGTGCACCACATCGGCACATGAGCCCCCACGGGAAGGTGCAACTGCAGCGGCCAGCTGCTTTGAACGCGATCGTAATACACCATGTCGATGCCATCGGGCATCGCAATACCGCAGGTCTCATCGAGGGTATCGCACAACTGCCGCAGAATCGCCTGACGCTGAGCCTTGTGACGGCCGGCGTAAATCACGCCCACGGCAATCTGATGCAATCGATCGCTGGGCACGATGCCGCCGCGCATGTTGGTTTGCAAATAGCCTTCTGCCTGAATCTGCTGCAGCAGGCGATGCACACTGGGCTTGGGAATGTCGAGCAGATAGGCCAGGTCTGCAGGTGAAAGTGCATGATCGGCCTGAACCACCGCTTCAATGATGTCCAGCGCACGGGTGATGGAGGAGCCTTTGTTACGGGAGTTCGGACTATCGGTCATAGGGCAAAGGCCTGAGTTCGGGATGCGGCAATTCTTGCGCAGCATGGCCCGGATGTCTAACCGCGCTGAAGTGAGGGTGTGGCGTAGAATGTGCTTGAATTCTGCGGTAAGCACCATTGATAACGACTTCGCGTATTGCAAGGAAGCCCTGAACATTAGAGGGTGATTGCTTCCCACAATTGTTGATGGCGAGATTGCCATTACCTGACACACCGGTTGAGGAGACTTATTGATCATGCCTGTAGATACCGCCCTTTCACATGGCGAGCGCAACCAAGTGCGCAACGACCTGCAGGGCAACGTACAGAAAAATCTCGCGACGCTGGTGGAATCTTGCAGGTCGGTTGCCGACATGTGCCGCAAGGTCGACGTCAACCGCCAGCAATTCAACAAATACCTGGCGGGCCAGCACGTGCCCTCGCAGAAGATCCTGCAGAAAATCGCTCGGTATTTCATGATGGAGGCGGAGGATCTTTTCCGCCCGCCGGCCGACTTCAAGAAATTCTATGAAGGCTTCGAGAACGAATTACCCATCGGGCTCAGGGCGTCGTCGCAGTTCAATCATTTCCTGCCGCTGGCCAAGCAGTCCGCCGAGTTGCTCGACGACTACCTGGGCGTTTACTACCGCTACCACAACTCCTCCATTTACAAAGGCCGGATCCTGCGCTCCGTGACCTGCCTGTACCGGGCAGAATCGATGGTGCAATACGTCACCGTAGAGCGCTTTCCGCTGCTCGACGGCAGCGGCAAGATCGGTTATTCGTTCACCTACCATGGCTTCTGCCTGCTGCTAGGCGATCGCCTGTTTCTGGTGGACTTTGAGGGCAAGCAACGCAACGAAATCACCTTCTCCATCCTGACGCCCCAGCACCGCAGACCGATCCGCTTTCTGTACGGCCTGATCACGGGTGTCGCCTCCAGCTCCTTCCGCCAGCCGTTTTCGACGCGCATGGCGTTGGGTTTTGCGAGCAAGGGGAGGATCACCCGACAGCATCTGCGCAATGCCACGGTGCTCCTGCCCAGCGATCTGTCGCTGCCTCTGGAAGTCCGTGAATACATGACCGGTGATAACTCGACCATTGTCTGGGGCGGCCAGGACTGATTTTCCGACCAATACCGCCCGGACGTACCCCGCTCAACTGTGGGAGCTGGCTTGCCAGCGATGGCGATCCTGGATACGCCATCGTTGGCAAGCCTTGCTCCCGCAGATGATCCTGTTCTCACACTTTCATGCAGAAACCGCTCGCTTCGACACGCTGGTTGACTCACTCAGCGCGGGCAAACCGCGAATGATGTCCGATGCCCGCTCGCCGATCATTGTGCAGGCTGCGTTGGTGTTGCCCGACACAATGTTGGGCATGATCGAGGCATCGGCTACCCGCAGGTTTTCGATGCCCCTGACGCGCAGTTCCGGGTCGACGACGCTCATGAAATCCGTGCCCATTTTGCACGTGCCCACCGGGTGCAATGCCGCACGGGCGTTGCGTCTCAGGTAAGCGCCCAACTCCGCGCGATCGACGAAGGTGCGCCCTGGGTAATGCTGAGCGGCAACGTAGGCGCTGAAGGCTGGCTGACTCATGATGTCCTGGCCAATCAGATAACCTTCGACCAGACGCTCCAGATCATAGGGATCGGTCATGTAGTTGGGTGCGATGCGGGGCAGTTGCGACGGCTCGGCGCTGCGCAGCGTGACGCTGCCGCGTGAGCGCGGTCGCACGTGCTCAAAGTTGAGGGTACAACCGGTGCCGCCCGGCACGCTGTCGGTACCCTCCTCGATGCCCGCGCCCACCAGGAAAAAATACTGCAGGTCAGGCATCTGATCGGTTTGCGAGCCACGCGCGAACAAACCTCCCTCGATCAGGTTCGAAGCGATCGGACCGCTGCGTGCCACCAGGTACTGCAAGGCTGCCCAGGCTTTCCAATGGTTTTTTTTGTAGCGGTCATAGCTGTGCACATTCTTGAGTTGGTAAACCTGCGACATCTCAAGATGGTCCTGCAGGTTCTCCCCTACGCCCGGCACATCGGCCTGCACCTTGATGCCCAACGCAGTGAGTGCGTCTGCCTGGCCAATGCCCGACACCATCAAGAGCTTGGGTGAATTGATTGCACCGGCCGACACGATCACTTCCCCGCTCGCCTTTATTGTCAGCAGGTCGCGGCCGACGCTGTATTCCACCCCGATCGCCCGACCTCGCTCAATCAGAATGCGTGAAACCCTGGCGCCCGTGATCACTTTCAGATTGCTTCGATGCAGGGCCGGCCGAAGGTATGCACTGACGGAGCTGACGCGCAGCCCGTTCCTGGCCGCTACCTGGTAGTAGCCACATCCGTCTGGCGTTCCGGAATTGAAATCCGCGTTGAACGCGAATCCTGCCTGCTGGCAGGCCTGCAACCATTTGCGCGTCAGGGGATGCACATGGTTGTTGAAAGACACCCCCAACGGCCCGCCCATACCGTGTGCTTCGTTGCAGAAATCAGAGTTGTCTTCACTGCGCCGGTAGTACGGCAATATATCTGCGTAGCCCCAGCCAGTGGCGCCACTGCTTGCCCACTCATCGTAGTCGGCAGGGTTGCCGCGGGCATACACCATGCCATTGATGGAGCTGCCGCCGCCCAGCACACTGGCCTGGATCATCGAGTCCCCCGGCGCGCGGTCGAAATCGGCTGGCGATTCCCAGGGGTATCGTTTCAGTAAAGGGCCCTGACAGGTTTTGTAGTAGGTGCCTGGAAACCGGATCCAGGGATTGCGGTCCGCCGGCCCTTCTTCAAGCAACACAACCTGCACGGCCGGATCTTCAGACAACTTTGCCGCCAGAATACAACCGGTAGTACCGCCGCCGACGATGACATAGGTGGGATGCCGAGACATATCGCACTTCCATTTTCATGAGACAAAAAAGGGTGTCGATACCCGTCCGACACCCGAAAACCGGGCGCCACAGCGCCCGGCACATCCGTTGGGCTACAGGTTCTGAAGGTCCTTGACGATGCGGTCTGCGGCCTGTTGAGAGGTCATCGACGGAGTGTTGGCAAAATGGGTAATCACATCCATCAACACGCCGCGGACGTCACGGTCCACCGCAATGTTTTCGATGAAGGACGGCAACATGCCGCCATTGGCCTGGTTGGCCTTTCGATCCGCCAGGTTGATCTGGGCGCAGCTGTCGAACTGGTCTGCCGGCACGTCGGTGATGGTCGGAATCGAGCCTTTGCGACGACTGAATTCAATCTGCACCGCCGGGTCGATGACCAATCCAGCGAAAATCTTTTGCGTGGCTTGACGTTGAGGATCGCTCTGGGTGAAGAACGCCAGTTCGTCAGTCAAGTAAACAAAGTTCTGACCGGTACCTGGCGAACTGGCACACAGGAAATCCTCTCCAGGTTGCTTGCCAGCGCGCAGAAATTCGGCCTTGGCAAAGTCACCGATGAACTGAAAAGCGGCTTTGCCATCGATCACCATCTGCGTGGCCGCATTCCAGTCCCTACCGATGCGATTCTTGTCGGAGAAGTTGATGAGCTTGCGGAACTGATCGAACACTTTAACCATCGTGGGGCTTTTGATGGCTTGGGGATCATGCTCGACGATGGCCTTGTTGTAGAAATCCTTGCCACCGACGCCCAGGATCACCGACGTGAACATCTGGCCTTCCTGCCAGTCTTCGCCGCCCAACGCCAATGGAATGACACCGTCTTTCTGCATGCGCTCAGCCAGCGTGTTGAACGCCTCCCATGTCGTTGGCAGTTCACCGCCATACTTGGCCAATAACGCTTTGTTGGCCCACATCATGTTTTCCCGATGCTCAACCAGCGGGATCGCGTAATAGGACCCTTTGTACATCGCCACCTTGCGCATTTCCGGCGACAGTTTCTGGTCCCAGCCCTGCTCTTTCGCCTGGGCATCCAGGTTGCTCAAGACGTTCTGCTCGACGTAAGCGTGCATGAGATTGGGGACTGTCTGGGTGACGTCAGGCAGATTACCCGCTGACAACCGGGCTTGAAGTGCTTGCTGCTGATTGTTGCTGTTATTGCCGGCGATGGCGGAGTCTTGCCACTCGAGCCCGGCCTTTTTGACCGCGTCTTTCAATGCGTCCAACGCATAGGCCTCACCCGCTGAAGACCAGGGGTGAACGACTTCGACCTTTGGCTGCGCGGCGATCACGAACTGAGTGGTGAGCAAGCACCCCAGCACAGTGCTGACCATCACATTGCGTTTGCAGCCCAGTGAACGGATACCTTGAAAACTCGTTGTGTTTTTCATCACATATCTCTTCTTTTTTTGGACAGGGAGAGGGCAGTTGATAAAGCAGCAGGCGTCCTTTTACCGCCTGGCCAGACAACCACTCGGGCCAGGTTGTAAACACGGTTTTTTTATTGGAAAGTCAGCGGCAAATCCGTTGCTCGGTCGAGGCATCGAACAGCAAGGCCTTGCGTATATCGACGGCCAGGCTGACCCGTTGCCCGGGCGTGCCGACGCCAGGCGCGAACCGGGCCATCAGGGTTTCGCCGCTGGCTTGGACCAACACGAAATTGTCCGAGCCCGTCGGTTCGACAACGTCCACCACGGCGTCGATCAGCGCCGACGCAGCGCCTTGCTCGGCATAGGCGAGCCATTCCGGGCGAACCCCCAACACCACCTTGGCGCCCAGGTAGACCTTGAGATTTTCGGTGAGCGGGCCCAGGTTGATGCGCAAGCCGGATGGGGTCTGGGCGCTCCCTCGAAAAACCGCATCCGGGCCCTCGGCCACCAGGATGCCCTCCAGACAGTTCATGGACGGCGAGCCGATAAAACGCGCCACGAACAGATTGGCCGGTTGCTCGTAAATCGTCTGTGGCGAACCGATCTGCTGAACTTCACCCCCCTTCATCACCACAATCCGCGTAGCAAGGGTCATCGCTTCAATCTGATCGTGAGTCACATACACCGTGGTGGTCTGTTCGCGCTGGTGCAGCTTCTTGATTTCAGCGCGCATGTCGGTGCGCAACTTGGCGTCCAGGTTCGACAGTGGTTCATCGAACAGAAAGATCTTCGGTTGGCGCACCATCGCCCTTCCCATGGCGACTCGCTGACGCTGACCGCCGGAAAGCTGTGACGGCTTACGATCAAGCAATTGGTCCAGCTGCAAAACCCCCGCCACACGCTTGACGGCCTCGTCCTGCTCCTGGCGCGACGCACCGCGCACCCGCATGCCAAAGGTCAGGTTACGACGCACGGTCATGGTGGGGTACAGCGCGTAGGACTGAAACACCATGGCAATGTCCCGGTCTGCCGACTCGATGTCATTGACGACCACCCCGTCGATCATGATCTCCCCACTGCTGACCGGCGCCAGACCCGCAATGGCACTCAACAGGGTGGACTTGCCACAACCCGAAGGCCCCAGCAACACCAGAAACTCCCCGTCCTCAACATCAATGTTGATGCCCTTGAGGGTGCGCAGATCACCGTAGTGCTTTTCCACGTTTCGAATATTCAGAGATGCCATTTCACTTACCCCTTGACCGCGCCAGCCATGAGGCCGCGAACGAAATATTTGCCAGCCAGCAGGTACACCACCAGGGTCGGCAATGCCGACAGCAGCGCGCCAGCCATGTGAATGTTGTAGGGGCGCTCACCGGCAGCAGAGCTCACCATATTGTTCAGCGCGACCATGATTGGACTGTTTGCACCGCTCGTGAACGAGACGCCGAACAGGAAGTCATTCCAGATACTGGTGAACTGCCAGATCACCGTGACCACGATCATCGGCGTGGACATCGGCAGCACGATCAGCACGAACGTGGTCCAGAACCCGGCACCGTCGACCTTCGCGGCCTTTATCAGATCCTGTGGCACCGTCATGAAATAATTGCGGAAAAACATGGTGGTCATCGGCAACCCGTAAAGGGTATGCAGCAAGATCAGACCGCCGATGCCGTTGGAAAGACCGAGCAAACCGAGCATTTTGGAAATCGGTACTAGCATCACCTGATACGGTGCGAAGGTGCCGAACAGGATCAGGCCGTACACCAGGTTCGCCCCGCGGAAGCGAAACTTCGACAATGCGTAGCCGTTCACCGCGCCGACCAGAGCCGAAATCAGCACGGCAGGCACCACCAGCAATATCGTATTGAGGTAATAGCCACGCAGGCCCACGCAAAGGGTGCCAATGCAGGCACTGGACCAGGCCTCCCGCCAGGGTTGCAGGGTCGGATGGGTGGGCAACGCCAGAATCGAGGAATGAAGGATTGCATCCATGTCCTTGAAGGAGGCAAAAACCATCACCAGCAGCGGCAGCAGGAAGAAAGCCGCGAAACCGATCAGCACCGCATATACCGCCGCGCGGCGCATGAATCTGTTGGCCTGACGACCAAGGTTACGCTGACGGACCAATGGGCGGATCTCAGTGGCTGCTGTCATTGTGTTCATGTTTGAACTCCGCATACAGGTAAGGGACAACGATGACAACCACCACCAACAGGATCATCACGGCACTTGCGGACCCTTGGGCCATCTGCCCGCACAGGAACGTCGAGTTGTACATAAACGTCGTGGGCAAATCGCTGGAGTAACCCGGACCTCCATTGGTCATCGCCACCACCAGGTCGAACGAACGCACGGCCTGGTAAACCAGAATGACAATCGCGGAGAACATGGAGGTGCGCAGCATCGGGATGATGATGCAGGTGTAGATCCTGAAGGCACCGGCGCCTTCCAGTTGAGCCGCCTTCACGATCTCGGAATCGACGCCGCGCAGCCCGGCCAGAAAGATCGCCATGACGAAACCGGCGGTTTGCCAGACGGCCGCAATCACCAGTGTGTAAACGGCCATTTTCGGGTCAACAAGCCAATTGAAACTGGCACCCTCCCAGCCCCAACTGCGTAACAGGTGCTCAATACCGGTACCCGGATTGAGAATCCATTTCCAGGCGATACCCGTCACAATCAGGGAAATCGCCATCGGGTACAGGTAGATCATGCGCAGGGTGCTTTCACCCCGGATTTTCTGGTCCAGGAAGATCGCAATGATCAAGCCGAGCAACAGCGAGATCAGCGCGAAACCGACCGAAAACAACACCAGATTGATGACCGAGGTATTCCAGCGGTCCGACTCCCACAATCGGACGTATTGGCTGAATCCGACGAAGTCGTACTGGGGGAAATACTTCGAGCTGGTGAAGGAAATGACCGTCGACCAGCCGATGAATCCGTAAACACTGATCGCCACCAGAATAAACGTCGGCGCGACCGCTAAAGCCGCCGGACTCCAGCGTCGTTTTCCAGGCCGCCGCAGCGGTGCTGCATCGGCCGCCTGATGCAGCCTTGATAGGGTTGGACTCACGGTGTCTCTCCTCGGTGGCAGTCTTGTTAGGGCACTTTTGGGGCGTGCGCTGCTCTATGGGCGGCACTACGGATCAGGGAACGGGATCAGGGAACTTCGTCGGAAAATGCGTCGAGGGCACCTCGGCTCTCGCGTGAAATCATCACTTCGACCAATGCAGGGCCTTTGCTGTTGAGCGCTTTGTGCAGCGCCGGGCCGAGCTGATACGGATGCTCGATACGCCACGACTCAAGGCCGAAGCTGCGCGCTACTTCCGCGAACTCCGGAGAGTAAGGTTTGCCATCCGGGAGATTGAATTCACTGCGCGCGTAGCGGCCCGAGTGTTGCGTGCGGGCATCGCGTAACGACGAATACCCGCTGTTGTTGAACACCATGAAAAGCACCGGGATGCAGTGCATGACGCACACCGCCATTTCCTGCATCGATTGCAAGAAATCACCGTCGCCCACCACACACACCACCTGGCGTGCAGGCATCGCCAGTTTCGCGCCAATGGCCGCCGGCACCGCCCATCCCTGTGCACCGAAGACAGTGGAAGACAGGTAAGTACGCGGGGAAAATACAGGGAACATCTGCACCATGGCGTCACCGACATTGCCGGTGCCAACGACCACGATCGCGTCTCGCTCGAGCACCGCCCGCAACTCGGCCATGGGCCGCTGTACGATGAAGGGTGAGGACTCGTCGGCTCGTTCTTTGTCCAAGCGCGCTTCCCAGTTGGCTCGAAGCTCGGACAGATGCTTGAGGTAGGCCGAACGTTGCAGTGAGATTGCGTGATATTGCGCGGTCGAGACCAGCGCCGCCAATGCCGCCAGGGCGCTGCAGGTATCGCCTTGCATACCCAGCTCAACCTGACCGACCCGGCTCGAGTCAGCGAGATCGGCATCGATCCAAATCACCGGAGCCCGGCACTCTATGTCGGTCAGCTTGCTGTCCAGCAACAAGATGAGGTCAGCCTCCGCCAGGAGACGGTTGGCACAAGCGCTCCCCGACTGACCCACGCAGCCTCCTGCCAGCGGGTGATCCTCGGCAATCGCGCCTTTGCCATTGGCCGAGGTCAGTACCGGGATGCAAAAACGCTCGGCGACTGTGAGTAACTCCTTGCACGCTTCGCCAATCAGTACTCCGGCACCCGCCACAATGACGGGGCGAGCAGCCTTGGCCAACCATTCAGCCGCTTGAGCAACCTGGCCCGCCGGGACGGCAGATCGCTCGGTAGACGCGCGAACCGAGACCGCCGCAAAATCGACACTTTGCCCTTGAACTGCAACCGGTATTTCAATACTGACAGGCCCGGGACAAGGACCGGCCATCGTGGAAAAAGCCGTGCGCATCAACGTCGGCAAAGCAGTCGCCGACTCGGTGACCAACCGGGCTTTCAGGGTTTTGCGCGGGTGATTTCGCTCTGCGCCTGCCAGGTCCGGTGCCGTGTCGATACCGGGCAAATGCGACAGCTGCCCCCCACTGATCACCAGCATCGCACTGCCTTCGGCATAGGCGCACGCCAGGCCTCCCAACGCCTTGGAGACACCGGTAGCGGTCGGCAACAAGGCGGCCATCGGCCGACCGCAAGCACGGTAATAACCATCGGCCATGTGCACGCAGCTTTGTTCCTGCATGACTTGAATGAAAGGAATGCCGTGTGTCGACTACAAGGCATCGACAATGGCCCAGGAACCGTAACCCGGAATTCCGGCGACGTATTCCACACCATGTGCTTTGAGCAATCTTGCAAGGGTTTGGCTGCCGGTGAGCTTCACTGTGAACTCCAAACGGACCTGAGCGAGTGTCACCAGCGTGTCCCCTGTGGGGAGTCGCTGGCCTGACGTTGGACTCGAGTATTGGCCGCGTCGCCCTGACACTCAATTTCGCAGACTGCGCAAAAGCGACGCACTTTGACGCAGCGTGCACCCCCCTGTTCCAGACGACTCCTGCCCCTGTGAAAGCGGCAAGCAGGCCGCTTCCTCAGCGCTTTTGAGCACGCTCGCAAGCGCCAAGGGGAAAAGTGCGTCGTGTTGCGTCGGCAGCGGGAAGATGTCGAAAACAAAAGGAGGGAAACCCACGATGGAAAACCTGCGACCCGCAACGTTCCCCTGAAAAAACAGAGGAACGCCAAGGGGCACGCGGCCTGAGTGAACCAGGTGACCAACCTGAACCGGCATCACGACCTGTGAATGCCGGCCTCACTCTTGGCCGGGACAGCCTCAGGCTGCCTATTTGGCCAACTGCTCGGCAACACGGTGCGCATTGCACGCACGCGCGCGGATTTTCATACGGTTTTCTTGTAGCGGCGAATACGAATGTCTGCCTGCTCCTTGTGACCGGCAAAGCCTTCCATCGCACAAAGGCGTGAACAGTATTCGCCCACCATCACAGAGGCCTCGTCGGTCAGGACACGCTGGTAAGTGCACGTCTTGATGAACTTGCCCACCCAGAGCCCGCCGGTATAGCGCGCTGATTTGGTGGTCGGTAGTGTGTGGTTGGTGCCAATCACCTTGTCGCCGTACGACACGTTGGTGCGCTCGCCGAGAAACAGCGCACCATAGTTCGTCATGTGTTCAAGGAAATACAAAGGATCGCGGGTCATCACCTGAACGTGTTCCGAGGCGATACGGTCGGCCTCCTCCACCAACTCCTCCACGGTATCGCACAAGATGATTTCACCGTAGTCACGCCACGCCACACTGGCGACCGCGGCCGTTGGAAGCACCGCCAACTGGCGTTCGATTTCAGCGGGAATCGCCTCGGCGAGCGTGGCGCAATTGGTCAGGAAAACCGCTGGGGAGTTCACCCCGTGCTCGGCCTGGCCCAGCAGGTCTGCTACCACGATTTCAGCGTCGCTGGAGTCATCGGCAATCACCAGCGTCTCGGTAGGGCCGGCGATTAAATCGATCCCGATCTTGCCAAACAACTGACGTTTGGCCTCCGCCACATAGGCATTACCCGGCCCGACCACCATGTCCACGGGCGCAAACTGCTCTGTGCCCAAGGCCAGCGCTGCGATCGCCTGCACGCCACCGACACAATAAATTTCATCCGCGCCAGCCAGGTGCATGGCCGTCACGATAGCAGGGTGTGGCTTGCCATCAAAAGGTGGTGCCACAGCGACAACACGCTTCACCCCCGCCACCTTGGCAGTGAGCACGCTCATATGAGCGGATGCCAGCAGCGGATACTTCCCGCCCGGTATGTAACACCCGACCGAGTTAACCGGAATGTTCTTGTGCCCAAGAATGACCCCCGGCAGCGTCTCGACCTCCACATCGATCAATGCCGACTTTTGTACTTCAGCGAACCGGCGTACCTGAGCCTGAGCGAAGGTGATGTCATCCAGCTCCTGTTTCGACAGGCTGGCCACACAGGCGGCAACTTCTTCATCGCTCAGGCGAAAGTCCGCCGGCGACCAGTTGTCGAACTTCTGGGAGTACTCACGCACCGCAGCGTCACCCTTGCGCCCGACATTGGCGATGATGTCTGCAACGACGTCGCGAACCTGGCCCGCGATTTCCGCCTGTGCTTCCACCGGTTTACTTGTTTTCAGGTATCGAATCATCTCTAACTCCGGTTCAAATCACGAGAAGGCGCCGTGCACTGCATTGCGTGAAACAGCGGGCAGTGACGCGACGGTTGTTCGAGGTGATTTTCCCGGCATGGGCAAGTGCTCACAATTTCGCACTGAATGTATAGGTGACGCAGGGTGACGCACCTCGAACGCTGCAGGTGCGATCATTTGGACAACGGGCCCGGCATCCGGGCCGAGTTACTCAGGCCTGCCTCAAAGCCCCCTCGAACGCCGGCGTCAGCCCCGACAACTCCAGCTTGCGCACGAAGTCGCCGAGACGCTGTTGCTTGTAGGCGTCGACATCCATGTCGCGGTAGTCGTAAAAGCCCTGGCCGTCTCGCAGGCCATTGCGCCCGTTTTGCATATTGTCGGCGATCACTTGTGGCGACTCGAAACGCGGTGCCAGCGCGCCGCTCAGGTAACGCGATGCGTAGTAGAGAATGTCGCCTCCACCCCAGTCGATGAACTCGAGCAGGCCCAGCACCGAGAAGCGCAGGCCGAAACCCACGCGCACCGCCGTGTCGATGTCTTCCGCGCTTGCCACGCCCTCCTCGACCATCCGTGCGGCTTCGTTCATCGCCAGTGCCTGGATGCGCGGGACGATGTAGCCGGCGACCGGATTGCACACCACCGCCACCTTGCCGATGCGCTTGAGCAGTTGCAGCAGCCGCTCGACCACGTGCGGGCACGTCGTTTCGCTGCGACTGACTTCCACCAGCGGCATCAGGTACGCCGGATTCAGCCAGTGCGCGTTCACGAAACGCTTCGGCTCACTGACCATTCCACTCAGCTCGGTGACCAGAAAGGTCGAGGTCGTCGAGGCAATGATGGTCGAGGCCGGAACATGCTCGCTGACCCAGGCGAAGGTCTCCTGCTTCACCGCAATGACTTCCGGCACGGCTTCGAACACCAGGTCGCACTCGCTCAGTGTCGCTGCAGCGCGGGATCTGGCTTGCAGCGTCAACCGTGACATCGCGGTGTCCGCCTGGTCCGGCAGGAGCACACCGAGGCGGACAAGCATCTGCAGTTCGCCGCGAACATTGTTTTGCACACGCTCGAAGTAGGCGCGCCGCTCATCCTCGGCGCGCTCCTTGATGTCGATGAGGGTGACTGGCAGGCCCGCGTGGATGAACGCCAGCGCAATGCCCTCGCCCATCCGGCCGGCACCGACCACGCTGACTGACGGCAGCGCCGCGTTCATCAGTTGTAGCCCCGGGTCAGGAGCTCGGTCATTTGCGCCCGGTCAAGACTGGCCAGCCCCAGGTTCTCCAGGGTGCGGCCTTCGGCGTAGAGGTCGCGTGCCGCCACCACCGAGGCGATGCTCAGCAGGCCTTGCGCCACGGGGGTCGGGACACCGGCCCAGCGCCCCACGGAAACCAGGAAGGACAGGCCCAGGCGGGTGTCTTCGAGCATGTATCTATGGGTCTGCAAGTCGATGTCTTCGCGCCAATCGCCGCTGTCGGTCAGCTTGCCGTGGGCACCCCGTCCGTACATCCACTCTTCGCCGTCGCTAGTGTTGTAGTGATCAGCCAGCGGAAAGTGCGGTGCGCCATAGGTCAGTGCTTCGCGCACGGCCATGCGTTCGGCATCCAGCTGGTTGGTCACCCGGCGAATCGACGGCTGGGTGCCCTCGTTGTGAATGTCCCAGGCGTCGAAATGCTCAAGCGGACCGGCGTTCATCATGATCAGCGGCGGATGAATGATGGGGCCCGCGTTCATCAGCGCACCGCTCAAGGCGTCTTCAATCGGTTCGACACTCGGGTAGGCTTCGCGCAGCACAGCGAAGGCGTGGTCGGACAGGTTGCTGGGGAATACGCCGGTCGGCAGGCGGGTGGCGTAGCCGCTGATCACCAGGTCGCTGGCGCCGTGCTTGCGCACCAGATACGGCAGCGTACCGGTTTCAGCGAAGGCGACTTTGCTCTGGTTGCCCGCATCGGCCATGGCCTTGGCAAACACGTAGCTGCCGAAGGTACCCGGTGGCAGGAACACCACTTGACCCTCTTGCAGGTGCGGCGCGACGTGTTTGGCGAGGTCTTCGTGGGAGGTCGACGGCAGCGGGATGATGACCAGTTGCGCGTCACTCAGGGCTTCGGCGAGGTCGTCGGTCAACGACAGTTTGTCTCCCTGCTGACCGACAGACAACTGACGCGTGCCACGGTAGTCCCTGATCGTCAGCGCGCCGATGGCCAGCAATTCCTTGAGCGCTGCGCCATCGCGACGCCACAGGCGAGTCAGGTAGCCTTTCTCAGCCATTTCGACAGCAGCGGCGTAACAGCCGTGACCACCACCCAGCACGGTAATATTCATCGAGATGCTCCTTTGATAAGAGACTCGATCCTATCGAGCCACGCCGCCAGCGACTTATCCGATTGCGCAACCGACTGACCCATTACGCAGAAGTCTCAATGCCTGTGCCGTCGCAGGGTGTCTGACGGCAGGCAGCCGTAGCGTTGCCGGTAGCCGCTGGAGAAATGCCCGAAGCTGTTGATGCCATGACGCAACAGGATATCGGTGACGGTTTCCCCGACCCTGGCCTGCTTCAGTGATTCGTGGATCAGCGCAAGCCGGCGATCGCGAATGTAGTCGACCGGCGCCTGCTGGAGGAACTGGTTGAAGCCGTTCTGCAAGGTGCGCACCGAGACGCCACAGAGTTCGCTCAAGGTCGCCAGGCTGATCGGCTCGTCGAGGTGTTCCTCGATGTAGTCACGGGCTTTTTTCACGTGATGCGGCAGCGGTGCGCGGGCGTCGTTCAACAGATCCGCGGAGTAGTTGTGCGGCAGCTGGGTCAGCAGCAATTGCATCAGGTATTCGGACAGGCTGCTGGCGATGCGCGAGCCGTCGACGCCGCTGCCGTACAGCCGGCAGATATAGTCCAGGGTGTGATAAAGGCTGACGGCACCGGCGCTCAGATGATCGACCATGACATCAAAGATCACTGATTGTCGCAGGCTGCGATCCAGCAGGCGTTGCAGTTGCATTTCCAGGGCATCACGGTCGACGCGCAGGATCAGGTTGCGGCATTCGCCATCAGTGACGATGCGGCTTTGCGCGAACGGCGAGGAAACGCTCAGGTAGCCCGACTGCATCGCCGCGCTTTGCCGCCCGTGCGCCACTTCGCACTGCCCCTGCAAGGTAATGCGAAACAGGTACTGATCGGCAATGTCGCCGATGGTGATCTCCACCGGGGCGCCGTAACGCAAGTCGAGCAATGCCAGGTCGCCGAAAAATACCCCATTGAGCCGGGTGCAGATGGGTGCGTCACGCAGCACGTTGAAGCTGTGCGGGCACAGGTATTGGCTGACCTTGGCCTTGATCTCACGGTAATCGGTTGAGCTGAGCAGGCTGTGCCGCTCGAGCAGGTGTACGTCATTCAACATCGAGGGCTCTCCTGATCTGGAGCGAATCGGCCCCGCTGCGTTTGCACGAAGCGGGGCCGTGGTGTCGATCATGAACGATCGCACATCACGCCGGGGTCGGGTACTCACGGGCATAGCTTTCGCGGAAATGACGGCAACCTCGCCACAGCAGAACCACCGTCAACACCGACGCACCAGCGATCACCAGGGACATGGACGAGCCCACCGCCGCCGGCGAGCCGAAGTAACGGTCGGTCAACAGCGCCACCAGCGTGGTGCCCACGCCCAGACCGAGCAGATTGCTGATGAGCAGGAACACCGCCGAGACCTGTGCACGCACCTGATTCGGCGCGAGAATCTGCATCGCGGCGGTGGACGCCGGCATCGGAAACGAGGCAAAGAACATCGCCGGCACCAGCAGAGTCACCGACAGCCACAGCTGATCGACTTGCGGGAACAGGATGGCGGGTATCACCATGCCCAGTGCACCGATCACCCCGGTGCGCATCGCGGCGTCCTGATGGCCGCGCTTGGCGAGGAAGTCAGTGAGCCATCCGCCGAACAACACCCCGGTGGTGTTGGCCAGCAACAGCACCGTACCGAGCATGTAGCCCGCCTCGACCGGCGTCAGGCCGAACTTGCGGATGTACAACGCCGGGCTCCAGCTCATCATGCAGAACAGGGCCATGGCGTAGAACGAGAAGCCCAGGTAATGGCAGGTGAAAGTCGCACGGTGACGGCCGAGAAAGCGGATGCCATCGCTCATCGCAACCTTCTTCGGCCGCCCCTGCGCATCAACCTGCAAGCCTTTGCGCGCGGGGTCACGCACGGTGAGCCAGATCAAAATGCCGACCAGGATGCCGGGCAGACCGACAATGAAAAACGCCAGCTGCCAGGCTTTCATGGCACCGAGAAAGGCGACCTCGATGGTGTTCATGTCCTTGAGCAGCGCAATCACATAGCCCCCCACCAGGAAGGCCAGGCCGCCACCGACGAACGAGCCGATCGAGTAGATGCCCACCGCGCGGCCCAGTTTCTCCTTGGGGAACATGTCGCTGAACATCGAATACGCAGAGGGCGACAGGGCCGCTTCGCCGACGCCCACGCCAATGCGGGCGAGGAACATGTGCAGGAAGTTTTTGCTCAGGCCACACGCGGCGGTCATCAGACTCCACACCACCACGCCGACGGCGATGATCTTCGGCCGGGAGAAGCGGTCCGCCAGGTAGGCGATGGGCATGCCCATGAAGGCGTAGAACAACGAAAACGCCAGCCCGTGCAGCAGGCTGAACTGGGTATCGCTGATTTGCAGGTCGGCTTTGATCGGTTCGATCATCAGCGCGAGGATCTGCCGGTCCACGAATGAAAAGATGTAGGCGACCATGCACAGCCCCACCACGTACCACTCGTAAAGGTAAGTCTTCTTCTTTTGCAGGACCGCGTTATTGACCTGGACGTTCACGGGTATTTGCTCCTCTTGGAATACGCTCATGTGCGCAGCGCGCCGGCTAACGGCGCGCAGGACACCGACTGGGTAGTTGCGGGGCAGATGCAAAAGACGATGGGTTCAAACATGGCCGGGCCTCTTATTGTTTTGGGGTGTAACCCTGGTTGGATCGGGCTTACCAGAACTTCCAGGTGTAGGTCGTGGCGACACGGAATTCGTTGTAGTCGTATCCGTACTTCTGCTTCACGTCGATGTTGCGCAGGTCCAGCCCAAGTCCTTGCAGCGGCCCGCTCTGCACCACGTAGTTGAGCCCCAGGTAGCGTTCGCTTTCCTGGTTGTCGCTCAGGTCTGCGCCGCGGTTCCAGTGGGTTCCTTTGGTGTAACGGGTGTAGAACTTCAGCCCCGGCATCCCCATTGCGGCAAAGTCATAGCCGTAGCGCGCCGACCAGGATCGTTCACCCGGGCGAACAAACCCCAGGGACGACCAGTGCACCAGGTACGGTTGCGGGATATAACCGTTCATGGTCGGGAATACGCTGTCACCGAGCATGCGCTGGTAACTGACGCCAAACATATGGGCACTCTTGAGCAGGGTGAACAAGGCGCCGTAGGAGCGGTTGTCGATCTCACCGTTCAACGCCTCGCCCTCTTCGTTGTTATTGAAGTAGCGCAAGTCGGTTTTGAGTTTGTAGCCATTCCCCAGCTCAGCCATATGCATCAGGCCGACGTAGTGCTGCTGATAAATATCATGCAGCACGCCATAGAAATAACTGGCTTGCAGGTTTTTGCTGATGTCGTAAGTGGCGCCGCCGAAGTCCAGGCCATCACTGTCGAGATTATCGGTGGAGCCGTACTTGTACAGTTTCTCGTGGCTGGAAGATTCCCGCGTCACGGCAGACCAGAAACGACCGCCGGTCAGCGTCAACCCATCGATCTCCTTGGACTCCACCACGGCCCCCTGGTAAATGGTGTCCAGCTGGCGACTGGGGTCATCGAACGCAACCGGCAATTGCGGGCGCAGATCACCGACCTTCAACTCGGTCTTGCTGTAGCGCATCTTGAAGGTGGCCCCGGCCCGACTGTAGTCGTCTGCGGTCTGCCCGTCACGAACGCTATAAGGCAGCGAACCGTCATTGCCCGAAGAGTCCAGGCGCACGGCATATTGCGCATCCACATCAAGACCGATGGCCAGGGCGGTGTCGGTGTAGCCGGACGTAAATTGCGCATCGAAACCCTGAGACCAACTGTGCACTTCAGAATCCGGTGCCTGGGTGTTGGTGTAGTTACGGTGCAAGTAGAAGTTGCGCGTATCCACTTTGAAGTGACTGTCTTTAATCACATCAGCTTGTGCGGCCAGTGGAGAACAGATCCCCAACACACTGGCGATACCTATTCCACGGCATGACTGCCTTACTTGATACATCTGACATCTCCACATCTGTATGTGCCTGGGCACTGTTTTTATAGGAGCAGAATCAAACCAAAGACCACCGGGGGTGGTGCGAGCAGGGCTTTTTGTTGTTATGGGGTTAAAACGCCACGCGGTCTCAATGGAACAGCCCGCAACGACGACAACTCGTGTCTGTCCAAGGTAAGTCAGCAAGCGCTGCGCCGATATCAAGAAGAACAGCATCCGAAGGAGGGAAATCTGCCACCCCGCTAAAGGTTTCTCTTAGGCGGCTCTGAAGCGGAAGATGATGGTGCACGTGTTCTGCCTGGCAGCCTCCCCGATTGCGCAGGCAACTCTCCAATTGCGCAACCCGGTGCAGACAACCGGCCGAACGGTCGCTGGCACAAGAATTACGCTGTGTCGGCATTCGCGAAGCAAAAAAAACCCCGCAACCGAATGGGGTGCGGGGTAAAAAATTGGTTGGTTGCGGCCAACCAAAGGAGCTCTGTAGAAAACGTCAAGGCGCCGGGTTCAGATGCAATCCTGGGCAGCGCGTTCAAAACTCGAAGGCAAAAAGTTCGAGGCCAGCAAATGTCGTTCGTAGATGAACACCTTGCCGCCGCTGCCGGCCTTGTACGCCTCCAGCACGTTGTCTGCCGACACCTTGCTCGGCACCACGATCCGGTAGCTGCGCTGGGTTTGCGAAACAGTGGGATTCAACGCGCTGCCCTGCAATTTCGGTACTACGCAGTCGGCGTACTGGGCGGGGGTTTTGCTGGTCTTCAAGGTCATGGTCGGGTCGTTCGGTGCGCTGGCACAACCGGCGAGCAACAACGTGCCAAACGCCATGGCAGACACACAGGTGGGGCGCATCAATCTCATCCTCAACATAAAAATACGGCTTATCAGGCAGCAGAACCGCGTCACGCCGGTCGCCGTCGTCATTCGATGCAGGGGATTGTCCGGCTATTGTCATCAAAGTAGAACTTGCGTTTCGTGATGGTCACTATTACTTCTAACAATAGTTGCGCGACGCGCAGACGGGTAAATACTCAATCACCACTGAAAAGATTGAAGAGGATCTCTCCTTGAGAACTTTTGACTTCATCCGCGACGCTGTTTTGCCCGATTTCCGTGACCGGGTGGCCGAGTACCTGGTCCAGTACGAATCCGTACTGATGGGCGAACAAGCGCCCGACCCCGAGCTTGCACGGGCGACCGCCAATCAGTTGCGCGGTTATTTGCGTGGTTTGAACACTACACGGGTCTTGGGGATGGCGGATTGGGAGGAACTGGATCGGCGAGTGGTGGACCTGTGGCTTGGGCCACCGTCCGCTCAGCAGTAAGTTGGTGGACGGTCCGGGCAAGGTGCAGCAGCGGTCTAGACTAAACAAAGCTACACGCCTCCAGCCTCTTGACTCAGGGGAAACGGGATGACCGGGAAAACAGCGTGCCAATGCTCGTCATGGCTCCTCCCCGCCCTCCTCGCCATCAGCCTGGCGCTGACGACGGGGTGTTCCGGCAAATCAAAAGCGGCGCGTTATTCCACCTCGAACATAGGCTCCAACTGCTATGCAAAAGCACTTCCCACGGCTGGCGAAGGTGGATTGGCCTGGGGCAACACGTTAAGCATGGCCCGCAAAAAATCCATGGATAACTGCATGCGCTATGCCGGCCGCTCCGGTGGCACGCCGAACACCTGTCAGGTGGTGTTATCGGAGTGCCGGCATTGATAGCGCGAGCTACCCCTGTGGCGTAATGACTGCCACCTCATCTTAACAATGAAGATTCAAGTTGTTTTTTCTCAATCAAATGGAATGATCTGAATGGAACTCATCAATCAACTGCAACCCCACGCGTGTGCCGGCATGGAGGACATCAGACGCGAAATCGATGCCCTCGATCAGGCGGTTATCAAGCTGTTGGGCAAGCGTTTTCAATACGTTCTTGCGGCCTCGACGTTCAAGACCTCCGCGGCATCGGTGCGCGCACCGGAACGGTTCAAAGCGATGCTGGCAACACGTCGCGAGTGGGCTGAGGCAGAAGGCCTGAGCCCGGATGCAATCGAAAAGATGTACAGCGACCTGGTGAGCCATTTCATCGCCGAAGAAATGAAACACTGGGCAGCTCACCCGACCAACCCCTGATCAACGCGTGCGGGCTACCCGTTTTAAATCGGAGGCCCTGCCCGGTTCATTCCAGACCCTCTGCCAGCAGTGCCCGTTGTACTGCCGGTCGCTGACGGACACGGCTGTACCACGTCTGAAGATGAGTCAGGTCGTCGAAATATATCGGCGCGTTATACTGCGACTTCAACCAGCCCGCCTGCCCCCAACCTGTGAGGGCGAACAGGTAAGCATCGGCAACGGTGAACGTGTCGCCCAGCAGGTAGGTCCGGTCAGCGAGTTGTTTATCGATCCATGCAAACCGCGCCTCCAGCTTGGGCCTTGCAGTGTCCACGTACTTGCCGGCCAACGTGGCATAGAGCAGCGGGATAAAGCCCTTGTGGATCTCCGACGTCAGAAAGCCCAGCCATTCCTGAAGCCGATACCACTCAAGGGTGCCACTGGGTGGGGTGAGCCCCGATTCAGGTTTCTGGTCGGCCAGGTACTGCACGATCACCGGACCTTCGCGAAATCGGGTGCCGTCATCCAGCTCGAGGATCGGCACGTAGCCGAGGGGATTGATGTCGTAGAAATCGATGTCACCTTCGACCTTGTGCCGGCGATGATCGACCTTGAGTAGCGTGACATCCAGACCCAGTTCATTGATGACGATATGCGGGGAAAGTGAGCAACTGCCGGGGATGTAGTAGAGCTTCACGCGCGATCTCCTGAAGGGTCACTTCCACCTGGAAAGTGAGGAATGACTATCTTAGGGATCAGGTATATAAAAGGAAGAAGGCACTTTTTTATCATCTAGGTACAAAAAATATACCTGAAAGAGTGTGAGGATATTTCGTGAAAAGGAATGTGACTGGCTGCTCGGTGGAGGAATCCATGCGCCTGCTGGGTGGGCGTTGGCGACTGCTGCTGGTGTCCTACCTGCTCGATGGCCCCAAACGCTTCAATGAACTGCGGCGCGATGTTCCGGGCATTTCGCAGCGGATGCTCACCCTCGACCTGCGAGCCCTTGAAGAAGTGGGGCTGGTGAAACGTACGGTGTTCCCGACCGTCCCCGTCAAAGTGGAATATGAGCTTACCAAAGAGGGCGACCGGTTGAGGCCGGTCGTCAGCGTCATGCAGGAATTTGGCCTGTGGCTCAAGCAGAGCGGCAAAACGCAGATGCCGTCAGACGACGTGCAGGCGGACAAAGACTGACAGGCATTACTTGACGAGCCGCTTCTCCTTGGACGGCCGATAGCCGAAATACGCGCTGTAGCATTTGCTGAAATGACTCGGCGAAACAAACCCGCACGCCACCAGCACCTCCACCTGTGACAGCTCCGTGTGCTGCAACAGTCGGCGCGCTTCGGTGATGCGCAGTTCCAGGTAATAGCGCTGCGGCGTTGTACCCAGTTGCTCTTTGAACAGACGCTCGAGTTGCCGACGGGAGCGGCCCGCATAGACCGCCAGTTGCTCCAGTTCCAGCGGCTCTTCGAGGTTGGCGTCCATGAGCTTGACCACCTCGCGCAACGGCGCGCTGACGCAGATGTTTTCCGCCGGTTTGATACGTCGGTAACGCGACTCTTCGAACGCCAGGATATCCTCGACGCCTTCGACAAGCGCTTTGTCGTACAGGCCTTTGATCCAGTCCAGCGCCATATGGAACGCGCCGGAAGGACTGGACGCCGTGAGCCGGTCGCGATCGATGACATAGGGTTCGCTGCTGACGTGGGTCGCTCTGGAAATCTCCGCGAGCGCCGGGCGATGCTCGGGGTGAATCGCGCAACGGTAGCCATCGAGTAAACCGGCCTTGCCCAGGAACCAGGCGCCATTCCACAAGCCGGCCAGCATCACGCCCTGCTCGGCTGCCGTTTTCAGTAGCGTGATGAACGCCTCATTGGCTTTCAGCTCGGTTCGGTAACCGCCACAAACGACCAGCAGGTCCAGCGCTTTGGTCGCTGAACTGTCGATCACGGCATCTGGCCGGATCACCAGCCCCAGATCGCTGATGACCTCCCCTTCGCTCAAGCCAAACGTGCGGGAAGTAAACAAACCGGGGCGTAAAAGATTGGCGGTGATGATCGTATCGAGCACCTGCGTGAACGCCGGCAACGAGAAATGTTCGAGCAGCAAAAATCCTGTGCGGACCACTTGCGGTGTTTCGCCGGGGTTCTCATTCAAATAGCGAAGGTTTTTGCCCTTCATGCCTCCGCTGAATTGGCGTCGTTCGATCAATGCTCGACCTGCTCTGTCAAAAATGAACACGTTATGGGGTGCGCTGCCAAAGCGCAATGTTGGCGGCGAGAAGAAACGCGAACCTTTTCCTCTTGCATCTTGATGCTACGCTTTGAAAGCGACGCCCTCAAAAACTCCACTGCTCACGCTCGAGAGTGAAAACATGAAGTGGATCCTGATCGGTGGCATCACCGTAGCAATTATCGGCACGCTGACCCATGGGATCATCCAATGGAAAAATGCCGAAAAATATACCCAGGAATTACGCTGTGGTGAGGCCAGGGAGACGTTAAAGGGCGTTGAAGTCAGAGCACGCGCGCTGGCTGCAGGAATGACCGTGGATGCCTACGCCAAGGCCGAAGAAGATGAAGTGGCGAAACTGGTCGGCGCACTCGACGCCGCCACCAATGACTCTGAAATCGATTCGGTCATCGAGTCCCACGCGTCTGCCATTGGTGCGGAGGACGCGGCGATTGACGCAGAGGTTGATACGCGGGGCAATCAGGCCTTTCTGGAGCAACGATTGCGCAAACAACGGATCCCGGGGGACGTCAAACAAGAACTCGAACGCGCTGCAAAGGCCGTCAAACTCACTTGCAGCTAACGCTTGGGCAGTTGAGCAAGATCAAAAGATCGCAGCCTGCGGCAGCTCCTACAGGAGACCGCATTCCCTGTTGGAGCTGCCGCAGGCTGCGATCTTTTGGTCGTGTTGCCAGGCCCATGCCTATAAGTCAGCAAGCCGCTGGTTCACACCGCCATTGCTGACTACGACGCCGCGCTAGCCTCGGCCATCCGCGACTCCTCGCTGATTGTCGACGTCACCATCGTCGCGATAATCGACTTCAGGGCCAGTTGCCCCACGGGCTGGCCCTGTTCATTGGTGACCACCATCTCATCCAGCCCCGCCTCTACCAGGCGCTTGACCGCCGATTCGAGTGACGTGCCCACAGGCATGGCCAGCGTTGCGCCGGGCTTGACCCGTACAAAAGGGCGCATGATCGCGTCGACGCTGATCACCCGTCCTCGGTTCACTTCCTTGACGAAGTTGGCAATGTAGTCGTCGGCGGGGCTCATGACGATCTCCTGTCGGGTGCCTTGCTGCACCACTTCACCGTCGCGCAGGATGGCGATGCGGTCACCGATGCGCAGCGCCTCGTCGAGGTCATGGGTGATGAACACGATGGTCTTGCGGATCTCTTTTTGCAGGTCCAGCAGCACCGATTGCATGTCCATGCGGATCAGCGGATCGAGCGCCGAAAAGGCCTCGTCCATCAACAGGATCGGCGCATCGTTGGCCAGTGCCCGGGCCAGGCCGACTCGCTGCTGCATGCCTCCGGAGAGCTGATTGGGGTAGTGATTCTCGTAGCCTTGAAGTCCGACCCGATCCAGCCAGCGCCGGGCGATTTCTTGTTGCTTAGCTCGGGGCAAGCCCTGGATTTCCAGTCCGTAGACCGCGTTGTCGAGCACCGTCCGGTTCGGCAGCAACGCGAACTTCTGGAACACCATCGACACATGATGCCGCCGGAATTCGCGAAGGTCGTTGCGGTTCATTTTCAGTACATCAACGCCCCCCACGATGACTTCACCGGCGGTGGGTTCGATCAACCGGTTGATATGGCGGATCAAAGTCGATTTGCCCGAGCCGGAAAGCCCCATGATCACCTGGATCCCACCGGACGGCATGCTGATGTTGATGTCCTTCAAACCCAGCACATGGCTGTGATTGCTCAACAATTCGGACTTGCTCATGCCCTGTTTGACCCGCTCGATACTGGCCTGCGCCTGGTAACCGAAGATCTTGTACAGATGGCGGATTTCGATGCCAAAGTCGCTGCTCGGATTAGTGGCCATGAACCTTCTCCAGATGCTTTTGCAGCCGTCTGCCATACGCCTGGCTGACCCGATCGAAGATCACTGCGATGCCGACAATGGCCAGGCCGTTGAACATGCCCAGGGTGAAATACTGGTTGGAAATGGCTTTGAGCACCGGTTGCCCCAGCCCTTGAACGCCGATCATCGAGGCAATCACCACCATCGCCAGGGCCATCATGATGGTCTGGTTGATGCCGGCCATGATCGAGGGCAACGCCAGCGGCAATTGGACGTTTTTCAGCTTCTGCCAACTGGACGAACCGAAGGCGTCGGCGCATTCGAGCATCTCGGCGTCGACGTGGCGGATGCCCAGGTTGGTCAGGCGAATCATCGGCGGCAAGGCGTACACCACCACCGCAATCAGACCCGCGACCTTGCCGATGCCCAGCAACATCACCACTGGGATCAGGTAGACAAAACTCGGTAGCGTCTGCATCACGTCCAGAATCGGACTGACCAGATTGCGCAGTCGATTGGAGCGAGCCATGGCAATGCCCATCGGTAAACCGATAACGATGGAAATCACCGTGCACACGAAGATCATCGACAGCGTCTTCATGGTGTCGGACCACATGTCCAGGTACCCGATCGCCATCAGCGTGAATACGCAACCCAGCACGATTTTCCAGCTGCGACTGCCAAACCAGGCAATCAAGGCGACCAGCAAAATAATGATCGGCCATGGCGTGGTGGTCATGAATCGCTCGGCCTGATTCAGAAAGTACTGCAACGGCTGGAAGAAGCTTTCGAAGCTATCGCCGTAGGTGCTGGTGAAGTTTCGAAAGGCTCCGTCGATGGCCTTTTTCAAAGCCCGGAGCCGTTCGTCCTCCATGTGTGGAAAGCTTGATAGCCATTCCATGAGATTCCCCTTTTGTTGAAGACCTGGCAGTCGATTCAAGACATGGGTGTTCTTATTTTTATCGGCGCCCTGTGCGATGCAGCTCGACGTATCGGGCTGCATCGACTCATGGGATTAAAGCGCAGCTTTGATCTTGCCGCTCGCTTCAGGGGTCACCCATTGGCTCCACAGCGCTTCGTTATTTTTGAGGAAATACTTCGCGCCCTCCTCACCGGTCGCCTGGTTATCGGTCATCCAGGCAATCAGTTTGTTCACCGTTTCGTTGGACCAGGCGCGCTTGTTCAAGTACGCCATGACGGTCGGCGAGCGGGCGGCGAAGGACTTGGTGGTCAGGGTGTACACCCGATCGATCGGCCAGCCGTTGGGTTTGGGGTCAGGACAGTCGGCGACCGTGTTGCATCGCTTCCACTCCGCCGCGTCCACGGGATGGCCATTGTCCAGTTTCACCATCGGGTATTTGCCCAGTAGTGCCGTGGGTGCCCAGTAGAATCCGAGCCACGGCGCCTTGCGTTCGTAGGCTTTGGCGATAGAGCCGTCCAGCGCCGCTGCCGAACCGGTGTCGACCAGTTCAAAACCGGCTTTCTCGAAACCGTAGGCTTTGTAGAATTGTGCGGTGACGACAGTGCCGCCCCAACCTTGCGGGCCGTTGTAGATCGCACCTTTTTTCTTGTCGTCTGGGGCCGGGAACAGTTCCGGGTGTTTTTTCACATCGTCGAAACTCTTGATGTCCGGATGAGCGTCAGCGATGTATTTCGGAATCCACCAGCCCTGGGATCCACCGTCGCTCAACGAGTTGGCGGCCTGGATCAGGTTGCCGCTTTGTATGCCCGTTTTGGCGACCTCCGGAACCAGGTCGATCCAGCCCTCGGGCGCAATATCGGGCCGGCCCTTTTCGACCATGGAGGTGATGGTGGGCACCGTATCGCCCGTCACCAGGTCCGCGTTACAGCCATAGCCGGCATTCAGGATCAGCTTGTCGACGTTGGCCATCACTTCGGCGGATTGCCAGTTCATGTTGGCAATCGTTACATCCCCGCACTCAGCTGCTGCTACCCAGCCACTGAAGGCGACCATCGCCAGCGCCAGTCCAGTCTTCGAGAAAGACTTTGCATTCATAAACGCACCCTCGATTGCGGCCGGAATTAAGGAAGGGTCAACTACCGCGTCATTGGACCTTCTTTCTTGTCAGCAGAACGGGCAAAAGGACTCATTGAACGTGCGACCTGTGTCGCGGCGTCCAGACCTGCTTTTATTGTTTTATCGAAACCGTTTGTCACCATGCCCTCGAGGCCCGCGGCGGTGACGCCGCGGTAACTGCTCAGCATCTCCAGAAGTTCGTCGACCGAGTGTTCCTTGCCGATCAGCTGGCTGGCTTCCACGACCACGGCATGTGCGGCACGGCGGGCAACATCAGGCGCCAGGCCTCGGCTCAAGGCGTCGTCACACAGGCTGCGCGCCAGCAACGCGGGGTAGGCAGGCCCGGTTCCGACCAGCGCCGTCAGGTAATTCATCTGGTGCTCTTCGAAGACTTCATCGGCGCTGCCGAAGGTTTCGAACAGCCGCTGTGCAAACGTTTTTTGCTCGGCGCTGACGTCCGGTGCGGCAAACCACGGCGTATAGGATTTGCCGATCTCGGCGGCGGCATTGGCCATGGCGCGAATCACCTGGCGGCTACCGGTTTGCTGCATCACCTCGTCCACGGACACGCCGGCCATCAGGGAAATCACCAGACTGTTTTGAGCTGCAATCCGTACTTGGGCAAATTGCTCCGGACGTACCGACACGATTACCACCTCACAGCGATCCACCAGCGCCTGGTTATCCTGCGTGACCGTCACCTGCGGCCACTGGGTCGTCGATAAGGGATGGCGGGCGCTGCGGTTCGACAGGACCAGCGACTCAGGCCGGATAAACGACTTTTCGAGCATCGTCAGGGCAATCGAACGGCCAAGCCATCCCGATCCACCGATAATGCCTATCGTGGGTTCTTCAAACATTTGAACCTGCCTTCGTCAGTCGGAAGTCGCCGGTGACACCTCGTCCATCTCGTAGCCATGGCGGGCGTAGAAGCGTTTCAATTCGCGCTCCAGGGGTTCCTGGCCGGTGAAAATCTTCACGTATTCGGGAATCCGCCGCATACGTTCCCCGACGTCCTCTCGGGTATTGGTACTGATGTAGCCAATCTGTGTCAGGTAGATCGTTCGAGCCCGCACGTCGGCGGCGTTGAAGTCGTAGTCGAAGCGCACGAACATGCGGATCAAGGCTTCGCGCCTGGCGATGTCGGCCACCCTGATGTGCTCGGACACTTCAGCGGACTGCAAGGCCCAACTGCGCATGGCGAATTCGAACTGTGAATCAAACAGGTCCGGGTTAAGCCAGCAGTCGAAAACGTTCAGCATCGCCTCGGCAATGCTCTCGGCGTAACACTCGGTCTGGGCCACCAGATTGCCGGTGTTCTTCACCCGCCAACGTTCGATCAACGCACTGAGCAGCTCTTCACGATCCTTGAAAAACCAGTAGAAGCTGGTTCTCGACAGCCCGAGTTTTTTCGCCAGCGGCATCACCCGCACGGTGTCCACACCGCACTCGGTGAGGCTTTCGTACGCGGCATCGAGCCACCCTTCCGGCGACCCTCTCCAGCCTGTGTCCATCACTTTGGTTTGTTCGTTCATGGCTCGATCCTAGTCGCTGATCCGACGTCACGCAAGTAAAATGTACACCTGTGTCCAGCTTGTTGACACAGGTGTACATTTCACCCTAACGTAATTTCAAACCTGGTCCGCTGTCGCTTCCGGAGAGTCTTGACGATGCTGAATGATCCGCTCCTCCAGCCCTATCAGTTGAAGCACCTGACACTGCGCAATCGCATCATGACCACCGCCCACGAACCGGCGTATCCCGTGGACGGCATGCCCAAGGACCTCTATCGCGCCTACCACGTCGAACGGGCAAAGGCCGGTGTGGCCTTGACCATGACGGCCGGCTCTGCGGCGGTTTCCCGGGACAGCCCACCGGTGTTCAACAACATCCTCGCCTACAAGGATGAGGTGGTCGGCTGGATGAGGGACCTGACCGACGCCTGCCACGAACATGGCGCGGCGGTGATGATTCAACTCACGCACCTGGGTCGCCGCACCCGTTGGGACAAAGGTGACTGGCTGCCTGTGGTGTCGCCGTCGTTCGAGCGCGAGGCGTCTCACCGTTCCTTTCCGAAGAAAATGGAAGACTGGGACGTGGAGCGCATCATCAAGGACTACGCCGACGCCGCGGAGCGGATGAAATTCGCAGGTCTGGATGGCATCGAACTGCAGGCCTACGGGCACTTGATGGATCAATTCTGGTCGCCGCTGACCAATGATCTGGATGCGCCGTACGGGGGGTCGATCGACAACCGTCTGCGTTTCACCTTCGACATCCTGCGCGCCATTCGCCAGCGCGTCGGCCAGGAATTTATCGTCGGCGTGCGCTACACCGGCGACGAGCAATTGCCCGGCGGACTGACGCCCGCGGATGGCCTGGACATCTCCAGACGCTTGAAAGACAGCGGCATGGTGGACTTTCTCAACGTCGTCCGGGGGCACATCGACACGGACGCCGGTCTCACTGACCTGATTCCAATCCAGGGCATGCGCAACTCCCCGCACCTGGATTTCGCCGGAGAAATCCGCGCCGCCACCGACTTCCCGACCTTCCACGCCGCGAAGATTCCCGACGTGGCCACCGCCCGCCATGCCATCGCCTCGGGCAAGGTCGACATGGTCGGCATGACCCGCGCGCACATGACCGATCCCCATATCGTGCGCAAGATCATCGAAGGTCGGGAAGAAGATATCCGCCCTTGCGTCGGCGCCAACTATTGCCTCGACCGGATTTACCAGGGCGGCGCAGCTTATTGCATCCACAACGCAGCCACCGGCCGGGAAACCACCCTGCCCCACGACATTCCAAAGGCAGCAAAGAAACGCAAAATCGTCATTGTCGGCGCGGGTGTCGCCGGGCTGGAAGCCGCGCGGGTGGCGGCCGAGCGTGGTCATGAGGTGGTGGTGTTCGAAGCCGCCAACCAGGCGGGCGGACAGGTTCGGCTGACGGCGCAGTCCGAGCGCCGGCGGGAAATGATCAGCATCGTCGAATGGCGCATGGCCCAGTGCATGGCGCGGGGTGTCACCTTCCACTTCAACACCTGGGCCGAGGCCAGCACTGTCCACGACGAGAACCCAGACGTGGTCATCATCGCCACCGGCGGCCTGCCCCACACCGAGATTCTCTCGAGCGGCAATGAGCTGGTGGTCTCGACCTGGGACATTATTTCCGGGGACGTGAAGCCTGGGCGCAATGTTTTGCTGTTCGATGACGCCGGCGACCACGCCGCACTGCAAGCGGCAGAATTCATCGCCAGGAGCGGCGCAAAGATCGAGATCATGACGCCGGACCGAACCTTCGCCCCGGAAGTCATGGCGATGAATCTGGTGCCCTACATGCGCTCGCTGCAAGCGCTGGACACGACCTTCACCGTGACCTTCCGCCTGCTTTCCGTTGAGCGCGACGGAACAGACCTGCTGGCGACCATCGACAGTGACTATGGCAGTGCGCGCAAGGTTCGACGGGTCGATCAGGTGGTGATCAACCATGGCACCCGCCCTCTGGACGAGCTGTATTTCGAATTGAAACCCGCCTCCAGCAATGGTGGCGTGGTTGAGCATCACGATTTGATCGTCGGCAATCCCCAACAGGTCGTGACGCATCCCGAGGGGCGGTTTCAGTTATTTCGAATTGGTGATGCGGTTGCTGCGCGCAATACCCACGCAGCGATTTACGATGCGTTAAGGTTGGTCAAGGATCTATAAACGACGAGATTCCTGCAGCAGCTGGTGAAGCCTGCATCCTGTGGCGAGGGGATTTAGCGAAACGTCGCACCGCCCCGTTCGGCTGCGCAGCAGTCGTAAAGATTCTGGGGCCGCTGCGCGACCCAACGGGGATAAATCCCCTCGCCACAGGGTGCAGGGTGCAGGATTCAGGGTTCAGGGTTCAGGGTTCAGGGTTCAGGGTTCAGAGTTCAGAGTTCAGAGTTCAGAGTTCAGAGTTCAGAGTTCAGAGTTCAGGCTGCAGGCTGCGCCAGCTACGAAGACCATAGAGGTAAACACTCATGCCAAACAAAGACACCCCCTCCTGGAAAATCGCCGGCAAAAACGGCGTTCAAGGACCGGTGGCAGGCTCGCAGTATTACTGCGCGGACACCGATGACTGGCAGCCCACCACCACGCCAGGGTTCTGGATCAAACCGCTGTTCGAGGACGCCTCGCGCGGTGAAAAAACCATGCTGATGAAGGTCGACCCCGGCGCTCATGCCGCCAGCCATACCCATGAAGGAGAGCTGGAGCAGTTGTTCGTCCTCCAGGGCTCGTTCTTCGATCAGAATCGAACGCTGAACGTCGGCGATTACTGTTGCCGCGCCCCCGATGCGGCCCACAGTGCTGGTTCGGTCGACGGCGCCGTATTGATGGTGGTTTACACGCGGCGCTGAGCTGCACCCTAAATTGCCATCCTATTATTCACATTACGTGCGCAACGCCTTCACTTAACCGCTCTTGATGCAAGATCTGCGAGGTTGCTATCCTGTCGGCGGCCAACCGCATGTCACTCATGCCGTTCGCGCAGATTTCAACACGCATCGGCGGTGCTTCGACGGTGATTCTGGCGACCATTCTCCTGGGGATTTTCGCCTGAGGCCTGCGCAGGAACATCTCTTTGAACGTTGGTTGATGGATTACGGCCCCACCGCAAAAAATCTCGAACTCCAGCCTTGTCGCTGCATCCAATGAACAGACAACTGGAGGTAACGACATGAACAACGACGACCGTTATACCGATGGCAAAGCACCTGCAACGTCAAACGCTCCGCCACAGGATACGTCCGGCAAACCGGTGAACGTGGTTGAGAGAGACCTAGAGGACCCCGACAGCGACACCAAAGGCGTCGATGAAGCCATCACGCCCTCCTCGACCCGAACCAAAGAGCAGGACGCTGAAGAGCTCAATCGAAAAGTGGACGAGATAGAACGCAAGGTTGCCGACGGCAACTGATCCCCCACTTGACGCAGGAGGCCATTGCAGGCCTCCCGCGTCGGGTTTTTCAAGAGGTACCCAATCCTCGCGACAGGTCAGCTGGAGTATCGCTGGCAGTACGTTGTTGCCCTCCCGCGTTTACATCCTCATCCGAATGATCAGTGGTTTTGGTCACGGTATCGCGGACCGCTTCGAAGCCCTCGCGAGCCTGTTGTTTGACCTTATCGGTCAGTCCCGCACTGGTCTTGCCGAGATAGCGTTGTTCGGTCGCCGTCGACGGCAACGCAGCCCCCAACATGGCCCCTAATGCGATACCCGCAGCCGCGACCATCAAAGGCTGTTCCTTCAACAACTGCGTGAACTGATTGCTCATCACCTGGGTACTGTGCACCAACCGATCGCTCGCATCATGCATGGCGTGGCTGATGTTATCGGTGGCGGCGCCCAGGTTATCGGTCAGGTTCGCCGCTTTGCCTTTGACGGATTGATAGCCCTCCTTGAGCGAGTCGGCGGTGTCGTGCAAATGGTGACGCGCGCTGTCGATGCCGTCCGCCAGGCCATCGGCCCACTCGCCGGTGTTCTGATCCGGCCCGACCTTATAGCCGGGACGCGGTGCAGGTGGACGATTCTGACTCATCATCAACCACAACAATCCCACCGACGTCAGCACGGCGGGCACGGGATTGTTGCGCACGCTGGTCCCCAGGTTGGACAGGAACACTGTGCCATTGCTCTGCATCAAACCCAGCGCCTGATCGAACATCTGCCCCGGAGTGAATTTGCTCTCCAGTGCGTCCACGATGTTGCCGATACTGGCACGCTGCGCGTCGATTTCACGCTCGATCGTTTCCGGGCTTTTTTCCGACTCAAGTTCGAATTCACTGTTCATGAGACTTTCCTCCGCAGCGCTTCCTGATCTTTATTCAGCGCGTCCAGTGTGCGATCCGGTTTGAAGCGGGACGGCTCGAATTGTTTTTTTCCTGACTGCAACATGGCGAACCCGATGATCATCACCACGACCCCGACGATCAACGCCGCCAGCCACGGCGCCATCACCATGGCCAACGCGTAGACCGCCGACATCAGCAAGATGATGAACCCGGCCAACAGCACAATCGCACCGCCGGCGACGCCGGCAATACCGGCCTTGAGTGTCGTGAGGCTGGCCTGAAGTTCGGCTTTGGCCAACGCCAGCTCCTTGGTAAACAGCGCAGGCACTTCCCGCGACAACTGCCGCAACAGCCCCACCACCGAAGCGTCAGTATCGACCGCAGGCACCGGTCTTGAGCCCGGCAACTCAGTATCTTCTCTGTTCATCACAATGCTCCGTTGAAGTCGGACGTTGGTCTGGCAGGCGTTGCGAAGTCCGAAGGGTGGTCTTGCTCATTTGGCGAGGCTGGCGTGATGCCGGTGGCCAAGCCAGCACCCGAATCGGTGCGTGGCGGGACAGACGTTTCATACGGTCGCTGCGCCCCGAAACCACCGGAAGGAGGATTGGAGCTGCCCATGGCGGGGTCACTGTCGCGGGTGGTGGTATAGGCCGCAGACGTGCCCGCTTTCAGGAATCGCGACAGGCCGAAGCCCAGGGCAACACTGCCGGCAATGAACAGCGTGGGGTTGCTGCGCGCCAGATTGGCTGCATCGTGCAGCAGCTGTTCGGCACTTTTGCCACGCAGATTACCGGCCAGCCCGCTCATGGACTCGGCCATGTCGGCCAGGTAATCGGACATGCCGAGCGTGTCCTTGCTTTCAATCTCGGAGACGAAAGATTTCGCCCCCTGGGCCAGTGCCTCGATCTGGTCTGCCGCTGTGTCACGGTACTGCCCGAACTGCACATCCCCCTGCTGGCGCGCATCACCCAGGGCCTCGGTAACGCCCTCCTTCAAATGTTGAAAATCGGCTTCCGGTCTTCCGGAGTCCTGACGATCGGTCTGACCGTCAGTCCTGCTGTCTGAACTATTCATGACGTCCCTCGCTGTTCAAAAAAAGCGTTATCGGGTACGCCACGAGCGCTCGCAGCCCCCCTCAGTTCAGATGACGGAGCGACGTTGAAAGGAGTTCCAACAAAATGATGAGCGACGTGAGCCCTCGGATACACGGGAGGAAACGCTCACGGACAAAGGAGAAGTAAAAAGAATTTCAAAGAATCACTGCGGTCTATCACTGACCATCGCAAGAGTAGGCATTCATGAAATTCGCACAATTCTGCCAGGCACTCTCCAATCGAGCCGGCAGCTCAAAAACCTTCCTCACCGCCATTGTCCTGATCATCGTATGGGCGCTCACAGGTCCCTATTTCCACTACAACGACACGTGGCAACTGATCATCAACACCTCCACCACGATCATCACGTTCCTGATGGTCTTCCTCATCCAGAACACCCAAAACCGCGACAACGATATCTTGCATCTGAAAATCGACGAGTTGATTCGAGCCACTCAGGAGGCACAGAACGCGACTTTGTCATTGGACAAAATGGGCAGTCGGGAACTGCGCAAGCTGCGTAAGCATTACAGCGCTTTGGGGGATGTTGAGGCGATCAAGGTGAGTGATTGAGGCCTACGGCAAACGCACCCAATACGTGGAAAAAACGCAGTTCGGTCGGCTTCTGATCTGCACTTGATCTGCACTTGATCTGCTTTTGATTTGCTTTTGATCTTCTTGCCCCCTCGTAAGGCCGAGCGCAGGTTCTGCGCAGTGGGCAACCCGGCATGGATGCCGGGTTAGCCGCCCCCGGCCATGGATGGCCGATGGCGGCGGGCCCACGGAGCAGGACCGGAGCGAGGGTATGCCGAGCCTCAGCGAGGCACCGCACGAAAGGGGCAAGAGCCCTTGGTTACTTGGGGCTCTTCCAAGTGACTCGCCGTAAGGGCGAAACCAATAGCCGCCGTAACCGCAGAAATGGATATGGACACCAGCAAGAATCTCACCGCCGATCAGGCCGCCATCGCTGGCAAGCCAGCTCCCACAGTTTGATCGGGTACATCAGCAAATATCGATCGGCTATGAGGGCGCCATCGCCGGCAGGCCAGCTCCCACAGTTTGATCCGAGTACATCAGGGAGATACTCATCGGCTGTCAGGCCGCCATCGCTGGCAAGCCAGCTCCCACAGTTTGATCCGGGTGCATCAGGGGATACTCATCGGCCATGAGGCCGTCATCGCGAGCAGGCTCACTCCTACAGTTGATCGGGGTACATCCGGAAAAAACGGTCGTTCATGAGGACGCCATCGCGAGCACGCTTTGCTCCTACAGTGGATCTGGGTGCATCGGGGTTAGACAGGTTCCCCTCGGACGGTCTGATCGACTACCATGCCGCCGCCGGTTTCCACATGGGATTAATAGGGAATCCGTGATGCTCACACAGCATCAAACGGAACTGCCCCCGCAACTGTAGATGCTGAGCCTGCTCCACGAACGCCACTGGGATCATCCCCGGGAAGGCCGGGGCCAGGCGATGACGCATCAGTCAGGAGACCTGCCGGCCAAGCAAATCACTAACCGGCGGGGTGTCCGGGAAGGACATCCTTGCCGCGTGCGTCACTTCGGTGATCGGCCTTGCACTGCCTTTGCAGCAGCGTTCGATGATGTGTTTCCAGACCGTATACCTCGGCTCCCCTGTACGGTTCAAATGGAGATCGCCCCATGCTGCTGCCCCGCTTCGCCACCCTCCTCTCCACCCTCCTATCGGGCCTGGGCTTTTGTGCCCTCGCCCAGGCGACCCCGACTCAGTACCCCCTCACCGTCGAAAACTGCGGCAGCACGCTGACGTTCCAGCACGCGCCTGTCCGGGCCGTGACCATTGGCCAGGCCGGCACTGAAATGCTCTATGCCATGGGTTTGAGCGACAAGCTGGTCGGCACATCGCTGTGGTTCAACGATGTCCTGGCCACGTACAAAGCCGAGAACGACAAGATCGAACGCCTGGCCGACAACGAGCCGAGTTTCGAAGCGGTGATCGGCAAACGTCCTGAACTGGTGGCGGTGGAGCTGGAATGGATGGTCGGTCCGCAAGGCGCAGTGGGCACTCGCGAGCAGTTTCATGAGCTGAATATTGCGACCTACCTGATGCCCTCCGATTGCGAAGCCAAAGACAACCTGGTCGGCGCCGATGGCACGCGGCTGGAGGCGTTTCGCATCGACAGCATCTACAAAAGCATCAGCCAATTGGCGCAGATCTTTGATGTTCAGGCCCGTGGCGAGCAGTTGAACGCCGAACTCAAGGCCAGCCTGGCGAAGTCGATGGCCACGGTGCAGAACAAGGACCTGAAGCACACCAGCGCGCTGTTCTGGTTCTCCAGCGCCAGCCTCGACATCGACCCGTACGTCGCCGGCCACAAGGGCATCCCGGATTTCATGCTCAACACCTTGGGCGTGCGCAACGTCGTTGAGTCCAACGAGGAATGGCCGACTGTGGGCTGGGAAACCATCGCCAAGGCCAACCCGACGTTCCTGGTGATTGCACGTATGGACCGCCGACGATTCCCTGCTGACGATCATGAAAAGAAACTGCAATTCCTGCGCAGTGACCCGGTGACGCGCAACATGGACGCGGTGAAAAACAACCGGATCATTATCCTCGACGCCATGGCGATGCAGGCCAGCGTCAGAATGTTCGATGGCCTTGAAACACTGGCGACCGCCATCAATGGCTACGACCTGCCGCAATGACCAGGACGTTGATTCGCACGCTGCTGGCGTTCGTGACACTGCTGCTGGCAGTGATCGCTGGCGTGGCCATTGGTGAAACGCCGATCGAGCCGGGCGTGGTGTTCCAGGTGTTGGCCAACAAGCTGTGGGCGGCCGGGCATGTGCTTGATCCCATCGACGAAGGCATCGTCTGGAACTACCGCCTGACCCGCGCACTGGTGGCCGCTGCCTGTGGCGCCGGGCTGGCGACTTGCGGGGTGATCCTGCAGTCGTTGTTGCGCAATCCGTTGGCTGATCCTTACCTGCTCGGCATCTCCGCCGGCGCGTCCACAGGTGCCGTGCTGGTGGCGTTGCTGGGTGTGGGGGCTGGCGCGGTTTCGTTGTCCGCCGGGGCGTTCGCCGGCGCGGTTGCGGCCTTTGCCCTGGTGATTCTGCTGGCGCGTGTCAGCGGATCGTCCAGTGGCACCGGGCAGATCATTCTGGCGGGAATCGCCGGCTCGCAGTTGTTCAATGCGCTCACGGCGTTTCTGATCACCAAGTCGGCCAGTTCCGAACAGGCGCGCGGCATCATGTTCTGGCTGCTGGGCAATCTGAGTGGCGTGCGCTGGCCATCGGTGTGGTTGTCGGTGCCCGTGGCGTTGCTCGGTCTCGCGGTGTGCCTGTGGCACCGGCGAGCGCTGGACGCCTTCACGTTTGGTGTCGACTCCGCTGCGTCGCTCGGCATTGCGGTACGCCGGGTGCAGTTTTTGCTGGTGGGGTGCGCGGCGCTGGTGACGGCGGTGATGGTGTCGATTGTCGGCTCCATCGGGTTCGTCGGGCTGGTGATTCCCCATGCCGTGCGCCTGCTGCTGGGGACTCGACATGCGCGCTTGCTGCCTTACAGCGCGCTCGGAGGTGCGCTGTTCCTGATTGCCGCTGACGTGCTGTCGAGGACGTTGATCAAGGGCCAGGTCATCCCGGTCGGGGTGATTACCGCGCTGGTGGGTGCGCCGGTGTTTGCGCTGATCCTGGTCGGTCGGAGGAATGCGCGATGAGTGCCGGTGAGTCTGTATTGAGCTGTACGGGGCTGGGCTTCAATGTCCGTGATGCGCAGCTGCTGCACGACATCCACCTGGACATTCGGCGCGGAGAAACCCTGGGTGTCGTCGGGCCGAACGGCTCGGGCAAATCCACCCTGCTCAAGCTGCTCGCGGGTGTGCGGGTGCCCACTCGGGGCGAGGTCCGGCTGGGTGAACAGCGCCTCAAGGACTTGTCGCGCCGCACGGTCGCGCAGATCCTTGCTGTGGTTGAGCAGCAGGCGGATACCGATGATTCGATCAGTGTGCTCGATGCCGTTTCACTGGGAAGAACGCCCTGGCTGTCGGCGTTGCGTCCGTGGTCGCGCGAGGACGACGCGATCGTCCAGCAAGCGCTGCATGATGTCGATGCCACCCACTTGAAAACCCGTACCTGGCGCAGCTTGTCGGGGGGCGAACGGCAGCGCGTGCACATCGCCCGCGCCCTGGCCCAGCGACCGCACATTCTGTTGCTGGACGAACCGGCCAATCACCTGGACATCCAGCACCAGCTGGCGATTTTGCAAGTGGTGCATGCGCTGCCGGTGACGACGGTGATCGCCCTTCACGATCTCAATCAGGCACTCGGCTGTGATCGCCTGGCGGTGCTGGAGCGAGGCCGGCTGGTGGCGTTGGGTAATCCGTTTGAAGTGCTGACTCCGCAACGCCTGCAGGACACATTTGGGGTGCAGGCGCACTATCTGATTGATCCTTATGACGGTGCGCGGATTCTGCGGTTTCGCAGTGCTCCGGTTGCCTGATCTTGCGCATCTGCAGCAACCGCAAAACCTGTAGCAGCTGCCGAGCCTGCGAGGCTGCGTTCGGCTGCGAAGCAGTCGTAAATCCTGGGTCCGCATTCTTTCAGGTAAACCGTATCTCCCGGATTGCGACTGCTGCGCAGCCGAACGCAGCCTCGCAGGCTCGGCAGCTGCTACAGGGGACGGTGGTGGGATCGGCAGCTGCTACAGGGTGAAGTGGTGTGGCTAATCAGGAATACGCCTCCACCATCCATTTCACCCTCGCCAACGCCGCCTTGAGCGTATCGATATCCACCGACCCGAGTGCCAGGCGAATCGCATGGGGTACGTGCACCGAAGTGGCGAAGGGTTCGGCGGTTGAAACGGCGATATTTTCTTCCATCAACGCCTTGGTAATCTGATCCGCCCTGGCGTCCTCCGACAGCGGCAGCCACAGGAAATACGACGACGGATGGGTGACGCAACGCAAACCGTCCAGCGCTTGTGCCGCGATGATCTGCCTGGCCTGGGCATCCCGGCGCTTTTCCTCCTCCAGCTGCATGACGGTGCCGTCGTCGAGCCAGGCGCAGGCAATGGCCGTCATCACACCCGGTGTGTTCCAGGTGGTCGACCGGATTGTTCGTTCGATGGCGGCGACTTTTTCGATCGGCGCGGCAACGAAACCCACGCGCAAGCCGGTGGCGATGCTCTTGGATAAACCGGAGACGTAAACGGTTCGCTCCGGCGCCAATACCGCCACGGGCAGCGGCGGGTTTTCGGCCAGAAAAGCATAGGCAGCGTCCTCGATAATCAATAGGTCATGCTTGCGCGCGAGGGCTACCAAGTGTTCGCGTTGTTCCGCGCTCATTACCCAGCCCAAGGGGTTGTGCATCGTCGGCATGGTGTACACCGCCCGCACGCGCCGACTGCGGCAGAGTTTTTCCAGCGCATCGAGATTGGGGCCACTTTCAGCGGCAGGAATCGGTGCGATTTCAAGGTGCAGTGCTTCGGCCAGCACTTTGAAACCGGAATAGGTCAGCGCGTCTGCGGCAATCACGTCGCCGGGCTTGAGAAAAGCCATCATCGTTACCGCCAACCCGTGCTGGGCCCCGCTGACCATCAGCACCTGCTCGGCCCCGACCGTCAGCCCCCGAGCGCCCAAATGCCGCGCCACCGACACGCGCTCGTGCAAGCGCCCCGCGTGTGGCTGATAGCGCAACAAGGCCTCCAGATCGCCGCCCGCCGCCAGTTGGCGCAGGCCACTGCGCAACAAATCACCCTGGCCCGGCAGCGAGGGATAATTGAAGTTGAGGTCGATCATCCCGGCGGCCACGTCTTGCTGATCGATGCCCAGGTTGGGGGGCAGCGAGGTCTCCCTGACGAACGTGCCCCGGCCCGTTTCCCCACTGACCAGGCCCATGGCCTCCAGCTCGCCATAGACGCGGCTGGCCGTTACCAGCGCCAGCCCTTCACGGCTCGCCAGTTCACGGTGGGTGGGCAGCCGTGTGCCCGGCAGTAATCGGCCAGCGCGGATATCGGCAGCGAACGCATCGACCAGTGATTTGTAGCGGGATCGGGGCATCGGGATGTATCCATGACAATTTTTTGATTGTCTTTATTCTCGTCCCTAGGATGGCGTTCTGCAAATGTGAGACTGACGAAATGGAACGCGCATCGAACCTGCAAAACCTTCCCCTGGAAAAGACCGCGAGCGGCTGGCTCAACGGGTTTATCGGCGTGCTGATCTTCAGCGGTTCGCTGCCTGCCACTCGGGTCGCCGTCCTGGAATTTGACCCGGTCTTCCTGACGGTTGCCCGCGCCAGCATCGCCGCCGTCCTGGCGGTGTGCCTGTTGCTGGTGTTCAAGGAGCAGCGCCCTGCCCGGTCGCAACTGTTGCCCTTGGCTATCGTGGCCTTGGGCGTCGTTCTAGGCTTTCCGTTGCTGACAGCGCTGGCGTTGCAGTACGTAACGTCGGCGCACTCGATTGTCTTTGTCGGTCTGCTGCCGTTGGCCACGGCGGTGTTCGGCGTGATGCGCGGTGGCGAGCGTCCGCGTCCGGTGTTCTGGCTGTTTTCGATTCTGGGCAGCCTGCTGGTGGTGGGCTTCGCGTTGTCCCAGGGACTCACCGCGTCGCCGATCGGAGACCTGTTGATGCTGCTGGCGATCCTCGCCTGCGGGCTGGGTTATGCCGAAGGAGCGAAGTTGTCCAGAACACTCGGCGGCTGGCAAGTGATTTGCTGGGCGTTGGTGCTGTCGCTGCCGGTGATGGCACCACTGGCCTGGTGGCTGGCGCCGACCTCCTTCTCGGGAGTAACCATGCCCGCGTGGTTCAGCCTGGCGTACGTGTCGCTGTTCAGCATGTTGATCGGTTTCGTGTTCTGGTATCGCGGGCTGGCACAGGGCGGCATCGCCGCGGTCGGCCAACTTCAATTATTGCAGCCGTTTTTCGGCCTGGCACTGGCGGCAACGCTGCTGCATGAACATGTCAGCCTGGGCATGCTGGGCGTGACCGTTGCAGTGATTGCATGTGTCGCGGGGGCGAAAAGGTTTTCAAGGTAAAGACCCATGGCAGGCTCACGACTTGTTCCGTGTCCTGCTGAGCGCCGGTCACTGGTTAATGGAAGAAGCGCCGGAGAAGACCATTGCAGCGATTCGTGAATCTATTGCACCCTGATCACTCATCTTCAGGGATGACGTATACAGAGCCAGCCGTTGCGGCAATGAGTGCCTGTCAGGGCACCTAATTCAAGAGGAAAAAACGTGGTCACTTGCTATCTGAGGTATGTGCTTGATCCCTACCAGATCAAGGCGTTCGAACACTACGCAAACTTGTGGATTCCACTGGTGGAGAAATTCGGCGGACAGCATCACGGCTACTTCCTGCCGTCCGAGGGCGCCAACAACATCGCCATGGCCATGTTCACCTTTCCCAGCCTTGCGGATTACGAGCGCTACCGGCAGGACTCCATGAAGGACGCGGCGTGCATCGCGGCGTTCCAGTACGCCGAAGAGACAAAGTGCATCCTGAGTTATGAACGCAGTTTTTTCCGGCCGGTGTTTGGGGATCAGCAGCAGTAGGTGATGATGCGGTGGCCTGTTCTGGCCTCATCGCGAGCAGGCTCACTCCTACAGGGATTGTGGCTGGCTGAGGATTTTGTGCTGTGCCTGGATCCTGTGGGAGCGTGGCTTGCCCGCGATGGCGGCAAGCCTGTTGCTGAAAACTCAGGTTTCCAGTGATCCCCGCCGCGCCTCAATGGCTGAATCGATGATGGTGCGCGCGGGGACATTGATCCAGGTGGCGACATCGATGTCGCCTGTCGATGCCAGCCATTGTTCAACCATCTGATAACCCAAGGTGTAGCCCAGCCATCTCGGGTAAGCACCGAACCCAAAGAACCATTCGCTGTGGTTGTAATGCGTAGAGTCGAGGGTCTGCGGCTCTATTGGTATTTGCAGGAGCTCGGCCGGTGTGACGGCTCTTTCCCAGGGCTCCGGCTCGCTACCGAGCAGATGACCGACAAACTGGCCCGCCAGCCCTTCGCTGACCAAGGCTTCACCCAGCGTCCAGCCGTAGCCGGGGCCGGCCATGCGCAGGCAATGATGAACCTCATGGATGATTTGTCGGTGCAGCGTGCCGTTGCGCAGGCTTGCGAGGAAGTTCGGGTTGTCGGGATCGAGGGTCATCGAAAACAGGGTGCTGCGAACGGCTCGCCCGACAAGGCCCATTTCCGGGATGGTTTCGCCGGGCAGCGTCTGGATCAGGATATCCAGCCGTGGCGCTGGCATCAGCCGGGAAATGGATTGGTAAGCGGCGGCGAATTCGCCAATCACCTCGGTTCGAAAGTCGTCAAGGTTTCCCGAAGCTTCCAGCCAGTGCAGTGTCCATGCGTCCATTGATATCTCCTTGAATTCGTTGCAAAGGCTAAGCTCCACTGAGCCAAGCGGCCCATCATATCCACCGGAAGCCACCCTGACCATGCGCCCGAATACCTCACTTTTTTCCTCGCTGCTACTGCTGGGCCTCGCCCTCGCGACCATGGCCGGTGCCGAGAACCGGCCCGATCACATGGTCTATTTGCGCACGATCGATCCCGGCATCGAGCAGGATGTCCGCTACGCCAGCGCTCACAACTTCACCGGTCATCCGCTTGCCGGATATGACGCCGCTGAGTGCCTGCTGACGGTGGAAACGGCCAAGGCGCTCGCCCGGGTGCAGACGGCATTGCGCGCCGAGGGTTATGGCTTGAAGGTTTTCGATTGCTATCGCCCGAGCCGCGCCGTGGCGGACATGGGCCGGTTCGCGACCGAACCGGGGGATCCGCGCAAGGCCGAGTTCTACCCCCGCGTGGACAAGCAGGATTTCTGGCGCCTGGGTTATGTGGCGCGGGTGTCGGGGCATTCCAAAGGCTCAACCGTGGACCTGACCCTGACCGGGCCGCAGGCGCTGCCTGCCAACAAATGGACGCCCGCGGCCGCACCGGTCGATTGCACGGCGCCTTACGAGCAGCGCTGGCATGACGGCGGGGTCGATATGGGCACCGGTTTCGATTGCTTCGACGAGCGCGCTCACCCTGACAACCCGACGATCAACGCAACGGCGAAGGCCAATCGGCAGCGCTTGACCCGTGCGATGGAAAAAGAAGGATTTAGCGGGTATTCGAAAGAGTGGTGGCATTTCACCTACGCGGGCGAGGTCGCCAAAAAAGAGGTCATGGATTTCCCCATCACGCCCCTGGCCACCCGCGATGTGGTCGACGCCAGCCAGCAGTTGATCGTGGTCACGTCGAAAAACTGGGAGGACATCCAGGGCAGCGCCCAGCGTTATGAGCGCGACGGCAGCACCTTCAAAAAGTCCGGCGACGCCTTTGCGGTGGTGCTCGGCAAAACCGGAATGGCCTGGGGCAAGGGACTCTTTGAACCCGGCGAAGGTCCGGTCAAACGCGAAGGCGACGGGAAAGCACCTGCCGGGGTCTTCAAGCTCGGAACGGCATTCGGCTTTGATCCGGTTGCGCAGACAAAACTGCCCTACCTCGCCCTCACGCCGACCACCGAATGCGTGGATGACAGCCAATCCAGTCGCTACAACGAACTGGTCGATGGCTCGGTGATTTCAAAGGACTGGAGCAGTTCCGAACACATGCGCAATGAGGATGTGTTGTACCGCAAAGGCATCGTCATCGATCACAACACCCCGGCGATGCCGGGCGCCGGATCCTGCATTTTCTTCCACATCTGGCGCGCCCACACCGCCCCGACGGCGGGCTGCACGGCCATGGATCAGGCGGATATTTCCCGGTTGTTCAACTGGCTGGACCCTCGCGAAACGCCGCTGCTGGTGCAAATGCCCGAAGCGCAATACGAGCAGTTACGCGAACCTTGGGGCCTGCCGCAGCGTTGAACCTCAGCCCTGCTTCAAATCGAGACAATAGGTGTAGTAACCCGTGTCACGCACATAGCCCAACGACTCGTACAACCGCTGCGCGCTGAAGTTATCTGTGGCGGTTTCCAGCGTCATGCCTTTACCGCCGGACAACACGACGAACGATCGCGCCGTGTTCATCAACAGCGTCCCCACCCCGCGACCTCGCGCGTTGGGCGTTGTGAACAGGTCCCCGAGCAACCAGGTGCGGTGCGCATCGATGGAGGAAAACGTCGGGAACAACTGCACAAATCCCAGCGCCTCACCCGCCTCGTCCTGAACGAAGAAAATCACCGACTCATCCCGCGCAATGCGCTCGGCGATGAAGTCGCGGGACTGGGGCAGGTTTGAAGGTTGGCCGTAGAAACCGCGATAGGCATCGAATAGAGGGGCGATGAGGTCGAGGTGACTGGCGTCGGCGCGCTGGATTTGGAGGGGCATGTTGATCGTCTCCGTACGGGGGGGGGGGGTGATCCGGGAATGATAGATCAAAAGATCGCAGCCTCCTTTCACTCTGTAGGCGCTGTCGAGTGAAACGAGGCTGCGATCTTTTGAAGCCTCCCGATTTTTGGTGCACGGTAGCTGTAGGAAAACTCGCGTTTTGATGAAGTCTTTAGGTGGGATTTTTTATTTGTGTGGGCTGTTTGGGCCCCGTCACTAGCAAGCCCGCTCCCACGGGGGGCCTGTGTATCTGGAGAATGCGGGGCTGATGCTGGTGATGGCGTTGGTGCGCGGGTCGTCGTTTTGAGGGGCTTGTTTAATCGGTAGGACGATCACTTCTTGAAAGCTACAGCGCCTTGCGTGGATGCCTACAGGTACGCCAGAATCCGCCGGCTTGTGCGCCTTGGGTGCGGGCTCTATCGTTTGTCGGTCGCTGAAAAACAGCGATTGGGTTTGGTAGCCCGGTACCTGGTGCATAGCGCGATCTAGATCGGAGGCTTTTTTGATCCTCTGTATTTATGGTGGCCATGCGCAGGGCGTCCTCGGACGCGCCGGGTTTTCCAGGTGTACCGGTCTACCAACCTACGTATGGCCGCCACCCTCGTTTGGTAGCGAGGTTGATGGCTCCACATTCCTAACCTGGAGTTTCATCCATGCCCAAGGTAACGCCCAATCCGCCGGCTACCGATCCGGTAGCACCCAGTGAAAATCCCGATTCAGAGAATCCCCACAACGCAGCCAATCGCGCGCCTTCTATCGCCGACATCAAAGCCACCCCGCACAAACTCTGCACCTTCTTCACCGTCAACCCCGACCTCGATAACGAAACCCTGCTGGCCTATGCCTGCGAGTCTCTGGCGTCGGCGAATGTGATGGCTACCGATCTGGTGGATCATCTGGAAGGGACGTCGCGTAATGCGTTGCTGGGCATTGCGCAGGTCATCATGCTGGGCGAGTTGGTGGTGAATCGGGTGTTGGATCGAATCGAATCTCCGGCGTGATGGCTTAATCCAAAAATCAAAAGATCGCAGCCTCGTTGCACTCGACAGCTCCTTGAGTGCAATGAGCCTGCGATTTTTTGATCTTGTCCAATCCCCTCAAGAAACGGAGTTCAAATGAAGACTGACTGGCAACAAATTCGAGACATGATGAACACGGCGATCGACAGCTGCGAGCAGATCGAGGCGGCGGGGTTCAGCGAAAAACATCGTGACGCGACGGTGAACATCAAGGGGGTCGATTACTCGGTTCAGGAGTTTCTGATCAGCGCTTGGACTTTGCCGGAGAATATCCGCTACCAGATCATTCGCGAGCGACACGACGCCGGGCATGATCTGCCTTATGTGCCAGAGGCTGCGCGGATTCTGGTCGCCATGGCGCAGGCGTGTGCAGAACTTGTGGGGGCTCAGGACAGTGCTCCGGCCAACACCGCCATTGAAGGGATGAAGCATTGGTACACGGCTTATGCCGTGCCTCATATGCTGGCGGCGATCGAGAAGGCTGCCATCGCGCCCAGCCCAAGGTAGCCATAGGCAGCGATCCGAAGCGGCTGGCATCGCCCAAAGGTTTCGCCGGACGGACCTTGCTGGCGACTTCCACAAATGGCGTGACGATCAGGTTGTAGATCGACCCATACAGGTCTCGGTCCTTGTCGCCGATGCCAAACCGCAGCGCTTCTGGCTTCGACGTGGTCACGTACAGCGTGCCGAACATCCAGTCCCACAGTGACATGTTGACGCCGAAGTTCTTGTTGAAGTGTCGCGGTGCATCGCTGTGATGAATCTGGTGCTGGGCCGGGCTGTTCAGCACATGTTCGACCAGCGGCCCGAACGAGCACCATACGTGGCTGTGACGCAGGTTCGCCGCCAGACCGTTGAGGATGAACACCATGTACGTCACGCCGAACAACGTGTAGCGGCTGACTTCCCCGCCACAGGCGTACCAGACGACGCCGGCATAGAGGCTGATGACGATTGTGGAAGAGAGTTTTTCCACGACCTTTTCCACGAAATGCACCCGGCTGGCGGTCGCGGGTACGAGGACACGCGCCGAATGATGGACTTTGTGGAAGGCCCAGAGCCATCGGGTGTGAAAGGCGCGATGGGACCAGTAGTTGATGAAATCCTTCAGCAGGAATACGCCCAGGCCGTAGAGCAATGAGAGTGCGAGGTGATCCTGCACGTGCACGCGGGCGCCCCAGAGGTTTGTGAAGAACGCGATGTAGTCGCCGGAGCGCAGGATGAGTGGGTCTACCAGGCCGACGATGGGCAGCACCAGCGCGATTTTGAGGATGGCGCGTACGAAGTAGTAACGGTAATCCAGCAACGCGGATTGGTGAAAATGCACCCGGTGCCCGCCGATAAATTGCCAGAAAGACCGCGCCTCGGTGACACCGCGATGTTTCCGATATCGATAGAGGCTGTAGGCAATGGCGTACGAGATGGACAGGAACAGCACACCTAACCGGCCGTTCACATCAAAGAGGCTAAGGAACTGGTGGCTGACAGGCTTGATCACCCACAAGATCAGGTAGTCAACAAGTGCTGTGAATGCATCCACGACGGGTTCGCCTCCTTCAAGGGAAGGGCGTGGGGTTCGGTGAAGCAGGCGATAAGTGTAGCCCCGCCTCGACTGCTTGCACCCTCCTGCGCTCATCACTCGGTCGATAAATGCCGTACCTGCTGGCTCTTTCGCTATGTAGTTTTGTATATTGCGTCACTCAAATCCCGAAGACAGCCGTTCATGAGCCGCATTCGCCAGCACAATCTGCACGTCATTCTGGAGGCCGCCAGCGCAGAGTTCGCCGCCAAAGGCTTCGACGCCACCCAGACGCGGGACATCGCAGCGCGGGCGGGTGTGCCTAAGGCCAATCTCTATTACTACTTCCGGAGCAAGGAAAGTCTTTACGCCAAGGTGCTTCTCGGGTTTGTCGAGCCACTGCTTGAAGCCTCGGCGGTGCTGCGCGAGAGCGATGATCCCGTGACAGGGTTGCAGGCCTACATTGCCGCACGGATCCGGATCGCCCGGGAGCATCCGCATATTGCGAAGGTGTTCAGTGGGGAGTTGTTACTGGGAGGCCGGCAATTGCCCGAAGAATGTCGGGACCTGCTGTATGCCGAGGCACGACGCAATGTCGAATGCCTGCGCAGCTGGATTGCTCGGGGGTTGCTGGCGCCAGTGGACCCGGAGCACCTGATGTTGTTCATCTGGTCGGCGACGCGCACCTATACCAACCTGGGTTGGCAGATGGCGCATATCACAGGTCGGGAGACGCCGCGGGATGAGGATTATCGGGATGCAGCGGCGACCGTTACCCGCTTGGTGCTGGGCGGTGTGGGGCCGGTTGCGGTGAATGAGGGGAAGCGGTTGATGTTTGCGACTTGAGATTGTTGGGAATTGTTGGGGACTGCTGCACCGTCCCGCTCGGCTGCGCAGCAGTCGTCGCTTCATCCCTCGCCATCGATAAACGATTTCAGAATTTGATTTCGCCGGCCGGTATAACGTCGATTCGGGCGACCGAGCCCGTCAAGTGCGCCAGATCTTTGTTGTGTTCGGCAATGATGTCTTCAGCGGCCATATTCCCGTTGTCCACCGTCGAATGTGCATCGGCGGCGAGCACCACGTCGTAGCCCTGTGTGTGGGCCTGGCGCACGGTGGCATTTACGCAATAGTCGGTTTGCAGCCCGCAGATGATCAGGCGGTCGACATCCCTCTTTTGCAACAGCGCCCCCAGATTGGTTTGGTAGAAAGAATCTCCCGTGGTTTTGCGTACGCGCAGGTCCTCATCTGAGGTCACCAGCCCTTCTGCGAGTTGCCACCCTTCGCTTTTGAATTGCAGCAAGTCGCCCTCTTCCTCGTGCTGGATGAGGATGACGGGGATGTTGGCTTTTCTGGCCTTGGCACTGAGTCCGTTGATGGTGTCGATGATGCGTTTGATATCGAAGCATTCGTATTCGCCGACACACAGAGCGCGCTGTACGTCGATGATCAGCAGGGCGGTGCTCATGGTCTTCCTTCCTTGAAATGTCGGTGGGACAAGGGGACAGAAAATAGATCCGTCCCCTTCTAAAAACAACCCTTAATAACCGAGCGACAACCCGGTGTTGCGTCGTGGGTCGTTCGCGCCGTAGAAACGGTTTTTGCCGACCGGTTTGCCTTCCAGCGAAGGGGCGCCGACCAGAATGGCCGCCACGTGGTTGGCATCCTGCGGCCCGGCGAACTTGTGGCCCATGGCTTCGAGCATCTTCACCGTGTCGGGACTGGTGGTGAAGGTTTCCAGGTTGGTTTCTTCCGGCAGCCATTGCTGGTGGAAACGTGGGGCATCGACCGCTTCCTGAATGTTCATGCCGTAATCGATCACGTTGAGGATGGTCAGCAACGTCGCGGTGATGATGCGGCTGCCACCGGGGGTGCCGACGACCATCACCACCTTGCCGTCCTTGGTGACGATGGTCGGACTCATCGACGACAACGGCGCCTTGCCGGGGGCGATGATGTTGGCTTCACCCTGGACCAGGCCGTACATGTTCGGCACGCCGATTTTCGAGGTGAAATCGTCCATCTCATCATTGAGGATGACCCCGGTTTTACTGGCCATGACGCCAGCACCGAACCAGTCGTTTAGGGTGTAGGTCACCGACACCGCGTTGCCCCATTTGTCGACGATGGAATAGTGCGTGGTGTTGCTGCCTTCATGGGGCGCGACGCCGGGTTTGATCTCGCGGGAAACGCCGGCTTTTTTAGGGTCGATGGCCGCGCGGATTTTGGTCGCGTAGTTTTTATCCAGCAGGTGCTCGATCGGATTCTTCACGAAGTCCGGGTCGCCCAAATAGCTGTTGCGGTCCACATAGGCGTGGCGCATGGCTTCGATCTGGTAGTGCATGCCCTGGGCCGAACGGTAACCCAGGTCTTTCATTGGGTAGCCGTCGAGGATGTTCATGATTTCGCAGATGACCACGCCACCGGAGCTTGGCGGGGGTGCCGAGACCACGTGGTAACCGCGATAGTCGCACTCCACCGGAGCCAGTTCGCGGGTCTTGTATTTGTCGAGGTCGGCCTGGGTGATGATGCCTTTGTTGGCCTGGCTGGACGTGACGATGGCGTCGGCGACCCACCCTTTGTAGAAGCCGTCAGCGCCTTTCTCGGAAATTTCCCGCAGGGTTTTGCCGAGGTCTTTTTGCACGAGCTTCTGGCCGACCTGCATCGGTTCGCCATTGCTCAGGAAGATCGAGCCGGAGTCCTTGATGTCTTTCTTGAAGACATCGGTGGCGTACTCCAGCAAGTCGACATCACCCTGCTCCAGCACAAAACCGTCTTCAGCCAGTTTGATCGCCGGGGCGATCACGTCCTTGCGGGGTTTGGTACCGTATTTGGACAGCGCCAGCTCCATGCCTGACACAGTGCCCGGCACGCCGACCGCCAGGTGGCCGCGGGTACTCAGATCAGGGACGACATTGCCCTCTTTGTCGAGGTACATGTCGGCAGTCGCCGCCAGAGGGGCTTTTTCGCGGAAATCGAGGAAGGTCTTGCGTCCATCGGCCAGCTGGATGGTCATGAAACCACCGCCGCCCAGGTTGCCCGCTGCGGGATACACCACCGCCAGCGCGTAGCCGACCGCGACGGCTGCATCGACAGCGTTGCCGCCGTTCTTGAGCACATCGACACCCACGTGACTGGCCAGGTGCTGGGCAGTCACGACCATGCCGTTTTCGGCCGCGACCGGGGCCACGGAAGCCGCGTAAGTACTGAGGCAGCTGAGCGCCAAAGAGGTCGCTATCAGCGATTTGGCAAAAGGTTCGAACTTCATGATTCGGTCTCTTTTTTTGTTTTTTGGCTCTGCCCAGGACAGAGGGAACGCTTCAGGAGCAGTAGCCAGTATGGCTAAGATTGCGTATTGCGCCTCCCCGACCAGGCAGTATCCTTAACGCTTGTTCAACAAATCGGCGCGGCCTGCGATATGACCTACACCTGCACAACCCTGGCGTCCCCGGTCGGTGAGCTGAAGCTGGTCGCGAATGGCTCACGCCTGGTCGCCATCCTCTGGGAAAACGACGCACCGGGCCGCGTGCGACTGGGGTCCATGAGCGAATCGACGGACAATCCGATCCTTTTGCGCACGGCCGAACAGCTGCGCGAATATTTTGCCGGCACCCGTGATCACTTCGAGCTGGAGCTGGAATTTGCCGGTACGGAATTTCAGAAGAAGGTCTGGGCAGCGCTGTTGACGATTCCGTTCGGCGAGACCCGCAGCTATAGCCAGATCGCCCAGCAGATCGGCAACCCGAGCGCGGTTCGGGCAGTGGGGGCGGCGAACGGGAAGAATCCGATATCGATTGTCGCGCCGTGCCATCGGGTGATTGGGGCGTCGGGGAAGTTGACGGGGTTTGCGGGGGGGCTGGAGGCGAAGGCGTTGTTGTTGCGCCTGGAGGGGGCCAAGCGGTCAGGTACCGGCATGACCGGCGATCTGTTCGAGCAACCAATACATAACGTGTAGCAGCTGCCGAGGCTGCAAGGCTGCGTCCGACTGCGCAGCAGTCGCAAACCTTACGCAACGGTGTGTCAGTCAAACGACAGCGCCAGAGAATACGACTGCTGCGCAGTCGGACGCAGCCTCGCAGGCTCGGCAGCTGCTACAGGGATCGTGGGCGCTCAAGGTCAGGTCGTTGCGAAGATGTTTTTCATCGCGGCGTACTGCAACAACATGATGGTCTTGGCGTCGCAGATTTCACCGCGGTAGAAAGCGTCGAGCGCGTCGTCGAATGTCCACTCCAGCACTTCGAGCTCTTCGGTTTCTTCCTCCAGTCCGCCGCCCTCGCTGACCTTCGAGGCAGCGTCATATTCGGCGATGAAGAAGTGCAGTTTTTCAGTGACTGAACCGGGGCTCATGTACGCCTCGAACACCTTCTGCACGTGGTGCACGCGATAACCGGTTTCTTCCTCCGCTTCATCGCGGATACGCTCTGCCGGCGCTGCGCCTTCGAGCAGCCCCGCCGCGACTTCGACCAGCAAGCCGTCATGCCCGTTGACGAACACCGGCAAGCGGAACTGGCGAGTCAGTACGACGGTTTTCTTCGCACGATTGAACAGCAGAATCGCCGCGCCATTGCCGCGGTCATAGACCTCGCGGGTCTGGCGCTGCCACTCGCCGTTGTTGCGAAGGTAATCAAAGGTGATTTTCTTCAGCAGGTACCAGTCCTGAGACAACACCTGAGACTCGACGATGTTGACCCGCTCGGCAGTGGTGGACATGACAATGCTTCCCTATTTCGTCAGAAAGCCGACATCTTAGGCGAAAACTCGCCTCAGGAAAGCTGCGCTTCGTACTCCTTCACGTACTGCCCCGCCAGCGTTTCCTTCTGTTTGTCGTCCAAAAGTTTGCCGGCCATCTGGAAGAACTTCTGCTCTTCTTCCTTCAGGTGGTGATGGACCTTTTCGGACAGTTTCTTCGCCATGGCGAGCCAGGCCGGGCTGGACATCTCGGTCTCGTCGAGGGTTTCCATCATCTCGTCCATCTCGTGGTGTTCAGAGATGGCATGGCGGCTGAGGTCGACGCCGTTGTCGAACTCCATCAGCGGAATGTAGAAATGCCGCTCTTCTGCGGTTTCGTGGGCCTGCAGTTCCGCCTTCAGCTGCTTGTAAGCTTCGACCCGCTCAGGGGTGTCGCCGCTGGTCTTGATCAGCGCGTCGGCATAGGTACGTTGACGGTCGTGGCTTTCACGCAAGGCTTCAAAAATATTCACGGAGTGTCCTCATCGGCAGCGTTCTCGAATGACGCTATTTAGGCTAGACATTCGCGCTGCAGCGACAGTTCCACGTGAAGATCTGGATCAATCACCCGTCGTCGCGCTACGCTTGCGCCCTTCTCTCATGGCCATAAGGATTTAGCTGATGACACTGCGGATTGAACAATCGCAAGACCCCACGGACGACGAACGCCAGGCGATTCGCCTGCCCTTGCGCGCCTACAACGCCTCAAAGGCTGGCGTCACGGTCGACGAGCCGATTGCCTTGCTGGTGCGCGATGAGCACGACGACATTCTCGGCGGGTTGTACGCCTCGGTGTTCTATCAGTGGATGTATATCGAGCTACTGTCGGTGCCGGAACACGCGAGGGGTCAGGGATTGGGATCACGGCTGATGCAGATGGCCGAAGACCTGGCACGGGAGAAGGAATGCGTCGGGATCTGGCTCGACACCTTCGAATTCCAGGCGCCGGGCTTTTACAAGAAGATGGGTTACAGCGAGCTGGGACATATTGCCGATTACCCGCCGGGGCACAAGCGCTTCTTCTTTCAGAAGCGATTGATCAACGACGTTTAGCGACTGCGCCAATTATGTAATCGACACCTGATCCTTGTAGGAGTGAGCCTGCTCGCGATAGCGGTAGGTCATTCAACATTTATGTCGACGGACCTACCGCTATCGCGAGCAGGCCCACTCCTGCAAGGGGGATCAGGCTGAATTCAGAGGCAGGTCGCCAGCGCCGCCAACCGGCGCTTGGCAACGAAATCATCCTGCTGCGCGTAGTAGCTCAGCACCGTCCCCGAAGCATCCAGGGTCACGTCCACGAAAGACTCCGCCGCACGGGTGTAAACGGTCGTCCCACCCTTCTCGCCCGGCTGCAGGTAGGCGCCGGCATCGTCACCAAACACCGCTTCGTCCTGCCAGGAAAACTGCACGCACTGGGCAACGACTTTTTCCGGCTTGTCCGACTTCAGGGTTTTGTACGGGGTTTTGGTGCGAGCATCGTTCATCACCGAGCCGGCGCAACCCGCCAGCAAGGTTGCAGCCAGCGCCACCATCAGAATTCGCATTGCATTCGCTCATCAGGAAAAAAGCGGACTGTATCACCCGGGCAAGGCGTTTCGTTCTGCTTTACTTCATATATAACGCGACACCGGAGGGCGATTCGCGCACCCTGTCGCGCCATTAACCTCGCAACGCCCCATTTCCGGGCGCATTTTCTGGAAAGGCCATGACACCCAACGCCGAATACTACAAACCCACCGCTGAATATGCCGACAAGCTGATCAGCCAGATTGGCCAGACGCCGTCCTGGATCGCCAAGCGCATCGGGGTGACCGACAAGCGCATTCGCTACATCCTCGACGGCGAACGCACCGTCAAAGGCGAAACCACGCCGATCCAGATGACCTATCCCGAGCAGTTTGCCCTCGAATGCCTGGCCGCAGCAGCCAAGGCCAGCAAGAAGCAATCCACGTAGTTTCGTTATCAAGGAGCGACCATGGCGGCAACCGAACAGCAACACGAGCAAGCGCTAGAGAAGTTTCTCGATGAGCGTCCTGAACTGCGCGTCGAACTCGACAACCTCAATCCGCTATTGGCTCAGGCCAAGGGCGAAACCGCGGCGCAGTTTCGCGACGAACGTTTGCATGAAGCCTTTGAAGCCGAGGCTGAGCGGCTTGGATTGTTTGCCTGGGAGCTCACGCTGCAACTGACCGCCGAGACTGATCAGGACTATCAGGCGCAGCGTCTGGAAGTGCACAAGGAAGTGGCCGAGATGGCGGGTATGGACTGGCTGGAATATTGCGAGTTATATGGACTGGGCAAGTAACCCTGTTTTTGAATGCCTATTCACGACTGCTTCGCATCCGAACGCAGGCTTCGCCAGCTGCTACACGGAGAGTGTTTTGCCTGAGGACGACCGTCGCCAATGCTGCCATCCCTCTCCACTGAACGCGCCAGCCCGGGCCATCTGCATGCCAGGAAATGGCGCGGACGCATCGGCCTGTCGCTGGTTGCCGGCCTATCGGTGCTCGCCGGCATGACTGACGCCATCGGCTTCATGGCCAGTGGCGATTTTGTCTCGTTCATGAGCGGCAACACCACCCGCCTCGCGGTGGCCATCAGCGACGGAGACATGGGGCTGACCCTGCGTTTGCTGATCCTCGTCGCCACCTTCATCCTCGGCAACGCGTTGGGTATTGTCGTCAGCCGCCTCGGTGGGCGCCGGGCGCTGCCTTTGTTGCTGTGCATCGCCATGCTGCTCTGTGGTGCGGCAGCCTGGCCTTATGACGATCAATTGCCAGCGCTGCTGGCCGCGATCATCGCCATGGGCATGCTCAATGCGGCCGTGGAAGAAGTGAATGGCCTGCCGGTCGGGTTGACGTACGTCACCGGCGCGTTGTCGCGGTTTGGTCGTGGCCTTGGACGGTGGATGCTGGGCGAACGACGCAGCGGCTGGCGGGTGCAGTTGATCCCGTGGACCGGGATGTTTGCCGGCGCGGTGCTGGGCGCGTTGCTCGAGCATCATCTCGGGCTCAAGGCGCTGTTTGTCAGCGGGCTGCTGGCTGGGGGGATCGGGGTGTTGTCCTTGATGATTCCGCGGCGCTGGCAGTTGGGTTATATGCCGCGCTGAGCCCAATGTAGGAGCTGCCGCAGGCTCTGTGTATCTGACGAGTAGCTTCCAGGCAAAGCCCCTTAGCCGCCCCACCGATAAAGCTTTATCATGCACGCAGTTTTGCTGATCGAGTCCGCCATGAAGTTCGCCATTGCGCTGTTTTCCGCCGCCCATGCGCCCTCCTCGCGCCGCGCCTTGCTGTTCGCCCAGGCTGCGTTGGCTGGGGGGCATGAGATTGTCCGGCTATTTTTCTACCAGGATGGCGTCTACAACGCGTCCGCCAGCGTGGTCACCCCGCAGGATGAGCTGGATGTGCCCCGGCAATGGCGCGCCTTTGTCACCGACCATCAGCTCGACGGTGTGGTGTGCATCGCCGCGGCCCTGCGCCGTGGCGTACTGAACGAGGAAGAGGCCAAGCGTTATCAACGCGACGCTGTATCGGCAGGCGCGCCTTGGGAATTGTCCGGTCTGGGTCAGTTGCACGACGCAGTGCAGGACGCCGACCGCCTGATCTGTTTTGGAGGCGCGTGAGATGCCCAAATCCTTGTTGATCATCAGCCGCCAGGCCCCCTGGTCCGGGCCGAGCGCGCGGGAAGCACTGGACATCGTCCTGGCTGGCGGCGCCTTCGATCTGCCCATCGGCCTGTTGTTTCTCGATGACGGCGTGTTTCAGCTCGCGGCAAAACAGGACGCCAAGGCCCTGCAACAGAAAGACCTGAGTGCAAACCTGCAGGCCTTGCCGATGTTCGGTGTCGAGCAATTGTTCGTCTGTGGCGACAGCTCGGCAGCGCGAGGGCTGGAGGGTTTTGCACTGGCAGAAGCCCAAGTGCTGTCCGCCGCTGAAATCACCGCACTTATTGACCGTTACGACCAGGTGATCACCCTCTGATGTCGACTTTGCATGTGTTGTCTCATTCCCCTTTCGGCGACGATCGCCTGACCAGTTGCCTACGTGTTATCGGCACCGACGATGGGCTGCTGCTGTCGGGCGATGCGGCGTACGCCTTGCAGCCAGGCACTGCACCCTTCGCCGTCTTGAGCGCCCGTGGCCTGAAACTGTTCGTGCTGGCAGAAGATGCTCAGGCACGGGCGATTTCGGTTCCAGACTGGGCGATCGGCGTGGATTATCCGGCCTTCGTCGACCTGTCGATCCACTACGACAAGGTCAACAGCTGGCTATGAATTCGCTGACAGTCGGCGCCCGCGCCATCGAACTGGACAAGGACGGTTTCCTGGTCGAACTCAGTGACTGGTCTGCCGACGTGGCGAGTGCCCTGGCGGCGGTGGAAGGCATCGAGTTGAGTCCTGATCACTGGGAAGTCCTCGAACTGCTGCGCAGCTTTTACGCCGAATTCCAGCTGTCCCCGGCCACGCGCCCGTTGATCAAGTACACCGCATTGAAGCTCGGCCCGGAAAAAGGCAACAGCCTGCACCTGAACCGACTGTTCAAAGGCACCCCTGCCAAACTCGCCGCAAAACTGGCGGGCCTGCCCAAACCGACGAATTGCTTATGACCGACTACCCAGCGCTGACCCTCGAAACGCCCGCCGAGCATCCGTTCGCCCAGTTCGTGCGCATCCTTGGCAAAGGCAAGCGCGGCGCGCGTGATTTGACCCGCGAGGAAGCCCGCGAAGCCATGGGCATGGTGCTCGACGACAAGGTCGAAGAGACCCAGCTCGGCGCATTCCTGATGCTGCTGCGGCACAAGGAAGAAAGCGCCGAGGAAATGGCCGGGTTCACCGAAGCCTTGCGTCAGCGCCTGAATCCACCGGCAATGGCGGTCGATCTGGACTGGCCGACCTACGCAGGTAAAAAACGTCATCTGCCGTGGTACCTGCTCGCGGCCAAATGCCTGGCGCAGAATGGCCTGCGGATTTTCATGCACGGCGGCGGCGCGCACACGGCCGGTCGGTTGTACAGCGAGCAACTGCTGGCGCAATTGCAGATCCCGCTGTGCCGCAACTGGCAACAGGTGGGCGCCGCGCTGGATAACGGCGGGCTGGCATTCATGCCGCTGGTGGACTGGGCACCGCAGTTGCAACGGATGATCGACCTGCGCAACACCTTGGGGCTACGTTCGCCCATCCATTCATTGACGCGAATCCTTAATCCGCTGAGCGCCCGTTGTGGCTTGCAAAGCATCTTCCACCCCGGCTATCAGGCGGTGCATCGCGATGCCAGCGGCTTGCTCGGCGATACCGCGATCGTGGTGAAAGGCGACGGCGGCGAGATCGAGATCAACCCGGATGCCGACAGCCACTTGTACGGCACAACGGGCGGCGAAAGCTGGGACGAGGAATGGCCACAGCTTTCCAGCCAGCGTCACGTCAAACCCGCCTCGCTCGACCCTGAGCATTTGAAAGCGGTGTGGCGTGGTGATGTGGTCGACAGCTACCCGCAAATGGCATTGATCGCGACCATGGCCCTGGCGCTGCGCGGCCTCGGTCAAACCCGGGAGCAGGCCTTTGAAACGGCTCAACACTACTGGGACGCTCGGGACAGATCGATTTAACCGATCATAACCGCCCAACCTTTGCGCTTTTTGTTCGAACCTATGCGCATAGACTCCTCTCCAACGCTTATTGATTGAGGAGTCTTGGACATGGGTTTGTTAGTAGAAGGACGCTGGCAGGACCAGTGGTACGAAAGCAGCAAGGACGGCGCGTTTCAGCGTGAACAGGCGCAGCGTCGCCACTGGGTGACCACCGACGGCCAGCCCGGCCCGAGTGGCATCGGGGGCTTTGCGGCTGACGCCGGGCGCTATCACCTCTACGTCTCGCTTGCCTGTCCGTGGGCGCATCGCACGTTGATCCTGCGCAAACTCAAAGGCCTCGACAGCTTGATCGACGTGTCGGTGGTCAGTTGGTTGATGCTCGAAAACGGCTGGACCTTTGACCAGTCGCTCGGCTCCACCGGCGACAAACTCGATCACTTCGACTTCATGCATCAGCGCTACACCGCCGACACGGCTGACTACACCGGGCGTGTCACCGTGCCTGTACTGTGGGACAAGCAACAAAATCGCATTGTGAATAACGAATCGGCGGAGATCATCCGCATGTTCAACAGTGCATTTGATGAGTTGACCGGCAATGACCTGGACTTCTACCCGGCGCCATTGCGTGGCGAGATTGATGCGCTGAACGAGCGTATTTATCCCGCGGTTAACAACGGCGTGTACCGCGCAGGCTTTGCCACGTCGCAGCAGGCGTACGAAGAAGCATTCGATGAGGTGTTTGCCGAGCTGGACCGATTGGAGTCGTTACTGGGCGCCAATCGTTACCTGGTCGGGGAATATTTGACGGAGGCGGACATTCGGCTGTTCACCACGTTGATTCGCTTTGATGCGGTGTATCACGGGCATTTCAAATGTAACCTGCGGCGGATTGCCGACTATCCGAACTTGTCGAACTGGCTGCGCGAGCTTTATCAGTGGCCGGGAATTGCCGAGACGGTGAACTTTGAGCACATCAAAAAGCACTACTACGGCAGCCACAAGACGATTAATCCGACGGGGATTGTGCCTAAGGGGCCGGCGCAGGATTTCAATGCACCGCATGATCGGGCGCGGTTGAGTGGGAAAGGGGTTTGGCGTAAGGCCTGAGATCTGGAAATGATCTGATGGCCTCATCGCGAGCAGGCTCACTCCTACATTGGATCTGTGTTAAGCACAAAATTTGTGGCTTCACACGGTCGAAATGTGGGAGTGAGCCTGCTCGCGATGGGGTCCACTCGGTCTTCAGACCTGCGCCTGAGCGCCCTCGAACCACGCCAGTTTTTCGCGCAGTTGCACCACTTCCCCGACGATCACCAAGGTGGGCGCATGCACTTCGTGCTCCGCCACCAGCCGAGGCAGGTCCGCCAGGGTGCCGGTGAATACCCGCTGATTGACGGTGGTGCCCTGCTGGATCAGCGCCGCCGGCGTATCGGCTGCTCGGCCATGCTTGATCAATTGCTCGCAAATGATCGGCAAGCCCACCAGCCCCATGTAGAACACCAGGGTTTGCGCCGGTGCCACCAGATCGGCCCAAGGCAAATCAGTGGAGCCATCCTTCAGGTGCCCGGTGACGAACCGCACTGACTGCGCGTAATCGCGGTGCGTCAGCGGAATACCGGCATACGCCGCGCAACCGCTGGCTGCCGTGATACCCGGCACGACCTGGAACGGGATGCCATGGGCCGCCAGCTCTTCGATCTCTTCACCGCCACGACCGAAGATGAACGGATCACCGCCCTTCAAACGCACGACGCGCTTGCCAGCCTTGGCCAGATCTACCAACTGCTGGTTGATCTGATCCTGCGGCACTGTGTGATCGGCGCGACGCTTGCCGACGTAAACCCGCTCGGCATCGCGACGGCACAAATCCAGAATCGCCGGCGCGACCAAACGGTCGTACAGCACCACGTCGGCTTGCTGCATCAGACGCAAGGCGCGGAAAGTCAGCAGGTCCGGATCACCCGGCCCGGCACCGACCAAATACACTTCACCGGTTTTTGCTGGCGGCTCGCCAGCGATTTTCGCCAGCAGCAAGCGCTCGGCTTCAGCGCCCTGCCCAGCCAGTTGCCGGTCGGCAATCGGGCCCTGAAACACATCTTCCCAAAACGCCCGGCGCTGCTGCACATCCGGAAGCAGGTTTTTGACCTGAGTACGAAAGCGCGCAGCCAGGCCGGCCAGTTGTCCGTAGGTGGAAGGAATCCAGGTTTCCAGCTTCGCCCGGATCAACCGCGCCAGCACCGGTGCATCGCCGCCACTGGAGACGGCGATGATCAGTGGGGAACGATCGACGATCGCCGGGAAGATCACGCTGCACAGGGCTGGCGCGTCCACCACATTGACCGGGACACAGCGCCGATGAGCATCGGCGGAGACTTGCGCGTTCAGCGGCTCGTCATCGGTGGCGGCAATGATCAGCCCGCAACCGTCCAGATCCGTCTCAATATAACCGCGCAACATGCACTCGCCACCGCTGGCGGCAACCAGTTCGCGCAATTGCGGTTCGATTTCAGGTGCAACCACGCGCAGCAGAGCACCGGCTTCGGCCAGCAGGCGGGATTTGCGCAAGGCAATCTCCCCCCCACCGACGACCAACACACGACTGCCGCGAAGGTTGTGAAACAGCGGCAGATAGTCCATTTAGCCGATGACCTCCAGGCCACCCATGTACGGCTTCAGCACGTCCGGCACACGGATCGAACCGTCGGCCTGCTGGTAGTTCTCCAGCACGGCAACCAGGGTACGACCGACCGCCAGGCCGGAACCGTTCAAGGTGTGAACCAGCTCAGGCTTGCCCGTTTCCGGGTTGCGGAAACGCGCTTGCATACGACGGGCCTGGAAGTCGCCGCAGTTGGAGCACGACGAAATCTCGCGGTACTTGTCCTGGCTCGGGATCCACACTTCCAGGTCGTACGTCTTGACCGCACTGAAACCCATGTCGCCGGTGCACAGCGCCAGGGTGCGATAAGGCAGCTCGAGCAGTTGCAGGACTTTCTCGGCGTTGGCGGTCAGGCCTTCCAGCGCTTCCATCGACGTCGACGGCTCAACGATCTGGACCATTTCGACCTTGTCGAACTGGTGCTGACGAATCATCCCGCGGGTATCACGACCGGATGCACCGGCTTCACTGCGGAAGCACGGCGTGTGCGCGACGAACTTGATCGGCAGCAATTTCGAATCAACGATTTCGCCGGCAACAATGTTGGTCAGCGAGACTTCGGCCGTCGGAATCAGGTACAGATCCGCTTCACCTTCGCGAGCGATCTTGAACAGGTCTTCTTCGAACTTCGGCAGCTGACCGGTGCCTTGCAACGCTGGCGCCTGGACCAGGTAAGGCGTGTAAGCCTCTTCGTAACCGTGTTCGGTGGTGTGCAGGTTGATCATGAACTGCGCGAGAGCGCGGTGCAGACGAGCGATCGGGCCGCGCAGCAGGGCGAAACGGGCGCCCGACAGTTTGGCGGCGGTTTCGAAGTCCAGCCAGCCGAACTTCTCGCCGAGGGCCACGTGGTCCTGAACCGGGAAATCGAACGCGGTCGGGGTGCCCCAACGGCGCACTTCGACGTTGTCGTCTTCATCCTTGCCGACGGGCACGGATTCGTGGGGCAGGTTCGGGATGCCGAGCAGGATCGAGTCCAGTTCGGTCTGGATCGCGTCCAGCTCCACTTTACCGGCGCTCAACTCATTCGCCATGCGCTCGACATCAGCCATCAGCGGCGCAATGTCTTCACCGCGCTGCTTGGCCTGGCCGATGGATTTGGAGCGCGCATTACGGTCAGCCTGCAGTGCTTCGGTGCGGGTCTGGACGGTCTTGCGCTGTTCTTCCAGCGCTTCGATGCGCGCAACATCCAGGGCAAAGCCACGGGATGCCAGGCGGTCCGCTACGTCCTGAAGGTTGCTACGTAACAGTTTGGAATCGAGCATGTCGGTCTCTCGTTATCAAAGTTTGGTCAAGGACAGGCCAGCCCACGTGGCGAGCAGCCCGCCGAATACGCTGATGGCAGCATAGCCCAGGGCCAGAAGCACTTGCCCGCTTTCCAGCAGGCGCACCGTATCCAGTGAAAAGGATGAAAAAGTCGTCAGCCCCCCGAGGAAGCCGACCATCAACCCGGCGCGCACCTCGATGGGCACCTCCGGGCGTATCAAAAACAGACCGTATAGAACGCCGATCAGCAAACAGCCGATGATATTAACGGCCAGCGTCGCGGTATAGAAGTGCCGCGGCCAATTAGCGTTGACCCAATTACCGGTGCCGAAGCGCAACAAGGTGCCAGCGATCCCGCCGACTGAAACTGCAACGATCAGAGGAAGCATTATTTTCTCCGCTGCCGAAGGCTGAGACGGTCCAGTTGCGCGAGGTGATTGAGCTTCTCGCCGATCTTCAATTCCAGACCTCGCGGCACCGGCTGGTAGAACGGCTGGGGCGCGAGTTCTTCCGGGAAGTAATCTTCGCCGGCGGCGTAGGCGTCCGGCTCGTCATGGGCATAACGGTATTCGTCGCCGTAACCCAGTTGCTTCATCAGCTTGGTCGGCGCGTTGCGCAGGTGCAGCGGCACTTCGAGGGAGCCGTGTTCGGTGGCGCTGCGCAGGGCCGCTTTAAAGCCCATGTACACCGCATTGCTTTTGGGTGCGCACGCCAGATAGGTAATGGCCTGGGCCACGGCGAGTTCGCCTTCGGGGCTGCCGAGCCGTTCTTGCACCTCCCATGCCGCCAGGCACAGGCTCAGGGCGCGCGGATCGGCGTTGCCGATGTCTTCACTGGCCATGCGCACGACGCGCCGGGCCAGGTACAACGGATCGCAACCGCCATCGATCATTCGCGCGAACCAGTACAACGCGCCATCGGGGTTGGAGCCGCGTACGGATTTATGCAGCGCAGAAATCTGGTCGTAGAACGCTTCGCCACCCTTGTCGAACCGCCGGCGGGTATCGCCCAGCAGGCTCTGCAACAAGTCCGTGCCGATTTCGCTGTTGTCTTCAGCCAGGTCCGAGGCGTTTTCCAACAGGTTGAGCAGACGCCGACCGTCGCCATCGGCGGCCGACAGCAGCATCTGAAAGCCTTCGTCGCTGAGGGTCAACTGGCGCTTGCCCAGACCCCGTTCTTCGGTCAGCGCGCGGTGCACCAGTTTGCGCAGCGCCGCTTCGTCGAGGCTTTTGAGCACATACACGCGGGCCCGGGAGAGCAAGGCGTTATTGAGTTCAAACGAGGGGTTTTCGGTGGTGGCGCCGATGAAGATCAGCGTGCCGTCTTCGACATACGGCAGAAAGGCATCCTGCTGGGACTTGTTGAAGCGATGCACTTCATCAACAAACAGGATGGTGCGCTTGCCGTATTGCCCGGCCTGTTGCTTGGCAATTTCTACGGCTTGACGGATTTCCTTCACGCCAGCGAGTACCGCCGAGACAGTTTCAAAGTGCGCGTCCGACACTTCCGCCAGCAGCCGTGCAAGGGTGGTTTTGCCGACCCCTGGAGGCCCCCAGAAAATCATCGAGTGCAGGGCTCCCTGCTCCAGCGCTTCGCGCAAAGGCTTGCCACGCGCCAGCAGGTGTTCCTGACCGACGTACTCATCCAGATTGGCGGCGCGCAGGCGGGCGGCCAATGGTTGAGCGATCGGGGCGCTGCGAAACAGGTCCATCACTGCTTTTGAAACCTCGGGTTAATACAACTCTCTTAAGCCTGCTGGAAACCTGTGGCGAGGGGATTTATCCCCGTTGGGCCGCGAAGCGGTCCCAAACTCTACTAGTGCGGTGTAACAGGAGTACCGCATGCAATGGTTTCGCGACTGCTGCGCAGCCGAACGGGGATAAATCCCCTCGCCACAAAAGCTCGCTCCCGCAGGTACTGTGGTTACTCCTGGATCACGTCCGCACCCTTGGGGATGTCGAACTTGAACTTGGACGCCGGAATCGGCTCGTTGGCCTTCACGCCGGTGAACAGGATATTGGTGCGCTGGCCGACACTGTCGATCAGTTGCATGTCATTGACCAAGCCATTGCGGAACGACAGGCGCAGGCTGTCGAACAGCGTGTCCTTGGTTTTCGGCTTCAAGGTGAAGTCGATCACGCCGCCGGCTTCCTTGGCGCTGATGTCGAAGCTCTGGCTGATCTTGGAAACATCACCGGACAATAAAAGCGCCGGCGTCTGGGTCAGACGCTGGTCGAGGTTCTTGATCGTGACCTGTTCCAGGTCCGGGTCCCACAGGGATACCTTCTTGCCATCGGACACCATCAGTTGTTCCTGCGGCGCATCGGTGTGCCAGTAGAACAGGCCGGGGCGCTGCAAGGACATCTGACCGGCGGTTTCCTGCAACTGTGTGCCGCTGCCATCAAGGGTCAGCTGGGAAAAACGGGCGCTCAGGGTCTGGGATTTTTCCAGCAGTTGGGTCAGACGTGCCACGTCCTTGTCATCGGCGTGGGCCGAGAGCGTGGTCAAAGCCAGTACCGGCAGCAACAGCATGCGGATAAGACGCATGGGAGTCCTCATAACATTCGTGGGAGTGCGGGCGACGTCTGATAACGCCGCCCTTTTCAATAGCTGATCAGTCGCGAACCGGGCCTGGCGCCAGGACTTCGCGGGAACCGTTGGTGTTCATGGACGTCACGACGCCGGCCATTTCCATGGCTTCGATCATGCGTGCGGCGCGGTTGTAGCCGATCTTCAGCTTGCGCTGTACTGCGGAAATGGAAGCACGGCGGCTTTCCAGGACGAACTGCACGGCTTCGTCGTAGAGCGCATCGGTTTCGGCATCGTCATCACCGCCGCCACTGCCGCCATTTTCAAAGCCACTGCCGGCCTCTTCGACACCGGCGAGAATGTCATCGTTGTATTCCGGGGCGCCGCGCAGTTTCCACGCTTCGACCACCCGGTGAACCTCGTCATCGGAAACGAACGCACCATGAACACGGATCGGCAGACTGGTGCCCGGCGGCATGTAGAGCATGTCACCGTGGCCAAGCAATTGCTCGGCGCCACCCTGGTCGATGATGGTCCGCGAGTCGATCTTGCTCGACACCTGGAACGCCATACGGGTAGGAATGTTTGCCTTGATCAGGCCGGTGATCACGTCAACCGACGGACGCTGGGTCGCAAGGATCAAGTGAATACCCGCGGCCCGCGCTTTCTGGGCGATACGGGCGATCAGTTCTTCGACTTTCTTGCCGACGATCATCATCATGTCGGCGAATTCGTCGACCACCACCACGATGGTCGGCAGCTTGGTCAGCAACGGCGCTTCATCGTGAATGCTTTCGCGTTTGTACAGCGGATCGGTCAACGGTTCGCCGGCATCCTGGGCTTCCTTGACCTTGGCGTTGAAGCCCGAAAGGTTACGCACGCCCATCTTCGCCATCAGTTTGTAGCGGCGCTCCATCTCCGCCACGCTCCAGCGCAGGGCGTTGGCCGCGTCCTTCATGTCGGTCACGACCGGGCACAGCAGATGCGGAATACCTTCGTAGATCGACAGCTCAAGCATTTTCGGGTCGATCATGATCAGCTTGGCGTCTTCCGGGCCAGACTTGAACAGGATCGACAGGATCATCGCGTTCACACCCACCGATTTACCGGAACCGGTCGTACCGGCCACCAGCAAGTGCGGCATCTTCGCCAGGTCGGTGATGACCGGCTTGCCGCCGATATCGTGTCCCAGCGCCAGCGTGACCGGCGACTTGAAGTTGTCGTACTCGGGGGTCGACAGCACTTCGGAGAAGCGCACGATCTGGCGGTCTTCGTTAGGAATCTCGATACCGACCGTGGTCTTGCCCGGAATCACTTCCACCACACGCACACTGGTCACTGCCAGCGAACGCGCCAGGTCTTTTGCAAGGTTGGAAATGCGGCTGACTTTGACGCCCGCTGCAGGCTGGATTTCGTAACGGGTAATCACCGGGCCCGGGTGAATGGAATCCACCGAGACTTCCACGCCGAATTCCTTGAGCTTGATTTCCAGCAAGTGGCCAACCGCGGCCAGGGATTCGGGCGAATAATTGAGCTGTTTCTTTTCTGCAGGGTCGAGAATCGAGATCGGCGGCAACGTGCCTTCCACAGCGCTGTCGACGAACAACGGCGCCTGTTTCTCTTTTTCCACGCGCTTGCTGGGGGCGGCAGGTTTCGGTGGCGCCGGGGCAATCACTGGCGGCACCTGCTTCTCGCGGTCGGACATGTGCTTGCTCAGGGCCTGCTCACGTTCGATCAGGCGTTCCTTGACCTTGGCCTGTTCACGCTTGTCGGTCACGGTTGGCGCGACCACGTCGTGGACGCGGTCGTCGACTTCACGCAGTTGCGCGACCAGTTGCTTGCGTTCGACGCGAGCGGCCCACCAGCGATTGGCGGCGCCCTGGAACAGTTCGAAAAGGTCGAGGGTAATCTTGCCGGTGACGTCCATCACCTTGAACCAAGACAGGTCGGTGAATACCGTCAGGCCGAACAGGAACAGCGCGATGAACAGCAACGTGCTGCCCTGGATGTTCAGCGCATTGCGGGCCAGATCGCCCAGGCTCTCGCCCAGCGCGCCCCCGGCACCGGCGGGAAGACCGGTTGCGGCATGGAAATGGATGTGAGCCAAAGCAGCGCCCGACAGCACCAGGAACACCAGGCCGATCAGCCGCCAGGAAAACAGCCAGCCGCTCCACTGCCACGGCTCGTGACGCTGACGGAAAATCTGCCAGGCCTTGACTGCCAGCAACAACGGGAAGATGTAGGCGAAGTATCCCAGCACCATGAACAGGATATCGGCGCTGTAGGAACCGGCGGGGCCGCCGAAATTCTGCACATCATCGATCTTGCTGTTGTGGCTCCAGCCCGGATCGTCCTTGCCATACGTCAGCAAGGCCATCATCAGGAACAGGCACAAGGCACCGATGGCGATCAATGCACCTTCCTTGAGTCGGTAGTGCAATTGCTGCCGCCAGAGCGGAACGACGACTGTTTTAGGTGCTGCGGTGGATTTCTTCAAAACGCTACTTTTCCTGCGCCAATGGCGCGTCCATCTGTTGAATGACTATAAAAACTGCCCAATCCAGGCAGGTAAAAAAGTGAACAGGCGCAACTGGGACTACTTTTAACACTGCACCCGCGTTTTGATAAACACGGGATGCACTGCTTTTTTAAAACATGCACTGTTACAAGCAGGCATTGTACGGGTTTGTTCGTCTGATGCCATGCTCGCAACCCCTGGAAGCAACATAGCAAACGGCACATCACCTACGGTTCAATTTGAGCATGCATTCTCTTTTGTGACAAAGGCTTATGAGGTGTATTTATGAGCGAAGCGAAGCATTCCCGCCTGATCATTCTGGGTTCCGGACCGGCCGGTTACAGCGCCGCTGTGTATGCCGCCCGCGCCAACCTCAAACCCGTTGTCATCACCGGCATACAGGCAGGAGGCCAGCTCACCACCACCGTGGAAGTCGATAACTGGCCCGGCGACGTCGAAGGCCTTACGGGCCCGGTGCTGATGGAGCGCATGCAAAAACACGCCGAACGCTTTGACACAGAGATCGTTTACGACCACATCCATACCGCCAAGTTGCAACAACGCCCGTTCGAGCTGATCGGCGATGGCGGGACCTATACCTGTGACGCGCTGATTATCGCCACGGGCGCATCGGCGCAGTACCTGGGGTTACCCTCGGAAGAGGCGTTTGCCGGCAGAGGCGTTTCGGCGTGCGCCACCTGCGACGGGTTCTTCTATCGCAATCAGGTGGTCGCGGTAGTGGGCGGTGGGAATACGGCGGTTGAAGAAGCTTTGTACCTGTCGAACATCGCGAAGGAAGTGCACCTGATCCACCGTCGCGACAAACTGCGCTCGGAGAAAATCCTCCAGGACAAACTGTTCGAGAAAGCCGCCAATGGCAATATCCGCCTGCACTGGAACCAGCATCTGGACGAGATACTGGGCGACGCCAGCGGCGTCACAGGCGCCCGCCTGCGGGACAGTCTCACCGGGGAAACCAGTGATCTGCCGGTGACCGGCGTATTCATCGCCATCGGACACAAACCCAATACCGACCTGTTCGAAGGCCAGCTGAGCATGCGCGACGGCTACCTGCGGGTTAAAAGTGGCAGCGACGGAGACGCCACTTCCACCGAAATTCCCGGTGTGTTTGCAGCGGGCGATGTCGCCGACCATGTTTACCGCCAGGCAGTTACATCTGCCGGTGCCGGCTGCATGGCCGCGCTGGACGCCGAAAAATTCCTCGACGACATTCCCGCCGTTTGACGGCAAACTTCACGACGGGCCTGACAACCCGCCACCGCCCTCCCCTTCTGCAAGCCCGGATGCCATGCTGACTTGGTTACAACGCAACACCCTGACCTTCCCGCCGCTGGACAAAGCCATGCGCGATCCCAACGGTCTCCTGGCCGCGGGCGGCGATCTGTCCGCCGATCGTTTGATCCAGGCTTACCGTCATGGGTGCTTTCCCTGGTTCTCCGAAGGCCAGCCGATTCTCTGGTGGTCGCCGGACCCTCGCACAGTCCTGTTTCCCGACGAACTGCATATCTCGCGCAGCCTGAACAAGTTGCTGCGCCAACAGCGCTATCAGGTGACGTTTGATCAGGATTTCGAAGCGGTCATCCGCGCCTGTGCTGCGCCGCGCGATTACGCGGACGGCACCTGGATCACCGAAGCGATGCAAAACGCCTACCTCGAACTGCACCGGCGTGGTTACGCGCATTCGGTCGAAGTCTGGGACCAGGGCGAGCTGGTTGGTGGCCTCTATGGATTGGCAATGGGGCAACTGTTTTTCGGCGAGTCGATGTTCAGCCGCGCCGACAACGCGTCGAAATTTGGCTTTGCCACACTGGTCCAACACCTGAAAGACTCAGGTTTTGTACTGATCGATTGCCAGATGCCGACCGACCATCTGCACAGCCTTGGTGCGCGAGCCATTCCACGCCGTGAATTTGCCGGCTATCTGACGCAGCACCTGGACCAACCCAACCGCGCCACATGGGTTTGCTGAGCGACTTTGACGCGCGTGGCTTACACTTATTCAAAAGCGCTTACACTTATTCAAAAGATTATCGAGGGTTGATCATGACCGAGTTGGCGCGCTTGAAGTTTTATGCCACTCAGCCCCACTCTTGCAGTTATCTGCCCGAAGAGCAGGCCACCACCCTGTTCCTCGATCCTAGCCAGCCCATGGACGTGCATGTCTACGCAGATCTGTCCGAAATGGGTTTTCGGCGTAGTGGCGATCACCTCTATCGGCCCCATTGCCAAAATTGCAATGCGTGCGTTCCAGCGCGCATTCCTGTTGCCAATTTTTTACCCAACCGCCGGCAGAAGCGCATTTTCAAACGTAACCTCGATGTGCAGGTACGCCCCGCCAAACCCAAGTTCACCGAAGAATACTTCGATCTCTATCAGCGCTATATCGAGCAGCGTCACGCCGACGGGGACATGTACCCGCCGAGCCGTGATCAGTTTTCCACGTTCCTGGTACGCGACCTGCCGTTTTCCCGGTTTTATGAATTCAGACAAGAAGGCCGGCTGCTGGCCGTCGCCGTAACGGACCTGCTGCCTAACGGGCTTTCGGCGGTTTATACCTTTTACGAGCCTGCCGAAGAACGCCGCAGCCTGGGGCGTTACGCGATCCTCTGGCAAATCGCCGAGGCCCAGCGCCTGGGGCTGGAAGCGGTGTACCTGGGTTACTGGATCAAAAACTGCAAAAAGATGAGCTACAAGACTCAATATCGCCCTATCGAACTGCTGATTAACCAGCGCTGGGTCATCCTGAACTAGAGCAATCCCTAAACCCCTTGGCTTAAACCCCATTTTTCGGGCACAATGCACGCCGCTTTTGCCTGGCGCAGTTGCACCGGGCCATTCATTGGACACCGAGGGCTTTACTGCATGTCGAAAGAAGACAGCTTCGAAATGGAAGGCACTGTCGTCGACACCCTGCCCAACACCATGTTTCGTGTGGAGTTGGAAAATGGGCACGTCGTAACCGCGCATATCTCCGGCAAGATGCGCAAGAACTACATCCGTATTCTTACCGGTGACAAAGTGCGCGTCGAGCTGACGCCCTATGACTTGAGCAAAGGGCGCATCACTTACCGCGCTCGCTAATCAAGTCAATACAAGACGCCCGGTTTATGCCGGGCGTTTTTGTTTGCGCAGAATTTGATTGGCAACGCCCCCCCGCTGTAGGAGTGAGCCTGCTCGCGATAGCGTCATATCAGCCAATATTAACTTCACTGACACACCGCCATCGCGAGCAGGCTCGCTCCTACAGGGATCGCGGTGAGGCGATAGACAGCAAAAAGGCGCCTTTCGGCGCCTTTTGCTTTGTTGCGATTAACGTCAGGCCATTTCTGCCGTGGTTTCGAACTCGAAGGTCAGCTCGCCATCCTTGAGGTCGATGTGTACCACACCGCCATGGTCGGCCAGTTCGCCAAAGAGAATTTCTTCCGCCAGTGGACGCTTGATCTTGTCTTGAATCAAACGCGCCATTGGCCGGGCACCCATCGCCGAATCGTAGCCACCGGCTGCCAGCCAGCTGCGCGCCGCGTCCGTCACTTCCAGCTGCACACGCTTGTCTTCCAGCTGCGCCTGAAGCTCCGTAAGGAACTTGTCCACCACGCTTTTGATGACCTCATGGCTGAGGCGACCAAACTGGATAATGGTGTCCAGACGGTTACGGAATTCTGGCGTGAAGCTCTTCTTGATCACTTCCATCGCATCGGACGAGTGGTCCTGATGGGTGAAACCGATCGAAGCACGTGCTGCAGTTTCGGCACCGGCGTTGGTCGTCATGATGACGATCACGTTACGGAAATCCGCCTTGCGCCCGTTGTTATCAGTGAGCGTACCGTGGTCCATGACCTGCAACAGCAGATTGAAGACTTCCGGATGCGCCTTCTCGATCTCATCGAGCAACAGCACGCAGTGAGGCTGTTTGGTGATGGCTTCGGTCAGCAGACCGCCCTGATCGAACCCGACATAGCCAGGAGGCGCACCGATCAGACGCGATACGGTGTGGCGCTCCATATACTCGGACATGTCGAAGCGAACCAGTTCGATACCCAATGCCTTCGCCAGCTGACGCGCCGCTTCGGTTTTACCGACACCGGTCGGCCCGGCGAACAGGAAGGAACCGACAGGCTTGTCAGGGGACTTGAGGCCGGCGCGGGACAGTTTGATCGCCGTCGACAGAGAGTCGATGGCAGCATCCTGACCGAACACCGTCAGTTTCAGGTCACGCTCAAGGTTGCGCAGCAGCTCTTTGTCGGAGCTGGTGACATGTTTTGGCGGTATACGCGCGATTTTCGCAACGATGTCCTCGACCTGAGGCACCTCGATACGTTTCACGCGCTTCTCGATCGGCTGCAGACGCTGGTAGGCACCCGCTTCGTCGATGACGTCGATGGCCTTGTCCGGCATGTGCCGGTCGTTGATGTAGCGCGACGCCAGTTCTGCAGCGGCACGCAAGGCCTCATCGCTGTATTCGATGTTGTGGTGCGCTTCGAAACGACCTTTCAGGCCGCGCAGGATACCGATGGTGTCTTCCACCGAAGGCTCCGACACGTCGACTTTCTGGAAGCGCCGAGCCAGAGCACGGTCCTTCTCGAAGATCCCGCGAAATTCCTGGAAAGTGGTCGAACCGATGCAACGGATATCGCCCGAAGACAGCAATGGCTTGAGCAGGTTCGAGGCATCCATGACACCACCGGACGCGGCGCCCGCACCAATGATGGTGTGGATCTCGTCGATGAACAGGATGGCCTGCGGACGTTTTTTCAGCTCATTGAGCAGCGCCTTGAAACGCTTCTCGAAGTCGCCACGGTATTTGGTACCGGCCAGCAAGGCGCCCAGGTCAAGGGAATACACCACGCTATTGGCCAACAGGTCAGGCACCTGGTTGTCGACAATGCGTTTGGCCAGGCCTTCGGCAATCGCGGTTTTACCCACGCCCGCCTCGCCCACCAGCAACGGATTGTTTTTGCGGCGACGCGCCAGAATCTGCGCGACACGCTCGACTTCCAGCTCACGGCCTACCAACGGGTCGATTCGACCCTGGCGCGCGAGTTCGTTGAGATTGCTGGCATAAGCATCCAGAGGATTGCCTGAAGATGAAGACTCACCGCCCTCGTCATCCTGCATATCTTGCTCACCTTCAGAGTGATCGCCATGCCCGGGCACCTTGGAGATGCCGTGAGCGATGTAATTGACGACATCGATGCGCGCAACGCTCTGCTGTTTCAGCAGGAACACTGCCTGACTCTCTTGCTCACTGAAGATCGCAACCAGCACATTGGCGCCGGTTACTTCGCGTTTGCCCGAGCTCTGTACGTGAAAGACAGCACGCTGTAGAACACGCTGGAAGCCCAATGTAGGCTGGGTCTCGCGGTCCTCGTCATGGACGGGGATCAACGGCGTGGTGGAGTCGATGAACTCCTGCAGATCATGCTTGAGTTTGTCGAGGTTTGCGCCGCAGGCACGCAAAACGGTGGCGGCAGCCTCATTGTCCAATAGGGCCAGCAGGAGGTGTTCGACGGTCATGAACTCATGACGCTTCGAACGGGCTTCCTTGAAGGCAAGATTGAGGGTGACTTCGAGCTCGCGGTTTAACATAGCTTCACCTCATACCCAAGTGGTCGGCGATTAACCGTCCTTCTCGATTTCACAGAGTAGCGGATGCTGGCTTTCCCTGGCGTACTGGTTGACCTGCATGGCCTTGGTCTCGGCGATGTCGCGGGTAAACACTCCACATACTGCCCGTCCTTCTGTATGGACGGCCAGCATGACCTTGGTCGCCAGCTCCCGATTCAGGTTAAAAAACACCTCGAGCACTTCGACGACGAAATCCATCGGTGTGTAGTCATCGTTGAACAAAACCACCTTGTACATCGGTGGTGCCTGTAAAGCAGGCTTAGCCTCCTGAACAGCAATGCCTGCAGAATCGTCGTCGTGTGTCCCCGGGTCTTGATGGAGAACCGGGCGATCCTGATTGAATGTTAGTCGAATCTGGCTGATTGCATGCATGGAAAGAAAGGTTCGTCAGTTGTGCGAATACAGTGGTGGGGGCGGTCATGGACGATTTCAACTCCGACTGCCTGGTCACCTTGACTATCGGCAAAACGGTGTTACAACCAATAGAGCCCACAGTGGGTAAAAAAGGTCCGCGGAGTCAATCTTATTTATGAGATTCGACTGCGGATGAACTGGATGATACTCCAGTGATGGAGTCTGTTGCAGAGGGAGTTGGGTATGTCAGGTGTGAAGGTCAGCGGCAAGGTGAAATGGTTCAACAACGCCAAGGGCTACGGTTTCATCAATGAAGATGGCAAAAGCGAAGACCTTTTTGCTCATTACTCGGCCATCCAGATGGACGGCTATAAAACCCTGAAGGCCGGTCAGGCTGTCGTCTTCGAGATCATCCAGGGACCCAAAGGGCTGCATGCCGTGAACATCGGCGCGCCTCAGTCTGTGGAGGAAGTTGCCTCGCCTGCCGAGCAACAAACCGTTACAGCTTAGTTTCGTATCCTCCCTCCAGACCGATCCCGAACTGGAATAAAAAACCGCCCGGCTCAATCACTCAAGCCGGGCGGTTTTTCGTTTCGTGCAAATGTTACATATGCGAAATCAGCGCATCACCGAACGCAGAGGACGACAGCAGCTTGGCGCCTTCCATCAAACGTTCGAAGTCATAGGTCACGGTTTTGGCGGAGATTGCGCCGTTGGTGCCCTTGATGATCAGATCGGCCGCTTCGGTCCAGCCCATATGGCGCAGCATCATCTCTGCGGACAGGATCAGCGAACCCGGGTTCACCTGGTCCTTGCCGGCGTATTTCGGCGCAGTACCGTGGGTCGCTTCGAACATCGCGATGGTGTCGGACAGGTTCGCACCTGGCGCGATACCGATACCGCCCACTTCAGCCGCCAGGGCGTCAGACAGGTAGTCACCGTTCAGGTTGAGGGTTGCGATCACGTCGTATTCGGCCGGGCGCAGCAGGATCTGCTGAAGCATGGCGTCGGCGATGGCGTCCTTGACGATGACGTTCTTGCCGGTTTTCGGGTTCTTGAACTGCATCCACGGACCGCCGTCGAGCAGTGTCGCGCCGAACTCTTCAGCCGCCACTTCGTAGGCCCACTCCTTGAAGGCACCTTCGGTGAACTTCATGATGTTGCCTTTGTGCACGATGGTCAGCGAGTCGCGATCGTTATCGACCACATATTGCAATGCTTTGCGCGCCAGACGCTTGGTACCCTGCAGGGACACCGGCTTGATGCCGATACCGCAGTTCTCGTCGAAACGGATCTTGGTAACACCCATTTCTTCTTTGAGGAATTTGATGACCTTGGTCGCTTCCGGCGAGCCGGCTTTCCACTCGATACCGGCGTAGATGTCTTCCGAGTTCTCGCGGAAGATCGTCATGTCGACGTCGCCTGGCTTCTTGACCGGGCTAGGGACGCCTTCAAACCAGCGCACCGGGCGCAGGCACACATAAAGATCGAGTTGCTGACGCAGGGCCACGTTCAACGAACGGATGCCGCCACCGACCGGCGTGGTCAGAGGGCCCTTGATGGAAACCACGTAATCCTTCACCGCGTCCAGGGTTTCCTGAGGTAGCCAGGTGTCCTGGTCGTAAACCTGAGTCGCTTTCTCCCCGGCGTAGACTTCCATCCAGGAAATTTTGCGATCGCCGCCGTACGCCTTCTTAACAGCAGCATCGACAACCTTGATCATGACCGGGCTGATATCAACGCCGATACCATCGCCTTCGATGAAGGGGATGATCGGGTTGTTAGGAACATTGAGAGAATGGTCCGCGTTGACGGTGATTTTGTCGCCGACTGCTGGAACCTGAATCTTCTTGTATCCCATGCTGAACTCCATTGTTTGGATTGAACATCTGGCTTAGTTCGAGCGTACCCCAGTTAAATCGGCGCGCAAACCCTATGTTCCAACCATCTGCCGCAAAGCTGCGCAGTTCGCAACGTACAAGCCTGAAAGCAAAGGGAAAAGCGCCAAACTCAAGCACGGTGCAAGACTCTACGCCCCACACTCCCCTGCGACCTTTAGACCAATGGACGATGTTCGTTACGTATGAACCATCGGCAGATTGCCAGCTACCTATGTATAATGCCGCCCGCTGACCACAGAGTCACGACGGCCGACCTCTCTAGCACGAGACTTTGGACCTGAAAAAGCAGGACTGTTACCGCAGTCCACCCGCTTGCCGCTCGACTGATGCACCCAACATCACCGCGCACAAAACTCGACATTCGGCTCATGGATGACTTTGAACGAACGCGCTTACCCGGCGCCCTTCGAGTTTCTGCGCACGCTTTAGCAAAGAAGAGAGAGTTAATCCGAATATGCCCACCCGCTCGAAGATCATCTATACCTTCACCGACGAAGCTCCAGCCCTCGCCACCTATTCACTGTTGCCTATCGTAGAGGCGTTCACGGCCTCGGCTGATATCGCCGTTGAAACCCGCGATATCTCTCTTGCAGGGCGCATCCTGGCCAGCTTCCCCGAGCAATTGGGTGACAAAGCCGTAGCCGACCACCTCGCCGAACTGGGCGACCTGGCCGTTACGCCTGAAGCCAACATCATCAAGTTGCCGAACATCAGTGCTTCGGTTCCGCAACTGCAAGCAGCGATCAAAGAGCTGCAAGCCCAGGGCTTCGCACTGCCGGACTACCCGGAAACCGTGACCACCGACGCCGACAAGCTCGCCAAGTCGCGCTACGACAAGATCAAGGGCAGCGCCGTAAACCCGGTACTGCGCGAAGGCAACTCCGATCGTCGTGCACCGCTCTCGGTCAAGAACTACGCTCGCAAGCACCCGCACAAAATGGGCGCCTGGGCTGCAGACTCCAAGTCCCACGTCGCGCACATGAGCACCGGTGATTTCTACGGCAGCGAAAAAGCTGCCCTGATCGACGCCGCTGACGCCGTCAAAATCGAATTGATCGCTCAAGACGGCACCACCACCGTCCTGAAAGAAAAAACCACCGTGCAAGCCGGTGAGATCCTCGATTGCGCGGTCATGAGCAAAAACGCTCTGCGCAGCTTCATTGCTGCCGAGATCGAAGACGCCAAAGCCAAAGGCGTGCTGCTGTCGGTTCACCTGAAAGCCACCATGATGAAGGTCTCCGACCCGATCATGTTCGGCCAGATCGTTGCCGAGTTCTATAAAGACGCACTGGCCAAGCACGCTGACGTGCTGGCACAGATCGGCTTCAACCTGAACAACGGCATCGGCGACCTGTACGCTCGCATCAAAGCCCTGCCGGCTGAGCAGCAAGCGCAGATCGAAGCGGACATCCAGGCGGTCTACGCCGTTCGTCCGTCGCTGGCCATGGTCAACTCCGACAAAGGCATCACCAACCTGCACGTGCCGAGCGACGTCATTGTCGACGCCTCGATGCCAGCGATGATCCGTGACTCCGGCAAGATGTGGGGCACCGACGGTCAGCTGCACGACACCAAGGCCGTGATCCCGGATCGTTGCTACGCCACGATCTACCAGGCGGTGATCGAAGACTGCAAGGCTAACGGCGCCTTTGATCCGACCACCATGGGCAGCGTGCCTAACGTCGGTCTGATGGCGAAGAAAGCCGAAGAGTATGGCTCGCACGACAAGACTTTCCAGATCAAGTCGAACGGCGTGGTTCGGGTTTCCGACAGCGCTGGCCGTACCTTGCTGGAGCAGTCGGTTGAAGCCGGCGACACTTTCCGCATGTGCCAGACCAAAGACGCGCCGATCCAGGACTGGGTCAAACTGGCCGTCAACCGTGCTCGCGCCAGCGCCACTCCAGCCATTTTCTGGCTAGACCCGATGCGCGCCCACGATGGCGTCGTGATCGAGAAAGTTCAGGCTTACCTGAAGGATCACGACACCACCGGCCTGGACATCCAGATCATGGCGCCAGTCGACGCGATGAAGTTCACCCTGCAGCGCACCCGCTCCGGCCTCGACACCATCTCGGTGACCGGCAACGTACTGCGCGACTACCTGACTGACCTGTTCCCGATCATGGAACTGGGCACCAGCGCCAAGATGCTGTCGATCGTGCCGCTGATGAACGGTGGCGGCCTGTTCGAAACCGGCGCTGGCGGTTCGGCTCCGAAGCACGTTCAGCAGCTGCTGGAAGAGAACTTCCTGCGCTGGGATTCCCTGGGCGAGTTCCTGGCCCTGGCCGCTTCCCTTGAGCACCTGGGTGTGACGTACAACAACCCTAAGGCGCTGGTTCTGGCCAAGACCCTGGATCAGGCCACTGGCCAGTTCCTGGACAACAACAAGTCGCCATCGCGCAAAGTCGGCAACATCGACAACCGCGGCAGCCACTTCTACCTGGCGCTGTACTGGGCACAAGCCCTGGCGGCCCAGACTGAAGACGCTGCACTGCAAGCGCAGTTTGGCGAGCTGGCCAAAACCTTGACCGAGAACGAAGCAACCATCGTTGCCGAACTCAACGCCGTTCAAGGCAAGCCAGTGGACATCGGCGGTTACTACCACGCCAATGCCGACTTGATCAGCAAGGCCATGCGTCCAAGCAACACCTTCAACACCGCGATCGCTGCACTGGTGTAAGGTTGTAAAGATGCAAAAAAGCCCCGGCCCAGTGCCGGGGTCTTTGTTTGCTGGCTTCGCAATTTCCTGTAGGAGTGAGCCTGCTCGCGATAGCGGTATACCATTCAACATCTTTGGTGACTGACATTGCGCTATCGCGAGCAGGCTCACTCCTACATTTGATCGTGTTTCAACATTGGAATCCGAGGAAGCTTTATGGACTGGAAACCCCACATCACCGTCGCCACCATCGTTGAAGACAACGGCCGCTTCCTGATGGTCGAAGAGCACAAGCACGGGCGCAACGTGCTCAACCAGCCCGCCGGCCACCTCGACCCGAACGAAACCCTGATCGAAGCCGCCGTACGCGAAACGCTGGAAGAAACCGGCTGGGACGTCGAAGCCACCGGCGTGGTCGGAATTTACCTGTATACCGCACCCAGCAACGGCGTGACCTATCAACGGGTTTGCTTCACTGCAAAACCGCTTAAACACCACCCCGATTATCAACTGGACGACGGCATCGTCGGCGCCAAGTGGCTGACGCGGGACGAATTACTGGCGCAGCGCGAAAACTGGCGCAGCGAGCTGATCATCCGTTGCATCGATGATTATCTGGACGGCCAGCACTTCGGCCTCGGATTGATCCGCCCTTCTCTTTAGCCTTGTGGCCTTGAGCCTGCTAGAATCGCGTCCTTTTTCAAGACACTCATTGAATCCCTATGCGTGATCCAGCCCCTTCTGATACACAAAAGAAGCGCGTCATTGTCGGCATGTCCGGCGGCGTGGACTCTTCCGTTTCCGCCCTTCTGTTGATCGAGCAGGGTTATGAGGTGGAAGGCCTGTTCATGAAGAACTGGGAAGAAGACGATGGAACGGAATACTGCACCGCCATGGACGACCTGGCGGACGCCCAGGCCGTGTGCGACAAGATTGGCATCAAGCTGCACACCGCCAACTTTGCCGCCGAGTACTGGGACAACGTGTTCGAGCACTTCCTGGCCGAATACAAGGCCGGTCGCACCCCGAACCCGGACATCCTCTGCAACCGCGAAATCAAGTTCAAGGCGTTCCTCGACTACGCCATGATGCTGGGCGCCGACCTGATCGCCACCGGTCACTATGTGCGCCGACGTGACGTTGACGGCCGCACCGAGCTGCTCAAGGGCCTGGACCCTAACAAGGACCAGAGCTACTTCCTGCACGCCGTGGGCGGTGAACAGATCGCCAAGACCCTGTTCCCGGTCGGCGAGCTGGAAAAACCTGAAGTGCGCGCGATTGCCGAGAAACATGATTTGGCTACCGCGAAGAAAAAGGATTCCACCGGGATCTGCTTTATCGGCGAACGCCGCTTCAGTGATTTCCTCAAGCAATACCTGCCCGCCCAGCCGGGTGAGATCAAGACCACCGAAGGTGAAGTCATCGGTCGTCACCATGGCCTGATGTACCACACCATCGGCCAGCGTCAGGGCCTGGGCATCGGCGGCTTGAAAGACGCCAGTGACGAACCGTGGTACGTGCTGATCAAGGACCTGGAAAACAACGAGCTGATCGTTGGCCAGGGCAATGACCATCCGTACCTGTTCTCCCGCGCCCTGCTCGCTTCGGACATTTATTGGGTCAACCCGATCGACCTGTCCGGGCCGCGCAAACTGACCGCCAAGGTCCGTTATCGCCAGAGCGACCAGCCCTGCACCCTGGAAAAGACCGAAACCGGTTACCGTGCGACCTTCGATGACCCGCAACGCGCGGTCACCCCAGGCCAGTCCGTGGTGTTCTACGACGGTGAAATCTGCCTCGGCGGCGGCGTGATCGAAGTGGCCGAGCCGTGGACGAGCAAAGGCCAGGCTCAATGAACCCGACCCAGGAACAACTGACGGCGTTGGGCGGCGTGTTTCTCGCCGCCGTATTGGTCGACAAGATCGCCAAGACGGGGCAAACCAGCGAAGCAGGCCTGACCTGCATGCTCGGCAGCCTGTTGATTCGCGACCCGAAGGACACGCTGGAAGTGTACGGCGGCGACGACCTCAATCTGCGCGAGGGCTACCGCGCATTGATCGGCGCGCTGGAACGCGATCCGAGCACCCTGCAACGCGAGCCACTGCGTTACGCCCTGGCGATGCTCGGCCTCGAGCGTCAGCTGGCCAAGCGCGAAGACATGCTCGAAGCGATTGGCAAGCGATTGCCGCAGATCCAGTCACAGGTCGAGCACTTCGGCCCGGCGCACGAAAATGTCATCGCCGCCTGTGGCGCGCTCTACCAGGACACCCTGAGCACTCTGCGCCAGCGGATCCAGGTGCATGGCGACATGCGCAACCTGCAGCAACCGAGCAACGCTTCGAAGATCCGCGCCCTGTTGCTGGCCGGCATTCGTTCTGCGCGGCTGTGGCGGCAGTTGGGCGGCCATCGCTGGCAGCTGGTGATCAGTCGTCGCAAATTGCTTAAAGAGCTTTACCCGCTGATGCGCAGCAGCTGAACCGCGCCCGCAACATCGCTTTTTGTCTGTAACGCGTAATACGCCGGTCAGTTGGCAACGGACCGGCGGACTTTTTCATGTATGATACGCGCCCCATTTCGTTGCCCGACTGTCCGAGAACACCCCATGCAGCTTTCTTCGCTCACTGCGGTTTCCCCTGTTGACGGCCGCTACGCCGGCAAAACCCAGGCCCTGCGCCCAATTTTCAGCGAATACGGCCTGATCCGTGCTCGCGTTCTGGTGGAAGTGCGCTGGCTCCAGCGCCTGGCCGCTCACCCCGCCATCAGCGAAGTGCCGGCGTTTTCCGCCGAAGCCAACGCTGTACTGAACACCCTGGCGGAAAACTTCGCGCTCGAGCACGCCGAGCGCGTCAAAGAGATCGAACGCACCACCAACCACGACGTTAAAGCCATCGAGTACTTGCTCAAAGAGCAAGCCGCCAAGCTGCCTGAGCTCGCCGCTGTCAGCGAATTCATCCACTTTGCCTGCACCAGCGAGGACATCAACAACCTGTCCCACGCCCTGATGCTGCGCGAAGGCCGTGATGATGTAATGCTGCCACTGATGCGCCAGACCGCCGAAGCGATCCGCGAACTGGCCATCCGCTTCGCTGACGTACCGATGCTGTCGCGCACCCACGGTCAACCGGCCTCGCCGACCACACTGGGTAAAGAGTTGGCGAACGTGGTTTACCGTCTGGAGCGTCAAATCGCTCAGGTCGCTGCCGTTCCGCTGCTGGGCAAGATCAACGGCGCAGTGGGCAACTACAACGCTCACCTGTCGGCTTACCCTGAAATCGACTGGGAAGAAAATGCTCGCGCCTTCATCGAAGACGAGCTGGGCCTGGGCTTCAACCCGTACACCACCCAGATCGAGCCGCACGACTACATTGCCGAGCTGTTCGACGCGATCGCCCGCTTCAACACCATCCTGATCGATTTCGACCGCGACATCTGGGGCTACATCTCCCTCGGGTATTTCAAACAGCGCACCATCGCTGGCGAAATCGGTTCGTCGACCATGCCGCACAAGGTCAACCCGATCGACTTCGAAAACTCCGAAGGCAACCTGGGTATCGCCAACGCACTGTTCCAGCACCTGGCGAGCAAACTGCCGATTTCCCGCTGGCAGCGCGATCTGACCGACTCCACCGTGCTGCGCAACCTCGGTGTCGGCTTCGCCCACAGCGTGATCGCCTACGAAGCCAGCCTCAAAGGCATCAGCAAACTCGAGCTCAACGCGCAGAAGATTGCTGCCGACCTCGATGCCTGCTGGGAAGTGCTGGCCGAGCCGATCCAGACCGTGATGCGTCGCTACAACATCGAAAACCCGTACGAAAAGCTGAAAGAATTGACCCGTGGCAAGGGCATCAGCCCTGAAGCACTGCAAACTTTCATCGATGGCCTGGACATGCCTGCCGCCGCCAAGGCCGAGCTGAAATTGCTCACCCCGGCGAACTACATTGGCAACGCTGTAGACCAAGCCAAACGCATCTGATCGACCGCTGTACCCGTTTGAGACGCCCGGCAGCGCCGGGCGTTTTTATTCCCGTCTGAAAAGTGCTTTTTTTCAATAGGTTACACATGAATCCTGACATTCCTCTTCAACTTCTGGGCGGCATCACGGCGCGCGAATTCCTGCGTGACTACTGGCAGAAAAAACCGCTGCTGATCCGTCAGGCGATCCCTGATTTCGAAAGCCCGATCGACGCCGACGAACTGGCCGGCCTGGCGCTGGAAGAAGAAGTTGAATCGCGCCTGATCATCGAGAACGGCGAGCGCCCTTGGGAAATGCGTCGCGGCCCGTTCGCCGAAGACGAATTCAGCAAGTTGCCGGAAACCGAGTGGACTCTGCTGGTTCAAGCCGTTGACCAATTCGTGCCAGAAGTCAGCGAACTGCTGGAAAACTTCCGCTTTCTGCCAAGCTGGCGCGTCGACGACGTGATGATCAGCTTCGCCGCCCCCGGCGGCAGCGTGGGTCCGCACTTCGATAACTACGACGTGTTCCTGCTGCAAGGTCACGGCAAGCGCAACTGGAAAATCGGCCAGATGTGCGATTCCGAAAGTCCGCTGCTGCCACACGCCGACCTGCGCATCCTCGCTGACTTCGAAGCCACCGATGAGTGGGTACTGGAGCCAGGCGACATGCTTTACCTGCCACCGCGCCTGGCCCATTGCGGCGTTGCGGTTGACGATTGCATGACCTACTCGGTCGGCTTCCGCGCCCCAAGCGCCTCTGAAGTGCTGACTCACTTCACCGACTTCCTCAGCCAGTTCCTGACCGACGAAGAGCGCTACACCGATGCCGACGCGCTGCCGGCGGTCGATCCGCACCAGATTCAGCACGACGCCCTTGATCGCCTGAAAGCCTTGCTGGCCGAGCACATGAGCGATGAACGCCTGCTGCTGACCTGGTTCGGCCAGTACATGACCGAGCCGCGCTACCCGGAACTGGTGGTGGGCCCGGAAGAAATCGAAGAAGACGACCTGCTCGCCAGTCTCGAAGAAGGCGCGATCCTGATCCGCAATCCGAGCGCGCGCCTGGCCTGGTCCGAAGTAGATGACGACCTTCTGCTGTTCGCCAGCGGCCAGAGCCGTTACCTGCCGGGCAAGCTGCGCGAGTTGCTGAAGATGATTTGCGCCGCCGATGCGCTGCACGCCGAAAACCTCGGCGAGTGGCTGAGCGATGAAGACGGTCGCGGCCTGTTGTGCGAACTGATCAAGCAAGGAAGCCTGGGGTTTGCTGATGAATAAAATCCACGTTCGTGTCGCAGACTGGCAAAAGGACAACGCCGAGATCCGGCGCATTCGTGAGACGGTGTTCATTGCCGAGCAAACCGTTCCACCTGAGCTGGAATGGGACGCCGATGATGCGACTGCGGTGCATTTTCTGGCCTTCGAAGGCGACTTTCCAATTGGCACCGCCCGCCTGCTGCCCGATGGACACATCGGCCGGGTTTCGGTTCTCAAGGACTGGCGTGGTTTGAAAGTCGGCGATGCGCTGATGCAAGCAGTGATCGGTGAAGCTGAAAAGCGCGGCCTGAAGCAGCAGATGCTCAGCGCCCAGGTGCAGGCCACAGCGTTCTACGAGCGCCTGGGGTTCAGCCTGGTCAGTGAGGAGTTCCTGGAAGCAGGGATTCCGCATGTGGACATGGTGCGTCACTCGGCATAACACCTGGTGTTAGGGGATTAATCTGTGGCGAGGGGATTCATCCCCGTTCGGCTGCGCAGCAGTCGCTAAACCATTGCATGCGGTAATCCTGATGTACCGTGGTTGGAGTTTTTGGGGCCGCTTCGCGACCCAACGGGGATAAATCCCCTCGCCACAGGAACACCACAAAACGCCCCGCCATCTCCGGATGCCGGGGCGTTTTGCTGTCTGCGATTCAACTAGCGCCACTGAGGGCCGACAAACTGGCAATATCAAAGCATTCACAGTCGGAGATAACGGACATGTCCCTACGCACCCTGCTCGCCACATTGCTGGTGACTTGCAGCTTTTCAGTCATCGCCGCCACCGAGGTCGTGCCGCTGAACTACCACACCAGCGCTGACATGCTGCCAATGGCACAAGATTTTATCGGCAAGGATGGTCAGGTCAGCGCCTACGGCAACCAACTCATCGTCAATGCCGATCAGCGCAAGATCGACGAACTTAAAGCACTTATCGCTCAACTCGACACCCAGCCCAAGCGCCTGCTGATCACCGTCGACACCAGCGAAAACAACTTCCAGGGCGACCAGGGTTACTCGGTCAATGGCAACAATGCCGGCCAGACGCGAATCATCAATCGCAGCACCGACAGTCGTGACGGTGGCATCCAGCAGATCCAGGCCAGCGAAGGCGCACCGGCACTGATCCAGGTCGGCCAGAGCGTACCGCTGACCAGCACCCAGTCCGATTCCTATGGCGATCTGCGCAGCCAGACCGAGTACCGCAACGTCACCCAGGGTTTCTACGTCACCGCCAGCATCACCGGCGATATCGTGCACCTGGACATCAGCACCAACCGCGACCGCATGAGCCAGGAACGGCCCGATGTAGTGAATGTGCAAAGCACCGACACAACCGTCACGGGCCGCCTTGGCGAATGGATTACCCTCGCCGGCGTAAACCGCCAAAGCCAGGCCGACAAACAGGGCCTCACCCGCAGCTACTCGACTCAAGGCCGGGATGACATGACCCTGCGAGTGAAAGTCGAGACTTTGGACTAAACCACCGATAACTGACTGATTAGTCGTATTAGACCAAAGATGTAGTGCTTGAAAAAAAGCACTACAAAACGTTTGACGATCTAAAAAAGCAAAGGCATGATGGCCTCGCTCCCGCTAATCAGGGGCCCTGGCAAGGGCCTTCGAGGCGATGTTCGCACCTACCCCGCGAACCGCTTCGTGTCTGTACCGCCCACAAGGTGTGTTTGACGAGATTGCCGACTGGAACGAAGTTGTCCCGAGGGACGGAAGCGTAATTAGGTAACCCGGCTCCACACTGAAGTTTGCACCACGGCCCACGATGCCCGAATGCGTTCGCCAGTTCGCCCTTACCTGCTCACTTCCCCTCGAGCCCATCGTTCATCCCGTCGCCAATCCCGCCGAATCCGACTTGACCTCCTAAGCTTCTGGTCAGCGAGCGCATGAGTTTTCCACCGCAGAACAACTTTCCGTAAAAGACGCGACGAGGTTTATCTCCATGGCACTGACACGCGAACAGCAAATTGCAGCCCTCGAAAAAGATTGGGCTGAAAACCCACGCTGGAAAGGCGTGACACGCGCTTACTCCGCTGCTGACGTCGTCCGCCTGCGTGGCTCGGTTCAACCTGAGCACACCTTTGCAAAACTGGGCGCCGAGAAGCTCTGGAACCTGGTGACCCAGGGTGCCAAGCCGTCCTTCCGTCCCGAGAAAGATTTCGTCAACTGCATGGGCGCCCTGACCGGCGGCCAGGCTGTGCAACAAGTCAAAGCCGGTATCCAGGCGATCTATCTGTCTGGCTGGCAAGTCGCTGCGGACAACAACTCCGCAGAATCGATGTACCCGGACCAGTCGCTGTACCCGGTGGATTCGGTTCCAACCGTGGTCAAGCGCATCAACAACTCGTTCCGTCGTGCTGACCAGATCCAGTGGAAAGCCGGTAAAGGCCCGGGCGACGAAGGCTACATCGACTACTTCGCGCCAATCGTAGCTGACGCTGAAGCCGGTTTCGGCGGCGTACTGAACGCTTACGAGCTGATGAAGAGCATGATCGAAGCAGGCGCCGCCGGCGTTCACTTCGAAGACCAGCTGGCTTCCGTGAAAAAATGCGGCCACATGGGCGGCAAGGTACTGGTTCCTACCCAGGAAGCGGTACAGAAGCTGACCGCTGCTCGTCTGGCGGCTGACGTTGCCGGTACTCCGACCATCATCCTGGCTCGTACCGACGCTAACGCTGCTGACCTGCTGACGTCCGACTGCGACCCGTACGACCAGCCATTCGTAACTGGCGAACGTACCCAGGAAGGTTTCTACAAAGTACGCGCCGGTCTGGACCAGGCTATCGCTCGCGGCCTGGCTTACGCTCCGTACGCCGACCTGATCTGGTGCGAAACCGCCAAGCCGGACCTGGACGAGGCTCGTCGCTTCGCCGAAGCGATCAAAAAGGAATACCCGGACCAACTGCTGTCGTACAACTGCTCGCCTTCCTTCAACTGGAAGAAAAACCTGGACGACGCGACCATCGCCAAGTTCCAGCGCGAACTGTCCGCCATGGGCTACAAGCACCAGTTCATCACCCTGGCCGGCATTCACAACATGTGGCACAGCATGTTCAACCTGGCGCACGACTACGCCCGCAACGACATGACTGCCTACGTGAAACTGCAAGAGCAAGAGTTCGCTGACGCTGCCAAGGGTTACACCTTCGTGGCTCACCAGCAGGAAGTGGGCACCGGCTACTTCGACGACATGACCACCGTGATCCAGGGTGGCTCGTCTTCGGTTACCGCGCTGACCGGCTCGACTGAAGAAGAACAGTTCCACTGATACCGAGTAAACGGCCGTTGCGGACCGAGTAAGAGCTAACCGCAACGTCGCACCTCTAGACGCCCCGACTGGTTCGGGGCGTTTTTTTGCCTGTGATTTGCAGGCAATCACAGCCGTGTAGCGGCTGCCGAAGGCTGCGTTCGAGGACGAAGTCCTTGCGAAATCAACCACCGTGTTGTGCCTGTTTCACCTTGCACTCGGGTTTTACGACTGCTGCGCAGCCGGACGCAGCCTTCGGCAGCTGCTAAAGGGTTCGCGCACGCCGGCTTTTGTGCGGAAAATCATTGATCCAGAGCCGTTTTCAGATCAGAAAGCAGGTTAAAACGACCTCGCTCGCTACTTGCAGTAACCGCTATATAAGACAACTTCCTGCCCGTTCACCCGATAAACAGTTTAAAAACCACCAGCAACGATATTGATTATCATTTAGCTCAAACTATGTTCGTTACATTCCCAACAAAACAATATTGATGAAATAACCCGTAATGCCCGCAACGCATGGGCCGCCGGGGTTTTGAGGTGGGCCATGTCCTTATTCCATTCAATAATTTCGCTATCTGAATTTTACTTGCACCGTGTTGTGCCATAAAATCAGCGGGATTGATTGCTGCGACATATCGTCACTGCGTTGTTTCTTTTTCAAGCTCAGAGACCTTTGCTCTCTGTTAAGGATTTCCAGCATGCCCGAAGCGACAGGACTCATGGCCCACAACTGGGGCTTTGCCATTTTCCTTCTGGGCGTCGTCGGCCTCTGTGCCTTCATGCTTGGCGTCTCCAGCCTCCTTGGGTCAAAAGCCTGGGGCCGCAGCAAAAACGAACCGTTCGAGTCCGGCATGCTACCTACAGGTGGCGCCCGCTTGCGGCTCTCAGCCAAATTCTATCTGGTCGCGATGCTCTTCGTGATCTTCGATATCGAAGCCCTCTTTCTCTTTGCCTGGTCTGTGTCCGTCCGCGAAAGCGGCTGGACCGGATTCGTCGAAGCTCTCGTTTTCATAGCAATTCTGTTGGCAGGTCTTGTCTACCTGTTCCGAGTGGGCGCCCTTGACTGGGCTCCGGAAGCGCGGCGCAAGCGGCAGGCGAAGCTGAAACAATGAGGCTTTGGCAATGCAATACAATCTCACCAGGATCGACCCCGATGCTCCTAACGAGCAGTATCCGATCGGCGAGCGGGAAACCGTTTCCGATCCGTTAGAAGATCAAGTCCACAAAAACATCTTCATGGGCAAGCTCGAAGACGTGCTTAACGGCACGATCAACTGGGGGCGCAAGAACTCCCTGTGGCCGTATAACTTCGGTCTTTCGTGCTGCTACGTGGAAATGACCACCGCCTTCACGGCGCCCCACGACATCGCGCGCTTTGGCGCCGAGGTTATCCGGGCATCGCCGCGTCAGGCGGATTTCATGGTTATCGCCGGTACCTGCTTCATCAAGATGGCGCCGATCATTCAGCGTCTCTACGAGCAAATGCTCGAACCTAAATGGGTTATCTCCATGGGTTCGTGCGCCAACTCCGGTGGCATGTACGACATCTACTCCGTCGTTCAAGGGGTGGACAAGTTCCTGCCCGTGGACGTCTACGTGCCTGGCTGCCCGCCCCGTCCTGAAGCTTTTCTGCAAGGCTTGATGCTGTTGCAGGAATCGATTGGACAGGAGCGTCGTCCGCTTTCCTGGGTCGTCGGCGATCAAGGCGTGTATCGCGCCGAGATGCCTTCGCAAAAGGAACAGCGCCGCGAACAGCGAATCGCAGTCACCAACCTGCGCAGCCCCGACGAAGTCTGATCCAGATCTGCTTCTTTAATAGAACGAGACACTGGCTTCATTCTTTACGTTGACCGAAAGCGATAAATAACCATGACTACAGGCAGTGCTCTGTACATCCCGCCTTATAAGGCAGACGACCAGGATGTGGTCGTCGAACTGAACAACCGTTTTGGCCCCGAGGCGTTCACCGCCCAGCCTACCCGCACCGGCATGCCGGTGCTTTGGGTTGCCCGCGCCAAACTGGTCGAAGTCCTCAGCTTCCTGCGTAACCTGCCCAAGCCGTACGTCATGCTCTATGACCTGCACGGCGTGGACGAGCGTCTGCGCACCAAGCGTCAAGGGCTGCCAAGCGGCGCCGACTTCACCGTGTTCTATCACCTGATGTCGATCGAACGTAATAGTGACGTGATGATCAAGGTCGCCTTGTCCGAGAGCGACCTCAGCGTACCGACCGTCACCAGCATCTGGCCGAACGCCAACTGGTACGAGCGTGAAGTCTGGGACATGTACGGCATCGACTTCAAAGGTCATCCGCACCTGACCCGCATCATGATGCCGCCGACCTGGGAAGGTCACCCGCTGCGCAAGGACTTCCCGGCCCGTGCCACCGAATTTGACCCGTTCACCCTGACCCTGGCCAAGCAACAGCTTGAGGAAGAAGCTGCACGCTTCAAGCCTGAAGACTGGGGCATGAAGCGTTCAGGCGCGAACGAGGACTACATGTTCCTCAACCTCGGTCCGAACCACCCTTCTGCTCACGGTGCCTTCCGCATCATCCTGCAGCTGGACGGCGAAGAGATCGTCGACTGCGTGCCTGACGTCGGTTACCACCACCGTGGTGCCGAGAAAATGGCCGAGCGTCAGTCCTGGCACAGCTTCATCCCGTACACCGACCGTATCGACTACCTCGGCGGCGTGATGAACAACCTGCCGTACGTGCTCTCGGTCGAGAAGCTGGCCGGCATCAAGGTGCCCGAGAAGGTCGACGTCATCCGCATCATGATGGCCGAGTTCTTCCGTATCACCAGCCACCTGCTGTTCCTGGGGACGTATATCCAGGACGTCGGCGCCATGACCCCGGTGTTCTTCACGTTCACCGACCGTCAGAAGGCGTACACGGTGATCGAAGCCATTACCGGTTTCCGTCTGCACCCGGCCTGGTATCGCATCGGTGGCGTCGCTCACGACCTGCCACGCGGCTGGGAAAAACTGGTGAAAGACTTCGTCGAGTGGATGCCAAAGCGTCTGGACGAATACCAGAAAGCCGCCCTGGATAACAGCATCCTCAAAGGCCGGACCATCGGCGTCGCCGCCTACAACACCAAGGAAGCCTTCGAATGGGGCGTCACCGGTGCAGGCTTGCGTTCGACCGGTTGCGACTTCGACCTGCGTAAGGCTCGCCCGTACTCCGGTTACGAAAACTTCGAATTCGAAGTGCCGCTGGCCGTCAATGGCGATGCCTACGACCGCTGCATCGTGCGCGTCGAAGAAATGCGCCAGAGCATCAAGATCATCGAGCAGTGCATGCGCAACATGCCGGAAGGCCCGTACAAGGCGGATCACCCGCTGACTACGCCGCCACCGAAAGAGCGCACCCTGCAGCACATCGAGACCCTGATCACGCACTTCCTGCAAGTTTCGTGGGGCCCGGTCATGCCGGCCAACGAATCCTTCCAGATGATCGAAGCGACCAAGGGCATCAACAGTTATTACCTGACGAGCGATGGCGGCACCATGAGCTACCGCACCCGGATTCGCACCCCAAGCTTCCCGCACCTGCAGCAGATCCCTTCGGTGATCAAAGGCAGCATGGTCGCGGACTTGATTGCGTACCTGGGTAGTATCGATTTCGTTATGGCCGACGTGGACCGCTAAGCATGAACAGCACGCTTATCCAGACAGACCGTTTCGCCCTGAGCGAAACCGAGCGCTCGGCCATCGAGCACGAGTTGCATCACTACGAAGATCCGCGCGCGGCGTCGATCGAAGCACTGAAGATCGTCCAGAAGGAACGTGGCTGGGTGCCTGATGGCGCGCTCTACGCCATCGGCGAGATGCTCGGCATTCCGGCCAGCGACGTTGAAGGTGTGGCGACGTTCTATAGCCAGATCTTCCGCCAGCCCGTAGGCCGTCACATCATTCGCGTTTGCGACAGCATGGTCTGCTACATCGGCGGCCACGAGTCTGTGGTCAGCGAAATCCAGAGCAATCTGGGCATCGGCCTGGGTCAGACCACCGCCGACGGTCGTTTCACCCTGCTGCCGGTCTGCTGCCTCGGCAACTGTGACAAGGCGCCGGCGTTGATGATCGACGACGACACGTTCGGTGATGTGCAGCCAGCAGGCGTTGCCAAATTGCTCGAGGGCTACGTATGACCCTGACTTCTTTCGGCCCGGCCAACCGCATCAAGCGTTCGGCCGAGACTCACCCGCTCACCTGGCGTCTGCGTGACGACGGCGAAGCTGTCTGGCTCGACGAGTACCAGGCCAAGAACGGTTACGCCGCTGCGCGCAAAGCCTTCGCCGACATGGCCCAGGACGACATCGTCCAGACCGTGAAAGACGCCGGCCTGAAAGGTCGCGGCGGTGCAGGTTTCCCCACTGGCGTTAAGTGGGGCCTGATGCCCAAAGACGAATCCATCAACATCCGCTACCTGCTGTGCAACGCGGACGAGATGGAACCGAACACCTGGAAAGACCGCATGCTGATGGAGCAACTGCCCCATCTGCTGATCGAAGGCATGCTGATCAGTGCTCGCGCGCTGAAAACCTACCGTGGCTACATCTTCCTGCGTGGCGAATACACCACCGCCGCCAAGCACCTGAACCGTGCCGTGGAAGAAGCCAAGGCAGCGGGCCTTCTGGGCAAGAACATTCTGGGCAGCGGCTTCGATTTCGAGCTGTTTGTTCACACCGGCGCCGGGCGTTACATCTGCGGTGAAGAAACCGCACTGATCAACTCCCTCGAAGGCCGCCGCGCCAACCCGCGCTCCAAGCCACCCTTCCCTGCCGCCGTTGGCGTGTGGGGCAAGCCGACCTGCGTGAACAACGTTGAAACCCTGTGCAACGTGCCGGCGATCATTGCCGACGGCGTGGACTGGTACAAATCGTTGGCCCGTGAAGGCAGTGAAGACATGGGCACCAAGCTCATGGGCTTCTCCGGCAAGGTCAAGAACCCGGGCCTCTGGGAATTGCCATTCGGCGTCACCGGTCGCGAGTTGTTCGAAGACTACGCCGGCGGCATGCGCGATGGCTTCAAGCTCAAGGCCTGGCAGCCAGGCGGCGCCGGTACCGGTTTCCTGTTGCCGGAACACCTCGACGCACAAATGTACGCCGGCGGCATCGCCAAAGTGGGCACCCGTATGGGTACCGGCCTGGCCATGGCGGTGGACGACAGCGTCAACATGGTGTCCCTGCTGCGCAACATGGAAGAGTTTTTCTCCCGCGAGTCCTGCGGCTTCTGCACCCCGTGCCGTGACGGTCTGCCGTGGAGCGTCAAGCTGCTGCGTGCGATCGAGAACGGTGAAGGGCAAGCCGGCGACATCGAAACCCTGCTGGGTCTGGTCGGTTTCCTCGGCCCTGGCAAGACCTTTTGTGCTCACGCACCGGGCGCCGTGGAGCCGTTGGGCAGCGCAATCAAATACTTCCGCTCGGAGTTCGAAGCCGGCATCGCGCCCACCAGCGCCGCCGTCCCGCCTCTGGCAAGGCCGATCGTAGTCGGCGCATAAACGCTTAAAAAAGCGAAGGGTCCGTACCCTTCGCTTTCTCGTGTGATGACGCCTTTAACGGCTGTGTTGATTCACGCGAACAACAAGATTCCATTAGCCACGCCCGCTGACACCGGGCCAACGAAGAACTTTGAACCATGGCCACTATCCACGTAGACGGCAAAGAGCTCGAAGTCGATGGGGCAGACAACCTGTTACAGGCATGTCTGTCGCTAGGCCTCGATATCCCGTATTTCTGCTGGCACCCTGCCCTGGGCAGCGTTGGCGCTTGCCGCCAGTGCGCGGTCAAGCAGTACACCGACGAGAACGACACCCGTGGTCGCATCGTCATGTCGTGCATGACACCCGCTACCGACGGTAGCTGGATCTCCATCGAAGACGAAGAAGCGAAAGTGTTTCGCGCCAGCGTCGTCGAATGGCTCATGACCAACCACCCACACGACTGCCCGGTCTGTGAAGAAGGCGGTCATTGCCACCTGCAAGACATGACCGTGATGACCGGTCACAACGAACGCCGCTATCGCTTCACCAAGCGCACCCACCAGAACCAGCAACTGGGCCCGTTCATTTCCCACGAAATGAACCGCTGCATCGCCTGCTACCGCTGTGTGCGCTTCTATAAAGACTACGCCGGCGGCACTGACCTGGGTGTGTTCGGCGCCCACGACAACGTGTACTTCGGTCGCGTTGAAGACGGCACCCTGGAAAGCGAGTTCTCCGGCAACCTCACCGAGGTCTGCCCGACCGGTGTGTTCACCGACAAGACTCACTCCGAGCGCTACAACCGCAAGTGGGACATGCAGTTCTCGCCGAGCATCTGCCATGGCTGCTCCAGCGGTTGCAACATCTCCCCGGGTGAGCGTTACGGTGAACTGCGTCGCATCGAAAACCGTTTCAACGGTTCGGTGAACCAGTACTTCCTGTGCGACCGCGGCCGTTTCGGCTACGGCTACGTCAACCGCGAAGACCGCCCACGTCAGCCATTGCTGGCCAACGGCGCCAAGCTGAGCCTCGACGAAGCGCTGGATAAAGCCGCTGACCTGCTGCGCGGTCGCAACATCGTCGGTATCGGGTCGCCCCGCGCCAGCCTCGAAAGCAACTATGCGTTGCGCGAACTGGTGGGCGCCGAGCACTTCTACTCCGGTATCGAAGCCGCCGAGCTGGAACGCATTCGCCTGGTGATGCAGGTGTTGAAAGACAGCCCGCTGCCAATCCCGAACATGCGCGACATCGAAGACCACGATGCAATCTTCGTCCTCGGTGAAGACCTGACCCAGACCGCCGCCCGTATGGCGCTGTCCCTGCGTCAATCGGTCAAGGGCAAGGCCGAAGACATGGCCGACGCCATGCGCGTTCAGCCTTGGCTCGACGCCGCCGTGAAGAACATCGGCCAGCACGCGCTGAACCCGCTGTTCATCGCCAGCCTGGCTGAAACCAAGCTCGACGACATCGCTGAAGAATGCGTTCACGCCGCACCTGACGACCTGGCCCGCATCGGTTTCGCCGTGGCTCACGCCCTCGACGCCAGCGCGCCTGCCGTTGAAGGCCTGGACACCGAAGCACTGGACCTGGCCAAGCGCATTGCCGACGCCCTGCTCGCAGCCAAGCGTCCGCTGATCATTGCCGGTACCTCCTTGGGTTCCAAGTCGCTGATCGAAGCCGCCGCCAACATCGCCAAAGCCTTGAAGCTGCGTGAGAAGAACGGTTCCATCAGCCTGATCGTGCCAGAGGCCAACAGCCTCGGCCTGGCCATGCTCGGTGGCAACTCGGTCGACGAAGCGCTGCAAGCGGTGATCGATGGCAAAGCCGACGCCATCGTCGTGCTGGAAAACGATCTGTACACCCGTACCGACAAAGCCCGTGTCGATGCCGCCCTGAACGCCGCGAAAGTGGTGATCGTGGCAGACCATCAGAAGACCGCTACCAGCGATCGCGCGCACCTGGTTCTGCCAGCGGCCAGCTTCGCTGAAGGCGACGGTACGCTGGTCAGCCAGGAAGGCCGCGCCCAGCGCTTCTTCCAGGTGTTCGACCCGAAATATATGGACGCGAGCATCCTGGTTCACGAAGGCTGGCGCTGGCTGCACGCCCTGCGCGCAACCCTGCTGAACCAGCCGATCGACTGGACCCAACTGGACCACGTCACCGCTGCCGTAGCTTCGAGTACGCCGCAACTGGCGCGCATCGTTGACGCAGCGCCGTCCGCCGCGTTCCGCATCAAGGGCATGAAACTGGCTCGCGAACCGCTGCGTTATTCCGGTCGTACCGCCATGCGCGCTGACATCAGCGTGCACGAACCGCGTACCCCGCAAGACAACGACACAGCGTTCAACTTCTCGATGGAAGGTTACTCGGGCTCGGTAGAACCGCGTCAGCAAGTGCCATTCGCCTGGTCTCCGGGCTGGAACTCGCCGCAAGCCTGGAACAAGTTCCAGGACGAAGTCGGTGGTCACATCCGCGCTGGCGACCCGGGCACCCGCCTGATCGAAAGCACCGGTGATTCGCTGAACTGGTTCGCCTCCGTTCCACGGGCATTCAACCCGGCTCAGGGCACCTGGCAAGTCGTGCCGTTCTTCCACCTGTTCGGCAGCGAAGAGAACTCTTCGAAAGCCGCGCCGGTTCAGGAACGCATTCCAGCCGCATACGTCGCTTTGGCCAAATCCGAAGCCGACCGCCTGGGTGTCAATGAAGGCGCCTTGCTCAGCTTGAACGTGGCTGGCCAGACCCTGCGTCTGCCACTGCGTATCAACGAAGAACTGGGTGCCGGTCTGGTTGCATTGCCAGCGGGTATCGCCGGCATTCCACCGGCGATTTTCGGCAAATCCGTTGACGGTCTGCAGGAGGCAGCTCAATGACCTGGTTCACGCCTGAAGTGATTGACGTGATCATCGCGGTCCTCAAGGCCATCGTGATTCTGCTCGCCGTGGTGGTGTGCGGCGCGCTGCTGAGCTGGGTCGAGCGTCGTTTGCTCGCCCTCTGGCAGGACCGTTACGGTCCGAACCGCGTCGGCCCGTTCGGCGCGTTCCAGATCGCGGCCGACATGATCAAGATGTTCTTCAAGGAAGACTGGACGCCGCCGTTCGCCGACAAGATGATCTTCACCCTGGCACCGGTCGTGGCCATGAGCGCCCTGCTGATTGCCTTCGCGATCATCCCGATCACCCCGACCTGGGGCGTGGCGGACATCAACATCGGCATCCTGTTCTTCTTCGCCATGGCGGGCCTGTCGGTGTATGCCGTGTTGTTCGCCGGCTGGTCGAGCAACAACAAGTTCGCCCTGCTGGGCAGCTTGCGGGCCTCCGCGCAAACCGTGTCGTACGAAGTGTTCATGGGCCTGTCGTTGATGGGCATCGTGATCCAGGTCGGCTCGTTCAACATGCGCGACATCGTCGAATATCAAGCCCAGAACCTGTGGTTCATCATTCCGCAGATCTTCGGTTTCCTGACCTTCTTCATCGCTGGCGTCGCCGTGACTCACCGTCACCCGTTCGACCAGCCGGAAGCGGAACAGGAGCTGGCCGACGGTTACCACATTGAATACGCCGGCATGAAGTGGGGCATGTTCTTCGTGGGCGAGTACATCGGCATCGTGCTGATTTCGGCGCTGCTGGTGACCTTGTTCTTCGGTGGCTGGCACGGTCCGTTCGGCATTCTGCCGCAGATCCCGTTCATCTGGTTTGCACTGAAAACCGCGTTCTTCATCATGATCTTCATCCTGCTGCGCGCTTCCATTCCGCGCCCACGGTATGACCAAGTGATGGACTTCAGCTGGAAGTTCTGCCTGCCGCTGACCCTCGTCAACATGCTGGTGACCGCTGCGATCGTGTTGCTTAACACGCCCGCCGTCGCGGCTCAGTGAGGATAGAGAATCATGAAGTACATTTTTGACATCGTGCATGGCTTCTTCACCCAGCTTCGCAGCCTGGTGATGATCTTCGGCCATGCCTTCCGCAAGCGTGACACGCTGCAGTACCCGGAAGAGCAGGTCTACCTGCCGCCGCGCTACCGTGGCCGTATCGTGCTGACCCGTGACCCTGATGGCGAAGAGCGTTGCGTTGCCTGCAACCTGTGCGCTGTGGCTTGCCCAGTGGGTTGCATCTCGCTGCAGAAAGCTGAAACCGATGACGGTCGCTGGTACCCGGAGTTCTTCCGCATCAACTTCTCGCGCTGCATTTTCTGCGGCCTCTGCGAGGAAGCCTGCCCGACCACCGCGATCCAGCTGACACCGGATTTCGAGATGGCCGAGTTCAAACGTCAGGACCTGGTTTACGAGAAAGAAGATCTGCTGATCTCCGGCCCCGGCAAAAACCCTGATTACAACTTCTATCGTGTTGCAGGTATGGCGATTGCCGGTAAGCCAAAAGGCGCCGCGCAAAATGAAGCCGAACCGATCAACGTGAAGAGCTTGCTGCCTTAAGGAAGAAAGATGGAATTCGCTTTCTATTTCGCATCGGGTATCGCAGTGGTGTCCACGCTTCGCGTGATCACCCACACTAACCCTGTGCACGCCCTGCTCTACCTGATCATTTCGCTGATCGCCGTGGCCATGACGTTCTTCGCCCTCGGCGCACCGTTTGCCGGTGTCCTGGAAGTGATCGCCTACGCTGGCGCCATCATGGTGCTGTTCGTGTTCGTGGTGATGATGCTGAACCTGGGCCCGGCCTCGGTTCAGCAAGAGCGCGTCTGGCTCAAGCCCGGCATCTGGATCGGACCGGTCATTCTCGGCACCCTCCTGCTGATCGAACTGCTGTATGTGCTGTTCGCCCACCAGAGCGGCCAGGCCATCGGCCATACCACCGTAGACGCCAAGGCCGTGGGCATCAGCCTGTTCGGTCCTTATCTGCTGGTGGTCGAACTCGCCTCGATGCTGCTGCTCGCTGCAGCCGTGACGGCGTTCCACTTGGGCCGTAACGAAGCCAAGGAGCAATGACGATGCCTGCTATCCCTCTGGAGCATGGTCTGGCGGTCGCCGGCATCCTGTTCTGCCTCGGTCTGGTCGGCCTGATGGTCCGCCGCAACATACTCTTCGTGCTGATGAGCCTGGAGGTCATGATGAATGCCTCCGCGTTGGCCTTCATCGTCGCCGGTAGCCGCTGGGGTCAGCCGGATGGACAGATCATGTTCATCCTGGTGATCAGCCTGGCAGCCGCCGAGGCCAGTATTGGCCTGGCGATTCTGTTGCAGCTGTATCGCCGCTTCCACACTCTCGATATCGACGCTGCCAGCGAGATGCGCGGATGAATCTTCTCTATCTGACTTTCGTATTCCCTCTCATCGGTTTCCTGCTGCTGTCGTTCTCTCGGGGACGCTTTTCGGAAAACCTGTCGGCGCTGATCGGCGTCGGTTCCATCGGCCTGTCTGCCATCGTCACCGCTTACGTGATCTGGCAATTCAACGTCGCGCCCCCTGAAGGCGGTCACTACACCCAGGTGTTGTGGCAGTGGATGGCGGTAGAAGGCTTCACGCCGAACTTCGCGCTGTACCTGGATGGTCTGTCCGTGACCATGCTAGGTGTGGTGGTTGGCGTCGGCTTCCTGATTCACCTGTTCGCGTCCTGGTACATGCGCGGTGAAGACGGTTACTCGCGCTTCTTCGCGTACACCAACCTGTTTATTGCCAGCATGCTGTTCCTCATCCTGGGCGATAACCTGTTGTTCCTGTACTTCGGCTGGGAAGGCGTTGGCCTGTGCTCGTACCTGTTGATCGGTTTCTACTACAGCAACCGCAACAACGGTAACGCAGCACTCAAAGCCTTCATCGTGACCCGCATCGGTGACGTGTTCATGGCCATCGGCCTGTTCATCCTGTTCCAGCAACTGGGCACGCTGAACGTCCAGGAACTGCTGGTACTGGCACCGCAGAAGTTCCAGGTCGGCGACTTCTGGATCGTCCTGGCGACCCTGATGCTGTTGGGTGGTGCTGTCGGTAAGTCCGCGCAACTGCCGCTGCAAACCTGGCTGGCGGATGCGATGGCCGGTCCTACCCCGGTTTCGGCACTGATCCACGCCGCGACCATGGTGACCGCAGGTGTCTACCTGATTGCCCGTACCCATGGCCTGTTTGCGTTGGCGCCGGACGTCCTGCAACTGGTCGGCATCGTTGGTGGTGTGACCCTGGTGCTGGCCGGTTTTGCCGCACTGGTGCAGACCGACATCAAACGTATCCTCGCCTACTCGACCATGAGCCAGATCGGCTACATGTTCCTGGCGCTGGGCGTTGGCGCATGGGATGGCGCAATCTTCCACCTGATGACCCACGCCTTCTTCAAGGCGCTGCTGTTCCTTGCTTCCGGTGCGGTAATCGTTGCCTGCCACCACGAGCAGAACATCTTCAAGATGGGCGGCCTGTGGAAGAAACTGCCACTGGCCTACGCCAGCTTCATCGTCGGCGGCGCGGCCTTGTCTGCCCTGCCTCTGGTGACCGCAGGCTTCTACTCCAAGGACGAGATCCTCTGGGAAGCGTTCGCCAGCGGCAACCATGGCCTGCTGTACGCCGGTCTGGTGGGTGCGTTCATGACCTCGCTGTACACCTTCCGCCTGATCTTCATCGCGTTCCACGGTGAAGCGAAGACCGAAGCACACGCCGGTCACGGCATCGCTCACTGGCTGCCTCTGTCGGTGCTGATCGTATTGTCCACCGCCATTGGCGCGATGATCGTTCCGCCACTGCACGGTGTGCTGCCGCAAAGCGTTGGCCATGCCGGCGGCGAAGCCAAGCACAGTCTGGAAATCGCGTCGGGCGCCATTGCCCTGGCCGGTATCCTGCTGGCCGCGCTGCTGTTCCTCGGCAAGCGTCGTCTCGTTACTGCAATCGCCAACAGCGGCATCGGCCGCTTCCTTTCGGCCTGGTGGTTCGCTGCCTGGGGCTTCGACTGGATCTACGACAAACTGTTCGTCAAGCCATACCTTGCGATCAGCCACGTACTGCGCAAAGACCCGCTGGACCAGACCATCGGCCTGATCCCGCGTATGGCCAAAGGCGGCCACACCGCCCTGAGCCGTACCGAAACCGGTCAACTGCGTTGGTACGCGGCATCGATGGCAGCCGGCTCCGTGCTGGTCATCGGCGCCATCGTGCTGGTAGCGGTCTGAATATGAACCTTGCGAACTTGCGAAAGGAATTGAGCCCGTCATGATTCTGCCTTGGCTAATCCTGATCCCCTTCATCGGCGGCCTGCTGTGCTGGATGGGTGAGCGCTTCGGCGCTACCCTCCCCCGCTGGATTGCGCTGTTGACCATGACCCTGGAACTCGCTCTCGGCCTCTGGCTGTGGGCCCACGGTGATTATTCATTTGCACCGGCGCCTGGCGCCGATCCGACCTGGGCGCTTGAGTTCAAGCACACCTGGATCCAGCGCTTCGGCATCAGTGTGCACCTGGCCCTCGACGGCCTGTCGCTGCTGATGATCCTGCTGACCGGTCTGCTGGGTATCCTCTCGGTACTGTGCTCGTGGAAAGAGATCCAGCGTCACGTTGGCTTCTTCCACCTGAACCTGATGTGGATCCTGGGCGGTGTCGTCGGCGTGTTCCTCGCCCTCGACCTGTTCATGTTCTTCTTCTTCTGGGAAATGATGCTGGTGCCGATGTATTTCCTCATCGCGCTCTGGGGTCACAGTTCTTCGGACGGCAAGAAGACCCGGATCTACGCAGCGACCAAGTTCTTCATCTTCACTCAGGCTTCCGGCCTGATCATGCTGGTGGCGATCCTGGGCCTGGTACTGGTCAACTTCAACAGCACCGGCGTGATCACGTTCAACTACGCCGACCTGTTGAAAACCAAGATGTCGCTCACCACCGAGTACATCCTGATGCTCGGCTTCTTCATCGCCTTCGCGGTGAAGCTGCCGGTCGTACCGTTCCACTCCTGGTTGCCTGATGCTCACGCCCAGGCGCCGACCGCAGGTTCTGTGGACCTGGCCGGTATCCTGTTGAAGACGGCTGCTTACGGCCTGCTGCGTTTCGCCCTGCCGCTGTTCCCGAATGCCTCGGCCGAGTTCGCGCCGATTGCCATGACCCTGGGTCTGATCGGGATCTTCTACGGTGCGTTCCTCGCCTTCGCTCAAACCGACATCAAGCGTCTGATCGCCTTCTCTTCCGTTTCCCACATGGGTTTCGTGTTGATCGGCATCTACTCCGGCAGCCAACTGGCGCTGCAGGGCGCAGTGATGCAGATGCTGGCGCACGGTGTTTCGGCGGCCGCACTCTTTATCCTGAGTGGTCAACTGTACGAGCGCACCCACACCCGTGACATGCGTCAGATGGGTGGCCTGTGGTCGAAGATCGCTTACCTGCCGGCCATCAGCCTGTTCTTCGCGGCGGCGTCGCTGGGCTTGCCGGGTACCGGTAACTTTGTGGGTGAGTTCCTGATCCTGATCGGCACGTTCGCGGCCGCTCCTTGGATCACGGCGATTGCGACGTCCGGCCTGGTGTTCGGTTCGGTCTACTCGCTGATCATGATTCACCGTGCCTACTTCGGCCCGTCCAAGTCGGACGCGGTACTGCACGGCATGGATGCTCGCGAACTGATCATGGTGGTCGGTCTGGCGGTGCTGCTGATTTACCTCGGCGTGTACCCGCAACCGTTCCTCGATACCTCTGCCGCTACGATGCATGGCGTGCAGCAATGGCTCGGCACCGCCTTCACTCAACTCGCTTCGGCCCGGTAAGAGCGCTATGGAATTCACGACTCAACACTTTATCGCGCTAGCGCCGATATTGATCACCACCATCACGATCATCGTGGTGATGTTGGCCATCGCCTGGCGTCGCAACCACTCGCAGACCTTCCTGATTTCCGTGGCGGGCCTGAACCTGGCGTTGCTGTCGATCCTGCCAGCCTTGAAAGTCGCGCCTCTGGCCGTGACCCCTCTGCTGCAAATCGATAGCTTCGCGTGCCTGTACATGGCGCTGATCCTGGTCGCCACCCTTGCTTGTGTAACCCTCGCCCACGCCTACCTCGGCGATGGCGGCTCGGGCTACCCCGGCAACCGTGAAGAACTGTACCTGCTGATCCTGATGTCCGCCCTCGGCGGGCTGGTGCTGGTCAGCGCGCAGCACCTGGCCGGCTTGTTCATCGGTCTGGAACTGCTCTCGGTACCGGTCTACGGTCTGGTGGCGTATGCCTTCTTCAACAAGCGTTCGCTGGAAGCCGGCATCAAGTACATGGTGCTGTCGGCCGCCGGTTCCGCGTTCCTGTTGTTCGGTATGGCCCTGCTCTACGCCGACTCCGGCAGCCTGAGCTTCGTCGGTATCGGCCAGGCCCTCGCGGCCACCGGCCTGCCGAGCTCGCTGGCGCAACTGGGTCTGGGCATGATGCTGGTCGGTCTGGCCTTCAAGCTGTCGCTGGTACCGTTCCACCTCTGGACCCCGGACGTTTACGAAGGTGCTCCGGCACCGGTGGCCGCGTTCCTGGCCACCGCGTCGAAAGTCGCTGTGTTTGCGGTGATGGTGCGTCTGTTCCAGATCTCGCCAGCCGCCAGCAGCGGTGTGCTGAGTGATGTGCTGACCATCATCGCCATTGCGTCGATCCTGTTCGGCAACCTGCTGGCACTGACCCAGAACAACCTCAAGCGTCTACTGGGTTACTCGTCCATCGCCCACTTCGGCTACCTGCTGATCGCCCTCGTGGCGAGCAAAGGCCTGGCGGTGGAAGCCATCGGCGTGTACCTGGTCACCTACGTCATCACCAGCCTCGGCGCGTTCGGCGTGATCACGCTGATGTCCTCGCCGTACAACGGCCGTGACGCGGATGCCCTGTACGAATACCGTGGCCTGTTCTGGCGCCGTCCGTACCTGACTGCCGTCCTGACCGTAATGATGTTGTCCCTGGCCGGTATTCCGCTGACCGCGGGCTTCATCGGCAAGTTCTACATCATCGCGACCGGCGTCGAGTCGCACCAATGGTGGCTGGTCGGTTCCCTGGTACTGGGCAGCGCCATCGGCGTTTTCTACTACCTGCGTGTGATGGTTACTTTGTACCTGATCGAACCGAACCTGCGTCGTCACGATGCACAACTGCACTGGGAACAACGCGCAGGCGGCGTGATGCTGCTGGCCATCGCAGTGGTTGCGTTCTTCCTCGGCGTTTACCCACAACCATTGCTGACACTGGTTCAGCAGGCTGTGCTGGCGGGTTGATCGCTTGAGCGGTAATCGGTAGAAAACAGAAACGGCACCTTCGGGTGCCGTTTTTGCGTTTGAGTGATCGTCCGACGTGAAGGTGATCGCGGCCTGTCTGCCAACCTGATCCTACGAATGCCCCCGATGCTGTGGGAGCTGAGCTTGCTCGCGATGACGGCCGGACAGCCAACCCATATCTCCCTGATGCACCCGGATCAAACTGCAGGAGCGAGCCTGCTCGCGATAGCGCCCTGACAGCCGATGAGTATTTCCCTGATGCCCCCGGATCAAACTGTAGGAGCCGAGCTTGCTCGCGATGGCGGACTGATTGGCGGTGAGATTGTTGCTGGTGTACATATCCATTCCTGCGGTAACGGCTTCTATTGGTTTCGCCCTTACGGCGAGTCACTTGGAAAAGCGCCAAGTAACCAAACGCTCTTGCCCCTTTCGTCCGGTGCCTCGCTGGGGCTCGGCATACCCTCGCTCCGGTCCTCCTCCGTGGGCCCGCCGCGATCGGCCATCCATGGCCGTGCGCGGCTAACCCGGCATCCATGCCGGGTTGCCCACTGCGCAGAACCTGCGCTCGGCCTTACGAGGGGGCAAGAAGATCAAAAGCCAAAGCAAAGCAAAGCAAAGCAACAACGCGTTTTTTTCAATTCGACACTTCGCGCCATCGCAAACAGCTACCCTTCTTAGCGCCATCCAAGACGCTTCATACAGCTACCGGTATTGCACTTGTAGGATTTTTTACCTCCCATCTCCACTTCTCCCACCATCTCCGAAAGCTCTCCCTGTGTTACCGGCTCTGTCCTACATCCAGTCATTATCGATTGGCATATCTTGAACAATAACTGAAGGACGTCTTCGAGAAGGGAGCAGCAATGAACCGTGAGATTTTTTCCGAACTAATGGAAAGCTTTGACAAACGGGCTATCGAACGCCGAACCATCGCTTTAATTAACCAGAACCTGAGGTTCGCCGAACCAGCGCCTGGAGCCTTTCAGGAACCGAGTGGTTTTGCCGCGCACACATATTTTGGCTATATTTGTCCAGAATATGGAGGAGACATGATGATCGTCGTCCCTTTGGCCGAAGCAAAAAACAACCTGTCCAAGCTCGTCGATGATGCCGCAGCGGGGCAAATCATCACGATTGCCAAGCACGGTCGTGCCCTTGCGCGCCTCGTTCCCGTAGGCAAAGCCTGCGGTAAACGTATCGGGGCAATGAAAGGCAAACTAGTTCTACCCGACGACTTCGACGCACCACTTCCAGACGAGATGCTCGATGCCTTCGAAGGCGCTAAAGAATGAGGCTCCTGCTCGATACACATATTTTGCTATGGACGCTCACCGATGACCCAAAGCTGTCCGCAAAAGCCAGAAAGCACATTGAGAGTGCTGCGGATGTATACATTAGCGCAGCAACTTTCTGGGAGATGGCGATCAAGGTGGGTCTTGGAAAGCTGGAGGTTGATCTGGAGGAGATCCGCCATTATTGCCTCGAAAGCGGTTTCATCGAACTGCCTGTGACATCAGAACACGCCATTGCAGTAAAGGATCTCGAACATCATCACCGGGTCCCGTTCGACCGCCTCATTGTCGCTACCGCCATGACGGAGCCAATGAAACTTTTAACTGTTGATCCAATAGTTGCCAAATACACCGACCTGGCTATTTTGGTTTAGTCAGCACCCTCCTTCAGTCTCGTTTTTTCCATCGTTTTAGTGCCGCAAGTCACTAACGATCCACCTTTGCACGTCTTCTCCAGTTCGACTCGTCTTCCTATCGCAAACAAAGATCTGTCCTAACGTCATCCAAGACGCTTCCTACAGCCACGATTTGCCACGTTCGTTAACGTCGCGCAGCCCTTAACGGGGCCGTCGATGGACGTACTCACAAGGACAATCAGTGGCTGGCAAACCGGGCATTCCCCAGATTCAGAACCCGTCGTCCGGCGACGGGCATCACATTTCTTATCGCGACATGACCGCTGCCGAATTGGCAGCGCGGGACGCCAGGCAAAAAGCTTATGACGACATGCTCGCGAGGCAAAGAGCGTATGAGGACAGGCTTCCCGTTCCCATGGAAAAGCAGGAAGTCATTCGCACTGGCTGCGTCTTCGCCAAGTCCTGCAATTTGCCGGACGCCATCATCGACTACTCGTATCCATCGGGCATGGTGCCGGTCGATAGCCTCAAGGATTATGGAGAAATCGCCTGGCTTGGGGGTCGCGAAGCGGACGATGCCGGCCTGCTGGATCTGCAAACAATCAGCGGCAACGTCACAGCACTCGGCATCGGCCGACTTGCACTTCGTGCGCCGACGATCGCCCCTTCTACCCTAAGCGTCGGGGCCGCACTCGGTGCAGCTGGCGCGGCCGCGCTGGCCGGCGTAGTGGCCGTGTTCTGGACGCCAAGCCTCGGCGACAGCGCGCTCTATTCCGAAGAACAGCTACGCGCCCTCAAACACGCCCGTACGCGCGTTCGGCTGAACATCGAACAGCAGGCCGACGGCAGTCTCAAGGGTTACGGTTTTTACACGGGCAAGAACCGCGATTGGGAAATGGTCGATGTCGTGCAGTTCACCTTGCGCGGCACCCAGCAAGTGGCGGAACTGGGGGATGGTGTCGAGCTAATCTGGACTCCGGCTGAGGACGGGTCCGACATTCTTGGTATTCCGGCACTGCAAGCTGCGCCGCAAGCACCGCACATATGGGTTTATCCACCGACGAAACTGGCTGACAGCATCATCGTCAACCCGATTCACCCGCCTGAGTACAAGGATTTCATTCTTGTGTTTCCGGTGGGGTCGGGTGTTAGGCCGGTTTATGTTGTTGTTAGCATGCCCGGGGATCATAAGTACTACGATGTTCCGGAAACACTTCCCGCCTATCCAGACACGTATAGTGTTAAATCAAAGGCTTCGGTTCAGGGTGGTGGGAAAAAGCGCGCGCGATGGTTAGATCGCAAGGGCCGGATTTATGAGTGGGACTCGAAGAGCAACGCTGTAGAGCGATATGACAAATTAGGGAAACATCTGGGAGAGTTCAATCACATTACAGGCGAACAAACAAAACCGGCAAAGCCGGGTAGAACTACTCCAAGATGACTGAAGAGAGAAAAACATGCGCTATCTGTCCATCACCGGTTTCCATCCAGACGACAAAAATGACGACTCATTACAGTTTGAATTGACAATAAAAGATCTCGAATTAAATCAAGCACTTGCTCAACTGACGGAGTCAAAATCTTTAGAAGAAATAGAACCTGGCGAGCTTGAGCTGACTAACAGCCAAGTGGCGCAAATTTCAATGCTCCTCAAAGTGGAGTTCCCCGAAGGACTGGAGTACTTCATCGGGGCTCGCGCGCCAACCTGAATACCCCAAGACACAAATAGGCATAGGGCGCAGCTTATGGGCCGTCCCCTGCCATACACACCTTCATGCGAGGCCGCGACGGATCATCACCGAAGCCCTCATGCGCCCTTGTAACACTTTCGCGAATATTCTTCGCACCGAAGCAACAGCCCCGGCCAAGAAGAATCGCAGCATTAAAAAATACTTGTGAGAGCGATATGGGATTAAGAATCAGATTGGAATGGTACGACAAAGAATCCGAGCTGGGCGTTGGGGAGGAGATGTCAAAAGATTTTGGCCAGGACCCCGTTGTGTTGGATGCGCTAGGCATCCCCATTGAGAACAACATAAACAATGGCGGTTTCAACGTGCTAGAAAGTTGGGTCGCTCATCTTCAACCTCATTTTCAGCATGCTATCGATCTGTCCGCCTACGACTATCAGGTGGCGTTTGACTATCGCGATGTCTGGTAACTCGAGATGGGAATAAAAGTCAGATTGAACTGGTACGACAAAGAAACGGAAATAGGAGTTGGCAAGGAATACTCCGTGGACCTCGGCGATGATGGTTCGGTAATCGAAGCATTGGGGCTCATGGCGGAACCTGAGATATACGACGGAGGGTTTGACGTCTTAGCCGCGTGGATTCCTGATCTTCAATCTTTGTTTAAGCACCAAATTGAACCTGCCGTTTTTGATTACCAAGTTTCATTTAGGTATCGGCACGTATGGTAGTAAACCGTAGTGCTATGTAGATCAAAAGATCGCAGCCTGCGGCAGCTCCTACAGGGGCCACACCGAATATCCGGGTCAATTGTCTGACAGCGTTGGCTGACGGCATGAGTGAGAGATAAAGAAGAAAATGCGCTATCTATCCATCACCGGTTTTTACCCGGACGAAAAGCTGGATGATTCATTGCAGTTTGAGCTGACGATAAAGGAGCAGGCGTTAAACCAGGCGCTTGCTCAGCTGACTGAATCAAAATCTCTGGAAGAAATAGAGCCTGGCGAGCTAGAGCTGACGGGCAGCCAGGTGGCTCAAATTTCAAGACTTCTCAAAGTGGATTTCCCCGAAGGCCTGGAATACTTCATCGGTGCTTGCGCGCCATACTGAATGCCTCAGCTTCAAATCGCCTTATCCCCGGTTAGTCAACCTGAAGACCTTGTTTGGCTGATGAAATTTGGCGACTGAACTGGCCTCATCGCGAGCAGGCTCGCTCCTACAGTGGATCTGCAGTGCACACAAACTCTGCGCATGACATAGCCCCCCGTGTGGGAGCTGGCTTGCCAGCGATTGCGGTGGAACAGACACCAACAAAAAACGGCACCTCTCGGTGCCGTTCGCCTTTCAACAAACAATCAACCTACTTACGCGCATCCGCCCAGGATTTCAGCAGTTCGGTGTAGCTCACGGTTTCGCCTTTAGGCTTTTCGTTCGCCAGTTTCGGTTTCGGTGCGCCTGGCTGATCGAACCAGTATTGCGCATCCCGTTCCGGGTTCATTTTCGGTCCGCACACCGTTTGCACCTTGGAGCGTTCAAGCCGCGTCATGATGGCGTCCTGGTCCTTGGCCAGGCCGTCGAGCGCCTGTTGTGGGGTTTTTTCGCCGCTGGCCGCTTCGGCGATGTGGCTCCACCACAGTTGGGCCAAGCGCGGATAGTCCGGCACGTTGGTCCCGGTCGGGGTCCATTGCACGCGGGCGGGGCTGCGGTAGAACTCCACCAGGCCACCGAGTTTCGGCGCCAGGTCGGTCATGGCTTGGGAGTTGATGTCGGACTCACGAATCGGCGTCAGGCCGACGATGGTTTTCTTCAGCGAGACGGTTTTCGAGGTCACGAACTGCGCGTACAGCCACGCGGCGAGTTTCTGTTTCTCCGGTGTGGATTTGAGGAAGGTCCAGGAGCCTACGTCCTGATACCCCAGCTTCATCCCCTCTTCCCAGTACGGACCGCGTGGCGAAGGGGCCATCCGCCATTTCGGTGTGCCGTCGGCGTTCATCACCGGCAGCCCTGGCTTGGTCATGTCGGCAGTAAAGGCGGTGTACCAGAAGATCTGCTGGGCGATGTTGCCTTGGGACGGTACCGGGCCGGATTCGGAGAAAGTCATGCCCGCCGCTTCCGGTGGCGCGTAGGCCTTGAGCCAGTCGACGTATTTCTGCGTCGCGAAGACCGCAGCCGGGCCGTTGGTGTCGCCGCCTCGGGTCACGCTGGAGCCGACCGGATGGCAGTCCTCGACGCGGATGCCCCACTCGTCCACCGGTAAACCGTTGGGAATGCCTTTGTCGCCGCCACCGGCCATGGAGAACCAGGCATCGGTGAAACGCCAGCCCAGGGACGGGTCTTTCTTGCCGTAGTCCATGTGCCCGTAGATACGCTTGCCGTCGATTTCCTTGACGTCTTCGCTGAAGAATTTGGCGATGTCTTCATAGGCTGACCAGTTAACCGGCACACCCAGTTCGTACCCGTACTTTTCCTTGAATTTGGCTTTCAGGTCAGGCCGCTCGAACCAGTCGGCGCGAAACCAGTAAAGGTTGGCGAATTGCTGGTCGGGCAGTTGATAGATCTTGCCGTCCGGCGCGGTGGTGAAGGAAATGCCGATGAAGTCTTTGATGTCCAGGGTTGGCGAGGTGAAATCCTTGCCTTCGTTGGCCATCAGGTCGGTGATCGATTCGGTCTTGCCGTAGCGGAAGTGTGTACCGATCAGGTCGGAGTCGTTGACCCAACCGTCATAGATGCTCTTGTCCGACTGCATCACGGTCTGCAGCTTTTCCACCACGTCGCCTTCTTGCAGCAGGTCGTGGGTCAGCTTGATCCCGGTGATCTCGGTAAAGGCCTTGGCCAGCACCTTGGACTCATATTCGTGAGTGGTCAGGGTCTCAGAAACAACCTTGATGTTCATCCCGCGAAACGGTTCGGCCGCCTTGATGAACCACTTCAGTTCCTCGAGCTGCTGCTCTGGCGTGAGGGTGGACGGTTTGAATTCGCTGCCTATCCATTTTTTCGCGGCATCTTCATAAGCATCGGCCCAAGCCGCAGCGCTCAACCCGCTGAGTGCCAGCATGGCTGCCAATGAAACGCTATGTCGCAGCTTATTGTTTTTGTCGAACATAGAGACCTCCTGTTTGATTTTCGGAGCAACATTGCCGATCGATTCGACTAGCCCCAGCGCATCACAGCCAACAGCCACACCAGGGACAACGCGGACGCCACCCAGATGCTCCAGTCGGTGACGCCGATTACCAGCAGATGCAGGTAGGCGCTGCCGAGAAGACCGATAAACAGCCGATCGCCACGGGTGGTGGCAATCGGTAGAAAACCTCGCCGCAGAACGCTCGGCGAACGCAATTCCCAGGTCGTCATGCCTACCAGAATCAGGCCAATGACGATGAAGAACGCCGCGGTGGGGACCGTCCAACTCATCCATTCCATCATCAGTTCCTCATACCCGGCCCAAGGCAAAGCCCTTGGCCACGTGGTTGCGAACAAACCAGATCACCAGCATGCCGGGCAGGATGGTCAGCACCCCCGCCGCTGCCAGCACGCCCCAGTCAATTCCGGACGCCGAGACCGTTCGGGTCATCACCGCCGCAATGGGTTTGGCATTCACCGACGTCAGCGTGCGCGCCAGCAGCAGTTCGACCCAGGAAAACATGAAGCAGAAAAACGCTGTCACCCCGATGCCGGAACCAATCAGCGGGATGAAAATCTTCACGAAGAACTTGGGAAAACTATAGCCATCGATGTAGGCCGTTTCGTCGATCTCCTTCGGAACACCGGACATGAACCCTTCAAGAATCCACACCGCCAACGGCACGTTAAACAGGCAGTGAGCCAAGGCCACCGCAATGTGGGTGTCAAACAGGCCAATCGACGAATACAGCTGGAAAAACGGCAGCAGGAACACCGCAGGCGGCGCCATGCGATTGGTCAGCAGCCAGAAAAACAGGTGCTTGTCGCCGAGAAAACGATAGCGCGAGAACGCATAAGCTGCCGGCAACGCGACGCTCAGGGAAATCACCGTGTTGAGGCTGACGTAATACAGCGAATTGAGGTAACCGGTGTACCAGGCCGGATCGGTAAAGATCACCTTGTAATTGGCAAGGGTGAATTCCTGCGGAAACAGCGTCAGGCCGCCGAGGATTTCGGTATTGCTCTTGAACGACATGTTCAGCAGCCAGTAGATCGGTACCAGCAGGAACAGGATGTAGATGAGCAGCGGGATCAGCTTTCTTTTGCTCATGGCAGACCTCAGCGGTTGGCGTCAGAGTGAGTCATGGCGGTGTAGAACAGCCAGGACACCAACAGGATGATCAGGAAATACACCAGCGAGAAAGCCGCGGCCGGACCGAGGTCGAACTGCCCGATGGCCATTTGGGTCAGGGTCTGGCTGAGGAAGGTCGTGGCATTCCCCGGGCCGCCACCGGTCAGCACGAACGGCTCGGTGTAGATCATGAAACTGTCCATGAACCGCAGCATCACCGCGATCAACAACACGCTCTTGAGCTTGGGCAACTGGATGTGCCGGAAGACCGCCCACGCCGACGCCCGATCAATCCGCGCCGCCTGGTAATACACATCCGGAATGGCGCGCAGGCCGGAGAAGCACAACAGCGCCACCAGGGACGTCCAGTGCCAGACGTCCATCACCAGCACCGTGACCCAGGCGTCCATGGTGTTCGCCGCATAGTTGTAGTTGATGCCCATGGCGTTGAGGCTGGAGCCCAGCAAGCCAATGTCGGCGCGGCCGAAGATCTGCCAGATGGTGCCGACCACGTTCCACGGAATCAGCAGCGGAATCGCCAGGATGATCAGCACCAGCGAGGACCAGCGGCCCTTGGTCGGCATGGTCAGGGCAATGGCAATGCCCAGCGGGATTTCGATCAGCAGCACGCAACCGGAATAGATGAACTGGCGCAGCAGCGAGTCATGCAGACGCGGATCGAGCAGTACCTGCTTGTACCAGTCGGCGCCAACGAAGTAGCGGCTGGACTGGTCAAATATGTCCTGCACCGAATAGTTGACCACGGTCATCATCGGGATCACCGCGCTAAAGGCCACCAGCAAAAACACCGGCAAGACCAGCCACCACGCCTTGTTGTTCTGCACCTTGTTCATGGCTGCTCCCTGTTGTTGGCTTGCGCTGGCAACAAATAATCATCGGCATAAACCATCAACCATTGCGCCGGAAAACTGATGTACGCCGTACCTTCCGGCACCGGTTTGTCTTCGGCGAGGCGTACTTTCAACGGGGCACCGTCGAGGTTGAGCGTCATGATCTTGTAGGTGCCGAGGTCTTCGACGTGTACGACGTCGGCCCGCATGGCGTCATCAAAGGGCTCCTCCCACACATGGATAAACTCCGGGCGGATGCCGACTTTCAAAGTGTGCCATTCGGACTCGGCGATGCGCTGCAGTTGAGCGTCGGACAACGGTAGATGGGTCGACGCGAAACCCACGCCCCCCGGCTGCGGCTGCACTTCAATCAGGTTCATCCCGGGGCTGCCAATGAAGTAACCGACAAAGGTGTGGCTCGGCCGCTCGAACAATTCCCGTGGCGTACCGAACTGCACGATCTGCCCGCCATACATCACCGCGATCTTGTCGGCGAAGGTCGAGGCCTCCAGTTGATCGTGGGTGACGTAGACCATGGTGATGTTGAACTGCTCGTGGATCTGCTTGAGCTTGCGCCGCAGCTTCCATTTAAGGTGCGGGTCGATCACCGTCAGCGGCTCATCGAAGAGGATCGCGGAGACGTCATCGCGCACCAGTCCGCGCCCCATGGAGACTTTCTGTTTTTCGTCAGCGGTGAGGTTGCGCGCCTTCTTGTTCAGCAGCGCCTGCAGGTCGAGAACCTCGGCGATTTCCTGAACCTTGCTGTGGACTTTCGCCTCGCCCATGCCCTGATTACGCAGCGGGAAGGCGAGATTGTCGAACACGGTCATGGTGTCGTAGACCACAGGAAACTGGAAAACCTGGGCGATGTTGCGCTTCTCAGGCGTCAGGTCGTTGACCACTTTGTTGTCGAACAGCACCTGGCCCTGGGAAGGACTCAGCAGACCGGAAATGATGTTGAGCAAGGTCGATTTGCCGCAGCCCGAAGGTCCAAGCAGTGCGTAGGCGCCACCCTGTTCCCAGATGTGGTCCATTTCGCGAATCGCGTAATCCTCCGGACCGGTCGGCGTGCGGGTGTAACTGTGGGCGAGGTTCTGCAAACGGATTTCGGCCATCAGGCAACCCTCGCGATACGGCGACCGGGCGCCTGGACCAGCCGCCCCTGCGCATCGAACACGAACAATTTATGGGTCGGGATATAGATGCGAATCGGCGCATCCACGTCGTATTCATGAACGCCGGGCAGGTGCAGCACCAACAGGAAATGTTCGTTGCGCACGTGCAGGAAGGTTTCCGAACCACTGATCTCGGCCACCTCGACGGTCACCGCCAGTTCCAGGTCATCGTCGTTGCTCGGCACCAGCGAGATATGGCTGGGCCGCACGCCAAAGCGGAACTCGCCCTCGCCCACCGGGCGCAGGTCGACGTTCAGCGGAAAGTGCACAAAGTTGGCGAAGCTGACTTCGTTGCCAGCGATGCGCCCCGGCATCAGGTTGATTGGGGGCTCGGAGAACAGCTCCGCCGCCAACACGGTTTGTGGCTGGTGATAGACCTCGGAAGACTTGCCGCTCTGGATCACCCGCCCCTCGTGAAGAATGGTCGTGGTGCCGCCCAGGGCCAGGGCTTCGTTAGGTTCGGTGGTGGCGTAGATGGCAATGGTGTGCCGCGCCTTGAACAGCTCGCGCATTTCCTGGCGCAGCTCTTCGCGAAGCTTGTAGTCGAGGTTGACCAGCGGCTCGTCGAACAGGATCAGCTCCGCATCCTTCACCAGTGCGCGTGCCATGGCGGTGCGCTGTTGTTGGCCGCCGGAAAGTTCGAGGGGATGGCGCTGGAGGAATTTCTCGATGCGCAGCATCTTCGCGGTTTCGAGCACTTTGCTCTGGATCATTTCGTTGGAAACACCGCCCTGGCGCAACGGCGAGGCGATGTTCTCGAACACGGTCATGGTCGGGTAGTTGATGAACTGCTGATAGACCATCGACACGTTGCGCAGGCGCACCGGGCGCTGGGTGACGTCGACACCATTCATCAGGATGCGGCCACTGTCGGGCTTGTCCAGACCGGCCATCAGGCGCATGAGGCTGGTTTTGCCGGAAAGGGTGCGACCGAGCAAAACGTTGAAGGAACCAGGTTCGAAACTCAAGCTGGCGTCGTCGATCCAGAGTTGGCCCTCGACGGTGCGGCTGACGTGTTCCAGGGTTAATGACATGGCTCGGCCTTTTTATTATTGGAGTCAAGCGACCGGAGCTACAGAGCGACATTCGTGCCAGAAATTGCAAGTGATTGATCCGCTTCAGAATCCTCTGAGACGGTGTTGATATTGCTTTCGATGCTGAACAGAAATGAACAATCGCACCTGAACAATTGAACACTTCGACCGTTGACAATGAACAATAGTGAACAACACTCTACACACCGTTTTACTGCGAAGAATGTCGAGATACACACCCTGTGCAGCAGCTGCCGAAGGCTGCGTCCGGCGGCGAAGCCGTCGCGAAATCAGGCGGCGCGGAGTGTCAGGAAAATCGCATAAACCGTTTTACGACGACTGCGTCGCCGGACGCAGCCTTCGGCAGCTGCTACATGAATCGCGTTACTTACAACAAAAATAATAATGCTCAGAGATCGACTGCCATGGCCGCACCTGTCCAGCCGCTGTCCCACGACGCCATCATTCAGGATTCATGGTCCCGATGCCGCGCGTTTGGTCTCAATCATCAAAGCGCCCCGAAATTCGACCAACTGCCCGCCGAGGGCATTGCGCAGTTGCTCGAGAGCCAGCACTCGCTGGTGCAGACCACTCACCAGGAAGTGCTGCCGTATTACGAGAACATCCTCAGCAATTCCAACTGCCTGATCATGCTCGCCGACAATCAGGGCCAGGTGCTCACGTCCTGGGGAACTCAGCGGTTTATCGAACCGAAGCTGACCCATGGCTTCAGTGCCGGCGCGAGCTGGATGGAGCGTAGCAGCGGCACCAATGCCATCGGCACCGCACTGGCGTGTGAGCAGGCAGTGCACATCGAGCACGATGAACATTTCCTCAAGGCCAACCGTTTCATGACCGGTTCCGCCGCGCCTATTTTCGATGCCGAGCGCAAGGTCATCGCAGTGCTGGACGTATCCAGCGACAGCTACCTGCCGCCCTCCCACACCCTGGGTATGGTCAAGATGATGAGCCAGACCGTGGAGAACCGGTTGATCCTTAACCTGTTCCATGGCCAGCATTTTCAACTGACCTTCAACACCGGGTTGAACAATCTGGACAGCCAATGGGCCGGGCTGTTGATTTTCGATGAGACCGGTCAGGTGCTGTCAGCCAATCGACGCGCCGACAATTTGCTGGGCATCAGCCTGTCGCGGGTCAGCGTTGAAAGCCTGTTCAAGGTCTCGCTGCTGGAGCTGCTGAATCAGCCGGACGGTCTGCCGTTCGCCCTGCAGACGTCGGGGCGCAACCGCTTTCAGTGCCTGTTGAAACGACCTAAACAAGTGCCGATCCAGGCACGGCTTTTTTCCGAAGCGAAAAGCGCTGAACCCGCCGTGGCCGCACCGGCAGCGATCAGCCTGAACACCCTGCACTTCGGTGACAGCCGCGTGGAAAAGGCCGTGCGGCAGGCCGAGCGCTTGCTGGAAAAAGACATTCCACTGCTCATCCACGGTGAAACCGGGGTCGGCAAGGAAGTGTTCGTCAAAGCCCTGCACCAGGCCAGCTCTCGCAGCAAACAGGCGTTTATTGCCGTGAACTGTGCAGCGATCCCCGCCGAACTGGTGGAATCGGAGTTGTTTGGCTATGAGAAAGGAGCGTTTACGGGTGCCAACCAGAAAGGCAGCATCGGGCTAATCCGCAAGGCCGACAAGGGCACCCTCTTCCTTGATGAAATCGGCGACATGCCGTTGCCGACACAGGCTCGTTTGTTAAGGGTTTTGCAGGAACGTTGCGTGCAACCAGTGGGCAGCAGCGAGCTGTTCCCGGTGGATATACGGATTATTTCGGCGACCAACCGTTCGTTGCGCGAGCAGGTGCAATTGGGGCGGTTTCGTGAAGATCTGTATTACCGCATTGGCGGTTTGACCCTGGAATTGCCGCCACTGCGCGAACGCAGCGACAAGCAGGCGCTGTTCACGCGGCTGTGGGAACAGCATCGCGAGACGTCGCAATGGGCAGGATTGAGTCGTGAGGTGATGGAGTTGTTCAGTCGTCATCCGTGGCCTGGGAATTTGCGCCAAGTCAGCAGCGTGATGCAGGTGGCGCTGGCCATGGCCGAGGAACAACCGGTGCGGCCGGAGCATTTGCCGGATGATTTTTTTGTGGACCTGGAGATGGAGCCGGTGGATTTGCCGGAGTCGCTGACGGTGGATTTGAATGATGCCGAGGATTTGAATCGGCAGTTGGCGGCGGCTGGGGGGAATATTTCGTACCTGGCGCGAAGACTTGGGGTTAGTCGTAATACCCTTTACAAGCGGTTGCGCCAGTCGGAATGACAATTTAGCCGCACTGGCAGTGGCAGCCTTGAGACCATCGCGAGCAGGCTCGCTCCCACAAGGGATCTGCGTCGAACCCAAGATTCAAACATGACGAAAATTAAATGTGGGAGCTAGCCTGCTGGCGATGGCGTCAGGCCTGCCAACCAAGAATCCCTGGATAACCCAAAAAACAAAAACCCGCACAAGGCGGGTTTTGTTTTGCAGCGGATAACGCTATCAGTCAGCCAGACGCCAGGTCGTGCCGCCCTTGCCGTCTTCCAGCACGACGCCCATGGCGGTGAGCTGGTCGCGGATGCGGTCGGATTCGGCCCAGTCTTTGCCGGCACGCGCCGCCAGACGCGCGGCGATCAGTGCATCGACCTCAGCCGCATCAACCCGCCCTTCAGCACCTGCCTGAAGGAAGTCGTCCGCTTCAAGCTGCAACACACCCAGCACGCTGGCCAGCTCTTTCAAGCGAGCCGCCAGACCTGCCGCTGCATCGATATCGCTCTCGCGCAGGCGGTTGATCTCGCGCACCATCTCGAACAGCACCGCGCAGGCTTCCGGCGTACCGAAGTCGTCGTTCATCACCTGGGTGAATCGCTCCACGAAGGCTTCACCGCCAGCCGGCGCCACGCTCGGCAGGCCTTTCAGCGCGTGGTAGAAACGCTCGAGTGCGCCCTTGGCGTCCTTGAGGTTGTCTTCCGAATAGTTGATCGCGCTGCGGTAATGGCTCGACACCAACAGGTAACGCACGACTTCCGGGTGGTACTTTTCCAGCACATCGCGAATGGTGAAGAAGTTGTTCAAGGACTTGGACATCTTCTCGCCATTGATGCGAATCATGCCGCAATGCATCCACGCGTTGGCGTAGGTCTTGCCAGTGGCCGCTTCGCTCTGGGCGATTTCGTTTTCGTGGTGCGGAAATTCAAGGTCGCTACCGCCGCCATGAATGTCGAAGGTCTCGCCCAGGCAGCACGTCGACATCACCGAGCACTCGATGTGCCAGCCCGGACGGCCGTCGCCCCACGGCGAAGGCCAGCTTGGCTCGCCCGGTTTAGTGGCTTTCCACAGCACGAAGTCCAGTGGGTCCTGCTTGGACTCGTCGACTTCGATACGCGCGCCGATGCGCAGGTCTTCGATCTTCTTGCGCGACAGCTTGCCGTAGCCCATGAACTTGGCGACACGGTAATACACGTCGCCATTGCCCGGTGCGTAGGCATAACCCTTTTCGATCAGGGTCTGGATCATGCTCAGCATGCCCGGAATATGATCCGTGGCGCGCGGCTCCATGTCCGGCTTGAGGATGTTGAGGCGCGCTTCATCCTCGTGCATCGCAGTGATCATGCGCTCGGTCAACGCGTCGAACGGCTCGCCATTCTCCTTCGCCCGATTGATGATCTTGTCTTCGATGTCGGTGATGTTGCGCACGTAGGTCAGGTTGTAACCGCTGAACCGCAACCAGCGGGCAACCAGGTCGAACGCGACCATGCTGCGGCCATGGCCAATGTGGCAGTAGTCGTACACGGTCATCCCGCAGACGTACATGCGCACATTGTTGCCATCCAGCGGCTTGAAGACTTCTTTGCTCTTGGTGAGCGTGTTGTAGATCGATAGCACTTTAGTCGTTTCCTAGAATCACTGGCCCCACGAATCACGCAAGGTCACGGTACGGTTGAATACCGGATGACCTGGTTTCGAGTCCTTGATATCCGCGCAGAAGTAACCTTCGCGCTCGAACTGGAAACGGTCTTCCGGCTGTGCATTGCCCAGCGAGGGTTCAGCACGACAACCGGTGAGCACTTGCAGCGATTCAGGGTTGATGTTGTCCAGGAAACTGGCGCTGTCTTCGGCCTTTTCAGGGTTCGGCGAGCGGAACAGGCGATCGTACAGACGCACTTCGCACTCGACGCTGGCAGCGGCCGGCACCCAGTGCACCACGCCTTTGACCTTGCGGCCTTCAGGGTTCTTGCCCAGTGTTTCCGGATCGTAGGAGCAACGCAGTTCGACGATGTTGCCATCGGCGTCCTTGATCGCTTCGTCGGCGCGAATTACGTAGCTGCCGCGCAGGCGCACTTCGCCGTTCGGTTCCAGGCGCTTGTAGCCTTTTGGCGGCTCTTCCATGAAATCTTCACGGTCGATGTAGATTTCACGGGCGAATGGCAGCTTGCGCACGCCCAGTTCTTCTTTCTGCGGATGACGCGGCAGTTCGAGGTTCTCGACCTGGTCTTCCGGGTAGTTGGTGATCACGACCTTCAACGGATGCAGCACGCACATGGCGCGCGGCGCGTTCTGGTCGAGGTCCTGACGGATGCTGAATTCCAGCATGCCGAAATCGACCACGCCGTCGGAACGGTTGGTGCCGACCATGTCGCAGAAATTGCGGATCGACGCCGGCGTGTAGCCGCGACGGCGGAAGCCCGACAGCGTGGACATGCGCGGATCGTCCCAACCGTGAACGTGCTTCTCATCGACCAGCTGCTTGAGCTTGCGCTTGCTGGTAATGGTGTAGTTCAGGTTCAGGCGGCTGAATTCGTACTGGCGCGGGTGCGCCGGTACTGGCAGAGCATCGAGGAACCAGTCGTACAGCGGACGATGACTTTCGAACTCCAGGGTGCAGATCGAGTGGGTGATGCCTTCGATGGCGTCCGACTGACCGTGGGTGAAGTCGTAGTTCGGGTAAATGCACCACTTGTCACCCGTCTGGTGGTGGTGCGCATGGCGGATGCGATACATGATCGGGTCGCGCAGGTTCATGTTCGGCGAGGCCATGTCGATCTTCGCCCGCAGCACGCGTGCGCCGTCCTGGAATTCGCCGGCCTTCATGCGGGCGAACCAGTCGAGGTTTTCTTCGACGCTGCGATCACGGAACGGGCTGTTCTTGCCCGGCTCGGTCAGGGTGCCACGGTATTCCTTGGCCTGTTCCGGGCTCAGGTCATCGACGTAGGCCTTGCCGGCTTTGATCAGCTCGACGGCCCAGTCGTGCAACTGGTCGAAATACTGCGACGCGTAACGCACTTCACCGGACCATTCGAAGCCCAGCCATTTGATGTCGCTTTCGATCGCGTCGATGTATTCCTGGTCTTCCTTGGCCGGGTTGGTGTCGTCGAAACGCAGGTGCGTGACGCCGCCAAACTCCTGGGCCAATCCGAAGTTCACGCAAATCGACTTGGCGTGGCCGATGTGCAGGTAACCGTTGGGCTCAGGCGGGAAACGAGTAACGATCTGCGTGTGCTTACCCGAGTCCAGGTCCGCCTGGATAATCGGGCGCAGGAAATTGACCGGCACGGCAGGGCCAGTCTTGGAATTCGAAACAGGTTCGACAGTGGGCTTGCTCATAGGATCCTTGAACGTACAAGTGCGCGGCCGCAGACGGGGCCTGACAAAACAAAGCCGCTATCATAGCCGAAGCTGTCAAGTGGCTGACAGAGCAGGCCCGAAAACGGCTGCATTTAATCGGATGCAAATGAAAAACAGCCTCGAAATTCACGCCTGTCGCGCTAAACTGCGCTACTTGGCCATTGCTGGCCAAACCGGTTGGGGGCTTCAAAGCCCCAAAAACCACGAATTCCCAGAAAACGCATTCTCAAAAAGAGTCTCCGATCATGACCCAAGTCAAACTGACCACCAACCATGGCGACATCGTCCTGGAACTGAACGCTGAAAAGGCACCGCTGACCGTTGCCAACTTCATCGAATACGTCAAGGCCGGCCACTACGAGAACACCGTGTTCCACCGCGTCATCGGTAACTTCATGATCCAGGGCGGCGGTTTCGAGCCAGGCATGAAAGAAAAGAAAGACAAGCGCCCAAGCATCCAGAACGAAGCCGACAACGGTCTGCCAAACGTGAAGTACAGCGTTGCCATGGCCCGCACCATGGAGCCGCATTCGGCTTCCGCCCAGTTCTTCATCAACGTGGCTGACAACAGCTTCCTGAACCACAGCGCCAAGACCACTCAGGGCTGGGGTTACGCCGTATTCGCCAAAGTTGTTGCCGGCGAAGAAGTGGTCGACAAGATCAAAGGTGTGTCCACCACCATGAAATCCGGCCATCAGGATGTACCGGCAGACGACGTGATCATCGAGAAAGCCGAGATCATTGAGTGATACTGCTGATTTCAGACTTACATCTGGAAGAGGAGCGCCCGGACATTACCCGGGCGTTTCTGGATTTGCTCGCCGGACGCGCCCGCTCGGCGAGTGCGTTGTACATTCTGGGCGACTTTTTCGAAGCGTGGATTGGCGACGATGCCATGACCCCGTTCCAGCGCTCCATCTGCCAGGCCCTGCGCGATCTCAGCGACAGCGGCACGGCCATTTTTCTGATGCACGGTAATCGCGACTTCATGCTGGGCCAGGCCTTTTGCAAACAGGCCGGCTGCACGTTGTTAAAAGACCCGAGCGTCGTGCAGTTTTACGGCGAGCCGGTGCTGTTGATGCACGGCGACAGCCTCTGCACCCGCGACGTCGGCTATATGAAGCTGCGTCGTTACCTGCGCAACCCCATCACCCTGTTTATCCTGCGGCACTTGCCCCTGAGCACTCGCCATAAGCTCGCGCGCAAGCTGCGCAGTGAAAGCACGGCCCAGGTGCGGATGAAGGCCAATGACATCGTTGATGTCACGCCTGAAGAAGTACCGCGGGTGATGCAGGCGTTTGGAGTGAAGACCTTGATTCACGGGCATACCCATCGCCCTGCCCTTCACAAGTTGCAGATTGGCGAGCAGGCGGCCAGGCGCATTGTGCTGGGGGACTGGGACCGTCAGGGCTGGGCGTTGCAGGTGGATGAGAACGGAATGGCGCTGGCGCCGTTCGACTTCGCCCCCCCGCCGCAATTGGCAGGCCCTTCTGCCTGATCATTCCCACGCTCTGCGTGGGAATGCAGCCCGGGGCGCTCCGTGTTCCTTCCAAAGCCGAACGCTGAGCGTCCGTTGAGGCGTTCCCACGCAGAGCATGGGAACGATCATCGGCGGCGGGCTAGTGACCGCTGGCAGCAGGCCCCGCCTTCGCTGCGAAGGGTGGTTTCGCCAGCCACACCAGCAGTATCAATCCCATGAACCCCCACCCCAGCAATGTGAAGTAATCCACGGTCGAGAGCATGTACGCCTGACTGGTCAGCACATGATCGAGTTGCGCATAGGCCGGATTACCTGCCCCGCCCAGTGCGCTCAACGCATCCCGGGTCGCCGGCTCATAGGTGGAAATGCTTTCGCTCAGGTATGCATGATGCTGGTCGGCCCGGCGAATCCAGATCCAGGTGGTCAGCGACGCCGCAAAACTACCGCCCAGGGTCCGCAGGAATGTCGCCAAACCGGCGCCATCGGCGATCTGGCTCGGCGGCAGGTCCGACATCAAAATGCTCAAGGTCGGCATGAAGAACAGCGCCACCCCGATCCCCATGAACAGTTGCACCAGCGCGATGTGCTGGAAGTCCACTTCGTTGGTGAACCCGGCACGCATGAAGCAACTCAGACCGATCGCCAGGAACGCCAGTCCTGCCAACAGCCGCAGGTCGAATTTGTGCGCATATTTGCCGACAAACGGCGACATCAGCACCGGCAGAATGCCGATTGGCGCTACCGCCAGACCGGCCCAGGTGGCGGTGTAGCCCATCTGGGTCTGCAGCCATTGCGGCAGGATCAGGTTGATCCCGAAAAACCCGGCGTACCCCAGCACCAGCACAATGGTGCCGATACGGAAATTGCGATGGGCGAACAGCCGCAGGTTGACCACCGGGTGCTTGTCCGTCATTTCCCAGATGATGAACACCGCCAGCGCAATCACCGAGATCGCGGCGCCGATGATGATGAAGTTCGATTCGAACCAATCCAGGTCATTGCCCTTGTCGAGGATCACCTGCAAGGCGCCCACACCAATGATCAACGTGATCAAACCGACGTAATCCATCGGTTGACGACTGGTTTCCACCGGGCGCGCCTTGAGCTGCTGGCGCACGACCATCACCGCGAAAATCCCGATCGGCACGTTGATGAAGAAGATCCACGGCCAGCTATAGCTGTCGGTAATCCAGCCGCCGAGGATCGGGCCGGCAATCGGCGCTACCACCGTGACCATCGCCAGTAACGCCAGGGCCATGCCTCGCCTCGCGGGGGGATAGACCGCAATCAACAGCGTCTGCGTCATGGGATACAGCGGTCCGGCGACCAGCCCCTGAACGACCCGGAACAGAATCAGTTCCGGCATCGAGGTGGAGATGCCGCACAGGAACGAGGCGATGACGAAGAGAATGGTCGCCCAGAGAAACAGCTTCACTTCGCCGAAACGCCGACTGAGCCAGCCGGTCAACGGCAGCGCGATGGCGTTGCTCACCGCGAAGGAGGTGATAACCCAGGTGCCCTGCTCCGAACTCACGCCCAGGTTGCCGGAAATCGTCGGCAACGCCACGTTGGCGATGGTCGTATCGAGCACCTGCATGAAGGTCGCCAGCGACAGGCCGATGGTGCTGAGCAGCAGGCTGGGTGGCGTGAAAGACGCTTTATTGCTCATCGCAGATCCTTTGAAACATGGCGGGCGCTGCGCCTGTTACAGACGCAGCTGACCTTATGGGAGCCGGCTTTGGTGGTGAGGGGATTTACTGTGGTGAGGGGATTATTGTGGTGAGGGGATTTATCCCCGTTGGACTGCGCAGCAGGCCCGTCTTTTCTGCATCAAAAGAGGGGCCGCTTCGCGACCCAACGGGGCGGTGCGACGTTTCGCTAAATCCCCTCGCCACATGGGGAGTTGAAATCCCCTCAAACCAACACTCCCTCCCACAGGGTCTTCGTGATGGCAACTCAGCGCTGCGCGGTTTTGCTGACCGCAGCGCTGTTGTCGTGGATCAGTTGAGCGATCATCGCGTCGGCTTCGGCCAATTGACGGTCGTACACATTGGTGCTGAACGAGGCCTTCTGCGGCGGCTGTTGCGCCAATACCGGACCGCTCTGGTCACGCAGGTTCACATCGACCTGAGTCGACAGACCCACACGCAATGGATGCTTGGCCAGTTCTTCGGCATTGATGTGAATACGCACCGGCACACGCTGGACAATCTTGATCCAGTTACCGGTGGCGTTCTGTGCCGGCAACAGGGCAAACGCGCTGCCGGTACCGGCGCCGAGGCTGTCGATGGTGCCGCTGTATTTGACGTCGCTGCCGTACAGGTCGGCTTCGATGTCCACCGGCTGGCCGATGCGCATGTCACGCAGCTGGGTCTCCTTGAAGTTGGCGTCGATCCACAGTTGGTCCAGTGGAATGACCGCCATCAGCGCCGTGCCCGGCTGCACCCGTTGACCCAACTGCACGGTGCGTTTGGCCACGTACCCGGTGACCGGCGCGATCAAGGTGCTGCGTGCATTGGTCAGGTAGGCCTGACGCAGTTGGGCGGCGGCGGACATCACGTCCGGGTGCGACGACACCACGGTGTCATCCACCAGCGCGCTAGTGGTCTTGAGTTGTTGCCGGGCGTTGGCCAAGGCGTTTTGCGCCGAGGTCAGGTCGTCGCGAGCATGGGACAGTTCCTCTTGGGAAATCGCCCCGCCAGCCGCCAGATTCTTCCGGCGATTGAAGTTGTCCTGCGCTTTTTGCACTTCGGCCTGTTGCGCGTTGACCTGGGCTTTCATGCCGTCGACGTTGCTGTACAGACCGCGCACCTGGCGCACGGTACGCGCCAGATTGGCCTGGGCGCTTTGCAGGCCGACTTCGGCGTCGTTCGGGTCGAAGTTGATGAGCACCTGGCCTTCATGCACCAGGTCGCCATCGTCCGCGCCGATGCTGACCACGGTGCCTGTGACCAGCGGGGTGATTTCCACCACGTTGCCGTTCACATAGGCATCGTCGGTGCTTTCGTTCCAGCGTCCGTAGAATTCGTGATAGCCCCACACGCCGAGTCCGCCGAGGATGACCACAATCGCCAGCACCACCAGCATGATTTTGCGTTTGCGTGGATTGCTGGTGTCCTGAGCGTTGTCGGGTGCTTTATCAGTGGGAGTCGCGGTGTTTTCGGCAGTGGCCATGACAAATACCTTGAATTAGTTGTTCTGCGTGGCGGGGGCCGGATTGGCTGCGGTCAGGGTTTCACCCTGGAAGCCGCCGCCCAGCGCCTGCATCAGTTGGATCGACAGGTCGATTTGCTCGGCATTCAGGTTGGCCAGCTGACGCTGGGCCTGGAGCAGTTGCTGCTCGATGCTGAGCACGTCCAGGTAGTTGCCGATGCCGGAACCGTACCGCTGGACCACGGTGTTGTAAGAATCCTGGGCAATGTCGGTGGCGTGTTGCTGCGCCCCGATCTGCCGCCCGATGTCGTGCAGCTGGTTGATGGTGTCGCTGACATCACCGAGCGCTTTCACCAGGCTTTTGTTGTACTGCGCCACGGCGAGGTCGTAGTCGGCATCGCGTGAATCGAGGTCGGCACGCAGGCGCCCGCCGTCGAAAATCGGCACCGAAATCGTTGGCCCGACATTGAAGAAACGACTGGCCGAACCGAACATCGCATCGCCCAGCAACGACTCGACACCCGCCGCAGCACTCAGGTTGAGGTTGGGGTAGAACCGGGTCTTGCCGGCGTCGATGTTCTTGCTTGCCGCTTCGACGCGCCAGCGCGCCGCGACCAGGTCCGGACGGCGGCCGAGCAATTCAGCGGGCAGAACGGACGGCAAGGCCACAGCGCTGGCCTGGAGGATTTTCGGCCGGGCGATTTCATTGCCGCGATCCGGCCCTTTGCCGAGCAAGACCGCCAAGGCGATTTTGGCGCTTTTCAGGCGTTTCTCGGCGTCGATCAGGCTGGCCTGAGAACTGGCTTCTAGGCTTTCGGTTTGCTGGAACTGGTATTGGCTGTCGATGCCCGAGCTCAGACGACGCTGACTCAGGTCGAGCATTTGCCGGGTGCGTTTGAGGTCTTCGCTGGCCAGGTCATAAACGATGTGCGCCTGACCCAGGTCGCTGTAGGCGCGGGCGACTTCGGCGGACAAGGTCAACTGCGCGGCTTGTTGATCGACCTCGGCGGCACGGGCTTCGCCGAGCGCGGCTTCCCAGGCGTCACGCTGACCGCCCCAGAGGTCGAAGTTGTAATTGAACGTGGCACCGAGATTACGCAGGGTCGAGTACGTGCCGCCCTGCCCGCTCGGGTCCTGATCCCGGGCCAGACGCGAACGGCTGACGCCGGCACTGGCATCCAGGGTCGGCATACGCTCGGCGTCGGCGGCATAAGCGGCGGCGCTGGCCTGGTGGGCGCGGGCGTCGGCGATCTGCATGTCGGGGCTGTCCTGCAACGCTTCACGGATCAGGCCGTCGAGCTGAGGATCACCCAGGCTTTTCCACCAGTCGCTTTTCGGCCAGGCCGCCGGTGTCAGGGTAACGCCGCTCAGGGATTGGCCAGCCTTGAGGGTTTTCGCATCAAGGCTTTTGCCCTCGGTGGTCAGGCCGCTGTAGCTGGCGCAACCGGCCAGAGTCATGGCGGCGAGCACTAAACCCAGATGCAGGCCCAGACCGGTACGCAAGGTTTTGCTGCTCATTTGTCACCAACCCGCAGCAAGGTGATCGAGTCACCAGCTGCCACCAGGATTTTCTTCAGGATCTGCTCCAGGGTGGCCAGCTCGTCCGGCGTAATAGCGCCGGCCAGCTCGTTCATGGCTTCAGCGCCGATATGTGGCAGGCGGTCGGCAAGGTGCTGGCCTTCTTCGGTCAACACCAATTGCACCTGGCGGCGATCCGCTTCTGAACGATGGCGAGCGAGGAAACCTTTCTGTTCCAGACGATCGAGCATGCGCGTCATCGAACCGCTGTCCAGGGACAGGTGGCGGCACAGCTCGGCCGGGGTATCGACGCCGAACTGGGCCATGATGATCAGTACCTTGAACTGCGCGGCAGTGATGCCGTGAGGTTCCATGTGGGTGTCGATAATCCGGTCCTTGAGCAGCGCGGCGCGCCCGAGCAGGAGCCCGAGGTGGCAATTCTTGAAGTCGTCCGGGGTGAAATGTTTCATCTGTCCACCAATTAGCTGCCTAGGCAGAGAATGTATGTCGAGATGTTACTGCCTAGGCAGCGAATGTCAACGTAATAGTTAGGATGCTTGGTATTAGGTTGATAAACGGTGCCTGATTTTGCGCTGAGCGGCCTGACGCCATCGCGGGCAAGCCCGCTCCCACAGGAATTACCTTGGCCTGTGGGAGCGGGCTTGCCCGCGATGGGGACGACGCGATTTTCGAATGGAAAGCAGGCCTAGAAATCCCGCTTGTAGAAGATATCCAGCGAACTGGCAACGCCGCCCGCGGCTTCCAGATACACCTTCTTGCTCAGCTTGTAGCGCAGCGCAATGGTGTTGGCCGGCTCGAACACCCCCACCCCATAACGCAAGCTGAGTTTTTCCGAGATGTTGCCGCTGGCCACCACGGAGGTTTCATTGCCGCTGCCCTCGGTGTCGAGCTGGAAATCCTGGATGCCCAGATTCTTCGCCAACCCGCTGGTCACACCCGAACTACCCATCAACCCCAAACCGAGGGCGGCCTGGGCGAGCATGTTGTTGTCTTCGCCGTTGGTGCTCAACGGACGGCCCAGCACCAGATAGGACAACGCCTGTTCCTGGCTCATGGCCGGTTCGGAGAAGATTTGCGTGGTCGGCTGCTCGGCGCTGCCGCTCAGGCGAATCCCGGCGATGATGTCATCGGTCTGGCGAATCGCTTCGATGTCCAGGTACGGTTGATCGATAGGACCGGCAAACAGCAAGCGCGCCCGGCGCACCGTCAAACGCTGACCGTAGGCACGGTAACGGCCGTCGTTGAGCCAGAGTTCGCCACGGGTGTCCATGTTGTCGCCGATGTGCACATGGCCTTGCAGGTTGGCGGTCAGTCCAAATCCGGCAAAACTCAGTTTGTCCTCACCCACGACTACGTCGATGTCCATTTTCATGGCAATCGGCGGTTTCCCTTCTTCGGTTTGCTGCCCGACGATGACCGTGTCGTTGGAGACCTTGACCGTCGATGGCGGCAGTTCGCGCACGGTGATGTCGCCTTTGGGCACCAGTACCTTGCCGGCAATCGCCAGTTCATCGTCCTTCATCGAGATCTTCAGGTCCGGCGCCACTTCCAGCTTGGCGTAGGGTTCAACGGTCACCGGCAGTTGAGAGCCTTTGAGTGCCAGGTCCACCACCAGCGCCTGGCCCCACGCGATGTTGCCGTTCAGGCTGCCCTGCCCGGCCTTGCCGCTTTTCCAGCCACCGTTCACTTGCACGGTTTCGCCGGCGATGACGGCTTGCAGCTGCAACGCCTGAATCTCCATCGGCAGTTCCGGCCCGGACACTTCGCCATTGCTCAGCAGCAGATTGCCGTTGACCAGTGGCGCCATCAGCGTGCCTGCGATGGTCCCGCTACCATTCAGACGCCCCGTGAGTTTCTCGACCATGGGCAAAAACGGTCGAGCCACGGACAAATCCAGACCATTAAGGCGGAAGTTGCCACTGAGCGGTTTGTTCGCCGGAATTGGATTGATCTGCGCCTGTACCCGCAATTCACCCAGCTTCTGACCGACGAAGTTGAGGTCGGTGTCGATGCGTTTTGGCGTGAGTTTGCTGGTGAGCAGCAAGGTCTGGTACGGGAAGTCCAGCCACTGGTCCTTCTCGCGCACACGCAGCGTGCCGCCGCTGGCATCAAGGGTGATCTGACCGTTCGGGCCGCTGGCAGGCAGGTCCAGTTGCAGGTCGGCGTTGAGCCGGCCTTTCCACGCAAAATCTTTCGGCAACCATTGAGCCAGGCTGTCGATCGGGAATTGCTTGAGGTGGTATCGCAGCTTCGGTTCCGGCATCAAGCGCTGGTCTTCACCGCACAAGCTGGCTTGGCCTGACATCCAGCAATGGGCGCCGAAATTGATTTTGCCATCGGCCAATCGCTCAAGCTTTGCCGGACCTTGCAGCTTCCAGTCCTGTCCGCCGGCCTGAATGTCCCCCCTCGCCAGGCGTCCACGCCAATTGCCTTTGCCCAGCGCCCCGTCGAGGCCGAGCGCGAGTTTGAGCTGCGGCCCTTGCAAATCGAGGCTGAGCTTCTGGTTTTTGATATCGCCCTGGCCGCTGGCAGTCAACGTGCCCAACGAGGTATCGCCGGCTTGTATGCCACTGCCCTTCAGGTCGATTTTCGCCCGCTGTGCGCTGTCCAGCGTTGCGTCCAGATTGAGGCTTTGCAGGCGATTGTCCTGGAATGCCAGTTGGGTGCCTTGCAATCCGAGCTTGCCCTGGGGCGCCTTGAGCGTGCCGGCAACGTCGACCCGGCCATTGAGCTGGCCACGCAGTTGCGGCCACAGCTGGGCAAGACGCGGCATCTTGATATCGATCTGGCCGGCGAGTTTCTGATGCAGGCTGCCCTTGCCGTTGATGCTGTTGTCACCCAGGCGCACTTGCAGCGCGTTGAGGTTCCATTGCTCACCGCCGCCATCGGCCTTGGCCTGGATCACCGCCGGTTGCCCACGCAGTTTGCCCTTGAGGTCGAGATCCGCGTTCAGGCTGAGCTTTTCATTTTTCATTTCACCGGTGCTGCGCAACGGGCCGGCCAGGGTGCCTGGCAACTCCGCGACCCAATACGCCGGGTTGATCGCCGACAGGTCCAGCGCCGTGTCCCAGGCGATGCCATCGGCGAATTGCAGGTTCAGGTGACCTTCGGCCTTGCCCTGCCCGGCTTCGAGTTGAATCTGCTGCAGGTAGATTTTCGTCAGGTCGCCTGCGAACGGACTGCTCAGGCTGAATGCGCCTGCCGGACCATCCAGTGCGGCCTTGAAGTGGCCCAGGTATTTACCGTCGGTATAGGACACTTCGCCAGTGAAGCTGCGCAATGCGACTTCCGGCTCATCGATCAGCGGATAGAGACGATGCCAGGGGAAATCCACCCAGTCGACGGTCGCTTCGGCGCTCAGGCCTTTGCTCCAGTCGAGGTTGCCGGTGAGCTTGAGGCTTTGCTTGTCATTGGCGGTCAGATCCAGGCCAGCGATCTGCGCGCCATTCGCGTCGACCTTGCCCTGGAGCAACAACGCGACCGGGCCTTTCTCGGCCGGCAGGTTGGCTTTACCGAGCAACTGGTAACCGTTTTTCAAGTCGCCGGTGCCCGTGAGCTCCAATTGATTGAGTTGCAGGGTATCCGGCAGATCGGCACTGGGTTTGAAGCCGTCCGCGGTGATCCGAACCTTCGCGGGCAGGTTTTCCACCAACGGCTGCAACTCGCCGGTCAACTGCCCGTTGAGGTAACCGCTGCTGTCGGCCTTGAGGTTCAGGGTCTTCAGCAAATCGCCGTCGACGTTCAGGGCCAGCGCCCAAGGCCCGGTGCCGGGTGCTGGCAGTGTCAGCGTGCCTTCGGCCTTGAGCGGCCAGTTGCCCGTCGGTTGCAGCAGGCCGGACAGGTTCAGGCTGAGCTCGTCGCGCTGCAACTTCACCGAATCGATCTGCAGCCCTTGCGCGGTCCAGTGCGCCGCCAGTTGCAAGCCCTTGAGCTCTTCGCTGCCATTGAACAGCAGGCTGCCGACCTTTACGTCACCCAGTTCGATGGCCAACGGCAGGCTCAAATCCGGAAGACTGATCGGCCCGTTGCTGGCTTCATCGGTGCCGGGTGGAAATTGCAGGCTGACCTGATCGGCTTGCAACTGGTCAATGCACAGGGTTCGGCGCAACAGGCATGAGGGCGACCAGGCGAAAATCGCTTTGCTCAACTCGACCCGACTGGTGTCCTGCTGCCAAACGAGATGGTCGGCGCTCCACTGCCCGCCCAGGCGACCCTGGAAATTGTCCACGGTCAGGCCCGGTACGAAACCCAGCGCCCAACGACTGCCCGCCGCCGTACCGAGCACCGTGGCCAGCGCCAGAACGACCAGCATCAGCAGGGTCAGAATGGCGAGCAGCGTTATTTTCAAACCACGATTCAAAGCTCAGGCCCCATGGAAAAGTGCAGTCGGATGCCGCCGGGGTTGTCCAGCGCGTGGGCCAGGTCGAGGCGGATCGGCCCTACCGGCGAGACCCAGCGCACGCCGATACCGACGCCGGTCTTGAGGCTCGGCAGTTCAAGGTTGTTGAAAGAGTTGCCCTGGTCGACGAAGGTCGCGACCCGCCATTTTTCGGCGACGGAATATTGGTATTCGGCGCTGGCACTGACCATGTAACGGCCACCGATGCGATCGCCTTCGGAGTTTTCCGGGGACAGACTCTGATAGTCGTAACCGCGCACGCTCTGATCGCCACCGGCGAAAAAGCGCAGTGACGGCGGAATCGATTTATAGCCATTGGTGGCGCTGCCGCCGACTTGCACCCGGCCGAGGAACCGGTGTTTGTCGAATACGGTGGTCAGGCCTTTGACCAGCGCGGTGCCATACAGCAGGTTGTTGTCGGACCCCAACCCTTCCTTGGCCACTTTGCTCTCGAACTGCAGGCGATAACCATTGTGCGGATCGATGCGGTTGTCGCTTTTCAGGTACGAGTAACTGATGCCGGGCATGAGCAAGGTGCTGAGTCCCGAGTCATCGCCCAGACGGTATTCCTCGCGTTGCCACTTGAGCGACACCACCCGCTGCCAACCGCTGGGCAACTTGCTGTGCCACTCAGGACCAATTGTCAGGAGTTTGCTCAGGGAGTCCTTGTCGGCAATTTCTTCGCTCTGGTAGCCACCGGCGAAGCGCAGTTTGTCGGTGAGCGGAGGGTCCAGGGGAATGTCGTAGAAGATCCCGACGTTCTGCCGGGGCGCCGAGATTTCGGTCTCCCAGCCATAGCTATGCCCTTGGGGATTGACCCAGTGGCGGGTCCAGTTGGCCTTGACCCGTGGACCGACGTCAGTGGAGTAGCCGAGGCCCAGGCCCATGGTCCGCGGCTTGCGAGTGTCGAGTTTGACGTCCACCGGGATCACATTGTTCTTGGATGCGGTCGGTGCCGCATCGACCCGGACGCTTTCGAAATAGCCGCTCGACTGCATGGCCTGGTTGAGTTCGGCGATCAGCTCGGAGTCGTAAGGCGCGCCTTCCTTGAACGGCACCATGCGCTTGAGCAGGTCTTCATCGAACGGCGTGTCGCCCTCGAAACTGACCTTGCCCAGCGAATAACGCGGGCCGCTTTCGTAGACCAGATCGATGTCTGCCACCCCGGCTCGCGGGTCGACCGATAACGTCTGGTGCGAGAAGTGACCACTGAAAAAACCGTAGCGCGAAGCTTGGTTCTGAATCAGTCGTTTGGCGTCTTCGTAGTGCCCATGATTGAGCACCGCGCCGGTTTTCAGCGCAGCACTCTTGGGCACCCGAAAGGATTTGAGCGAAGCGGCAGGCCCCTCGACACGCACCGTGACGTTGCGCAGATGGATCGGCTCGCCGGGGTCGATCGTGAGAATCAGGCGCGGCGACTTGCCGCCCTGCACGTCCGATTCGATCTGGGGCTGGTAATAACCCAAGGCCTGGGCAGCCTTGCGCGCCTGTTCCTCGGCACCGCGACTGAAGCGCAGCAAGGCTTCCTCGTCGCGATCGCCGAGGCTGCCGATATAGCCCTCTATATTGGCCTTCAGTTCATCGTTGGACGGTTTGATCCGCACATCCAATTCACTTTGCGCCAGCGCCGCGCAGCTGGATAACAGCATCAGCACGCCGCTGGTAATTCTTCCTGGAAACTTCATAGGCGCGGATGCTATCACGAGCTTGGGAGCGTGATAGAGCCTTGGGTGCGCGGAAAGTTCGACCTTTATGCGGTGGCGGTTTGCAGCACCTGCGGATTGGCGTGAAAAAACACGTGTTCGCGTACCGGCCCTACGGCCACTTCGCCGATTTCTTCATAACCCTGGCGCTTGTAGAACTCAAGGTAACGAGGATTGCCGGTGTCGAGGACCACACCCTGGGAATGCTCATCGACCGCGCACCAGTTGTGCACCGCTTGCAACAGCTGTTCGCCGAAGTGCTTGCCTTGAAACTGCGGATGAATCCCCAGCAACGGCAGCAGGTGAACCGAGTCGGACGGCACGCAGGCCATGACCGCATCGTGGTATTCCAGATAACGACGGGTACAGCGGAAACCGGTGCTGAGCACCATGCGCAGACGCCAGGCCCAGCTCTCCGTGATGCCCAGGCGACGTTGCGGCGGCGCGATCAGGGCAATGCCGATCAACCGGTCATTGACCAACAGGCCGATGGCCGGCAGGTCCTGAAGGAAATGCTGCTTGACCAGCTCACGCACCGTGGCGCGCACGCGCTGCTCATAGCCGGGACGCTCCGCTTCGAACAGATAGCTGAACGTTGGCTCATGTCGATAGGCCTGGTACAGCAACGAACGGGCTTCACGGGAATAGCCACTGTCGAGCATGTGGATATCGGCAATGGCGGTCGAGGTTTCGGGCATAACGGTCAATCTCCCCAGGGCGCCGCTCAAAATGGTGGCGCTCTTGTTCTTACGAGCCTACATGGGTTGGCACAGTTCCTTGCTGACTGAAATCAGTGTCGACACGGGGCTGACATCGCTAGTAGTTATAGTCCAGGTTCTGGCGCGGTACTCAGAACCTGTAGACCTCTGTAGGAGCAAAGCTTGTTTCGGGCAGCGTTCCGACGATAGCGCTGGGTCAGCGGCATCAACGGGATCTGACACACCGCGATCGTCGGAACGCCGCCCGGAACAAGCTTTGCTCCTACGGGCGGAAGTCGGCTAGCATCGCCCTTTTTGCCAGGACTGCCGACCATGAAGATCGTCTCCTTCAACATCAACGGGCTGCGTGCTCGCCCGCATCAGCTGGCGGCGCTGATAGAAAAGCATCAGCCCGATGTGATCGGACTGCAGGAAACCAAGGTGCACGACGACCAGTTCCCGCTGGCCGAGGTTCAAGCGCTGGGCTACCACGTGTATTTCCACGGTCAAAAAGGTCATTACGGCGTTGCCCTGCTCTCGCGCAAGGAACCCCTGGAACTGCACAAAGGTTTCACGACCGATGACGAAGACGCACAGCGTCGCTTCATCTGGGGCAAGTTCGCCGACGAAAATGGCGTACCGGTGACCATCATGAACGGTTACTTTCCACAGGGCGAAAGCCGCGATCACCCGACCAAATTCCCGGCCAAGGAACGCTTCTACAGCGACTTGCAGCAATTGCTGGAAAGCCAGTTCAGCAACGACCAGCCAGTCGTGGTGATGGGCGACGTCAATATTTCTCCGGAAGATTGCGACATCGGCATCGGCCCGGACAACATGAAGCGCTGGCTGAAAACCGGCAAATGCAGCTTCCTGCCCGAAGAGCGCGAGTGGATGGCGCGCCTGAAGAACTGGGGTCTGGTGGACAGCTTCCGGCACCTGAACCCGGACGTGGCTGACCGTTTCAGCTGGTTCGACTACCGCAGTCGCGGGTTTGAAGACGAGCCCAAGCGCGGGCTGCGTATCGACTTGATCATGGCGTCCCATGGTTTGCTGCCACGGGTCAAGGATGCGGGCGTGGATTACGAACTGCGCGGGATGGAGAAACCCTCGGACCATGCGCCGATCTGGCTTGAATTGAGCTGATTGCTGTTTGAAGTCGACGAAAGAAATCAAGTGCGGCAGTCTGTGTTGGGGGATTCTGTGGCGAGGGGATTTATCCCCGTTGGACTGCGCAGCAGGCCTGTCTTTTCTGAATCAAAAGAGGGGCCGCTTCGCGCCCCAGTGAGCCGGTGCGACGTTTCGCTAAATCCCCTCGCCACAGAGGGTCGCTCCCTCAAGGGGTTGTTGTCATCTTTGTGAAACCCTACTGACTTAATCTCCCGGCACCTCCTTTGGCTTATTAGGGTGCCGGCATGATGCTGCGCGTTTTGTACCTGTGGATACTGGGCGCCCTGGCGCCTGCGTCGGTGTTCGCCGCAGCGTTGCCGACACCTGAACACGGCCCGGCTTTGCGCATTCAGGGTTCCAACACCATTGGCGCAGCGCTGGGCCCGGCGCTGGTCGAAGGGCTCATGCGCGAACAGGGCCTGATCAAGGTTCATCGCGAAATACCTGGCACCACCAATGAACTGCGCATCGCGGGCGAGACGGCCCAGGGGCGCCGGGTCGTGGTGGACATCGCCGCCCACGGTTCCAGCACCGGCTTCACCGCCTTGCAAGCCGGGACTGCCGACCTCGCCGCGTCCTCCCGTCCGATCAAGGACGGCGAGGTGTCCAACCTCCGCTCCCTGGGCGATTTGAAAAGCCCCGTCGCCGAGCAGGTCATTGCCATCGACGGCCTGGCGATCATCCTTCATCCGCACAACCCCCTGACCCAACTCAATACCGATCAACTGGCGCGGATCTTCAGCGGTGAAGCAAAAAGCTGGGAAGACGTCGGCGGTGTAGGCGGCACCATTCATCTTTATGCGCGGGATGATCAGTCGGGCACTTACGACACGTTCAAGGAGCTGGTCCTCAGTGGCCGTGGGAAAGCCCTTAGCGCCACCGCGAAACGCTTTGAATCCAGCGAACAGTTGTCCGACGCCGTCAGTCAGGACCCGCAAGCCATCGGTTTCATCGGCCTGCCCTACGTCCGAGAAGCGAAAGCCGTAGCCATTGCCGACGGCCCCTCCCAGGCCATGTTGCCGCTCAACAGCCTGATCGCCACCGAAGACTATCCGCTGTCTCGTCGATTGTTCTTTTACCTGCCACCCAACGGTAAAAATCCCTGGGCCGATGCACTGGTGGCCTACGCCCAAAGCAGCCAGGGTCAGGCAATTGTCGCTGCCAACGGTTTTATCGCCCAGACCGTCCAGGCGATGGCCGTCACGCCCAACGCGCTGATGCCCGAGGGTTACCAGGCGCTGAGCCGGCATGCTCAGCGCCTGACGGTGAATTTCCGTTTTGAAGAAGGCAGCGCAACGCTGGATAACAAGGCTCGGCAGGACCTGTCACGGGTGCTCGACTATATAAAGCAACGGGACAAAACCAATCGGCAGGTCACGCTGGTGGGGTTTGGCGATGCCAAGACTGATCCGGCACGTGCCGATCTGTTGTCGAAACTGCGGGCCATGGCGGTACGGCGGGAGTTGGTGAAGCGTGGCGTGGTGTTTCGCGAGATTCGCGGTTTTGGCGCCGAAATGCCGGTGGCGGCGAACAGCGCGGATGAGGGACGGATCAAGAATCGGCGGGTTGAGGTCTGGGTGTATTAACCACCAATAGCCGCTGCCGAACGTGCTTGGCAACTGCTACTGCTGGCCAATCACAGATATCACGACGGCTTCGCCGTCGAACGCAGCCTCGCAGGCTCGGCAGCTGCTACATACAGCGGGGCATATGCAGCTGCTACAGGCCTGCGGGTCAGCCCAACAACTTCTCAAGCTGTGCGGTGGTGTCGACTGCGCCCATGGTCCTGGCAGCGTCCAGCGCGCAAACGCCATTGGCATCCTTGGCTTTCGGATCGGCACCTTTGCTGATCAGGTAGTCGACGATTTCCACGCGGTTGAACATCGCAGCCATCATCAGTGCCGTACGACCGTCGAAGGACGACCCTTCGACCTGTGCACCACTTTCTACCAACGCCTTGACCACCGGCAGGTCGCCCTTGAACGCAGCACCAGCGATCGGGCTCTGGCCGTTGTCGTTGCGGATTTCCGGGTCAGCCTTGTGCTCGAGCAACACTTTTACCGTCTCCAGATGACCGTGGTACGCCGCCAGCATCAGCAAGGTATCGCCCTTGTGATTGCGCAGGTTCGGTGGCAGGCCTTTGGACAGCAGCGCAGCCATCATGGCCGCATCACCCTCACGTGCCTTGTTGAATACCTGCTCGGCAAATTCAGCGGCTTCTTCCGGGGTCATCTGACGGCTTTGGTCTGTCATGGGAAACTCCACTTCTGTGTCATCGCAAAAGGGCGACAGTTTCCGGAGCAGGCTGGAAACTGTCACTTCTTTTTTCTCATCAAGGGTCATAGCCACATTCAATAACGGTATTTACCGTCATGAATCTCGGCCAGCACCTCTTCAGTCACTTGCACGTAGGTGTGAGTTCCCGGCAACCAGGCATAAATGGGATCGTCGCCGGTTTTGCCAGGATCAAATCCTTCGTCCTTGAGTCGCGTCTTCTGGTACTTGAAGGTGCCGGTGGTCTCCATCTTCACTTTCACTCGCAGAAACAACGGCACCGCGTACGCCGGCATTTGCTCGCGGGCAAAGGTCAGCAGTTCGCTGAAATCCAGGGTGGCCAACGACTCGGCCGGGGTAATCGCCGCCATACCGGCGCGACCGTTGGTGTTGCGCACTTCCACTCCGTAGGCCACGGCCTCAGAAATATTCGGGTGCTGTAGCAGGATGTTTTCGACTTCAGTGGTCGAGACGTTTTCGCCCTTCCAGCGGTACGTGTCGCCCAACCGATCGACAAACTGCGCATGACCAAAGCCGATGTTGCGCAGCAAGTCACCGGTATTGAAGTAACGGTCACCCTTCTCGAACACGTCGTGCAACACGACCTTCTCGGTTTTCTGCGGATCGGTGTAGCCGTCCAGTGGTGCTTTTTCATCAATCTTCGCCAACAGCAACCCCTGCTCACCTTTGCCAACTTTGCGCATGAACCCCTTGGCATCGCGAATCGGTTGTCCGCTGTCATGGTCGTACGCCGCCAACTCCCACGACATCAGGGAAAAACCGACGGTGTTGTCGAAGTTGAGAATATTGGTGAAGCCGATGTTGCCGTCGCTGGCGGCATATAGCTCGCAGATGTGATCCACCGCAAAGCGGGTTTTGAAGGCGGCCCACGCGCCAGGTCGCAGGCCGTTGCCGATCATCTTCGTAACCCGGTGCTGGTTGTCCTCGGCACTCGGTGGCTGGTCCACAAGGTAGCGGCACAGCTCGCCGACATATCCGAGCGTGGTTGCGCGGTACTTGCGCACATCGTTCCAGAACTGACTGGCGCTGAACTTGCGGCGGATGGCGAACCCCGAGGCGCCGCTGATGGCCGAACCCCAGCACACGCACAGCCCCGTGGCGTGATACAGCGGCAGGGTGCAATAGACGACATCCTCCGGCCCCATGTTCAGGGCGATCATGCCGAAGCTGGCCGAACTGCGCATCCAGCGCCCGTGCTTGAACACCCCGGCCTTGGGCAATCCCGTGGTGCCTGAGGTGTAGATGTAGAAACAAGGGTCGTCGAAAAATATCTGCTGACTGCTGGCGGGATTGCCATCCGGGCTGTCGGCTGTGGCGGTCATCAAGTTGATGAAACCCTCGGGGGCATCGCCGGGATGGCCGATGGCGTCTCGTTCGGCAACGAACCAGGTGCGGCTCGCCTCTATCGCCACACGCTCGCGAACAGCGGAGAACGCCGGGACCAACTCTTGACCGACAATGATTGCCGCCGGCGAAACCAGGTTCAGGCTGTGGGCCAGGGTGTCGCGGGTTTGCGAGGTGTTGAGCAATGCACTGATGGCACCGGTCTTGGCCACCGCCAGGATGGTGACCAGCAGTTCCGGGCGGTTTTCGATGAACACCGCCACCACGTCGCCCTTGCGGATGCCTTGTGCCGTCAGGTGATGGGCGATTCGATTGGCCCACTGGTTGACTTGCGCGTAGCTCAACACCACATCGTCCTGCAACAATGCCGGGCCGTCGGGGTTACGCAGGGTTGCCTGTTCAAAACTCCAGCCCAGACCGCACGATTGGGTCGGGTCCGTGACGTTGGCAGCTTTCATGCCCTTGACCACGCGAGGAATGGCTCTGGCGATGGAGGGCAGCTTGCGGAGCATCATGCTCCAGGTAATCGTGTCGTTCTGCGTGCGGCTCATAGTTGCTCCCGTTCGATCTTTTTATTGTCGGGTGGCGATGTCTGAGGCCGAAAGTACGTCAGCCGTTCCTGAGCTGTACACGCGGTTTTTGAAATGTTTTGTATCCGCGAAAACCAGGGGTGGAAACGAGAGCACGGGTTTCGCGAATGGTTCCGTAGAAACCTCGCCAACCACGCAAAATGCAGGATGCACGATGGCCATTCATGCACATTGCACGAAAGCAAAAAACGCTTAAAAATGTATGCTGTTGATTTATATAGTTTTTTTATTTTTGAAATGCTGGCACAAAGGCTGCAACTACCTCTCCATGCTTGCCAACCAAGTGCTAACGGAGCTGATAGACATGAGCCTGATCCAAGAAAAATTTACCTCCCTGTTCTCCAACTTCGAAGTCAACACCCAGCCTCGTCCTGACGGTGGCATCCTGCTGACGCTGCGCAGTCAGGAAGGCAAAGTCTTCAAGCGTTCGATTTCCTACCAGCAGTTGCACGCTGGCGATCAGTTGTCGTGGGTAATCAGTGCCATTCGCCGCGACCTGGCTGAACAAGCCAGCGAGCTGCCACAGATTTCCATGCTGCAAAGCCAACAACGGTTCGCTCTGCCGACTTATCACTCGGCGTAAATCGCTGCAGGGCTACAAACAAACAGGCCGTGAGAGCTTTCGCTTCACGGCCTGAATTGTTTCTGGGGTGGGTCCTCGATCGCCCGATCCCCTGCCTATCTTGTGTGGGGCCGAGCTTGCTCGCGATAGCGGTCTGTCAGTCAATACTGATTTGTCTGCCAGGCCGCATCGGCTCAGTCATCAAGACCCGGGAATCGGCTGGCGATGTCTTCGCCAGTAAACTTCGCGGGCGAGCCGTCAGAACGACTGATCATTCGGATCGTTATGAAATGCGGATGCTCGCCCATGTCGAACCAGTGCCGGGTGCCGGCGGGCACTGTGATCAGATCGTTCTTTTCGCAGAGCACTGCATAGACGTAATCGTCGATATGCAGGTTGAACAAGCCGCGTCCCGCCACGAATAACCGGACTTGCTCCTCGTCGTTACAGCGCTCGTCGAGCAGTTCTGCGCGCAGCTCGGCTTTTTGCGGGTGGTCGCCGTTCAAGCTGATGACATCGACGGTGACGTACCCGCGTTCGGTCATTAACTGGTCGATCTGTTCCTGGTAGGCGCCGACCAGGTCTTCCTGACTGGCACCGGGCTGGATTTTTGCCGCTGCGTGCCAGCGGTCAAATCGCACGCCCTGTTCGGCCAGGGTCGAGGCAATGTCTTCTAAATGGGTCAGCACCTTGTTGGGAATGTCAGGGCTTGAGACGTGGTAGACGGACAGGCTGCTCATCAGGCAACTCCTTAACGGTTCATTCTTTACAGGTTCGAGCGCGAGCGCGGCGTCATCTCGCATTCGAACAAAAATTCAGCGGCGTCGGACTGCGCTCATGGCCGGTCCTCTTGCATGCGAACGGCAATGATAACGGCAGCCGCGAGGGCCGCGATGCTTGCAATACTAAAGGTCAACTGTGATCCAAGGGCGTTCCAGCTGTAGCCAGAATACAGGGCGCCCAATGCGCCACCCGTGCCGGCCAACGCGGCGTACAACGCCTGGCCCTGCCCTTGCTGGCGTGCACCGAAGCTACGTTGTACGAACTGGATGGCCGCCGCGTGAAAGCTGCCGAAAGTGGCCGCGTGCAGTACCTGGGCAAACAGCAGCACCCAGAGGTATTCGGCAAAGATGCCGAGCAACAACCAGCGCAGCGCGGCCAGGAGGAAACTCGCCATCAGTACCCGGCGCACCGAGAACCGCGCAAGAATCCTGCTCATGGCCAGGAACATCAAAACTTCGGCGACGACGCCCACGGCCCAGAGCATACCGATCAGGCCACGGGTGTAGCCGAGGCGTTCCAGGTGCAGTGTCAGAAAGGTGTAATACGGGCCGTGGCTCATCTGCATCAGCGCCACGCAACCGTAGAAAGCCAGCACGCCTGGACTGCGAAGTTGCCTCAGAAAGCCGTCCCCGGCGATCCGCTCAGTCTGCACCGGCTGGGCGTTTGGCACCCACAGGCTGCTGACGACGATGCCGGCCATGATCAGAACCAGCGCCGCCGGGTAGATGTCCAGGCTCAGCCATTCAAACAGCCGGCCCAGCGCGACGACTGTAATGATGAAACCGATGGAGCCCCACAAGCGGATCTGACTGTAGCGCGACGTCTGCCCTTTCAAATGCGCCAGGGTAATGACTTCGAACTGCGGCAACACGGCGTGCCAGAAGAACGCATGCAAGGCCATGACCATCGCCAGCCAGGCGTAGGTCTTGCTGACGAAAATCAGCGAAAAGGTGAGCAGCGTGCAGACCGCTCCGAAACGCACGATGGCCAGCCGGCGGCCGGTGTAATCACCGAGCCAGCCCCAGATATTCGGCGCCACGCAGCGCATCAGCATCGGTATCGCTACCAGTTCACCGATGCGCGCGCTGGAAAAACCCAGGTGATCGAAGTACAGCGCCAGAAACGGCGCCGTCGAACCGAGCAAGGCGAAATAGAACAGATAGAAACTGGAGAGCCGCCAGTACGGGAGCGTCGCCACGGTCGTCAGACCGCAGCGACCGAGAGGTCAGCCATTAAAGCTGACCCAGCACCGGCGTGCTCACGCGCACATCGGCATTCTGCCCACGATGACGCAGCAGGTGATCCATCAGCACGATGGCCATCATCGCTTCGGCGATGGGCGTGGCGCGGATGCCGACACACGGGTCGTGGCGGCCCTTGGTGATGACGTCAACCGGATTGCCATGCACGTCGATCGAACGGCCCGGCGTGGTGATACTGGATGTAGGTTTGAGCGCCAGGTGCGCGATGATTGGCTGACCGGACGAGATGCCGCCCAGAATGCCGCCCGCGTTGTTGCTGAGGAAGCCTTGCGGGGTCATCTCATCGCGGTGTTCGGTGCCGCGTTGAGCGACGCTGGCGAAACCGGCGCCGATTTCCACGCCTTTGACCGCGTTGATGCTCATCAGCGCATGGGCCAGCTCGGCGTCGAGACGGTCGAAGATCGGCTCGCCAAGACCCGGCATGACGCCTTCAGCAACCACGGTGATCTTCGCACCGACCGAATCCTGATCCCGGCGCAACTGGTCCATGTACGCCTCGAGCTCCGGGACCTTGTCCGGATCGGGGCTGAAGAACGCGTTCTCTTCCACGCAATCCCAGGTCTTGAACGGGATTTCAATCGGGCCGAGCTGGCTCATGTAGCCACGAATGACAATGCCCTGGGTGGCCAGGTACTTCTTGGCAATCGCGCCGGCCGCAACACGCATGGCGGTTTCCCGCGCCGAACTGCGACCGCCGCCGCGGTAATCGCGCTCGCCGTATTTGTGGTGGTAGGTGTAATCAGCGTGAGCCGGGCGGAACAGGTCCTTGATCGCCGAGTAGTCCTTGGACTTCTGGTCGGTGTTGCGGATCAACAGGCCAATGGCGCACCCGGTGGTGCGACCCTCGAACACGCCGGAGAGGATTTCGACTTCGTCGGCTTCCTGGCGCTGGGTGGTGTGGCGGCTGGTGCCGGGTTTGCGGCGATCGAGGTCGCGCTGCAAATCCTCGAGGGAAATCTCCAGACCCGGCGGGCAGCCGTCGACAATGGCGACCAACGCCGGACCATGGCTTTCGCCAGCGGTGGTGACAGTGAACAGCTTGCCGTAGGTATTGCCGGACATGCAGGACGCTCCGTGAAATGAACCTGAATACGTAATGCGCGCCAGTATACGCAGGCTACCCAAGTAGTTCATCCTCGAACCTTATGGGTGCCCGCGAGTCCAACCGGCATCTTCGTGAATGATGGCGTGATGATGCTGCGAGTTCTAGCCTTGAGTCTTACCTTGTTTACCGGCTTTGCCCAGGCCACTGTCCTGCAACGCCCGATCACTCTCGACACCGGCCACGGCGAGCTTTTCGGCTCGCTGCTGCTGCCCAAATCCGACACGCCCGTGCCCGTCGTCCTGATTATTTCCGGCTCCGGTCCGACGGATCGCGACGGCAATAATCCCGACGGTGGGCGCAACGACAGCCTCAAACGCCTGGCCTGGGTGCTTGCCAAGCACAACATTGCCAGCGTGCGTTACGACAAGCGCGGCGTGGCAGCGAGCCTGGCCGCTGCCCCGGACGAGCGTAATCTGTCGGTGGAAGGCTATGTGTCCGACGCACAAGCGTGGGGCCAGAAACTTAAAGCCGATCCTCGATTCGGCCAGTTGATCCTGCTGGGGCACAGCGAAGGTGCGTTGATCGCCACCCTCGCCGCGCCGAGCGTTGATGCGGCAGCGGTAATTTCCATGTCCGGCAGCGCTCGCCCGATTGACCAGGTATTGCGCCAGCAACTGAGCAATCGCCTGCCGCCACCGTTGATGCTGCGCGCCAATGAATTGCTCGACAGCCTCAAGGCCGGCCAGACCGACGACAACGTGCCGCCGCAACTGCAGGTGATTTTCCGCCCGAGCGTCCAGCCGTATCTGATTTCGCTGTTCCGCCAGGACCCGGCAGCGGCTTTCGCCAAACTCAAAATGCCGGCGTTGATCATTCAGGGCAGCAACGACATTCAAGTGGGTGTCGGCGACGCCAGGCTGCTCAAGGCGGCCAAACCGGACGCTGAACTGGCGTTGATTGAAGGCATGAACCACGTGATGCGCATCGTGCCCAACGATGTAAAACGGCAGTTGGCCTCTTACAAAGACCCGCAGTTGCCGTTGGCCGCCGAACTGGGCGCACGAATCCTCGGGTTTATTGACGGACTTCGCACCAGTTAAGCTCTTTTTGTCCTCCAGTCCTGACAAAAACGGCCGATAAGCCTTTGTCGCCAGCGCCAAGACTGGCGACAAGCAGAGCTTGGACAGGATCTCGCCGTTATGACCGACAACCCGACTTTACCCGACACCCCTGCTGAACAAGAGGCACCGCCGGCGGTTGAGCTGCCGTGGGCGGATGTGCACGTCGAGCACCAGAAAATGCTCCGCCTGGCGCCGTTGCAGACCGATCGCAACACCGGTGGACGCCCGCTGCGCTTTGTCGAATTCGGTTACGCCGAACGCCACGACAAGGAGCGCAGCCTGATGCGCATGACCATCACCCTGCCCGGTCAGCGCGTGCGCAAGGAACAGAATCATCTGGATGTGTGGGTCGATCACGTCGACAAAACCGTGGGTTTCGGGCCGGACAGCGGCTTGCAGATTGAACCGATGAACCGTGGCATCGGCCGTTTCATGGCCGCCCACGCAATTAACTGGGCCAAAAAACGCTGGTCTGGCTACACCGTCGAAGGCTCGGACCTGAACAACAAGGACGCGCTGAACGAAGACACTCGCTTGCGTCGCGACCACTTTCTGAAGAGCCACGGTTTTGAAGTGGTGTACGCCGATGCCCAGCATCTAAAGGGCAGCGTCAAAGACGTGCGGGTCGGTGACCTGAAAGCAGACTGGAACCGCGAAAAGCTTCAGGTGGTGGAAATTATCGAAGCGGCGCACATGCTTCAGCAAGCCGAGCACAACCTGGCCGAGCAGGAAGTGAAACTCAAGAAACACGAAGAAAAAGTCAGCAAGTACATGCGTGAAGACGCGGCGCTGCGGTTCACCATTACGTGTTTGGTGGCATTTGCGATGTTTCAGGCAGGGTTGTTGATCTGGATTGCTACGCAGCGGTGATGAATTTTTTGGCGTGCAGGTTTTTTGTGGCACGTGGGTTCTGTGGCAAGTGGATTTCGTGGCGAGGGGATTTCGTGGCGAGGGGATTTATCCCCGTTGGGTCGCGTAGCGGCCCCCTTATCCCTGAAGGGACTGCTTCGCAGTCCAACGGGGATAAATCCCCTCGCCACGAAACCTACTCGCCACAAAACCTACTCGCCACGAAACCTGCTCACCACAAAACCTGCTCACCCATTAATCAAAGTCAGACGCGGGAGGCGAACACTGCCTGATGATTGCGGCACTGCTCTGCCGTCAGCATGAACACCCCATGCCCACCGCGCTCGAAATCAAGCCAGGCAAAATCGACTTCCGGGTACAACGCCTCGACGTGAACCTGGCTGTTACCCACCTCGACAATCAGCAAACCCTTCTCGGTCAGATGATCCGCGGCTTCGGCGAGCATGCGGCGTACCAGGTTCAAACCATCATCACCGCAGGCCAGGCCCAGTTCCGGTTCGTGCTGGTACTCGTCCGGCATGTCGGCAAAATCCTCCGCATCGACGTAAGGCGGGTTTGACACGATCAGGTCGAAACGCTGACCCGGCAACCCGTCAAAGCCATCGCCCTGCACGGTGTACACACGTTCATCGACGCCATGGCGCTCGATGTTTTGGTTAGCCACTTCAAGCGCTTCGAAAGACAGATCGGCCAACACCACTTCGGCGTTCTGGAATTCATACGCACAGGCGATGCCAATGCAGCCAGAACCGGTGCACAGGTCCAGAATGCGCGCGGGCTCGGCGGCCAGCCAGGGTTCGAAACGTTTTTCGATCAGCTCGCCAATCGGCGAACGGGGGATCAACACGCGTTCGTCGACGATGAACGACATGCCGCAGAACCAGGCCTCGCCCAGCAGGTAGGCGGTCGGTATGCGCTCTTCGATACGACGCTTGAGTAAACGCTGCAGGTTGACCAACTCATCGTCTTCCAGCGCGCAATCAAGGTAGCTATCAGCCATTTCCCACGGCAAGTGCAAGGCACCCAACACCAGTTGACGGGCTTCGTCCCAGGCGTTGTCGGTCCCATGGCCGAAAAAAAGATCCTCCCCATGGAAGCGGCTGACGGCCCAACGAATATGGTCTCGCAGGGTACGAAGTCGGGAAGTGATCACGGGGGCAAACTCCAGAAAAAACGACTGGCGATTCTACCAGCCAAAACGCATCACGACGACGCCGTAAAAATACAGGGGCAGTTGTAGGATATTTCTGTTTTTCTGGTCTGCTATTGAACAATACGAGCCACTTGACAAGGCTGCGAGCCAATAACGACGGCCTCTACGATGGTAGCGATTCACAGAAGCGCTCAGCCAGAGGACAATGTCGCAAAAGCCCCACCCGAAGGAGCCCCAGAATGTCCGTTCCAAAAACGATGTTTCAACTCAGCGGCCGCGGTTATGCAGCAGCCAATCTGAGTCATGCGACGCTTGTGATCATCGATGCCCAGAAAGAATACCTCAGCGGCCCGTTGGCCCTGGTCGGCATGGATGCTGCCGTCGCGAACATCAAGCAACTGGTCGCCGCTGCCCGTGCAGCCGGTCGGCCGATCGTGCATGTCCGCCATCTCGGCACTGTCGGTGGGTTGTTCGACCCGCAGGGCGAGCGCGGCGAGTTCATCCCCGGGCTGGAGCCACAGGCCGACGAAACGATCATCGGCAAATTGCTGCCAAGTGCCTTCCATGGTACGGAACTGCTGGATCGCCTGCAGAACCTGGGGTCGCTGGACCTGATCGTCTGCGGCTTCATGAGTCACTCGAGTGTGAGCACTACCGTACGTGCGGCGAAAAACCTGGGCTTTCGTTGTACCCTCGTTGAAGACGCCTGCGCCACCCGTGATCTACCCTACAAGGGAGGAGTGCTCAGCGCCGAACATGTGCAGCAGACCGAGATGGCGATCATGGCGGACAACTTCGCCACCCTCGCGCTGACGCACGAACTGATTTGATCCACGCTCGATGAGCGGCCAACATCGCCGCTCATCCGCAAAAGCCTCTCATTACCTGTAATTGTCTTAGCCTCAGGAACATCCCGGACAACTCCCGGTCGAAGGGCCGATACCCATTGAGGAAGGTCGGAATGAAGTTATCCGATGGTTTTGACGCTCGCCGCTTGCGGCCCAAAGGCCAAAGCAACTGGCGTTTTCGATTCGGCGCAGCGTTTGCGGCGTTGCTTGCCATGTGCGGCGTGCTACTCGCCATGGCCGGTGCAGCGAGCCTGCTCGGCCGTCCGCCGGCACTCGGCGAACTGAATGCAAGTCCGCTGGGGTCGGCAATCATCCTGGCGGTTGGCCTGTTCGTGCTGTACATCGGTGTCTGGCTGTGGCGCCGATGCCGGCGTCGTTCTCGGCAATCCCGTGAACTCAACATGTCTCCGCACTTGATGAAAAAACACGATTGAATTGAAGGCCCGACCTTGCGGCGGGCCTTCATTTGTATGGCTGAAGCCTGGACTTGGGTAAACTGGCCGCCCTTCGCGGAGGCTGACATGCAAGACGACGATTTTTCCCTGTTCAAAAGTGCGATCCAAGGCGTCAAGCCGATCAAGCACGATCGCGCCGAAACCGGCAAACCCAAAGCCGACCGCGCGCAAATTGCCAAACTGCGTCAGGCCGCCACCGTGCGCACCGATGCCACTACCGTTGACGGGCTCTCTGATCAGTTCGTGATCGACGTCGGACCTGAAGACGAGCTGATGTGGGCACGCGACGGCGTGCAGGAAAGCCAGATGCGCAAGCTCAAGATCGGACAGATTCCGTTCGAAGGCAGCCTCGACCTGCACGGCATGAACGTGGAAAAAGCCCGGGAAACGCTCTGGGCCTTTCTGGCAGAAGCCACCAAATTCGAAATCCGCTGCGTGCGCGTCACCCATGGCAAAGCCGTGCGTCTGGACGGCAAGCGCCCGATGATCAAAAGTCACGTCAACACATGGCTGCGTCAGCATTCACAGGTCCTCGGCTTCACCTCGTGCCAGGCCAGACATGGCGGCGCCGGGGCGGTTTACGTGATGCTTAAACGAACCATGATGGAAGGTCGCGACGAGTAGCGCTGTCGCTTCACGCGCGTTTCTGGCTGTTGTTGTCTTTCGTCAACGTGATGAGTAGGCTTTGAAACCTCAATATTGCTTGAGCTCAACAGCCATGAAGGAAAAAGTCACCGACCATCAAAATCTAAGCGTGGGCCAAGTCGCAAAACGCAGTGGCTTGTCTGTTTCCACGCTGCATTTTTATGAGTCCAAAGGCTTGTTAGGGTCTAAGCGCACAGCCGGCAATCATCGGGTCTACGCTCGCGGCACGCTTCGTCGGATCGCAATTATTCGAATAGCGCAAGCCAGCGGGATTTCACTGGCGGAGATCAAGACAGCGCTTGAACCCATTCCCCATGATCGCAAAGCTTCAGCCAAGGAATGGGAAACGGTATCGAAAGCGTGGGCTTCCTCTCTGAAACGACGGATCGAGCAACTGACCAGGCTGTCCACCAGCCTTGAAGGTTGCATCGGTTGCGGCTGCCTGACCATGGGCGCATGCCCGTTGCTCAATCCACAGGATTTGCTGGGCGAAACCGACTCGGGCCCGGTGATTTTTGACCAGGCACTTGAGAAAACACTGGAAACTTGATCAGCGCCCCTCCCCGTCATGAGGCCAGCACACCTGCAAACCCTTCATGACGGCAGTGCTCGCTCTGAACATCAGAGCCAGACGGCAATACAACTGCCGGCACACTTACGCTACCATGTGCCCAATGACAGGCATGAACCTCGGGTTCATTGCGAATCAGCTCGGCCACGGCGTGCAAATGCTGCTGACGACTTATAACCGGCGGTCGACTCCAGACAAGACTGAAGCGGAGCCGGGAAGCTGGAGCAACGCCTGATTGGTACAAAATTGGTACAGACAGAAACCGTACCCCTCTAGAACCTATACGGAATAAAGCTCTGTGACATTGGAACAGAATTACACCGCGATTCTCGGCCAATTGGGCGAGGACGTCTCCCGCGAGGGCCTGCTCGACACGCCAAAGCGTGCCGCCAAAGCCATGCAGTACCTCTGCCGCGGCTATGAACAAACGCTGGAAGAAGTCACCAACGGTGCCTTGTTCAGCTCCGATAACAGCGAAATGGTGCTGGTGAAGGACATCGAGCTCTACTCGTTGTGCGAACACCACCTGCTGCCGTTTATCGGCAAGGCCCACGTCGCCTACATCCCGAGCGGCAAAGTACTGGGGCTCTCGAAAGTCGCGCGGATTGTTGATATGTACGCCCGTCGCCTGCAGATCCAGGAAAACCTCAGCCGTCAGATCGCTGATGCCGTGCAGGAAGTCACCGGCGCCCTGGGCGTTGCCGTGGTGATCGAAGCCAAGCACATGTGCATGATGATGCGCGGTGTGGAGAAACAGAATTCGTCGATGATCACTTCGGTGATGTTGGGTGAGTTCCGCGAAAACGCGGCGACCCGCAGCGAGTTTCTCAGCTTGATCAAGTAATTCGCGGCACGAAAAAAACCGGCATTTATCGCCGGTTTTTTTTCGCCTGTGAAAAATCAGGTAAGCTGCGCGCCTTCCGCTTGCCCCTGTGAGGCTTATACCGTGTTCGTAAAAGCGCTTCGTGTCGGCCTAGGCCAACTGATCATCTTCATCGACTTCATCACTCGCCCCGGCAAAAAACAGCGCCCGGCCGAAGTTCAGGCTCAGGTCAACACCGCAGCCAAGGGCCTGACCCTGTATCAATTCCACGCGTGCCCGTTCTGCGTAAAAACCCGCCGCACCTTGCGCCGCCTGAATGTTCCGGTCGCATTGCGCGATGCAAAGAACAACGAACAGGATCGCCAGACGCTGCTGGAACAGGGCGGCAAGGTCAAAGTGCCGTGCCTGCGCATTGAAGAGAATGGCCAGACCACCTGGATGTATGAGTCCAAAGTGATCATTGATTATCTGGATAAGCGGTTTGCGGCGGCTTGATGGTTTTGCAGGGTGATTGATGGCCTCATCGCGGGCAAGCCCGCTCCCACAGGTTATGTGAGCGCCTCAGATCACTGTGGAAGCGGGCTTGCCCGCGATGAGGCAGGCAAAAACACCACAAATCCCGAACAAACAAACCGGCCCATCTGGCCGGTTTTTTTTCATCTACGCTCAAGCCGCTTCTTGCGCTAGCGCGTCCCTTATTACCCCCGCCAAACGCTTGAGCCCTTCATCGAGCCGTGCCGGATCTATATGGCTGAAGTTCAGCCGCAAATGCCCCGGATGATTATCCGGTTCAGGGAAAAACGGCTCCCCCGGCATGAACGCCACATCAGCCGCCAGCGCGTTCTTGAGCAACGTGCGGGTGTCCAGCGGTTGCTTGAGCGTCAGCCAGAAAAACAACCCGCCCTGCGGCACATTCCAGTCTGCCAGATCGGAAAAATGGGTTTCCAGAGCCAACTGAAAAGCATCCCTTCGAACCCGATAGAAGTCCCGCAGCTCGTTCAAATGGTGCTGGAATTTCTCGGTGCCGATCCATTGCAATGCCTGCCACTGCCCTACCCGATTGGTGTGCAGGTCAGCCGATTGCTTGAGTTTCAACAAGTGCGGGAACAGATCCTGGCTGGCAATCAGGTAACCGACACGCAACCCCGGCAGAAGGGTTTTCGACACGGTACCGGTATAGATCCAGCTGCTTTTCTTCAAACGACTGACAATCGGTGTGGCGCTACCACCATCGAAAGTCAGCTCACGGTACGGCTCGTCTTCAATTAGCGTGACGGCGAATTCATCGAGCAACGCCGCCACGGCATCACGCTTGGCTTCGCTGTAGCGAACCGCTGAAGGATTCTGGAACGTCGGGATCAGGTAGATGAAAGCCGGACGGTGTTTTTCCAGACGGCTGCGCAATGTCGCCAGGTTGGGACCATCGGCTTCCAGCGGAACCGTGATGCAGTCTGCCCCGAACAGCTGAAAGATCTGCAGTGCGGCCAGGTAGGTCGGCGCTTCTAGCAGGATTTCAGTGCCTTGGTCGATATACAGCTTGGCTGCGAGGTCCAGGGTCTGTTGCGAACCGCTGACCACTAATACCTGACTCGCTTCACACGGTACGCCCAAGGCGCGTGCTTGCGCAGCCAATACTTCACGCAATGCTGGCTCACCCTCGCTCATGCCGTACTGCCCTATGGCCACCGGCATGTCGGCCCAATCGACTTTCGGCAGCATCGCCTCGGCCGGCAAGCCGCCCGCGAACGACATCACTTCGGGGCGCTGGGCAGCAGCAAGGATTTCACGGATCAAAGAACTTTTAAGGCGCGAGACACGTTCGGAAAAAGCCATGGGGATCACCGGTAGCGAGGCCTGAGGAAAATAAGTCAAACTGGTTGACCGAAATTACGACACCCCGAACGGATACGTCAATATGCTTGACCTTAAAAATCCATCGACTCAGCAACAGGCCATGGAAGCGTTTTTCTTCGGCTATCAGGCATTCACCGCCAAGGCTGACGAAATGCTTGAGCGGCGCGGCTTGAGTCGAGTCCATCAACGCATCGTATTTTTCATCGCCCGTTATCCGAACCTGAGCGTCAAGGAACTGCTGGAACTGTTGGGTGTAACCAAACAAGCGTTGAACATGCCGCTGCGTCAATTGGTGGAAATGCACCTGGTCGACAGCGTCGCGTCCGAGACAGACAAGCGTAAGCGGTTGCTGGAATTGACCGAGGATGGCGCGCGTTTCGAGCAGTCACTGCGGCGTGAGCAAGTGAAGTTGCTGGAGCGGGTGTTCGCCGAGGCTGGAGAGGCGGCGGTGGATGGGTGGTTGGCGGTGAATCTGGCGCTTGGGAAAAGTCAGACGGTTGATTGACTGTTCTGGCCCCATCGCCAGCCTGCTGGCGATGGGCCCTCGAAGGCCATATATCCCTATCACCAAACTTTTCGTCTACAAAATCAAAAACAATATTTGCTTTATTTGTACACAAAAGCATAATCCACTTCGTGCGAGTTCCTGACCAAGCGGTCAACAAATTCGCAAGTGCCTCAAAGGACCGCTGCCGCCCTCATGGGTCCGGTCCTGGAAATAACAATAAAACTCTTGAGGAGTACTCGCTGTGGAAAGCCGCAAATCCGAAGCATCGACGCTGGATCTCTCGCCGCCTGTACCTAACGGCTGGCTGGAGCGCATCTTTAAACTCACCTTGCATGGCACCACGGTGAAGACCGAACTGATTGCCGGTCTGACAACCTTCATCACCATGGCTTACATCATCTTCGTCAACCCCAACATCATGGCCGATGCGGGGATTGATCACGGCGCCGCGTTCGTGGCCACCTGCATCGCTGCTGCGCTGGGCTGCCTGCTGATGGGCCTTTACGCCAACTGGCCAGTGGGCCTGGCACCGGGCATGGGCCTGAACGCTTTCTTCACCTACACCGTGGTCGGCACCATGGGCTACAACTGGGAAACCGCACTGGGCGCGGTGTTCGTGTCCGGTGTGCTGTTCATGATCCTGACCTTTTCCCGAATCCGCGAATGGCTGCTCAACAGCATCCCCGTGAGTTTGCGCTACGCCATGGGCGCCGGCGTGGGCTTGTTTCTTGGGCTGATCGGTCTGAAAACCGCCGGCATCGTCGTCGATAGCCCAGCTACATTGATCAAACTCGGCTCCCTGCGCGAGCCTGGTCCACTGCTCGCCGCCATCTGCTTCCTGATGATCGCCGTGCTCAGCTATCACAAAGTGTTCGGCGCGATCCTCATCAGCATCATTACCGTGACCCTGGCCGGTTGGGGCCTGGGCCTGGTGCACTACGAGGGCATCATGTCGGCCCCGCCGAGCCTGGCACCGACCTGGATGGCGATGAACGTCGCCGGCGTCTTCAACATCAGCATGATCAGCGTGGTACTGGCTTTCCTCTTCGTGCACATGTTCGACACCGCCGGCACCCTGATGGGCGTTGCCCAGCGCGCCAATCTGGTGAACGCGGACGGGCGGATTGAAAACCTCTCGCGCGCAATGAAAGCCGACAGTGCTTCCAGCGTGTTCGGCGCGGTAGTCGGTGTGCCCCCGGTCACCAGTTATGTGGAAAGCGCCGCGGGGGTTGCCGCAGGTGGTCGGACTGGTCTTACCGCGGTGACGGTAGGTGTGCTATTTATTGCCGCGATGTTCTTCGCACCGCTGGCCGGCATGATCCCCGCCTACGCCACTGCGGGCGCGCTGATTTATGTCGCGATGCTGATGATGGGCGGCATGAAGCACATCGAATGGGACGAAGCCACTGACAGCATCCCGGCAATCGTCACCGCGATCATGATGCCCCTGACCTTCTCGGTCGCTGATGGCATCGCGCTCGGCTTTATCACTTACGTGGTACTGAAGGCTTTCACTGGCAAGCACAAGGAAATCTCCGTCAGCCTGTGGGTGCTCTGCGCGATCTTCATCGCCAAGTTTGTTTTCTTGTAAACGTTACGCATAACGCGTTTCGAATCAGCCTCACCCCGTCGGGTGGGGCTTTTGCACAAATGGAGGAAAGTGATGAGTCTGGAAACCTGGCTGCTGTTCAGCGGCGCTGCGCTGGTAGTGATCCTGATCCCGGGGCCACTGTCTTTGCTGATGATCAGCAACAGTCTGAATTACGGTTTGCGTCGTTCGTACCCGGCGTTCCTGGGCGGCGTGATTGCGTCGATTTGTTTGTTGAGTGCTTCGGCATTGGGGTTGGGCGCGTTGTTGCTGGCCTCGGAACAGCTGTTCAGCGCGCTGAAGATTGTCGGCGCGCTGTACCTGTTCTACCTCGCCTGGCAGAGCTGGCAGCAATCGCGTCAGCCTTCGGTGGGCGCTGAAGTGCCCCAGGCGGCGGCTGTTCCGCGCTTTCGCGCATTGTTCGGGCGCGCGTTTGTGTTGGGAGCCAGCAACCCGAAAGATATTCTGTTCTTCGCCGCGTTCCTGCCGCAGTTTCTGAGTGCCGAGCAACCGTTCCTGCCGCAGTTGCTGGTGATGATCGCGACGTGGACGGTGCTGGATCTGCTGTGCAAGCTGGCTTATGGGCTGGGAGCCCACGGTGCCGCGCGTTATCTGCGCAGCGGCAAGGGGCAGAGTTGGTTTAACCGGGTGAGTGCCGGCCTGTTCAGTGGGGCGGGTGCGGCGTCGCTGTTGAGCCGTTAAAAGGCATCGCGGGCAAGCCCTCCCCCACAAGGTTCTGTGAGCGCCATCACCTTGTGGGAGCGGGCTTGCCCGCGATGGCGTCGGCGCTGACAACCCATTTCTCGAAGCAAAAAAAAGCCCGCAGTGTGAGCGGGCGAAAGACCAAAGAAGCTATATGCGCAGTCGCTTCCAGGTTGAGGCAGCTGCTTGGGGGATCAGCTGCCGCGGTACGTGGAATAGCTGTACGGCGAAATCAGCAGCGGTACGTGGTAGTGATCCTGCTCCGCAGAGATGCCAAACCGCAGCACCACCACATCCAGAAAAGCCGGCTCCGGCAACTGAACACCACGGGCGCGATAGTAATCGCCCGCATGGAACTGAACCTGATAAACCCCGGTACGGTAATCATCACCTTGCAGCAGCGGTGCATCGACACGGCCGTCGCTGTTGGTTATCGCGCTGGCGACCAATTCCAGCTGCGAGCCTTCAACGCGGTACAACTCGACTTTGATCGAGCTGCCCGGGCAACCGTGTGCAGCGTCCAAAACGTGTGTAGTCAAACGTCCCATTGATTCTGCGCGCCTGCCTGCCAAGAGCAGTCAGGCCTCGCGCCTCCCGAAGTCAGTTGTAAAGGAGACCGCACCGATTCGGAGCACGAAACGCTGCGGCGAGCGATTGATTAAGACACTTTTCAAAAAAATTGTACACAATAAAAACGACATTTTTCCATCCGACAACGCCATTGCAAATTTTGTGGTGCATAGACAGCCAAACCATAGGATCAGCGGACCTTCCATCCATTAGCTGACCGGTCAGGCAGGTTTCTTGCAGTACCATCCTTTCATGACAGTCAATGAAAAATGCGAAAATTCAGGCTTACAAAGTGGATATAAAGTTGTATACAATCAGCCCATCGCTGTGACGCCAGCCTGTAATTCGTTATCAGGCACGCCACACTTACCTGACATTGATATGCCACGAACAAGAAGGAAGACTGCAGTGAGCGCTGACTACCCACGCGACCTGGTCGGTTACGGCAGTAACCCTCCGCACCCACACTGGCCGGGCAATGCCCGCATCGCCTTGTCCTTCGTACTCAATTACGAAGAAGGTGGCGAGCGCAACATTCTGCACGGCGATAAAGAATCTGAAGCCTTCCTGTCGGAAATGGTCTCGGCGCAGCCTTTGCAGGGCGAGCGCAACATGAGCATGGAATCGCTCTACGAGTATGGCAGCCGTGTCGGCGTCTGGCGGATCCTGAAACTGTTCAAGGAATTCGACATTCCGCTGACCGTCTTTGCCGTGGCCATGGCCGCACAACGCCACCCGGACGTGATCCGCGCAATGGTCGATGCCGGCCACGAGATCTGCAGCCACGGCTATCGCTGGATCGACTACCAGTACATGGACGAGGCCCAGGAACGCGAGCACATGCTCGAAGCGATCCGCATCCTCACCGAAATCACCGGCGAACGCCCGCTGGGCTGGTACACCGGCCGCACCGGCCCGAACACCCGTCGCCTGGTGATGGAAGAAGGTGGTTTCCTCTACGACTGCGACACCTACGACGATGACCTGCCCTACTGGGAACCCAACAACCCGACTGGCAAGCCGCACCTGGTGATTCCGTACACGCTGGACACCAACGACATGCGCTTCACCCAGGTCCAGGGTTTCAACAAGGGCGACGATTTCTTCGAATACCTCAAGGACGCGTTCGACGTGCTGTACGCCGAAGGCGCAGAAGCCCCAAAGATGCTGTCGATCGGTCTGCACTGCCGCCTGATCGGCCGTCCGGCGCGCCTGGCCTCGCTCAAGCGCTTTATCGAATACGCTAAAAGTCATGAACAGGTGTGGTTCAGCCGCCGCGTCGACATTGCGCGCCACTGGCAAGAAACCCACCCGTACCAAGGGGCTGCCAAATGAGCACCTTCAAACCCCTGAAGCCATCGACCCTGAGCCGCGACGCGTTCGTCGCTGCCTTCGCCGACATCTACGAACATTCGCCATGGGTGGCCGAAAAGGCTTTCGACCTGGGTCAGGACCCTTCGATCGACGAGATCGAAACCCTGCACCAGCGCATGAGCGACATCCTGTTGAGTGCTGATCACGAAAGCCAGCTGGCCCTGATCAACGCTCACCCGGACCTGGCCGGCAAAGCTGCGGTCCAGGGGCAACTGACCGAAGCCAGCACCAATGAACAAGCTGGCGCCGGTATTCACCAATGCACGGCCGAAGAGTTTCAGCGCTTCACCGAGCTGAACGACGCCTACAAGGCCAAGTTCAAGTTTCCCTTCATCATGGCGGTAAAAGGCAGCAACCGGCATCAGATCCTCGCGGCGTTCGAAACGCGCATTCACAACTCGGCAGACACCGAATTCAAATGCGCGCTGGCGGAGATCAACAAGATCGCCCTGTTCCGATTACTGACCCTATAGCGAGCCTTGCCCTGGTGTTCCAAACGCGAAAACACTCAGGGCACTGCAAGCATCCCAAGCCAACTTATTAAAGGCAGACAAGAAGAATGAAAGCTTACGCCGTACCTTTCGAGAAGTTCGTCAACCTGGCCGACGCCCGCCTGGGCACCAAAATCATCTCGGTCACCGATGACTGGTTTGCAGACGCCAACCGTCTGTTTCAGCCGACCCCGGCCGTATGGAAGGAGGGCGTGTTCGATGACAACGGCAAGTGGATGGACGGCTGGGAGTCGCGCCGCAAGCGCTTTGAAGGCTACGACAGCGCGGTGATCCGCCTGGGCGTTCCGGGCTCGATCAAAGGCGTGGACATCGACACTTCATTCTTCACCGGCAACTTCCCGCCATCGGCCTCCCTGGAAGCCTGCTTCCTGGCCTCGGGCGAGCCGGACGAAAACACCCAGTGGACTGAAGTGCTGTCGGCCGTCGAGCTGCAGGGCAACAGCCACCACTACCACGAGATCAACAACGACCAGTCGTTCAGCCACCTGCGCTTCAACATCTACCCGGATGGTGGCGTGGCTCGTCTGCGCGTTTACGGCATTCCGTTCCGCGACTGGTCGGCCGTCGGCGACAACGAGCAAGTGGACCTGGCTGCAGCCCTCAACGGTGGCCGCGCCCTCGCCTGCTCCGACGAACACTTCGGTCGCATGAGCAACATCCTTAACCCGGGTCGTGGCATCAACATGGGCGATGGCTGGGAAACCGCACGTCGTCGCACACCTGGCAATGACTGGGTGATCGTCGCACTGGGTCATGCCGGCGAGATCGAGAAAGTCGTCGTCGACACCCTGCACTTCAAAGGCAACTACCCGGACACCTGCTCGATCCAGGGCGCGTTCGTGAAGGGCGGTACCGACAGCCAGATCGAAACCCAATCGCTGTTCTGGCGTGAGCTGTTGCCCGCACAGAAACTGGAAATGCACGCCGAACACACCTTCGCCGAGCAGATCAAGGCCCTGGGCCCGATCACCCACATCCGCCTGAACGTGTTCCCGGATGGTGGTGTAAGCCGTCTGCGCGTACTGGGCAAGGTCGCTAAATAAGGTTGAACCCAATCGCTGGCAAGCCAGCTCCCACAGGTTTTGTAAACGCCACAGTCCATTGTGGGAGCGGGCTTGCCCGCGATGGCGATAGTTCTAACAACACAGAATTCGGAAAAGAACAGCATGCGCACATTGACGATTGAACCGCTGACTAAAGAAGCCTTCGCCCCTTTCGGTGACGTGATCGAAACCGATGGCAGCGATCACTTCATGATCAACAACGGTTCGACCATGCGCTTCCATAAACTGGCGACGGTGGAAACCGCCAAGCCAGAAGACAACGCGATCATCAGCATCTTCCGCGCCGACGCGCAGGACATGCCGCTGACCGTTTGCATGCTGGAGCGTCACCCGTTGGGCAGCCAGGCTTTCATTCCGCTGCTCGGCAACCCCTTTCTGATCGTGGTCGCGCCAGTTGGCGATGAACCTGTATCAGGCTTGGTCCGCGCCTTCGTCACCAACGGCAGGCAGGGCATTAATTACCATCGCGGCGTTTGGCACCATCCGGTGCTGACGATCGAAAAGCGGGATGACTTCCTGGTGGTTGATCGCAGTGGCACAGGCAATAACTGCGATGAGCATTTTTTCAAAGAGGATGAGCGTTTGATCCTCGCCCCCCACCAATAAGAGAAGGTCTGATCACTCGACGACAGAGTGACAGGCGAGAGGTAAAGACTGTGGAAGCACATCTGTTTGAATGGCTGAACCTGAGCGTGCGCTGGGTTCATATGATTACTGGCGTGGCCTGGATCGGCGCGTCGTTCTATTTCGTCTGGCTGGAAAACAACCTCAATCGGGTCAACCCGAAAAGTGGTCTGGCGGGCGATTTGTGGGCGATCCACGGCGGCGGTATCTACCACCTGGAAAAATACAAACTGGCCCCACCGACCATGCCGGACAACTTGCACTGGTTCAAATGGGAAGCCTACTTCACCTGGCTGTCGGGGATCGCGCTGCTGTGCGTGGTGTTCTACTCCAACCCGACGCTCTACCTGCTGGCTCCGGGCAGCACCCTGAGCGGTCCTGAAGGCGTGGCCATCGGTATCGGCTCGCTGTTCATCGGCTGGTTCATCTACTCCTTCCTCTGCGACTCGGCCTTGGGCAAACGCCCTGCCCTGCTCGGTTTCATCCTGTTCGTCCTGATCATCGGCGCGGCTTACGGCTTCAGCAAAGTGTTCAGCGGTCGTGGTGCGTACCTGCACGTCGGCGCGATCATCGGCACCATCATGGTCGGCAACGTGTTCCGCATCATCATGCCGGCGCAACGTGCACTGGTGGCGGCGATTGCCGAGAACCGCACGCCCGATCCGGCACTGCCGGCCAAAGGCTTGCTGCGTTCGCGTCACAACAACTACTTCACCTTGCCGGTGCTGTTCATCATGATCAGCAACCACTTCCCGAGCACCTACGGCAGCCAATACAACTGGCTGATCCTGGCCGGGATCGCGGTGTTGGCGGTGTTGGTCCGTCACTACTTCAACACCCGTCACGACAGCCACAAGTTCGCCTGGACCCTCCCGGTTGCCGCCGTCGGCATGATCAGCCTGGCCTACGTAACGGGTCCTGCGCAGATGCCGAGTGCACCTGAAGTCGCCAAGGCTGCTGGCACCATCGAGTACCAGCCATTGCCGGAAACAGCAGTGGGCGGTGGTTTGAAACCGGCTGAAGCAAAACCTGCCGAGGCCCCTGCTACCGCACCGGCCCAAGCGTCCAATGCGGGCCCTGGTTTCGACAAGGTGCACAGCGTGATTCAGGAACGTTGCGCGGTGTGCCACTCGGCCAAACCAACCAGCCCGCTGTTCAGTGCAGCACCCGGTGGCGTGATGTTCGATACCCCCGAACAGATCCGCCAGAACGCCCCGCGCATTCAGGCACAAGCCGTCACCAGCCAGATCATGCCACTGGGCAACATCACGCAGATGACCCAGCAGGAACGTGACCTGATCGGTGCCTGGATTGTGCAGGGAGCGTCGACCAACTAAGCAACACAAAAGCCTGCGCCGAGCGGGCTTTTGAGGTGAATGGATTTACCTGGTTTGAGGATTTACCTGTGGTGAGGGGATTTAGCGAAACGTCGCACCGCCCCGATCGGCGGCGCAGCCGTCGCAAAGCCTGCAATTGCCATCTGCCTGATGGACGCGGTTGCAGGATTTGGGGCTACTACGTAGCCCATCGGGGATAAATCCCCTCGCCACAAAACACCTCTAGCCACACATATCAATGATGCAAAGAAACAGCTGTGAGCAACCCGGCAGCTGTTCAATCACAAGAATAAAAAAGATCCGAGGTGTTGCATGTCCGAGCTATCCCAAGCGCGCATCCCCGACGCACCCGCTATTCAGCGTTTGCCCCTTTTGCAATTGATTCTGGTCGGGCTGCAACACGTTCTGCTGATGTACGGCGGAGCCATTGCGGTGCCGCTGATCATCGGACAGGCCGCTGGCCTGAGTCGTGAAGAAATCGCCTTCCTGATCAACGCCGACCTGCTGGTCGCCGGGATCGCCACCATCGTGCAATCCATGGGCATCGGCCCCGTGGGAATAAGAATGCCGGTGATGATGGGCGCCAGTTTCGCCGCCGTCGGCAGCATGGTCGCCATGGCCGGCATGCCCGGTATCGGTCTGCAAGGGATCTTCGGCGCGACCATCGCCGCCGGGTTCTTCGGCATGATCATCGCGCCGTTCATGTCCAAAGTCGTTCGCTTCTTCCCGCCTCTGGTGACCGGCACGGTCATCACCTCGATCGGTTTATCGCTGTTCCCCGTGGCCGTTAACTGGGCCGGCGGCGGTGCTGGCGCCACTCAATTCGGTTCCCCCATCTACCTGACCATCGCCGCACTGGTGCTGGGCACGATTCTGTTGGTGCATCGCTTCATGCGCGGTTTCTGGGTGAACATTTCCGTGCTGATCGGCATGTGCCTGGGCTACGTGCTCTGTGGCGTGCTGGGCATGGTCGACCTCAGCGGCATGGCCCAGGCGCCCTGGTTGCAGTTCGTCACCCCGCTGCATTTCGGCATGCCGAAATTCGAACTCGCGCCGATCCTCTCCATGTGCCTGGTGGTGGTGATCATCTTCGTCGAGTCCACCGGGATGTTCCTTGCACTGGGCAAGATTACCGACCAGGAAGTCTGCCCGCGCATGCTGCGTCGCGGCTTGCTCTGCGATGCCGGAGCCTCGTTCTTTGCCGGTTTCTTCAACACCTTCACCCACTCCTCTTTCGCCCAGAACATCGGCCTGGTGCAGATGACCGGCGTGCGCTGCCGCTCGGTCACCATCGTCGCCGGCGGTTTGCTGATCGTCTTGAGCCTGCTGCCGAAGGCCGCGTTTCTGGTGGCCTCGATTCCGCCTGCGGTACTGGGCGGCGCCGCGATCGCGATGTTCGGCATGGTCGCCGCGACCGGGATCAAGATTCTCCAGGAAGCCGATATCGGTGATCGCCGCAACCAGTTGCTGGTGGCGGTGAGCATCGGGATGGGACTGATCCCGGTGGTGCGTCCGGAGTTTTTCGCCCACCTGCCGATGTGGATGAGCCCGATCACCCACAGCGGGATCGCCATGGCGACCCTCAGTGCGCTGACGCTGAACCTGCTGTTCAACATCCTTGGCGGCGCGGAACGCGCGGCCATCAATGACTGCCACGCACACCAGCAATAACAGAGACGCCATGAACCTTGCAGGAGCGAGCCTGCTCGCGATGACGGTATGACATTCAACACCTGAGTTGACTGATTCAACGCTATCGCGAGCAGGCTCGCTCCTACAGGGTCAAGGGCTGTCTGCGCCTCAAACAATAAAAACAAGAGGGAGCAACAGATGATTCGGACACAGACACACATGCTGTTGGGCGGCGGTCTTCTGGCCGCCAGTCAGGCCATGGCCGGCGATTTATTGCTGTGGCAGACCAACAGCTTGAGCTACCTGTACGGCAAGGATTTTGCGGTCAACCCGTCGATCCAGCAGACAGTGACCTTCGAGCATGCCGACAAATGGAAGTACGGCGACAATTTCCTGTTCGTCGACAGCACGTATTACAACGGCGAAAAAGACCGCAACAAAGGCTCTCACGCCTATTACGGCGAGTTCAGCCCACGCCTCTCCTTCGGCAAAATCCTCGACCGCCGTCTAGAGTTCGGCCCGATCAAGGACGTGCTGCTGGCCATGACCTACGAGAACGGCGAAGACGACACCGAGGCCTACCTTATCGGCCCAGGTTTCGACCTCGCCGTACCGGGCTTCAACTACTTCACCTTGAACTTCTATCGTCGCCAGACCGAAGGCAGCCGCCCCGGCGATGACGTCTGGCAAATCACACCAGCCTGGTCCTACACCCTTCCATTGGGTAACTCGACCGTGTTGATCGACGGTTACATCGACTGGGTCGTGGATAACGACCAGAACGCACGCGGTACCTATCACGCCAACGTGCACGTCAACCCGCAGGTGAAATACGACCTGGGCAAAGCCATGGGCTGGCGTGAGAAACAGGTGTATGTCGGCGCCGAGTACAGCTACTGGAAAGACAAATACGGCATCGAGAACACGTCCAGCTTCGACACCAATGAAAACACCACCAGCCTGCTGGTGAAGGTGCATTTCTAAGATGACCCGCAACCGTGCGCCAAACCTGTCGTCGGTGCTCTGTTGCGGGGCACTTGAGACCTGGTCAAGGAGTCAGTATTCTCCGCGGCCGCCTGAATCCGCTTTAAAAAAAAGTCCGGATTTAAATCCTGACCAGAAAGCCAACTTATCCCGGCCCCGGTCAGCATCAAGGCATTCCAAAACCCCTCTCAATCGACCGCTTTCGAGCAGCCGAGCGGGAGTTTTTGTGCTTTTTGAAAGCCTTGGCTCAGCTCTTGCTAACAGCACTAAAGCTGACCGAATGGATGACTTTTGCAGCGATGGAAAAGGCGCCACACCAGAGCGCCAATCTTAGAAAAAAAACGTGGAACACCAACTTTTTGGGAGCAACCGAATGAAACGTACGTGCACTAGCCTGATGCTTGCCACGACCTTGCTGGCGGGGGGCCAAGCGATGGCCGGCGACTTGTTGCAATGGCAGAACAACAGCCTGAGCTACCTGTATGGCAAGGACTTCAAGGTCAATCCGGCCATTCAGCAAACCGTCACCTTCGAACACGCCGACGGGTGGAAATACGGGGATAACTTCTTCTTCCTCGACAAGATCTTCTACAACGGTGGCAAAGACTTCAACAACGGTCCGAACACCTATTACGGCGAATTCCAGCCGCGCATTTCCCTGGGCAAGGTGCTGGACCAGAAGATCGAGTTCGGCCCGATCAAGGACGTGCTGCTGGCGATGACCTACGAGTTCGGCGAGGGTGATACCGAGTCCTACCTGATCGGTCCGGGTTTCGACCTGGCGATCCCTGGTTTCGACTACTTCCAGCTGAACTTCTACCAGCGCCACACCGAAGGTTCGCGTGCGGGTGACAACGTCTGGCAGGTCACGCCTGTGTGGTCCTACACCATTCCGGTCGGCGACTCGAACATCCTGATCGATGGTTACATGGATTGGGTGATGGACAACGACTCGAACTCCAAAGGCGACTACCACGCCAACCTGCACTTCAACCCACAGGTCAAATACGACCTGGGCAAGGCGCTGAATTTCGGCGAGAAGCAGTTGTATGTGGGTGTGGAGTACGACTACTGGAAGGACAAGTACGGGATCGACGACACCCGTGCGTTTACGACCAATCAGAACGTGACGAGCTTCCTGGTGAAGTTCCACTTCTGACCGTAAAAAGCATCGCTGGCAAGCCAGGCTCCGACAGGGTTGTGTGTCGTTCACGTCATCAGCGAACGACACAATCTCTGTGAGAACCTGGCTTGCCAGCGATGGCCGCACCGCCAATCTCAGGCCGGGATAACAGAATCCGCCAACCCCAAAAACCGGCAAAGCTCCCCCCGCTTGGCCAACGCATCCCGCCGTCCCAGATCAATCAATTCGCTGCAATACCCCGCCTCGAACAGCAGATAGCTCAGCACCCCTGCCCCGCTGGTTTTCGTGGCTCCCGGCCCGCGCAGGAACAGCCGCAGCGCCGCCGGTAATTCCTGGCGATGCCGCGCCGCAATTTCATCAATTGGCTGACTCGGTGAAATCACCAGCACTTCCACCGGAGCCACGCCCAACGCACGGGTCGGCGTGCCATCGGGCATCAGGTGGCTGAACTGGTTCAGACGCTGCAGCAGCTCGATGTCGCTTTCCAGGCTGTCGATGAACGTACTGTTGAGCATGTGCCCACCGATCTGCGCCAGGGTCGGCTGCTGGCCTGTGTAGGCGCGTTGCAGCGGCTGCTCCGGGTCGACCCCTCGCGGATTGCCACTGACACCCACCACCAGCACACGGCTCGCGCCCAGGTGCAGGGCCGGGCTGATCGGTGCGGATTGGCGGACAGCGCCGTCGCCGAAATACTCCTCGCCGATTTTTACCGGTGCAAACAGCAGCGGAATGGCGGAGCTGGCGAGCAAGTGTTCAACCGACAATTGAGTCGGCACGCCGATACGCCGATGGCGCAACCAGGCGTCAATGGTGCCGCCGCCCTGATAGAACGTGACGGCCTGGCCGGATTCGTAGCCGAAGGCGGTCACCGCCACGGCCTGCAATTGTTTTTGCGCGATGGCCTCAGCGATGCCGTTCATTTGCAGTTTGTCGTTGAGCAATCCGCGCAGCGGCGAACTGTTGAGCAAGGCCACCGGTACCTGCGCACCGATGCCCAGCAAGCTGTGACCGACAAAGCGGCTGGCCTGATGGATCACCCCCGGCCAATCGCTGCGCAGCACCAGATGGCTGCGAAAGCCCTGCCAGAAGGTCGTCAGACGTTCGATAGCGCCACGAAAGTCCATCGCCCCGCTGGCGAGGCTCACCGCATTGATTGCTCCGGCCGAGGTGCCGACGATCACCGGGAACGGATTGTCCGCACCCTCGGGCAGCAACTCGGCAATCGCCGCCAGCACCCCCACCTGATAGGCCGCCCGAGCCCCGCCGCCGGATAGAATCAAACCTGTAACCGGTTCAGCAGGACTCATCGCAACACTCCCTGGTGCTTGTGGGTTTTAACCGCGTTTGGCGTAAAGCTTGGGCTCGCCGGGTGGACGGCTCTTGAAGCGGCGATGGGCCCAGAGGTATTGCTCGGGGCATTCGCGCAAGACGCCTTCGACCCATTGATTGATGCGAATGCAATCGGCCTCTTCGCTTTCGCCCGGGAAACCATCGAGCGGGGCATGAATCACCAGTCGGTACCCGCTGCCGTCTGCCAGACGCTCCTGGGTGAACGGCACCACCAGCGCCTTGCCCAGGCGCGCAAACTTGCTGGTGGCAGTGACCGTGGCCGCCTGGATACCGAACAACGGCACGAAGATACTTTGCTTGGCGCCGTAGTCCTGATCCGGCGCATACCAGATCGCCCGGCCGGCACGCAGCAGTTTGAGCATGCCACGCACGTCGTCACGCTCCACGGCCAGCGAGTCGAGGTTGTGCCGCTCGCGGCCACGGCGCTGGATGTAATCGAACAGCGGATTTTTGTGCTCGCGGTACATGCCATCGATGGTGTGCTGCTGGCCGAGCAATGCCGCGCCAATTTCCAGCGTGGTGAAATGCACCGCCATCAGGATCACGCCTTTGCCTTCGCGCTGGGCTTTTTGCAAATGCTCCAGGCCTTCGACATGGGCCAGTTTCGCCAGACGCTCGCGCGACCACCACCAGCTCATGGCCATTTCAAAGAAGGCAATGCCGGTAGACGCGAAGTTTTCCTTGAGCAGGCGTTTGCGCTCGGCGGCGGTTTTTTCAGGAAAACACAGTTCGAGATTGCGCTTGGCGATGCGCCGTCTGTCGCCGGCCAGCCGATACATCAATGCACCGAGCAAGCGACCGATAAACAGCAACGCGCGATAAGGCAGCTGAACAATCAGCCACAACAGCCCCAAGCCACACCACAGCGGCCAGAAACGCGGAGAAAGAAAGGCTGTTCGAAAACGCGGGCGATCCATTAAAGCTTCCGTCAAGACAATGGCCGCGCATTCTACATCGTTCGACCCGGCTTGCGGCTCGCGGGCGTTCTCGTTATAAGTCTCGGCACTTTTAGTGACAAGTCGTTGTATGCCGACCATGAGCCAAACCGAACCGCTAGACAAAGATCCCGTGTTCCAGTTGAAGGGCAGCATGCTCGCCATTACGGTGCTGGAACTGGCCCGTAACGACCTCGAGAACCTCGATCGACAACTGGCCGCCAAGGTCGCCCAGGCGCCCAACTTCTTCAGCAACGCCCCGCTGGTGCTGGCCCTGGACAAACTTCCACCCAGCGAAGGCGCCGTGGATTTGCCCGGCCTGATGCGCGTGTGTCGCCAACATGGCCTGCGCACGCTGGCGATCCGTGCCAGCCGCATCGAAGACATCGCTGCCGCCATTGCCGTGGATTTGCCGGTGCTCCCGCCGTCCGGTGCCAGGGAACGTCCACTGGACCCGAATGAAGGCGTCGTGGTGAAAAAACCGGAAAAACCACCGGAGCCGACGATCAAGCCAACGAAAATCATCACCTCACCGGTACGCGGCGGTCAGCAGATTTATGCCCAGGGCTGTGATCTGGTGGTGATCTCCTCGGTGAGCCCGGGGGCGGAACTTCTGGCCGATGGCAACATCCATGTATACGGCCCGATGCGTGGTCGCGTTCTGGCCGGGGTCAAGGGCGACACGAAAGCCAGGATTTTCTGTCAGCAAATGAGCGCTGAACTGGTCTCCATCGCGGGCCATTACAAGGTTTCGGAGGATCTGCGCCGCGACCCTTTATGGGGTTCGGGCGTACAGGTCAGCCTGTCGGGCGATGTGTTGAACATCATTCGGCTTTAACGGATACTGCCGCATTTTCCAAGCATCTCTAAAACGTAGCGAAAACGGCTTGAACGAAGTCGGAAAATGGCCAAAAGCAGTGTTTACCGAAGGTAATCGCCGTTCAGGGCCGGATTCCAGCCAAGGCTGTCCGACTGCAGTAGTTTTCTAGAGATGTTTTTCAGGGGCTAAATGTCCTTTTTCCTTAGGGGTGAAACACCTTGGCCAAGATTCTCGTGGTTACATCCGGCAAGGGTGGTGTGGGTAAGACCACCACCAGTGCCGCTATCGGTACCGGCCTCGCACTGCGCGGTCACAAAACAGTTATCGTCGACTTCGACGTGGGCCTGCGTAACCTCGACCTGATCATGGGTTGCGAACGTCGCGTGGTGTATGACTTCGTCAACGTCGTCAACGGCGAAGCGAACCTGCAACAGGCCCTGATCAAAGACAAGCGCCTGGAAAACCTTTACGTCCTCGCTGCCAGCCAGACCCGCGACAAAGACGCGCTGACCGTCGAAGGCGTGGAAAAAGTCCTGATGGCGTTGAAAGAAGACTTCGAATTCGTGGTCTGCGACTCCCCGGCGGGCATCGAGAAAGGCGCCCACCTGGCCATGTACTTCGCTGATGAAGCGATCATCGTGACCAACCCGGAAGTGTCCTCGGTACGTGACTCGGACCGTATGCTCGGCCTGCTGGCCAGCAAATCCCGCCGCGCTGAAAAGGGCGAGGATCCGATCAAGGAACACTTGCTGCTGACCCGCTACAACCCGCAACGCGTGAATGACGGTGAAATGCTCGGCGTCGAAGACGTCAAGGAAATCCTGTCCGTCACCCTGCTGGGTGTCATTCCCGAATCCCAGGCAGTGCTCAAGGCTTCCAACTCGGGTGTACCGGTGATTCTCGACGACCAGAGCGATGCCGGCCAGGCATACAGCGATGCCGTTGATCGTCTGCTGGGCAAAACCGTAGAGCATCGTTTTCTCGATGTCACGAAGAAGGGATTCTTCGAGCGCCTGTTTGGAGGTAGGTAATGAACCTTTTTGACTTCTTTCGTGCCAACAAGAAGACAAGCACAGCCTCGGTAGCGAAAGAGCGTCTACAGATCATCGTGGCGCATGAACGCGGCCAACGCAGTACACCGGACTACCTGCCAGCCTTGCAGAAGGAACTGGTCGAGGTGATTCGCAAATACGTCAATATCGGGTCCGATGACGTGCATGTCGCTCTGGAAAACCAGGGCAGCTGCTCGATTCTGGAACTCAATATCACCCTGCCTGACCGCTAGTCGATCAGACAGGAGCCACGGCGGCTCAGGCTTACGCCCCTGTGGGAGCAAAGCTTGCTCACGATAGCATCCATCCGGTTCGGACCGGGTTGCCTGCATCGCGAGCAAGCTTTGCTCCCACGGATTTGCGAAAGCCTGAGCCGCCGTTGGCATTTGTTACGAGGCTGTTTTAATGCCGCTGTCCAACGTCCACATCATTTATCAGGACGCCGCCGTATTGGTGGTGAACAAGCCTACGTTGCTGCTTTCCGTCCCTGGCCGGGCTGATGACAACAAGGACTGCCTGATTACCCGCCTGCAAGAAAACGGCTACCCGGAAGCGCGAATCGTCCACCGACTGGACTGGGAAACCTCCGGCATCATTCTGTTGGCGCGTGACCCGGATACTCATCGCGAGCTGTCCCGGCAATTTCACGACCGCGAAACCGAAAAAGCCTACACCGCACTGTGCTGGGGTCAGCCTGAACTCGATAGCGGCAGCATCGATTTGCCGTTGCGCTACGATCCGCCGACCAAACCACGTCATGTGGTTGACCATGAATTCGGTAAGCACGCCCTGACCTTCTGGCGCGTGCTGGAGCGATGCGGCGACTGGTGCCGGGTCGAACTGACGCCAATCACTGGCCGCTCCCATCAACTGCGCGTGCACATGCTGTCCATTGGTCATCCACTGCTGGGTGACGGGCTGTACGCCCACGAACAGGCGCTGGCTGCCTGGCCACGACTGTGTCTGCACGCGAGCATGCTGAGCTTCACCCATCCGCAAACCGGTGAACGCCTGCGCTTCGAGTGTCCGGCACCGTTCTAAAGCAAAAGCAAAACCCTGTAGGAGCGAGCCTGCTCGCGAAAAACCCAAGGACGCCGCAGCGCATTTGGTTTTCCGCGTAATCGCTCACGACCTTCGCGAGCAAGCTCGCTCCTATAGGGATCTCCTGCGGACCCGATACCGTGGACCGCCTAACCAGCACTCCCCCGCCAATTCTTTGATCAATACGTTAAACTGGCGCCATTGCTGTCTGGAGCTACTTATGCGCGAAGAGTTGAACCAAGGCCTGATCGACTTCCTCAAGGCCTCCCCTACCCCGTTTCATGCCACTGCCAGCCTTGTACAGCGCCTGGAAGCGGCGGGCTTTCAGCGCCTTGATGAGCGCGAGCCCTGGACCACCGAAGCCAACGGCCGATACTACGTCACCCGTAACGACTCCTCGATCGTCGCCATCAAGATGGGCCGTCACTCACCGCTGCATGGCGGTATTCGCCTGGTGGGCGCCCATACCGACAGCCCGTGCCTGCGCGTCAAGCCGCAACCTGAACTGCAACGCCAGGGTTTCTGGCAGCTGGGTGTCGAAGTGTACGGTGGTGCGCTGCTGGCACCCTGGTTTGACCGAGATCTGTCCCTGGCTGGCCGTGTCACCTTTCGTCGTGACGGCAAGGTCGAGAGCCAGCTGATCGATTTCAAGGCGCCCATCGCGACCATTCCCAACCTGGCGATTCACCTCAATCGTGAAGCCAACATGGGCTGGGCGATCAATGCGCAGACTGAACTTCCACCGATCCTCGCGCAATTTGCCGGCGACGAGCGCGTCGACTTCCGCGCAGTGCTCACCAATCAACTGGCACTGGAACATGGTCTGAACGCCGACGTGGTGCTCGACTACGAGCTGAGCTTCTACGACACCCAAAGCGCGGCGGTTATTGGCCTGCACGGCGACTTCATCGCGGGCGCGCGCCTGGACAACCTGCTGTCGTGCTACGCCGGCCTGCAAGCATTGCTGACGGCCGAGACCGACGAAACTTGCGTGCTGGTGGCCAACGACCACGAAGAAGTCGGCTCCTGCTCGGCGTGCGGCGCCGATGGCCCGATGCTTGAGCAAACCTTGCGCCGCCTGCTGCCCGAGGGTGACGAGTTCGTACGGACCATCCAGAAGTCCCTGCTGGTGTCGGCCGACAACGCCCATGGCGTGCATCCCAACTACGCCGACAAGCACGACGCCAACCACGGCCCGAAACTCAACGCCGGTCCGGTCATCAAGGTCAACAGCAACCAGCGCTACGCCACCAACAGCGAAACCGCCGGGTTCTTCCGTCATCTGTGCATGGCCGAAGAAGTACCGGTGCAGAGCTTCGTGGTGCGCAGCGACATGGGTTGCGGCTCGACCATCGGCCCGATTACCGCCAGTCATCTGGGCGTGCGCACCGTGGACATCGGCCTGCCGACATTCGCCATGCATTCGATCCGTGAACTGTGCGGCAGCCATGACCTGGCCCACCTGGTGAAAGTGCTGAGCGCTTTTTACGCCTGCCAGGAATTGCCTTAATCGTCAAAAAGCTTCGCGAGCAAGCCCGCCACCCACAAGGGAACCCATTTCACGATGTGGGAGCGGGCTTTCTCGCGAAAGCGTCGTTAGGGACGACACTTTCATGCGGCGGATGCCTCATTTTTGATACGCCTCAACACCGCGCGGCTAAAAGCCACCTAAACTTAAATCATCCCAAGACAAGGCAGTCGCTCCATGATCTCCATGCAGTCCTTCCACGCCATGCTGATTCCGATCCTGTCCGGGATGATCCTGCTCGCCATCGGCTTCAATTTCCGTGACAAGAATGCCGGCGTGTTCGCCATGTGGATCGGCATGCTGACGATCCTCGCCACCGTGGTGTTCAAGATCCTCGCCAAACTTAACGAATAAATCCGCTCCCCGGCTCGCATTGATTTTAGCGGGCTCGTACACTCGGTCGATCTGCTCATTCCAAGGTTGACCGCCTAGTGTTCGCTCGTCTTTTCGCCCTGCCGTATCTCCTCCTCGTCTGCCTCATGACGCTCTTGCCAATGGCGCCAGCCCAGGCCGTCGGCCTGCCGAGCCTGCTCAACGGTTCGGCGAAAGCCCAGCCAGAAGCCCAGGAACCGCTGGGGCAATCCCTTGACGAAGTCATCAAGTCGCTGGAGAACGATCAGCAGCGGACCAAATTGCTCGCCGACTTGAAGAAGTTGCGCGATGCCACCAAAAAGGCCCAGCCCGCCGCCGAACAGGGCGTACTCGGATTGATCGGCGGGACACTGGCAAGTCTCGAGAAGCAGTTTTCCGGCGCCGACAGTCCACTCACGCGCTGGTCCGAAGAGTACGAACTGACCAAGGAAGAATTGAAAGCCTTGATCGTTCCGGCCAATGAATGGCTGCCGATCATCTTTGCCTTTGCCATGATCCTGATGGTCTGGAGTTTGCTCGCCGCCGTGCTGATCTGGCTCAGTCACCGGGTGCGCATGCGCTTCGGCCTGACCGAAGAATTGCCGCAACATCCCAGCGCCCTGGACATGTTGCGTTTCGCCTTGCGCAAGCTCGGGCCGTGGCTGATTGCACTGGTGATGACGGTCTACATGACCTACGCCCTGCCCTCGTCATTGGGCAAAAGCCTGGCCATGGTGTTGGCGTATGCGCTGGTGGTGGGCACCTGCTTTTCGGCGATCTGCGTCATCGCCTTCTCCCTGCTTGACGGCCCACACCGTCACCGTGCCCTGTACATCCTGCGGCATCAGGCCTTTCGGCCGTTGTGGCTGATCGGCAGCTTCGCCGCATTCGGCGAAGCCTTGAGTGATCCGCGGCTGGTTGAAAGCCTCGGCACCCACCTGGCGCACACCGCCGCAACGATCGCCAATGTCCTGGCCGCACTGTCCACCGGACTGTTTATCCTGCGCTTCCGCCGTCCAATTGCGCACTTGATCCGCAACCAGCCACTCTCACGGCGCCTGACCCGCCGCGCACTCAGCGACACCATCGATATCCTCGGAACCTTCTGGTACATACCCGCCCTGGTACTGGTGGGCATTTCGTTGTTTGCCACTTTCGTGTCAGCTGGCGACACCAGCACTGCGTTGCGTCAGTCGCTTATCTGCACGGTGCTGTTGGTGCTGTGCATGGTTATCAATGGACTGGTGCGCCGCCACTCGCTCAAACCACAGCGAGGCGTGAAGCGGCATGCGTTGTATTCGGATCGACTGAAAAACTTTTTCTACACCCTCGCCCACCTGCTGGTGTGGCTGGCGTTCATTGAACTTGGCCTGCGCGTCTGGGGCATGTCACTGATTACCTTCACCGAAGGCGAAGGTCATGAAGTCAGCGTCAAACTGTTCAGCCTGGCGGGAACGCTTATTTTTGCCTGGCTGATCTGGATTCTCAGTGACACCGCAGTGCACCATGCCCTCACCCGCTCGCGCAAAGGCCTGGCAAATGCCCGCGCGCAGACGATGATGCCGCTGATCCGCAACGTGTTGTTCGTGGCGATTTTCATCGTTGCGCTGATCGTTGCGCTGGCGAACATGGGCATGAACGTCACGCCACTGCTGGCCGGTGCCGGCGTGATCGGTCTGGCCATTGGTTTCGGTGCCCAGTCGCTGGTTGCCGACCTGATTACAGGGCTGTTCATCATCATTGAGGATTCCCTGGCCATCGACGATTACGTGGACGTTGGCGGCCACCTGGGCACGGTTGAAGGCCTGACGATTCGCACCGTGCGCCTGCGAGATATCGACGGCATCGTCCACACCATCCCGTTCAGCGAAATCAAAAGCATCAAGAACTATTCCAGGGAATTCGGTTACGCGATTTTCAGGGTGGCCATCCCTTCCGCCATGAACATCGATGACGCGATCAAGTTGATGCGCGATGTGGGGCAGAAGATGCGGACGGACCCACTGCAACGGCGCAACATCTGGTCGCCACTGGAGATTCAGGGCGTCGAGAGTTTCGAGTCGGGCAACGCAATACTTCGCGCCCGATTCAAGACCGCTCCGATCAAGCAGTGGGAAGTCTCCCGTGCGTTCAACCTGTTACTCAAGCGGCAACTGGATGAAGCAGGGCTCGATCTGGCGACACCGCGCATGAGTGTGCAAGTGATCACGGCGGGTGGCGGACCGGCAACGGACTAACCTTGTAGCCGCTTTGTGGCATTTGGAACAGCTGCAATGTGGCGAGGGGATTTATCCCCGTTCGGCTGCGAAGCAGTCGTGAATTCGGGCAGCGCGGTGCATCAGATAGATCTTGCGTTCAGGTTTTACGACTGCTGCGCAGCCGAACGGGGATAAATCCCCTCGCCACAACGCAGGCATAAAAAAATCCCCGAACCAGTCGGGGATTTTTTATGTTTGATCAATCAGCTCGAGAGCGGATCAATCTTCGCGGTAGCGACGCAGCTTCAACTGCTTACCGGCAACGCGAGTGTCCTTCAGCTTGGTCAGCAAACGCTCCAGACCATCTTCCGGCAGCTCAACGAGGCTGAAGCTGTCACGCACCTGGATGCGACCGATCGCTTCACGAGCCAGGCCGCCTTCGTTCAGGATGGCGCCCAGCAGGTTCTTGGCGGCGATACCATCACGCGCGCCCAGCGCGGTACGGCAACGAGCACGGCCTTCAGCCAATGGAACCGGAGCACGACGCTCGCGATCACCACGGTCCGGACGATCACCGGTACGCTCAGGACGATCGCCACGCGGTGCATTGTTCGGCACCAGTGGACGTTCTTTCTCGATCGCAGCCAGGGTCAGTGCTTGACCGTTTGTAGCCTTGCGCAGCAGGGCCGCGGCCAGGGCACGCGGGCTGCAACCGATGTCGGCAGTCAGACGATCCAGCAGATCACCGTGAGTCGATTCAGCATCAGCAACCAGCGGCGACAGGCTGTTGGTCAGTTTCTTGATGCGGGCATCGAGAACGGCCTGAGCATCCGGCAGGCGGACTTCAGCCACTTTCTGACCGGTTACACGCTCGATCACTTGCAGCATGCGGCGCTCCCGCGGAGTCACCAGCAACAGCGCACGACCTTCGCGACCAGCACGGCCAGTACGGCCGATACGGTGAACGTAGGACTCTGGATCGTACGGCATATCAACGTTGAACACGTGAGTGATGCGCGGAACGTCCAGGCCACGAGCAGCAACGTCGGTCGCCACAACGATGTCCAGACGGCCATCCTTGAGGGAGTCGATCACGCGCTCACGCTGATTCTGGGCAATGTCACCGTTCAGCGCAGCGGCTTTGTAGCCTTTGGCTTCCAGGGCACTGGCCAGGTCCAGGGTCGCTTGCTTGGTGCGCACGAACATGATCAGGGCGTCGAAGTCTTCGACTTCCAGCAGGCTCAATACAGCCGAGGTCTTCTGGTCAGCGTGAACCAACAGGTGAGCCTGTTCGATCGCGGTAACGGTCTGGGTCTTGGTCTGGATCTTCACGTGCTGCGGGTCACGCAGGTGACGTTCGGCAATGGCACGGATCGACTGTGGCAGGGTCGCCGAGAACAGTACGGTCTGACGGGTCGCTGGCAGAGCCTTGAAGATGACTTCCAGGTCGTCCATGAAGCCCAGCTTGAGCATTTCGTCAGCTTCGTCGAGAACCAGGTGGTTCACGGTCGACAGGACTTTCTCGTCGCGACGCAGGTGGTCGCACAGGCGGCCCGGGGTAGCGACAACGATCTGTGCGCCGTTACGGATTGCTTTCAGTTGTGGGCCCATAGGCGCGCCGCCGTAAACGGCCACAACGGTAACGCCCGGCATTTGCTTGGCGTAGGTTTCGAAAGCGGTTGCTACTTGCAGCGCCAACTCACGGGTTGGCGCCAGGATCAGGGCTTGCGGCTCGCGCTTGGCAGGATCGATACAATGCAGGATCGGCAGGGCGAAAGCGGCGGTTTTACCCGTACCGGTTTGCGCTTGGCCAATCATGTCGTGGCCGGCCATGATGATCGGGATCGATTGCTGCTGAATAGCCGAAGGCTCTTCGTAGCCAGTCGCAATGACGGCTGCAAGAATATTCGGATTAAGATTAAAAGCGGCGAAGCCGCCGGTTTCCTGGGTCATGGGTCTGCCTCTAAGTGCATCCGCAAAGACCCATGCTCCAAAGCTGCGCATGCCGTGTAAGACTCAAGAGTCGCCCTGGCTGCTTTGTCGGCGGGGATTTGCGAAAACGAATGAATGAAAAAGATTCGTCAAGGGAGAGTCCGGTGTGCGGACGTGCAGCCGAAGCTGACTTCGGGGAATTGCGCTACCTAAACGCGGCCCGGTTAAAGGCCGGCGCGCACTATACCGGAATTCGCCCGAAAAGGGAGCATTATTTGTCGGAAAACTGACGGATACACCGTTATGTCACAGGCTTTGCGCATAATCGCGCAACGGTCTATTTTTCAAAGGCCCAGCCCTGCTGGGGATGGCGCTAAAACGGTTCACCCTGACGACAAAAACTTGCGGTCTCACTGACGCCTTCCCACCTCTTCCCGCCCGAGGAAATGTTCCATGGATCAGCCCAGCTGCAGTCGAGTCAGCCGCGAACGGCGCGGTCATGTCCTGTTAATCGGTCTGGACCGGGTGGCCAAGCGCAACGCCTTCGATCTGCAACTGCTCAACGAACTCAGCCTGGCCTATGGCGAGCTCGAAGCGGACAGCGACGCGCGGGTGGCCGTGGTGTTCGGCCATGGGGAGCATTTTACCGCCGGGCTCGACCTGGTCAGTGCCAGTGCGTCCCTGGCTGAAGGTTGGCAGGCGCCTCCGGGCGGCTGCGATCCCTGGGGTGTATTTGCCGGGCCAAGGGTGAGTAAACCGGTGATTGTCGCTGCACAAGGTTACTGCCTGACCATCGGCATCGAGCTGATGCTGGCCGCTGACATCAACCTGTGCGCCAGCAACACCCGTTTTGCCCAGAAAGAAGTGCAACGGGGGATATTCCCGTTTGGCGGGGCCACGCTGCGCCTGCATCAGGTCGCGGGCTGGGGCAATGCCATGCGCTGGTTGCTGACCGGCGATGAATTCGATGCCCACGAGGCGTTGCACCTGGGGTTGGTGCAGGAAGTCATGGCCAGCGAGGATTTGTTGCCACGGGCGATTGAGCTGGCCGAACGGATTGCCCGGCAGGCGCCGCTTGGGGTTCAGGCGACATTGATGTCGGCTCGCCAGGCACGGTATGAAGGGGAAACTGCAGCGGCGCAGGCGTTGCCGCCGCTGGTGAAGAAGTTGATGGCGAGTGAGGATGCCAAGGAAGGGGTGCGGTCGATGGTCGAGAAGCGGCCAGGGGTTTTCAAAGGCTGCTGAAGGCAGCACCACAGCTCCCCTGCAGGAGCCTCAACAACCTCAAGTAGCCGGGCGAATCGCCTTGATCAACGGCTGCAACGAATACCCCAGCTGCGGCGCCAGTCCTGCAGCCCGCGCGATCAGCCCATCCATGTCCAGTTCCTGATCCAGCTCCGAAGGCACGATCAAAATCACGTTGCCCTCCTTCACCGGCAACTCCCAGTAATGGCGGTGGTACAAACCGCGTAGCAGCGCCGCGCCCAAGGGTTTTCCATCATCGGTGGCCCATTGGTTGATCACCAGCCAGCCGCCTGGATTCAGGCGCTTCTGACAATTTTCCAAAAAGCTCCAGGCCAGATGCCCGACACCCGGACCGACATCGGTATAGAGGTCGACGAAAATCAGGTCGGCAGGCTCGGCGGTGTCGAGCAGTTCCAGCGCATCGCCCACACGGATATACAGCCGCGGGTCATCATCCAGCCCAAGGAACTCAATGGCGAGGCGCGGTACATCGGGACGCAGCTCGATAGCCTCGACGTCTTCCAGCGGCAGAAACTTCAGGCATGCCTGGGTCAAGGTGCCTGCCCCGAGCCCCAGAAACAGCGCACTCTCCGGCTGATCGTGGCACAACGCGCCGATCAACATCGCGCGGGTGTAGTCGTATTCGAGCCAGCTGGGATCGGCAGTAAATACGCAACTCTGTTCGATGGCATCACCGAATTCCAGAAAACGGTAATCGGCCACTTCCAGCACGCGTATCACGCCGAACTCATCCTGTACCTCGGCGAGCAGATGCTCGACGCGCTCCTCAGTCATTTCGTCTCCAGATCATTACCGGGCCTGCCGCAGCTTGAAGCGGCAAAGGCGCGATTGTCCGCGAAGCAACGGGAACAGGTCACGCATTAATTGCTGATAACATGACGGTCCGAGCGTAAACCAACCGAGACCATGATGAGCCAACCCTGGAGTCCTGACAGCTGGCGCGCCTTGCCGATCCAGCAACAACCCCACTACCCCGACGCGGCGCATTTGCTGCACGTCGAGCAAACGCTGGCCAGCTATCCGCCGCTGGTGTTTGCCGGTGAAGCCCGGGAGTTGCGCCGTCAGTTTGCCGAGGTGACCCAGGGCCGCGCGTTTCTGTTGCAGGGCGGCGACTGCGCCGAGAGCTTCGCCGAGTTCTCCGCCGCGAAGATTCGCGACACGTTCAAAGTGCTGCTGCAAATGGCGATCGTCATGACGTTTGCTGCCGGATGCCCGGTGGTCAAAGTTGGACGCATGGCCGGGCAATTCGCCAAGCCACGATCAGCCAACGACGAAACCATCGACGGCGTGACCTTGCCGGCGTACCGCGGTGACATCGTCAACGGCATCGGTTTCGACGAGAAAAGCCGTGTGCCGGACCCGGAGCGCTTGCTCCAGTCCTATCACCAGTCCACGGCGACCTTGAACCTGCTTCGGGCCTTTGCCCAAGGCGGTTTTGCCGACCTGCACCAGGTGCATAAGTGGAACCTGGATTTCATCGCCAACTCGGCACTGGCTGAAAAATACAGCCACCTGGCCGATCGCATCGATGAAACACTGGCCTTCATGCGGGCCTGTGGCATGGACAGTTCGCCACAGCTGCGCGAAACCAGTTTTTTCACCGCTCACGAAGCGCTGCTGCTGAACTACGAAGAAGCCTTCGTGCGTCGCGACAGCCTGACCAACGATTACTACGACTGCTCGGCGCACATGTTGTGGATCGGCGACCGCACCCGTCAGCTCGACGGCGCTCATGTCGAGTTCCTGCGGGGCGTGAACAACCCGATCGGCGTCAAGGTCGGGCCAAGCATGAACCCCGACGATCTGATTCGTCTGATCGACGTGCTAAACCCGGACAACGACCCAGGTCGTCTGAACCTGATTGCCCGGATGGGCGCGAACAAGGTGGGTGATCATCTGCCCGCGTTGATCCGCGCCGTGCAGCGCGAGGGCAAGCAGGTGCTCTGGAGCTCCGATCCGATGCATGGCAATACCATCAAGGCCAGCAGCGGCTACAAGACTCGCGACTTTGCTCAGATTCTTGGAGAAGTGAAGCAGTTCTTTCAGGTTCACGAAGCGGAAGGCACTTACGCCGGTGGCATCCACATCGAGATGACCGGGCAGAACGTGACCGAGTGCATCGGTGGCGCGCGACCTATTACCGAAGATGGATTGTCGGACCGGTATCACACCCATTGCGATCCGCGGATGAATGCCGATCAGTCGCTGGAATTGGCGTTTCTGATTGCCGAGACGTTGAAACAAGTCCGGCGGTGAGTCAATGAGGCGTTAATCGCCTGAGCCGACGCCATCGCGGGCAAGCCCGCTCCCACAGGTTTTTCGGGTGTACGCAAGGTTTGTGTTTAACCCAAAACTCTGTGGGAGCGGGCTCGCCCGCGATGGCGTCAGCTCAGTCATCGCCAATACCAGCCAATGCTACCCGCAACCTGGCCGCACTCACCCGCTGACAATTCAACTGCACCCGCGTCAGCCCCAGCCAATCCGCCATCCGCCGCAAATTCATCGCCAACGCCAGCATTCCCTCGTCATCCAGCCCCGGCTCTTCCTCGTGTACCGCATGCACCGCCAACCTCCCCTGGGCCCTTTCCGCACGCAGGTCCACCCGTGCCGCGATTCTTTCATGGTGCAAGAACGGCAGCACGTAATAGCCGAACACCCGCTTGTCCTGCGGGGTGTAAATCTCCAGCCGATAACGAAAATCGAACAATCGCTCGGTGCGGCTACGCTCCCAGATCAGTGAATCGAAGGGTGAAAGCAACGCACTGGCCTCGACCTTGCGCGGCACTTTGGGCTCGGGCAGACAATAGGCCGGTTGCCGCCAACCCTGCACATCGCAGGTCAGTAATGCCCCCTCCTCAACCAGCTCGGGAAGACGCGGGCGAGCATCACCCGGGTTAAGCCGGAAGTAATCGCGCAGATCCTTTTCCGTCGCCACGCCCAAGGCAGTCGCGGCATGCAGCAACAGCCCCCGCTGGGCCGCCGCCTCATCAAGGACAGGTTGCTGGAGAATCGCCGAAGGGATCACTCTTTCCGGCAGATCATAAAGCCGCTCGAATCCACGCCGCCCCGCCACGGTCACTTCACCTGCAGCGAACAACCATTCCAGCGCGTGCTTTTCAGCGCTCCAGTCCCACCAGGGCCCGGCCCTTTCTTCGCGAGTCGACAGGCTGCCGGCCCCCAGCGCCCCGAGCTCCTCAACCGAAGCCAGCACCCGGCGAATCGTGTCCTGTTGCTCACGACCAAACCGCGCCAGTTGTTGATAGATGTCCTCGCCACGGGTCGCGCGCAGCATTCGCCAACGCATCAACGGATACATCGACAAGGGCAACAGCGAGGCTTCATGGCCCCAGTATTCGAACAGCGTGCGTCGCCGGCCCTGACTCCAGGCAGCCTGGTCGAGCAAGTCGGAGGAGTAGTTGCCGAGGCGGGAAAACAACGGAAGGTAGTGCGAACGCACCAGCGCATTGACCGAATCGATTTGCAGAATGCCCAGACGTTCGATCAGGCGATTGAGCTGCGCCGCCTTGATCGTCGCTGACGGCTGGCGCCCGTTGAATCCCTGGGCAGCCAGCGCCAGACGCCGAGCCTGTTTGATGGAGAAGGACAGTGTTGCGGGCATGAGCATCTCCTTGTCTGCTCGCAACCTACCTCACCGGAAGAGGTTTTGTGTAGGTGTGAATGACTCATTTGTGCATCGGGTCATCCCAGAATGGACGGACCACTTCGTGCTCGACATCTGCACGACTCAGGCCGATGTCCTTCAACGCCTCGTCGCTCATACCGGCCAACAGTTCGCGTTCACGGTGCAATTCGTACCAGCGAGTCAACTTGTGCAGCAAATCAGATACGACATGGATGGAATGTTTTTCTGCGGCTAAGACTTCGTTTTGACCTTTCATCTTGTTGCCCTCCGTTTGGGATGGCTCAAGTGTCGCGCTGGCGCTAAGATCAATCCAACGAATGTTTCTTATGCAACACATCTCGGAGATTGATGTATGTCAGCCTTCCCAAGTATCGACACCGAAGTTCTGCGCACCTTCGTCGCCATTGCCGACCAAGGTGGTTTTACCCGTGCAGGGGAGCTGGTCAACCGCACGCAATCTGCCGTGAGCATGCAGATGAAGCGGCTTGAAGAGGATGTGTTGCAGCGCCAGCTGTTTCAGCGCGACGGTCGCCAGGTGCGGCTGACGGCTGAAGGCCAGGTATTGCTGGGTTATGCCAGGCGCATCCTCAAGTTGCACAGCGAGGTGTTCAACACGCTGCGTGAACCGCACATGGTCGGCATGGTGCGTATCGGCACGCCCGACGATTATGTGATGCGGTTTCTGCCGGGGATTCTGCGGCGGTTTGCACAGTCTTACCCGCTGATCCAGATCGAGGTCCATTGCGAATCATCAAAACAATTGCTGCTGCGCCAAGACCTTGACTTGTCCATCGTCACCCGCGAGCCGGGCAACGAGATCGGCCAGTTGTTGCGCAAGGAGCGTTTCGTCTGGGCCGAAGCGCAATGTTTCAGCGCCCATGAGCAAACGCCGTTGCCCTTGGCGATGTTCAACAGTGATTGCTTCTGCCGGTTGTGGGCCTGCAATGCGCTGGACGCCATGGGCCGGGATTATCGGGTGGCGTACAACAGTTCCAGCCTGTCGGCGATCATGGCGGTGGTCAGCGCCGGCCTGGCCGTCACCGCACAACTGGAAAGCCTGATCACGCCGGACATGCGCATTCTGGGTGAAGCCGAGGGCCTGCCGGAGTTGCCCGAGGCGAGCATCATGCTGGTGCGCAACCTGCACAATCCGTCGCCGATCACCGAGTGCCTGGCCGAACACATCGTCGAAGGCTTCAAACTTTAAAGGCGAGCATCACCGCGCACAGCACCAGAAAGGCGCAAAACAGCCCGCGTAGCAGCCGCTCCGGCATGGCGTGGGCGATCTTCACGCCCCAGCTGATGCTCATCAGGCCACCGACGGCCAGCGGCACGCCGATCATCCAGTCGACTTGATGGTGCACGGCGTACGTGACCAACGTGACGCCAGTACTTGGCAACGCCAGTGCCAGCGATAAACCCTGGGCAACCACCTGACTTGTACCAAACAGACTGGTCAACACCGGAGTTGCCACGACCGCCCCGCCGACGCCAAACAACCCACCCATGGAACCGGACGCAGCGCCAAGGACACCCAGCCACGGCCAGGAATAACGCATCTGCGACGACGCGGGTGCGTTAGCGGTGAACATGCGCACCAGGTTGTACGCCGACAGGGCAATCAGGAAGGCGACGAAGCCGACGCGCATGGTTTGCGCATCAATGCCCACTGCCCAGATCGAACCGAGCCAGGCGAAGCAGAATCCCATCGACGCCAGCGGCAACGCGTGGCGCAGTTCGATCCGGTTGCGCTGGTGATAACGCCACAGTGCCAGCATCACGTTCGGCACGACCATGACCAGCGCGGTGCCCTGAGCAATCTGCTGATCGAGACCGAACAGCACGCCCAGCAGGGGAATCGCGATCAAGCCGCCGCCAATACCGAACAAACCACCCAGCGTACCGAGGGCAGCGCCAAACACCAGGTACATCAAAAACTCGATCACGGCCAATTTCCCTTCCTGTCAGAAGGCTCATCCTACGCAGTCACTGCTGGCAGTGAAACGCACAGCAACGCACAATGGCTGTGCCCACTTCGCATAAGCAACGCTCATGAACCCCAATCAATTGACCGAACAGCTCGGGTTGTTTCTTGATGTGCTGGAAACCGGCAGCTTTTCCGCCGCCTCCCGCCGTTATCCGCTGACGCCCTCCGCAGTGGCAAGGCGCATCGACAGCCTGGAACACGCCGTCGGCAGCCAATTGTTCATCCGCAGCACCCACGCTGTGCGTGCAACACCGGCCGGCCTGGCTTTTGCCGAACGTGCACGGCGGATCGTGGCGGAGTTACGCCTCGCCAGGGCGGAAGCGGTTTCCCTGAGCAGTGCGCCGGAAGGATTGATCCGGATTGATGCGCCCGCCGCGTTCGGGCGTCGGCACCTTGCACCGGTGATTGCCGACTTTCTGATGCTCTACCCCGGCCTCGATGTGCAATTGCACCTGATCGACAGCTTTGTGGACATGCAGGGGTTGAACCTGGGCAAAGTCGACCTGGTACTGCGCGCAGGGCAAATGGCCGATACGCGTTTGGTGGCCACGCCATTGGCGAGCATGGTACGCATCGCCTGCGCCAGCCCCGATTACCTGAAGCGCCGGGGTGTACCGAGCGAGCCGGCGCAACTGGTTGAACATGACGGTCTCGACTGGGAAGGTCTGGCGCCGCTGTTCGCCTGGCGATTTGAACGCAACGGCCAGCTGCAAGTGCATCGCCCCGCGCGTATCCGTATGAGCGCAAACAATGCCGAAGCATTGGTCTGCGGCGCACTGGCCGGGCTCGGCGTTGCGCACTTGCCTACCTGGCTGGCCAGCGAATACCTCGTGCGCGGCGAGTTGCTGCCCTTGTTCTGCGACAACGGTTTGCCCGAGCCGGAAAGCACCGGGATTTATGCGTTACGCCTGGAGCAACAACCCAATCCACGCAGCCGACTGCTGCTGGAATATCTCAAGAGCCGGTTCAGTCCAATCCCGCCATGGGATCTGGCGCTTCAGAAAAACCTGGAACGGCACTAGCCGAGAATTATCTGGCGCATCAAAGATTAGCCCGCTAGATTCATGACGATCATTGATCAAGGCTTCGACATGACCAAAAAGCACACCTCTCCCGATAACTGTGACCACCTGCTGCTGGATAATCAGGTCTGCTTCGCCCTGCATTCCACGTCGTTGATGATGACCAAGGTCTACAAGCCGCTGCTGCAAGCCTTGGGGCTGACCTATCCGCAGTACCTGGCGATGATGGTGTTGTGGGAACGTGACGGGCTGACTGTCGGTGAAATCAGCACGCGCCTGCTGACCGATCCTGGCTCGTTGACGCCTCTGCTCAAACGCCTGGAAGTCGAGGGTTTACTGAGTCGTACGCGCAGTCGTGAGGATGAACGGGTGGTGATTGTCGAACTGACGGAGCAAGGTCGTGCATTGCGGGACAAGGCACGTGATATTCCGCAATGCATCCTCGGTGCCAGTGGGCAGACGCTGGAGCAATTGCAGAAGCTGCAGGCGGATTTGCAGGCATTGCGTCGGCATTTGCAGGACAGTCTCTAAACCTCGCCCCACCTTGTCCCCTGGGGGGCGAGCCTGCTCGCGATAGCGGTGAGTCAGTCAACACATCATGTGCCTGTCATACCGCCATCGCGAGCAGGCTCTCTCCCACATTTTTTTGCGCTGCTCTTGGCATTTAAACCGCTCTATTCCGCTGCTCTGCGTCACACGGCTTCATCGAAGGGAAATTTTTTCAAAAATTTATCTTGCGCGCTAAATATTAGCGAGATACATTTATCTCGCACTTACTTAGCGCGCAAACATTTAGCGCAGACAGTCAATCCAGATCGAGGCTCTCACCATGCAAACTCTCTACACTGCAATTGCTACCTCCACTGGCGGCCGTGACGGTCGTGCGGTGTCCAGCGACAACATTCTCGATGTCAAACTGGCCACCCCGAAAGAACTCGGCGGTGCGGGCGGCGCGGCGACCAACCCTGAGCAACTGTTTGCTGCCGGGTACTCCGCCTGCTTCATCGGCGCACTGAAGTTTGTGGCCAGCCAGACCAAACGCACCATTCCAAACGACGCCTCGATCACCGCCCATGTGGGCATCGGCCAGATTCCTGGTGGTTTCGGTCTGGACATCGACTTGCACATCAGCCTGCCAGGCCTGGAACAAGCCGATGCGCAATCGCTGGTTGAAGCGGCGCACCAAGTCTGCCCTTACTCCAATGCGACCCGTGGCAACGTCGACGTGCGTTTGCATGTAACGGTTTAAGCGCGATCTGTTGATCTTGCAGGCACAAAAAAGCCCGACTCAATGGTCGGGCTTTTTCATTCCTGAAGCTGTGCTTATTTAGCACGGCCTTTGTAGGAACCGCCATCGCGGGTATCGATTTCGATCTTGTCACCGATTTCGATGAAGTCAGCAACTTGCAGCTCAGTACCGTTGCTCAGCTTGGCAGGCTTCATCACCTTGCCGGAAGTGTCGCCACGAGCCGAACCTTCGGTGTAGTCAACGACGCGCACGATAGTGGTCGGCAGCTCTACGGATACCAGACGCTCTTCGAAGAAGATCGCTTCGCAAACATCGGTCATGCCTTCTTCAACGAAAGGCAGAACGGCTTCGATGTCTTCAGCGTTCAGCTCGTACATGGTGTAGTCAGTGGTGTCCATGAACGTGTAGGTGTCGCCGCTGATGAAGGACAGGGTCGCTTCTTTGCGGTCGAGGATCACGTCGTCCAGCTTGTCGTCAGCGCTGTAAACGATCTCGGTCTTGTAACCGGTCAGCAGGTTTTTCAGCTTGGTCTTCATGATCGCGCTGTTACGACCAGACTTGGTGAATTCAGCTTTCTGAACCAACCATGGATCGTTTTCGAGACGGATCACGGTACCGGGTTTCAGTTCTTTACCAGTTTTCATTGCGAATATCCGAATTTGGATGGGATTTACAAAAATCTAGGCCGCGTATCATATCCAATTTACATAAAACTGTACCAGCGCTGCGGCAAGATCATCCTGCAAGGCCTGTTCCAGACACCACGCTTGCGCATGTTTTTCCAGCTCCGGCCCGTGTTTACGGGTGGATTGCCAGTGGTCGGTCATTTTTTCACCGGCATTCCAGGCGCGCCAAAGGCCGCTGATCGCGTCGCTGGCAGGTGCCGACAGGCCCTTTGTGTACAACGTGAGGAACGCTTCGAGCTTGTCGAGGTGAATATCCTCGTCTTGCCGGTAGATGTGCCAGAGCAATGGCCGCCCCGCCCACTGGGCGCGGACGAACGAATCCTCGCCCCGCACGGCATTGAAGTCGCAGCACCACAGCAACAGGTCGTATTGATCCTGCCGGACGAATGGCAGCACTTGCACCGTCAACGCATCGCGCACGTGCACGGCACCGGCCATCAACCCCTCGACACCGAGCCAGCGCTCCACATCACCGAGAATCCGCCCTTCAGGTACCAGCAGATGCGTGGGCATCGGATCGGTCGCCATGGCGTCGAGCCAACTTGCGAGCCCGGTATTTTCGTAGGCGAACAACGAGATCAACTGCGCTCCCGGCAAGCGATCAATCCCCAAGCCCTGCAGAAAGGTTCGCTGTGCTTCAGCATTCTGTTGAAACTGCTGACGCCGCTCCAGCAAACCGCTTTCACGCAGCAAACCGCCGGTCCCCTTGCGGAACCCCGGAAAGAAAAAGAACTTCTGCACGTTCTTGTATTTGACCGACGGCAAGCCGTGACAACCAACGACCCAGTCTTCAGCACTCAGATAATCAAGGTTCAACCACAGCGGCGGTTGTCCCCGAGCGGCCATGGCATCCATGTAAGGGCTCGGCAATTGGCAGGCAAAAGCGGCAATGACCACATCGGCGGATTCGGCAGGTTGCCAGTCGACGGGCCAATGTCTGACCTCGACACCTTGTTGCCATTGTTGCGAACGCGTGATGTCGATGTCAGGACACAGGCGTTCGAAGGCGCGCAGATCATCAACCCATAAACGCACAGCCACATCGTGCTCGGCCACCAGCTGTCGAGCCAGGCGCCAGGTCACACCGATGTCGCCAAAGTTATCGACCACGGTGCAAAAAATATCCCAGCGGGTTTTCATTTCAGGCATTCCAGGCTCCCGTTGGCAAAGGCGGCGATTGTCCGCATAAATGACTCCGTGCAGAAGAGCCGACGCCGATTAATCTTCATGCGACAATCGCCGCTCGCCCGCCATCATCGCCAGGAGGCAGCCATGCCCTACCGTCCCGCCACCCGCCGCCCGATTTCGATACAGCTCAACATGCTGAAACTGAGCGGCAGTATCGCCCTGGGATTATGGTTGGGATTTATCGCCATAGCGCTGACCTGCTGGCTTGCCTCGCGCCTGTTTTTTCCGGAGCAACTGACGCCTGTCACCTCCGCTGTCGAGCACTGGGTCAAACCGCCCGTGCCAGAGCATGTGGAACTGCAGCCACGGCCGGACATTCCTCCACAGAGCCCACTGTTCGAACAGTACGAAGAAAACCTGCGCAAAAACGAGCAGCAGCAACGGCTCGATCAGGCGCGTGGCAGCAGCCGTAACCTGGCCAATCCGAAATGCCAGTTCTGGCTGCAACAAGATCAGAACGCGCCCAGCGAAAAAAGCCGCGCCAACGTCCAGCAATTTTGCGATTGAACATGAACAAGAAGATCGTCCACCAACTGATTCTCGACAAGCTGCGCGTCGACCTCGACATCGCCGAGCGTGCCGCGCAAACCGCCTACGAAACTGCGACTCACGAAGAAAACATTGCTGAAAACAAGTACGACACGCTGGGCCTGGAAGCGTCTTATCTTGCTGCGGGCCAAGCGAAGCGCGTTGAGGAAATCAGGCATTCACTGACGCTGTGCCAGAACCTGGCGTTGCGCCCCTATGACGATCAACGGGGCATTGAAGTCGGTGCGCTGCTGGGACTGGAAGACGAGAAAGGTCGTGAGCAGTGGTTGTTTCTGGCGCCCGACGCAGCTGGATTGAAAGTCGATCTTGTGGGGCAACTGATCACGGTTATCACCCCTCGCTCGCCCTTGGGCAAAAGCCTGCTGGGCAAGTTCGAAGGCGATGATGTGGAGATTCTGGTGGCGGGTGCTCGGCAACAGTTTTCTGTTACCGAGGTGGTGTAGGCAGCAAAACCCTATTAATGAACCGGCAGTTCGACGCCGTCGAACAGCTCTTCCAGTTCCTGCTTGTTGTGGCACTGAATGGCTTTGGCCATGACTTCGCGCGTCAGGTGCGGGGCGAATTTCTCGATGAAGTCGCACATGAAGCCGCGCAGGAACGTGCCACGACGGAAACCGATCTTGGTAATGCTGGATTCGAAAAGGTCGCTGGCATCAAGCATCACCAGATCGCTGTCGAGTTTGGCGTCGACCGCCATTTTCGCCACGATGCCGACACCCAGGCCCAAGCGCACGTAAGTCTTGATGACGTCGGCGTCAGCGGCGGTGAACACCACTTTTGGCGTCAGGCCACGATGGCTGAAGGCTTCATCGAGCTTCGAGCGGCCGGTGAAACCGAACACGTAGGTGACGATCGGGTACTCGGCCAACGCTTCAAGCGTAAGTTTCGATACTTTGGTCAGCGGATGCCCCTGAGGCACGACGACGCAGCGATTCCAGCGGTAACACGGCATCATCACCAAATCACCGAACAACTCCAGGGCCTCGGTGGCGATGGCGAAATCCACGGTACCGTCAGCGGCCATTTCGGCGATCTGCATCGGCGAACCCTGGTGCATGTGCAGGGCCACATCTGGGTATTGTTTGATGAAATTGCTGATCACCGGCGGCAGTGCATAACGCGCCTGGGTGTGAGTGGTGGCGATCGACAGGGTGCCTTTCTTCTCGTTGGAGAATTCCTGGGCAATCTGCTTGATGCTTTCAACTTTGCGAAGGATCTCGCCAGCGGTGGTGATAATGCGTTCGCCGGCCGGGGTGACGCGGGTCAGGTGCTTGCCACTGCGGGCGAAAACTTCGACGCCCAGTTCATCTTCCAGCAGTCGGATCTGTTTACTGATGCCCGGTTGCGAGGTGTAAAGGCTTTGGGCTGTAGCGGAAACGTTGAGGTCGTGGTGCGCCACTTCCCAGATGTAGCGCAGTTGTTGAAGCTTCATATGTATCCCTCAAAGCAGGTAGACGCCACGGGCATCAGCGACGGTATATAACTATATTAATGGTTTGAAGAATAAATCTAGAACTTTTTCATCAAAATGCCAGTATTCCTGTACTAGCGATCCCCGTGACGACGACGCTCAACCAGCGGCACCAGATAGACGGGTACCCTCGCCAGCTGTAATACGCGTGCAGCGGTCCTGCCCAGAGGTGTCTCCGCGCCGGCGCCATGGCTATGGCTACCTACGATCAGCAAATCCACAGAGAGTTTCTGTGCCTGGTCGAGAATCACTTGGGAAGGATCCCCCTGTATCACCCGTACCGCTTTGATTCGCGCCAGGTCCTGATCCCCCTCATCCCCCAATTCTTCGCGAAAGCTGTCCAGCACCCGCTGCTCGATATTGGCGATCACCGTGTTCAGGCCCTGACTGTGAAAATCGCTTAATGCCTGTTCATCAAGGTAGCTTTGCAGCACCGACTCGGCGAACAATCCCATCGGCTCTACCGCATGCACCACATACAGGTCAGCATCGAATGTGCGCGCCATCGCCAAGGCATGGTGCATCACCAACGGTGCGTACAGGCCGAGGTCAGTGGCATACAGCATCGACCGAATCATATGACCTCCTCGAGTGCCAACATGGCGGAGATTGATTCAGCTTAGCAGTGCCTTGGCGAGTACGACGTCCGGTGTAACGCGTTGAACCGTGGGCTTAAACCTTTTGCTCGTTGCTTATGCCGTGAGGCACGTGACCGGTGGCGACCACTTCACGGGCCAACTTGCAGTGGCCGGCCTGATCGTCGAAAAACACGTCAGCGGCAAACGCTTCGAGAAACGCCGACTTGGTCAGCCCACCGAGGAACAGTGATTCGTCGAGACGGATATCCCACTCACGCAGCGTGCGGATCACCCTTTCATGGGCCGGAGCCGAGCGCGCCGTGACCAGCGCCGTGCGGATCGGGCAAGCATCGTCCGGGAACTCGCGCTGTAACAGGTTCAGGGCCGCCAGGAAGCCTTTGAACGGCCCACCGCGCAAGGGCTCGCGGGCCGATTCGCGCTCGCTGGCCTGAAAGGCTTCAAGGCCACCGGATTGATAGACACGTTCCGATTCATCGGAAAACAGCACCGCATCACCGTCGAAGGCGATGCGCAGTTCGTCGCTGGCCGCTCGGCTGGCACCGCCCGACAGAATCGTCGCCGCCGCAAAACCGGCGTCCAGCGCACTGCGCACATCTTCGGCATGGGTCGACAGAAACAGGTCACACCCAAAGGCTTTGAGATACGGATAGGGACTGCGCCCGCCGACAAACGCCGCACGGGAAATCGCCAGGCCGTAGTGGTGGATCGAGTTGAACACTCTTAATCCGGTATCGGCACTGTTGCGCGACACCAGAATCACTTCGACCCGGGCGCGACCAAGATGGGTGTTGAGGTTGAGGAGTTTTTGCACCAGCGGGAATGCATCACCGGGCTCGAGAATCTCGTCTTCGTGCTCGATCTGATATTGCCGGTAGGCTTCGACGCCGCTGGACAGATAGACCTTGTGGCTTTCGCTCAGGTCGAACAGCGCCCGCGAAGAAATCGCCAGCACCAGTTTATCGTCGATAGTTTTCGCCATGCCCTTCCCCTCTGGTAGATCGACTCAACGGTTACGTCTATCGATGAAGCTCAAACTCTGGAACAAGGCTTCGATGCGTGGCATCTCGCAACCGGCCGCCTTCGCTGCCGCCAAGGGCCGGGCATAGATTGCGGCCAACTCCAGCGGTCGTTTATGCACAAAGTCGTGGTACATGCTCGGCCAGTAGTCGGGCATCTTTTCGGTCATCATGAACAGGTGTTCGGCATAGCCTTGCGGTACCTGGTGGCCACAGGCGATAGCGCCCTGAACCACTTCGGCCATCAGCGCCTTGATCAGCTCGCGGCTATCGGTATCGGCCATCAGAGGCGTCGTGCCTGCCCCGAGCAGGACCGACAGACCGTTATAGGGAATGTTCCAGACGAGCTTCTGCCAACGGGCCTGGTGCAGATTCGGCATTGGCTGGGAGGCGATGCCGGCGGCGCGGAACAGGTCGGCGCCCTCCTCCGAGATCGCCGAACGCGACTGCTCCGAGGTGGCAGGGCCACTGTGATAGCCAATGTGCACGGCGCCAAGCGCCTGATGAGTGATTACACCTGGGCTCTCACGATGGACGCAGATGTAACACAGCCCGCCGAGTACGTGCAGCGAGTCGGGGAGGCATTCGCGCAGGCTGTCTTCCACATCAAGGCCGTTTTGCAACACCAGCACCTTGGCATTCGGCGCTGCGGCCTGAATGATTGCTGGCGCCAGATCGGCGTTGCTGGTGGTTTTGGCGCCCACCAGTAACCAGTCGCAGGGTGGCAGATCGGCGGCTGAGGAGTAGGCCTGAACCGGATTGAGCGTCAGCGCGCCATGTTGCGCGCTGTTGACCTGCAACCCGCGTTCCGTCACGGCGGAAAACTCACTGCGTAACAGAAAGTGCACATCGAAACCGGCACGGGCCAGCATCACTCCGTAAAACCCGCCGATCGCACCGGTACCGATAATGCCGATTGTCGGTTTGGCAACTGCCCCCATCATGGCAACTCCTCTGCTGTTCTCGTCAGCGCCTGAGCCACGGCGTCGTTCAGCTCAGTGGTCGTCAGGCGCGATTGCAATGCACCGAAAAACTCACCGTCGCGCACCACAAACAGCGACGGTAAATGAAAGACCTGATAACGCTCCACCAAGCCGCCATTGTTGCCGGCATCAATCCAGCACAGTCGATCGACCGCCAGATCCAGTTTCGGCAATTGCGCTCGGGCGAAACGACAGCTGGCGCAGCCCACACTGGTAAAAATCACCAGCGAAACTCCGCTCATCGCCAGCAGCCGTTGGTCAGCATCGAAATCGGTCAGTTCCGATTCGACCACTATACTGGGGGAAACAATGTCAGCTGGCCGACACATGGAGTCCGTGTTCATGGGACGTTTTCTTCCTCACCCTGACGATGTGCCCGTCGAATTAACGTTGCTCAAGCATGAATGTATATCGCGGCAACGGCTGCACACTATCAGCCTCGGGGGCATGGCTTGCAATTACCACCGTGCATGGCGCCACGGCACGGCGCTCGAGGTGCGCATGCCGACCCTGAACCCCGACCTGCGCTATCTGGGTTACGTCGCCTGGTGCCTGCGACGCAAGCGCGGCTATCTGGTGGGGATTGCCTTTGTCGATGAGCAGATGCTGTTCAGCGCCCGGATGGGTGAGCAGGTGTGTCAGATCGAGCGATATTGCCGCCTGCATGACGCCCAAAGTGGCCTGCAGGAATCGCAAGCCCTGGCCCTCGAATGGGTCCAGCAGCACGCTGACGAGTTTTCCCACGACACCGTTCGCAAGGCATTCGCCCAGGCTGTAGTGGATTAGCGGACATTATCAATTAGTGGAGAATGCCCCTAAAACCGGCGTATGCCCATTGTCGAGCCACGGTGTAACGCGCTAAGGTTCCGCTCCCCGACGCGCTTAATTTGCTGTGCTCCGCCGCGCGGGTTCGCTGGCGGCCGGCACCCGTGACCTGACGAGTAAACGATGGCTGATTTACCGATCAACGACCTAAACGTCGCTTCCAACGAGACGCTGATCACTCCTGATCAGCTCAAGCGTGATATCCCCCTGAGCGACGCTGCCCTGCGCACCGTCACCAAGGGTCGCGAAGTCATTCGCAACATTCTTGACGGCACCGATCACCGCCTGTTTGTTGTCATCGGGCCTTGCTCGATCCACGACATCAAGGCTGCCCACGAATACGCCGAGCGCCTGAAGGTCCTCGCCGCTGAAGTGTCGGATACCTTGTATCTGGTCATGCGCGTGTATTTCGAGAAGCCACGCACCACCGTCGGCTGGAAAGGTTTGATCAACGACCCGTACCTCGACGACTCTTTCAAGATCCAGGATGGCCTGCACATCGGCCGTCAGCTGTTACTGGACCTGGCGGAAATGGGCCTGCCTACCGCGACTGAAGCCCTCGACCCGATTTCCCCGCAGTACTTGCAGGACCTGATCAGCTGGTCGGCCATCGGCGCGCGCACCACCGAATCCCAGACTCACCGTGAAATGGCTTCCGGCCTGTCCTCGGCGGTCGGCTTCAAGAATGGTACCGATGGCGGCCTGACCGTAGCGATCAACGCGCTGCAGTCGGTTTCCAGCCCGCACCGTTTCCTGGGTATCAACCAGGAAGGTGGCGTATCGATCGTGACCACCAAGGGCAATGCCTACGGCCACGTCGTGCTGCGCGGTGGCAATGGCAAGCCGAACTACGATTCGGTCAGCGTCGCGCTCTGCGAGCAAGCGCTGAACAAAGCGAAGATCAAGCCGAACATCATGGTCGATTGCAGCCACGCCAACTCCAACAAGGACCCGGCCCTGCAACCGCTGGTGATGGAAAACGTCGCCAACCAGATCCTCGAAGGCAACCAGTCGATCATCGGTCTGATGGTTGAAAGTCATCTGAACTGGGGTTGCCAGGCGATTCCCAAAGACCTCGCCGACCTGCAATACGGTGTGTCGATCACCGATGCCTGCATCGACTGGTCCGCCACCGAAACCACCTTGCGCAGCATGCATGCCAAGCTCAAGGATGTACTGCCGAAACGCGATCGCGGTTGATCGCCACTTCTGCACGCAAAAAACGCAGACAAAAAAACGCCGGGCTAAACCCGGCGTTTTTTTATGCGTTCGATTCTTGAAACGTCATTGACTCAGCTTGGCCGCATGCCGCTGGTGACGCTCCATGTAGCGCTCCACGTAGGAGCACGACGGAATGACGGTGTAGCCCATTTCCTCGGCGTACTGCAGCGCCTGCTCGGTCAATGCCGCAGCAATGCCACGACCCCGTAGCGCGTTCGGCACAAAGGTACGATAAATATCCAGGGTCTGTTTTCCCAGATCCATATAGGTCAGGTAGGCACGATGACCGTCCACAGTGGTCTCGAACTGATGACCAGCCTGGTCATGGTGGATGGACAACGCCTCGCTCATCACTACTCCTCGCGGGTCTTTAATTCTGACCCCTACCTTACCGATGTTTTTCCGGCGAAGGAACATCTACGCCACCCCGTGCCGAATGGACACCGAGAAGAGCTGCACCAATCTCGCGCAACCGGGCACGTCTAAATAGTAGGCACCAATGGCAAAAATGCTCAAGGTGCGCTCGTCATCACGCAGGTTGGCGGGTGCGGCTCCGGGTGGTGCAGCGACTTCTCGAAACCACAGATTTTGCAGGATCGATGGCCTGAACATTGCCGGATGTTGAGACTTAAGACGAGCGCCCCTTCTTAAAGTCACCTGAACTAGCAGAAAGAGTTGAGAAGCGCTGCTCAATTCGCGAACAAAAGTGTAGACGAAATGATATAGACAGACTTTACCCAAGACCGAAAACAGGTTTCGCGAACGGGAACTTTTTTTGGGCGGATCGCTCAGATCGGGGCTTGCAGCTGGATATTTTTTAAACAGCGCAGTTAAAAGTTGCTCGAAAAAGAATCAACGCCTACAATTTTTCTGCTTCTTGCTTCACGTCAGTTTACTTACTACAAGTAATGGGTAGTATGTACGCCGGCTATTTCCTCACTCTGAGGAGACAGCTACTTAATAGAAAGTCCTTGAAGGGGAACACGATGAACAACGTTCTGAAATTCTCTGCTCTGGCCTTGGCCGCAGTTCTGGCTACCGGTTGCAGCAGCGCATCGAAAGAAACCGAAGCACGTCTGACTGCAACTGAAGACGCAGCAGCTCGCTCCCAGGCTCGTGCAGACGAAGCTTACCGTAAAGCTGATGAAGCTCTGGCTGCTGCTCAAAAAGCACAACAGACTGCTGACGAAGCTAACGAGCGCGCTCTGCGCATGCTCGACAAAGCTAGCCGCAAGTAATAGTCCTTCGGGATTGTTATCAAGCCGACCCATTTATGGGTCGGCTTTTTTATTGCCCGCAGTTTTCTACGGGCAATAAAAAACCCGCCAACGTGGCTAACGTCGGCGGGTCCTTTTAGCCGTTACTGCTGCAAATCAACCGGTGTACTTGTCACCATTGGCGCAGCACCATTGGGCACAGCGATTTCCACTGGCAAGCCATCTTCAGCGGCGACCACATCACGTACCACATCCCAGTTCATGCGCAGGTTGTTGGTGATGTCCTCACGCTTGAGCATCGCGTTGATCACGGCCGTGTGCTTGTCGACGACCGACGGGTTGCCGTTATCGTCCAGCGGCGTGTGCGCCTCAAGGTAGACCTTGCCGCCGCTTACACCGAACTTGTACGGATCATTGATGATGCGTACCGACGTACCCACCGGCACCATGCCCGCCATTTCCAGCACATTGTTGTTAAACATGCGGAAGCAACCGTGACTGGTACGCATGCCGATACCAAACTTCTTGTTCGAACCATGGATCAGGTAACCAGGCGTGCCCAGATTGAATTTGAACGGCCCCAGGGGGTTGTCCGGGCCTGCCGGCACCACGTTAGGCAACGGATCACCGTCTGCCAGGTGTTCGGCCTTGATCGACGCTGGAGGGGTCCATGTCGGGTTAGGCGTCTTGGCGGTGATGGTCGTGTGAGCGATAGGCGAGCCCCAGCCCTCACGACCGATCCCCAGCGGGAAGGTGTAAACCACGTCCCGGCCTTTCGGGTAGTAGTAAAGACGGTATTCAGCCAGGTTGATCACGATGCCCTCACGAGGTCCTGGTGGCAGGATGAAACGTGTTGGCAAAATGATTTCGGTACCGGCACCCGGCAACCAGGCGTCGACACCCGGGTTGGCCGCGACCATTTCCGAATAGCCCAGATCGTAGGTGGTACCAAGGTCGGCGAAGGTGTCTTCGTACTTGGCCTTGATCACTTGCACCTGGCCGATGATGTCTTCACCAGGTGGTGGGAGAGGCAACTCCAATGCTGCAACGGGACCCGCCGCACACAGAGCGGCTAGAGTCAGGCAGCGGGTGACGGCGGGAAAGCGCGGCAACATCCGGAAAATCCTTCGCATGATCGACATGGGTATAAAAACGGGATTGTACACCGGCGTTTCGGTATTCGGGGAGACGCGCCGATAGAGCGCGTCAATGCTGGAAACTTTATGGATTGCAGGACGTTTCGAACGTGTACCGCTTTCAGCGGGAGTCTGCCTTCCCCTGCAAGGAAACTGATCGACGGCTGGCTGGAGATTAAAGCTCGAACCGCAATTCCGGCCAGATCGGCGAGGTACCGCGTTTTTGCGACTCAAGAATGGCGCGACACAGCGAGCACAGGCGCTGATCCTGAAACACCCGGCGGTCAACACTCGACCAGCGAGGCTGGGCCGGCAACAGACTGCCGCATAACGTTCGGTCTGCGGAACCGCCCAACTCCAGCTGCCGGGTCACCAGATGTACGCGTACTTCCTGGCAGGCGAACAGATCCAGCTGTTCGTCAGGCTCGATCAGTTGATAGGCGAAAAGTGACCAGGCGGGACGCGGCATCGGGGGCTCCAAATAGGGGGCGCCACCTTAGCCGAAACATCGCGACTAGAAAAGCGTCAAAGCAGCGGTTTCAGTGCCGGCCAGACATTTTCCAGTAACTTGTCCTGCGCCCCTGCCGCCGGGTGCAGACCATCGGCTTGCATCAGGTCCGGATGACCGCCTACGCCATCAAGAAAAAACGGTACCAAGGGGATTTTTTTCTCGGTGGCCACATTGCCGTAGACCTCGGCAAATGCCTTGGTGTAACGAGCACCATAATTGGGCGGCAACTGCATGCCGAGCAGCAACACTTTCGCTCCACTGGCGCGGGAGCTGTCGATCATCGACGCAAGATTTTGTTGCAATTGCGTTGGCAGCATCCCGCGCAAGCCGTCATTGCCCCCCAACTCGAGGATCACCAGTTCGGGTTTATGCTCTGCAAGCAGCGCTGGCAGGCGTGCCTGGCCTCCGGCACTGGTGTCGCCACTGATGGACGCATTGACCACCTTATCGTCGAAACCTTCGCGCTTGAGCCGCTGCTCAAGCAACGACACCCACCCCAACCGGGTATCCAGGCCGAAACCGGCGCTGATACTATCGCCAACGATCAGGACTGTACCCGCCGCTGCGTTCTGGGCCATGCACATCAAGGCCAGGCCAGCACTCAAAAACCACACTCGCATCGGATTCTCCATGGGCGCAAGCATTCTCACCGCGAAGAACCTCAGCAAAGTGGTACCCAGCGCGGAAGGTGAACTGACTATCCTGCACGAACTCAGCCTGGAACTGAACAAGGGCGATAGCCTGGCTATCGTCGGCGCCTCGGGTTCCGGCAAATCCACCCTCCTCGGCTTGCTCGCGGGCCTCGATCTGCCGAGCAGCGGCGAAGTCACGCTCGCGGGCCAGGCCCTGAGCGATCTCGATGAAGACCAGCGCGCACGTATCCGCGCCGAACATGTGGGCTTTGTCTTTCAATCATTCCAGCTGCTCGATAGCCTCAACGCCCTGGAAAACGTCATGCTGCCGCTGGAGCTCGACGGCCGTAAAGACGCCCGCGAGCGTGCCACGGAACTGCTGCAACGGGTCGGCCTGGGCCAACGTTTGACCCATTCCCCAAGACAACTCTCCGGAGGCGAGCAGCAGAGAGTGGCCATTGCCCGCGCGTTTGCCGCCGAACCCGATGTGTTGTTCGCCGACGAACCCACGGGCAACCTCGACAGCCATACGGGCGAGCGGATCAGCGATCTGTTGTTCGAACTCAACAAGGAACGCGGCACGACCCTGGTGCTGGTGACGCACGACGAACGCCTGGCACATCGCTGCCGGCGCCTGATCCGACTTGAAGCCGGCCTGCTGGTCGCCCCTCTGGAGCCTTGATGGCACGCCTGCCGTTTTTGCGTTTGTTCAGCCTCGCCATTCGCCAACTGCTGCGCGACGCCCGCGCCGGTGAGTTGCGCGTGTTGTTCTTTGCCTTGCTGGTGGCAGTGGCGGCGAGTACCGCCATCGGTTACTTCGGTGCCCGTCTCAACGGCGCCATGATGCTGCGCGCCACGGAATTCCTCGGTGCCGACCTGCTGCTCGAAGGCAGTTCACCGGCAAGACCCGAACAAATCAAAAGCGGTAAGGAGCTGGGGCTCGAACACGCTCAGGTCGTCGAGTTCTCCAGCGTCATTGCCACTGACAACGGCATTCAACTGTCGAGCATCAAAGCCGCCGATGACGCCTACCCCCTGCGCGGAGAACTGAAAAGCGCCCCTGCGCCTTTCGCCCTGGAAGAATCCGGTGGCGGGCCTGAATCCGGGGAAGCCTGGGTCGAAGCACGGCTGTTGACGGCGCTGGACCTCAAGATCGGTGACAGCATCGACGTCGGCATGAAAACCCTGAAACTGGCGCGAGTACTGACTTACGAGCCCGATCGGGCCGGCAACTTCTATAGCCTCACGCCACGGGTGATGATCAACCTCAGCGACCTCGCGGCGACCGGGGTGGTGCAACCCGGTAGCCGGGTCAGCTACCGGGAACTCTGGCGTGGCAAAGCCGAAGCGCTGGAAACCTATCGTCAACTGATCAAACCCGGGTTGGCCGCAAACCAGCGACTGCAGGATGCCCGCGATGGCAACCGGCAGATCGGCGGCGCGCTGGGCAAGGCCGAGCGTTACCTGAACATGGCCAGTCTCGTGGCGGTGCTGCTATCCGGTGTGGCGGTCGCCTTGTCGGCGACTCGTTTTGCTACTCGCCGTTTCGACGCCAGTGCGTTGCTGCGCTGCCTCGGTCTGTCTCGCCGGGAAACCATGGTGCTGTTCAGTTTGCAGCTGACGGTGCTGGGACTGCTCGCGAGCATCAGCGGTGCCGTTATCGGCTGGCTGGCGCAACTCGGACTCTTTGCGCTGTTGCATGATCTGTTGCCGAGCGATGTGCCACCGGGCGGCCTGTTTCCAGCCATCGCCGGTATCGGCACCGGGCTGGTGGCACTGGCCGGTTTTGCCCTGCCACCCTTGGCCGCCCTCGGCCGTGTCCCGCCATTGCGGGTCCTGCGTCGGGACATGCTGCCCATTCCGTCCAGCACCTGGATGGTTTACGGCGCAGCCCTGGGTGCACTGGGATTGATCATGTGGCGACTGAGCCTGGATCTGGTGCTGACCTTTGCCCTCCTCGGTGGCGGCGTCATTGCCGCCGTGGTCCTGGGCGGATTGCTGTTACTGCTGCTCAAAAGCCTGCGCCGCATGCTTGCCCGCGCGTCGTTGCCGTGGCGCCTGGGGTTGGGGCAATTGCTGCGCCATCCACTCGCGGCTGCGGGACAATCCCTGGCCTTCGGCCTGATCCTGCTGTCCATGGCATTGATCGCATTGCTGCGCGGTGAACTGCTCGACACCTGGCAGAACCAGCTGCCCAAAAACGCTCCCAACTATTTTGCGCTGAACATCCTGCCGGCGGACAAGCAGGCATTTACGGATCGCCTGATCGAACTGTCCGCGCAAGCGGCGCCGCTATACCCCGTGGTGCCGGGGCGACTGATCAGCATCAATGGCGAGCCGGTCCAGGAAATCGTCAGCAAGGACTCTGCCGGTGACCGGGCGATCCAGCGGGATCTGAGCCTGACGTGGGCAGCGGATCTGCCCCCAGGCAACACACTCACGGCGGGCAATTGGTGGACAGAACAGGCTCCCGACGAAATCCCCGGCGTGTCTGTTGAAGGCAAGGTTGCCGAAAGTCTGAAGCTCAAGCTGGGCGATCATCTGGTCTTTACCGTCGGCGGGGTCAATCGCGAAGCGAAAGTCACCAGTTTGCGGGACATCAACTGGGACAATTTCCAGCCCAACTTCTTCATGATCTTCCAGCCCGGCACATTGAAAGATTTACCGGCGACCTACCTGACCAGCTTCTATCTGGCAGCCGGTCATGATCAGCAAATCGTGGACCTCTCCCGCAGCTTTCCCGCGGTGACCATCCTGCAAGTCGAAGCCCTGCTGGAACAACTGCGCAGCATCCTCGCCCAGGTCACCCTGGCGGTGGAGTATGTCCTGTTGTTCGTATTGGCGGCGGGCATGGCGGTGCTGTTTTCCGGGTTGCAAGCCACTCTGGATGAACGTATTCGCCAAGGCGCCTTGTTGCGCGCGCTGGGGGCGGAGCGCAAATTGCTGGTCAAGGCCCGAAGGATCGAGTTCGGTCTGCTGGGTGCCGTCAGTGGATTACTGGCGGCGCTGGGATCGGAACTCGTTAGCCTGGTGCTGTACCGCTACGCATTCGACCTGCCTTGGCATCCGCACCCGTGGTTGCTGATCCTGCCATTGATCGGTGCCGTGCTGATCGGCGGTGCCGGGGTTTTCGGCACACGTCGAGCCTTGAACGCGAGCCCACTGACCGTACTGCGCGAGGGATGATGTAATTCACCTCGCGTCACCTCATGAACCCTGACACCGCGCGATCACTTCTGGAAAGTGAAGCGCGACCAGGTTTGGTGATTAACTGCGGCTACTGCGGATAAGAAACCTGGTTGATCCACCACAACATTTCACCGTTCGGCGTCTGCACAACGGCCTCATCGCCCACTTCCTTCTTCAATAACGCACGCGCCATCGGAGAGTCGATCGAGATGTAATCGTTGCGACCGTAGATTTCGTCATAGCCGACGACCCGAAATTTCTTGATGTCCCCCGCTTCGTTTTCAATCTCGACCCAAGCCCCGAAAAAAACTCTTCCTTCCTGCTCAGGCGAGTACTCGACCACCCGCACATCTTCAAGCCGCTTGCGAAGGTATCTGACCCTGCGATCAATTTCCCGCAGCAGCTTCTTGTTGTACTGATAGTCGGCATTTTCACTGCGATCACCCAGTGACGCTGCCCAGGTCACCTTGCGAGTGGTGTCCGGACGCTTTTCTCGCCAAAGAAAATCGAGCTCCTTTTTCAGGGCCTCATGACCTTCCTTTGTGATGATGTTGGTACTCAAGTCGGACGTCTCCTGGGGCGATCACGAACTGGCGGAGAGTAGCGCCAGGCTTTCCACTAACCTCAAAGGTAGCGGGCACTGAAACATTCTAACTTCCGTGCAGCAGGCCAAGAAGGAATCGTTTACGACTCAACCAGATAGCTCAGGAAACTCAATCGATTCTATTTTTTGGTACAAAGTATCGGTGGTTTTATGACGCTTTTCCGAGCAAACAAAATTTAACTAGCTAACATCTTGTTACAAAGGACAAAAAATTGGCATTTGATCGTCATACATATTGCCTTTTCCATCCGGATATTTTTTGTGGAGGACGCCATGATCGTGCAGCAGCTGCTTCAGAAAAGCCAAACGAAGATTCGTAAGAACGGGTTATCCAGCGCGATTCACCAGCTGTTGTTGAAGACGGTCAACGCCTTCATGCTGTTCAAGATACTGCGCGGCGTGACGCTGCAAAAAGTCGACAGTAAATTCCTCGACTACCCCTCGAACTTCAAGCCGATGTTTCTCAGTGAACAGATGATGCGCCACTACGCGCGCGATCCAGTAAACGAGATGCCCGAGAGCTTCATTGAAGAGTCCATAGCCAAGGGCGATCAGTGCTTTGGCATCTTCGATGGCGCGGTACTGGCCTCCTACGGCTGGTACTCGCGGCAACCCACGCATATCGATCCGCCAGAGCTGTTCCTGCACTTCGACTCGTCCTTCGTGTACATGTACAAGGGCTTCACCCATCATGACTATCGCGGTCAGCGCCTGCATGCGATCGGTATGAATCTTGCGCTCAAGCACTACCTTGAGGAAGGTCACAAGGGCCTGGTCTCCTATGTCGAGTCGAGCAATTTCGATTCGTTGAAGTCCATCTACCGCTTGGGCTACATGAACGTTGGCTCGATCTATCTGATCCGCCTGTTCGGCCGTTACCGGAGCTTCACCAGCAAAGGCTGCGAGCCCTACGATCTGGCCTTGAAAGGGCTTGTCTGATCAGTCGAGCGAACGAAACCTGTCTACGATGCCGGCGCCAGCCGGCACGCTCGCTATCGGTCTGCGCTGAGATTCAGCGACGGGTGATGAGCCCCTGGCGAGCCACACGGGTCAGCTGCTTGATAACTTCCACTGCATCCTCAAGGCTTGGCGACTGAATCACCGCCAGGTCGAAGCTGTCAGTGGCGAATCGAGCAAGTGATTCACCGTCTTCGACAAACTGGATCAGGAAAGCAGCTGGACCGCCGGTGCGGCGAGGCCATCCATCGAGATAACGCAAAAGCGTCGGTTGATGTTTTCCGCCAAGCAGGATTTTTGGATTGCGCTGGGTGAGATGTGCCGTGATCGGCGCGGGACGTATAACGGGGTTTAGTGCATTCATCTGTCGTGTCTCTGCCTCAAAAGTCTGCATGGCAGGTGAGAGGCAACACCGAACCAGCGCTTTAGCGGTATTTCGAAGCCTGTTTCAAGCTTCTATCGGCAACTGAATGAGTCACCTGGCGCCCCGCAAGTAGCTGTTTAAATCGGCGCATGAGCAGCATCCTAGAGAAGCCGACGCAGGAGTGTCAAGAATATCGAGCAACAAAAAGGCCTGCGCAATGCAGGCCTTTTCATTGAACCAGAGCGGTCAGCCCGCGATGGCGCGGTCCACCGACAGCTTGCCGGCACCTTCGATCAGTACCGCGATGCTGCCACCCAACAAGGCCAGGGCAAATTCATAACCGTTATTGGCCATGAACAGACCGTGGCTGATATGCACGGTAAAGATTGCCACCAGCGAAAGAAACGCCAACCCCAGTGCCGCAGGGCGAACCAACAGCCCGATGATCAGGGCAAGACCGGCGAAAAACTCGGTACCGCCGGCCAGTGTCGCCATCACGTAGCCCGGAGTCAGGCCGAGGCTTTCCATGTATTGCGCAGTGCCGGCCAACCCGTACCCACCAAACGCGCCGAACAGTTTCTGGGAGCCGTGTGCGGCAAAGATAATGCCGACGAAGATCCGCAGGACCGTCAGGCCGTAGCCGGCGCGGGTAAACAGTACCTTGTTGATCAGTGTGCTCATGCTGTGTCATCCATTTTTTGGTTTGTGTGTTGGTTGGCCGTTATCTTAATCGGAAAAATTAATGTTAAAAGCGCAAATACTCCACCATAACAATCAGTTTAGTCGATCATTTACGTGAGGCAACTTTTTGCCCCGGAGGCTCCAACGATTCCCGCTCCCGATCGAACGCCAGGTAATACTTGTTCACGCTATTAACATAGCTGACAGGGCCCATTCCCACCTGCTCCATGGCAATGCGCTCAACCTGGAAGAACCACTGATTGGGGTTCAAGCCGCGTCGTCGTGCTTCAGCGCGCATGCCTTGAACCCGTTCCGGTCCAATGTTGTAAGCCGCCAGCACGAACGCCATGCGCTCACGCTCATTGAGTTTGGGACTGGAGAAGAACTTGCGACGAATCATCGCCAGGTACTTCGCCCCAGCCTGCACGTTGGCGTCGAGCTCCTGGATATTATTGACGCCCACCCGCTGGGCTGCGGAGGGTGTGATCTGCATCAGACCGGTAGGGCCGCTGCCACTGCGAGCGTTGGGTTGCAACGCGGATTCCTTGAACGCCAGCGCCGCCAGATTGAGCCAGTCCATGCCTTGGGCATCGGCATGTTTCTGCAGCACCGGTCGTAGCTTCTCCAGCCGATGGCGATTGGCCTTGGCGAGCGGATAGTGCACCTGATAGAGGCGTCGATAGATACGCAGGAAAGCCACATCCTGATCCGAAGGTTTCCTGTAGGTCAGCAGAAAGCGATCAATGCTCGCCCGCAACATCGACGCATCGCGGCGCACGAACCAGAACTCCTCGCCCGGGTCGCTGATCAGAACCTGCCGGTCAAATCGCAGTTTCGGCAAGATCTTGCCCCACCGCTCAGCGATAGGTTGCTCGACGATGGTCAGGTGAAAAATTCCGCCCTGAACCATTTCCAGCACGTCCTCGACCGCCAGGCTGGGATCGACCCACTCGATCTTCACCGGTGGCAGTTTGTGCAGGGCGAGTTTCTGGTTGATCTGACTGACCGCGTCCCCGGCAGCGCTGCCTGTGGGCAGCGCCAGGGTTTTACCGGACAGTTGCTCAAGGCGGGTGTAACGGCGCTCACCTTTGATACCGACCAACACCAGCGGAACATTGCTGGCAATCGGCTCACTGGTACTGACGGCATGACCGGGTTGCAGATCAAGGAGCTCACCTGGCGCCACCAGATCACCCTCTCCGCGCTGTAAGGCACCGATCAGTTGATCTTTGCCTTTGGGGATAATCTTGAAAGTGATTTCCTGGCCGTCACGGGCGTGACCGTTGAGGTATTGCTCGAAGGCGCGCAGGCGATGGTATTCGACACCGATGGGCTGGCCCTGGACTTCGCCGGAGCTGTTACGGCTTTGATTGACCAGCACCCGAAGTACGCGACTGCTGCGAATTTCCGCCAAATCACGCACTTTGGCCGACGGCACCACTTGCGAAGGTCCGGCCAGACGCGCATCCGCCGGCATCGGCAGCAGCAAAGCACCACACAGCAGTAACAAAACCGAGGGACGTATCATCCACTCTCCGAAAAGAATACTGGCCGATTTCAAGATTTCGCGAAATCGAACGACAGAAACAGAGCTGACAAGCGCGTGAAACTGGCGTCGCGGTGGCAACCTCACCAGCCCGACGTGCCGCGCGGCATCAAAAGACAGCTTCAACTCGTTGTAGTTCTTGGCTTTTCTTATAAATCTACAGCTCTGATATGCTTTCCGGCCTTTGGTCCGAGGTAGCACCATGCAACTCATCGATATCGGCGTCAACCTGACCAACCCCAGTTTTGCCGGCAAACACCAGGCGGTACTCGACCGCGCGTACGCCGCTGGCGTGTGCCAACTGGTACTGACCGGGACCAGCGTAGAAGGTAGCGAACAGGCGCTGGAGCTGTGCCAGCAACTGGATGAGAGCACTCAACGGCTGTTTGCCACCGCCGGCATTCACCCTCACTCCGCCAGCGACTGGAACGCCGACAGCGCCCAGCGTCTGCGCAGTCTGCTCAGGGAACCCAACGTTGTGGCCGTGGGCGAATGCGGGCTGGATTTCAATCGCGATTTCTCCCCCCGCCCACAACAGGAAAAAGTCCTGGAAGAACATCTGGCGATGGCGGTCGAGCTGCAATTACCGGTGTTCCTCCACGAACGTGATGCGAGTCAGCGCTTGCTGGAAATCCTGCGTGACTACCGCGATCAGTTGCCTGCCGCCGTTGTGCATTGCTTCACCGGAGAAAAGAAAGCGCTGTTCAGTTACCTCGACCTGGATTTGCACATCGGCATTACGGGATGGATTTGCGACGAGCGCCGTGGCACTCACCTTCATCCGCTGGTCAAGGAGATCAAACGCGGGCGGCTGATGCTGGAAAGTGATGCACCGTATCTGTTGCCGCGCACTTTGCGACCCAAGCCAAAAAATGGCCGAAACGAACCGGCTTACCTGACCGAAGTGTTGCGCGAAGTGGCATTGCATCGAGGGGAAAGTGAGGAAGACCTGGCGGCCCACAGCACCGCATGCGCGCGTGCCTTCTATGGACTTCCGACGGTCGACTGACAATATACAAACCTGTGGGAGCATAGCTTGTTCGCGAAAGCTGTCATGGCGAATGACACGGCCGCATCGCGAGCAAGCTTTGCTCCCACAGCGAAGATCCAGTGTGAGAGCCTGCTCCCACTCTGATCCTCATTGCGCTAAAACAGAAATCAGTGACTGCTACGCATCATTTCTTTCGGTACGTATTTACCGATCTCGAACTTGCCGATCGCGGCACGGTGCACTTCGTCCGGGCCATCAGCCAGTCGCAAGGTGCGCTGCATCGCATACATGTAGGCCAGCGGGAAATCGTTGGACACCCCTGCCCCGCCATGAATCTGGATCGCCCGGTCGATCACCCGCAACGCTACGTTGGGGGCGACAACCTTGATTTGCGCAATCTCGCTCTTCGCCACCTTGTTACCGACGGTGTCCATCATGTACGCCGCTTTCAACGTCAGTAGGCGCGCCATGTCGATTTCCATCCGCGAGTCGGCAATCTTGTCGATGTTGCCACCCAGACGCGCCAGTGGTTTGCCGAACGCGGTACGGCTCACCGAGCGTTTGCACATCAGTTCCAGCGCCCGCTCTGCCATGCCGATCGAACGCATGCAGTGGTGAATTCGGCCAGGGCCGAGACGGCCTTGTGCGATTTCGAAACCCCGACCTTCGCCCAGCAGGACGTTCTCGTAAGGCACCCGGACATTCTCGAACAGGACTTCTGCGTGACCATGCGGTGCATCGTCATAGCCGAATACCGGCAGCGGACGCACAATCTTCACGCCGGGAGCGTCCACCGGCACGAGAATCATCGAGTGCTGGGCATGACGCGGCGCATCGGGATTGCTCAAGCCCATGAAGATCAGGATTTTGCAGCGTGGATCGCAGGCACCTGAGGTCCACCATTTCTTGCCATTGATGACCCACTCGTCTCCATCACGCACAGCACGAGCGGCCATGTTGGTGGCGTCAGAGGAAGCCACGTCCGGTTCGGTCATGGCGAACGCCGAGCGGATTTCACCGCGTAGCAGGGGTTCGAGCCAGCGTTGTTTCTGCTCTTCGTTGGCGTAACGCACCAGCACTTCCATGTTTCCCGTGTCGGGTGCCGAGCAGTTGAAGGGCTCAGGGCCGAGCAGCGAGCGACCCATGATTTCTGCCAGTGGTGCGTATTCCAGGTTGGTCAGGCCGGCGCCGAGCTCGGACTCAGGCAGAAACAAATTCCACAGGCCTTCGGCCTTGGCCTTGAGTTTGAGTTCTTCCATGATCGCCGTCGGCTGCCAGCGATCGCCCTCGGCGACCTGGCGTTCGAACACAGCTTCAGCAGGATAAACGTAGGTATCCATGAACGCGGTCACGCGCTCACGCAGTTCTTGCACCTTGGGCGAATAAGCGAAATCCATGGGCAGCTCTACCTTTTAACGGGGGTTTCGAGGAGTTGTTCAGGTCATGCAATCGATGCTAGAACAGCTACGAATATTTACCTAGCCTATTCTCGGCGTGTATTAACATTCATCACCGATATATGATCGACTGATCGAGCCACCCTTTCTATAACAAGAGCAGAGAGCCCAGCGCCATGAATTTGAGCAAGGTCGACCTCAACCTTTTCATCGTCTTCGACGCGATCTACACCGAAGCTAACCTGACCCGCGCGGGGCAAATCGTCGGCATTACTCAACCTGCTGTTTCCAACGCCCTCGCCCGCCTGCGCGAAACCTTCAACGATCCGTTGTTCGTGCGCACCGCCCAGGGCATGGTGCCGACCCCCATGGCACAGAACATCATCGGCCCCGTGCGCAATGCGCTTTCCCTGCTGAGGGTCTCGGTGCAGGAAAGCCGCATTTTCAACCCGCTGCAGGCGGCCAAGACCTATCGAATCAGCATGACCGACCTCACCGAGGCGGTGATTCTGCCTCCGCTTTTCCAGCGCCTGCGTCGCCTGGCCCCGACGGTAATCATCGAGAGCTTTTTGTCCAAGCGTCGCGAGACCACCAAGGAGCTGGCGGCCGGTCGTCTGGACTTCGCCGTCGACGCTCCGCTCAATACCGACCCGCAGGTACGTCACGTCAAGCTGATGGAAGACCGGTACGTGTGCGCCATGCGCAAGGGCCATCCCTTGGTGGGGAAGGAAAAATTCACCCTGGATGATTACCTGTCCCAGACCCACATCCATATTTCCAGCCGCCGCAGTGGACTGGGGCATGTCGACCTGGCGCTGGGCAAAATGGGGATCCAGCGCAAGATCGCCCTGCGCTCCCAGCATTACCTGATGGCTTCACAAGTCTTGCAACAGACTGACATGGTGATGACCGTGCCGGAGCGCTTCGCCCGCCGCAATGACTTGCACGCCTTCACGTTGCCGGTGAACGACGTACCCCCGGTGGAAACCCATCTGTACTGGCATGAAAGCACCGACCAGGATCCAGCCAACCGCTGGATGCGCGAGCAGATGATCGAGTTGTGCCAGCAGGTGACGGCGCATGAGAAGAAGCTGGACAAGGCATAGGCCGTTGTACCGTAGCAGCCTCATTGCTGAAATACGGAAAGTGCGTTCGCCATAGAGACGGACGCGCCTGCTCGCGATGAGGCCTGCAAGGTCATCCAGAATTCACGCCCCTTGACGTAAACGTCAACCTGACATTAGCTTAGCGCAATGACCTTTTTTCGAGCGCGCCCATGAGCAGCCAGACCTACAGCATTTCCGACCTTGCCCGCGAACTGGACATCACCACCCGGGCCATTCGCTTTTATGAAGAGCAAGGCTTGCTGAGCCCCGAGCGGCGCGGGCAGGAACGTATTTATTCGCCCCGGGACAAAGTCAGCCTGAAGCTGATCCTGCGGGGCAAGCGCATTGGCTTTTCGTTGGCAGAATGCCGCGAGTTGATCGAACTTTACGACCCCACCGGCGGCAATCAGAAGCAGCTGCAAACCATGTTGAACAAGATTGCCGAACGCCGCGACCAGCTGGAACAGCAGATGCTCGACATTGAGCAGATGAAGCTGGAGCTGGATACAGCGCAAGAGCGTTGTGTGCAGGCGCTGGAGCAGACGATGAAGAGCCAGGAAGCGGTCCAATAACCACACCCATCCACACCGTGGGAGCAAAGCTTGCTCGCGATGAGGGTATGACCTTCAACCTTGATGTCGACTGACAGGCCGCCATCGCGAGCAAGCGTTGCTCCCACGGGGTCATTCGAAAATTCAGACACCACAGGTCGATTCCCATGTCCCTTCCCACCCATGTACGCCTGGTCGAAGTCGGCCCTCGCGATGGTCTGCAAAACGAAGCCCGACCGATCAGCGTCGCCGACAAGGTGCAACTGGTCGATGCACTGACCGCCGCAGGTCTGGGCTATATAGAAGTCGGCAGCTTCGTGTCGCCCAAATGGGTGCCGCAGATGGCCGGTTCCGCTGACGTGTTCGCGCAAATCCAGCGCAAGCCCGGTGTTACCTACGGTGCATTGGCCCCCAACCTCAGAGGGTTTGAAGACGCGATTGCCGCCGGGGTAAAGGAAGTGGCTGTATTCGCAGCAGCGTCCGAGGCGTTTTCCCAGCGCAACATCAACTGCTCGATCAGTGAAAGCCTGGAGCGCTTTGTGCCGATCATGGACGCCGCCCGGCAACACGGCGTGAGCGTGCGAGGTTACGTTTCTTGCGTGTTGGGCTGCCCATACGAAGGCAACGTTGAACCGGCACAAGTGGCCCGTGTAGCCAGGGAGCTCTACGCCATGGGCTGCTACGAAGTGTCCCTGGGCGACACCATCGGTACCGGAACCGCTGGCGCGACCCGCAAGATGTTCGAGGTGGTGTCGGCTGACGTGCCACGAGAAAAACTCGCTGGGCATTTCCACGACACTTATGGCCAGGCCATGGCCAATATCTACGCCAGCCTGCTGGAAGGCATCGCGGTGTTCGACAGTTCCATCGCAGGGCTCGGTGGCTGTCCATATGCCAAAGGCGCCAGCGGTAACGTGGCGACTGAAGATGTGGTTTACCTGCTCAATGGCCTTGGCATCGAGACGGGCATCGCCCTGGACGCATTGATTCTGGCTGGGCAACAGATCAGTGCGGTGCTTGGGCGTCCATCCGGCTCACGCGTGGCAAAGGCTCGTAGCGCGCAGTGAGTCCTGGGTGTGTCCGGGTGTTACCGGTGCTTCGAAAATGTGGGCGGAAACGAGTAACACGGAAACAAAATGTCTGGCTTGAGCTAAGTTAAAAATTCGGCAAATCTTCAAGACTTTGATTTTAAAGGATTTTTAAAAGTTGGCACGCCTCCTGCTATCTCTATGGCATAACAAGAATAAAAAGCGGCAAACCAATAAAAATAAGATGAAACGTATCTGACATAACAAGAACAACACGGCAGAAACGTAGCTAACAGATTTTTTTGGAGAAGGTGTGCTTTTCAGGGTGCTTTTCGGAGTAACCCGCAACCGGGCAGAGAACAATAAAACTACCTTCAGGTAGCTCCCGAACTGGTTGGATTGCTTGGCGAAAAAGCAGATCAGCGCTCAAAAAAATACGTTTGCTCTTGATCCCGGATGGGGATCGAAAAAAACAGCGGTAAAGGGTCACGGTTTCCAAAAACAATAAATGACCGCCCCTCAATAATAAAAAAAGAGCACACGCAACGACAAATTAAAGGGGAGCTTAGGCTCCCCTTTGTGCTTTCTGGCATTTGGATTTCTGCTCAACATCGCCCTCTGACACAACACAAATTCCCCGTAGGAGCTGGCGCAGCCTGCGATCTTTTGATCTTCAAAAAAGCAAGACCAAAAGATCGCAGGCTGCGCCAGCTCCTACGGTAGCGCTTTGAGCTCCTCGATACTGATCTCACGCATCCGAAACTTCTGGATTTTCCCGGTCACCGTCATCGGAAACTCTTCCACGAACTTGAAGTACCGCGGTGTCTTGAAGTGCGCGATGCGCTCCTTGCACCACACTTGCAGCTCCTGCTCGGTAGCGCTGTGGCCCGGATGAAATTTGATCCAGGCAACAATCTCCTCACCGTACCGCGAGCATGGAATCCCGATCACTTGCACATCGGCCACCGCCGGATGGGTGAAGAAGAACTCCTCCAGCTCGCGCGGGTAAACATTCTCGCCCCCACGGATGATCATGTCCTTGTTACGCCCGGCAATGCAGACGTAGCCCTCCTCGTTCATGCTCGCCAGGTCCCCGGTATGCATCCAGCCAGCCTGATCAATGGCCTCGGCGGTGCCTTGCGGATTGTTCCAATAGCCGAGCATCACGCTGTAACCGCGAGTGCATAGCTCGCCAATGGTGCCTCGCGGGACCAGGTTACCGGCCTCGTCGATAATTTTGCTTTCCAGTTGCGGCTGGGTACGGCCGACTGTGGTGACGCGCAATTCGAGTTCGTCCGACGGACCGGTCTGCAAGGACACCGGACTTGTTTCCGTCATGCCATAGGCAATCTGCACTTCGCTCATGTGCATTTCGCTGATGACCCGGCGCATCACCTCAATGGGGCAGGTCGCCCCGGCCATGATCCCGGTACGCAGACTCGACAGATCGAATTCGGCGCGCTGCGGCTGATCAAGCATGGCAATGAACATGGTGGGCACGCCATACAGCGCGGTGGCTTTTTCTTCGGCGACCGTACTCAGCGTCAACAGCGGATCAAATGCATCGCTGGGGTAGATCATGGTGCTGCCGTGAGTGATGCAACCGAGGTTGCCCATCACCATGCCAAAGCAATGGTAGAGCGGCACCGGAATCACCAGTCGATCATCAGCGGTCAGGCCAAGGCTTTCACCGACCATGTAGCCGTTGTTGAGAATGTTGTAATGACTGAGGGTCGCGCCCTTGGGGAAGCCCGTGGTGCCGGAGGTGTACTGGATGTTGACGGCCTGGTCGAAATGCAGGCTTTCCTGGCGTTCGTGCAGCTGCTGCACCAATACGCTTGCGGCCAGATCCGCCAGTTGCGACCAAGGCAGAAAGCCGGAAGGCGGCTGTGCATCGAGGCTGATGACGCCGCGTAATTCAGGGAGGCGTTCGCTCTGCAATTTCCCGATGGATTGCTCTGCCAGTTCAGGCACCAGGCCCTGAAGCATGGCGTGGTAATCAGAGGTTTTGAACGCACCCGCGCAGACCAGCCACTGGCAACCCGACTGCTTGAGCACGTACTCGAGTTCAGAGCTGCGATACGCGGGATTGATATTCACCAGGATCACACCAATTTTCGCGCTGGCAAACTGGCTGATGCACCACTGCGCACAGTTCGGCGCCCAGATGCCGAGACGGTCACCTGCCTGCAATCCTAGCGCCAGAAGCGCCCTGGCGTGCAGGTCGACGGCTTCGGACAATTGCTGCCATGTGTAGCGCAACTTCTGATGGCGCACGACCAACGCTTCCCCATTCGGGTACTTCGCGACGGTGCTGTCAAACGCCTGACCTATGGTCATCGCCAGCAAGGCTTTGTCCTGAGAACCGCAGGTATAGCTGCGCTGCGGGCTTGCACTGGGTTGATCCATGACGACCCCTATTGTCTTTATTAATGGGCGTTACGGCGGCCACGATGAGAGGTCCGCTGTTCTATCTTGAACTGGCTCTACTCTCGCTCAAGTTGACGTTAACGTAAAGGGTGATTGACAGCCATTCGTCACAGGCTTACGTTAACGTAAAGGTGAGAGCTGATTCGGCGCCCTCCCAGCCCTACAAAAAAGCCAAAAGGTGACCCATGAGCTACCCATCCCTGAACTTTGCCCTCGGTGAGACCATCGACATGCTGCGCGATCAGGTCCAGTCCTTCGTCGCCAAAGAGATCGCCCCGCGCGCTGCTCAGATCGACATCGACAACCTGTTCCCTGCCGACCTGTGGCGCAAATTTGGCGACATGGGCCTGCTCGGCGTGACTGTGCCGGAAGAGTACGGCGGTGCTGGCCTGGGTTACCTGGCTCATGTGGTGATCATGGAAGAAATCAGCCGGGGTTCGGCTTCGGTGGCGCTCTCCTACGGCGCGCACTCCAACCTCTGCGTCAACCAGATCAACCGCAACGGCACTCACGAACAGAAAACCAAATACCTGCCGAAGCTGATCAGCGGCGAGCACATCGGCGCCCTGGCCATGAGCGAACCGAATGCCGGTTCCGACGTGGTCTCTATGAAACTGCGTGCCGACAAACGCGGTGATCACTACGTGCTCAATGGCAGCAAAACCTGGATCACCAACGGCCCAGACGCCAACACTTACGTGATCTACGCCAAGACCGACCTGGAAAAAGGCCCTCACGGCATTACCGCATTCATCGTCGAACGCGACTCGAAAGGCTTCAGCCGCAGCAACAAATTCGACAAGCTCGGCATGCGCGGCTCGAACACCTGCGAGCTGTTCTTCGATGACGTCGAAGTGCCGGAAGAAAACATCCTCGGCGTGCTCAACGGCGGCGTGAAAGTGCTGATGAGTGGCCTCGACTACGAACGCGTTGTGCTCTCCGGTGGCCCGACCGGGATCATGCAATCCTGCATGGACCTGATCGTTCCTTATATCCACGACCGTAAACAGTTTGGCCAGAGCATCGGCGAATTCCAGCTGATCCAGGGCAAAGTCGCCGACATGTACACCCAACTCAACGCTAGCCGCGCCTACCTGTACGCCGTGGCCCAGGCCTGCGAGCGCGGGGAAACCACCCGTAAAGACGCCGCGGGCGTGATCCTCTACAGCGCCGAACGCGCCACGCAAATGGCCCTCGACGCGATCCAGATTCTCGGTGGCAACGGTTACATCAACGAATTCCCGGCCGGTCGCCTGTTGCGTGACGCCAAGCTGTACGAAATCGGCGCCGGTACCAGTGAGATCCGTCGCATGTTGATCGGTCGTGAACTGTTTAACGAAACCCGCTAACCGGAGCTGCCCATGGCTATCCTGCATACCCAGCTCAACCCCCGTTCAGCGGAGTTCGCGGCCAACAGCGCGGCGATGCTCAAACAGGTCGACGCCTTGCACACCCTGCTCGCTCAAGTGCAGCAAGGGGGCGGCACCAAGGCTCAAGAACGCCACACCTCGCGGGGCAAATTGCTGCCCCGTGAACGCATCAACCGGCTGCTCGATCCGGGCTCACCATTTCTCGAAATCAGCCAACTGGCGGCCTACGAGGTTTACGGCGAAGACGTTCCCGCCGCTGGCGTGATTGCCGGGATCGGCCGGGTGGAAGGCGTCGAATGCATGATTGTCGCGAACGACGCCACCGTTAAAGGTGGCTCGTATTACCCGCTGACCGTGAAAAAACACCTGCGCGCCCAGACCATTGCCCAGCAGAATCGCCTGCCGTGCATCTACCTGGTGGACTCGGGCGGCGCGAACTTGCCGCGTCAGGATGAAGTGTTTCCCGATCGCGAACACTTCGGTCGCATCTTCTTCAACCAGGCCAACATGAGCGCCATGGGCATTCCGCAGATCGCGGTGGTCATGGGTTCCTGCACTGCAGGCGGCGCTTATGTGCCGGCGATGGCCGATGAAGCAATCATGGTGCGCAACCAGGCCACTATCTTCCTCGCCGGCCCGCCGCTGGTGAAGGCGGCGACGGGTGAAGTGGTCAGCGCCGAGGATCTGGGTGGCGCCGATGTGCACTGCAAGATTTCCGGGGTGGCCGACCACTATGCCGAGAGCGATGAACACGCCCTGGCCATTGCCCGGCGCAGCATCGCCAACCTCAACTGGCGCAAGCTGGGCGAAGTGCAACAACGTACCCCGATCGCCCCGCTCTACAACAGTGACGAGCTGTACGGTGTGGTCTCGGCGGATGCCAAACAGCCCTTCGATGTGCGCGAGGTGATCGCACGGTTGGTGGACGGTTCGGTGTTCGACGAATTCAAGGCGTTGTTCGGGACGACCCTGGTGTGCGGTTTTGCCTACCTGCACGGTTATCCGATCGCCATTCTCGCCAACAACGGCATCCTCTTCGCCGAGGCCGCACAGAAAGGCGCGCACTTTATCGAACTGGCCTGCCAGCGCGGCATTCCACTGTTGTTCCTGCAGAACATCACCGGTTTCATGGTCGGTCAGAAATACGAGGCCGGCGGCATCGCCAAGCACGGCGCCAAACTGGTGACCGCCGTGGCCTGCGCCAAAGTGCCGAAATTCACCGTGATCATCGGCGGCAGCTTTGGCGCCGGTAACTACGGCATGTGCGGACGCGCCTACGACCCACGCTTCCTGTGGATGTGGCCGAATGCGCGCATTGGCGTAATGGGTGCCGAACAGGCCGCGGGTGTGCTGGTGCAGGTCAAGCGCGAGCAGGCTGAACGCAGCGGCCAGGCGTTCAGCGCCGAGCAGGAAGCCGAGATCAAGCAACCCATCCTTGATCAGTACGAAGAACAGGGGCACCCCTATTACTCCAGCGCCCGGCTGTGGGACGACGGTGTCATCGACCCGGCCCAGACCCGTAACGTATTGGCCCTGGCCTTGTCCGCATCGTTGAACGCACCCATCGAACCGAGCCGCTTCGGCGTGTTCCGGATGTGATTTTCTGTGGGAGCGGGTTTGTGTGGCGAGGGGATTTAACCCCGTTCGATTGCGCAGCAATCGTAGACCGCAGACAAATCCGCTCCCGCAAGGACCGTGGAGACGGACCCCTATGAACGACTTCAATACCCTGGAACTGCAAACCGATCCTCGGGGTTTCGCCACCTTGTGGCTCAACCGTGAAGAAAAGAACAACGCGTTCAATGCCGAGATGATCCGCGAATTGATCCTCGCGCTGGACACCGTGTCGAGCGATACCAGCCTGCGATTTTTACTGCTGCGCGGACGCGGCAAGCATTTCAGCGCCGGTGCTGATCTGGCGTGGATGCAGCAATCGGCCGAACTCGACTACCACACCAACCTCGACGACGCCCGGGAACTGGCAGAGTTGATGTACAACCTCGGCAAACTGAAAATCCCGACACTGGCAGTGGTGCAAGGCGCTGCATTCGGCGGCGCCCTGGGCCTGATCAGTTGCTGCGACATGGCGATTGGCGCCGATGACGCGCAATTCTGCCTGTCGGAAGTACGCATCGGCCTGGCACCAGCCGTGATCAGTCCGTTCGTGGTGCAAGCCATCGGCGAACGGGCGGCACGTCGCTATGCCCTGACCGCCGAACGTTTTGGCGGCCAACGGGCACGGGAAATCGGTTTGTTGTCGGAGAGTTATCCGCTGGCAGACCTGGAGCAGAAAGTCGAACAGTGGATCGACAACATGCTCCTCAATAGCCCGGCCGCCATGCGCGTCAGCAAAGACTTGCTGCGTGAAGTCGGCAACGGTGCACTGACCCCGGCGCTGCGTCGCTATACAGAAAACGCCATCGCCCGCATCCGCGTCAGCCCCGAAGGCCAGGAAGGTCTGCGGGCTTTCTTGCAAAAACGTCCGCCGAGCTGGCAAGCCGCAATCACCCCCAAGGAGCCACGCTGATGAGCACACCTGTTATCACCACCGTGCTGGTCGCCAACCGCGGTGAAATCGCCTGCCGGGTGATGCGTACTGCCAAGGCGCTGGGCCTGACCACCGTGGCTGTGCACAGCGCTATCGACCGCGAAGCCCGACACAGCCGCGAAGCGGACATCCGCATCGACCTGGGTGGGAGCAAAGCCGCCGACAGCTACCTGCAAATCGACAAGCTGATCGCAGCCGCCAAGGCCAGCGGCGCCCAGGCGATTCACCCCGGTTATGGCTTTCTCTCGGAAAATGCCGGCTTCGCTCGCGCTATCGAAAGCGCCGGTCTGGTCTTCCTCGGCCCACCCGCCTCGGCGATTGACGCCATGGGGAGCAAGTCCGCTGCCAAAGCCCTGATGGAAACCGCTGGCGTTCCACTGGTGCCCGGTTATCACGGCGAAGCACAGGACCTGGATACTTTTCGCGATGCCTGTGAGCGAATCGGCTACCCGGTGTTGCTCAAGGCGACGGCGGGTGGTGGCGGCAAAGGCATGAAAGTGGTCGAGGACGTCAGCCAACTGGCGGAAGCCCTCGCCTCGGCCCAACGTGAAGCCCAATCCTCGTTTGGCGACTCGCGCATGCTGGTCGAAAAGTACCTGCTCAAACCGCGCCATGTGGAAATCCAGGTCTTCGCCGACCAGCACGGCAACTGCCTGTACCTCAACGAGCGCGACTGCTCGATTCAGCGTCGGCATCAAAAAGTCGTTGAAGAAGCACCCGCTCCCGGCCTGAGCCCGGAACTGCGTCGCGCCATGGGCGAAGCGGCTGTGCGTTCCGCCCAGGCAATCGGATACGTCGGCGCCGGTACCGTGGAATTCCTGCTGGATGCGCGCGGTGAGTTCTTCTTCATGGAGATGAACACGCGCCTGCAAGTGGAACACCCGGTGACCGAGGCCATCACCGGCCTCGACCTGGTGGCCTGGCAGATTCGAGTGGCGCGGGGTGAAGCGCTGCCGATGACTCAAGAGCAGGTTCCACTGATCGGCCACGCGATTGAGGTGCGGCTGTACGCAGAAGACCCGGGCAATGATTTTCTACCCGCCACCGGGCGTCTGGAGTTGTATCGCGAATCTGCCGAAGGTCCCGGTCGTCGTGTCGACAGTGGCGTGGAAGAAGGCGACGAGATCTCGCCCTTCTACGATCCGATGCTCGGCAAATTGATTGCCTGGGGTGAAGACCGGGAGCAGGCGCGGTTGCGCTTGCTGAGCATGCTCGATGAGTTTGCGATCGGTGGTCTCAAGACCAACATCAATTTTCTGCGCCGCATCATCGGCCATCCCGCCTTTGCAGCGGCAGAACTGGATACCGGGTTTATCCCGCGCTATCAGGAACAGCTGCTGCCGGCACCCGCCAGTCTCAGTGATGAGTTCTGGCAAGCGGCCGGGCAAGCATTTGCCCAAAGCCTGAGACCTTCTACGCGCACTGATGACCCGAGTTCGCCATGGAGCAGCAGCACAGGCCTGCGTTGCGGATTGCCGAAAGAGATTACTTTGCACCTGAGCTGTGAAGGACAGGACCGGGCGCTGACGTTAGGCGATACGCGCTCGGCGCAGCTTCGGGGCGAGCACCTGCTGACCGAGCACGACGGCATGCGCCTGCAGCATCGGGCGATCCGCCGGGACGGCATCGTCTACTTGCAATGGGAGGGTGAATTGCGTCGCATCGAGTCCTACGACCCGATCAGTGCCGTCGAGGCCAGCCACAGCCATCAGGGCGGGCTCACCGCGCCCATGAACGGCAGCATCGTGCGGGTCCTGGTGGAAGCCGGGCAAACGGTGGAAGCCGGCGCGCAACTGGTGGTGCTTGAAGCCATGAAGATGGAACACAGCATCCGTGCCCCCCACGCGGGCGTGATCAAGGCGCTTTATTGCCAGGAAGGCGAGATGGTCAGCGAAGGCAGTGCATTGGTCGAGCTGGAAGACGCGTGAAATGAAGATCGGTCCTACGCAATGCCAGGACCGATCCGATTAGAATTTGAAAGTTGCCTGTACGACCACGCCGATCATTCGGCAGTCATCGGTAAACAGCATTTTCGGGTACGTGGGATTGAGCGGGACCAGGTAACGCTGACCGCCCTCTTCAACCAGCTTGCGAAAGGTCGCGCTGGCGCTGCTCGGCCACCGGGCGATCACCAGTTTGCCGGGGATCGCTTCGACGTTAGGGTCCACCAGAATCAACATGTCCTCGCCGATACTGAGACCGCTGGGTGCTGTCATGGCGTCGCCCTCGACCCTCAGCCAGAACGCCCCCTCTCGAGCATGGTAATCGGACAGCTCGAAACGCCTCTCGCCGTACACCGGCAACTCACCATCACGCACGTGTCCCGTTTCCCGCCAGTCACTGACCGGGTAGCGGAAGTAAGGGTTATATTTCTGCGTCAGAGACAGCTCGTCATCTTCTGAAGCCTCGGTTTCTCTGATGACCATCGCCACCTCGAGAAACTCCAACCCCAGTGCCTGCAAGACCCGATTCATGTCTTCAATGCTGGGCTGGCGGCGTTTTTTCAGCCAGTGCCCCACTCCACCCTGGGACATCCCGAGACGTTCAGCGAGTATCTCTTGAGTGATGTTGAGGTCACTCATCTTGGCCTTGACCAATTCAATCCATTTATCCATGTTCGGCACGATACGGCGGCTCCTGCCTGGCTGCAAAACACAACTTGTATTATTTCAGTTCTTGTAACAAATACATAACGTATTAGGATTTATTCAGGGATCTGAACCTACTACGGAGTCTACAAACACCATGACCTTACCCGGCATCGAAGCCCCCGGCATGCTCGACACAACCCTGAACTCTCCGCAAGGCAGCGCCGCTGCGCAGCGGGCACTGGACTATTACTTGAAACCCGCTGTTCTGGATGAGGTGACTGAAGAACGCTTTTTCGATGTAAACCGCAGCATCAGCGGCGAAGAAGCGCTGGTCCACGCTTCGGACTTGATGCGGTGTGCGGCTGCGATTGCCTACGAATCCGCCAGCAATCTGCAAGGCGCCAGCCGCGATCTTGCGTTCTCGACGGTCCACATGATCGACATGGCAAGGGCCATGGTTGACCGTGCACTCAAGTCTGATCAGATCAAATAAAAAGGAAAGACACGGACGACGACGGGAAAGAATATTCCCATCGGGCAGGTAAAATCATTTGACTTGCAAACGAGAATGATTATTATTGCATCAGCTGATCGCGAGATCAGTCGATGGACCAAGAGGCCTTAGGTCGGTCTCCTGGACTATCTCCTCATCAGGCTAATCACGGTTTTTGACCCGGCTTTTTGCCGGGTCTTTTTTTTGCCGGTTAAACCGGCTTATGGCTTCAGGCTAATGAAGTCTTTACGTGTTACAAATTCGATGGCGCGGATGATATCAAAAGAATATCCGTTGGCAAGAGAAGCCCGGCTACATTGGCCCAAACTAATGAAAATTAGCACTTGAGAATCAATCGCACAGTCTCTAAGCTGCGTCGGCGTCAAGGAAGACGCCCCCCGTTTCACCCCTCTCCAGCAGCAACAAAACCGCTTACGTTCACAGGCTCATAAGCCGCTGTTTTACCTGCGATTCCCACGCGCACCTCAAAATACCTCATCAAAAACTGTTTCTATTGGCCCAACAACCGATAGACAGTTTGACGCGTGCGGCCAATGATGAAAGCGACAGGCCTCTTATAAAAACAAAGGAGTGTCGTGAACCGCCTATGAACATCCTCTACGACGAACGCGTCGACGGTGTCCTGCCCGACGTTGATAAAAGCGCGCTGTTGCACGCACTGCAAACGCGACTGCCGAATCTGGAGATCCTGCATCAGCAGGAAGAACTCAAACCTTACGAGTGCGACGGGCTGTCAGCCTATCGCACCACGCCTTTACTGGTCGTTCTGCCGCGTCACCTGGACGAAGTACAAGCTGTACTTCAGGTCTGCCATGAACGACGCGTGTCGGTCGTCGCCCGTGGCGCCGGAACCGGTTTGTCCGGAGGTGCATTGCCCCTGGAAAAAGGCGTATTGCTGGTGATGGCGCGCTTCAACAACATTCTGCAGATCGACCCTGCCGCCCGCACCGCACGGGTTCAACCGGGTGTGCGCAATCTGGCCATCTCCCAGGCCGCTGCCCCTTATGGACTTTATTACGCGCCGGACCCGTCCTCACAGATCGCCTGTTCCATCGGCGGCAACGTTGCGGAAAACGCCGGTGGCGTGCATTGCCTGAAGTACGGTTTAACTGTGCACAACGTGCTCAAGGTCGAGATCCTGACGGTCGACGGTGAACACCTGACGCTGGGCTCGAATGCACTCGACTCCCCGGGTTTCGATCTGCTGGCGTTATTCACCGGTTCCGAAGGCATGCTCGGGGTCATCACCGAAGTCACGGTCAAATTGCTGCCCAAGCCGCAGACGGCCAAAGTGCTGCTGGCGGCGTTCGACTCCGTCGAGAAAGCCGGTCGCGCGGTCGCAGACATCATCGCCGCGGGCATCATTCCCGGCGGACTGGAGATGATGGATAACCTGGCGATTCGTGCCGCCGAAGATTTCATTCACGCCGGTTATCCAGTCGATGCCCAGGCCATTCTTCTGTGTGAACTCGACGGCGTTGAAGCGGACGTGCACGAGGATTGCGACCGCGTGCGCCAGGTGCTGGAACAGGCCGGGGCCACCGAAGTGAGGCTCGCCAAAGACGAGGCCGAACGGGTGCGCTTCTGGGCCGGACGCAAGAATGCGTTCCCGGCGGTGGGTCGACTGTCTCCGGACTACTACTGCATGGACGGCACCATTCCCCGCCGTGAGTTGCCGGGCGTGCTGCAGGCGATTGCAGCGTTATCGGCCGAATACGATCTGCGCGTGGCCAACGTGTTCCATGCCGGTGACGGCAACATGCACCCGCTGATCCTGTTCGATGCCAATCAACCGGGCGAGCTTGATCGCGCCGAAGCCCTGGGCGGCAAGATCCTGGAGTTGTGCGTGAAAGTCGGTGGGAGCATTACCGGCGAGCATGGCGTGGGTCGGGAGAAAATCAATCAGATGTGCGCGCAGTTCAACAGCGATGAATTGACCGTGTTCCATGCCGTCAAGGCCGCGTTCGATCCGAGCGGTTTGCTCAATCCTGGCAAGAACATTCCAACCCTGCACCGCTGCGCCGAGTTCGGCGCCATGCACGTTCACATGGGGCAGTTGCCCTTCCCCGAACTGGAGCGATTCTGATGCGCAGCGAACAGGATTTCGATGACAGCCGCGCGCTGCTGGAACAGGTCAATCAGGCGCTGCAGAACGCCACACCATTGCGCATTCAAGGCTCAAACAGCAAAGCGTTCCTGGGGCGCATCGTCGCCGGTGAAGTCCTCGACACGCGCACCCACCGGGGCATTGTCAGCTATGACCCGACTGAACTGGTCATCACCGCACGGTGCGGCACGCCTTTGTCGCAGCTCACTGAAGCATTGGACGCCGCGCAACAGATGCTGCCCTGCGAACCGCCTTCCTTTGGCGAAGGCGCGACGGTGGGCGGCATGATCGCCAGCGGGTTGTCGGGACCAAGGCGGCCATGGTCAGGCTCGGTCAGGGATTTTGTCCTGGGCACTCGCGTCATCACCGGCCATGGCAAGCATTTGCGCTTTGGTGGCGAGGTGATGAAGAACGTGGCCGGTTACGACCTGTCGCGGCTGATGGCCGGCAGCTTTGGCGCCCTTGGGGTGATCAGCGAAGTCTCGCTCAAAGTCCTGCCGAAACCGCGCCAATGCTTGAGCATCAGCCTGGAAATGGACAGCGACCGCGCCTTGCTGCGCCTGGCGGAATGGGGCCAACAACCCTTGCCGATCAGCGCCGCGTGCCACGACGGTCAGCGTCTGCACTTGCGCCTGGAGGGCGGCGAAGGTTCGGTGACGGCGGCGCATGACCGCTTGGGCGGTGAGCCGCTGGATTCTTCCTATTGGGCGGATCTCAATGAACAGCGCTTGAGCTTTTTCGATGAAGTCCAGCCGCTCTGGCGACTGTCCGTCCCCCACAACACGCCCCGGCTTTCCCTGCCGGGCACGCAAATCATCGACTGGGGCGGTGCGCAACGCTGGCTCAAATCCGACGGCGACGCGGCGTTCATTCGCCAGGTTGTCGAGGAAGTCGGCGGGCATGTGACCTGCTACAGCCATGGCCTGATCGACAGCCCGTTCCAACCGTTGACGGCGTCATTGATGCGTTACCACCGGAATCTCAAGCAACAACTCGACCCTCGGGGAATCTTCAACCCCGCACGCCTGTATGCGGAGCTTTGAGCCATGCAGACCACCTTGAGCGAACACGCCCGCCAGCTACCCCGTGCCGAAGAAGCAGAAAGTATCCTGCGCTCATGCGTGCACTGCGGTTTCTGCAATGCCACCTGCCCGACGTATCAATTGCTCGGCGATGAACTGGATGGACCCCGGGGCCGCATCTACCTGATCAAGCAAGTGCTGGAAGGTAACGAGGTCACGCAGAAAACCCAACAGCACCTTGATCGCTGCCTGTCCTGCCGCAACTGCGAAACCACCTGCCCGTCCGGCGTCGACTATCACAACCTGCTGGATATCGGCCGTGCGGTGGTCGATGCAGCGGTGCCGCGCCCACTCGGCCAACGGCTGCTGCGCGAGGGACTGCGTGGTGTCGTGCCCAATCCGGGTCTGTTCAAGGGGCTGGTCAACAGTGGTCAGGTGTTCCGCGCCCTGCTGCCCGACAGCCTGCGAGTCAAATTGCCGCGCAACATGGCACCCGCCAAACCACGTCCGACTACGCGCCACGCTCGGCAGGTTCTGATACTCGAAGGCTGCGTTCAGCCCGGCCTGTCGCCCAATACCAATGCGGCGACATCGCGGGTCCTGGATCGATTGGGCATCAGCATCACGCCAGCGCGGGAGGCCGGATGCTGCGGTGCGGTGGACTATCACCTGGATGCTCAGTCCGCGGGGCTGGACCGCGCCCGACGAAACATCGATGCCTGGTGGCCGAGCATCGAAAACGGCGCCGAAGCCATCGTGCAAACCGCCAGCGGTTGTGGTGCCTTCATCAAGGACTACGGGCATTTGCTCGAAAACGATCCGGCGTATGCCGACAAGGCGAAAAAAGTCAGTGCCCTGGCCAAGGATCTGGTTGAAGTACTACGCGATGAGCCGCTGGAAAAACTCGCTGTACACAGTGAACAACGCCTGGCTTTCCATTGCCCCTGCACGTTGCAGCACGCACAAAAACTCGGCGGCGCCGTTGAAGCGGTCCTGCTTCGACTAGGCTTCAACCTTACCGCCGTGCCCGACAGCCATTTGTGCTGCGGTTCGGCGGGCACGTATTCGATCACCCAACCTGAACTGTCCAGACAATTGCGCGATAACAAACTCAATGCCCTGGAGAGCGGCCACCCTGACGTCATCGTCACGGCCAATATCGGCTGTCAGTCCCACCTGGATGGTGCAGGTCGAACCCCCGTTCGGCACTGGATCGAACTGGTCGAAGCCGCGTTGCCTTGACCGACCACTGGAGATTCACATGAAAAGCAAAGCCGTGTTGAGCCAGACCGAAGTCAGCCAGATCCTCACCGCCGCCCGCACTGAAGCCCAGAACAATCAATGGGCCGTGACCATTGTCGTCGTCGACGACGGCGGTCATCCCCTGGCGCTCGAACGCCTCGACGGGTGCGCCCCGATAGGCGCCTACATCGCCACCCAAAAGGCTCGCACCTCCGCTCTGGGCCGACGCGAATCAACCGACTATGAGGAGATGGTCAACGGTGGGCGCTTTGCGTTTTTGTCCGCCCCCCTGCTCACTTCACTGGAGGGCGGCGTGCCGATCATTGTCGATGGCCAGGTCATCGGCGCGGTGGGGGTGTCCGGCGTGAAAGCCGAACATGATGCACAAGTGGCCAGAGCGGGCGCCCACTGCATCAGATGATCGGGGGGATTTTTTCTACCCGCCTGAGCGCTTCCCAGCGTGTAAAGTACCTGCCATAAAAATCATATTCAGGAATCGACGATGGCCGTGGCTAAATCCTCTTTTGACATCAGCGCAAACTTCGACAGCGGCAACATTGAAGTGCTGGATATCAGCAATCCGCTTCACGCGCTCCTGGCCATCAGGCCCGACACGCGCAGCCCGCATTTCCAGTGGTTCCACTTCAAGGCCAGTGGCCTGCACGTCGGTCAGGAGCACTGGTTTCGCCTGAGCAATGCCAGCAAATCTTCCTACAACAAAGCCTGGGATGGTTACCAGGCCGTCGCCTCCTACGACCACGTCAACTGGTTCCGGGTGCCGACCATTTTCGAAGGCGACTGCCTGCGCTTCAGCCTCGAAACCACCGCCACCCATGCCTGGTTCGCTTACTTCGAACCCTACAGCCGTGGCCGCCATGACTGGTTGATAGAGCAGGCGCTGAGCAAGGCCGGCACCGAACTGCTGGCCACCGGCAAGAGCGTCGAAGGCCGGGACATTCAGCTGCTGCGCAAAGGCACCGGTGCCGAGGGCCGGCGCAAGGTCTGGATGATTGCCCAGCAACACCCGGGCGAGCACATGGCCGAATGGTTCATGGAAGGCGTGATCGAGCGTCTGGAGCATCACGACGATCCCGTGTTGAACAAACTGCTGGCCAGCGCCGACCTTTATCTGGTCCCGAACATGAACCCGGACGGCGCCTTCCATGGCCACCTGCGCACCAATGCAATGGGCCAGGACCTGAACCGCGCGTGGCAGAGCGCCAGTCAGGAGATGAGCCCGGAAGTGCTGTTCGTTCAGCAGCAGATGGAAAAACATGGCGTCGACCTGTTCCTCGACATCCATGGTGATGAAGAAATCCCTTACGTGTTCACCGCCGGTTGCGAAGGCAATCCCGGTTATACGCCAAGGATCGAGCAGCTCGAAACCCGCTTCCGCGATCATCTGAAGCATTTGACCAAAGACTTCCAGACCAAACACGGCTACACCCGGGACAAGCCGGGCGAGGCCAACATGACCCTGGCGTGCAACAGCGTCGGCGAAAAATTCGACTGCCTGTCGCTGACCCTGGAAATGCCCTTCAAGGACAACAATGATGCGCCTAACCCGATTACGGGTTGGTCGGGGAAACGTTCGAAGCAGTTGGGCAAGGATGTGTTGACCACCGTGGCGGACATGGTCGATACCCTGCGCTGATCCTGTTTACACATTGAAAGATCAAAAGATCGCAGGCTGCGATCTTTTGCCGTTCAATCGGCAGCGATTCGCACACAATCCTCCGGCCCCAGCAACCGCCCATCCTCGGCACGCAGCTCCAGAGGCCGCAGCGGCAGACCGTGTTCGCGGTCAACCAGCCGCGAATGCGCCTCCCCTTCCTCAAAGAAAAACGCCTCCCCCCACTGCCGCAATCCGATGATCAGCGGGAATAAGCCCTTGCCCTTCTCAGTCAGCACATATTCCTGATAAGCGCTGCCATCCGAGGCCGGCACCAGATCGAAAATTCCGTGGGCCACCAGTGCGCGCAAGCGCACCGACAGAATGTTCTTGGCCATGCCCAAACTGCGCTGGAACTCACCGAACCGGCAAATGCCGTCAAAGGCATCGCGCACGATCAGCAACGACCAGCCATCGCCGATGGCTTCCACGGATCGTGCGACCGGGCATTCGGCGTCTTCCTCGCTTATACGTCTAACCATGTCCGAATCCACTGAAACAAATGTGGTTGCAATATAAAACCAGATTCCCTACCGTACAACTGGTTTTAAATTGAAACCACATTGGGAGTTCGGCATGAAGCCTGATCATCATGTACTCAGCAGCGCCGTGGTGCTGCTGTTCGCTGTCGCCTGCGGACTGGCAGTCGGTAACGTTTACTTCGCACAACCCCTGCTCGATGCCATGGCCGCCGCGTTTGCGATGGACCCGGCAACCATCGGCATCGTCGTCACACTGACCCAGGTCGGGTACGGCGCGGGTCTGTTGCTGTTGGTACCACTCGGGGATCTGCTCAATCGCAGACGGCTGATCCTCACGCAAACACTGCTGTCGGCCCTGGCCTTGTTGATGATTGCGTGCGCGTCGAACAGCACCTGGCTGTTGATCGGGATGACGTTGACCGGGTTACTGGCGGTGGTGACGCAGGTCCTGGTGGCTTACGCCGCGACATTGGCACTCCCGGCGCAGCGAGGGCGCGTGGTGGGCGTGGTCACCAGCGGCATCGTCGTCGGCATCTTGCTGGCCCGTACAGTGGCCGGCGGCATGGCGGATCTGGCGGGGTGGCGCTCGGTGTATCTGTTGTCGGCAGGCTTGACCCTGGCCATGGCGCTGCTGTTGTTTCGCGTGCTGCCCAAGCACGAGGACAGGCAGCCCGACAGTTCTTACGGCGCGCTGCTCGGCTCGGTTTTCACCTTGTTCAAGGAAGAGCCCGTACTTCGTCAACGGGCGATTCTAGCGCTGCTGACCTTCGCCAGCGCCATGGTGTTATGGACGCCGATGGTGCTACCGCTAAGCGCCCCGCCGCTGTCGCTGTCCCATACTCATATCGGATTGTTTGGCCTGGCGGGTGCCGCCGGTGCGCTGGCAGCCGCTCGCGCCGGGCACCTGGCTGATCGGGGTTGGGGCCAATGGACCAGCGGCTGTTCCCTGTTGTTGATGTTGGCTTCCTGGCTGCCGATTGCCTTTACTCAATCTTCGTTATGGGCTTTGTTGCTGGGCGTAATCACGCTGGACCTGGGTTTACAGGCCGTGCACGTCACCAGCCAGAGCATGATCTACAGCGTGCGCCCCGAAGCCCAAAGCCGACTCACCGCCGCTTACATGCTGTTCTATTCGATAGGCAGCGCCTTGGGCTCGATCGGCTCGACGGCGATGTATGCCTGGGGTGGCTGGCTCGGAGTGTGTTTGCTGGGTGCAGGGATCAACGCTGTGGCGTTGATCTATTGGTGGAGCACGCTCGCCCCCAGAAGCAAACGTGCAGAAGTGGCGTTACCCTAACCATGCAGGAGCTGCCGCAGGCTGCGATCTTTTGATTTTGATCTCATAACAAGATCAAAAGATCGCAGCCTGCGGCAGCTCCTGCAAAAGTGTGTATCTCCTCAGATTCGACGTGGCTAAGAAATCAAACGCGATCCTTGCCCCGCAGCATGCTGTCCAGCACATCGTCGCGGCGCACCCAACCGTGGAACAACGCTGCCGCCAAATGCAGCAGTACGGTCAGAAACAGCAGGTACGCCAGGTAACCGTGTGCCTTGCGCAAGATCGCAAACACCTGGGCGTTGGCCGGCACGATCGACGGCAATTGCAACGAGCTGCTGAGCATCACCGGGTCACCCGCCGCCGAGATCATGGCCCAGCCCAGCAACGGCAAGATCAGCATCAAGGCGTACAGCAACACATGAGATGCCTTGGCCGCCAACACCTGCCATCCCGGCAAATCCGCGGGCAATGGCGGCTGCCGGGTGGAAAACCGCACCACCAGGCGCACGATGACCAGCAGCAGAATGGCGATGCCCAGGGGTTTGTGCAGATGGATCAGCCACTCATGACGCTCTGACACCGAGGCGACCATGCCCGCGCCAATAAACAGCATGGCGATGACCATCAGTGCCATCAGCCAATGCAGCAGCCGCGCCAACGGTGCGAAATGGTTCGGTTGAGTGCTCATTGTTGAGCCTCCTGTTTGGCGGCGGGCAACTGGCTGACTTCGCTGGTGCGTCGCAGATAGGAACTGGCGTACCCGGCGGAACGAGCGGCGAGCAATGGATCGTCCGAACCTTCGATGCCGGCAGGCAATACGAGCGGGTCATAGTTGATGTCGCGGCATTCGCCATTGAGCTGCGGCTGGGTGCTTTCGAGCACCAGCGTGCCCGCGTTCAGCACTTTGCGCCCGTCAGGCCAGGGCTTGCTGGCATCGTTCACCGGGTCACCCGGGTCAGCCAGCGTGATGTTCAGCTGCCAGCGCAACGGTCCTGCGGCGATTCGCTGGACCAGGTCTTTCTCCAGGAAATCCCCACCCGCCGGTGCCGTCGCACCCGCTGCATCCTGCGCCAACGGCACCATGCTCCAGCGCACGGCCTGACGTTGCCCGGCGGCATTGACCAGGTAGAACGCATTGACGCTGTTATAGGTTTCCGTCACGTAGCTGGCGGAAGGCTTGGCCGTTTTAACCCATGTCAGGAAAGGTATGGCTTCCGGGTGTGAAGCGAAAAACGCCGGGACTGCCGCCGGGTCCGGTTTGCCGGTGGCCGGGACGGGAGACTGGGCTTGTTGAAATTGGTAGAACGCTTCAGGGGTGCCCACCGGGAACACCGGCATGCTGTTCATCCCGGTGCGCCACTGCTGGCCGTTGGCCTGGGTGAAGCGCAGGGCCATGCTGCGGATCGGCACGCTGTTGTCCGGGGCATACGGGTTGCCGGCCGGCAAGGCAAAACGACCCACCACAGGTGTGCGCTCTTCATTGAACACCTGCGCAGTGGAGTAATTGCGCGCCTCGCTGCTGCTCTCGAAATGGCCGATCACACACACGCCTTTGGAATGGTTTCGCCGGAACCCCGGATGCACGCCGTTGTTGGTTTCCAGAACATTGATCAACTTTTTCGGCGTCAGCCGTTGTGGGTCAAACGTGCCGTTGACGTAGGCAAAAGCCCCGGCCACGACCGCGACGACCACGGCGATACCGGCCAGACGAAACACCAGGCTTGCAGCACTCAGCGGTGGTCGAGTGGGCGGTGTTGAGCGATCTACCATGAATGACTCCAGGGCCATCGGCCACAAGTGAGAAGAATCAAGCAGACGAACGCCCAGGCGGTTTATTCCATTGCCCGGTATTTATTTGTTCAGGCGTGGAATAACCTCCAATGCCGGACGTCTCCCATTCACAGAGCGTAGTGACTGGTTAGAAATTCATGAGCGATATCGACGAACAACTGAGTGAAATCATTCCCAGACTGCGGCGGTTTGCGCTTTCGCTCACGCGCAACCCCAGCAGCGCCGATGACCTGGTGCAGGCCAGCCTGGAGCGGGCGTTGTCGCGCTGGAACGACAAACGCCCCGAAGGTGATCTGCGCGCCTGGTTGTTTTCGATTCTGTATCGACAGTTTCTCGATGCGCATCGGCGCACCCGGCGATACGCGCGAATGCTCGAATTCTTTACCGGTCGTGATGACTCGCAGCCATCGGCGGAACGCACCGTGATCGCCCAATCCACCCTCCAGGCCTTCGACCAACTCGCCACTGAACAGCGCGCGCTGCTGCTTTGGGTGTCGGTAGAAGGCCTGAGCTATAAAGAGGTCGCCGAAATTCTCGGCGTGCCCATTGGCACCGTGATGTCCCGTCTGTCCCGCGCCCGCCAAGCGTTGCGCCACCTCAGCGAGGGTGAAATCATCCGCCCTGCTTTGCGGAGACTTAAATGATTAGCATGCCCCCAAGCGAGCGTGACCTGCACGCTTACATCGACCACCAGCTCAGCGACGATGACCGTCGTCTGGTGGAGACTTTTCTGGCAAGCAATGCCGAAGTGGCAGCCACTGTGCGTGCCTGGCAGCGGGACGCTCAGCAACTGCGGGCAGGTTTGAGCGGCTTGTTGCAGCAACCGGTCAATCCGCAACTCACACCCTCAATGATTCGCCAGCGAGTCAAACGACAATCGCGCCGTCATCTGGCGAGCGCCGCTGTGCTGCTGATTGCCGTCAGTGTCGGCGGGTTCAGTGGCTGGCAGGCCCGCGAGATGACCCTAGTCAGTGCCCAGGCACCCATGACCGATGCCCTGCAGGCGTACCGTCTGTTTGCGCAGCAAGGCATTTTGCCGGCGGATTTCAAGGTCAGCGACGATGGCGATGTACAAGGTTGGCTTGACCGCTATTTCACCCGGGCCAACCGCCTGCCGAACCTTGCGAGCGCAGGGTTCAAACCGGTCAGCGGACGGTTGCTCAGCACCGAACAGGGACCCGCGGCGATGGTGGTCTACGAAAACCCCGAGGGGCAGAAAATCAGCTTTTACGTACGCCCACCTGGCCCCAAAAACCTCTTCCTGCCCAGGGGCAGTCGCCACGACGGCGAGCTGCAGGCCGAGTACTGGTCGGGCGCCGGTTACAACTATGCAATGGTCAGCCCGAGCGACACCTCGGCGGCGCAAATGCTCAAGCAGACTGTACAGTTCTGAACCCGCCCCAACCGACAGGGTCGCGAGCGTGGTGTGCATCCGCATATTTCTGTCCAATGGCTCGCGGCAAGGCTCGGAGTGACTGGAAGGAAAAATCTCTATTTGGTTAAACTGTGCCGCCGCCGCTTGGGACGACGGCCTGACCATCACAGAGTGCTATCACAGTGGCCGTTCGACCACCTAACCGTCCGCGACTCACATCACGCTGGCCTGTGCTGCGCCGCTTGCTGGGCAAAGCCTCGAATGCTTCCACCAGCAACGCCAGCGGTCGGCTTGTTCATGACTACTTCCGCCACAAGGCGCACGCCCAGGGTTACACCCTCAGCCACAGTCAGCAGCGCGTGATCGACTGCATGGCACAGCACGCCGCGGCGTTGCTGGGCGCCTTGGCGAAACCCCTTCCCGGACTTTACCTGCATGGCGCTGTGGGACGAGGCAAAAGCTGGCTACTCGACGGATTTTTCCAGGCCATCCCGATCGCGGAAAAACGCCGGCTGCACTTCCATGAGTTCTTCGCTCAGTTGCATCAGGGCCTGTTCAGTCATCGTGATCGGCCCGACGCCCTGGAACTCACCCTCGATGAACTGCTGAGCGATTGCCGGATGCTGTGTTTCGACGAATTTCACGTCCATGACATCGGCGATGCGATGCTCATCACGCGACTGTTCAAAGCGCTTTTCCAGCGGGGCATCCTGCTGCTGGTCACCTCCAATTACCCTCCGGAAGGTTTGCTGCCGAACCCGCTTTACCACGCGCGGTTCAAACCGGTGATCGACCTGATCAACGCGCGCATGCAGGTCATGGAAGTCGGTGGGCCGCACGATTACCGCAGCCAGGCAAGAACCCACGCTCAACAGCTTTTCACTCAAGGTCAGTACCTTTGGCCAGACACGACACGGCAGCGTCAGGCACTGAACCTGCCCGATAGTGATACGCCGCCGATCAAGCTGCCCGTCGGAACCCGACACCTTCAAGCCCGATACTGCGAAGGGCGCACGGTCGGTTTTACCTTTGCCGATCTGTGTGACCAGCCTACGGCGGTGATGGACTATCTGGAGCTGTGCCGACGGTTTGATCACTGGATCATCGTCGCGCTGCCCAGCCTGGCCGATGCGTCCATTGCGGCGCAGCAGCGGTTCATCAATCTGGTTGACGTTTTGTACGATCAGGACAAGCACCTGACCTTGCTTGGCCAGCGGTCGTTGCGTGAAAGCCTGGACGGAGAGGCGATTGATCTGGCACGGACGCGTAGTCGGTTGGGGCAGTTGGTGGAGATAAAGGGTATGGTTTGATCTGTATTCTTTGGTGTCGCTAATGGCCTCATCGCGGGCAAGCCCGCTCCCACAGTTGATCGAGTTATCTGAAAGGACACGGTCAACTGTCGGAGCGGGCTTGCCCGCGATGACGGCCTGACAGGCGCCACATCTTTCCCGCTATCATGTCGCCCATCTTCAGGCCTCTACGCCCTACCCTCGATCAATAGCGAACCCCGTTCATGGACACCCTTGCCCAACTGCGCGCCGGAACACTGGCAGGCGCTACCCGACTGGACCTCGCCTGCGGCCTGACGGAGTTCCCCCGGGAAATCTTCGACCTGGCGGATACCCTGGAGGTGCTCAACCTCAGCGGCAATGCCCTGAGCCAACTGCCGGATGATCTGCACCGCCTGACACGTTTGCGCGTGCTGTTCTGCTCGGACAATGCGTTCACGGAACTGCCCGCCTGCGTGGGCCGTTGCGACGCGCTGACCATGGTCGGTTTCAAGGCCAACCACATTGAACAGGTGCCGGGCGCCGCATTGCCACCGTTGTTGCGCTGGCTGATCCTGACCGACAACTGCATCAGCGAATTACCGACCGAGCTGGGTGAACGCCCATACCTGCAAAAACTCATGCTGGCGGGTAACCGCTTGCAGCACTTGCCCGAAAGCCTGCGCCAGTGCCGTCGACTCGAACTGATCCGCATCGCTGCCAACCAGCTCGAGGTGCTTCCCGACTGGCTGCTCACGCTGCCCCGCCTGACGTGGCTGGCCTTCGCCGGCAACCCGCTGGAGACCGAAGCCGACGCGGCGGCCCTTGAAGCAACCCCGAGCATCCCCTGGTCATCGCTGCGCCTGGAGCAGCAGCTTGGCGAAGGGGCTTCGGGGGTGATTCACCGAGCCACGCTGCAGCCTGCGAACACATCTGCCACCCAGGTCGCGGTCAAGCTCTACAAGGGCGAGATGACCAGCGATGGCTCGCCCTTGCACGAAATGAATGCCTGCATCACCGCTGGAGTTCATCCGAACCTGATCCGGGTCGAAGGACGAATCACCGGGCATCCACAGGCGCAAGCCGGGTTGGTGATGGAGCTGATCGAGCCGAGTTTCCGCAATCTCGCCGGGCTGCCGAGCCTTGAGTCCTGCACCCGTGATGTGTATGCCGACGATGCCCGTTTCAGCGCGGACGTTGCCTTGCGTATCGCCAAGGGCGTTGCGTCGGTGGCCGAACACCTGCATCGACACGGCATCACCCACGGCGACCTCTATGGCCACAATATTCTTTGCAATGATCAAGGTGATTGTCTGCTGGGAGACTTTGGTGCAGCGTCTTTTCACGCGACCACGGACAGTCCCGATAGCCGGGCATTGCAACGGATTGAAGTGCGCGCGTTCGGGGTTCTGCTAGGGGAGTTGCTGGAGCGGATCGACTCAGGATTGAGCGATGAAAGCCGTGGGCAGCTGGAGGATTTACAGCAGCGTTGCTGTCAGCCGGACGTGCTGGCTCGACCTGGGTTCAGTGACGTTGTACGGGAGTTAAGGTGACCCCATAACCTGTGGCGAGGGAGCAAGTTCCCCCGCCACATTTGTCATTGCATACAGCTCAAATCAACCCGCCAACCCGACAAACATGTCCTGCACGTCATCATGGTTATCCAGGCCTTCGAGGAAGGCTTCGACTTCGGCCATTTGCTCGTCGCTCAAACCGCTGACCGGGTTCTTCGGCTGATAGCCCAGTTTTGCCGACAACACCGTGAAGCCCTGCTCCGGCAACGCTTTCTGCACCGCATCAAGGTCCGCCGGCTCGGTCAGGAACAAGGTGGTCCCCTCTTCTTCGCCTGGCTCGAAATCCTGGGCACCCGCTTCAATAGCGGCCATTTCCGGATCGGCGTCAGGGCTGTCCGGGGACGCCTCGATCATGCCGACATGGTTGAAGTCCCAGGACACCGAACCCGAAGCGCCCAGTTGGCCCTTGCGGAACGCAACGCGGATTTCAGCGACCGTGCGGTTGATGTTATCGGTCACGCATTCAACGATCAGGGGCACTTGATGCGGCGCGAACCCTTCATACGTTACGCGATGGTACTGCACCGTCTCGCCGAGCTGGCCCGAACCTTTCTTGATCGCCCGCTCCAGGGTTTCACGGGGCATCGAAGCTTTTTTGGCCTGTTCAACCACCAGGCGCAAGTGCGCGTTGGTTGTCACATCGGCACCGTTACGCGCAGCGATGGTGATTTCTTTCACCAGTTTGCCGAAGATCTTCCCTTTGGCGTTAGATGCCGCTTCTTTGTGTTTAACCTTCCACTGTGCGCCCATTACTCACTCTCTTATCTGTGGCGCCGAGACATCTATTGGCCGACGCTTTGCGCAAGTTTATACGGCCTAAAGTTGGCAATCGACCAAAAATTCCACCTTCACCGACAGACAGATCGGCTTCTTCACCGAGGGTTGTAGGGCGATTCTGAAAAGTCGATTGCCGCATCCCTAATCTGCTGCGGTTTCGTACCCTCTGCATCCGTACTCACAGCAGAAGCGCGCCCTATGCATAACGACAAGGAAAGCCCCTTCACGCTCACTCTCCTGGAGGGCGATCTGACGCTTCAGGCAGTGCGGTTCAGGGGTTCTGAAGGACTCAACCAGCTCTATCGTTTCGAGATTGAGGTGATTGCCATGGCACCGGCCATGGACTTCGGCAGGCTGCTGCGAAAGCCGGTTTTTCTCGATCTGGGGAACGGCGACGGGATTCATGGCAGTGTCCACAGCGCCACACGCGAGCATCATGGATCGCTTCAGATCGGCTACACGCTGACAGTAGTTCCCTACCTTCAAAGGCTGGAATCAGACACCTGCCGCCGGGTGTTTCATCACCTCGACGTGCCGACCATCCTGCGTCAACTACTGGAGCAAAATGAACTGCCCGAAGAGAGCTATCGCATCGAGCTGAACGGCCTGTACCCACCCCGACCTTTTTGCATTCAGTACGAGGAAAGTGATCTGGCCCTGTTGAAGCGACTGTGCGAAGAAGAAGGCATCCACTTTCACTTCGAACATCACCGGAAAGGTCACGTGCTGGTGCTGGCCGATGACAGCCTGAGCTTCCCTCAGGACCCGCGACTGGCGCCTTTCCAACAGGAGGGAGATGACTTCAACAGGACGTCGGCGATTACGCGGTTGTATCAGCGCCACGATGCCCTGCACACGCACGCACAACGGCAGGCGAAAAATCGCGGTATACCCGACACGCTCGGCGATGCCGCCAACCACGCCTTCGCCAAGGCATCGCGAACTGCCGTTCTGTCCACTCCCGAGCAGGTTCATCACCAGCAATGCAGCCAACGGAAACTGGAGCGCCTGCGCTGCACACCGCAGCAAATCCATGGTGAAAGCACACAGCCTGCATTGCGCAGCGCACGGATTGTCCAGGTCTCAGAGCATCCCATCATGAGCTTCAACGATCAGTGGCTGCTCACCGAGGTCCGGCACCACGGGCAGCATCCCTCGATTCTGGCCCAGGACAGCATTGCCGCGAGTTACCACAATCAATTCACCGCCATTCCCTGGTCAACGGTTTTCCGGCCGCCAGTCACGCGCACTAAAACCCGCATTCCCGGGTATCAGCCCGCGCGCGTACTTGGCTGTCCAGGACAACCCGCCACACGGGATGATCAAGGTCGCGTTCAGGTCAGGTTGTGGCCAACGTCCGAACCCGACCCGGAAGAGCCCGACGGCATGTGGGTGCCCATCGTCTGCGCGACACCGGACGCTCACTCGAACCTTGTCGGACTGCCGAAAGCCGGTACTGACGTATTCGTCAGTTTTCTCGACAGCGACCCGGATCGCCCGGTGATGTGGGCTGGCAGCAGACAATCCCGACAGAGCAAGCCCGAGCCGCAACACGGCGGCAATACCGGCCTGTTGTTTGATTGGTTGATCAATCGTTGAGTCAAACATTGCATCTGGATGGTACAGGGATGGCGGTCAACTCATCCCGGGCGCCAACTCGAAAAACGCCTGTATCAACCGCAAATTGCGACGCCGCTCCATGCACCCGATCAGGTGCCGGTTAGCCAGCCCGTCACCGATAATCGTGACCGCCACCACCCTCGGGTCGTGGCTTACCTCTACCGAAGACACCACGCCAACCCCCAACTCCGCAGCCACCGCTTCCGTTACCGCCTCACGGCTGTCCAGCTCCAGCAGTACGCGCGGATTAACCTTCGCTTGAGCACAGGCGTCATCAAACGTGCTCCGGGTCACCGAGCCCGGCTCACGCAACACCATGATCACCTGATCCAATTCCTTGATGTGCACGGCCTTGGAACGCTGCGCCCATGGATGCCCCGCCGGCACCAGCGCGCAGATTCGCGATTCGCTCAACGCCTGCAAGTGCAGCCCCTTGCGCGGCTCAACCTCGGTCAGCACGGCCACGTCGGCATGCTCTGACAACAGCGCCGTCAGCGTTTCCTGAGCATTACCCAAGCGCAGGTTCACCGTGACGCCCGGATACCTCGCACGCAAGCTGGCCAGCATCGGCATGACCAGGTGCGGCCCGTCCGCGGCCACCTCCAGACGCCCGGTCAGCAGTTGTCGATTTGCCTCCAGCATCACCTGCGCCTCTTCAGCAAGACCAAACATCGCCCGGGTGATGGCGGCGAGCTTTATCCCCTCCTCCGTCAGCTCCACCCGTCGCGCCGTGCGCCGCAACAAAGTGATCTGGTAATGCTCTTCCAGCGCCTTGATGTGCCCGGTGACCGCAGGCTGGCTGATGAACAACCGCGCAGCAGCCCGGGTAAAACTGCCTTCGCGGGCCACGGCATCGAACGCGCGGAGCTGGAACAAGTTCATGAATAACTCTCACTGATGGTTGGCATAACAATAAACAATTTGATTGATAGCACGGCAAATTGCAATTTAAGCCCCGTAGCTTTACCCCATTGATTACGAGGACACGAGATTGAGTACTGCCGAACCCATCCTGCTCACCCCTGGCCCACTGACCACGTCGGCCCGCACTCGCCAGGCCATGATGGTCGATTGGGGTTCATGGGATGACCGGTTCAATCAACTAACCGCCAGCGTGTGCGAGCAACTGCTCACCATCATCAATGGCGCCGAAAGCCATCACTGTGTGCCTCTGCAAGGCAGCGGGACCTTCGCGGTCGAAGCGGCGATCGGCACCCTGGTGCCCCGTGACGGCAAGGTCCTGGTGCTGATCAACGGTGCCTACGGCAAACGCCTGGCGAAAATCTGTGAAGTGCTGGGTCGCTCGTTCAGCACCTTCGAAACCGCCGAAGACGAACCGACCACCGCCGCCGACGTGGATCGCCTGCTTCACGCCGATTCCAGCATTACTCACATCGCGCTGATCCACTGCGAAACCAGCACCGGCATCCTCAACCCGCTGCCAGACATCGCCCAGGTCGTTGCGCAGCACGGCAAACGCCTGATCATCGACGCCATGAGCTCCTTCGCAGGCCTGCCGATCGATGCGCAGCAGGTGCCGTTTGACGCGTTGATCGCCGCCTCGGGCAAATGCCTCGAGGGCGTACCGGGTATGGGGTTCGTGTTCGCTCGCAAAGAATCCCTGGCAAATGCCGCCGGTAATTCCCACTCCCTGGCGATGGACCTGTACGACCAGCACGCCTACATGGCCAAGACCGGCCAATGGCGCTTCACTCCGCCGACTCACGTGGTCGCCGCGCTGCACGAAGCCCTCTTGCAATACAACGAAGAAGGCGGCTTGCCGGCCCGGCATCAACGCTATGCGAACAATTGCCAGGTGCTGCTGGATGACATGGCCCGTCTGGGCTTGCGCAGCTTCCTGCCTGCCGCGATCCAGGCGCCGATCATCGTGACGTTCCACGCGCCAAACGATCCGCGCTACCAGTTCAAGGAGTTCTACGAGCGCGTGAAAGCCAAGGGTTTCATTCTTTATCCCGGAAAGCTGACCCAGGTTGAAACGTTCCGCGTCGGTTGCATTGGCCACGTTAATCAGGCCGAGATGCACGCGGCCGTGGCGGCGGTCGGTGAAGTGTTGCGTGAGATGGAAGTTTTAGAAATTTGACTCCCGACCCTCTGTAGCAGTTGCCGAGCCTGCGAGGCTGCCGCTACAGGGATTATCATTTTTCCAACGACAGGATTTGATTACCATGAACTACGCAAACCCAACCAAACTCCAGGCCGCGATCCTCGACTGGGCCGGCACCGTGGTCGATTTCGGTTCCTTCGCGCCGACGCAGATTTTTGTCGAGGCCTTCGCCGAGTTCGACGTCCAGGTGTCGATCGAAGAAGCCCGCGGTCCGATGGGCATGGGCAAGTGGGATCACATCCGCACCCTGTGCAACCAGCCGCAAGTGGCAGAGCGTTATCGCGCGGTGTTCGGCCGCACGCCAACCGACGATGACGTCACCGCCATCTACAAACGCTTCATGCCTTTGCAGATTGAAAAGATCGCGGAGCACTCGGCATTGATTCCGGGCGCGCTGGACACCATCGCCCTCCTGCGCCAACAAGGGATCAAGATCGGTTCCTGCTCCGGTTACCCGAAACAGGTCATGGACAAAGTGGTCGAACTGGCGGCCACCAACGGCTACATCGCCGACCACGTGGTGGCCACCGATGAAGTTCCGAACGGTCGTCCATGGCCGGCACAGGCACTGGCCAATGTCATCGCCCTGGGGATCGACGATGTCGCGGCCTGCGTGAAAATCGATGACACGGTGCCGGGCATTCTCGAAGGTCGTCGCGCCGGCATGTGGACCGTGGCACTGATCTGCTCGGGCAACGCATTGGGCCTGGATTATGAAGGTTTTCGCGCCCTCGGCAGCGACCAGCTGGACAGCGAGCGCACGCGTATCCACGGGATGTTCGAAGGCTCTCGCCCTCACTACATGATCGATACCATTGCCGATTTGCCGGAGGTGATCGCCGATATCAACAAGCGCCTGGCGAACGGTGAAATGCCACAAAGCAGCTGATCAACTCGAACGGGGGATTTCAAAGCGCCAGTTCTTTAGCGGAACTGGCGCTTTTTTGTGGTCAATCTGTTGAGCCAGAGCATTGAAAGGTCAATAGCCTCAGGCAAACCTGATGAAACAGGCTTACAGTTAAAGCACGCCGTCGGATGAGAACGGTGACGCTGGAACCGACCTGTGAGGAACACCCGTATGCCCTGGACGAACTCCGAATCACGCTACAGCACCGTATCGATCACGTTGCATTGGTTGATGCTGGTGTTGTTGGCACTGGTGTATGCCTGCATTGAATTTCGCGGGATCTTTCCCAAGGGCAGTGGCGGCCGGACGCTGATCACTGAATCGCATTTCCTGCTTGGCCTGACGGTATTTGTGTTGGTCTGGCTACGCCTGTTCGCGCGCAGCCTCGGCCCGGCGCCAAAAATCTTCCCGGCATCGCCTCAGTGGCAGACGGTATTGGCCAGACTGATGCACTGGGCGCTGTATATTTTCATGATTGCCATGCCGATTCTGGGATGGCTGGTGACCAGCGCCAAAGGCCATCAGGTGATGTTTTATGGCGTCGACCTGCCAATGCTGTTGTCGGAAGACAAGGCGCTGGCGAAACAGATCGAAGGCTGGCACGTGCTGGGCGGAACGATCGGCTACTGGCTGATCGGCCTGCATGCGTTGGCGGGGATTTATCACCATTACGTGGTGCGCGATAACACCCTTCTGCGGATGATGCCCAAACGGGTGAGCCGCGATATCTGACACCAGCAAGAACCGGCCCCCTGTGGGAGTGAGCCTGCTCGCGATGGCGGAGTGTCAGATAACATTGATGCCGATTGACACTCCGCTATCGCGAGCAGGCTCACTCCTGCAATGGTTTGCAGCGCCATCAGAATTGCGAGATGAATCCTCGGCGCCCCTGCAAGCCGCCGGTGTGGACGAAGATCAAGCGCGTACCTTTCTTGAACCGTCCGGCTGCCACCTGCTGCTTGAGCGCCAGCAGTGCCTTGCCGGTGTACAGCGGTTCGAGGGGAACACCGCAGGCCTGTTCAGCCTGTCCGATGAATTCGAGCAACAGCGGATCGACTTTGGCAAAGCCGCCACGGCTCGCATCGAGCAGTTCGTACAGGGGCTGTCGCAAGCCCGCTTCTTGCACAATTGATTGGACCTGCTGCGCCACGCCATGATCATCAGGCACCGCCAGTGCGCCATACACCGGATGCTCTCCCGCTTCCGCCAATACCAATCCGGCCAAGGTGGTTCCGGTACCGCAGGCCAGCCACCAACCGTCGTAATCACGCCATCCCACACTGCGCAATTGATCGTGGACGGCAGCCTTGAGCTGCATGCAACCTCGCGCGCCCAGAAGCCCACCGCCGCCTTCGGGAACCGCTTGAAAATCCGCATACTGCGCCTGCCAGGGCAACCAGAAACCCGGCGTGTTCCGCGCTCGATAACCGCCATAACCCAGCCAATGCAATTGCATGCCGAACGCGTGAAGGTCTTCGACCGTAGGAGTTTCCTGAGGGTGACCGCGCAACAGGCCGACAGTGGGAAACCCAAAGCGCTTACCAGCGGCGGCGAGCGCGTGCAGGTGGTTGGAATGCGCACCACCGAGACTGATGATGCCTTTGGCTGCGCACTGGTCGGCCGCCTTCAGATGCTCGATAAGCTTGAACCACTTGTTGCCGCTGATCAGCGGATCTATCTGGTCAAGACGCAGAATCGCCAATTCGATACCGGCGTGGGTAAGCCAGTCGAAATTCACGAGTTCAAGGGGAATCGGGGGAAGCCAGCTGGACGAGGGAAAAAGCATTGGCTGTGCGCGATCTGGAAAAGAATCGAGTCTAACAGTCACCGCAGGCCTTGTAGCAGCTGGCGCAGGCTGCGCCAGCTGCTACAAGGATTTTCGAAAGTTACAACTCGGCAGCCAACCGCGAACCCTGATTGATCGCGCGCTTGGCATCGAGCTCTGCCGCCACGTCCGCACCACCGATCAAATGCACATTCTGACCCGCGGCAGTCAAGCCGTCCTGCAACTCGCGCAATGGATCCTGACCGGCACAGATCACGATATTGTCCACGGCCAGCACCTGCGGCTCACCGGTTTCACCAATGCGGATATGCAAGCCTTCATCGTCGATCTTCAGGTATTCGACGCTGTTGAGCATTTGCACCTGTTTGTTTTTAAGACCTGTACGGTGAATCCAGCCAGTGGTTTTACCCAGGCCGTCGCCCACCTTGGATTTCTTGCGTTGCAGCAGGAACACTTCGCGGGCCGGAGCATGTGGCTCGGCCTTGATGCCGGCGACGCCGCCGCGTGCTTCCAGATGGGTGTCGATGCCCCATTCTTTCCAGAATGCTTCACGATCAAGGCTGGTGGACACGCCCTGATGCACGAGGAATTCCGACACGTCAAAACCAATACCACCCGCGCCGATGACGGCGACACGTTTGCCCACCGGTTTGCGCTCCAGGATCACGTCCAGGTAGCTCAACACCTTGGCATTCTCGACACCGGGAATGGCCGGCGTTCTTGGGGCGATACCCGTGGCGAGGATGATCTCGTCGTAACCGCCTGCCACCAGTGTGGCCACATCGACACGTGTGTTCAGGCACACCTCGACGTGGGTGGTCTGCAATTTGCGGCCGAAATAACGCAAGGTTTCGAAAAACTCTTCCTTACCCGGTACGCGCTTGGCGATGTTGAACTGACCACCGATTTCGCTGGCCGAATCGAACAACGTCACCTGATGGCCACGCTCAGCCGCCACGGTCGCTGCCGACAAACCTGCAGGACCGGCACCGACTACCGCGATTTTCTTGATCTGCTTCACTGGCAGGTAGTTGAGCTCGGTTTCATGACAGGCCCGAGGGTTCACCAGGCAACTGGTCAACTTGCCACCGAACGTGTGGTCCAGGCAGGCCTGGTTGCAACCGATGCACGTGTTGATTTCATCGCCACGGCCGGCGGCGGCCTTGTTGACGAAATCCGGGTCGGCGAGGAACGGCCGTGCCATGGACACCATGTCGGCGTCACCTTCGGCCAGAATCTGCTCGGCGACTTCCGGCGTGTTGATACGGTTGGTGGTGATCAATGGAATGCTCACCGAACCCCGCAGCTTGGCCGTGACTTTGCTGAATGCCGCGCGTGGAACCTTGGTGGCAATGGTCGGAATCCGCGCTTCGTGCCAGCCGATGCCAGTGTTGATGATCGTTGCCCCGGCCTGTTCGATGGCCTTGGCCAGGGTCACGATTTCTTCCCAGGTGCTGCCGCCTTCCACCAGGTCGAGCATCGACAGGCGGAAAATAATGATGAAATTCGGGCCAACGGCTTCGCGCACCCGGCGCACGATCTCTACTGGCAGGCGCATGCGGTTTTCGTAGCTGCCACCCCAACGGTCGGTGCGGTGGTTGGTGTGAGCGGCGAGGAACTGGTTAATGAAATAACCTTCCGAGCCCATGATTTCGACACCGTCGTACTCGGCTTTTTGCGCCAGGGTCGAGCAGGTCACGAAATCGCTGATCTGTTTCTCGATACCTTCCTCGTCCAGCTCTTTAGGCTTGAACGGGTTGATCGGCGCCTGAATCGCACTCGGCGCGACTTGTTTCGGGCTGTAGGCATAGCGCCCGGCGTGGAGGATCTGCATGCAGATCTTGCCGCCCGCCTCGTGCACCGCACGGGTGACGATCTGGTGCTTGAGCGCTTCTTCCTCGGTGGTGAGCTTGGCCGCACCGGAGTACACGCCACCCTCGTCGTTCGGGCCAATGCCGCCGGTCACCATCAAGCCAACGCCGCCAAGGGCACGTTCGGCAAAGTACGCCGCCATGCGCTCGAAACCACCCGGTTTCTCTTCGAGCCCCGTGTGCATCGAGCCCATCAGGGTGCGGTTACGCAACGTGGTAAAACCCAGGTCCAGCGGGGCCAACAGGTGCGGGTAATGAGCGGCGGCCATCGGTAACTCCACAACGAGCGATCACGGAAAAAATGCGGGAGCTCTGCGGCCCCCATCAGTCATGTTCGACAGACTAAGAGCCGCGACGCTGTCGCTCAATGACCGTAACTGACAACTTATTGATCCAAATGCGCAGCGCCCCTTGGCAAGCGGCGACATGGGCCCTACCCTAGTCGCGAATCCTGCACACGGCCGTTGACTGTTTTCCCATGCGCAAACTTCTGTACCTGACCTTTTCCATGGCATTGATTGCCGCCCTGACGACCTACGCAATGTGGGCCGCGGACAGACCGGTGGGGCATTACCTGTCAGACCTGCGTATCGATCTCGCTGTCGACCAGGGGACGCCCGCGGATCATGGCAACCTGCTGGGCATCCAGCCCGAGCTGTTTCCCACCGACTACCAAAGCTCCGAGCGCTTGCACCGCAAGCTCGCCGCGTATCTGCAGAAGGCTCAGGAGCAAGGCCTGCTCAACGAAAAAACCATCGTCGTACTGCCTGAACACATCGGCACCTGGCTGATGGTCAGTGGCGAGAAGGATGAGCTGTACCAGGCCAACACCTTGAAAGACGCCATGAACTGGCTGGCGGTGAGCAATCCATTGAAGTTCGCCCGCGCGCTGATCGCCGCCAAAGGTGAGAACCGCGTGGATGATGCGCACTTGCGTATGAAAGCCAAAGGCATGGCAAAGGATTACCAGGCGTTGTTTGGTGGCCTGGCGAAAGAATTCCGCGTGACCCTGGTCGCGGGTTCCATCGTGCTGCCCGAGCCGAGCGTCATCGACGGTACGCTGAAAATCGGTCGTGGCGCGCTGTTCAACAGCTCCGTCGTGTTCGATCGCGACGGACTGCCCATTGGTCAGCCGCAACGTCAAATGCACCCGATCTTCGATCAAAGTGATGTCATCGCGGCGAACGGTGAGCATGACCTGAATGTCGTTGACACCCCTGCCGGACGTCTGGGTGTGTTGATCGGCAGCGACAGCTGGTATCCGGACAACTACCGCAAGCTCGACAGTCAGGGCGCCCAACTGATCGCCGTGCCGGCGTATGTCGCCGGTCGCGGAGCCTGGGACAAGCCGTGGCGCGGTTACAAAGGGTTGACGACACCGAGCTCAATCAGCCTCAAGGCCGGCGAGCTCAGTGAAGGCCAGGCCTGGCAACGCCTGACACTGACGGCCCAGCCGCCCAGCAGCCAGGCCATCGCCGGCATGAGCGTGTTCCTGCGTGGCCAGTTCTGGGATAAAGGCAGTGCCGGTCAAAGTTTTCTCAGCAGCAACGGGCAGCATTTCGCCGACGGCAACGCCCATGGTGCACGTTTGCTGAACCTGTGGTTGTAAGTCATGAAACCACTGCCGATGCGCCTTGGGGATCTGTCGGTAGGCTTCGTTCATAGCCTGGCGGACGCCGTGCGCAGTTACGCTCTGGACCCGCAGCCGTTGCTGGAGCAATACGGCCTCGATGCTGCGCGCTTGAGCGAAGCAGGCGCCCGACTCTCGATTCCGCGCTATATGCGCCTGGGTCACAGCGCCATTCAGCTGACCGGCGACCCGGCACTGGGTTTACGCATGGGCCAACTCAGTCGCCTGAGTCAGGCAGGCCTGGCCGGGGTGACCGCCGCCCAGGCACCGACGGTGCGCGAGGCGGCGCGGTGCCTGATTCGCTTCGAAGCACTGTACGGTTCCAACTATCGTGGTCAATCGAGCTTCCATGAAGATGCCCAAGGCGCGTGGCTGCGGTTCTATTCCATCAGCCCTTACAACGCCTATAACCGCTTTGTGGTGGACTCGATCATCTCCGGCTGGCAGCAGCAATTGTCCAGCATCAGCCCTGCCCCACTGCGTGTCGAACGCATCGAAATCGAGTTCGAGGCACCCACTTATATCAATGCGTATGCAGTGCTGGGTGAGTGCCCGATCCTGTTTGGCTGCGAACATAATCAGCTGCGTTTGAGCCTGGCCAGCCTCGCCCTGCGCAACCCGGAACACTGCCCGAGTACCTGGCGACACCTGCTGCAGTTATGTGAACGGGAATTGGAACAATTGACCCGCACGCGCAGCTTGCGTGAACGCATCACTCAGCTGCTTGGGCCGTTGCTCAATGGTGGCCAGGAACCTGACCTGGAAGAAGTGGCGGCACGTTTGAAGCTGCCCACCTGGACCTTGCGCCGCAAACTTGCCGAAGAAGGTACGCAATTTCGCGCGATTCTCAACGACACTCGCCGCGACCTGGCGATGACCTACATCCGTGATACCGAACTGGCGTTCGGTGAAATCGCCTACCTGCTGGGCTTTGCATCAGCCGAGGCGTTTCAACGGGCTTTCAAACGCTGGAACGGTCAGACGCCCGGCGAATTTCGCCGAAGTCATCGCCAATCCGCCTGATGTTTACAGTTCTGTAGCGTCCTCTGCTGGTTCCAGCGGATCCAGTTCGAATGCCTGATACTCGAGCAGCTCTTCTTGATAATCGTCCATTTTGACTCCCCCACCACTCGTTTAAAAAATGCCTGAATAAATGACCCACGCCTTGAGCATAAAGTGCCCACGTGAAAGAAAAATGACGCACTTACGTACGACGTTCAGCAGCTACTAATAAAACGTAGCAGGCGTCCAAGGATTTATCACAGGATTTTTTCGAACAGGCCGTATGACTACGGCCTGGGTTGACGACGGTCAATTTAAACGGGGTTTACTGGCCTGAAGGAATGGGCTCGCTCGGTGGCGGCAGGCTCGATTCCTGAGGTGGGGTTACCGTTTCCGTTGATGGTGCGGGCTCAACGGTATCGACCGGAGTGATCGGCGCCGATTCAGCCGGTGGCGCTACGGGCTCGGAGGCTGCGGGTGCGGCTTCAACGGGTGCTGGCGCAGGTTCGGCTGCCGGAGCCGGCGCGGGGGCCGCTGGGACAGGAGCTGGCGTGGCAGGGGCTGGCGTGGGTGCCAACGGCGCCGGTGCAGCCTTCACTTCAGGTACACCCAGATCGGTTTTCGGCTTCTCGACGATGTGCGCAGCCTTTTTCGCTTCAGGCGGCAGGAAGAGTTCGACCAAGGCGAAGAATCGCTCGTAGAACTTGGCGGACGACACGGTCTCGCTCGCGACCTTGACCATCGAGTCATCGGACGAACCAATCGGCATCGACACCGAACCCAGCACACCCACACCGAGACTGGCGGAGTTATTGGTCTTCTTCAGCGCATAGCGGTCCTGCAAGGCGTTGGCGAACATGGTGGCGTGATGCCCTTCGCTACCATCATCGGCACAGACCACGCTGAAGCTGATCTCCATGTGGGTCTCGCCGGTTTGCTGGAAGCTCTTGTGCCCGCTCACCAGTTTCGGATCGCTGCTGGTGATGATGTAGCCCTGACTGAGCAAGGCCCTGCGAGCGGCTTCGCACGTTTGCGCATCTGTCACCGGGTAATTGCGAGAAAACGTTCCGGAATCATCGAAATTCTCATGCTCATAGATCGCGGATTTTTTTGACGAACAGCCGGCAGCAGCCGCCAGTACCAACGCCAGTCCAACAACCCGCATGGGAAATGATTTAAACATTGAACATCCTGAGGAAAACGATTCGGGGCGTATTGTGCAACAGATCGATGATTAGCGTGACATCGATTGTGTCTTGAATCAGTTACAGAGGTACTGACCATCGATTATTTTATTTGTGCCCATAAAAAACCCCAGCTGGTCGGCTGGGGTCTTTTTATTACGCGGATAACTCAGTCAGGCATCAGAAACGCTTGATGTCTGCGGAGCTCTCCAGCTGCTTGCGATAGGCCGCAAAGTCTTGCTGGCCGATGCGCGAGGCGAGGAAGCGACGGTATTGGGCCTTCTCTTCTTCGGTCGGTGCAGCGGCTTCGTTGACGCCGTTCAAGCGCACGATCACCAGGCTACCATCCGCCAGGGTCACGCTATTGAAAGTCGGCTTGTCCTTGGCAGCGGGCTTCGGCATACGGAACAGCGCTTGCAGCACGGTAGGGTCGATCCCTTCCTGACCGCGAGTCGCCGCCTCGGTGACTTTCCAGTTTTGGCCCTCAACAGCCTTGTCCAGAGGAGTCTTGCCATCACGCAGGCTGGCGATCAGCTCATCAGCCTTGGTTTTCGCAGCAGCGCTGGCGTGTTCCATGGCCAATTGCTGGCGAATGCTGGCATTCACGCTTTCCAGCGGCAATTGTGCAGGCTTCAAGTGTTCCTTGGCACGCAGCACGATCACAGTTTCAGGATCCAGTTCGATGGCAGTGCTGTTGGCACCTTCATCCAGAACTTCCGGGCTGAACGCTGCAGCGATCACGGCACGGTTGGCTGCAACACCCTCGCCACCTTCACGGCCAAATGGCTTGGAGGTGTGAACGGTCAACTTCAGGTCTTGAGCCGGCTGAGCCAGATCGGAAGCTTCAAACGACGAATCTTCCAATTGCTTGGTCGCCTCGACGAAACGCTGTTCAACCTGCTGGGTTTTCGCCTCGCGGGTCAGCTTGTCTTTCAGGCTGGCAAACGTCGGCACTTCAGGCGCTTCAACACCCAACAGCTTGATCAGGTGAAAACCGAAGTCCGTACGAACCGGTGCGGAAACCTGGTCCTTGTTCAGCGCATACAACGCTGTCTCGAACGCCGGATCGTAAACACCTGGACCTGCGTAGCCGAGGTCACCACCGTTGTTGGCCGAACCCGGATCCTGGGAGAATTCCTTGGCCAACGCCTCGAATTTCTCGCCTTTGGCCAGACGGGCCTGGATGTCTTCGATCTTGGCCTTGGCTTGCGCCTCGGTCATTTTATCGTTCACTTCGATCAGAATGTGCGCAGCCCGGCGTTGCTCGGCCAGGTTCGCGATTTCTTTCTGATACGCCGCTTGCAGGTCTTCGTCATTCACGCTGACCTGATCAAAGAAGGAGGACTTCTTCAATTCGAGGTAGTCAATGACCACCTGATCCGGCGTCATGAATTCCTTGGCGTGTTCGTCGTAGTAAGCCTTGACCTCATCGTCGGTCAGCTTCACCGCAGCAGGGTCGGCCTTGACGTTCAAGGTGGCGAAATCGCGGGTCTGTTTTTCCAGACGGGCGAATGCCAGTACCTGAGCATCGGTGACAAAGCCGCTGCCCGCCAAACCGGCGCGCAACTGACCAATCAGCATTTCCTGAGCCAGCATCTGGCGGAACTGCATCCGGCTGTAGCCCAGTTGACGAATAACCTGATCGAAACGCTCGGCACTGAACTTGCCATCCACCTGGAATTCAGGCGTTTGCAGGATCACCTGGTCCAAAGCGGCTTCGGAAAAAGCGAATTTCGAGTCTTCTGCGCCTTGCAGCAGCAGCTTGCGATCGATCAGGCCCTTGAGAGCCGATTCGCGCAGCATTTTTTCGTCGAGCAAGGAAGCGTCGAAATCTTTACCCAGCTGTTGCATGAGTTGACGGCGTTGCATATCAACCGCCTGGCTCAGCTCGTTCTGGCTGATTTCTTCACCGTTGACCTTGGCCGCGTCCTGGCTGTTGCTCGTTGCCTGAAATATGGCTTCGACACCGGTGAACGCCATCAGTACAACGATGATCCCGATAATGGTTTTGGCAATCCAGCCTTGTGAATTGTCCCTGATATTCTGCAGCATGCGTCCCCCAGAAACGGTTGAACTTCAAATTTAGGCAACCGTGGAGCGTGGGTAGAATCCGGATAGAAGAAAGGCGCATCCGAGGATGCGCCTTCTCGTAACTGGCGGAGCGGACCGATGGGTTCGAACATGCGACCCTCGGTGTCTCGGACCGGCAATGTGCCGACTGGACTACCGCTCCGCTGCCAGGTCAGGTATGACCCCGACCCGGATAGGCAAAAACCTGAATCGTACTTAGTTGACAGCTTCTTTCAGCGCTTTACCGGCTTTGAAACCTGGCTTTTTAGCGGCTGCGATTTCCAGCGTCTTACCGGTCTGTGGGTTACGACCGATGCGAGCTGGACGATCAGTCACGGAGAAAGTACCGAAACCAACCAGAACAACAGAGTCGCCAGCCTTGAGAGCGCCAGTGACGGATTCGATTACAGCGTCCAGCGCACGGCCAGCAGCAGCTTTCGGGATATCAGCGGATGCAGCGATAGCATCAATCAGTTCCGACTTGTTCACTCTAAGTCCCCTTATATCTATTTGAGTATGATTCTAAGTTTTTTGGTGAAAGCAAAAACGAGTGCTGAATGGCCTACAGACACTATAAGAGCCGCTTTATAACAAGGGCTCTAAAAAGCTGTCAAGGAAGCCCCCCAGGCAAATGCGTACTAATGCGTGCTAATTCTTTCCTTAGAGTCAGACTCGCGTTTTTCATCCTTCGCAACTATCTCGGGAGCCACATCAGGCAAGGGCTCCGGCGCGTATTGCAGCGCAATTTGCAGGACCTCGTCAATCCATTTAACTGGTTTAATCTGCAGATCTTGCTTGATATTGTCAGGAATTTCCTTCAGATCGCGTACGTTCTCTTCAGGAATGATCACCGTCTTGATCCCACCGCGGTGAGCCGCGAGCAGTTTTTCTTTCAAGCCACCAATCGCCAGCACCTGCCCACGCAGGGTGATTTCACCCGTCATGGCGACATCAGCGCGAACCGGAATCCCGGTCAATGCCGACACCAGGGCCGTGCACATGCCCACACCAGCGCTAGGACCGTCTTTCGGGGTCGCCCCCTCTGGCATGTGGATATGCGTATCGCGCTTCTCGTGGAAGTCCAGGGGAATCCCCAGGCTCTTCGCACGACTGCGCACTACGGTAAGAGCTGCAGTGATCGATTCGACCATCACATCACCCAACGAACCGGTCTTGATCAACTGGCCTTTGCCAGGCACAACAGCTGCTTCAATGGTCAGCAGTTCGCCGCCCACTTGAGTCCAGGCCAGCCCGGTCACCTGACCGATTTGATCCTGCGATTCAGCCAGGCCGTAGCGGAATTTACGCACGCCGAGGAAGTGCTCCAGCATGTCCGCCGTGACGGTCACCGAGAAGCGTTTTTCCAGGGCATGCTCTTTGACCGTTTTGCGGCAAACCTTGGCAATCTGACGCTCAAGCCCGCGTACGCCGGCCTCGCGGGTGTAGTAGCGAATGATGTCGCGGATCGCTTCGGATTCGAATTCCAGCTCGCCTTTCTTCAAGCCGTTAGCCGTAATCTGCTTGGGCGTGAGGTACTTGACGGCAATGTTGATCTTTTCGTCTTCGGTGTAGCCCGGCAGACGAATCACTTCCATCCGGTCCAGCAGCGCCGGCGGAATGTTCATGGAGTTGGAGGTGCAAAGGAACATCACATCGGACAGGTCGTAGTCGACTTCGAGGTAATGATCGTTGAAGTTGTGGTTCTGCTCGGGATCGAGCACTTCCAGCAACGCCGACGCCGGATCGCCCCGCATATCGCTGCCCATTTTGTCGATTTCATCGAGCAGGAACAGCGGGTTGCGAACGCCCACTTTTGTCATCTTTTGAATCAATCTTCCTGGCATCGAACCGATGTAAGTACGGCGATGACCACGAATTTCCGCTTCATCACGTACGCCGCCGAGTGCCATGCGCACGAATTTACGGTTGGTGGCGTGAGCGATCGACTCGGCCAGGGAAGTTTTACCCACACCCGGAGGTCCGACCAGGCACAACACCGGTCCGCGAATTTTCTTCACGCGTTTTTGCACGGCGAGGTATTCGAGGATGCGTTCTTTGACTTCTTCCAGACCGTAGTGGTCGGCGTCGAGAATGTCTTCGGCACGAGCAAGATCCAGGCGGACTTTGCTCTGAGCCTTCCACGGCACCTGGACCAGCCAGTCGATGTACGACCGCACCACGGTGGCTTCCGCGGACATCGGCGACATTTGCTTGAGCTTGTTCAGTTCACCCTGGGCTTTGGCCAGGGCATCTTTTGGCAGGCCAGCGGCATCGATGCGCTTTTTCAGCTCTTCGATTTCGTTGTGGCCCTCGTCGCTGTCGCCGAGTTCTTTCTGAATGGCCTTCATCTGCTCATTCAGGTAGTACTCGCGCTGACTGCGCTCCATTTGCTTTTTGACGCGACCGCGAATGCGCTTCTCGACTTGCAGCAAGTCGATCTCGGCGTCCAGCAACGCCAGCACGTGCTCAACACGAGCTGACAAATCGATAATTTCGAGAATTTCCTGCTTCTGCTCGATTTTCAGGGCCATGTGCGCGGCCATGGTGTCGACCAGACGCCCTGGCTCGTCGATGCTGTTCAGCGACGACAGGACTTCCGCAGGGACCTTCTTGCCCAGCTGAACATACTGCTCAAACTGCGCCAGCAAGCTACGAACGAATACTTCGGACTCGCGCTCGGGTGCGTCGACTTCGTCGATCAGGGAGACTTCGGCACGGCAGTGGCCGTCCACTTCGCTGAAGCGCTCCACAGCGCCCCGCTGCTCACCTTCGACCAGAACCTTGACCGTGCCATCAGGCAGCTTGAGCAGCTGCAGAACGGTCGCAATGGTACCTACGCGATAAAGTGCTTCTTCACCGGGATCGTCGTCAGCAGGGTTTCTCTGAGCCAGCAGAAGGATCTGCTTGTCGCCCGTCATCGCTGCCTCGAGGGCTTCGATGGATTTCTCGCGCCCCACGAACAGCGGGATAACCATGTGCGGATAAACCACAACATCACGCAATGGCAGGAGAGGCAATTCGATGGTTGTCTTCATGATTTCGCCTCTACGGCGGCCATATGGCCGTAAACAGATGGAAGTAAGCTTGAAACCAAGATGGGGGCTGCCCTTGAAAAAAACAAGCACAAAGACAGCGTTAAAACGCGCAAAAAGAAAAGGGGCCCGAAGGCCCCTTCTTTATTCCAGCTGCGTGACGCTTAGGCGTCTGGCGCGGCCTTGGCAGCCGGCTCACTGTTTTCGTAGATATACAGTGGCTTGGACTTGCCTTCTATAACGCTTTCATCGATCACTACTTTACTCACCTCGGACTGCGAGGGGATTTCGTACATAGTGTCGAGCAATACACCTTCGAGAATCGATCGCAGGCCACGGGCACCGGTCTTGCGTTCCAGTGCACGTTTGGCGACGGATTTCAGCGCATCGGCCCGGAATTCCAGGTCCACACCTTCCATCTCGAACAGCTTGGCATACTGCTTGGTCAGAGCATTTTTCGGCTCGGTGAGAATCTGCATCAACGCAGCCTCATCAAGCTCGTCCAGCGTGGCAAGAACTGGCAGACGGCCGACGAATTCCGGGATCAGACCGAACTTGACCAGATCGTCAGGTTCGACTTCACGCAGGGACTCGCCTACTTTCTTGCCTTCTTCCTTGCTGCGCACTTCGGCGTTGAAACCGATGCCGCCTTTGGTGGAACGGTTCTGGATAACTTTTTCCAGACCGGAGAATGCACCACCGCAGATGAACAGGATGTTACGGGTATCAACCTGAAGGAATTCCTGCTGCGGATGCTTGCGACCACCTTGTGGTGGAACGGAAGCGACCGTGCCTTCGATCAATTTAAGCAAGGCCTGCTGCACGCCTTCACCGGAAACGTCCCGGGTGATCGACGGGTTGTCAGACTTGCGCGAAATCTTGTCGATTTCATCGATGTAGACGATGCCCATCTGAGCCTTTTCTACGTCGTAATCGCACTTCTGAAGCAGCTTCTGAATAATGTTCTCGACATCTTCACCTACGTAGCCAGCCTCGGTGAGGGTGGTCGCGTCGGCGATGGTGAACGGAACGTTCAGCAAACGAGCCAGTGTTTCGGCAAGCAGGGTTTTACCCGAGCCTGTCGGGCCGATCAGCAAGATGTTGCTCTTGCCGAGTTCGACGTCGTCATTCTTTTTGTCACGCTGGTTCAGACGTTTGTAGTGGTTGTACACCGCTACGGCCAAAACCTTTTTTGCACGCTCCTGACCAATCACATACTGATCAAGGATGCCGCTGATTTCTTTAGGCGAAGGCAATTTATGCGCGCTGCTTTCGGCCTGGGCTTCCTGCACCTCCTCTCGGATGATGTCATTGCACAGGTCGACGCACTCGTCGCAGATAAAGACCGAGGGGCCGGCAATCAACTTGCGTACTTCATGCTGGCTTTTGCCACAGAAGGAGCAATAGAGCAGCTTGCCGTTGTCCTCGCCGTTGCGGGTGTCAGTCATTCGTTCGATCCAAATCCGATAGGCTTGCAACACAAGATGAAGGCTATTGCGGGCTTTTTCAAGCCCGCCGATGATCAGACCAGCCGACCAACCCTAAATTGAGCTGCTTATTTTTACGCTGGGCGCTGGGCGATCACTTCGTCGATCAACCCGTAGTCACGCGCGGCCTCTGCGCTCATGAAGTTATCGCGGTTGGTATCACGCTCGATTTCTTCAAGAGTGTGCCCGCTGTGCTTGGCCATCAGCGTGTTGAGCCGCTCACGAATGAAGAGGATTTCCTTGGCATGGATTTCGATATCCGATGCCTGGCCCTGGAAACCGCCCAGTGGCTGGTGAATCATCACACGCGAGTTCGGCAGGCAGTAGCGCTTGCCAGGAGCACCGGCCGTCAGCAGGAAAGCACCCATGCTGCATGCTTGACCGATACAGGTGGTCGATACGTTGGGTTTGATGAACTGCATGGTGTCGTAGATCGACATGCCCGCCGTCACCGAACCGCCCGGGGAGTTGATATAGAGATGGATGTCCTTGTCCGGGTTTTCCGCTTCAAGGAACAGCAGTTGCGCACAGATCAGGTTGGCCATGTAGTCCTCTACCGGACCCACCAGAAAGATCACTCGCTCTTTGAGAAGACGCGAGTAAATGTCGTAGGCGCGCTCGCCACGAGCGGACTGCTCGACAACCATCGGGACCAGGCCGCCAGCGGCCTGGATATCAGAGTTCTGCTGAATATACGAATTACGGAACATGCTCTGCAGTCACTCCCAAATAGTTATGTCTTGAATACGCATAAGCCAGCACGAAGGCTGGCTTATGGTGTGTACTTCTTAGCGCAAAAACGATCAGTCGGCTTGTGGAGCTTCTACCGGCTTGACTGCTTCTTCGTAAGAGACCGATTTGTCGGTCACGTTAGCCTTCTGCAGAACAGTATCCACAACTTGTTCTTCAAGCACAACCGAACGAACTTCGTTCAGCTGCTGGTCGTTCTTGTAGTACCAAGACACAACTTGCTCAGGCTCTTGGTAGGCCGAAGCCATTTCCTGAATCATTTCGCGAACGCGGGTTTCGTCAGGCTTGAGGTCGAATTGCTTGACCACTTCAGCCACGATCAGACCCAGTACAACGCGGCGCTTGGCTTGTTCTTCGAACAGCTCGGCCGGCAGTTGGTCAGGCTTGATGTTGCCGCCGAATTGCTGAACAGCCTGCACGCGCAGACGGTCAACTTCGTTGGACAGCAGAGCCTTAGGCACTTCGATCGGGTTGGTGGCCAGCAGACCGTCCATTACCTGATTCTTGACCTTGGATTTGATCGCCTGACGCAGCTCGCGCTCCATGTTCTTGCGAACTTCGGTGCGGAAGCCTTCCAGACCGGTTTCCTTGATGCCGAATTGAGCGAAGAATTCTTCGTTCAGCTCTGGCAGTTTTGGCTCGGAAACAGTGTTCACGGTAACGGTGAACTCAGCGGTTTTGCCAGCCAGGTCGAGGTTCTGATAGTCCTCTGGGAAGGTTAGGTTCAGAACGCGCTCTTCGCCGGCTTTAGCGCCAACCAGACCGTCTTCGAAACCAGGGATCATGCGGCCGGAACCCAGAACCAGCTGAGTACCTTTGGCGGAACCACCCGCGAACACTTCACCGTCAACCTTGCCAACGAAATCGATGTTCAGCTGGTCTTCGTTCTGGGCAGCGCGATCGGCCACTTCAAAACGGGTGTTCTGCTTGCGCAGCACGTCCAGCATCTTGTCCAGATCGGCGTCGGTCACTTCAGCGCTCAGGCGCTCAACAGCGATACCGTCGAAACCAGCTACGGTGAACTCAGGGAACACTTCGAAAATGGCTACGTATTCCAGATCTTTGCCCGCTTCAAGCGATTTCGGCTCGATCGAAGGCGCGCCAGCCGGGTTCAGCTTCTGCTCAACAACAGCTTCGTAGAAAGAGGACTGGATAACGTCGCCAACAGCTTCCTGACGCGCATCAGCACCAAAACGGCGCTTGATTTCGCTCATCGGCACTTTGCCTGGACGGAAGCCAGCAATCTTGGCCTTTTGGGCAGTCTGCTGCAGACGCTTGTTGACCTGAGTCTCGATGCGCTCAGCCGGCACGGTGATGCTCATGCGGCGCTCAAGAGCAGAAGTATTTTCAACAGAAACTTGCATGGATATTCCTCGTTGCACAGACGTTGGCCGGCCGTTTCCGACCCCAGAATCAAGGGCATGCATTCTAGTAGGTCAAACTCAAGAAGTCACCCTACTGAAAACGGGTAAAAACGCAGCAGGCAATTTATAGGTGCGAATGCACGAATGCATCTCGCCCTGGTAGCAAATAAAGCCAATCACGCCGAGGCTCTGCGCCAACCCTTCTATATATAGAAGCAGTTGCCAGTCATTGCCCTGGCAGCCGACCGTGCGAGCATGGTCGGCGGGCAGTGCGGCATCATCGAGAAACATAAATACGACGAAACGCCCTGCTCATACGACCCAGAACCTGCGGCCGGTGAATACTCAGAAACAAAAAAGGCGCCAGACTGTTAAATCTGGCGCCTTTCGAAATATGGGGTGGACGAAGGGGATCGAACCCTCGACAACGGGAGTCACAATCCCGTGCTCTACCAACTGAGCTACGCCCACCATCTTGCATAACAAAGAAGCCAAACAACTTCTTCGTTGAACTCCCACCAGGCCAATCGGCATGAGAGAAGTTTTAATTGGTGCGGATGAAGAGACTCGAACTCTTACGCCTCGCGGCGCTGGAACCTAAATCCAGTGTGTCTACCAATTCCACCACATCCGCGGATTGAAGCTGTTAAAGCAAAGGCGCCAGACTGTTAATCTGGCGCCTTTCGAAATATGGGGTGGACGAAGGGGATCGAACCCTCGACAACGGGAGTCACAATCCCGTGCTCTACCAACTGAGCTACGCCCACCATATCGCGTTACTTGTGCCAAAGCTGCCTAAATGGCGCACCCGGCAGGACTCGAACCTGCGACCATCCGCTTAGAAGGCGGATGCTCTATCCAGCTGAGCTACGGGCGCCTTGTTAATCTGTACTCTTGGACGACTACAAACTAAGTGCTTTCCAGCCTTGCAGAACCGTAACTCTGCTAGACCTTCTTAACCAGTGCTAGGCTGTGCCCGACAAGTGCGACGAATAGTATAGACCCCCCTAGGGGTCGTCAAATCCTTTTTAAAAAAAATTCATTTAATTAAAGGGGTTAGGGGAATTTGCAGACCAAGCGCCTTTGCCCTCACCTCATGACATGCGAGAATGCGTTCTCTTTTTTTCCCCTCTCGATGGTTAATCACGCGCAATGACTGCACAACTAATCGACGGCAAATCGATCGCCGCCAGCCTGCGCCAGCAGATCGCCAAACGCGTTACCGAGCGTCGCCAGCAAGGCCTGCGCACGCCCGGTCTCGCGGTGATCCTGGTCGGCAGCGATCCTGCCTCTCAGGTTTATGTCTCGCACAAGCGTAAAGACTGTGAAGAGGTCGGCTTCCTTTCCCAAGCCTACGACCTGCCTTCCGAAACCACTCAGGAAGCACTCACCGATCTGATCGATCGACTGAACGAAGACCCGGCAATCGATGGTGTTCTGCTTCAGCTTCCCCTGCCGGAACACCTGGACGCCTCGAAATTGCTCGAGCGCATTCGCCCGGACAAAGACGTTGACGGCTTCCACCCATACAACGTCGGCCGTCTGGCCCAGCGTATTCCGCTGCTGCGTCCGTGCACACCTAAAGGCATCATGACCTTGCTGGAAAGCACCGGTGTCGACCTGTACGGCATGGATGCAGTCGTTGTCGGAGCTTCCAATATTGTTGGACGCCCGATGGCGATGGAGTTGCTGTTGGCGGGTTGCACCGTCACCGTCACCCACCGCTTCACCAAGGACCTCGCCGGCCATGTCGGCCGTGCCGATCTGGTGGTGGTTGCCGCCGGCAAGCCGGGCCTGGTCAAGGGGGAATGGATCAAGGAAGGCGCGATCGTGATCGACGTCGGCATCAACCGCCAGGACGACGGCAAGCTGGTTGGTGACGTCATCTACGAAACCGCCCTGCCCCGTGCTGGCTGGATCACTCCGGTTCCTGGCGGCGTCGGCCCGATGACCCGAGCCTGCCTGCTGGAAAACACGCTGTATGCGGCGGAAACGCTGCACAGCTGAGTTCACGTAGCGACATGAACGTGAAAAAAGGACCCCGCCAATGGCGGGGTTCTTTTTGCCCGCAGAAAAAAGCCTACCGCTCGCCGGAAACCTGCTGTTTTGTACGGCTTTTCAAGGACTTTCACCCGTTATTTCATCAACCATCGACAGTTCTTCAGCCATACTCCTAAAATGCGTCGGTTTTAAGAAACAGCCCGTTACAAAACGGCTTATCCACCTCTTATGAGTTTGCCAGCGTGAAAATCCGTCTTTCCATCCTGAGCCTAGTGTTTGCAGTTACAGGGACTCTCATCACGCCAGCGGTCAACGCCGCAGAAACAACCGCGGCGCCTCGGGACACATCGCAGCTGAAGATCGCCTCAGGCAGCGCACTGCTGATGGACATGCAGACGAACAAAGTCATCTACGCCAGCAACCCGGACGTGGTGGTACCGATCGCCTCTGTCAGCAAATTGATGACCGGCCTGGTCATTGTTGAAGCCCGGCAGAACATGGATGAGTACATCAACATCAACATCAGCGACACGCCTGAAATGAAAGGCGTCTTCTCCCGGGTCAAGCTCAATAGCGAAATGCCTCGCCGGGAGATGCTGCTGATTGCCTTGATGTCCTCGGAAAACCGCGCTGCCGCCAGCCTCGCCCACCACTACCCGGGCGGCTACGTCGCATTCATTGCCGCGATGAACGCCAAGGCAAAGGCACTGGGCATGACCAGCACCCACTTCGTCGAACCTACCGGCCTGTCCCCGCGCAACGTCTCCACGGCCCGCGACCTGAGTAAATTGCTGGTAGCCGCGCACAAGTACCCGCTGCTCACTGAACTGAGCACCACCAAGGAAAAAACCGTTTCGTTTCGCAAGCCCAACTACAGCTTGGGTTTCCGCAACACCGATCACCTGGTCAACAAACCGAACTGGGACATTCGCTTGACCAAGACGGGCTTCACCAATCAGGCCGGCCACTGCCTGGTGCTCGTGACGACCATGGGAAATCGCCAGGTGGCGTTAGTGATCCTTGATGCTTTCGGCAAGTACACACACTTTGCCGATGCCAGTCGTATTCGCAGCTGGGTTGAAACCGGCAAGGGCGCGAACGTACCGTCGGTGGCACTTCAATACAAATCAGAGAAGAACCTCAAGAACCGCCAGAGCGGCGTGGTCGAAGCGTCGAAGTAAGCCGCCTCCAACCAAAAGTAAGCCCCGATTCTTCGGTAATGATGTTCACTTAAGTGATGGACATACATTCGTGGCGAGGGGATTTATCCCCGTCCGGCTGCGAAGCAGCCGTAAAACCCGCCTACGCGGTATACCTGATACACCTCAAATTGCGGCTTTTGGGGCTGCTTCGCAGCCCTACGGGGATAAATCCCCTCGCCACAATATTCCGATCGCCTGAAACTTTTCTTAAGTAAACAGCATTACGATTCTTCGGGGCTTTTTTCATCCTGCTGAGTCAATCGTTGGGCAACGGCATCTGATCGTCATCGGGAATGCCGTCTCCGGCACTGGGATCTTTGGTGTGCTCGGTTGGCACCACCAGCGGCCTCGCCATGGGGTCCCTCATGGGGCTGTCCGGGTCCATGACCGGGTCGATCTCATCTGCGGGCGTGGTTGGAACACTGTCCGGGCGTTTGTCGTTGAAACTCGAATCGGTAGACATAGGCACCTCACGAGACATCAGGGTTTGAGATCAGCAAGCGGGTCGTAGGGCTTCGCCGGAGCCTTGTCATCGTCACCCGGCTTCACATCCCGGGGGGCTTTGGCGGGCCCGATAGGATCCACCTGAGGGTCAGCGACGTCAGGCGAATCGGGGTCGAAACCCAGCTCATCGCCGGATGAGTGTTCCGACGAATGCGGGCCTGCGGGAGTATTGGACTGTGCCATGGGGCGCCTCCTTGGTCTGGCCCGGAAAATCCGGGCCTTATCCGTTAAGAGGTCAACGTCGCGCGTCGGTGCCCGGCAGATGACGAACGGACTTACTGTGCGCCAAGTGCCTTCTTCGCACGGGCGGCGGCTTGCTCCTGACCCGCCTGAGCCAGCTCGTTAGCGGCTTTCAACCAGCGAGATTGATCGACATTGGCCGGAATCTGATTCGGCTTTTGAATCAAAACCGCCCAGCCACCCGCGTCCTTGAACGACGACTCGAATGAGCTGAAGCTCATTAGTGCCCGGCGATTCATCCCCGCACGCAGCAGCACGGTCTGCTTCTGAGTGTTGTAGCCGGCGAGGATGGCGTAGCGCGGTTCAGCCCAGAAAGCCGAGCCTTCGGTGAACCGCACCATGACCGGGTACCCCGCCGCCACTTGCGCCAGCAACGCCGGTAGATTGCTGTCCAGCGGATAGACAACCATGCCGTATTCCCGGGCAAGGTTCAGCATGTTCTGCTGCAACCGGGCTTCGTCCCCCGGCAAGTGCAGCGGCTTCTCGAGCAAGCCCGGTGTGATGACCACACCCTGTTGCGACAGCAGGCTGGCCAGCACCTGAGGGCCACTTTGATTGTCCTGCCCACGATAGAACGTACCGCTGAGTTCGACCCGCTGCGGCAGACGCTTGATCTCGGGCGAAACGCTCCCCGCACAACCCGTCAGGCCAGCAACAACGCCTGCCAGCAGCACCATAGAAACAATTCGAGAAAATACCCGCACCATCATCACTCTCTGTTCAGACGCCGGGCCATCGCGTTCCCGGCTTGGCCGTCGATCATAGGACGCGGCGCGGCAGCGGTATAGCCTTATAGGTCAGACGTGCGCATTCGATAGAGCGAACTGGTTGGTGACAGGCGACCTTTGGTCAATAGCCTGAAACATGGCAGCGACTAGACTGTCACTTGGAAAGAGTGTGTGCCCGATGCAGGGCAAAGAGGAGGCACTGATGAGCCTGGCAATGACCATAGTAATGCTGATTTCGGGCTGGCTGGCTGTCGCCGCCGCCATGTTGTGGGGTGTGCTGCGTATTGCTCGCCGGCACCATCATCCACCTGTTCAATCGGCACCCGCACCAAAAAACGCAAAGGTCGCGACCGCTCACTGACCGTCGCGTTTAAACCGTTCAAACGAAAACGGCCGCCTGCGCTCTTTCGAGTACAGGCGGCCGTTTTGTTTAACGCGGCTTAAGCTTCAGCGGCGATACGCTTCTGCCTGGCCTTGCGCGACATCATGTTCAAGCATTCGATCGTTGCCGAGAACGCCATGGCTGCATACACATAGCCTTTCGGTACATGGGCGCCGAAGCCTTCGGCGATCAGCGTCATGCCAATCATGATCAGGAAGCCCAGCGCCAACATCACCACCGTCGGGTTGTCGTTGATGAACTTGGCCAATGGATCAGCTGCCAGCAACATCACCAACACCGACACCACCACCGCGATGATCATGATCGGCAAATGCTCGGTCATGCCGACGGCAGTAATGATGCTGTCGATGGAAAACACCATGTCCAGCATCAGGATCTGACCGATCGCGGCGGCAAAGCCCAGGGTCACAGTCGAGGTGGCGGACTTCGGATCTTCAGGCGCAGGGTCCATGCTGTGATGGATCTCGGTGGTCGCCTTCCACAACAGGAACAGACCACCGGCGATCAGAATCATGTCCTTCCAGGAGAACGCGTGACCGAGAATCTCGATCACCGGCGCCGTCAACTGGACGATGAACGCGATGGTGCTCAGCAGCGCCAGACGCAGAATCAACGCCATGCCGATACCAATGCGCCGCGCTTTCTGCCGGTGTTCCATTGGCAGCTTGTTGGTCAGGATCGAAATAAAGATCAGGTTATCGATGCCGAGCACGATTTCCATCACCACCAACGTGGCCAAGGCGACCCAGGCGGTGGGGCTTGCAGCAAGTTCTAAAAGGTATTCCATGGGTCAGTCCTGACTCGTTTAAGGCGGTTTAGATTTCCTGGGACGAAGATTCTTTTTTCTCGTTATCTTCGTCCGATGATTCTTTCTGGCTGATCAACCCGCCCGTGGCGTCGCTAATCGCCTGTTCGGCAGCTTTGTGAGTATCGTCGATAGCCTGCTTGGCCGTTTCGGCAGCCTTGCCCATCAGTTGCTGAGCGCTTTTCTCAGCCTGATCGCAGCCGGCCAATAGCAGTAAAGACGCGATCAACACTGCTGTGGTTTTAAGCTTCATGTCGCTTTCCTCGATAGAACAAACAGAGCCAATACAGTGGCCCGTTGATAGCGACGCATTCTAGGGAGACAAACACTTCAGTAAAATTCGTATTTTTAGCGGTTATACTTCGGTTTTTACGAACTGTAGAACGACATGCTCAACTACCGTCAACTGCACTACTTCTGGGTCGTCGCCAAAACCGGCAGCATCGTGCGTGCCTGCGAGCAATTGAATCTGACGCCGCAAACCATCAGCGGGCAGATCTCCTTGCTTGAACAAACCTATGGCATTGAATTGTTTCGGCGAGTAGGTCGACAGCTGGAACTCACCGAAGCCGGGCGGCAGACCCTCACCTACGCCGAGCAAATGTTTCAGTTGGGGGGAGAGCTGGAGTTGATGCTGCGGGCGCAACCCAATGAGCAACAGATTCTGTTTCGGGTGGGCGTCGCGGACGTGGTGCCCAAATCCATCGTCTATCGCCTGATCGCGCCCACCATGGAATTGAGCGAGCCGCTGCGCATTACCTGTCGCGAGGACAAGCTCGAACGTCTGCTGGCCGACCTGGCGATCCAGCGCCTGGACCTGGTGATTTCCGACAGCCCGATGCCCTCTCATCTCGACATCAAAGGCTACAGCCAGAAACTCGGCGAATGCGGTATCAGCTTTTTCGCCACCGCCACCCTGGCCGCGCAATATGGCCAGGATTTTCCTCGCAGCCTCAACGGTGCGCCGTTGCTGATTCCCGGGCCGGAAACCGTCGTTCGCAGTCGCTTGCAACGCTGGTTCGCCGAGCAGCAGATCCAGCCGCGCATCGTTGGCGAGTTCGATGACAGCGCCCTGATGCAAGCGTTTGGCCAGTCCGGCAGCGGGATTTTCATCGGGCCAAGCGTGATCGCCGATGAAGTGAAACGCCAATATGGCGTGGAGCTGATTGGCCAGACCGACGCCGTGACCGAGTCGTTCTACGCCATTTCAGTAGAGCGTAAGGTCAAGCACCCCGGCATCGTTGCGATTACCGAAGGTGCCCGACGCGAGCTGTTTACGGCGGTTTAGACACTCAGGCGCAGAGTTCACGCGGTTTGAAGGTCATCAAGGCGATCGACAGCAAAATCGACGCCAGGATAAACGCCGCTGCCGCAAAACCGAGGCCTTGCAAACCGACGCTGTCGATCACCCGCCCGCCGACCATAGCCCCCAGGCCGATGCCAAGGTTGGCGCCGGCAATGTTCAGCGAGGCGGCAAAGGCTGGCGCCTCCGGGGCGGCTTTCATCAGCCGTACATGGCTGACCAGGAACAACGCAGCCTGCGTCACGCCCCAGATGCCCATCGCGGCTGCCAGTCCAACCGGCGAATGAATGTTCGGCACCAACGCCACCATGCCGGCGATCATGAACGCGCAGAACATCATCGAAGCGATCAGTGGGTGACGGTCCACCGCTCGGCCCCCCAGCGAGTTGCCAATCAGCCCTACCGCGCCGAAGCCCATCAGGCACCAGCCAACCACGGTGCCGTTGAAACCGGCCAGTCGTTCGAGGATGTCCGCCAGATAGGTATAAGCGGTGAACATGCCGCTGAACACCAGGACCGACAGCACCACGTGGCCGATCATCAACGGGCTGCGAAGGATCTTGAACTGCGAACGGAAACTCACCTGATGCTGATGCAAATCGGTTTGAGGCAGGTAGATGAACAGCAGCAGCGCCTTGGCAAACGCAATCACCGCCAAAATACCGAAGGCACTGCGCCAGCCAAACGCATCGGAAATCAACGTACCGACCGGAATGCCGAACACGGTGGCGCAGACGATGCCGAAACCGATCTTGGCAATGGCCCGTCCGGCGTAATCCGGCCCGACAATGTCCACTGCCGTCTCACTGGCCAACGCCCAGAACACCGGCAGCCCGAGCGCCGGAATCAGCCGCGCAACGGCCATCACCCAAATGTTCGGCGCGAAGGCGGCCAGCGTGTTGGCGAGACCGAACATGATCAGCACCGAAATAAACAACTTGCGGCGCTCGAACCGGGCGAAGTACGCCGTGAGGAACGGCCCGAATGCGGCGACGGTGAAGGCGAACAGCGTCACCAGCAACCCCGCTTGCGGGATGCTGACCTCCAGATCACGGGCGATGGCCGGCAACAGGCCGACGATGACGAATTCCGTGGTCAGCACCGTGAAACCGGCGGCCGACAACAGAAGGATGGGCAACAGCATGCAGAACTCCAGAAAACGACGACACCAGCGATAGCCCGAGGGCCCACTGGCAGAACATGAAAATGAGGATGCGCAATCTTAACAGAGTGTTTCCAGACGCGGTTGCACAAACCTGCCTATTGCGTTGAATGCCCCGGCGGCAGTTCGTCACAGGTCTGAAAGATACGGCCTACGCTGTGATAAAGTCCGCGCCCTGAAAAACGTATGCCCTGTGTTCATCGACCGTCATAGCGTCGATGTCGCGACACTTTTCGGTTTCCTGCCTGTGGCCTGCCTGATTGTTGCCACAGGAATGGCGAAGCCTCGCACTTATAAAAAATCAGAGATGCCGTTTTATGACTGCTTCATCCCCTTCTCTATTGCAACGCCTGACACGCTTGAGCCTGGTTACGCAAATCGTGATCGGCCTGCTTGCCGGTATCGCCCTGGCCCTGCTTGCACCTGACGTGGCGAAGTCCACGGCGTTCATCGGCAAAGTGTTCGTCTCCGCGCTAAAAGCCGTCGCACCGATTCTGGTGTTTGTGCTGGTGATGGCATCGATTGCCAACCACAAGCACGGCCAGGAAACCCATATCCGGCCGATTCTGTTTTTGTACCTGCTGGGCACCTTCGCCGCCGCTGTGGTCGCGGTCGTCGCCAGCATGATGTTTCCATCGAACCTGGTGCTGTCGACCCAGGATGTTGCGGTGACTGCGCCGGGCGGCATTGGTGAAGTCCTGCAAAGCCTGCTGCTGAGCGTGGTCGACAACCCGGTCAGCGCCCTGATGAACGCCAACTTCATCGGCATCCTGGCCTGGGCAATCGGCATGGGCATTGCCATTCGCCATGCCGGCGACACCACCCGTGAAGTGCTGGGCGACCTGTCTAACGGCGTAACCGTGATTGTGCGCCTGGTGATCCGCTTTGCGCCCTTGGGCATCTTCGGCCTGGTGGCCTCGACCCTGGCCACCTCCGGTTTCGGCGCCCTGATCGGCTACGCGCATCTGCTGGCCGTGTTGCTGGGCTGCATGCTCTTCGTGGCACTGGTGATGAACCCGCTCATCGTGTTCTGGAAGCTGCGTCGCAATCCTTATCCACTGGTGCTGACGTGCCTGCGCGAGAGCGGCATTACAGCCTTCTTCACCCGCAGCTCGGCGGCGAACATTCCGGTCAACCTGGAATTGAGCAAACGCCTGGGCCTGCACGAAGACACCTACTCGGTCTCGATCCCGCTGGGTGCGACCATCAACATGGCCGGCGCGGCGATCACCATCACCGTGCTGACGCTGGCTGCCGTGCATACGCTGGGTATCGCCGTGGACATCCCGACGGCCATCCTGCTGAGCGTCGTGGCAGCGATCTGTGCCTGCGGCGCCTCGGGTGTGGCCGGCGGCTCGTTGCTGCTGATTCCACTTGCGTGCAGCCTGTTCGGCATCCCGAGCGAAATCGCCATGCAAGTGGTCGCGGTCGGCTTCATCATCGGCGTGTTGCAGGACTCGGCAGAGACGGCGCTGAATTCGTCGACCGATGTGCTGTTCACCGCGGCGGCTTGCCTGGGTGAAGAAGAGAAAGCCCAACGAATGGCGTAAACATAAGCCGGGCTCCCACAGAAAAACAAAAAAGCCCGCCAAGGCTTACACCTGGGCGGGCTTTTTTGTGGCTGGGCGGTTTAGAACGCGCCCATGTAATCACGCTTGCCCACTTCCACACCGTTGTGACGCAGCAAGGCGTAGGTGGTGGTGACGTGGAAGAAGAACTGCGGCAGGCCGTAGCTCAGCAGGTAAGCCTGGCCACTGAAGCGCTTCTCTTTTGGCGTGCCAGGACGGGTAACGATCTCGATGCCTTCCTTGCCATTGATCTGCTCGGGCTTGATCTCGCCGATGTAGGCCAGGACCTTGGTGATCAGCGCTTGCAGCTCGGCGAAGGTGGTTTCGGTGTCTTCGTACTTCGGCACTTCAACTTCAGCCAGACGCGAGGAAACGCCCTTGGCGAAATCAACGGCGATCTGCACCTGGCGTACCAACGGGAACATGTCCGGGTACAGGCGAGCCTGCAGGAAGGCATTTGGATCGATGTTCTTGGCAGTGGCGTGGGCTTCAGCCTTGTTCAGCACATCGCTCAGGGCGTTGAGCATTTGCTTGAAAACAGGAACGGAAGCGTCATACAGGGAAATGGTCATGGCAGTCTCATGGGGTGACAGGAGGAAAAACGTGGAGGCGATTATAGCCTTGGAAACGGATGGCACGTTGGTGTCGATGCGCTGCAATCAGTTACCGATGAACACGCCAGTCCATTCGCCACAGTGAGGAATTAGGGATAATCTCTGATCAAATTCCTTTCCGTCCCAGGCAAAATGACCCACGCAGATTTCACTCCCGACGTTGAAGCCATCCGCAGCATCGATGCGGTGCCGGTGATTCTGAGCATGGTCAAGCACCTCACCGGGATGCGCTTCGCTGCCGTGGCACGAGTGACCGAGCAAAAGTGGGTCGCCTGCGCGGTCGATGACTCCATTGATTTCGGGCTCAAACCCGGCGGAGAACTGGTCCTGGAGTCGACCATCTGCCACGAGATCCGCCAGCACCGCACGCCGGTGATTTTCGGTCATGCCAGCCATCATCCGATCTTCTCGCAGCATCACACCCCCAGGACTTATGGCCTGGAGAGTTACATCTCGATTCCCATCGTCAAGGCCAATGGCGACTTCTTCGGCACCCTGTGTGCCATCGACTCGGTACCGGCGAACCTTGACGAGCCTGCCATCGTCAAGACCCTCACCCTCTTTGCGCAACTGATCGCAATGAATCTCGACAGCCAAAACCACCTGGAAGCCACGAAAGAGGCACTGGTCGTTGCCAATGAACATGGCCGGCTGCGCGAGCAGTTCGTCGCGGTGCTCGGGCATGACCTGCGAACGCCGTTGAGCGCCATTCGCATGAGCGCTGATCTGCTGGATATCAAGACCGAGGACAAACGCTCCCTGAGCCTGATTTCAGCCATCCGCAACAGCTCGACACGCATGGGTGTGCTGATCGAAAACGTCCTGGATTTCGCCCGAGGGCGCATGGGTGGCGGGATCCCGGTCAAGCGCCAGCTGGTCGATGACTTGCGTCATACGCTCAAGCAGACCCTGGACGAAGTACAGGCATCGCACCCAAAGGCGCAGTTGATTCACTCGCTGGATGTACCAAGCGGTGTCCATTGTGATGCGCTGCGTATCAGCCAGTTGTTATCGAACCTCCTCGGAAACGCCGTCACTCACGGCTCGACCGCAGCGCCCATCAGCGTGCAGGCCTTTGCCGAGGGGGATGAGGTTGTGATCACCGTGACCAATCAGGGCTCACCGATCCCTCCCGCCTTGATGCCCTTGCTGTTCGAGCCCTTTACCCGCTCGGAAGCCGGGCAACGGGGCGAAGGCCTGGGGTTGGGGCTTTACATCGCCTCGCAAATTGCCACCGCACACAACGGAACGTTGAGCGTCACCTCGACGCTGGAATCGGGAACCTGCTTTAGCGCAAGATTCCCGGCTCGATTCAAATGGGTATGAGTTGAGGTTTGCCAGACCCGACTGCCAATTAGGGATAGAAAAAATGAGCACCGAGCAAGAAACCACCTTCGACGAGCCACGGCTCAACAGCACGGAAATCCGCATCCTTGGCTCGCTGATCGAAAAGCAGGCCACCAGCCCGGAAACCTACCCGCTGACCCTCAATGCACTGGTGATTGCCTGCAATCAGAAAACCAGCCGTGAACCGGTGATGAACCTCACCCAGGGTCAGGTCGGTCAAAGCCTGCGTGCCCTTGAAGGACGCGGGTTTACCAAACTGGTAATGGGCAGCCGCGCCGACCGCTGGGAGCATAAAGTCGACAAGGCCCTGGAATTGGTGCCGGCGCAGGTCATCCTGGCCGGTTTGTTGTTTCTGCGCGGTCCGCAAACGGTCAATGAACTGCTGACCCGCAGCGGCCGCATGCATGACTTCGAAGATGCAGAACAGGTGGTGCATCAACTGGAGCGCCTGATTGCTCGCGGTCTTGCACTGTTGATCCCGCGTCAGGCGGGCCAGCGTGAGGACCGTTACATGCACGCCCTGGGTGATCCGGCGGACATCGAGGTGATCCTCGCCGCTCGGCAGAACCCTGCGGAAAGAGGCTCGGGGAGCGGTGTTTCGCTGGAGCGCATCGAAGAGCTGGAAGCGCGGATTGCCGCGCTGGAAGAGCGCCTTTCCCGCCTGGAATAAACCCGGGAAATGCGTTTCGCGATGACGTCCCCCCGGCGCGGAGACGTCAGCTGCGTGCAAACTCTACGGCCTTGCGAAACTGCTCATCCGACGGGCGCACGCCGGTGTACAACACAAATTGCTCCAGCGCCTGGATGGCGATGACTTCAAGCCCGGTGATCACCCGCTTGCCTTCCGCACGACCTCGCACGATCAGTGGCGTTTCCGAAGGGATCGCCACCACATCGAACACAGTCTCGGCCTGTTCGATCGCTTCAGCATCAAACGCGAGTTGATCCGCTTCCGGTCCGCCAGACATTCCGACAGGGGTGACATTGATCAGCATTTGCGGGCGCAAGTCCGCCAGTTCAGCTCGCCATTCATAGCCCAGTGACTCTGCCAAGGCGCGACCGGTGCGCTCATTGCGCGCGACGATCTGGCCGTTTTTGTACCCGCCATCGCGCAAGGCACTTGCCACAGCTTTAGCCATGCCACCGCTGCCGCGCAGGGCAAACGTCGATTCCTTGGGGACTTGATGGGTTTCCAGCAATTGGGCAATCGCAATGTAGTCGGTGTTGTAAGCCTTCAAATGGCCATTCGTGTTGACGATGGTGTTGATCGACTGGATGGCCGCAGCGGAAGGGTCCAGCTCATCAACCAGGGCAATACACGCCTCCTTGAACGGCATCGAAACGCCACAACCGCGTATGCCCAAGGCACGAATGCCACCCACTGCGCCGGGCAAGTCCTGGCTGCTGAAGGCCTTGTAGTAGAAATTCAGCCCCAACTGCTCGTAAAGGTGGTTGTGGAAGCGCAGGCCAAAGTTCCCGGGGCGCGCGGAAAGCGACATGCACAATTGGGTATCGCGGTTGGGGTTCATCTGCATGAAACTTCTCCTTCAAATGCACTTTCAGATGGACGGGATTAGCCAGTCCATCGTGTTCTGTTCGATCATAAAGGCCTGTGTTCACTGGGGAACGCGACCGTAAGGAAGCCGGTACAGACCTTACACAAAATTTACCTTGAGGCCGTGCTGAATTTCGAAAAAGCGCTGTCTTAGAAGTATCCCCGCGACAATCCTTGGGTCTATTGCAGACACAAGCGCCGGGTCGAAGAACCGAGGAATTATCATGATCCGTAAACTCCCCACAGTTGCCTTGCTGATTGGCGCCCTCGCTATCGCAGGACAGGCTCAAGCCCATGGCGGTGGCGGTAACCACTGGCAAGGCCCAGCGGTGTTTGGTGCGATTGTCGGCTCGGCCATTGTCGGTTCGGCCCTGATTAACGCCAACCGGCCGGTGTATGTACAACAACCGGTCTATGCGCAACCGCAGCCCGTGTATGTTCAACAACCGCCGCCACCGGTCTACTACCAGCCGGCACCGGTCTATGTGCAACAACCGGTTTATTATCAACCGGCGCCCGTGTATTACGGACCACCCCGCGGCTACTACGGTCCTCCCCGTTATTACGGCCCGCCTCGCGGCTACTACGGTGGCCGGCACTACTGACAGCGTTGCAGCCACTCACGCGGCACATTATCCATCAGGCCCCGCCTCATCAGCGGGGCCTTTTTTGTGCCCGCGCATCGGTACAGTGTCTGGATAACTTCCATCAAGGTCGCTGTCGGGACAGTCTCGATGCCCAAAAAAGGCAAGATTAAGCTGAACAGCCTTACCTCGCCTTGGGGAAAACGGTCATATTTATGTCATGACGGGTCCGCACAGTTGGCTCTGTCCGCTCCCTAACAGGTCAATAACAACAAGGACGACCTCATGCCCACGCAGAACCCGCACCGAAATGTCGGCTTGTGCACCTCCAGCAAGGTGTACAACACGCTCACCGAACTCAAGCACCTGGAAGGCCATCGCAGCGCCAAGTTTCTTTCGCTGCTGGCGGAAAACCTGGTGCGCAAGGGCCTGCTCAACGAGCAGGAAGTGGTGCACATGCTGGACCTGGTTGTCGACTGATCCAACACTCACTGGCGTCAATGACCACTATCGAAAGCGTTGATTGTCCGTCTTGACGCCAGATCCGTAAGGTAACTCCATCAAGCGATGGAGGTATGTATGTCCCAGGTCCAGATCATGTCCGTAATCGGTAGCGCCGTTCCCGCCCCTTTGAGAGAGCTGGGATTACTCGCCTGCTGGTATCTGATGCAGGACGGCGAGCCCATCAGTGGCCCGCTTACCTCGCTGCCAGCGGCAAAAGCGCTGTCACAACGCATCGACTCGGGTCGACTCAGCGCCTAAGGCAGCTGCACCCGCGGTTTGGTTTCGCTGAAGATCGCCCAGCTCGACATGAAGAGCGCGGCGATCAGCGGCCCGATCACAAAGCCGTTGAGTCCAAACACTGCCATGCCACCCAGGGTTGAAATCAGAATCATGTAATCCGGCATTTTGGTGTCCTTGCCCACCAGAATCGGGCGCAGCACGTTATCCACCAGCCCGATCACGAACACCCCAAACGATGCCAGCACCACGCCTTGCCAGATCGCACCGGTCAGCAGGAAGTAAGCCGCCACCGGCCCCCAGACAATCCCCGCCCCCACCGCTGGCAACAGCGACAGAAACGCCATCAGCACGGCCCACAGCAACGCGCTGGGGATATCCAGAAACCAGAAAATGAAACCGCCCAAGGCACCTTGCGTGACCGCCACCAGCAGGTTGCCTTTCACGGTGGCGCGCACCACACGATTGAATTTGAGCTGCAAGCGACGCTTCTGGTGTTCCTGCAACGGCACCGCCGCCCGGACCTTGCGCGCCAGCTCGGGACCGTCGCGCAAAAAGAAAAACAGCAGGTACAGCATGATGAAAAAACTGACGATGAACTCAAAGGTCCCCTGGCCGAAACTGAACGCCTGGGACGCCAGGACCTGGCCACCGGTCATGGCGCTCTTGACCAGCTTCTCGCGCAACCCGTTCAACTCGCCCATGCCGAACCGGTCGAGCAAGTGCTGGAAGTACATCGGCAAGCTGTGTTTGAACTGCGCGACATAGGCCGCGATATCCAGCTCGCCGCTTTCCACGCTCTTGTAGAACACGGCTCCCTCTTGAACCAGCAAGGCGCTGATGATGATCACCGGCAAAATAGCGATCACCAGGCACACGCCCAAGGTGCACAGCGATGTGACGTTACGCTGCCAGGCAAACTTCATTTGCAGGCGTCTTTGCAACGGCGCAAAGACGATTCCGAGAATCACCGCCCAGAACACGGCCCCGTAAAAGGGCAGCAAGATCCAGATAAAGGCGGCGGTGACCACAAACAGCAGTATCACCAGTGATTTGTTCTGTAATGTCTTTTCGTTCATGTCCGATCCATGTCAGTCCGCAGGGGGCACGCTCTTGTCGTTAAGAGCGGTCCTGATGCTTAGTCCGCCACGGTTCGCGCGAGTGCCATCCGTCTGTTCATCAAGCATAGATCCAGATCAATAAACCCTCGGCTCAAGCCGCTTACTCTGCGCGGCTTTTGCGACCACCTACCCATGACCCTTTCATCCCCAGAGCTGCTCGCCCCTGCCGGCACCTTGAAAAACATGCGTTATGCCTTCGCCTACGGCGCCGATGCGGTTTATGCCGGACAGCCGCGTTACAGCTTGCGAGTGCGCAATAACGAGTTCGATCACGCCCATCTCGCGGTCGGCATTCGCGAAGCCCAGGACCTGGGCAAGCGCTTCTATGTCGTGGTGAACATTGCCCCGCACAACGCCAAGCTGAAAACCTTTCTCAAGGACCTCGAACCGATCATTGCCATGGGCCCGGACGCGCTGATCATGTCCGATCCGGGACTGATCATGCTGGTGCGCCGGCACTTCCCGCTGATGCCGATCCACCTGTCGGTGCAGGCCAACACAGTGAACTGGGCGAGCGTGGAGTTCTGGCAACAGCAAGGCCTGAGCCGGATCATCCTGTCGCGGGAACTGTCCCTGGAGGAAATTGCCGAAATCCGCCAGCAAGTGCCGGGCATGGAGCTTGAGGTGTTTGTCCACGGCGCGCTGTGCATGGCTTATTCCGGCCGCTGTTTGCTGTCGGGGTACATGAACAAGCGCGATGCCAATCAGGGCAGTTGCACCAACGCCTGCCGCTGGAAGTATTCGGCCCAGGAAGCCACGCAAAATCAGCTTGGCGACATCGTCCAGAGCTTCCAGCCAGAGCCGACCCTGGGTATCGGCGCGCCGACCGACCGGGTGTTCCTGTTGCAGGAAGCCAATCGCCCAGGCGAACTGATGCCGGCGTTCGAGGATGAACACGGCACCTACATCATGAACGCCAAGGACCTGCGCGCCGTGCAACACGTCGAGCGTTTGACGCAGATGGGCGTGCACTCACTGAAAATCGAAGGTCGTACCAAATCCCACTTCTATTGCGCGCGAACCACTCAGGTGTATCGCCAGGCCATCGACGACGCAGTGGCCGGACGTGATTTCGACCGCAGCCTGATGACCGACCTGGAATCATTGGCCCAGCGCGGTTACACAGAGGGATTCCTGCGCCGTCACGTGCACGACGAATACCAGAACTACCAGAACGGCAGCTCGGTCTCGGAGCGCCAGCAGTTCGTCGGCGAACTGACCGGCGAGCGTCTGGGCCGACTGGCCGAGGTCAAGGTCAAGAACCGCTTCGGTGTGGGCGATCACATGGAATTGATGACGCCCAAGGGCAACTTTCATTTCGATCTGCATCAACTGCAAAACGCCAAAGGCGAAGCTATTGCAGTGGCACCGGGGGATGGGCACACGGTGTACCTGCCGATACCGGAGGCGGTGGAATTGAAGTTTGGGTTGTTGATGCGCGATGTCGGCGCAGACTAAGTCACCTGGTCAATCCAATTCACCTGATGCACCCGACACCTGATCCGCCTGACTTGCTTGATTGACTGTATGAGCTGTCGAGTGAAACGAGGCTGCGATCTTTTGATCTGGCCTTGAAAACAAAGATCAAAAGATCGCAGCCTCGTTTCACTCGATAGCTCCTACGGTCCTACGGGTCCTTCTGAAACTCCTCCCGCAACATCCCCACAAAAGCCTCTCGCGCCGGGTGAACGCCGGCGTTTTCATGCCAGTAAAACAGGTTTTCGATCGCCGTCAGTTCAGCAAACTCATACCCCACACAGCCCGCGCCCTTGGCGTATTGATCGAACACCCCTTTGGGCACCAGTGCCACCCCTGCCCCTGCGCTGACACAGCCGACAATGGCACCGTAACTGGCCAGGCTGACAATCGGCAGCGCCTGCCCCTGGCGCAGCAACCAGTGCTCAAGCGCCGCCCGATAAGGACAACCCTGAGGCCACATGAACACCGTCTTGTCGTGCAGATCCGAGATATCACGCACAGGCCCCAGAGACGTCGAGGCAATCAGCAACAGATCTTCGCGATACATCGGCGTGCGCTTGAGTTGCGCGCGCTCGACATCTACCGCGACGATCGCACCGTCGAGCCGGTGATTGAGCGTGTCATCCAGCAGCTGGCTCCAGGTCCCGGTGGTCAATTCCAGCGCAACAGCGGGATAGCGCTTGTGGAACCGGGCCAACAAACGTGGCAATCGCCCCGTCGCTGAGGACTCGATGGCCCCTATGCGCAATGGCCCGGACGGCTCGGCAGAAGGATCCACCGCACGCTTCGCTTCCACGGTCAGCGCCAGGATTTTCGACGCATACACCAGAAACGTCTGCCCCGCAGGACTGATTCTCAGCCCGCGCCCCTCGCGCAGAAACAGCGCCACCCCCAATTCCGCCTCCAGTGCCTTGATCCGCGCCGTGATGTTCGACGGCACGCAATGCAAAAGCTCGGCCGCCCGGGCGATGCTACCGACGTCGGCAACGGTTTTGAACATGCGAATCTGCGCCAGCTCCATACATCACCAAAAATGAACATTTCACGCAGTATAAGTCAGTTGTGGAGAGTGATCAGGATTCCGATACTCATTGCATTCCCCCACCGGTCAACGCCCATGAAACCCCCGCGCCCCCTGCAAATCGTGCTGTCGATGGCTTTTGTTGTCGCCTGCTGGGCTTACTCCCCCACGGGCATTCACATCGGCTTGCAAGCCTATGACCCGGGCCACCTCGCGTTAGTGCGCTTCTTGGTGGCTTCGGCATTCATGGCCGTCGTCGCAGCGTTCAAAGGCATCCACCTGCCGCGCATCCGCGACGTGCCCCTGCTGTTCGGGCTCGGCTTTTTCGCTGTAAGCCTGCATCACGTCGCGATCAATTTTGGCCAGCAAGGTGTCAGCGCCGGCGCCTCCAGTGTGCTGGCGCAGACCACTCCGCTGTTCAGCACGCTGCTGGCGCGTTTTGTTTTCAAGGACCGGGTGAGTGTGTGGCGCTGGGGGTGTGTTTTCCTGGGATTGATCGGCGTCGTCACGGTGGTGGCTGGGGATCGCGGCTTCGGCAGCATCGACGCTCACGGCCTGTTGATCCTCCTGTCGGCGGTGTCCTGGAGTTTCTACTTTGCGCTGCAAAAGCATCACACCGGACGCTACGACGGCCTGACCCTCGTTTGCTACACCGTGTGGGCGGGGACGGCCTTGCTGTTGGTTTATCTGCCTGGCCTGGCCGCGCAGGTGGTCAGCGCACCGGTTAATGTGCAGTTGGCAGTAATGGCGCTGGGCGTGTTTCCGAGCGCACTCGCCTACCTGGCATGGGCGTATGTGCTGGCTCACGTTGATCTGAGCCGGGCGACCATGACGCTGTACCTGGTGCCGCCAACGGCCATGGCGATCGCTTCGTTTGCACTGGGGGAACGTCCGACGATGATGATTGTTGTAGGCGCAGTAGTGGTGTTGGTCAGTGTGCTGGCATTGAATCTGGAGCGCAGGCCGGTAGCGATTTCCGCCAGTGTCTGATTCCTGTGGGAGCATGGCTTGCCCGCGATGACGGTGGCACAGCCGACAATTGTGTTGCCTGAGCGTCCGCTATCGCCAGCAGGCTGGCTCCCACAATGGATCTCCAGTGCTCATGCGATCAGTGTGGGAGCTAGCCTGCTGGCGATGAACGATGACGCGGTCAACCGGGCGCACACAAAAAACCCGGCACACAGGCCGGGTTCTGTTTATCGCCTGTCATCGGACAGCGGGGTAGGTTCATCCGCAGGCGGCATGTCTTCATCTGCCGTCGGATCCTTCCAGTCTTCGGGTCGATCCGCATCGGCTTCCGCCGGATCCCGGGAAGGGTCCATGCCTGGAGGTGCGTCGTGATCCATCGTCGGCTCGTCGGTGCCGGGGATGGGCTTGGTTGGGTCGGTGTTGGGTGTTCCACCCTGGAACGTTGATTCGTTAGCCATGACGCACCTCATTGATGAGGTCCAGCAAATCTGGGCCGTACTCGTTTGAAACGAACGCGCAGAGGGCGTGCTATCGAGTTGACGAACGGCGGCGGCGCGCAACTTCAAGCAACCACTCCTTGAACGCGCCATCGAAACAGCGGGCAGTCCAGACGCCAAAACGAATGGCATAATCGAGCCATCGACCGCCAGATCGACCCGGATGTTATGGGTCGGCAGGCGCAAACGGCACTCCTGGACAATCGCCCGGAGAGCAGCGATTCATGTTCACCAGACTTATGGAACGTCCCTTCGATATGGCTATAAAGATCAAATCCTGCAGCACTTTCGCACTTCTACTCGTCGCCGGTCACTGCATGGCGGACGAACGTCTGGACAACGCTGTGCAGGCGGCTGTCACGCCGATCATGCAGCAACAGCAGATTCCCGGCATGGCGATCGCAATCACCGTCAACGGCCAGCCCCATTACTTCAATTACGGCCTCGCCTCGAAGGAAACCGGCCAGTCGGTCACTCAGGACACCTTGTTCGAGATCGGCTCAGTCAGCAAGACCTTCACCGCCACCCTCGCGGCCTATGCCAACGCGACCGGCAAATTCTCCCTCTCGGAGAACGCCAGCCAAGTGCTCCCGGCATTGCGAGGCAGCGCATTAGACAACATCACCGTGCTGCAACTGGGCACTTACACCGCCGGTGGCCTGCCGTTGCAATTCCCCGCGGAATTCGACACGCCGGACACAATGCTCGGCTACTTCAAGCAGTGGAAGCCGACCTATGGTGCTGGCACCCACCGCCAGTATTCCAACCCGAGCATCGGGCTGTTCGGCTACCTGGCGGCCCAACGCATGGGAGCGCCGTTTGATGAAGTGATGGAAAAAACCTTACTGCCAAAATTAGGGTTGTCGCACACCTGGCTCAAGGTTCCGCAGGCCGAAATGGGCGTGTATGCCCAGGGTTACGATAAGGAAAACAAACCGGTCAGGGTCGGCCCGGGAGCGCTGGACTCAGAAGCCTACGGCGTGAAAACCAGCGCCACGGACATGCTTCGGTTCGTTGAGGCGAACCTGAAACCGTCGAACCTTGAACAGCCATTGCAACAGGCCATCGCCACGACTCACACCGGTTACTACACCGTCGGCGGCATGACCCAAGGGCTGGGTTGGGAGCGCTACACCTACCCCATCACCCTGGAAAAACTGCTGGCAGGCAATTCCACGGAAATGGCCATGCAAGCGCACAAGGTCGAATGGTTGACCCCACCTGAGCCTCAACCCGACAACGTGCTGATCAACAAAACCGGCTCCACCGGTGGCTTTGGCACCTACGTGCTTTTCGTGCCATCCAAAGACATCGGCATCGTGATCCTGGCCAACAAAAACTTCCCGATCCCGGAGCGGGTCAAAATTGCTCACACGATACTGAGCGTCCTGACCGAATGACGCACTACCTGCAGCAATTGCCGCAGGATCGTAATAGCAAGTAACACACAGCAAAAGATCGCAGCCTCGTTTCACTCGACAGCTCCTACAGGTGTACGCAAAACCCTTGTAGGAGCTGTCGAGTGAAACGAGGCTGCGATCTTTTGGTCTTTTGGTCTTTTGATTTAAAACGACGAAATTTCAATCATCCGGCATTTCCGGCGGCTTCGTCGGTTTCGCAGGCTTCACCGGTTTTGCACCCTTCGCGCCTTTAGCCGCCGGCTCTGCTTCAGCCGCCGGCGCTACCGTCGGTGCCGCGGCTTCTTTCTCAGCCATTGGCATTGCGTCAATGGCCGCGAAAATCTCCTTCAGCTCGACTTTCCCCGTCTGCTCAAGCTTCTTCTCGCCATCCTTGCCCACCAGAATGACCTTGGTTTGCGCACCAGCGCCCAGTTTGAGCGCCCGGATCAGCGCCATCGTGGTTTGCGGATCGAGGTCCTTGCCCTCACGCTGGCCCATCGTATTGATCACCGAATACAGCACCATGTTTCGCTCGGTGAAACCCTGTTTGTTGGCTGGCTCTTCCAGGGACTTTTTCAGGCCGACCCACGTCGGATCCACCGAGCTGGGAGCGATGACAATCAGCGGACGGGACCTGCCCTTGTCCATGTCCAGCGGTGAGTCGCCATCAGCGGCGAACAAAGGGCCGGCAAGAACCAGCAAGGTAGTCAGGGTCAATGACCTGATGAGCATGCGCATCTCCTTTTGATATCCACGCTCTAATGATTGCGCATCGCGGCGATTGTTCCGGGTGACGCACCACGATTGTGTTTCGCCTTGCCCAAAGCTTAGGTCAGGGCGGTCATTGCGCAACCGGTCAAACCGGTTGCAGCGCGGAATTTGATTACCCGTGGTGATCGTTTTATTGTCCCTTTCACGAATGACGAACGACTCGTCATCCCCAGGAAAAGGAGTTCGACTGCCATGCAAATCGTCTATCTCTGCGACCATCCGGCGCTGATTCCGGAACTGGCCGAGCTGAACTTCAAGGAATGGGGTCACTTCAAGCCCCACGACACCCTCGAAGCCAGAACCGAACGCATGCGGCAAGCCTGCGGTAAAGGCGCTGTGCCCACCGTAGTGGTCGCCATTGAAGATTCACAGCTGCTCGGCGGCGCCCTGCTGATCGACAGCGACCTGGCGTCGCGACCTGACCTCACACCCTGGCTGGCGGGGGTTTACGTGAAGGCCGAACACCGTGGTCGGGGCGTTGCATCGGCGCTGGTCACGCGAATCGTCGAGGAAGCCGCAGTACTCGGCATTCCCGAACTTTACCTTTACACCGATACATCCCAGTCGCTCTACGGCAGGCTGGGCTGGGAAGTCGTCGAAGACACGCTGGATGATGAGGGCCTGGCGATCACCGTCATGAAGCGCGATACCTCGAAGGCCTGACGCAATCCTGCTTAACTCATGGGAGTGAACCCTGGAGGCTTATCCCATGAGCGCTCAGTTAAATCACACCATCGTCTGGTGCCGAAACAAGCAGGTCTCGGCGACGTTCCTCGTCGAAATCCTTGGTTTGTCGGCCGCAGAGCCTTTCGGCCCGATGCTGATCGTCAAGTTGGACAACGGCGTGTCGCTGGACTTCTACGACAACGATCCGCCGATTGCCTCTCAACACTATGCCTTCCTGATCGGCGACGACGATTTCGATGCCGCCTTTGCGCGCCTGCAGGCACGCCAGCTGCGGTGGTGGGCCGATCCCGGCAAACTACAGCCCGGCGAGATCAATGACTATGGCGGTGGACGGCGGGTGTACTTCGATGACCCGGATGGCCATCTGCTGGAAATCATGACGCGCGTTTAAGGGACTGTCAGAACGCCAGTTTGTAACCGATCAAAACCAGCATGGTGGCCAGGCACGGACGCAAGACTTCATCGGAGATGCGCCCGGTCAAATGACTGCCCAGCCAGATGCCAGGCAACGAACCGATCAGCAGGTAGCCCAGCACGTGCCAGTCCATGTTGCCCATGCTGGCGTGACCGAGACCTGCAACCAGGGTCAACGGCACAGCGTGAGCGATTTCGGTACCGACGAGACGGCGGGTTGGAAGCAGCGGATAGAGGATGAACAGCGCCACCGTACCGAGTGCGCCGGCACCGATAGAGGTCAAGGCGACCATGGTGCCGAGGACCAGGCCAGTGATCACGGTCATGACATTCAGGCGCGGGCCGCTGGGGTTGTAGTTGCCGCCCGCGCGTTTGTGGGCGAAATCCAGCAAACGCTTCTTGAAGAAAATCGCCAGGGCGGTAGCAAACAGTACAAAGCCCAGGGCCTGCTTGATGACGGCGTTCATGGCATCGGGCGACGTGTGCAGCGTGCTCAGGAACCAGAGCGTCATCGCCACTGCCGGCACACTGCCAAGGGTCAGCCAACCGGTGATGGCCCAGTCGATGTTCTTGTTCTTTCGGTGAACCAGCACGCCACTGGATTTGGTGATGGCCGCGTACAGCAGGTCGGTGCCGACTGCCGTGGCCGGGTTGATACCGAACCACAGCAGGATCGGCGTCATCAACGAACCACCGCCGACGCCAGTCATGCCAACGATAAAACCCACCACCAGTCCGGCGACGATTAACCCGAAGTTCACAAATTCCATTAAACCGTCCACAGACCGCAGGAAAAACTGGACCGCAGCATAGCGATTTTTCTTATAACCACTTATATCGTTGCGGACTATCGTTATATCCAACTTATTTTCAGATGCCCCCGAGTTCAGCTGTAGAAGCTGTCGAGTGAAACGAGGTTGCGATCTTTTGACCTTGCCGCTGCGTGACCTGACGCTTGAGCCTACGCATTTCCCTGTGGGAGCCGAGCTTGCTCGCGATGACAGGCTCACAGCCGACCCTTTTCTTCGGATGTACCCGGATCAAACGGTGGGAGCTGGCTTGCCGGCGATGGCGGCCTGACGGCCGATGAGTATTTCCCTGATGCACCCGGATCTAACTGTAGGAGCGAGCCTGCTCGCGATAGCGGTCTGATCGGCGGGGAGTATCTTGCTGATGTACATATCCATTCCTGTGGTTACGGCTTCTATTGGTTTCGCCCTTACGGCGAGTCACTTGGAAGAGCGCCAAGTAACCAAACGCTCTTGCCCCTTTCGTCCGGTGCCTCGCCAGGGCTCGGCATACCCTCACTCCGGTCCTGCTCCGTGGGCCCGCCGCGATCGGCCATCCATGGCCGTGCGCGGCTAACCCGGCATCCATGCCGGGTTGCCCACTGCGCAGAACCTCCACTCGGCCTTCCGAGGGGGCAAGAAGATCAAGATCAAGATCAACGGCAACTGCAACTGCAACTGCAACAGCAAAACCGCGGCAACCTTCAAGGCGACCTGAGGCTCGAAGCCTGCGCATTTCCCTGTGGGAGCTGAGCTTGCTTGCGATGGACGTTAACGATGACGCCATGTCATTGGAAAAACACAGCGCCTGTGCGTCCATCGTCAGAAGGTTGTTTAAGAACGGTATCCGCGCGAGACCAGTTGCCGGTACAACAGCAGGATCAAAAGATCGCAGCCTCGTTTCACTCGACAGCTCCAGTCGTAACGTTGAGCGGGACACGCCCGCAAAGTCAGGTCGGCTGTCAGGCCGCCTCGCTTTGCTTCTGATCTGCTTTTGATTTTGATCTTCTTGCCTCTTGGGAAGGCCGAACGCAGGTGCTGCGCAGTGGGCAACCCGGCATGGATGCCGGGTTAGCCGCGCACGGCCATGGATGGCCGATCGCGGCGGGCCCACGGAGCGGGACCGGAGTGAGGGTATGCCGAGCCTAGGCGAGGCACCGGACGAAAGGGCAAGAGCGTTTGGTTACTTTGCGCTTTTCAAAGTGACTCGCTGTAAGAGCGAAACCAATTGCAGCCATGACCGTAGAAATGGATATGTACACCCGCAGGAATCTCACCGCCGATCAGACCGCTATCGCGAGCAGGCTCGCTCCTACAGTTTGATCTGGGGGCATCCGAGAGAAAGTTGTCGGCTGGCAGGCCGCCATCGCCGGCAAGCCAGCTCCCACATTTTGATCCGGGTACTTCAGAGGAATACCCATCGTCTATCAGGCCGTCATCGTCGGAACGCCGCCCGGACCAAGCTCGGCTCCCACAGGTGAACGCGTGAACTTCGAAAGTCAGGTCGGCTGTCAGGCCGCCTCGCTTTGGCTTCTGATCTGCTTTTGATTTTGATCTTCTTGCCCCTTGGGAAGGCCGAGCGCAGGTTCTGCGCAGCGGGCAACCCGGCATGGATGCCGGGTTAGCCGCGCACGGCCATGGATGGCCGATCGCGGCGGGCCCACGGAGCAGGACCGGAGCGAGGGTATGCCGAGCCCCGGCGAGGCACCGTACGAAAGGGGCAAGAGCGTTTGGTTACTTGGCGCTTTTCAAAGTGACTCGCTGTCAAAGCGAAACCAATAGCCGCCGTGACCGAAGAAACGGATATGTACACCCGCAAGAATCTCACCGCCGATCAGACCGCTATCGCGAGCAGGCTCACTCCTACAGTTTGATCTGGGGGCATCCGAAAGAAAGTTGTCGGCTGTCAGGCCGCCATCGCCGGCAAGCCAACTCCCACATTTGATCCGGGTACATCCGGGAGAAACGAGGTTGGCTGACAGGTAACCCTATCGCGAGCAAACTGTGCGTCTACACATGAACCCGCCGCCCCGGCCTGAAGCTGTAATGCCGATTGATCCACACCGTAGCAAACGCAATCAGCGACAAAATCAACAACGCCCACGGAAACGACATCGCCCCCGCCCGGTCCAGCAGCAAACCACCCAACAACCCACCGCCCGCAATCGCCACATTCCAGGACGTGGTGAGCATCGCTTGCACAACATCCACATTGTCACCCGCCGAATCAGCCGCTGCCGTCAGCACCAATGTGGCCGAGCCCCCGAATGAAAGCCCCCACACCGCCATGCAGCCATAAATCACCCAAGGCGACGAATTTGCCATCGCCAGCACCAGTGCCGTCAACGCAAACACGGCCAGGCTGATCAACGTCAAACGGCGCAGCCAGCGGTCGACCAGCAGGCCGATAATCCAGATCCCCACCAAGGAGCTGATGCCGAAGACCAGGAGCACCAGGTCCACCCGCTCACCCAACCCGGCTTGCTTCAGAAAGGGCGCGATATAGGTGTAAAGGATGTTGTGCCCAAGCATCCACGTCAGGACCACAAACAGCACCGGTCGTACGCCAGGCGTGCGAAATACCTTTGCCAGCGGCAGGCGTTGGGTGTCGGCCTGTCCCGGCCGGTCCGGTACCGAAATCATGATCCATGCCGCCAACACCAGCGCCAGTGCCGACATGATGCCGAACGAGGCGCGCCAACCGATCATGTTTCCCAGCCACGTACCCGCTGGCGTACCCAACGACAGCGCAACCGGTGTGCCGAGCATGGCGATCGCCAATGCCCGACCCTGCAGGTGCACCGGCACAAGGCCCCGCGCGTAACCGGCCATGATGCCCCAGGACAATCCCGCCGCCATGCCCGCCAGAAACCGCGAGACCAGGGTCAGGCCGTAATGAGTGGAAAACGTGGTGACGGTGTGGAACAGCAGAAATCCGCAGACCGTCATCATCAACACCCGACGCCTGCGCCAGCCGCGAGTGGCGACGGTCAGGGGGATAGCCGCCACGATTGACCCCAGTGCATAGAGTGTCACCAGTTGCCCGGCCCATACCTCGCTCACGTTCAGCCCCGCGCCGATCTGTGTCAGCAACCCGGCGGGCAGGGTTTCGGTGAGGATGGCGATGAAACCTGTCATGGCGAATGCCAATAACGCGGCGTAAGGCAGTTTCTCGGTTCGGGTCGAGTGATCGATCAGCCCGCGTTCGACAGTGGCATGGTCAGTCATGACGTGTGCAGCTCCCTTTCAATCAATGCAGGCGAAGATTGTATACAACTTTGCACTCTACCTGACTCAATTCACTGCACCGGCAAAAAATTCAAAAACAGCAGACTTTGCGCGTAATTCAGGCCGATTCGGCGATACCGTTCGTCGAGCATCTGAGTGAGCAAGTCCAGCCGCGCGACGATCTTGCCGAATTCCACGGCGAAACTCAGGTTGCTGCCCTCCTCCGAGATTTCGTTGGAAAACAGCAACGGCCCGCCCTGAGGGTTCTGCCGCTGACTGAGGATCCAGGTGGCTTTCTCGATGTTGCGCGCGGCGTTGCTGACGAACGTCGGGTTGATCGCGTCCGTCATGTAGAACTCCATGCGATTGCCGTGCGCGGTCACCAGCATGCTGCCGATGGCGTAAATGAACGCGCCGACCCGGTCACCCAGAAACTCCGGGCTCATGGCGTAGCTCAACGCGGCCAGGTCTTTTTTACCGCCCAGGGTCGGCAGCGGCTGCTGCTGTTCGATGGCCATGCGCACCTGCTTTTCCGCGGTGCGCGCGTCAAGGAAGCCGGACTTTTTCAACTCGTCCGGGTTGCGCAGGTAGAGCTTGGTCATCAGCAAGTAAAGGCTGTCGAGGTTGTCACGCATGGCCAAGGTGGCCATGCGGTCGACGCTGGTCTGGAGGAATTCCTGGGGTTTGCCTTCGCGGAACTGGTCGACGATGTCCTGCCCCTGCTGCCGGCTGCAACCACTGACGAAGAGCATCGCCAGCGCGCTGAACAGCAGGCAATAACATCGGATTTGCAGAGTAATGAGGGGGAACACTCGAGCCATGGATTCGGAGACTTGGGCATTGGCCGGCGGTGGGGATCGCCGCGGGCTGGCCAAGGATAGAGCCGCGAATACTGAAAAAGTGCAGTGCCGACGGTCTGTAAACGTCCGTCGGTACATCGACTCCCGGTTCTGTGTACCCTAGCCGCCGACAAGGAACGTCATCCGGCGAGCTGTTTGAAAAGAAGGGAATTCATGGGTAGCGATCATTCAGGTTTCAGGCTGATCCCCGGCATCAACCGGCAACTGCTGAAGGTGCAGTTCAGTTTTTTCCTCATGGTGCTGGGAGGTCGGTGCAACCAGTTGGCCGTGGCCTGGTGGACGTTGCAGGAAACCGGCTCGGCCGTGTATTTCGCCAACATGATCGCCTGTTCGATTGCGGCAGAAGTGCTCGCCAGGCCTTTGTTTGGATGGCTCGGCGACCGGTACAACAAGATCCTCATCCTCAAAATCGTATCGATGCTGAGCGCCCTGACCGCGCTGGTGATGGTGCTGCTGTCCGTCACAGGCGCCTTCAATCCCTGGACACTGGGCGCGCTGATGATGATTGGCAGCGCGGTGGTCGGCGTGCGCGATCCGCTCCAGGCGTCGATCATTCCGCTGTTCGCAGACGACGATAAAGTCTCCCTGGCGTTCCGCAGTAAAAGCGTCATGTACTCGTTTTCGACCCTGCTGGGGCCCGTGCTGGCCAGCGGGCTGATTTATGGGTTCGGCATTGCGTTCGCGTTGGCCGCCGATTTCTTCGCGATCCTTGTTGCCGGGGCCTTGATCGCCACGGTGCCGACGCACACAGGTGCCACGGATACGGACGCAAAAACGCGGGTAACCAGCGGTTTCAGGATGATCTGTTCAGGCTTCAAAGTCGTTTACGGCGTGAAGGTCGAGTTTTTCCTGGCGATGATTGCCATGCTGGTCAACTTTGCCCTTTTCCCCTTTTTTACTATTCTGATTCCCCTGTACGTCAAAGACGTCATCCAGTACCCCGTTACTTACATCGGCCTACTGGACTCGTGTTTCGGGCTGGGTATTCTGGCCGGCAGCTACAAGGTCATCGGCTGGCTCGGCGAGCGCCTACCGCGTGACCTGTGTGTGTCGGCGGGCTTTGCATTATTGGGGGGTAATTTGTTGGTCGTTGGCACCGTGTCCTCGTCGGTCATCGTTCCCCTCGCATTTTTCTGCGGCGGCATCGGCCTGATGCTGATCAACATTCCGACCTCGGCGGTGAGGTTGCTGGCGACGCCCAAGGATCACCGCAACCGGATTTTCGCCACCGTGTCGTTTCTATCTGCGGCGGCCAGCCCTTTGGGCAGTTTCGCGATGAACGGCATGATCACCACAATGGGCGTCGCGCTGACGATCACGTTGCTGGGTGCCATGGTGCTGCTGTTGTCATTGCTGGTCTTTCTGGTGCCTGATTTCAAGACGTTCATGCGCACACACGACACGCAACTCGCTGATGCGTATAGGGTCCGGTACCCCAGCGCCTTCGCTCACTGAACCTCACGACGTTAATGCTGCCGAAGAGAAATACCCCACAGTGTCAGGAGGTTTGAATGCGCACTTTGCAATTGGCCGGCGTGGATGTACCGGTCATCGGCCAGGGTACCTGGCGCATGGGCGAGGACCGATCGCAGCACGCCCAGGAAGTCGCGGCCCTGCGCCTGGGCATTGAGCTGGGCATGACCCTGATCGATACCGCAGAAATGTATGCCGAAGGGGGCGCCGAAGAAGTCGTAGGCGAGGCCATCGCCGGGCTGCGCGACAAGGTGTTTCTGGTCAGCAAAGTGTATCCGCACAACGCTGGCCGCAAAGGCATTCCCCAGGCGTGCGAGCGCAGTCTGAAGCGGCTGGGCACTGATTACATTGATCTGTATTTGCTGCACTGGCGCGGTCAATACCCCCTTGAAGAAACGATAGAAGCGTTCGAACGCCTGCGCGAAGCGGGCAAGATCGGTCGTTGGGGTGTGTCCAACTTCGATGTGGACGACCTGCAGGAGCTGAATTCACCTGCCTGCGCCACCAATCAGGTGCTTTACAACCTGGAAGAACGGGGCATCGAATTTGACCTGTTGCCGTGGTGCCAGGCACACCAGCTGCCAATAATGGCGTACTGTCCCATTGGTCAGGGTGGGCAAATGCTGACCCATACGACGTTAAAGCAGGTGGCTGCCCATCACGGCGTGACACCATCACAGGTTGCGTTAGCATGGATTCTGCGTCAGAAAACCGTGATCGCCATCCCCAAAGCGGTCCGGCCCGAACACGTGAAACTCAATGCTCAAGCCGCCGATCTGCAGCTTGAAACCGGGGATCTGGAAGCGCTGGACCAAGCGTTTCTCGTGCCACACCGTAAACAGCGATTGGCCATGGTCTAGGCCTTCGCTGTTTCATCAGAGGGCTTCTATATGAGAAGCACTGATCCGCTGGATTCTTTCAACCTGCAACGCTTCATCCAGGCGCAAGCGCCGGTGTTCGACCACGTCCAGGAGGAACTCATCGCCGGGCGCAAACGCCGGCACTGGATGTGGTTCATCTTTCCGCAGATCGCCGGGCTTGGCGGCAGTGAGATGTCCCGGTATTTCGCCATTCAGTCCGCCGCCGAGTCAGCGGCCTACCTGAATGATCCTCTGCTGGGCTCACGCCTGCGCACCTGTACCCAATTGGTTCTGAACATCAGACAACGCTCGATTGCCGAGATTTTCGGACACCCTGACGACCTGAAGTTTCACTCATCCATGACCCTGTTTGCGCAGATCGGCCCCCCTGACAATCTGTTCAATCAGGCACTGGATCAGTATTTCCATGGCATTCCCGATGACTGGACGCTGTCGCTGCTGGACTCAAAACAAGCCCAATTGCCCACCAATCAGGGTTGAAAAGTCATCGTCAACGAACGGCAGGATCGCGTCCGCGATCGGTTGCAGTTGGCGCGTGACGTAATGGTCGTAGTCGATGGGCGCGCTACGGATTTCCAGCGGTTCGGGGCCGGCAACAGTGATCACATAACTGATCCAGCCGCCATTCTGATACTGCCGCGGGCGGCCTTGCTGGTCGTTGTAGTCATCGGCAGTGCGCGCTGCCCGCACGTGGGGCGGCACGTTGCGTTGATAGTCGTCGAGGGTGCGGCGCAGGCGTTTACGGTAGACCAGGCGATCGTCGAACTCACCGGCCAGGGTCTTGCTGACGTAATCGCGCACATAATCCTGATAAGGCTTGCGGTGGAAAATCAGCGAATACAGCTCCTGCTGGAACTGTCGCGCCAGCAACGACCAGTCGGTGCGTACCGCTTCCAACCCCTTGTAGACCATTTCGTCGGTGCCATCAGCCCGCGCCACCAACCCGGCATAACGCTTTTTGCTGCCCTCCTCGGCCCCCCGAATGGTGGGCATCAGGAAGCGCTTGTAGTGGGTTTCGTATTGCAGCTCCAGCACGCTGTGCAAGCCATATTCCTGCTGGACATGTTCACGCCACCATTGATTGACGTGGTCCACGAGGGAGCGGCCGATCTGCGCGGCTTGTTCCTGGCCGTGGGCTCGGCGTAACCAGACAAACGTCGAATCGGTGTCACCGTAAATCACCGTGTGCCCCTGCGCTTCGATCAACTGGCGGGTGCGCAGCATGATCTCGTGGCCGCGCAAGGTGATGGACGACGCCAGCCGCGTGTCGAAAAAACGGCAGCCACTGGACCCGAGCACCCCGTAGAACGCGTTCATGATGATCTTCAGTGCCTGGGACAGCGGCGCGTTGTGTTCACGCTTGGCGGTCTCGCGACCTTCGGCAACCCGAGACACGATGGCGGGCAGGCAATGCCGGGTTCTGGAAAACCGCGCTCCACGGAATCCCGGCACCGAGTCCTGGTCGTCCGGATGCTTGAGGCCTTCGATCAGCCCCACGGGGTCGATCAGGAAGGTGCGGATGATCGAGGGGTAAAGGCTTTTGTAGTCCAATACCAGCACCGACTCGTAAAGCCCCGGTTGCGAGTCCATCACGAAACCACCAGGGCTGGCCTCTGGCGGCCGGCCTCCGAGGTTCGGCGCGACGAAGCCCTGACGGTGCATCAACGGCATGTAGAGATGGGTGAACGCCGCCACCGAGCCACCGCTGCGGTCCGCCGGCAACCCGGTGACGCTGGCGCGCTCCAGCAGGAAGGTCAGCAGCTGGGTCTTGGCGAAAATCCTCGTGACCAGTTCGCAGTCCTTGAGGTTGTACTTGGCCAGGGCTGGCTTGTCCTCGGCGAACATGCGGTTGATTTCGTCCATGCGCTGGTACGGCGTGCTGATCGCCTTGCCTTCACCGAGCAGGGTTTGCGCGACGTTTTCCAGGCTGAACGACGGAAAACTCCAGGTCGCCGAACGCAGGGATTCGATGCCATCGATGATCAGCCGACCGGCCGCTGCGGCGAAATAGTGGTTGCGGCTGCCATGCTCGCGCCACTGCATTTCTTCACCGCCACGCCCCAATTTCAACGGCACCCCCAGGCGCCGGGCATGCTCGTGGAGTACGCGTAAATCAAACTGCACGACGTTCCAGCCGATGATGGCGTCCGGGTCAAAGCGCTCGAACCATTCGTTGAGCTTCTTCAACAGCAGGGTTCGGCTGTCACAGTATTCGAGCCGGAAATCCACCTCGCTGTCGTCCCCGTTGGGAGGACCGAGCATGTACACCTGACGCTCGCCGCAGCCCTCCAGGGCAATGGAATACAACTCGCCTTGCGCGGTGGTTTCGATGTCCAGGGACACCAGCCTGAGTGCGGGCCGGTAGTCGGAATGGGGTTTCATCTGCGCATCAAGCAACAGGCCGTCGGCAGTTGCGGTGCCGCCGAAGATGACCGGCGCAGTGATGAAGCGTTCCATCATGTAGCGTTCCGGCGGGCGGACATCGGCTTCGAACATCTCGACACCGGCCTTGCGCAGCGCGGTTTCCAGGCGCATCAACTGCCCGTGCTGCTGGCAATACACACCAAGCACCGGCCGATGTTCGAAGTCCAGCAATGCCAATGGCCGCAGTTCGACGTTTTTCTCGTCCAAAAGCACCCGTTCAGCCTGCTCGCGCTGCTGCTCTGGAATGAACGCCACCGACGGTTGATAAGGCAGGCGAATGCGCCGGGGACCGTTGTCGGTCGCCAGCCAGAACTCGACTTCCGTGCCGGCCGGAGTATCGCGCCAATGCCGGGTCAGGACGAAGCCCTGCTGTAAATCCACCTGTGCAACCTCGATATTGATTCAGGGCGGTGATTCTACGCGTCATCGACGGGGTAGAGCTTGTGCATCGCGCATGAAGAGAGCATTGGAAAATCAGGTTACGCACCACAAATCGATAGAGCTGCGCCGTCCTTTGTAGCAGCTGCCGAGCCTGCGAGGCTGCGTCCGGCTGCGCAGCAGTCGTAAACCAGATACTTCGGTGGGTCAGATGACACTCGTGCAAGGATTTGCGACTGCTGCGCAGCCGGACGCAGCCTCGCAGGCTCGGCAGCTGCTACAGGGATCGGGGGTGAGGTGTGAAAACGCGTTGCGTGTCCGAGAGTTGTATAGGGGGAATTTCCGTAAAAAACCGGCCCAATGACGTTTTTTGCACGTTATCTGCCGCTTTCGGTCTTGCCCTCGACGTCCGGGTCTATGATTCTTCTAGAACAACGACAACACCAGAGTAACCACCATGAAAACCGTCGCCCAACTGCTCAAGTTGAAAGATCAGAAGAATCAGGAAGTGCACCAGATCAAACCCGACCATATGGTGCTCGAAGCGCTGATGAAGATGGCCGAGAAGAACGTCGGCGCTTTGCTGGTGGTGGAGAATGACGAGGTGCTGGGCATCATCAGTGAACGGGACTACGCGCGCAAACTGGTGCTGCATGGTCGTTCTTCGGTCGGCACACCGGTTCGCGACATCATGGTGTCGCCGGTCATTACGGTGGACACCCATCAAACCGTCGACACCTGCCTGGGCATCATGTCGGACAAGCGTCTGCGGCACTTGCCGGTGGTCGAGAACGGCAAATTGATCGGTTTGCTGTCGATCGGCGACCTGGTCAAGGAAGCCATTGCCGAACAGGCTGAGTTGATTCGGCAGCTGGAGCAATACATTCGCGGCGAGTAATCAAACAAGCCAGATCAAAAGATCGCAGCCTGCGGCAGCTCCTACAGGGTGTACCCATTCCCCCGTAGGAGCTGCCGCAGGCTGCGATCTTTTGATCTTCAGTTCGGCCAATGCCGGGCAAACACTGGCGCCAGTGTCGGGTGCCGGTCGATGCGTTCAAGCCACGCATAAAACCCGGGTCGGGCACTACGCAGATGCTCGCGACTGCCGGCCCAACGCGTCACTACCGCTGCCAGCACGTCCAGCGCCCCCGGTGTTTCATCGCCCAGGTACAGCTCGCCGGAGAACTGGTCCGCGAACACCTCCCAACTCCAGTGCAATCGCCGCCGCGCACCGGCCATCAGGTTCTGCCGGGACGTCTCATCCGCCTCCACCAGCCAGCGCTCGGGGTAATCGATGATGCCAATAGCCGCGTAGCAATTGCTGACGATGTAGGCCAATCCGCGAATGACCTGATCCCGCTCGGCGACATTGCCGGGCAGCAAATCCGAGGAAGGGAACGTCAGCCCCAGATGAATGAGGATCGCAGCACTCTCGGTGAGAATGCTGCCGTCGGGCAGTTGCAGCGTGGGGATCTGCTTGAGCGGGTTGAGTTTCTCCAGGGCCTTGGCCGCCTCCGGAGTGGCTTCGACGTCGATGAAGCGATAAGGAATCTCACACAATTCCAGCGCCGCTTCTATCGCCGCAGCGCCGGAGTTCTTGTGTCCGTAGAGCTGATACATACACACCTCCTTTGCGGTTATCTCTTTGTAGCAGCTGACTCTGGTGGCGCGGGAAAATTTCTTTTTTCAGCGCTGCATCCAAATCGCTGCGTGGCGGGTAGTACCTGTAGCAGCCGTAGATGCTGCCCAGCGGATTACTCATTTTCGGAGAGATACTGATGAACGCCAAACAGCTGATTTGCCTTGCCGGTTTGTTCGCCGCCGTTCCTGCAGCCTTCGCCCAGACGGCCCTGCCCGACAGCATCAAGGTTCCTGACGGCCACAAGGTCGCCATGGAAACCACCGGGGTCGGCGAGATCACTTACGAATGCCGCGACAAGGCGGGTGCGGCCGGGATGACGGAATGGGTGTTTGTCGGGCCCAAGGCCGTGCTCAATGACCGCAGCGGCAAACAGGTCGGCACCTACTTCGGGCCGCCGGCGACCTGGCAGGCCAAAGATGGCTCGAAAGTCACCGGCACCCAGCTCGCCGTTGCTCCGTCGAGCCCGGGTAACCTGCCCTATCAGTTGGTCAAGGCCAATCCTGCCGAGGGCAAAGGCGCGATGAGCGGCGTCAGTTACATCCAGCGCGTGGCCCTCAAGGGCGGCGTGGCACCCGGCACCGAATGCACCACCGCCAACAAGGGCAAGCAGGAAGTGGTGAAGTACCAGGCAGACTATATTTTCTGGGCCGCCCTGTAGGCAGTCAGGCAATGCATCTGCTCGCGATAACGGACCGTCAGTCGTCCACTGTCGGATCTTGATCCGCTATCGCGAGCAGGCTCGCTCCCACAGGTATCCGTTTTGTTTGCTAGATTGCATTCACGACCCGCTAACGGCTGAGCACAGTGTCCTTGCCCGAACCTCTTTTTGATTACGAAGCCCACCTGGCCGCCTGCGGTCGCGGCGAGCGTCAGGCCTTGCGGGATTTGTACGTGCAGGAGAGTCCGCGCCTGCTCGGCGTTGCCAAGCGTCTGGTGCGCGACACGGCACTGGCGGAGGACATCGTTCACGATGCGTTCCTCAAGATATGGACCGGCGCCGCCCGCTTCGATCCGGCACGAGGGTCGGCGCGGGGCTGGATGTACAGCGTGACCCGGCACCTGGCGCTCAATTTCATTCGTGATCACAGCCGCGAAACCCAAGGTGAACCGGACGTGCCGATCATTACCGAAGCCTTTGATGCGCATCTGCACTCGGGGCGCATTCATCATTGCCTGGAGCAACTGGACCCGGACCGGCGCAGTTGCATCGTACATGCCTACGTTGACGGGTACTCCCACGCACAGATATCACACAAACTCGGCACCCCTCTGGGTACCGTCAAAGCCTGGATCAGGCGGAGCCTGACGGCATTGCGCGAGTGCATGGGATGATCACCGGACCTGCTGACGAAACCCCGGAAGAACGCGACGAGCTGGCCAGCGAGTATGTGCTGGGCACGTTGTCGGCCGAGCGGCGAAGCGAGGTTCAACAACGCCTGCGCGACGATGCCGAGCTGCGCACGGCGGTCGACACTTGGGAGCGCCGCTTGCTGGGGTTGACCGATCTTGTCGAACCCACGACACCGACGGCTCACCTGTGGCCGCGTATCGAGCGCAGCGTGGCAGCCCTGCAGCCGCGCCCTCCGCTGCCAGTGGCGCAATCCCCCTCCTGGTGGAACCTGCTGCCCTTGTGGCGCGCACTGGCCGGCGTCGGGCTGACGGCCACGTTACTGCTCGGGGCGTTGCTGCTGACGCAGACCACCGTCAAACCCACGTATCTGGTGGTGCTGGTGGGCCCTCAGGACAAGGCACCTGGCTGGGTGATCCAGGCCAGCAACCCGAGGGAAATCCAGCTGATCCCGCTGGGCGTAGTGGAAGTTCCGGCCGACAAGGCGCTGGAGTTCTGGACCAAGGCCGAGGGCTGGCAAGGGCCGGTGTCGCTGGGGCTGGTCAAGCCGGGGCAGACGTTGTCGGTGCCGCTGGACAAACTGCCGCCGCTGGTTCCCGACCAGCTGTTCGAACTGACACTGGAAAACCCCACTGGCTCGCCGATCGGCAAACCCACCGGGCCGATCCAATTCATCGGGCGAGCAGTGAAGGTGATCTGACCGCGATCGAATCATCACGACCGAATGAGGTACGGCGCGCGACCTATCATTGCCATTGATATCCACCATCATGGCAATGAAGTTCTCATAAAAAATCCACGGCGTAACATCAGCTCCATACCAACCAATAACACCCCGGAGCACACTCTCATGAAACGCCAACTCTTCCTCAGCATCGCTTTCTCGGTTTTCGCAGTTAACGCTTTCGCCGCTACTTCTGCTCACCAGACTGTCGCTGAAGGCGGCTCGGATCGCCTGATTGAAAGTCGTGTGGCTGAAGGTGGTTCCGATCGTCTGATCGAACGCCGCGTCGCTGAAGGTGGTGCCGATCGTCTGATCGAACGCCGCGTCGCTGAAGGTGGTGCCGATCGTCTGATCGAACGCCGCGTCGCTGAAGGTGGTTCCGACCGTCTGATCGATCGCCGCGTCGCTGAAGGTGGTGCCGATCGTCTGATCGAACGCCGCGTCGCCGAAGGTGGTTCAGATCGTTTACTGGAACGTCGCGTTGCCGAAGGTGGTTCCGATCGCCTGATCCAGAATCGCACCGTATGATCGAAGCATTACTCAGCACTCTTCGACGAAGAACCCGGCCTCAACAACCGGGTTTTTTTATGCCGGTATTTTGTGTGTCTATTCAACGCGCCCGCGCCATGCACCGCTGATAACGCTCATCGACTCGCTTGGCGAACCACGCCGTGGTGAGTTTGCGGGTGATCTTCGGACTCTGCAGCACGATCCCCGGCAACACCGCACGGGGCAGCGACCGGCCTTCGGCTTGCTCGGCCAACTCGAACACCTGCTCATAGAGTGTTGTTTCCTCGAATTCGAGGCTCTTTCCCTTTTCCAATTGATCCCTGATCGTCGGGTTGCGCATATCCAGTCGCTTCCCGAGGGTGCGCACCGCCAATTCAGTGGTGCCAGGCATGATCGAGTCATAGCGGACCAGATCCCCATCCAGCGCCAGGGGAATACCCGAAGCACGGCTCACCGCGTTCTGGAACGCCGCATTGCGGCTGGCGTACCAACCGGCATTGAAGTCGGCAAAACGATACAGCGGCTGCTGATAGCTCACCGGATAGCCAAGCAAGTGGGCAATCCCGAAATACATTCCCCCACGTCGGCTGAACACTTCACGCCGAATCGAGCCCTCCACCGGGTACGGATAATTGCGCGCCTGCTGCTCGGCGAATTCGATGCTGACTTGCATCGGTCCACCGGTGTGCACCGGGTTGAAACCACCGAACAGCGTCCGCCCCATAGGCACCATGCCGATGAAATCATCGAAAATCGCACTGAGCTCCTTCTCGCTGCGCGCAGCATTGAGACGGTCGCTGTAGCTTTTGCCGTTGGGTGAGCGCACCTGCAGCGCGCCGCTGATCAAAAGGCCGGGAATATGGGCTTTGGCCGCACGACGGTCGATCTCGTCACGGGCAATCTTGCCCAAGCCGGGGACCGGTGGGTCGACCTGGAAGGTAGATTCCTGCTCGGTGACGGCGAGCACCGAACATAGGTTTTGCGTGGTCGCAGGGATGGCCTGGGCTGCAAACGCCGCATAAATATCCGTGGCCCAGCCCTGGCGATCAACCGTCTTGGCCGGCAGCAAGCGCATCAGTTCCGCCTTGACCTCATTGGGTGTTCGCGCAGGCGGTTCCTGGGTGCGCTGGGTGCCGCATCCGGCCAGTACCAGCAGCGCCGCGACGCTCGTGATCAATCGATTGGCTTGCATGGAGCTCCATCAAATCCTTAGAGACGGGTTAACCATACGACCAATGGCATGGCGCAGGCTATGACCCTCACCAACCTCCACTGTTCCCTGTAGCAGCCGTCGAGCCTGCTACGCATGTCTGTAGCAGCTGCCGAGCCTGCGAGGCTGCGTTCGGCTGCGAAGCAGTCGTGAAATCAGACACTGCGGTGTGTCAGATACACAGCACCGCTCACTGGCGACTGCTTCGCAGCCGAACGCAGCCTCGCAAGCTCGGCAGCTGCTACACAGATGCGTTACATCCTCACGGGCTCCATCGCTACAGAAAGCTCACAACCCCGCAGAAGATTATCTACACACCGTAATAACAAACCCATTGCAAGACGTTACTGAGAAAATCTATCATTCGCGCCTGGAGTCGCATTTGCGCAAGGAGTTCCCGCGCCGTCAATTTTTACCTCATCGGCGACGCACCGCCAGGAACGAACCATGACCTCTCCAACCCGACTCGGCGCGCCTTTGCGACCGACGCTTATTGCTCTGTTTTGCTCCCTTTCCATCACCGCCTACGCCGCTGAACCCGCCGAAAACAACGGCAAGGCGTTGGTGCTGGACGACGTCAACGTCAACGCTCAAGCGCCTTCGCCTTCCGCCCTGCCCCCGGTATTTGCCGGTGGTCAGGTGGCGCGTGGTGGACAACTCGGTGTGTTGGGTAATCAGGACATCATGGACGTACCGTTCAGTGTGTCGTCGTACACCGAACAACTGATCCAGGATCAGCAGGCCGAAGACGTGGCCGACGTGTTGTTGAACGACGCCTCGGTGCGCCAGGCCAGCGGATTTTCCAACCAGTCGCAGATTTTCATGATCCGTGGCTTACCACTTACCGGTGACGACATTTCCTACAACGGCCTGTACGGCGTGCTGCCCCGGCAGATCATCTCCACCGATGCACTGGAACGTGTGGAGGTCTTCAAAGGCCCGAACGCGTTCATCAACGGCGTGACGCCGACGGGTTCGGGCATCGGCGGGGGTGTCAACTTGCAACCCAAACGCGCCAGCGATGTGCCGTTGCGTCGATTCACCACCGACATCAATGACGAAGGCCGGATCGGCCAGCATCTGGACCTCGGCCAACGGTTCGGCGAGGACAACCGTTTCGGCGCACGGGTCAACCTGGCTCAGCGCGAAGGTGACACCGGCATCGATCACGAAAACCAGCGCTCCAAGCTGTTCGCGATCGGCCTGGACTACCGCGGTGACGCCCTGCGTGTTTCTGGCGACTTCGCCTACCAGAAACAAAGGGTCAATGGTGGCCGCAACTCGGTGAACCTCGGCAACACCACACACATTCCGGACGCGCCTTCTGCCGACACCAACTACGCGCAGAAGTGGGGTTTCACCGAAATCGAAGACACCTTCGGCATGCTGCGCGCCGAATACGACCTGAACGACAACTGGACCGCCTATGCCGCTGGTGGTGCCAAGCACACCCGCGAAGTCGGACGCTACAACTCCACCACCCTGGTCGGCAACGACGGCAGCGCCTTTACCACCGGCTCGTTCATCCCGCACGACGAGGACAACAAAAGCGTCATGGGCGGCCTTAATGGCCGATTTGACACGGGCCCGGTCAGCCACAAGCTCAACTTCGGCCTCGCTGGCATCTGGACCGAGCAGCGCAGTGCCTATGATTTCGACCTGCGCCGAAACCCCAACAACATCTATCACCCGGTCGAAACGCCGTCGCCGGTTGGCAATTTTTCCGCTGGCGACCTCAACGATCCGGGCATCACCGGCAAAACCTTCGTGCGCAGCGGCGCCGCCTCCGACACCCTGGGCTTCTTCGATGATCGCCTGCTGGTGACCGTCGGCGTGCGTCGTCAGCAGTTGGTGGTCCAGGGCTTCGCCTACGGCAGCGGCACGCGAACCTCCAAGTACGACGAGTCGATCACCACGCCGGTCTACGGCATCGTGTTCAAACCGTGGGAACACGTGTCCTTCTACGCCAACCGAATCGAAGGCCTGGCCGAAGGTCCGACCTCTCCCGTTACCTCCGGCAACCTGATCGTCACCAATGGCAATCAGGCGTTCGCGCCGGCTCGCTCGAAACAGATCGAAGCCGGGGTCAAAGTCGACATGGGCACCTACGGCGCCAGCCTCGGTGTGTACCGCATCGAACAACCGGGAGACGGCTATTCCGTTGCGACCAGCGCGACCACGGCGGAATTTATTCGTGAAGGCAAACAGATCAACAAAGGCGTCGAGCTGAACGTCTTCGGCGAGCCTATCGAAGGCCTGCGCCTGATCAGCGGGCTGACCTTGATGGACACCGAGCTGAAAGACACCCAGAACGGCGCAAACGACGGTAATCGCGCTATCGGCGTGCCGAACTTTCAGTTCAATGCCGGTGTGGATTGGGACGTGCCGGGCCTGCAAGGTGTAGCGCTGAATGCGCGGATGTTGCGCACTGGCGGCCAATACGCCGATGCGGCGAACAACCTCAGCCTGCCGACCTGGAACCGCTTCGATGCCGGTGCGCGGTATGGCTTCAAAGTGGAGCAGAAAGACGTGACCCTGCGTTTCGGAATCGAAAACCTGGCAAACGAGAAATACTGGGAATCGGCTCAGGGCGGCTACCTGACCCAGGGCGAGCCACGGGTCGCGAAGTTGTCGGGCACCATCGACTTCTGATCCCCCGACGCCTCAAAAAAAGGCCCCGCAGCGTCACCGTTGCGGGGCCTTTTTCCGTCTGGCGGCGCGTCTGGACTCACCCTCGAACTGGACCATACTAGAGCTCACACTCTAAAGAGGACGGGCGCATGAACCGAAGCGACGTGCTGATCGTCGGCGCTGGACCGACCGGTTTGGTCCTGGCGCTGTGGTTGAGCAAACTGGACGTGCGCGTGCGGATCATCGACAGAACGTCGGCACCCGGCACGACCTCCCGAGCGCTGGCGGTGCAGGCTCGTACGCTGGAGCTGTACCGCCAACTCGATCTCGCCGACGCCGTGGTGCAGAACGGCCATCGTGTCGCGGCGGCTAATTTCTGGGTCAAGGGCGGACCGGTCGCGCGCCTGCCCCTGACCCGTATTGGCGAAGGCCTGACGCCCTACTCGTTCCTGAAAATATTTCCTCAGGATCAACACGAGCGCCTGCTTATCGACCGCCTGCAAACGTTCGGTATTGAAGTCGAGCGCGATACCGAACTGGAAAGCTTCGAGGAAACCGGTGACGGCATCAGCGCCAGGTTGCGCAGGCCCGACGGCCAGCAGGAAACCTGTCAGGCCTGTTACCTGGCCGGTTGCGACGGGGCCAAATCGATCGTGCGCAAGACCCTGGACACCGGTTTTCCAGGGGGGACCTACCAGCAGATTTTCTACGTCGCGGATGTGCAGGCCAGTGGCGAGGCCATCAACGGCGAGCTGCACGTGGACCTGGATGAAGCGGACTTCCTCGCCGTGTTTCCCATGGCGGCAGAAGGCCGCGCCCGGTTGATCGGCACGGTTCGAGATGAGCGTGCCGAGCATCCGGAGAACCTGCGGTTCGAGGACGTCAGCAGTCACGCGATCAATAATATGAAGGTGCAAATCGATCAGGTGAACTGGTTTTCCACCTACCGCGTGCATCACCGCGTGGCGGACCACTTCCGCACCGGGCGTGCGTTCCTGCTGGGGGACGCGGCCCACGTCCACAGCCCCGCAGGCGGTCAGGGCATGAACACCGGGATCGGCGACGCCATCAACCTGGCCTGGAAACTCGCTGCAGTCTTGAGCGGCGCCGCCGAGGCCCGGCTGCTCGACAGCTACGAACCCGAACGTATCGCGTTTGCCCGCAAACTGGTGGCCACCACGGACCGGGTGTTCAGCTTCGCCACCGCCCAAGGCCCCTTGGCCGATCTGTTGCGTACGCGTCTGGCCCCGTTCGTGATCCCGAAAATGGCCTCGTTCGAGACCTCCCGCGAGTTTTTGTTTCGCACGGTCTCGCAGATCACCGTCAATTATCGCGGGATGCCACTCAGCACCGGCGTTGCCGGGCACGTGCATGGTGGGGATCGATTGCCCTGGGCTCACGATGGCGAAGGCGACAACTTCGAATCGCTCAAGCAACCGGTCTGGCAGGTGCATGTGTATGGCGACACCAGCGACGAAATGATCGCCTGGTGCACGGAACACCATCTGCCGCTGCAGGTATTTGACTGGCGCCCGGCGTTCGAAACCGCGGGCCTGGGGCGTAACGGGTTTTACCTGTTACGGCCGGACACCTACGTGGCGATTGCCGAAACGTGCTCCGATCCGAAAGTGATCGAACGGTACTTCCAGGAACACGGGATCCGGCCTTTCTTTGGTGTTGCCTGATTCGATGCAAGCCAAAAAAGTGGGATAACTTGCCCGCGATGGTCGGTGGAAATCACCCATTCTGTGCCAGACGAAGAGTTATTGTGGGAGCCGAGCTTGCTCGCGATGGCGGCGGCACATCCAGCATCTCTGCCGCCTGACACGGCCCCATCGCGAGCAGGCTCGCTCCTACATTTTATCGGCGGCGTACTCGAGTTCTGGACCTGACAAAATCCCACTGTAGGAGCAAGCCCGCTCCCACAGGGATCATGCGGTGGGCTTTAGATCCCGGCCAGCGCCAGGTCCATCGCAAAGTAGGTGAAGATCAGATCCGCGCCCGCGCGTTTGATCGCCCCAAGGCTTTCGCGGACCACCCGATCCTCATCGATCGCACCGGCCTGAGCGCCGAATTTGATCATCGCGTATTCACCACTGACCTGATACGCCGCCAACGGCAGACGGGACACTTCTCGAATGTCGCGGATGATGTCCAGGTAGGCGCCCGCCGGTTTGACCATCAGCGCGTCGGCGCCTTCCTGCTCGTCCATCAATGATTCACGTACCGCTTCGCGGCGGTTCATCGGGTTCATCTGGTAGCTTTTGCGGTCGCCCTTGAGCGCGCTGCCGCCAGCTTCACGGAACGGACCGTAGAGCGCGGAAGCGAATTTGGTCGAGTAAGCCATGATAGGAATCTGGGTGAAACCAGCCTCATCCAGCGCCCGGCGAATCGCCCGGACCTGGCCGTCCATTGCCGCCGACGGGGCAATGACATCGGCTCCGGCGTGGGCTGCTGCCACGGCCTGGCGACCCAGGTTGATCAAGGTCTGATCGTTGTCGACTTCATGGTGGTGCATCACACCGCAGTGGCCATGATCGGTGTATTCGCAGAAGCAGGTGTCCGACATCACGATCATGTCCGGCACAGCATCCTTGGCAATGCGCGACATGCGCGAGACCAGGCCATCCTCTCTCCAGGTGTCACTGCCGGTGCTGTCCAGGTGGTGGGACACGCCGAAGGTCATCACCGACTTGATACCGGCACGGGCGTAACGCTCGATCTCGCCAGCCAGTTTCGACTCGGGGATACGCATCACGCCGGGCATGCTCTTGATCGGCACAAAGTCGTCAATTTCTTCTTCGACGAAGATCGGCAGCACCAGATCGCTCAAGCTGAATTCGGTTTCCTGGAACAGGCTGCGCAGGCTCGCATTGCGGCGCAGACGGCGTGGACGTGCTTCGGGGAACTGGCTGGACATGGGGGTTCCTGAAAATCGATGAACAAGACGAAAGTCGCAGGGGGCGAAAGCTTATGCCTTCTGCGGCACCCTGCACAAACGCCGGATGACGAAGAGTCCGTTACCGGACTGACAATAATCGCGGCCTGCCCAACCAGACCAAGGGGTGCAGCGAGTGGTCGCGACCAAAGCGCGCAGGTTCGATTTGCACCGTCATTAGCGGCTTCACCCTATTGCAGGCGCGGTCAGTGTTCACTCAACCGCGCCCGTCAGCGTTACAGGTTCAGGGTGCCGCTGATGCAGGTCACCACCGCGCCGCCGATCCAGATCTCGTCGCCCAATTGTTCGACCTGGATGCGACCGGCGCGGCCCATGGTCAACCCTTGGCTCACCACGTAGGACGACGGCGCCAACCCTTCCTTGAGCAACCATTGGGCAACACCGGCGTTCAGGCTGCCGGTGGCTGGATCTTCGGGCATGCCGTCGCCGCTGATGAACGCCCGCACCTCGAAGTGCGCATCATCGCCATCCCGCTCAGGGTTCCAGGGCGCAATCACACCGACCGCCAGGCCAGGCATTTGCCCATGATCCGGCTTCAGGTCAAGCACCTGCTGGCGATTGTCGAGCATCACCGCCAGCCAACCGGCCCCGTTATCGACCCACTGGGCCCGAACAATCGCGCCCTGCTCAAGTCCCAGCCCCAGTCGCACCCGCTCCACCAGGTCGGCCTCCACCGGCCCGGTCCGGAGCAGGGGCGGTGCAAGAAAAGCCAGCTCCGCGCCCTGACGACGGACCCGCACCAACCCGACGCCACACTCCTGAATAATCTCCTCTCCCTTGGGCACGCCACCCGCTTCGAGCCAGGCGTGACACGTCCCCAAGGTCGGATGACCGGCAAACGGCAACTCCTTTGCGGTGGTGAAAATCCTGACCCGGTAATCGGCCCGAGGGTCTTGTGGTTCGAGGATGAACGTCGTTTCACTGAGGTTGGTCCAGGTCGCAAACGCCGCCATACGCTCATCACTGAGTTCATCGGCCGCGAACACCACGGCCAATGGATTGCCCTTGAGCGCGACGCGGCTGAATACGTCTACCTGTTTGAAATCGAATGAATGCATGGGTCTTCCCTGAGGGTGAGATGGATGGACTTAAATCGCCGACTTCGGAATTTCCAGCCCGCGCATCACCGCCGGGCGTGCCAGAAAACGCTCCAGGACCCGCGTGATGTTCTTGAAGTCGTTGATGCCCACCAGATCGCCCGCTTCATAGAAGCCGATCAGATTGCGTATCCAGGGGAACGTGGCGATGTCGGCGATGGTGTAGCGCTCGCCCATGATCCAGTCCCGCCCTTCAAGCCGACCATCGAGCACGTTCAGCAGGCGCTTGCTTTCTTCGACGTAGCGTCCCAGTGGACGTTTGTCCTCGTAGTCCTTGCCGCCAAATTTATTGAAAAAGCCGACCTGGCCAAACATCGGACCGATGCCGCCCATCTGAAACATCAACCACTGGATCGTCTCGTAGCGAGCGGCCGATTCCTGGGCCAGCAACTGCCCGCTTTTGTCAGCGAGGTAGATCAGAATCGCCCCGGACTCGAACAGCGCCAACGGTTGATCCCCCGGACCGTGAGGATCAAGGATCGCCGGAATCTTGTTGTTGGGGTTCAGCGACAAAAACTCGGGGGACAACTGGTCGTTCGTGTCGAAGCCCACACGATGGGGTTCATAGGGCAGCCCGATCTCTTCGAGCATGATCGACACCTTGACGCCGTTGGGGGTGGGCAAGGAGTACAGCTGGAGCCACTCCGGGTACTGGGCAGGCCACTTTTGCGTGATGGGGAACGCGGACAGATCGGTCATGAGGGTATCCACCGGGAAATGTACGCCGATCATAATCCACGGGATCCAAAGGCGTTATCAATGTCGCTGATTATCAAGATCGAACAATTGACGCTTTCGACATCGCCATAACCTGTAGGGTGGCCATAATTTCGCAACATCCTGTCGATAACCTTCGCTGCAACCCATGAAAGGTTATCGATACATTGCTGCGCCCCCGGCCGGTATCGAACCAAATGGGCCTCAGAGGACTCTGAGGATTGCCCTTTCGGAAACGGACCGGCTTATCGACATGGAAATCACCCGACGCTGGACGCTCGCGGTGTAAAGGTTTGTCAGCCTTAACCGAATGCGCTGAAGAACCCTTTATTCGATGAAGAACCTTTCGAAATTTGCCACTCGTTTCAAGCATCGCGCCTACCTGTTCCTGCCCGCATTGCTGGCCACCAGCGCGGTGTTCCTGTCGCTGGAATCCAGCGAGAGCCGTGCCCAGCCGGCTGACGGCACCCAGACCCTGGTATTCCTGCGCCACGCGGAAAAACCTGAAGGCGGTCTCGGCCAGCTGAACTGCCAGGGCTTGAACCGCGCCATCGACCTGGCCACCTTGCTGCCGGAAAAATTCGGCAAGGCCAACTACGTGTTTGCCGCCAACCCGACGCGCAATGTCGAAGAAGGCGAGCTGGATAACTCCTACAGTTATATTCGTCCGCTGATGACCATCAGCCCCAGCGCGATCAAGCTCGGGTTGCCGGTGAACATCAACTTTTCGGCCAATGACACCAGCGACCTGGCCGATGAACTGCTTCACGACAAGTACCACAACTCGGTCATCTATACCGCCTGGTCCCACGGCTACCTGCCGGAGCTGATCAACACGGTCGCGGGCGAAGCCGTTGGCAAGAAACAGACGATCACAGAAGACTGGGAGTCCAGCGATTACGATTCGCTGTTCGTCCTGACGCTGACCTGGCACAACGGCAAGGCGAGCGTCGCGAGCCACAGTTACAAGCAAGGTCTGGATAACGGTGCCGAGACCTGCCCGACATAAACAGGGTTTTCTGGGGCCGCTGCGCGGCCCGGCGCGAGCAGGCTCGCTCGCCGCAGAAGCTCACTGAACCCGACTGATCATCATTGGCCACACTCCGCGAAAGGCAAGGTCTGGGCTATCATCCGTCCATCGTCCTCTCGTCCGGAACCTCACCATGTCACTGTCTTCTGTTGCCGCCCCCACTCGGGGCTGGTCGTTCTGGTGGAAACCAGCCCTCTTCGTCCTCGTCGCCTGCATCGGTCTCTATTACGTCAAATGGTCGCCCTACTACGCCAAAGCCTTCCTGGCCGCTGACAACCACAGCATCGGCGCGTCTATTCTCAACGACGCACAAACCTCCCCGCTCATCGCCGCGCTGACCTATGCCAAGGTGTATTTCCTGGCGATCTGGAAGGCCGCCGTGCTGGCCGTCATCCTCGGCTCGCTCCTGCAGGTGCTGATCCCGCGAGACTGGCTGCTGCGCCTGTTTGGCCGCGCCGGTTTTGCCTCGACCGTGCGCGGTGGCTTGTTTGCGTTGCCGGGGATGATGTGCTCGTGCTGCGCCGCTCCAGTGGCGGCGAGCATGCGGCGGTCGAATGTCTCGGTCGGCGCGGCGCTGGCCTTCTGGATCGGCAACCCGGTGCTGAACCCGGCCACGCTGGTGTTCATGGGATTCGTGCTGGGCTGGGGATTCACGGCGCTGAGACTGGTGGCGGGTATTGTGCTGGTGTTCGGTGTGTCGCTGGTTGCACAGCGGATTTCCGGCCCGGAAGTACTGCCCGAAGCGGCTGTCGAAGCGGTGTCGGCGGCCAGTGAACCGGACTCGCAACCGTTCCTGGTTCGCTGGGGCCGCACCATCTGGCAGTTGTTCTGGAGCACGATTCCGATCTACATCCTGGCGGTGTTGGTCCTGGGGGCCGTGCGGGTCTGGGTGTTCCCTCACATTGACGGCGCCATGGCCAACGGTTTGCTGTGGCTGATACCCCTGGCGATCATCGGCACCCTGTTCGTGATCCCCACGGCGGCGGAAATCCCGATCGTGCAAACCATGATGACCCTGGGGATGGGCACCGCTCCGGCGGTCGCTTTGTTGATGACCTTGCCGAGCATCAGCCTGCCGTCGCTGCTGATGCTGCGTAAGGATTTCGACGCACGGGTACTGGTGAGCGTGGCGCTGATGACCATGGGGATCGGAGTGATCACCGGGTTGATCGGCGCGGCTGTCCTTTAAAACAGGTAGCGCCTGACACGACCCCATCGCGAGCAAGCTTTGCTTCTACAGATCAGGCACCGTCCACGCGGTAACGGTCAGGCGCAAATCCTGTGGGAGCAAAACTTGCTCGCGATGAGGCCGGCAAAAACACCCTCAATCCTGTTGTTTTTGCCGCGCTTTCAAATACTCCAGAACCGCCGCTTGCTCCCCCGCAAACTCGATCCGCCCACCCTTCTTCTCCCGCTGGAACGCATACATCGGGTCGTAATACTCGCTCAACAACCCTTCGATCCAGTCCCGGTGCAGATCCACCGCGCCACTGCGCGCCTGCTCCGCCAATGCCGCTTCCATCAATATCAACATCCGCCGATGGCGTTCTCCGCCCAGGCGTTTCTGCACATTGTTCAGGCTTTCCAGCAACCGCTCGGAAAACAGCGCAAACCCTTCATCGCCATGCACGCGGATGAACTCGGCGCATAAATCCACCACGTAATCGCGCAGGATTCGCTCGACCCGCCCTGACAGGCTGTCTTCCAGCCAGACCATCGAAAACTGCTGCATGCCCTGGAACAACGGCAACGGCAACGCACAACTGCCGACCATGCGGCTCTCGTCTTCCAGCACGAATTGCTCGATGCCAGCGGCGCGCTTTTTCAACACGTCCACCGCCAGGCGATTTTCGAAGTCGATGTTGGACGGCTGGCCAGTGGCACGTTTGCCGAAACTGGAACCGCGATGGTTGGCGTGACCTTCGAGGTCCAGCCCGTTACGCAACTGCGTCAGCACCTCGGTCTTGCCGGTGCCGGTCATGCCGCCCAGCAGGACGAAATCACACTGGGCAATCGCCTGGTCGACCGTCTCCAGCAAGAAGGTACGCATGGCCTTGTAACCGCCACCGACGCGCGGATAGTCGATGCCCGCCTCGTCCTTGAGCCATTGCTGGACGATCTGCGAACGCAACCCGCCGCGAAAACAGTAAAGGTAGCCATCAGGATGCGCCCGGGCGAAATCGGCCCAGGCCTGGATGCGTTCGGCCTTGATGTCACCCGACACCAGTTGATGCCCCAGGATGATCGCCGATTGCTGCCCCTGCTGCTTGTAGCAAGTGCCGATGCGTTGGCGCTCGTGGTCGTTCATCAGCGGCAGATTGATTACGCCGGGGAATGAACCCTTGGCGTACTCGACCGGCGCGCGGGTGTCCATCATTGGCCGGTCGTTGAGAAAGATGTCGCGGTAATCGGTGAAGTCGGTCGACATCAGAACACCTCAACCGCGTGTGTCTGTCGCTCAACCAGCTCACCGATGGGCTCAAGGTTCAGGCCCAGTTCGGCGGCCACAGCGAGGAAGCCGGTGTTGCCTTGCGGGGTGACGGCGACCAGCAGGCCACCGCTGGTTTGCGGGTCGCACAGAACGAGTTTATGCAGCTCCTGAAGGCGACCGAGCTTGCTGGCATAGCTGTCGAAATTGCGCAGTGTGCCGCCGGGCACGCAGCCCTGTTCGAGGTAATACTCAACACCGGGCAGACGTGGAACGCGGTCATATTGAATGCGCGCGGTGAGTTGGCTGCCGTCGGCCATTTCCACCAGATGCCCCAACAGGCCAAACCCGGTGACGTCCGTCATCGCGGTCACGCCGTCGAGTTTGCCGAAGCGGCTGCCGGGTTTGTTCAGGGTGCACATCCAGTCGCGGGCCAGCCCAATGTCGGCGTTGCGCAGCTTGCCCTTCTTCTCGGCGGTGGTGAGGATGCCAATGCCCAGCGGCTTGGTGAGGTACAGCAGGCAACCGGCGGTGGCGGTGTCGTTGCGCTTCATGTGGCGCTTTTCCACGAGCCCGGTGACTGCCAGGCCGAAGATCGGTTCGGGCGCATCAATGGAGTGACCGCCGGCCAGTGGAATGCCCGCTTCGTCGCAGACCGAGCGCCCGCCACGGATCACTTCACGGGCGATCTCCGGCGCCAGCACGTTGACCGGCCAGCCGAGAATCGCGATCGCCATCAACGGGTCGCCGCCCATGGCATAGATATCGCTGATGGCATTGGTGGCAGCGATACGACCGAAATCGTACGGATCATCGACAATCGGCATGAAGAAATCCGTGGTCGAGACCACCCCGCGTTCTTCATCGATGGCGTATACCGCCGCATCATCGCGCGAGGCATTGCCCACCCACAGCTTGGGATCTAGGTTCTGCGCCCCGCTGCCGGCCAGAATCACCTCCAGCACCTGGGGGGAAATCTTGCAGCCACACCCTGCACCGTGGCTGTACTGGGTTAGACGAATCGGCTCGCTCATAGGGGTGTACCTCGTGAAGTCAGGCCAATAATCCTACAGCAACATACCGTTTGATTCGTGGCCGCCAGATCAAAAGATCGCAGCCTGCGGCAGCTACAAGGGGCGAGTAATCGGCATGAATTTGATCTTCTTGAAACAATTGGTATGGCTTGTGCAAACGTTTGCGAACCGCTGATAGGCGCGGTTTCGATACATAACGGCTCAAGCCCGAAGAAACGGGCCCCGCTCCAAACGAAAAGGGACTTTTAATGCTTTGCACTTCCCGTCGCGTGACACGTTCGCGCACATTGGCTGTTTCCCTGCTGCTCGCCAGCGTTACAGGACTACTCAGCTGCAACACCTTGGCGCAACCCGCCACGCCCGACGAATCCGCCCAGGGCGAAGCCCTCAGCCCCGAAGCCAGCCCGCCGAAAAAAGGCGCGTACCTCTCGGACTGGTTCAACCAGGACCTGACAGTCATTGGCAGCAAAGACATCAGCTTCGGCCCGCAACCGGCGGATGATATCTATCTGGAATACGAGTATTTCGGGCGCAAGGGGCCGTTCGAGTTGTACGGTTACATCGACATCCCGAAGATTTTCAACATCGGCAACAGCCACGACAAAGGCGTCTGGGACCATGGCTCGCCGGTGTTCATGGAGCACGAACCGCGGATCTCGATCGACTACCTGGCGGGCCGCAGCCTGGCCATCGGTCCGTTCAAGGAATGGTATGTGGCGTTTGACTGGATCTACGATCACGGCAGCAATAGCGCCAACCGCGCGAATACGCTGTACAGCGGGTTGGGCACGGACATCGACACGCACTCGCGGGTCAATCTGTCGGCCAACTTCTACGGTCGTTATCAGTGGGAAAACTACGGGGCCAGCAACGAGTATTCCTGGGACGGCTATCGTGCCCAACTCAAGTACATCGTTCCGATCAGCAGCTTCAGCAATGGCGCGTCGCTGACGTATATCGGCTTCACCAATTTCGACTTTGGTTCGGACCTGCACAAGGACAACCCGGCGCGCACGGCTAACGCGACGGTGGCGACCAATGTGTTGCTGTACGCCTTTACGCATCTGCGTTTTACGTTGGTGGGTCGGTACTTTCACAACGGGGGTAACTGGGAGGATGGCAGTGAGTTGAATTTCGGCGACGGCGACTTCCGTGCCCGGTCGGATGGTTGGGGGTATTACGCGGGGGTTGGGTATCAGTTCTGACTGCGGGAGCTGGCTTGCCGGCGATGGCGGCTTGCCAGCCGACAACGTTCTCTCGGATGCCCCCAGATCAGACTGTAGGAGTGAGCCTGCTCGCGATGGCGGCGTGACAGCCGACGCATCTTTCCCTGTTGCCCCCGGATCAAACTGTGGGAGCTGGCTTGCCGGCGATGGCGGCTTGCCAGCCGACAACTTTCTCTCGGATGCCCCCAGATCAAGCTGTAGGAGTGAGCCTGCTCGCGATAGCGGTCTGATCGGCGGTGAGATTCTTGCGGGTGTACATATCCGTTTCTTCGGTCACGGCTGCTATTGGTTTCGCCCTTACGGCGAGTCACTTGGAAGAGCGCCAAGTAACCAAACGCTCTTGCCCCTTTCGTACGGTGCCTCGCCTGGCTCGGCATTCCCTCGCTCCGGTCCTGCTCCGTGGGCCCGCCGCGATCGGCCATCCATGGCCGTGCGCGGCTAACCCGGCATCCATGCCGGGTTGCCCACTGCGCAGAACCTGCGCTCGGCCTTCCGAGGGGACAAGAAGATCAAAAGCAGATCAAAAGCAGATCAAAAGCAGATCAAAAGCAGATCAAAAGCCATCGCCAGCAAGCTTTGTTCCTGCAGATACATCTCTAGCTCACGGCACAAAAATCACTTTATCCGCACTTCCACGATCCACTTCCGCATACCGCTCCACACCTTCCGACAACGGCGATTCGAACAACCCTTGCGGCAACGGCAGCAAGTCCTGATCGAAGAACTGGCCGAACTGGTCAAGCATGGCGGCGCAGGCCTGGACGCCGTAAAGCAGGGAGTTGATGCCTACCACCGAGCCACCTTTGCGGTACAAGCCCAACGCTGGCAACTGGACCAGCCCATCCACCGGCGCAGCGATGATTGCGATTCGTCCGAAGGTTGCCAATGCTGTCACCGAAGCCGGTAGCCAGAAGCCTGTGGTGTCGAAGATCACGTCCGCACCACCGGCATACACGGCATTCACTTGCTCGCCCAACATTTCGGGCTTGTCCAGCTGCAGCGTCGGATAACCCTGCGCCTGCAATGCCTTGACCTGTTCGGGCCGACGCGCCGCCGCCAGTACCTGGGCGCCGCGTACTTTGGCCAGCGCCAACGCCGCACTGCCCACCGCGCCGCCGCCGATCACCAACAATCGCGAATCGGCCGTCACCAGACTGCGCTCCAGCGCATCCCACGCCGTGGTGTACGGCACGCCGAGGCTGGCGGCCTGGGCGAAGGACAGGTGGGTCGGTTTGCGTGCGACGCCATTGGCCGGCAGTTTCACGAATTGCGCATGAGAGCCATCGGCGAAAAAACCCAACTCACGCCCCGTGCCCCAGACCTCCTGGCCTATCAGTGCCTGCGGACCTTGCACAACGATGCCGGCGAAGTCGCGGCCGGGAATGCGCGGCAGCGTGGTGTAGGGAAAACGCCCCAGCACATTCTTCACATCGCTGGGGTTCAGGCCGGCGGCTTTGATTTCGACCAGCACCTCATCAGCGCCGGCAACAGGGGCGGGAATCTCAACATAGCGAAGGGCCGAAAGGTCGCCCGTTTTGTCGAACTGCAGTGCATTCATGGAAGGTGTCCAATTTTGAAGGAACAGAATTCAAGAGATCCAGCCAGCGATCAGTTGCCGCCCCAGCGGCCACAACTGCTCTCCGGCGAGCATGCCGAGCAGGCCTAACAGCGCAATCGCGGGCGGTGCTGGCGAACGAAAATCCAGCGCGCCGTACAGCAGGCCGACGCCCAGACCGATCACAATCGAGATGAGGTAATTCATGGCAGCATCCAGGCGTTTAGATAAGCCTGAAGTCTATAAGCGGGTCACGTGGCGTATCGGCCAAGCGCTTCTGAATCTCGGCCAAACGATCAATCCGGACGCTGGCTTGCGCAAAACTGTGAGGGGGCGACACCCAGCTCCCGACGGAACATGTCGCTGAAGCTGCTCGGCGAATAGCCCAGCTCCCGTGCAATCGCGCTGACCGGTACACCCTGAATCAATTCCGCCACCGCCGTCGCCAGTTGGACCTGCCGCCGCCACTCGGCGAAGCCCATGCCCAGGCCGTCCTTGAATAATCGCGCCAGAGTGCGCACGCTGGCACCGACGTTTTCCGCGTACTGTTCGAAGGGAACGTCCAGCGAGGGATTGGCCATGACGGCCTGGCACAAGCTCATCAGGCGCCGGTCGGAATCGTCCGGCAGCGGTATTTTCAGCAGGGATCGCCCGGCTCGCCTAAGCTCCAACAACGCCAGGTTCACCAGCGCCTCGTAATACTCGGGGGCGCCGTCCTCACCCTGCTCCACCAGCCTGACAATCAACTCACGCAGCAACCCACCCACTTCGATCACCTGGACCGTGTCGTCCAGCGTCGCCGCCAATGAAGGGCGCAGGTAGATATTGCGCATCTGCAAGTCCGAGACCACACGAATGCCATGGGGCACGCCCGGCGGCAGCCAGACCGCGCGCTGCGGCGGAACCACCAGCGCCTCATGCGGCGTTTCGACCCACATGACCCCACTCATCGCATACAACAACTGGCCCCAGACATGGTCGTGGGGCTCGATGAATAGCTCGCGCGGATAGGTGCGCGCGAGCGGTTGCACGGGCACATCGGTATCACTCAGATCTGGGGGCGCGGCGAGGGCCATGGGCAATGATCATTGGGGTTTTCAGGAGATGCATGTTAACGAGCGAACAGTCATGCCGCCACTGGTCACAGCCGTCTGACAATCCGACTGAATTTTCCGCGACGCCCACGATCCTTTTAATACCACAGGGAGGAATACGGGCTTTATGAACAACGCAAAACTATTCGTCATTGAATACACCCTTCATGGCGCCCCCAAGTCTTTCATTATCCGTCTGGACAAGATGGACAACGCAGAGGCTTGGCATTGGGCAAGCTGTGACGCCGGCGTGGGTCGGATCCCGCGCTTTGGCCGAGAGAAGGTGCAGAAAACCAGCAAACCGATGGCGGAGAAATTCGGGGTCGAGAATGTGACCTGGCGACCCGCAGGCTAAGTATCAACAGGGGGGAAAATTCAAACGACAGTGGAGCCAGGAAGGCTCCACTTTCTTTGGGCGACTGATCAGCTTTTGGCGCACTTGCAGCCTTTGGACGAGCATTCTTCGCCATGCTCATGATGCTTGGCACAGGCCTCGCAGCAGTAGTGCTTGCCGTGTCGCGCGATCGGATGTTCACCCAGCTTGCACTCGCATTTCGGGCAGTCGCAGGTATCGGTTTTGGTCACTGTCATGGTTTGACTCCATTGTTATGGTCGTCCGGATGCGGCGGATGCGCACTCGTCACTGACAGTGTAGGAGCTGTGAACATCCCTGTAGCAGCTGCCGAGCCTGCGAGGCTGCGTTCGAGGACGAAGTCCTCGCAGGACTTCCGAAACAAACGCAGCCTCGCAGGCTCGGCAGCAGCTACAGGAATAGTGGTGACCGGTATCAGGCGCTGCGGGTATTGCTGCGGTACATGAACAGCAACGCCAAGGCGAGGCACACCATCGCCAGGATACGGCTGCTGGACAACTCGATCGCCGGATTACCCAGCCAGCCGAAATTGTCGATCAACATGCCCATGCCCAGTTGCCCCACGATCACTGCCACCGTCGCCACTGCCGTACCCACCCGTGGCACCGCGCCGACCATGACCATCATGTAGACCACGCCGAACAACGCGCCACTGAGCTGCCATTTCGGCACGTCCAGCAGGCTCACCGCATGGGCCGGTTCGAAAAACAGAATCAGCAATCCTGTCACCACCGCACCCACCACGAAGGTCAACAGGCTGCTGCGCAACACACCGACCGTTTCACCCAGACGCCCGTTGATCGCCGCCTGCACGCTCAACACCGCACCGGCAGCCACGACCACCGCCAACAAAATAATCAGACTCATCATTAACCCCTTGCGATCAGAACAAGTGCCGCAACAATCAGCAGCAAGGCCAGCCAACGTTCACCGTTGACCTTTTTACGCGCGGCGCCGAACCAGCCAAAATGGTCGATCAACACACTCTTGCCGACCTGCCCGGAAAGGATCGCGATCATGGTCATGGCAATGCCGATATGGGGTGTGGCCAGGGTCAGCACGATGACGTACATCGGCCCCAGAAAACCCCCGATCAATTGCCAGCGCGGCAAGGTGTTCAAGGCCGGTCCTTGTTGCGGGCCGCTGAACAACAGCAGCAAAAACAGAATCGCCGAACCGACACCGAAGATGCTCAAGGTTGCCCACAGGTGCCCGACCTGAACCCCCAGCGGCCCGAGCAACCCGGCCTCCACGGAAAGGCCCATTCCGGCCAGAATCACCAGCGGCAACAGCAGCAGCCGAAGTCCTGGTTTGGTTGCAGGCGCTGGAACAACGCCGGCTTGTTCGATTGAAGAAGATTGCATAAGCAGTACCCGTGATCAGTTGGCCCAACCCGTGAGTGCGAGTCTGCTCGCTCCCACTGGGTGGAATAGGCGCGCATTATCGTCTGGCGATCCTTTGCGATAAATGGGAGCATCCGGACAACACTTTTGCGCAAACCGCACAGCAGGACATTCCCATGCAGGGCCTCAACGAGTTTGGTTTCAAGGCACTTCGACTTTTTGTCGCGGTGCTCGACCACGGCAGTTTTTCCGAAGTCGCCCGTCGCGAAGGCCTGGCGCCCTCTTCGATCTCCCGGCAAATCCAGCTAATGGAGCAGGCCCTGAACCAGCAATTGCTCTATCGCCACACCCGCGCCGTCACGCCGACCGAAGCCGGGCGCATGCTCGGGCATCACGCGCGGCTGGTGCTGGTGCAACTGGAAGAAGCCGAACAGGCGTTGCAGGAACAGCAAAGCGAGCCCAGCGGACTGGTGCGGATCAATGCGCCGGTGGTGTTCGGGCAGCGTCACCTGACGCCGTGGCTGGGGCAGTTATGCGAGCGCTATCCGAAGCTGCAACTGGATATCCAGCAGACCGACACTTACGTCGACCCGCTGCAGGAAGGCGCAGACCTGTTGTTTCGCATCGGCCCGCTGCACGATTCCAGCATGCAGGCGCGCATCCTGGCGCCCCATCGCTTTCAGGTGGCGGCAAGCCCGGCGTACCTGAAACGCCATGGCTCGCCGAAACACCCCAATGAGCTGGCTGCGCATCAGTGCCTTGCCTACAAAGGGGTCACGGGCCAGCAGCGCTGGTTCTTTCGCAAGGATCAACAGGACTGGACGCCCTACCCGGTCACCGGCCCCATCACAGGCAATCACGCCGACACCCTCACCCAGGCTGCCGAACAGGGACTGGGGCTGGTGATGTTTCCGTCGTGGCTGATTGGCGAAGCCGTGCGCAACGGCACGCTGGTGCCAGTGCTGGGGGACTATCAGGTGTCCAACAGCCTCGAGCCCCAACAGATCGCGGTGCTATGGCCTGGCAGCCGACGGTTGTCGGTGAAGGTCAGGACGGTGATTGATTTTTACGTGGAGTGTTTTGGCGTGGTGCCGTATTGGGACAGGCCGTAACAGTTGCCTCCAGCCTCCGGCCCCCCGGAAGACCTGTAGCAGCTGGCGAAGCCTGCGTTGGGTCGCGAAGCGCCCCCCCCCCCGATTTTCAAGCGGACATCATAGGGTCCGGACAGCGCCCGTTTCGGTCGAGCGCGACCCCGGGTCAACGCAGCCTTCGGCAGCTGCTACAGGTGTGTGTCTGTGTGTCTGTGTGTGTGTGTTCCAAGGACATCCTTGGGTCAGATACGAAACTGTCCGACCAGCTTGCCCAACCGCTGTCCCAGGTCCGCAAGGCTGCGGGTGGTCTGCGCGCCGAGCTGGGTTTCGTCGGCGACGCTGTCCACGGCCACCGCGATCTGATGCACGCTGCGGTTGATCTCTTCGGCCACAGCCGTTTGCTCCTCGGCGGCGCTGGCGATCTGCGCGTTCATCGCGTTGATGGTGGCGATCAGTTGCGCCATGGTGTCCAGCGACGCACCCGCTTCATTGGCCTGAGCGCTGGTGCCGTCGCCGGCTTCGCTGGAGCGGCGCATGGCGTCCACGGCTGACTGGGTTCCGGCCTGCAAGCGGTCGATCATGCTCTGGATTTCCTGAGTGCTGATTTGCGTGCGACTGGCCAACGCCCGCACCTCGTCCGCCACCACTGCAAACCCTCGGCCCGCTTCGCCAGCGCGAGCCGCTTCGATGGCAGCGTTCAGCGCCAGCAAGTTGGTCTGATCGGCAATCGAACGGATCACACCGAGCACACTGACAATCGATGACACGTCTTTCTGCAAGCTATCGAGGGACACGCCGCTGCTGCGAATATCGTCCACCAACGCATGAATCTTGACGATGCTGCCAGCCACCACGCGCTTGGCCGCCTGGCCTTCTTCGTCGGTCTGCTGGGCTGCCACCGCCGCGTTCTGCGCGCTTTTCGCCACTTCCTGGGCCGCCGCCGACATCTCGTTGATCGCCGTGGCCACCTGGTCCGTCTCGTGGCGCTGACGTTCCATGGCCTTGTCCGAACGCTGGGCCTGATCGGACACCTGATTCACCAACCCGGTCAGTTGCGAAGTCATTTCGGTGATCTGCCGCACCAGCCCATGGATCTTGTCGACGAAGCGGTTGAACGAGCCGGCCAGTTCACCGAGTTCATCTTTGCTGGTGACGGTCAGACGGCGGGTCAGGTCGCCCTCGCCCGCCGCAATGTCGTCCAGGTTGGCTTTCATCAGGGTCAGCGGACGCAAGATGGTGTTGGCCAGCAACAGACCGGCGACGGCGATCACCAGCAACACCAGCAGCGCAATGCCGACAATGCTCAGCACTACGCCTTCCATCCGCTCGTGCACCTTGGCTTCGACCAGTGCAACTTGCGCTTCGATGCCATCGAGATTGACCGACGTGCCGACCGCCATGTCCCACTTCGGCAGGAATTCGGTATAGCCGAGTTTGGGCACCAGCACCTGACTGTTACCCGGCAATGGCGAGCTGTATTGCAGATAGTGGGTGCCATCCTTCGCGACCTTCACCAGGTCGCGGTTGACGTAGACGCCATTCGGATCGCGGTTGTCCTTGAAGCTCTGGCCGACGCCTTCCGGGCTGTTGGCCTTGAACAGGCGCACGGTGTTGGAGTCGTAGCCGAAGAAGTAGCCATCCTTGCCGTAGCTGATGCTCGACAGCAGCTTGACCGCCTGGGCCCGTGCCGCGTCATCGCCAGGGGCAGCAGCGTCGTAAAGCGGTTTGATCGCGGTCATGGCCACGGCGACGTAGCTTTGCAGGGTCGTCTTGGCGTCGCTGAGCAGACGCTGACGCGTTTCCTCGACTTCGTTGCGGGCCTGTTGCTGGAGAATGAACAAGGTGGTCAGGCTGATGACCAGCGCAAAGAGCAATACCGGGAGGACGGCAAGGGACAGGACTTTAGCCTTCAAGCTCATGCGCATGACGTTCACTCTTTTGATGTTATTGGCGTGGTTAAAGCTTTAACGGCACGCCAGGTCAAAAGTTGAATGCGGTCATTGTGGGAGTGTGGCTGTGTGGCTGTGTGGCGAGGGGATTTAGCGAGACGTCGCACCGCCCCGTTGGACTGCGCAGCTGTCCCATTTTGGGGCCGCTGCGCAGCCCAACGGGGATAAATCCCCTCGCCACACAGCCCCTGCATTGTAAGTCAGAGCACCATCGCCGCCACCCAGCCAAACGCCAGTAACGGCAGGTTGTAGTGCAGGAACGTTGGCACCACGGTGTCCCAGATATGGTGATGCTGGCCGTCGATGTTCAAACCGGAGGTCGGGCCCAGGGTCGAGTCCGAAGCAGGCGAGCCCGCGTCACCCAAGGCACCGGCCGTACCGACGATGCTGATGATCGCCAGCGGACTGAACCCCAGCTGCACGCACAACGGCACGAAAATCACCGCCAGGATCGGCACGGTGGAAAACGATGAGCCGATGCCCATGGTCACCAACAGGCCGACCAGCAACATCAGCAAGGCGCCAATGGCTTTGCTGTGGCCGATCCATGACGCCGAGGTTTCGACCAGCGATTGCACGTCCCCGGTAGCTTTGATCACTTCGCCAAAGCCGGACGCGGCGATCATGATGAAGCCGATCATGGCCATCATCTTCATGCCTTCGGTGAACAGGTCATCGGTGTCACGCCACTTGACGATGCCCGACACCGAGAAGATCAGAAACCCAGCCAGCGCACCGATGATCATCGAATCCAGCAGCAGCTGAATGACGAACGCGGCAACGATGGCCAGTCCCGCCACCATCAGGCTCAGCGGGTTGTATTGCACGGCCACCTGCTCGACCTGCTCGATCTTCCCCAGGTCGTAGACGCGTTTCTTGCGGTAGCTGAAGAACGCTACGGCGAGCCCGAACACCATGCCCAGCGCCGGAATACCCATGGCATGGGTAACGTTGATGCCGCTGATGTCCACACCACTGCGGGCGACGTTGGCCAGCAGGATTTCATTGAGAAAGATGTTGCCGAAGCCCACCGGCAGGAACATGTACGGCGTGATCAGGCCGAATGTCATGACACAGGCGATCAGCCGCCGGTCCAGTTGCAGCTTGGTCAGCACGTATAAAAGCGGCGGAACCAGCAAGGGAATGAAGGCGATATGTATCGGCAAAATGTTCTGCGAGGCAATGGCCACCACCCACAGCAAGCCGATCAGCAGCCACTTGACCCGGCCGCCCCCACTGGCGTGCTGGCGATCGACCATCGCCAGGGCCTTGTCAGCCAGCGCATGGGCCATGCCGGATTTGGCGATCGCCACGGCAAAAGCCCCCAGCAACGCATAGGACAACGCCACCGTCGCCCCGCCGCCGAGGCCGCTATTGAAGGCTTTCAGGGTGGCGTCGATGCCAAGGCCACCGGTCAAACCACCGACCAGGGCACCCACGATCAGTGCGATCACGACATGCACGCGGGACAGGCTGAGTATCAGCATGACGCCGACCGCGGCAATTACAGCATTAATCATCGTTACCTCAAGACAAGCGCAATGAGTTCAGCCGGCAGTCTGCAAAGAGCCGCCAGCGGATCATGAAATGGGTTTTATTAGAGGGCGCGCACTGTGCCGGACCGATGCCACCTTGTCAAAGCCAACACGACCGGCCTGGTCGCTGTAATGCCTGCCCGCCCTTTGTAGCAGGCTAAACGTGTACGTCTCTTGTAGCAGCTGGCGAAGCCTGCGTTCGGCTGCGAAGCAGTCGTAAATCCGGCTTGCATGGACTTCCTGATACACCGTGAGTTCTGATTTTACGACTGCTGCGCAGCCGAACGGTGCGGTGCGACGTTTCGATAAATCCCCTCACCACAGGCTTCGCCAGCTGCTACAGGGTTTGGTGTCGCTTCTTATTTATCTGAATGGATCAAGAATCCAAAATCACTGCCGTTATAGAGCAATGCCGCAGATATTTATCGAATAAGGACGTCTCCATGTCACTCAGACAACTTTCCATTCAATGGAAAATCACCCTGTTGGCCGGGCTTTGCCTGGCGGGCATCGTGACCCTGCTGGTGGGTCTTTCGCTGTATCGCATGGAGCACAGCTCCGCGTTGGTGAAAGCCTCGAGCATGGAGATGCTCAACGAAAGCGCCCAGGCACGGATCGAATCCCAGGGCGAAAACCAGGCGCTGGAGATTCGCCAGCAGTTCATGGACGCCTATCAATACGGTCACGGCTTTTCGCGTCAGGTGCTGTTTCTGCGCGACCAGGCCGAAAAACGCTTCCTCGACGCGTTCGATTTGCGTGAAGACCTGACCCGACAGGTCAAGTCGGCGCTGCAGGCCAACCCGGAGCTGCTCGGTCTGTCGCTGGTGTTCGAAGCCAACGCACTGGACGGCAAGGACGAACTCTTCGCCGGTCAGGCCGAATTGGGCAGCAACGACAAGGGCCGGTTCGCCCTGTACTGGTCGCAACCGACACCGGGCAAGGTCACGTCCATGGCGCTGCCGGAAAGCGACATGGCCGACACCAGTGCCGGCCCCAGCGGCGAGCCGGCCAACGCCTGGTTCACCTGCCCGCGCACCTCGCTCAATCCCTGCGTGATCGAACCGTATTTCTACAAGATCGACGGCCAGAACGTGCTGATGACCAGCATCGTTTTCCCTCTGATGGTCAACGGCAAGGTCATCGCCTCGCTGTCGGTGGACATCAACCTCAACAGCCTGCAAGCGATCAGTCAGGCCGCGAGCAAGAAGCTCTATGACGGCCAGACGAACGTCAGCATCATCAGCCCGGTCGGTTTGCTGGCCGGTTACAGCCCGGACGCCAGCAAACTCAGCCAGCGCCTGGACACGGTGGATACAACCAGCGGCGCAGAGCTGATCCGCAGGCTGGCCGGCAGCAGCAAGACCGAAAGCCTGCACAGCAACCAGCAATTGAAGGTTCTGGCACCGTTCCAGCCGATTCCCGGTGGAAAATCCTGGGGCGTACTGCTGCAAGTACCGGAAAAAGTCCTGGTCGGCCCGGCTGAAGCTTTGGAAAAACAACTCGACGACAGCAACACCACCGGCACACTGCTGGAGCTTGGCCTGGGTGTTGTCGCCGCGTTGATCGGCCTGTTGCTGGTGTGGCTGATGGCGCGCAGCGTGACCAAACCGATTCTGGGTGTGGCGCGCATGCTCGAAGACATCGCCAGCGGCGAAGGCGACCTGACCCGCCGCCTGGCCTACGACAAGCAGGACGAGCTGGGCCAGTTGGCCGGTTGGTTCAACCGCTTCCTCGACAAGCTGCAACCGATCATTGCCGAGGTCAAACGCTCGGTGCAGGACGCGCGCAGCACGGCCGACCAGTCATCCGCGATTGCGACACAAACCAGCGCCGGCATGGAGCAGCAGTACCGTCAGGTGGATCAAGTTGCCACCGCATCTCACGAAATGAGCGCCACGGCTCAGGACGTCGCCCGCAGCGCAGCGCAAGCCGCTCAGGCCGCGCGGGACGCCGATCATGCCACCCGCCGCGGCCTGACCGTGATCGACCAGACCACCACCAGCATCGACAACCTCGCGGCCGATATGAGCGCAGCGATGGTGCAAGTCGAAGGCCTGGCGGCCAACAGCGAGAAAATCGGATCGGTATTGGAAGTGATCCGTGCCATCGCCGAACAGACCAACCTGCTGGCGCTCAACGCCGCGATCGAAGCCGCCCGTGCCGGTGAAGCCGGACGCGGGTTTGCCGTGGTGGCCGATGAAGTGCGCAACCTGGCACGTCGCACCCAGGAGTCGGTGGAAGAAACCCGCCTGGTGATCGAACAGCTGCAAAGCGGCACACAGGATGTGGTGGGCTCGATGAACAACAGCCATCGCCAGGCTCAGGGCAGCGTCGAGCAAGTCGGCCAGGCCGTGACCGCATTGCGCCAGATTGGCGACGCGGTCACGGTGATCAGCGACATGAACCTGCAGATCGCCAGCGCGGCCGAAGAGCAAAGCGCCGTGGCGGAAGAGATCAACAACAACGTGGCGACAATCAGGGACGTGACGGAGTCGCTGTCGGGGCAGGCCAATGAATCAGCGCGGGTGAGCCAGTCCCTCAACAGCCTGGCGAATCAGCAGCAGGCCTTGATGGACCAGTTCCGGGTGTAACGCTCATTCCGGACTCACTGCAGTTCCCCATGTGGGAGTGAGCCTGCTCGCGATAGCGGAGTGTCAGATGGCAGAATTGTTACCTGACACTCCGCTATCGCGAGCAGGCTCACTCCTACAGGTTCTTCATCTCCTCGCAGATCAATGTCAGCGCTTGGGCAACTGAATCACCACCTTCAACCCGCCCCACTCGCTCTCCTCCAACCGCATCACCCCACCCCACGTATCCACGATGTCTCGCACGATCCCCAATCCCAGCCCATGCCCATCGGTCTGTTCGTCCAGTCGCGTGCCGCGGCTGAACACTTGAGCCCGCTGATCCTCGGGAATGCCCGGACCATCGTCTTCAACGCTCAACACAAATTCTGCCGCCGTCTCGACCACACTCAACCGCACCTCGGCATCTGCCCACTTACAGGCGTTATCCAGCAGATTACCCAGCAGCTCCAGCAGGTCTTCCCGATCCCAGGGCAACTGCAGCCCCTTGGGCGCGACATAGCTCAGGTCCAGGTGTTCACCGTGAATCATGTTGAGCGTGGCCAGCAATCCCGGCAATTCGGCATCGCAATCGAACAACGCCCCCGGCAGCGCGTCGCCGGACAATCGGGCGCGATTGAGTTCGCGGTTGAGACGTAGACGGACTTGTTCCAGTTGCTCCTGGAGTACTTTGCGCAATTGCGGGTGCGCATCGAGCTTTTCGCTCGATGCCAGGCTCAACAACACCGCCAACGGCGTTTTCAACGCATGGCCAAGGTTGCCCAGGGCATTGCGCGAACGCTTGAGGCTGTCTTCGGTATGAGCGAGCAAATGGTTGATCTGCGCCACCAGCGGCTCCAGTTCAACCGGCACCTGATCGTCCAGTTGCGAACGCTGACCCTGTTGCAACTGAGCGATCTGCTCGCGGGCTTTTTCCAGCGGGCGCAAGGCGCGGCGCACGGTGACCCGTTGCAACAGCAGAATCAGCAACAACCCCGCCAGACCGAGGCCCAAGCCCACTTGCTGCATGCGCAAAAAGCTGTCGCGCACCGGGGTGTAATCCTGGGCCACGCTGATGGAAATCGACTGCCCGAGCCGGCGATAGTCCGAGCGCAACACCAGCAACTGCTGCCCCTCCGGCCCCAATTGCAAATTGCTTTGCAGACCGGGCTGCTCAAGCCGCGGAAACTCCTGATCCCACAGCGAACGGGAGCGCCAATGGTTGTCGGCGAAGTCGATGCGAAAGTAATGCCCGGAATACGGCCGCTGATAAGCCGGCGACAAGTGTCGCTCATCCAGCTGCAAACCCTGAGGGCCACGCACCAGCGCTACCAGCAGGCTCTCGCTGTCGTTGCGCAGCCCGGCTTCGAGGTAGCGCTGCAAACCCATTTCGAACAGCCACAAACTGGTCTGCGCCAGCACCAGGCCGACGATCACCATCACGCTGATCAGTCCCAGGCTCAAGCGGCGCTGGATCGACCTCACTTGGCTTGCCCGCCGAACAGGTAACCCTGGCCACGGCGGGTTTCGATCACCGTGCGCCCGAGCTTGCGGCGCAGGTGGTTGACGTGGACTTCCAGCACGTTGGAGTCACGCTCGGTTTCACCGTCGTAGAGGTGTTCGGCGAGGTGGCTTTTGGAGAGGATCTGTTCGGGGTGCAGCATGAAATAACGCAACAGGCGAAATTCCGCAGCGGTGAGCTGGATGTCTGCACCGTCACGGGTCACGCATTGGCGACCTTCATCCAGATGCAGGCCTGCCGCCTTGAGCGTCGGCTGGTTGGCCTGGCCGTGGGACCGACGCAGCAGCGCCTGAATCCGCAAGTGCAGTTCTTCTGGATGAAACGGTTTGGTCAGGTAATCGTCGGCGCCGGCCTTCAGGCCTTCGATGCGTTCGGACCAGGACCCGCGCGCTGTCAGGATCAGCACGGGCGTCGCCAAACCGCCTGCGCGCCATTGCGCGAGCACGTCCAGCCCCGGCAAACCCGGCAGGCCGAGGTCGAGGATAATCAAGTCATAGGGTTCGCTGCTGCCCTGATACACCGCATCGCGACCGTCCGCCAGCCAGTCCACGGCATAGCCCTGGCGATTCAGTCCGGCCATCAGTTCATCGGCCAGGGGCACGTGGTCTTCCACGAGGAGCAAACGCATCGATCAATCTTCCTTGTCTTTCAGTAACTGGCCAGTACGGGCATCGAGGTCCAGTTCACGCACCACGCCTTCGGTGGTCAACAGTTCGACTTCATAAATGTAGACGTCGTGTTTTTCTTCAAGCTCCGCTTCCAGCAGTTTGGCGCCCGGATAGCGGTCCAGCGCCTGCTGCAAGAGCTGCTCAAGCGGCAGGATCACGCCTTGCTGGCGCAGGCGCAGGGCTTCGTCCTGATCCAGGTCGCGAGCCATGACCACCGAACACAAAACCAGAAGCGCCAGGCCTGCCCGGCTGGCGCTTCGACTGGAAAACAAATGCACCTTCATTACGTATCCTGATGATCCTTGAGAACCTGCCCGCTGACAGCGTCCAATTCCAGGTCCCAATCGAGACCTTGCGGGTCGCGCAGCTCAACCTGGTAGATGTACTTGCCGTACTCTTCTTCCAGCTCGGTCTCGGTGATGCTGGAGCCTGGGTGTTTGGTCAGCGCGGTGGCATTGAGCTTCTCGAAAGACACAATGGTACCAGCGTCACGCAGCCGCAGGGCTTCGTCGGGCCCCAGGTCGCGAGCGTGGGCGATGCTGGCCGTCATGCCGATAATGGATGCGGTGATCAGGGCCGTCAGGTTTTTCATGGGTGTCTCCGTGTTTTTTCGTGTATTGCCAACAGGGAGCCACCTTAGCGAGGTGAACTTAATTGAAACTGAATGGCCATCATCTCCTTCAGGGGAGCCCAACGAAATCTTCTATAATCCCGCCCGCCTGCCACGCACCGAGACCCGTATGACCGCCATCCACATCAAGTTCCCCTCCCTGACCCTCAAAGCCGGCCCGCGAGCCTTTGCGCGCATCCGGGAAAACGGTCTGAACGCCGCCGACGTGGGGACGCTGCCCGGTGCCGCCGGTGGCCCGAAGGCGTTGGGGATTCAAGGTCTGGACCTGGCGTTGTTCGGTGAATGGCTGCCCGTTGCGCCACGGGAGCGCTCGCTGATCGGCGCTTCGGTGGGTTCCTGGCGCTTCGCCAGCGCCTGCCTGCCAGACGCGGCCGAAGGCATCCGCCGCCTCGGCCATCTGTACACCGAGCAGAATTTCGACAAGGGCGTCACGTTGGCGCAGATCAGCCAGAGCTCGCGGCGCATGCTCGATGAACTGCTCGACGGCCGCGACGCTTCGATACTCGACAACGCGCACTACCGGCTGAACATCATGGTAGTCAAAAGCCATGGCCGACTGGCCGATGATCATCGCGGGCGACTGGGACTGGGCCTGTCGTCTGTGATTGCCGACAACCTGCGAGGTCGTTCGCGGCTTGCGCGACACTTCGAACGCCTGATCCTCCATGACCCGCGCCTGGCGCCTCCCGTGAATGCGCTGAACGATTTCCCCTCACGCTTTATCGCCCTGAATGCCGGCAATTTGCGCCAGGCCTTGCTCGCCTCAGGATCGATTCCGATGGTGATGGAAGGTGTGCGTGATCTGCCAGGCGCCGGCGCCGGAACCTTTCGTGACGGCGGGCTGCTCGACTATCACCTTGACCTGCCCTACAGCGGCAACGACATCGTGCTTTACCCGCATTTCACCGACCGCATCATTCCCGGCTGGTTCGACAAGACCCTGCCCTGGCGCCGGGCCTGCCCCAAGCGCCTGCAGGATGTGCTGCTGCTGGCGCCCTCGAAGGAGTACCTGGCACGCCTGCCTTACGGCAAACTGCCCGACCGCAACGACTTCAAGCGCTTCATGGGCGATGCCCCGAGCCGGCAGAAGTACTGGCGCGCGGCGATGGATGAAAGCCGGCGACTGGGTGACGAATTCCTCGAACTGACCGCCAACGGTCGCCTCGGCGAGCGCTTGCTGACCCTTTAGTCAGGACAAACTGATAAACTCGCCGCCTGCCCACATCGCCGCGGCGATCGCCACCTGACAGAGCTCAAAACACTGTGGAAATTTTCAAGGAATTTACGTTCGAATCCGCCCACCGCCTGCCCCACGTGCCGGAAGGCCACAAGTGCGGTCGCCTGCACGGTCACTCGTTCAAAGTGGCCATTCATTTGAGTGGCGATCTGGATCCGCACACCGGCTGGATTCGCGATTTCTCGGAGATCAAGGCGATCTTCAAGCCGCTGTACGAGCGTCTGGACCATAACTACCTGAACGATATCCCTGGCCTGGAAAACCCGACCAGTGAAGTACTGGCGAAGTGGATCTGGAACGAGTTGAAGCCATTGCTGCCGGAACTCAGCGCGATCCGCATCCACGAAACCTGCACCAGTGGCTGCATTTATCACGGCGAGTAAGCGTTCGAAAAAAAAGCGACCTGAATGCCAACACGTTAACTACGAAGATGCTGCAAGCATCTAAAAAAAACGCCCCGACTGTTCGGGGCGTTTTTGTCTGGATCTGTCGCGGTTATTTTGCCGCGATGCACTCCAGCTCCAGTCGTGCACCATAAACAAGCTGGGTGCCACCGAACGCACTGCGAGCGGGATAAGGTTTACTGAAGTAAGTTTTGTACACCTCGTTGAAGGCGGGCCATTCTGCTATATCGGCCAGCATCACTGTGCACTTGACCACGTCCGTCATTTCATAACCGTTGGATTCCAGAGCCGTTTTAATATTGTCCAATGCCTGACGTGACTCCGGTTCAATGCCACCTTTTACCAACTGGTCAGATCCTGGCTCGGCACCGATTGTGCCCGACATGAATAACAACTTCGTAGCGCTCACCTGGACGGCATCAGAGAATGGCAAGTTATACCGACCGGAATCGATAAACTCGACAGGCTTTGCGTCCTTGGCGCCATTGGGCCGATCGCCAACGTTCGCACATCCCGCCAGCAAGATGCTCATTGTTAAAATACTGCCAGTCATCCATGAAATCTTTTTCAAAGTTACGTGCTCCTAAACTCATTGGTGTCGGCGGAGTATGCCGACCGCTTCAATGAGAAATCAGGCCCTGGCAACACGTTGTGAAAGAAGTCCCCTGCAATCCTGAATATAGGAAAAAACGCCTCGCAAACCTGGACCTTTCCTACACCTTTGCCGACTTGAATTTCACGGGATAAAAAACGTCCGAAGCAGGCGGTTTTTTGCCTATGCTTTTGCTTCTCCCCCGCCAAGAGGACACGCGTATGGCTGACTGGCCGCTGCCTCAAACCTATCGCTTCAACGGACATTCCATCCGCTTCGCCGTGCGCGGCGACGGACCGCCCCTGGTGTTCGTGCATGGCACGCCGTTCTCTTCTTACGTCTGGCACCGTATCGCGCCGCACTTCATCGCTTCCCATCGGGTGCATTACTTCGACCTGCTGGGTTACGGGCAATCCGAGAAAATCGACGGCGATGTTTCCCTGGGTGTGCAGAACGACCTGTTGGCCCAACTGCTCGACCACTGGGGCCTGGCGTGCCCGGATGTGGTGGCCCACGATTTCGGCGGTGCCACTGCGTTGCGGGCGCATCTGCTCAATGGCAAGGATTACCGCAGCCTGACCCTTATCGATCCGGTAGCGCTGACGCCCTGGGGTTCGCCGTTCGTGCAGCATGTGCGCCAGCATGAAGCGGCGTTCAGCGGTGTGCCGGACTACATTCAGCGCGCCATCGTGCCGGCCTACATTCGCGGGGCGATCAAGCGCGAGATCACGGACGACGAACTCGCCCCCTACGTAAAGCCCTGGCTGGGGGATGAAGGGCAAGCGGCGTTCTATCGGCAGATCGCCCAGATGGACACGCGCTATACCCGCGAAGCTGAAACGCTCTACCCAACGATCCGCTGTCCGGTGCAGATCCTGTGGGGTGAAGACGATGAGTGGATTCCCATCGAGCGTGGGCGAGCGCTGCAACAGATGATTCCCGGTGCCCAGTTGCATGCCATCCCCAATGCCGGGCACCTGGTGCAAGAGGACGCGCCGGAGGCCATTGTTGCGGCGCTGCTCAGATTCCTGCCACTCCAGACTTCCCCCTGAACAAACTCAATCCTTTGTAGGAGCAAAGCTTGCTCCTACAAAGGATACGGAGTGTTCGAGTGCACCGCTTTTGTGCCCTCTGCCGCGCCAAATGACCAGCCTCGGCTATACATAACCAGACCAACGCCATTGGCACGACCACTGCAACACCCTCCGCGTCTTCCCCTCCAGCAAGGAACGCCCCATGACGCAGAACGCACCCGGCAACGACTATCCCCTCAGCGAAGTCCCGATGCATGCCCGTAAAGGCCTGGCCTCAACGGCCATGGTGTTGCTCGGCTTCACGTTTTTCACCGCCACCATGTTTGCCGGCGGCAAGCTCGGTGTGGCGTTCAGTTTCGGCGAAATGATGATGGTGATCATCGTCGGCAATCTGCTGCTGGGACTGTATGCCGCGGGACTGGGCTACATCGCCTTCAAAAGCGGGCTCAATTCGGTGTTGATGGGCCGGTTCTGCTTCGGCGAGGTGGGCAGCAAGCTCAGCGATCTGATCCTCGGTTTTACCCAGATCGGCTGGTACGCCTGGGGCACGGCCACGGCGGCCGTCGTACTGGGCAAGTATTTCGAGTTGAGCGACGGGACCGTGCTGGGTCTGATGGTGCTGTTCGGCCTGGGCTTCTGCGCCACCGCTTATGTCGGGTATCGCGGTCTGGAAATCCTGTCCTGGATCGCCGTGCCCGCGATGATGTTGCTGCTGATGCTGTCCATGTGGGTCGCCACGGTAAAAGTCGGCGGGCTCGACGGTTTGCTGGCCGTGGTGCCGACAGGCACGCTGGATTGGTCGACCGCGATTACCCTGGTGTTCGGCACCTTCGTCAGCGGCGCCACGCAAGCCACCAACTGGACGCGTTTTTCGCGCTCGGCCAGGGTTGCGGTACTGGCGAGTCTGATCGGTTTCTTCATCGGCAACGGCCTGATGGTGTTGATCGGCGCCTACGGGGCGATCGTCTATCAGCAACCGGACGTGGTTGAAGTGCTGTTGCTGCAAGGTTTTGCCATGGCAGCGATGGCCATGCTGCTGCTCAACATCTGGAGCACCCAGGACAACACCATCTACAACTTCGCCGTCGCCGGTTGCAACCTGCTGCGCACCGACCGACGCAAGACCGTGACCCTGGTCGGCGCGGTGATTGGCACCGCATTGGCGCTGCTGGGTATGTACGACCTGCTGGTGCCGTATCTGATTCTGCTGGGCACGGTGATTCCGCCGATAGGCGGCGTGATCATGGCGGATTTCTTCTTCCGCTACCGTGGTCAATATCCACGTCTGGCCGACACGCGTTTACCGGCGTTCAACTGGCCCGGCTTGAGCGCTTATGCGGTCGGCACGGTGGCCGCTTTCAGTTCGCCGTGGGTCGCACCGCTGGTAGGGATTGCCGCTGCCGCGCTAACGTATGTGCTACTGACCGGCGTTTTTGGTGCTCGAGTCGCCAACGCACCCTTACAAGATCTCTGAAAAAGGATTCGCCTGATGCACATCATCAACGCCCGCCTGCGCAACCAAGAAGGCCTGCATGAATTGCACCTGGAGAACGGCCTGATCAGCAGCATCGCGCGTCAGACCGAGGCGCCCACCCTGGGCCCCGACGATCTGGATGCCGGCGGCAATCTGGTGATTCCACCGTTCGTTGAGCCGCACATCCACCTCGACGCGACGCTCACCGCCGGTGAGCCGCGCTGGAACATGAGTGGCACGCTGTTCGAAGGCATCGAGTGCTGGAGCGAGCGCAAGGTCACGATCACCGAGGAAGACACCAAGACCCGCACGCGCAAAACCCTCCAGGCCCTGGCCGCCCACGGCATCCAGCACGTGCGCACCCACGTCGACGTCACCGACCCGCAACTCACGGCACTTAAGGCGATGCTCGAAGTGCGCGAGGAAAGCCGCCACCTGGTCGACATGCAGATCGTGGCGTTCCCGCAAGAAGGCATCGAGTCTTACCGCAATGGTCGCGAGCTGATGGAAGAAGCGATTCGCATGGGCGCCGATGTGGTAGGCGGGATTCCGCATTTCGAGTACACCCGCGATCAGGGCGTCAGTTCAGTGAAGTTCCTGATGGACCTGGCCGAACGCACCGGTTGCCTGGTGGACGTGCACTGCGACGAAACCGACGACCCGCACTCGCGCTTCCTGGAAGTGTTGGCCGAAGAGGCCCGCAGCCGCGACATGGGCTCGCGGGTCACCGCCAGCCACACCACGGCGATGGGTTCCTACGACAACGCGTACTGCGCAAAGCTGTTTCGTCTGCTCGGGCACTCGGGGATCAGTTTTGTCTCCTGCCCGACCGAAAGCATTCACCTGCAAGGGCGTTACGACAACTTCCCGAAACGCCGCGGCGTGACCCGGGTCAACGAGCTGCTCGAAGCGGGCATGAACGTGTGCTTCGGCCAGGATTCGATCGTCGACCCGTGGTACCCGCTGGGCAACGGCAACATCCTGCGGGTGCTCGAAGCCGGCCTGCACATCTGCCACATGCTCGGGTACCGCAACCTGCAAAGCGCGCTGGACCTGGTCACCGACAACAGCGCCAGGGCCATGGCATTGGGTGATCGTTACGGCCTGGAGCGCGGGCGGCCGGCGAATTTGCTGATCCTGTCGGCGGACAGTGATTACGAGGTCATTCGCAGCCAGGGGTTGCCGCTGTATTCGATTCGGGACGGGAAGGTGTTGGTGAAGCGGACAATGCCGGAGGTGGAATTTTTTGGTGGTCAGCTCTGAGATTTCCGTTGACCCGGCTGGCCCCATCGCGAGCAGGCTCACCCCCACACTGGATCTTCAGTGGACACAGGATTTGTGTACGCAAGCGATCCACTGTGGGAGTGAGCCTGCTCGCGATGGCAATCTCACCGTCAACCCATCAACTTCGCCGTACCAAACAACCTGACCCCGCTCAGCTCCCCACCAGACTCTTCAAGCAAAATCGGCGCCGTACCGCCCGGCATCACCACCTTCACTTCGCCAGCTGCCACCCAGCCCACCCGCCAGGCCGCACAGGCCACCGCACTGGCGCTGGTGCCCGACGACGCCGTCGGCCCTTCCCCACGCTCAAACACCCGCGCAACGATCCGCCCTTCGGCCTCCCGCATTGCCCATTGCAGATTGATCCCCGCCGGACAAGGCTCACCGGCACCGGTTGGCATGCCATAGGCGATGCGGGTCAGGCCATCGGACAACGGCGTTTCACGCATCTGCTCATTGCTCGGCAGAGCCCTAGCATCGTCAACGAGGGTCACGCAATGCGGATTGCCCACTCGCACGAACTGGCTGCGGGACCATGCCGGATCAAGCGCCGACAGCGGTTGCACATGATTGAGTTCACGGCCGTTGAACATCACCTCGCCTGCCCCGTGAGCACTCACCGCCCCCGGCCCGAAGGACGGTTTGCCCAGGTCCAGCCAGAAGCCCTGAACGCCGGCGACCTGTGCGATGCTCACCGACGTTTCACCCGGCGAAACCGTATCGGCCTTGTCGTGATGAACCCTGAGTAAACACGCCTCGTGTGCTGGAAAAAGCCCTTGATCGCTCAACGCCTGGGAAAAAATCGTCAACCCATTGCCACTGCGCTCGGCCAGCGTGCCGTCGGTGTTGACGATCAGCACATCGAAGGGTGGAACCGATTGAAACGGGCCGACCAGCAACCCGTCACAACGATGGTCCTTGCTGCCGGGCGGTTGCGTGCCCGGGGCCCAACCGCAGAATGCCTCGATGGCCGACAACGCCCAGTCCTCGCGACCGTGCGCGGCCTGCCCCGCATCGGCTGGCAAGTCGATGCCCTGCAGCCGAACGGCTTGCGGTGCCACCACCCCGTAGATATTGCCTCGTGCGTCGTAAAACGGCGTCATTGCGCTCCCCTGTATCCATCGTCGATGACCTCAACATATCGCGAAACAGGTGCGGGCTGTGCAAGGATGTCGTCCTGCCTGATCACACCCCTGGCGGACGCTCGCCGAACCCAACGGTCGAGTGACTGTCCCTTGGGGACGCAATGTTTTTTCCAAGGATTGATATGAGCAACCTCAACACCCCAGCCACCTTCGTTCCCGGACGCCTGGAACAAATGTCCACGCGCGTCGCTTTCTTCATCGCAGGTTTCGGCATCGCCGCCTGGGCGCCGTTGGTGCCGTACGCCAAGGCTCGCGCCGGGCTGGATGAAGGCACGCTCGGCCTGCTGCTGTTATGCCTGGGCGTGGGCTCGATTCTGGCGATGCCGCTGGCCGGGGTTCTGGCTTCGCGCTTCGGCTGTCGGCGAGTGACCATCGGCGGGACATTGTTGATCTGTGCGGCCCTGCCACTGCTGGCGACCGTGTCGTCGATACCGGGGCTGATCGCGGTGCTGTTCATGTTCGGTGCGGGCCTGGGCACGGTGGATTCGACCGTCAACCTGCAAGCGGTGATCGTCGAGCGGGCCAGTGGCAAAACCATGATGTCGGGTTTCCACGGGATGTTCAGCCTCGGCGGAATCGTCGGTGCGGCGGGTGTCAGCGCCTTGCTCGGCTTCGGGTTTTCGCCATTGACGGCGATGCTGGTGGTGGCTGTATTACTGCTGGTCGCGCTGTGCAAGGCCGCGCCGCACATGCTGTCTTACGGCAGTGAACGCTCGGGGCCGGCGTTCGCCATTCCCCACGGTATCGTGCTGTTCATCGGCGGGATGTGCTTCATCGTGTTCCTCGCCGAAGGCGCGGCGCTGGACTGGAGCGCGGTGTTCCTGGTGCAGGAACGCGGCATCGATACGGCGTATGCGGGGTTGGGTTACGCCGCATTTGCATTGACCATGACCGTGGGGCGTCTGACAGGCGACCGGATTGTCCGTCGTCTCGGCGCGACACGGGTGATGGTATTGGGAGGGCTGACGGCCGCCGCGGGCCTGTTTTTGGCCACGTTTGCGCCGAACTGGGAATTTGCTCTGGTGGGCTATGTGCTGCTGGGGGCCGGCTGTTCGAACATCGTGCCGGTGCTGTTTACCGCGGTGGGCAAACAGACGGTCATGCCCGAAAGCGTCGCCATACCCGCCATTACCACCCTGGGTTACGCGGGAATTCTCGCGGGACCTGCGGTCATCGGCTTCATCGCCCATGCCAGCAGCTTGAGTTTTGCCTTTGGTTTGATGGCGGTGCTGCTGGTGGCGGTGGCCATTGGTGGCAAGGTGTTGAAGGTTTAAAAGCATCGCGAGCAGGCTCACTCCTACAAGGAGTCTTCAGTGATCACAACATGTGTGAATAACAAAGATCCCCTGTGGGAGTGAGCCTGCTCGCGATAGCGGTGTGTCGAACACCACGATAGATCAGAACCCCACACTGGCCTGCAAAAAGAACGTCCGCGGCGCCCCCACATACATCCCCGCATTGTTATCGCTGGAGCGAGTGAAGTACTGCTTGTCGAAGATGTTCTTCACCCCGGCACCGACTTTCAGGTTCGACAGCGTCGCCCCAAAGTCATAACCGCCGCGCACGTTCCAGGTGACGTAGCCCGGAATGTCACCGTACTGACCGTCCGCCGTGCCTTCGGTGATGTAGTTGCCGCTGAAGCTGCCATCCGCGTTCACCGCAGTGCCCGGTGAGCGCTGTTTGGATTGGGCGAAGGCATCGACGTTCCAGGTCCAGCGATCGACGTCATAGCGCAGGCCGGCGGTCGCCACCTGGCGCGAATAGAACGGCAAGTCACGGCCCTTGAAGCCCGGGATTTCCCCTTCGTACACGGCGCGGGTATAGGTGAATCCGGCGTTGGCGCTCAGGCCTTCGAGCCGGGGATCCAGGGCAGCCATGTCGTAGTGCACCGAGGCCTCGAGGCCCTGGTGGGTCGTCGCCCCCAGGTTGGTCCAGCCCGCGTCATTGCTGATGTACTGCAGTTCCTTATCGAAGTCGATGTAGAACAGCGTCACCTCCCCGCCCCACACATCATCGTTGTAACGCGTGCCCACCTCGTAGGTCTTGGCCTTTTCCGGGTTCAGGCCGTTGGCCGTGTCGTCACCCGAACCGCCCTGGCCGAGCTGGAAATATTGCAGGCTGCCAAACGAGGTTTCGTAGTTGGCGAACAGCTTCCAGGCGTCGGACAGGTGATACATCACGCTCAAGGCTGGCAGAGGCTCGTTGCTTTCGATGCTGCGATTCTTCTCGGTCACCGGTCTGCCTGCGGTATCGAGCACCGGCCGATCATGCCAGTCAGTGCTGATGTGCTCGAAGCGAATGCCCGGCGTCACGGTCCAGTTGCCGACGTCGATCTTGTTATCGACGTACACGGAGTTGGCTTCAGTGCCGCCCGTACGGTCCTGATAGACGTGCCCGTCGGCACCCGGACGCACCACCGGCTCATTGCTGCCGTTAAGCCCCAGACGACTCGCCGTCTCGTGCATGCCTTCCTTCAGGTAGCGATAACCGACACTGACTTCCTGAGTGGTCGGGCCGACGTCAAACACGCGGGACACGCGCGGCTCGATGCCGAAGGTGTAGTACGTGCGCGGGAACGAGCCGAGGGTCTGCTGATCGCGAGCGGCAATGTTGCTGCCCCGGAAGCTGTCGGAGTAATAGGTCAGCACTTCGGCCTGGGTGCGGTCGTCGATCTGCCGGGCCCATTTGAACGAGACGTCCTTGCGGCGCCCGCTGAAGTTGTCGTTGTTGCGGTCGGACTGAAACGGATCGGCGTCGTACTGCGCCTGGGTCAAGCCACCGGGCATGTCGGCGCTGGCGTCGTAGTAGTGAAAGTTGAGGCTGAAATCATCGACATCGGTGGGCGCCCAATGGGTCTTGAGGATCACGTCGTCGATGTCGTTACCGTTGTTGCGCTCGCGGTACCCGTTACCGTTGACGCCCGAATACAACAGCGCCACGCCGATGCCGTTGTCTGCCGTGCCGCCGACAAACGCCGTATCGATGTGCTTCCAGCCACCGTGCCGGGAGGTTTCCAGGGTGGTGCCGATTTCAGCGGAGGCTTTTTCCGGGATGGCGCGGGTCACGAAGTTGATCACGCCGCCCACGTTCTGCGGTCCATAACGCACGGAGCCCGCACCGCGCACCACATCGATGCTGTCGAGGTTACCGGAGGAAATAGGGGCCATGGACAATTGCGGCTGACCGTAGGGCGCAAACGCGGCAGGCACGCCATCAATCAGCACGGTGGAGCGAGGCGACAGCCGCGATGTCAGGCCGCGCACGCCGACGTTCAGGGAAATATCGCTGCCGCCCGTGCCATTGGCGTCTTGCACTTGCACACCCGGCACACGCTTCAACACGTCGCCGACGGTCATCGCACCTTGCTCGACCATCGCTTCGCGGCGAATCACCGTCCGCGCACCCGGGTGGTTTTGCACCACGGCGGCATCGGCGTCACCGAGCCAGTCACCGACCACCTTGATGTCGGTTACGCCCAGCTCCAGCGGACCGTTGGCGGCGGAAGTCGGTGCCGGCGTCAGGGTCACCGAACCTTCATCGATCTGATACTCAAGGCCACTGCCCTGCAGCAACTGACGCAAGGCCTGCTCCGGCGAGAAGTTACCGTCCACGGCCGGCGCCTGTTTGCCGGCCACCAGTTCAGGACTGAAAAAAACCTGCAGCGACGTTTGCTGACCCAACTGACTCAAGGCCTGGCCCAAAGGCTGCGCCTGGATGTGAATAGCGTCGGCGGCGAATGCCTGGGGCAACGCCGAGCTGATGGCCAACGCGAGCGCAAGCCGCAGCCAGGAAGTTTTGTTGTTGTTAGCGATGGTTTTTTTCACGTCGAACGTTGTCCTGTGGATCGCAAGAGTGTGCGTTTGTTAATGCAAACCAGTTGCAGTTGGACAAGAAGACGAAGAACTCAAAAAAAACCTGAATCTATTTTGAAATTATTTCCTGACTGCCGTCATCGAGGGTGCGCACAGCCACCGGCAAAATGTTCGGCAAGGCTTTTAGCAAGGCGTCGGTGTTGTCGGATTTGAACACGCTGGTCAGGCGCAGATTGCCGACTTTTTCATTGCCGACCCTGAGGGGTTTCTCCCGGTAACGGGACACTTCGGCAGCGACTTCGCTCAGGCTCGCGTTGTTGAACACCAGCTTGCCGCTGCGCCAGGCAGTAAGCTCCGCGGGATTGACCGCATACGCCGCTGTGACAAAACCCTTGGCATTCACACGCGTCCCGGTCCCGGCAGTGAGGCTGACAAATTCGTTGTCGGCTGCATCCCGCCCCTGGACCTTGACCGTGCCCTGCTCTACCACGACCCGGGTTTCAGCAGGGTCACGACGCACATCGAAACGGGTTCCGGTGACGGTGATTTTTCCGCTTCCAGACGCCACGACAAAAGGTCGGCGGGTGTCGTGTTCAACACTGAACATCGCCTCGCCCTCGCTCAGTTCGATGTGACGAAGGTCCTGTTCATAACGCACCTGAACCCGGCTGCGGCTGTTCAAGTCGATTACCGAGCCATCGGGCAATGCCACCTGCCGACGCTCACCCAGCGCCGTGGAGAACTCGGCGGTGTAGGGGCCCGGGGATTTCAAGCCACTGAACAAACCAAGCCCCAGCGCCACGGCCAACACACTGGCGGCCACGGCATAGCGCATCAAAGGACGACGCTTGCTGCGCGCTGGCGGGGCTTCGCACAAGGCCTGCAATCGCGCCGCCGGCACCAGGTCAGCGGCAGACCACAATCCCTGAAGCACCTGAAACTCGTCGCGATGCTGCGGATGTTCCCCTAGCCAGACTTCAAAACGCTGACGCTCTGCCACGTCCACGACCGGTTCCTGCAAACGCACAAACCACCGCGCCGCCTCATCGCGAACAGCTGTTTGCCCGCACGCGCAATCACGAGTATCCATCATGGAAGTTCCTGTCTGGCCGGGAATGGAAAGAGGCGACCGATCATGATTGCAACCCGTCCAGCCGATCGCGCAGATGCCGCAGGGTGCGGATCATATACTTTTCCACCATGTTCTTGGACAGGCCCAGGCGTTCGGCGATTTCGGCCTGGGTCAGGCCCTCGATCTTCTGCCAGACGAACACCTTGCGGCAATTGACTGGCAGTTCGGCGAGCGCCCGCTCGATGGAGTCAGCCAACTGGATCGCCTGCATGAAATGCTCCGGGTCGCCGGACGACGACACACTGTGATCGATCGCCTCCGACTCCATGGCGCACCGCCGATCCTCACGCCGATATCCATCCACCGCGATGTTGCGCGCGGTCTGGTGCAAGTACGCCCGAGGCTGCTCCACCGCCGCCGAATCGGACTCAAGCACCCGCACAAAGGTGTCGTGGGCAAGGTCCTCGGCCTGCTGACGATTTCTCAGGCGACGGGTCCAGGTGCCAACCAACTCTTCGTAATGCTCGAAAAAGCCATGTTTGCGAGGCAGCTTGGGGGTCATTGCGGCGCGCTGTGGAGAGGGGCGCGAATAGTAATGCTTCCTATTAAGACGAAGCAATGGATTCCAGACCGGCGCTACCGAGCCTGCCTCAGCTCGATCCATACGTGAAAAGTTGATTTAGGCACGCAGCCAAAGGATTCTGGCAGGCATCCCAAACAAGCTCTGCACGGGCTGTAGCAAAGTGCACGTGTGCCTGTCACTTGGCTTGCCCATAGGAACCCCGCAAATGTTCACCACCGTCGCAGCACCCAACAGAAAACCGCGCACCCGGCTCGCGCTGGCCATTGCCTTGAGCCTGCTCGGCCTGCCCGGCTGGAACACTCAGGCCAATGCTCACGGCGGTCATGCCGAAATGGTGCCGCTGCAAGCAGGCCTTGAGGCATTCGGCGCGACGGTCAAATGGGATGATTACGCCAACCTGTTCGTGATCGCCAAGGACGGCGTCTACCTCAAGGTCAAGCCGGACAGCAAAGTGGCGATGCTCAACGGCAAGCGCATGGAATTGACCGTGCCGGTGGTGTTCAAGGACCAGACCGCCTACATGTCCAAGGACTTCATCAACCAGGTGTTCCAGTCCGGCCTGGACAAGACATTTGTGGTCGAGACCCGGCCTAACCCGCTCAACCCGTTAAGCGCCGACGAAATCAACCGTGCGGTGGACATCGTCAAACGCTCCGATCATTACAAAACCGGGTTTCGCTTCACCGAAGTGTCGATCCATGAGCCGCCCAAGGATCAGGTGTGGACGTTTGCCCTCACCGGCCAAACCGTCGCCCAGCCCCGTCAGGCCAACATCGTGGTGCTCGACGGCAAGCACGTGATCGAAGCGCTGATCGATCTCGACAGTCAGTCCATCCTGTCCTGGAAGCCGATCGAAGGCGCCCACGGCATGGTCTTGCTGGACGACTTCGGCACTGTGCAATCGGCCATCGAGGCCAGCCCGGAGTACGCCCAGGCGCTGGCCAAGCGCGGTATATCCGATGTGAAAAAGGTCGTGGCAACGCCCTTGACGGTCGGGTATTTCGACGGCAAGGACGGCTTGGCGCAGGACAAACGGTTGCTGAAAATCGTCAGCTACCTGAACACCGGTGATGGCAACTATTGGGCCCATCCGATCGAAGGGCTGGTGGCCATAGTCGACCTTGAACAGAAAAAACTGATCAAGATCGAAGACGGTGGCGTCATCCCTGTGCCGATGAAACCAACGCCTTATGACGGTCGCGGACGCAAGGGGGTTGCCGTCAAGCCGCTGGAAATCACCGAGCCGGAAGGCAAGAACTACACGATCACTGGCAACAGCATTCACTGGCAAAACTGGGACTTCCACGTTCGCCTCGATTCGCGGGTCGGCCCGATCCTGTCCACCGTGACCTATGACGACAAGGGCAAGAAACGCAAGGTCATGTACGAAGGTTCGCTGGGCGGCATGATCGTGCCCTACGGCGATCCCGACGGCGGCTGGTATTTCAAGGCTTACCTGGATTCAGGCGATTACGGCATGGGCACCCTGACCTCGCCTATCGCCCGGGGCAAGGATGCACCGGCAAACGCCGTGCTGCTGGACGCTACCATCGCTGACTACACCGGCGCGCCGACCGCGATTCCCCGCGCCATGGCGGTGTTCGAGCGCTACGCGGGCCCCGAGTACAAACACCAGGAAATGGGCCAGCCCAACCTCAGCACCGAACGGCGTGAACTGGTGGTGCGCTGGATCAGCACCGTCGGCAACTATGACTACATTTTCGATTGGGTTTTCCAGCAGAACGGCACCATCGGAATCGATGCCGGCGCCACCGGGATCGAAGCGGTCAAGGGCGTGAAATCCAGCACCATGCGCGACGCGACCGCCAAGGAAGACACGCGCTACGGCACCCTGCTGGACCACAACATTGTCGGCACCACCCACCAGCACATCTACAACTTCCGCCTGGACATGGACGTGGACGGCGAGAACAACTCGCTGGTGGAAGTGAACCCGGTGGTTGCCCCCAACGAACGCGGCGGACCGCGGACCAGTACGATGCAGACAGAACAACAGGTGGTCGGCACCGAACAGCAGGCGGCGCAGAAATTCGACCCCTCGACCGTTCGCCTGCTGACCAACTTCAGCAAGGAAAACAAGGTCGGCAATCCGGTGTCCTACCAGTTGATTCCCTATGCCGGTGGTACGCACCCGGTGGCCAAGGGCGCCAACTTCGGCAAGGACGAATGGCTCTATCACCGCTTGAGTTTCATGGACAAACAACTGTGGGTGACACGCTACAACCCGGATGAGAAATACCCGGAAGGCAAGTACCCCAACCGCTCGGACAAAGACTCCGGCCTCGGCCAGTTCACCGACGATAACCAGCCCATCGAAAACACCGATAACGTGGTGTGGCTGACCACCGGCACCACCCACATCGCCAGGGCGGAAGAGTGGCCGATCATGCCGACGGAATGGGTGCACGTCCTGCTCAAGCCGTGGAATTTCTTCGATGAAACGCCGACGCTGAATCTGAACGTCCCTCAATAATCAACGCAAATCCCTGTAGGAGTGAGCCTGCTCGCGATAGCAATGTGTCAGTCACCAGTGATGTTGACTGACACTCCGTCATCGCGAGCAGGCTCACTCCTACAGGGGACCGTATTTCAAGCGTGCTTCTTGCGGTACTCGCCCGGTGAGATACCGAAGCGTGATTTGAATGCAGTCGAGAAATAGCTCGAATCCGAAAAACCCCACGAATACCCCAACACCGACAACTTCTGCTCGGTCCGCGCCTGCCGCAAAGACTCGGCACACAAATCCAGACGCCGGTTCTTGATGTAACGCGCGACCACCAGGCCCTTCTTGGCAAACATTCGATACAGCCCGCGCGTGGACATGCCGACTTCCCGCGCCAGCCACTCGGGGCAGAGCTCTTCCGAGCGAATGTGCTGATCGATAAAACTCAGGGTCCTGCGAAAGGTGCGCTCGTGCGCGTCGCTGCCGTCATCTGACTGACTGATCGCCGGGCGCAGCAGGCTGACAATGGCCTCCAGCGTCGCTTCACTTTCCTGGCGGCTCAGGCATTTTTGCCGCGTGGCGTCGAGTATCAAGCGCTGGGACAGCATGGCGATGGGCGATGTCGCCGCGATCCGGTGACCGCATCGCACCTGATTGAAACGCAGCGTCTGCTCCACCAGTTGCGAGGGCAGGATCAGCGACAACTGACGGGAGTTTTCACTGTAGGTGAAGTCGCTGGGGCGCGACGCGTCGATCAGGGTGATGTCACCCGCCGAAAGCAACACCTTGTTGTCGCCTTGAGCCATGCCCGCCGAGCCGTCGAGCTGGAACACCGCAAAGTATTTGCCACCCTCGCCCGCCGCGACCTCCAGCGGCGTGCGATACAGCCGCGCCTGGCAGGCGTCGACAAAACTGAGCTTCAACGCGCCGTCCTGATGTTCCAGGATCTGGCCGGCAAACGCCTCGCCCAGGGGTTGAGCATTAAAGGCGCCACAGATCTGGTTGATCTGATGAATCCACTGATCAAATCCATCACGGCGCTGTGCAATTGAAGAAATCATGTCGGGCCTCACGCAGGCTTGTTTTTATTATCTACGCCAATCCCCTGGTCCTCCCTGACCGCAATGCGCTCGGGTAAAAACGAACTATTTCAGCCCGCCAAACCGTCGGTAGAAACTTTCACCCACATCGGGCAACGGCCCGTCAGCGGTTTCCAGCGCACTGTTCAGCCACTCCTCGGCCTTGGCGTAAATCAATCGATAAATGTTGCGGCACAACTGGCGGGCAGCGCGTCCTTCCCAGTCGCCGGGCAGCAATTCGTCCGGCAGCTGCGGGTCGCGCAACAGCAATTTGCGGTACTCGTGAATAAGCAGGACCCGTGCCAGGAAACAGTCGGCCGGTTGCAGGTTCTCCTGCTCGCGAAGCGCTTGCCAGAGCGGTCGGAACAGCTGGATGAACTCGCTGTAATGGGTCGCCAGTTCCTCGATGTTCCAGCTCTCGCGCACCTGCAAACGCAAGGCTTTGGAGGCCAGCACATCCTGGGCGGTCGTTTCGAAAACGATGGTCTCTTCCTGTGCGCCGAGTTCAAGCAGCGTTGCATTGAGGTCGGCCCGGTCACTGCGCGGGCAGGCCAGTACCGCTGGCGAGATCGCACCAAAACCTTGCCACTCCAGTTCTTCGCGCACTTGTTTGCGCTTGTCCTGGGTCAGTTGCGTGAGCATCACCAGGCTCCACGAACCGTCCCAGGCGGGCACGGTGGAGCTGTAAACCCGCTTGAACGCCTTGTCGAAACGCCGGCGACCGGCGCCGGTGAGGCTGTAGTAGCTGCGACGTCCGACTTTCTCGGCGGTCAGCCAGCCTTCTTTGGTCAGACGGAAAATAGAGGTGCGGATCAGCCGCTCGTTGATACCGATCGGTTCGAGCAACTGGATCAGGCTACCCAGCCAGACGGTCCCGCCATGGGGCTCGATGGCATCTCCGTACAACGTGATGATCAAGGAACTGGCGCGAATGGGCGTCTGTTCCTGGAAGCGGGTAATCAGGTGGTTCAAAGGTGTCAGGGACGACATGGGCGTACCGAGCTGAAAAAAGAAAAGGAATATACCGAATGTCTACCGGTTAATCGCGGATCCCTGCAGGAGCTACCGTGGCGAGGGGATTTATCCCCGTTGGACTGCGCAGCGGTCCCATTTTTGGGGCTGCTCCGCAACCCAACGGGGATAAATCCCCTCGCCAGAGTGATCACGAAAGGCCGCTACCCTTGGGCCGCAGGCCACTGTCACTGATACGCGGGCGATCGGGCTCCGGCTCGGTCAAGGGTTCGCACACTTGCATCTGCTCAAGGCAACGCTGGGCCAGTTGCTGATACGCACGGGTACCGGCTTGTTTCCACGCCACTTCCTCATCGCTGAGACTGCGCTTGACGCTGGCCGGCGCGCCCATCACCAGTGATTGCTCCGGGCATTCGAACCCCGCTTTGACAAAGGCCGCCGCCGATACAAACGACCGCGCACCGATGCGCGCGTTGTCCATCACCACCGCATTCATGCCCACCAGTGCATCCGCACCAATCCGGCAACCATGCAGCACGGCGCCGTGACCGATATGACCATTGCGCTCGACCACCGTGTCACTGTCCGGAAAACCGTGCATCACGCAGGTGTCCTGCAGGTTGGCGCCCTCTTCCAGCACGATCCGGCCAAAGTCGCCCCGAAGGCTGGCCAGCGGTCCGACGTAGCAATGCGCACCGATGATCACGTCGCCAATCAGAACGGCCGACGGATGAACGTAGGCCGTGGGGTCAACCACCGGAGTCAAACCATCAAGGCTGTAGCAGGTCATGGGATTTCCTAATAAGCGAAAGCGATGCCGAAGTTGATTGATTTTGTATCACATCGCTTTTGACATCACAAAGACAAATAACCGTATCACTTAATGAGTCCGCAAGAGCCGCGGTGTATTACAGACGAAAAACAGGTCTTTACGTCAATAAAACAGGGGAAAAACCCGCAACAAGCTTCTCATCAAACATCCGTTTCAAAAACCTGAACACAACCAATAAGACACATTAATCAGTTTTTTAAGTTGCATTTACGTATCACGTTGTAGGTATACTCCGGCAAAACCGGCCTCGCGCCGATCCAATAATGAGCCGGCATCACCGCCGAGCGTGCACCGTGAGGGCATCTGCCATGCCTCTAACACTTGCTGTCGAGTTCATCGAGCCGGGCGTTCGCCTGATCACCCTGCAGCGTCCGCAAGCGCTGAACGCCCTGACCACCGAATTGCTCGGTGAGCTGGCCGGCGAACTGGATGCCGCCCAGGCCGACGCCGACACCCGCGTCGTGGTCCTGACCGGCAGCCGCAAAGCCTTCGCGGCCGGCGCCGACATCAAGGAAATGGCCGAACGCAATCTGGTCGGCATCCTCGACGACCCGCGCCAGGCTTCGTGGCAGACCATCACCCGCTTCAACAAACCCTTGATCGCCGCCGTCAACGGCTTCGCCCTGGGCGGCGGCTGCGAACTGGCGATGCACGCGGACATCATTGTTGCCGGGGAAGACGCCCGCTTCGGCCAGCCGGAAATCAATCTCGGGATCATGCCCGGCGCCGGTGGCACCCAACGCTTGCTGCGCGCGGTCGGCAAATCCATGGCGATGCAAATGGTCCTGACCGGCGAGGCGATCGACGCTCGCCAGGCCCAGCGCGCCGGCCTGGTGAGTGAAGTGACTCAACCGGAATTCACCGTCGAACGCGCCCTGCAGATTGCCCGCAGCATTGCAGGCAAGGCTCCGCTGGCGGTGCGCCTGGCCAAGGAATCCTTGCTCAAGGCCATGGACACCGACCTGGCCAGCGGCCTGCGCTTCGAACGCCATGCGTTCACCGTTCTGGCCGGCACCCGCGACCGTGACGAAGGCATTCGGGCGTTCCAGGAAAAGCGCACGCCGACCTTCACCGGCGAATAACCCGCCGCCCCCTCACCACCTTAAAAAGCAGCGAACGACTTCTCAGAGAGCGCCATGACCATGAACTTCGAACACATTCTGTTTTCCATCGAGGCCGGTGTCGCCCTGCTCAGCCTCAATCGGCCGGACCAGCTCAACAGCTTCAACACGCAGATGCATGGCGAGGTCAAGGAAGCGCTGAAACAGGTGCGGCAGAACCCGGACGTGCGCGTCCTGCTGCTCACCGGTGAAGGCCGCGGCTTCTGTGCCGGGCAAGACCTCAGCGACCGAAACGTCGCGCCGGGCAGTGCCGTGCCGGATCTGGGCGAGTCCATCGAGAAGTTCTACAACCCGCTGATCCGCCAATTGCGCGACTTGCCGCTGCCGGTCATCTGCGCGGTCAATGGCGTTGCCGCCGGTGCCGGCGCCAACATCCCGCTGGCGTGCGATCTGGTGTTGGCGGCGCGTTCGGCAAGCTTCATTCAAGCCTTCTGCAAGATCGGTTTGATTCCGGATTCCGGCGGCACCTGGACCTTGCCGCGTCTGGTCGGCATGGCCCGCGCCAAGGCCCTGGCCTTGCTGGGCAATCGCCTGAGCGCCGAACAGGCCGAGCAATGGGGGCTGATCTACCGGGTGGTGGACGACGCCGAACTGCGCGCCGAAGCCCTGACCCTCGCCCGCCATCTGGCCACGCAACCAACCTATGGCCTGGCACTGATCAAACGCAGCTTGAATGCGAGCCTGAGCAACACCTTCGACGAACAGCTCGAACTCGAAAAGGACCTGCAGCGCCTGGCCGGGCGCAGCGAGGACTACCGTGAAGGCGTCGGCGCCTTCATGGAAAAACGCAGCCCAAGTTTCAAGGGGCGCTGAGTCATGACGGCACTGAACACAAACGCACTTATTGCAGTGATCGGCGCCGGGGCCATGGGCGCCGGCATCGCCCAGGTCGCCGCACAGGCCGGCCATCCGGTGTTGCTGCTGGACAACCGTCCGGGCGCCGCCGCACAGGCCATCGAAGGCATCGACCGGCAGCTGGGCAAGCGCGTCGAAAAGGGCAAGCTTTCAAGCGAGGCACGGACAGCAACCATCGCCCGCCTGCACGCCGTGGAAGCCATCGAAGCGCTGTCCGATTGCGAGTTGGTCATCGAAGCCATCGTCGAGAACCTTGAGGTCAAACGCGCCCTCTTCCGCCAACTGGAAAGTGTCTGCGGCGAACGGTGCATCCTCGCCAGCAACACCTCGTCGCTGTCGATCACCAGCATCGCCGCGCAGCTGAATCATCCTCAACGCCTGCTCGGCCTGCACTTCTTCAATCCGGCACCGATCATGGCGCTGGTGGAAATCGTCTCGGGTCTGGCCAGCGATCCGGCGCTCGCCGAATGCCTGTACGACACCGCCAAAGCCTGGGGTAAAAAACCGGTGCACACCCGCTCGACGCCGGGCTTCATCGTCAACCGTGTCGCGCGCCCGTTCTACGCCGAAAGCTTGCGCCTGCTGCAGGAAGGCGCCGCCGACTGTCCGACGCTGGATGCGTTGATGCGCGATGCCGGTGGCTTTGCGATGGGCGCGTTCGAGCTGACCGATCTGATCGGCCATGACGTCAACTACGCCGTGACCTGTTCGGTGTTCGATGCCTACTACGGCGACACACGCTTCCTGCCTTCGTTGATCCAGAAAGAACTGGTCGAGGCTGGCCGCCTGGGGCGTAAAAGCGGCCAGGGGTTTTACAGCTATGCAGAAGGTGCTTCCCGCCCTCATCCGATCGAAATCAACAGCAGTGCCGCCGTTGAAACCGCTGTGGTGGAAGGTGATCTCGGCATCGCCAACGCACTGATCCCGCGCTTGCGTGACCATGGCATCGGCGTTATCCAGCGCGACGGCCAAGGCCTGTTGCGGGTCGGCGATGCGGTGCTGGCCTTGAGTGACGGGCGCATGGCCTGCCAGCGCGCTGCGGAAGACGGCTTGCGCAACCTGATCCTGCTTGATCTGGCGTCCGACTACGGTCAGGCCAAACGGATTGCCATCAGTTGCTCAGCCGATATCACCGACTCCGCGCTGGACCAGGGCATCGCCCTGCTGCAACGCGCTGGATTCACTGTCAGCCGACTCAGCGACAGCCCGGCCCTGGCCGTGTTGCGCACGGTCGCGATGCTCGCCAACGAAGCCGCCGACGCCGTGTTGCAGGGCGTCGCCTCGGCCGCCGACGTCGATCTGGCCATGCGCGCCGGGGTCAATTATCCCCAGGGCCCGCTGGCGTGGGCCGATGCCATCGGGCTTTCACACGTGCTGACCGTACTGGAAAACCTGCACGCCGGTTACGGCGAAGAACGCTATCGCCCGTCGCTGCTGCTGCGTCGCCGGGTCGCTGAAGGGAGAACGTTCCATGACTAACCACGAAGCCATGAACCTGGCCAGCCAGTGCGCCCAAACCATGCTCAAGCGCGACGCCGCCAGCCAGGCCATGGGCATGCGCCTGCTCTCCGCCGCGCCGGGTTGTGCCCGGGTCGGCATGAGCGTGCGCGCCGACATGATTCAAGGTCACGGCACCTGCCACGGCGGCTACCTGTTCGCCCTCGCCGACTCGGCATTCGCCTTCGCCTGCAACAGCTACAACGACGCCACGGTGGCCATCGGTTGCAGCATCGACTACATCGCCCCGGCACATCAGGGCGACACACTGACCGCCGATTGCATCGAGCAAAGCCGCTCCGGCCGCACCGGCAACTACGACGTACGCATAGAAAACCAACAGGGCCAGCTGATCGCGCTGTTCCATGGCAAATCCTACAAAGTGCGCGGGACAGTGCTCGCGCAGGAGACCCCGAATGAATGACGCCTTGATCATCGACGCGGTGCGGACCCCGATCGGCCGCTACGCCGGCGCCTTGAGCAGCGTGCGCGCCGACGACCTCGGCGCCGTGCCGCTGCGTGAACTGCTGCGCCGTCATCCGCAGGTCGACTGGAACACGGTGGACGACGTGATCTACGGCTGCGCGAACCAGGCCGGCGAAGACAACCGCAACGTGGCGCGCATGTCGGCGCTGTTGGCCGGGTTGCCAGTCAGCGTGCCGGGCACCACCCTCAACCGTCTGTGCGGTTCCGGGCTGGACGCCATCGGCACCGCAGCCCGGGCGATTCGCTGTGGTGAAGCCGGGTTGATGCTGGTGGGTGGCGTCGAATCGATGTCCCGTGCACCGTTGGTGATGGGCAAAGCCGAGCAGGCGTTTTCCCGCGACGCGCAGATGTACGACACCACCATCGGTTGGCGTTTCGTGAATCCGCTGATGAAAAAAGCGTTCGGCATCGACTCCATGCCGGAGACCGCCGAGAACGTCGCCGAGCAGTTCAACATCTCCCGCGCAGACCAGGACGCCTTCGCGCTACGCAGCCAGCAACGGGCCGCCGCCGCGCAGGCCAGCGGGCGCCTGGCGAAGGAAATCGTCGCGGTAGAGATCCCGCAACGCAAAGGTCCGGCCAAGGTCGTCGAGCATGACGAGCATCCCCGTGGCGACACCACCCTCGAGCAGCTGCAGAAACTCGGCACGCCGTTTCGCGAAGGCGGCAGCATCACCGCCGGCAACGCCTCCGGGGTCAACGACGGTGCCTGTGCCCTGTTGCTCGCCAGCCCGGAAATCGCCAAGCGTCATGGCCTCAAAGCCCGAGGTCGCGTGGTGGCCATGGCCACGGCGGGTGTCGAGCCGCGCATCATGGGCATCGGCCCGGTACCCGCGACGCGCAAGGTGCTGGAACTGGCCAACCTGAGCCTGGCCGACATGGACGTGATCGAACTCAACGAAGCCTTTGCCGCGCAGGGTCTGGCGGTGCTGCGCGAACTCGGCTTGAGCGACACCGATCCGCGGGTCAATCCCAACGGCGGCGCCATTGCCCTCGGCCATCCACTGGGCATGAGCGGTGCGCGGCTGGTGACGACCGCCCTGCACGAGCTGGAAGAACGTAACGGTCGCTATGCCTTGTGCACCATGTGCATCGGCGTCGGCCAGGGCATCGCGCTGATCATCGAGCGTTTGTCCGACTAAAGAACCGCGATTCCCGAGGAGCCGAGAGGTATCCTTGGGGCATGCACTCAAAGCCCTTCTGCGAAAGGGCTGAAACACAAAAACAATTCGAGTGAAATCATGAACATGCCAATTGCCAAAGCCGTGCTTGATCCACAGCTGGACCCGCTGGAAACCGCCAGCGTCGACGAACTGCGTCACCATCAGCTGGATCGCCTGCGCTGGAGCCTGAACCACGCCTACAACAATGTGCCGCTGTACCGTCAGCGTTTCGATGCCCTGGGCGTTCATCCCGACGACATCAAATCCCTGGAAGACCTGGCGAAGTTTCCGTTCACCACCAAGACCGACCTGCGCGATAATTACCCGTACGGCATGTTTGCAGTACCGATGCACGACGTCGTCCGCCTGCACGCATCGAGTGGCACCACCGGCAAACCGACGGTTGTGGGTTACACCCAGAACGACATCGATACCTGGGCCAACGTCGTCGCCCGCTCGATCCGCGCAGCCGGTGGCCGACGCGGCGACAAGGTACATATTTCCTATGGCTATGGCCTGTTCACCGGCGGTCTGGGCGCCCACTACGGCGCCGAACGCCTGGGTTGCACGGTCATCCCGATGTCCGGCGGCCAGACCGAGAAACAGGTGCAACTGATCAAGGATTTCCAGCCGGACATCATCATGGTCACGCCGTCCTACATGCTCAACATCGCCGATGAAATCGAGCGCCAGGGCATCGACCCGCACAAACTGGCCCTGCGCCTCGGCATCTTCGGCGCCGAGCCCTGGACCGGCGAACTGCGCAGCGCCATCGAGAACCGTCTGGGCATCACTGCGCTGGACATCTACGGCCTGTCGGAAATCATGGGGCCGGGCGTCGCCATGGAATGCGCGGAAACCAAGGACGGGCCGACGATCTGGGAAGACCACTTCTACCCGGAAATCATCGATCCGATCACCGGTGAAGTGCTGCCTGACGGACAAATGGGCGAGCTGGTGTTCACCTCCCTCAGCAAAGAAGCCCTGCCGATGATCCGCTACCGCACCCGCGACCTCACGCGCCTGCTGCCGGGGACGGCACGACCGATGCGCCGAATCGACAAGATCACCGGGCGTAGCGATGACATGCTGATCATTCGCGGAGTTAACGTGTTTCCAACGCAGATCGAAGAACAGGTGCTGAAAATCAAACAGCTTTCAGAGTGTTATGAGATTCATCTGTATCGCAACGGCAACCTGGACAGCGTTGATGTGCATGTGGAGTTGAAGGCTGAGCACCAGCATTTGAGTGACGATCAGCAGAAGGCCGTCTGTGGCGAGCTGAGTCGGCATATCAAGACGTACATCGGGATCAGTTCGCGGATCGTCTTGCAGCCTCTGCATTCGATCAAGCGCTCCGAGGGCAAAGCGTGCCACGTGATGGACAAACGCCCTAAAGCATGACTGCTGCACCCTTTATGGCCCCGCTTTTGCGGGGCTTTTTTTGGCGTGCGTGACGGCTATCGGCTCGGTCCTTATACCGAATGATTTCCCTGTGGAGCTGGCCTGCCGGCGATGACGGCCTCACAGCCAAGCGATATTTTCCTGATGCACCCGAATCAAACTGTAGGAGTGAGCCTGCTCGCGATGGCGGCCTCATAGCCAACGAGTATTCCCCTGATGCACCCGGATCAAACTGTAGGAGTGAGCCTGCTCGCGATGGCGGCCTCATAGCCAACGAGTATTCCCCTGATGCACCCGAATCAAACTGTAGGAGTGAGCCTGCTCGCGATGGCGGCCTCATAGCCAACGAGTATTCCCCTGATGCACCTGGATCAAACTGTGGGAGCTGGCTTGCCAGCGATGGCGGCATGATCGGCGGTGAGATTCTTGTCGGTGTACATATCCATTCCTGCGGTTACGGCTTCTATGGGTTTCGCTTTTACAGCGAGTCACTTTCGAAGAGCCGGAATGCCGGCCCAGTCAAAAGTAACCAAAGCGCTCTTGCCCCACCACTTGGCACCTCGCCAGGGCTCGGTGTGCCCTCACTCCGGCATTGCTCCGCGGGTCGCCGCGATGGGCCATCCCTGGCCCAGCGCGGCTAAACCGGCATCCTTGCCGGTTTACCCGCTGCGCAATACCTGCGTTCGGCCAGCGTGGTTTAACGGGGCGCCTGAGATCAAAATCAAAAGCAAAGCGAGGCGGCCCGAGAGCCGACCTGATAGGTGAGGCCCGCGCATTTCCTTGTGGGAGCTGAGCTTGCTCGCGATGGACGTAAACGATGACGGGATATCATTGGAAAAACGCCGCCATGTAGGAGCTGCCGAGTGAAACGAGGCTGCGATCTTTTGATCTTGCCTTTTAAAACCAGAATCAACGCTAAGCGGCGGAACGCCTGAACGTCAGGTCGGCTGTCAGGCCGCCTCGCTTTGTTTTTGATCTGCTTTTGATTTTGATTTTCTTGCCCCATGGGAAGGCCGAACGCAGGTGCTGCGCAGTGGGCAACCCGGCATGGATGCCGGGTTAGCCGCGCACGGCCATGGATGGCCGATCGCGGCGGGCCCACGGAGCAGGACCGGAGTGAGGGTATGCCGAGCCCAGGCGAGGCACCGGACGAAAGGGGCAAGAGCCTTTGGTTACTTGGGGCTTTTCCAAGTGACTCGCTGTAAAAGCGAAACCAATAGAAGCCGTGACCGCAGGAATGGATATGTACACCAACAAGAATCTCACCGCCAATCAGGCCGCCATCGCCGGCAAGCCAGCTCCCACAGTTTGATCCAGGTGCATCAGGGAAATACTCATCGGCTATGAGGCCGCCATCGCGAGCAGGCTCACTCCTACAGTTTGATCCGGGTGCATCAGGAAGACATCGATCGGCTGTGAGGCCGTTATCGCGAGCAAGCTCGGCTCCCCAGGTGAATGCGTGAGCTTCGAAAGTCAGGTCGGCTATCAGGCCGCCTCGCTTTGTTTTTGATCTGCTTTTGATTTTGATTTTCTTGCCCCATGGGAAGGCCGAACGCAGGTTCTGCGCAGTGGGCAACCCGGCATGGATGCCGGGTTAGCCGCGCACGGCCATGAATGGCCGATCGCGGCGGGCCCACGGAGCAGGACCGGAGTGAGGGTATGCCGAGCCCTGGCGAGGCACCGTACGAAAGGGGCAAGAGCCTTTGGTTACTTGGCGCTTTTCCAAGTGACTCGCTGTAAAAGCGAAACCCATAGAAGCCGTGACCGCAGGAATGGATATGTACACCCGCAAGAATCTCACCGCCAATCAGACCGCCATCGCCGGCAAGCCAGCTCCCACAGTTTGATCCAGGTGCATCAGGGAAATACTCATCGGCTATGAGGCCGCCATCGCGAGCAGGCTCACTCCTACAGTTGATCTGCGTATATCCGAACAGCATCGGTCTTTAATCAGGCCGCTATGCGAGCAAGGTTCTGCCCCAAAAAAACCACTCCCCCCCCAAAGCGATACAAAAAACAAACACGACACGTTATTTTCTGTTTGATATTAATTTCTGTATCGCTTATAAAGTTCTCCATGCCAACAAACAGATTCACGGCGGGAGACCCCCCATGTACGCACAGCTCGTAGAAACAGGCGTCAAGCGCATCAAGGACCTGTCGGAAATGTCCGAACAGGAACGCGCTTTCCAGGAAAAAATCGATTCAGAAATCAAGATCGAAGCAAAAAACTGGATGCCCGATGCCTATCGCCAGACCCTGATCCGGCAGATTTCCCAACACGCTCACTCCGAAATCGTCGGCATGCTGCCCGAAGGCAACTGGGTCACCCGTGCCCCTACGCTCAAACGCAAACTGCAGCTGATGGCCAAGATTCAGGACGAAGCCGGTCACGGCCTCTACCTCTACAGCGCCATGGAAACCCTCGGCGCTGACCGCGACGAAGAAATCGCCAAGCTGCACAGCGGCAAGGCCAAGTACTCCAGCATCTTCAATTACCCGACGCTGAACTGGGCCGACATGGGCGCCGTGGGCTGGTTGGTGGATGGCGCCGCGATCGTCAATCAGGTGGTGTTGCAACGCACGTCCTACGGCCCTTACTCCCGGGCCATGGTGCGCATCTGCAAGGAAGAAAGCTTTCACCAGCGCCAGGGCTACGAAATCCTCCTGACCATGATGCGTCACGGTAATCAGGCGCAAAAAGACATGGTCCAGGACGCGATCAACCGCCTGTGGTGGCCGTCGCTGATGATGTTCGGTCCAAGCGACGAGCACTCGCCCAACAGCGCCCAATCCATGGCCTGGAAAATCAAGCGCCAGAGCAACGACGAACTGCGCCAGCGCTTTATCGACCAGACCATCCCGCAGCTGGAACTGCTGGGCTGCACCTGCCCCGACCCGGACCTGAAGTGGAACGCCGAGCGCGGCCACTACGACTTCGGCGAGATCCAGTGGAGCGAGTTCTACGAAGTGCTCAAGGGCAACGGCCCGTGCAACCAGGAGCGCGTGTCCACCCGCCGCAAAGCCATCGAAGACGGCGCCTGGGTTCGTGAAGCAGCTGTCGCCCACGCTCGCAAAAAACAAAACAAGAACGCCGCCTGATTCGGCCACCTGATCTGGAGACACCGTCATGTCCGAATGGACCCTTTTTGAAGTCTTCGTGCGCAGCAAGCACGGCCTCAACCACAAGCATGTCGGCAGCGTGCATGCCGCCGACACCACCATGGCCATCGAAAACGCGCGGGAGTTGTACACCCGTCGCAGCGAAGGCGTGAGCCTGTGGGTCGTGCCGTCGGCGCTTATTACCGCGTCCTCGCCGGATGAAAAAGACCCGCTGTTCGACCCGGCGGACGACAAGGTCTATCGCCACGCCAGCTTCTACGAGTTGCCGGCCGAAGTCGGGCACATGTGAGGTCGACCATGAATAACCAGACTGATCTGATCGAATACCTGCTGCGCCTCGGCGACAGCGCCCTGATCCAGGGCCAGCGCCTGTGCCAATGGTGCGGCAAGGCCCCGGCGCTGGAAGAGGAACTGGCGTTGATGAATGTCGGCCTCGACCTCGTCGGCCAGGCCCGCAACTGGCTGGAATACGCCGCCGAATTGCTGAACGACGGTCGCGATGCCGATCACCTGGCGTTCCGTCGAGACGAGCGCGCGTACCGCAACCTGTTGCTGGTGGAGCAACCCAACGGCGACTACGCCGTCACGATCCTCAAGCAATTCCTTTACGACGCATGGCACCTGCAAGTGCTCACCGGCCTTGCCCTGTCCAGCGACGAACGCATTGCCGGGATCGCCGCCAAAGCCGTGAAGGAAGTGACCTATCACTTGCGTCGCTCCGGTGAGTGGGTCGAGCGCCTGGGTGACGGCACCGAAGAGAGCCACGCGCGCATGCTCGCGGCCATCCCCGAGGTGTGGCGCTTCACGGTCGAGCTGACCAGCGCCGACGACAGCGAACACCGCCTGTGCGAAGCCGGCATCATCCCGGCCACCGCAGAAGTCGCCGCCGCCTGGCAAAAAACCGTCAGCGAAACCTTTGCCCGCGCCACCCTGCCCGTGCCCCCGGCGCCCAGCTATTTCTATCTGGATGCACGCAAGGGTCTGCACTCCGAACACCTCGGCATCCTGCTGGCCGAGATGCAGTTCCTGCCACGAGCGTACCCCGATGCAACCTGGTGAGCTGATCGCCAGCGACCAGGGCGCCCGGCCGGCTCAGCCGAGTGACCTGGCCGCTGCGTGGGCGACATTGGCCCAGGTCATGGACCCGGAAGTGCCGGTGGTCAGCGTGGTCGACCTGGGGATAGTCCGCGATCTCGACTGGCAGGCCGGGCACTTGCACGTGGTGGTCACGCCGACCTACTCCGGTTGCCCCGCCACCGAAGTGATCGAAAGCGACATCCGCGACGCGCTGGAACTGGCCGGCTTCAAGGCGCCGCTGCTGGAGCGAAAATTGACGCCGGCGTGGACCACCGACTGGATCACCCACAGCGGTCGTGAACGCCTGCGCGCCTACGGCATCGCGCCGCCCGAAGGCAGCACAAGCAAACGCAGTCTGCTCGGCGACAGCCCGGTGATCGCCTGCCCGCAATGCGGTAGCACGCACACCGAAGTGCTCAGTGAATTCGGTTCCACCGCGTGCAAGGCGTTGTACCGCTGCCGCGATTGCCTGGAACCGTTCGACTATTTCAAGTGCATCTGAGCGGCGATCGGCCGTCCCAGCTGGAGAACAATAATGAGTAAATTTCACAGTCTGACCATCAAGGACGTGCGCAACGAGACCCGTGACGCGGTGTCCATCGCCTTCGAGATTCCGCAGCACCTGCAGGACAGTTTTCATTTCACCCAGGGCCAGCACCTGGTGATGCGCACCCAGATGGATGGCGAAGAAGTACGCCGCTCCTACTCGATCTGCACGGGTGTCAATGACGGTGAACTGCGCATTGCCATCAAGCGTGTGGTCGGCGGGCGCTTCTCGGCATTTGCCAACGAACACCTCAAAGCCGGGCACTGCCTGGAAGTGATGCCACCGGCCGGACACTTCCACGTCGAACTCGACCCGACGCGCCATGGCAACTACCTGGCTGTCGCCGCCGGCAGTGGCATCACGCCGATTCTGTCGATCATCAAGACCACCCTGCAGACCGAACCGCACAGCCGAGTGACCTTGCTGTACGGCAACCGTTCCAGCTCCGGCGCCTTGTTTCGTGAACAGCTCGAAGACCTGAAAAACCGTTACCTGCAACGCTTGAACCTGATCTTCGTGTTCAGCCGCGAGCAGCAGGATGTCGACCTGTACAACGGCCGGATCAACGCCGAGAAATGCGAGCAACTGTTCTCCCGCTGGCTCGACGTTAAAGCCCTGGATGCCGCCTTTATTTGCGGTCCGCAGGAAATGACCGAGACCGTACGCGACAACCTCAAAGCCAAAGGCATGGCGCCGGAGCGTATCCACTTCGAATTGTTCGCCGCCGCTGGCAGCCAGCAAAAACGCGAAGCCCGGGAGGCATCGCATCAGGTGGACGCCGCAGTCAGCCAGATCACGGTGATCAGCGACGGTCGCGCCCTGGCCTTCGACCTCCCGCGCAACAGCCAAAGCATTCTCGATGCCGGCAACGCCCAAGGTGCCGAACTGCCCTACTCCTGCAAGGCCGGCGTGTGCTCGACCTGCAAGTGCAAGGTCATCGAAGGCGAGGTGGAAATGGACAGCAACCACGCCCTGGAAGACTACGAAGTAGCGGCCGGTTATGTCCTGTCGTGCCAGGCCTTTCCGATCAGCGACAAAGTGGTGCTGGATTTCGATCAGCTTTGATTTCAGCCCTACGCCGTGGAGCGGCTGCATTCGGACCTGTAGCAGCTGCCGAGCCTGCGAGGCTGCGTTCGGCTGCGTAGCAGTCGTAAAACCTGAATGTGCGGTCTTCCAGACAAACCGCGTCGCTTGATTCACGACTGCTGCGCAGCCGAACGCAGCCTCGCAAGCTCGGCAGCTGCTACATACAGAGTTCGTTTCACCCGTAAAGACAGAAACGTTTCACCCCACAACAAAAACAACAACAGAGAGCGCGCCATGACTCCACAAGACGTAGAACTCATTCGCCAGCACCCCGACTTCATCCAGCTGGTCCGACGAAAACAGAACCTGTATTGGTCGCTGTCGCTGATCATGCTGGTGATTTATTTCGGCTTTGTCCTGTTGGTGGCTTTCTCCCCCGCCACCCTCGGCCAATCCCTGAGCGGCGGGGTGACCACCGTCGGCATGCTGGTGGGCGTGGTCATCGTTCTGATGGCGTTCGCCCTGACCGGTTTCTACGTCTATCGCGCCAACAACGTCATCGACCCGCTCAACGAAAAGCTCAAGCAGGAGTGCGCGCAATGAGCCGTCTTATGGCCTTGTTCCTTCTGCCATTGGCAGTGGTCACCGACCTGGCGGTTGCCGCTGACGGCGCGTCCCGCCCGTTGAACTGGAACGCCATCGGCATGTTCCTGGTGTTCGTGCTGTTCACCCTCGGCGTGACGCGCTGGGCAGCGTTGCGCACCCGTTCCGCCAGCGATTTCTACACCGCGGGCGGTGGCATGACCGGGTTCCAGAACGGATTGGCCATTGCCGGCGACATGATCTCGGCAGCGTCCTTCCTGGGCATTTCCGCCATGATGTTTCTCAACGGCTACGACGGTTTGCTCTACGCCCTCGGCGTATTGGCGGGCTGGCCGATCATTCTTTTCCTGATCGCCGAACGCCTGCGCAACCTTGGCAAATACACCTTCGCCGACGTGGTCTCCTATCGCCTGGAACAAACCCCGGTGCGCCTGACGTCAGCTTTCGGCACCCTCACCGTGGCCCTGATGTACCTGGTGGCGCAGATGGTCGGCGCCGGCAAGTTGATCGAACTGCTGTTCGGCATCGACTACCTCTACGCGGTCATGCTGGTCGGTGTATTGATGGTGTTCTACGTGACCTTCGGCGGCATGCTCGCCACCACCTGGGTACAGATCATCAAGGCCGTGATGCTGTTGTTCGGCACCACGTTCATGGCCTTCATGGTGCTCAAGCATTTCGGTTTCAGTACCGAGGCGATGTTCGCCAGCGCCACTGCCGTGCACGCCAAAGGCACCGCGATCATGGCGCCGGGCGGGTTGCTGTCGAACCCGATCGATGCGATCTCGCTGGGGTTGGGCATGATGTTCGGCACCGCCGGCCTGCCGCATATCCTGATGCGATTCTTTACCGTCAGCGACGCCAAGGAAGCGCGCAAAAGCGTGTTCTATGCCACCGGTTTCATCGGCTACTTCTACCTGCTGCTGATCATCGTCGGCTTCGGCGCGATCGTCATGGTCGGCACCGATCCGACGTTCCGTGATGCCAACGGCGCGATCATCGGCGGCGGCAACATGATCGCCGTGCACCTGGCGCAAGCCGTCGGCGGCAACCTGTTCCTGGGCTTCATTTCTGCGGTCGCGTTCGCCACCATTCTGGCGGTGGTTGCCGGGTTGGCCTTGTCCGGCGCGTCGGCGGTGTCCCACGACCTGTATGCCTGCGTGATCCGCAAGGGCCAGGCCACCGAGCAGCAGGAAATCCGCGTTTCGCGCATCGCCACCCTGTGCATCGGCGTTCTGGCAATCATCCTTGGCCTGCTGTTCGAGTCGCAAAACATCGCGTTCCTGTCCGGCCTGGTGCTGGCCATTGCCGCCTCGGTGAATTTCCCGGTGCTGTTCCTTTCGATGTACTGGAAAGGCCTGACCACTCGCGGCGCGGTGACCGGCAGCCTGGCAGGGCTGATCTCGGCCATTGTCCTGTTGGTGCTGAGCCCGGCAGTGTGGGTCAACGTCCTGCACTACGAAAAAGCCCTGTTCCCGTACTCCAACCCGGCCCTGTTCTCCATGAGCCTGGCCTTCCTGAGCGCCTGGCTGTTTTCCGTCACCGACACCTCACCCCGTGCAGCCCTTGAACGCGGCCGTTACCTGGCGCAGTTCATTCGCTCCATGACCGGGATCGGTGCCTCCGGCGCCAGCAAGCACTAATAACGACGATTGACGGCAGGGAATAAAAACAATGAAGCCCGCACGTACTGCTCCTTATGAATCACTGTTTTCGTTAGCCGCTGCATTGAGTCTGCCCATGGTCGCACCGAGCGCCATGGCCGACTTCGTCAGCGACAGCAAGGCCCGTATCGAGATGCGCAACCACTACATCAACCGCGATTTCCGTCAGGAGAATGCGCCCCAATCCAAGGCTGAAGAATGGGCGCAGGGATTCACTGCGCGCATCGAGTCCGGGTTCACCGATGGGACCTTGGGGTTCGGTCTCGATGCGTTGGGGGAGTTGGGGCTGAAACTCGACTCCAGCCCGGATCGACGGGGCACCGGCCTGCTGCCATTTGGCCCGAACAGCCATGAACCTGCGGACGAGTTCAGCGAGCTGGGCCTGACCGGCAAAGTGCGCGTGTCCAAGAGCGTATTGAAGCTCGGCACCCTGCAACCCTTGCTGCCGGTGGCGACTTACAACGACACCCGCCTGTTGGGTTCGACCTTTGAAGGCGGCTTGCTGACCAGCCAGGAAATCAGTGGCCTGACGGTGAATGCCGGGCGCCTGACCAAGGCCAACCTGCGCGATTCCTCCAGCAACGATGACATCGGTTATGGCGCCGCCAGCAGCGATCACTTCGACTTCGCGGGCGGCACTTACGCCTTCAGCCCGCAACTGAATCTGAGTTACTACTACGGCAAGCTCGAACAGATCTATCGCCAGCAATTCGTCGGACTGGTGCACACCCAGCCGCTGGGCAACGGTTTCAGTCTGCGCAGCGACGTGCGCTATTTCGACAGCCGCGGCGACGGTGCCGAGCGGGCCGGGCGCATCGATAACCGCAACTTCAACAGCATGTTCACCGTGTCCCACGGTGCCCACAAAGTCAGTGCGACCTACCAGCAGTTGTCCGGCGACAGTGCGTTCCCGTTCCTCAACGGCGGCGACCCGTACGTGGTCAACCTGGTGACCTACAACACCTACACCCGCGCCGACGAAGACTCCTGGCAGCTGCGTTACGACTATGACTTCGCCGCCCAGGGCATCCCCGGCCTGACCTTCATGACCCGCTACACCGATGGTCGCAACGTCAAGGCAGGCACCGTCGACAACGGCCGCGAATGGGAGCGCGACACCGACATCAGTTACGTCATCCAGAGCGGCATGTTCAAGGACGTCAGCCTGCGCTGGCGCAACGTGACCTTCCGTTCCGGCAATGGCTTGACCACCGCCCTCGATGAGAACCGGCTGATCGTCGGTTACACCGTGGCGCTCTGGTAATCCCTGAAAGGCGCGGCTGCGGCTGCGCCAGACCTTTTAATCATCATCTGGAGCAATCGTGATGTCCTCTTCACCTACACCGCACGCCCCTACCCTGCAAAGTTTCATCGCCGGTCGCTGGATCGGCCAACACGGTGCCCAGGTGCTGCGCAGTGCCATCGATGGCCACGAAATCGCACGCACCCACGAAGAGCGTCCGGACTTCGCCGAAGCCATCGAGCACGGCCGTCGCCAGGGCGTCAGCGGTCTGATGGCGCTGGATTTCCAACAGCGGGCCCAGCGTCTCAAGGCACTGGCCTTGTACCTGAGCGAGCGCAAGGAACAGCTCTACGCGATCTCCCATCACAGCGGTGCTACCCGCGCTGACAGCTGGATCGATATCGAAGGCGGCAACAGCACGCTGTTCACCTACGCCAGCCTTGGCTCCCGGGAATTGCCCTCGGGCAACATCGTCCACGAAGGCCCGGCGCTGCAACTGAGCAAACTGGGCACCTTCGCCGGCACCCACATTCTGGTGCCCCGTGGCGGCCTGGCGGTGCACATCAATGCCTTCAACTTCCCGATCTGGGGCATGCTGGAAAAGTTCGCCCCGAGTTTCCTTGCCGGCATGCCGTGCATCGTCAAACCGGCCAGCGCCACCAGCTACCTGACCGAAGCCGTGGTGCGCCTGATGGACGAATCCGGCCTGCTTCCGGCCGGCAGCCTGCAACTGATCATCGGCGGCACGGGGGACTTGCTCGATCGCCTGCAAGGCCAGGACGTGGTGACCTTCACCGGTTCCGCCAACACTGCCGCCAAGCTGCGGGTCAACCCGAACCTGATCCGCAACTCGGTACCGTTCAACGCCGAAGCCGACTCGCTGAACTGCGCGATCCTCGCCCCGGACGTGACCCCGGATGACGAAGAGTTCGAGCTGTTCATCAAGGAAGTCGCCCGGGAGATGACCACCAAGGCCGGGCAGAAATGCACCGCCATTCGCCGCGCCATCGTGCCGGCCAAACACATCGATGCGGTCGCGACCCGTTTGCGCGATCGCCTGAAGAAAGTCGTGGTCGGCGACCCGTCGGTGGAAGGCGTGCGCATGGGTGCACTGGCTTCCCACGATCAACAGAAAGACGTCGCTGAGCGCCTGGAAAGCCTGCTGCAAAGCAGCGACATGCTGTTCGGCGCCCGCGACGGGTTTGAACCCCGGGGTGAGAACGTCAACCAAGGCGCATTCTTCGCGCCGACATTGCTGCAGGCCCGCGACCCGCACGCCGAAGGTGGCGCCCACGACATCGAAGCATTCGGTCCCGTCAGCACGCTGATGGCCTATGACGATCTGGATGAAGCGCTGGTGCTGGCGGCTCGCGGCAAAGGCAGCCTGGTGGCCAGTTTGATCACCAAGGACCCACAGATTGCCGCCAAGGCCATCCCCGTCGCTGCGGCGTGGCACGGTCGCTTGCTGGTGCTCGACCGCGAGTCCGCCGCCGAATCCACCGGCCACGGCTCGCCGCTGCCACAGCTCAAGCATGGCGGTCCGGGTCGTGCCGGTGGCGGTGAAGAGCTGGGTGGTCTGCGCGCGGTGAAGCACTACCTGCAACGTGCAGCCGTGCAAGGTTCGCCCACCATGCTGGCGGCTGTGACCGGTGAATACGTGCGTGGCGCCAAGGTCATCGAAACCGAAGTGCATCCGTTCCGTCGGCACTTCCAGGACCTGCAGATTGGCGAGTCGCTGCTGACCCATCGTCGCACCGTGACCGAAGCCGATCTGGTGAACTTCGGCTGCCTGTCCGGTGATCACTTCTACATGCACTTCGACGATATCGCGGCGAAAGAATCGCAATTCGGCAAACGCATCGCCCACGGTTACTTCGTGCTGTCGGCGGCAGCGGGCCTGTTCGTATCCCCTGGCGTCGGACCGGTGCTGGCCAACTACGGGCTGGACACGTTGCGCTTCATCAACCCGGTGGGGATCGGCGACACGATCCAGGCGCGCCTGACCTGCAAACGCAAGATCGACCAGGGCAAGAAGAGCCCGCAGGGTATCCCGCAAGGGGTGGTGGCCTGGGATGTCGAGGTGACCAATCAGTTGGGTGAGCTGGTGGCCAGTTATGACATTTTGACGTTGGTGGTTAAGCGCGAGGATTGATCAGCGCTTCTGGTTGACCATAGATGTTGTGGTCAACCGCAGATCAAATGTGGGAGTGAGCCTGCTCGCGAGGGTGTGTCAGTCGACATCAAGGTAGCTGACACACCGCCATCGCGAGCAGGCTCACTCCTACATTGGGCTGTGCTCGACCACCCTTCTCAATGCTTACGCAACCACTCGATAAACAACGCAAACAACTCCGACTGCGAACCCACCTCCAGCTTCAGGTACAGGTTCTTGCGGTGCATGCGTACGGTTTCCGGTGATATGCCCAACTGGCTGGCGGTGGATTTCACCGAGTGCCCCCTGAGCACCATGTGCGCGACTTCCCGCTCGCGGTCGGTCAGCAAATCGCTGCCGAAATGCTCGAAAGCCCACTGCACCCGTTGCTTGAGATCATCCCCTTCACCCACCGCTTGAACGCACTGAATCTCGGCAATGCGCTGCATGCCGCGCTGGCTGAATGCGCCGATGAATTCGCTTACCAGGGGTTCGACGGCGCGCAGCAGGTTCAGTTGATCGACCCGCAGGCTTTCATTGCTGAAACCTTGAAACAGGCTCACCGAAATCTTCGTCTCGTTGCCCGTGTTGACGATGTAATAGCTGTCCTCCGAACACCCCGCCTTCAAGTAATAGGTGCGGTAGTACTCGCTGTCGAAGAAGTCGTCCGGGGCGATTTCCTCCAGGTGGTAAAAGCCTTGGGCCAAATCCTGTTCCACCGCCAGGCAGAACGGATCAAGCAGATACCCCCCGGAAAAATAGCGCTCGATGATCGACACCTGATACTGCTCGGCAATGCCGCGTTGATACAGCAACTGGGGTGGGCGGTCCTTGTGTTCCAGGCTGATCATCACCGATTCGATGCCGACCAGGTGCCCGAACGCTGACGCCAGGTAGTGCAGCGCGTCGGGCTCATCGACACGGGCAAATGCCTCGCGCATTTGCCCGTGCCATTTATGCAGTGCCCCGAAGGGCAAGGCGATCAACGTATCGTCGTTTGGTTTGCTCATACCCCGCAGTCTAGCGGGTGAGCCGGCCCCCGGTAAAAGCCTGGCTGACGAAGTCATTGGCCCTGGTACTGGCCGCTTTCCTGAAGTTCGGCGGCCACTTCAAGAATGCACACGCGCAGGGTCTCGACGATCTCATCGACCTGGGCGCACGTCAGGATCAGCGGCGGCGACATCACGTTGAGGTGCATGATCGGCCGCACCAGCAACCCTTTGGCCTGTGCCCGGGAGTGAATCCGCTCGCCGATGTTGATCTCGTCGGCAAACAACGCCTTGGTGCGTTTGTCGGCGACAAATTCCACGCAGGCCATGAATTTCTGGCAGCGTACATCGCCCACCAACGGCAAATCGCTGAGTGTCGCCAGGCGTTCCTCCAGATAAGCGCCGACCACATCGACGTGTTCCAGCAGCTGTTCGCGCTCGATGATTTCGATGTTTTTCAGCGCCGCCGTGCAGCACACCGGGTGCCCGCTGTAGGTGAAGCCGTGGCTGAAGCAGCGGCCCTTGCCCGGTTCGGCGATGACCTTCCAGATGCGATCGGAAAAGATGCAGGCGCCCAGCGGCAGATAGGCGGACGTCAGGCCTTTGGCCGTGGTGATGATGTCCGGCTGCACATCGAACAGGTCGTAGGACGCAAAGAATTTGCCCAGTCGCCCGAAGGAAGTGACCACCTCATCGGCGACGAACAGGATGTCGTAGCGCTGGCAGACTTCCCACATGCGTTTCAGGTAGCCCTTGGGCGGAATGATCACCCCGCCCGACCCCATGATCGGCTCGGCAAAAAAACCCGCGACCTTGTCCGCGCCAATGGCCAGGATCTTGTCTTCGAACTCCTTGACCAGAAACTCCAGGAACTGCGCCTCGTCCATGCCGTCCGGTGCGCGGTATGGATTGGGGTTGGAGACATGGTGGATACGGTCGTGGGCGTAGTCGAACTCCGGGACACGGTCGGCGGCCTTGTTGCCGATCGACATCGTCAGCGTTGTCGAGCCGTGATAGGCGTTGTAACGGGCAATGATGTGCTTCTTTTCCGGCTTGCCGCGGCAGTTCTGATAGTACTGAATCAGCCGGTAGGCAGTGTCCACCGCCGTCGAGCCGCCGGTGGTCAGGAATACGTGATCGAGGTCACCGGGCGCCAGGCTGGCGAGTTTTTCGCAAAGTTGAATGGCCACGCTGTTGGACATGTCGCAGAACGGATTCGAATAGGCGAGCTGGCGGACCTGATCGGCAATGGCCAGGGCCATTTCTTCACGCCCCAAACCGATATTGGTGCACCACATACCGCCTACGGCGTCGAGAAAACGATTGCCCTGGGTGTCGAAAATGTAGGCGCCGTCGCCGGAAACAATGTTCAGCGACCCCTGCTCGGCGTGCTCGTCGAACATGTGATAGCCGTGCATGTAATGAGCCTTGTCTGCCTTGACCAGGCGGGCCTCTTCGGCGGCGGACAAAATGTGCTGGGTTGGAGTGGCCATACGAAAACCTCAAGCTGAATAATTGAACGATCAGATCCCGCTTTTTACCGTGCTCCAGACCCGCGTCATGGCGCGCATGGCTTTGGCGTCCTGGGTCTTCTGTGGAAACAGGCGCTCACGGGTGGCGTCATCGGGATAAATCGCCAGGTTGTTGCGCACCTCGGCATTCACCAGGGGCGTGGCGGCCGCGTTGCTGTTGGCGTAATGGATGTAATCAGTGACGTCGGCGATCACTTGCGGCTGCATCAAGTAGTCGAGGAACTTGTGGGCGTTGGCGACATGCGGGGCATCCGCCGGGATGTACATGTTGTCGAACCAGATCAGCGAACCTTCCTTGGGAATGAAATAGGACAGCTTGATGTTGAGCTTGGCTTCTTCGGCGCGGGCCATGGCTGTGGCGTAGTCGCCGGACCAGGTCATGGCCATGCACACATCGCCATTGGGCAGGCTGGTCAGGTAATTCACCGAGTCGAACTTGCGGATGTAGGGGCGTACGGACAACAGCAGCTCCTGCGCGGCTTTCAGGTCTGCCGGCGCGGCGCTTCGCGGGTCTCGTCCCAGGTACTTCAGGGCCAGCGGAATGACCTCGGTGGGCGCATCGACCAGGGTCACGCCGCAATCGGCGAAACGCGAGACGATCTTCGGATCGAAGATCATCGCCAGCGAACCGATCGGCGCATCCGGCATGCGTTCTTTGATCTTGTCGACGTTGTAAGTGATGCCGTTACTGCCCCAGGTATAAGGCGCGGAGTACTGCGTGCCGGCATCGAAACCCTGCAAGTCCTGCAAGACTTTCGGATCAAGATTGGCCCAACTTGGCAGCAGGTTTTTATCCAGCGGCTGGAAGACCTTGGCCGTGATCAAGGGGGGCGCGAGGGACGCATTCAGCACCACCAGGTCATACCCGGAATGACCGGTGAGCAACTTTGCCTGGACCGTTTCGTAGGCATCGAAGGTGTCGTAGATCACTCGGATGCCGGTGGCTTTTTCGAAATTCGAAATGGTTTTCTCGCCAATGTAATCCGCCCAGTTGTACAGCCGCAGGGTATTGGCTTCATTGACGTCGGCGCCGTGGACGCTGAGTGACAAAGGAACGAGGAACACACTGAAAATCAACTTGAATGCCTTACGCATAGCAAATTCACCTTACCAGGCAGGTTCCGTTCTGAATGACCGGATGAGTCCACTATCGAGCGATTCAGCGCACTGCACCATACCCCGAATGGGTGTGTGAACCGGATCGCGGCGATGCAACATGGCAAAAAGAAGCAGATTCGTTGAACGGTTTTGTCATAGATCCGGCACAGCCCCACGCTTAGAGTGACCGATGCACCGATCAACCAGAGCCGCTCATGAACGATCTGATCAAACAGGAACACAGTGCCGGCGTACTGACGCTCACTTTTGACCGCCTCGACAAGCTGAACGCGCTGAACAATGCGATGTACACGCAACTGGCCGACTGCTTGTTGGCCGCGGATGAAGACGAGAGTGTCGGCGCCATCATTCTTACCGGTGGTGCGACGTGTTTTACCGCCGGGAATGACCTGGCGGACTTCCTGCAGCATCCCCCGACTCATCTCGACAGCCCGGCTTTCCGCCTGATGAAAGTTGTCACGCACCTGCAAACGCCATTGATCGCGGCGGTGTGCGGAGCGGCCATCGGTATCGGCACCACCCTGCTGCTGCATTGCGATCAGGTGCTGGTCAGCCGCAATGCCCGGCTGCGTGTGCCGTTCGTCAACCTGGGCCTGTGCCCTGAGTTCGGTGCGAGCCTGCTGCTGCCACGTCAACTCGGCCATGCCCGCGCTGCGCGCTTGCTCCTGCTGGGAGAAACCCTCGACGGTGCCAGTGCCGTCGCGTGGGGCCTGGCCAACGAACTGTTCGACGATGGCCCGCAGTGCCTCGCTGCCGCACAGCAAATGGCCCAGCGCCTGCTCGCCTTGCCACAAGGTGCCTTGCGCCAGACCCGGCAATTGCTCAAGCAAGCGTCGATGGCCGAACTGCAAGCCACGATTCGCCAGGAAAACCTGATGTTCATCGAGCGCCTGAACACTCAGGAAGCGCAAACGGCGCTGAACGCCCTCCTCAATCGCAGTACCGAAAAGAACCCGTCTAAAGGAACACCGTCATGAACACCCCAGAAGTTTTTGTAGTCAGCGCCGCTCGTACCGCCATCGGCACCTTTGGTGGCGCCCTCAAGGACGTCCCGCCGGCCGATCTGGCAACCACCGCGGTCAAGGCGGCGCTGGAACGCTCTGGCGTGGACCCGGCGCAAGTCGGCCACCTGGTGATGGGCAGCGTGATCCCCACCGAGACCCGTGACGCCTACATTTCCCGGGTTGCCGCGATGAACGCCGGCATCCCGAAAGAGACACCGGCCTACAACGTCAACCGCCTGTGCGGTTCCGGCCTGCAAGCCATCATCAGTGCGGCCCAGACCCTGTTGCTCGGCGACGCCGACATCGCCATTGGCGCCGGCGCCGAGTCCATGAGCCGCGGACCGTACCTGCTGCCATCCGCCCGCTGGGGCTCGCGCATGGGCAACGTCCAGGCAATCGACTACATGCTGGGCATCCTGCATGACCCGTTCCACGGCATTCACATGGGCATCACCGCCGAGAACGTGGCCGCACGCAACGGCATCACCCGCGAAATGCAGGACGCCCTCGCCTTTGAAGATCAGAAGCGCGCGGCGTTTGCCATCGCCAACGGGTACTTCAGCGAGCAAATCGCCGCCGTGGAAATCCAGACGCGCAAGGAAACGACGCTGTTCAACGTCGATGAACACCCTCGCGCCACTTCGCTGGAACAGCTGGCGCAAATGAAGCCGGCGTTCAAGAAAGACGGCTCGGTGACGGCGGGCAATGCTTCAGGCCTGAACGACGGTGCAGCGGCGCTGGTCATGGCCACGGGCGATGCGGTCAAGCGCGGCAATTTGCGCCCCCTGGCCCGACTGGTCAGCTATGCCCACGCCGGTGTAGAGCCAGAACTGATGGGCCTGGGCCCCATCCCCGCCACACGCCTGGCCCTCAAACGCGCCGGACTGACCGTGCAGGATATGGATGTCGTTGAAGCCAACATCGCCTTTGCGGCCCAAGCGTGCGCAGTGAGCCAGGAGCTGGACCTGGACCCGGCCAAGGTCAACCCGAACGGCTCGGGCATTGCCCTGGGTCACCCGGTGGGCGCGACCGGGGCGATCATTGCAACCAAGGCGATTCATGAACTGCACCGTACCAACGGGCGGTATGCGTTGGTGACGATGTGCATTGGTGGCGGTCAGGGGATTGCGGCGATTTTTGAGCGGGTTTGATGGTTGGCCGGGCACGGGATCAAGGTAACCACCCGATTGATTCCGTGCCTGGCACCGTTATATATGCCGCCGATTACCTGTCACAGCTGGCGAAACTTGTGGTGAGGGGATTTATCCCCGCTGGGTTGCGCAGCGACCCCGAAATCTTTACGACTGCTACGCAGCCGAACGGGGATAAATCCCCTCACCACAAGTTTCGTCAGCTGCTACAGATTGTTTGATGGCCTGACTGCCTCAAATTTCCCTGAAAGCCACTTTTCTTTCCAAGATCAAACCCGCCCCTGCAATCGTCGCCCGACGACATCCATCAAATCACAACCATCGCGAAGCGAAGTCACTAACACCCGCGCCAGCTCACTGTGAACACCCTCGCCGAAGGCAAAACTCTCAAGAAGCTGCGTGGCCGTACGAATGCGATAAGCCGCCGTTTCGTGCAACACCTCAAGTGGTGCCTCAGTGTCGATCAGCAAAGATGGAACGCTGCAGTCAATGCCGGTGACGGGCATGTATCGATCCATGACGTAGAACCTCCATTGGTTAAAAGAGCACACCGCTTTTAGCGTTGACGATTGGACGACGCGTCTGCCGAATCCCGGGGTAGTTCCAGGTTGTCCAGCGCACGATTGACCAGCAGTTCGCTCAGCGCAGCCAGTTGTTGGATGGCCAAAATCACCTGACGGCGCGGGCCTTCCAGTTCACGGGCCAGGTCGGCGGACATCACGCTGAGAGAGGACAAGGTTTCAGAGGCGTGACACAGCATGGCTTCGATGTCGACATCGGGCACCACCGCGAAGAAACAGTTGGAGGTTTCGGGAGTGACTTGATGGCGTAGGGGAATGCTGATGCGACGTTCTGAGGGTTTGGGGCGGGTGGGTGAAACGGGGGCGGATTGAATGTCTGACGCTGGGGTTGTGGTGGGGGTGGTTTTTTTCATTTCGGAGCTCCTTGCAATACTGAGAGACGCCAGTTTGTTGCCATCAACCAAAATGAGTTGATGTGCGCATATGGCGGACCGGTAGATTTATTACCAGAAAATTCGTTTTTATTAATCAATTAAATGAACATCTGTGTAATTAAATGATTCTCGCCTAAGCAATCATTAGACCATCCACCTCTGATTGCAAAAATTTTGTTTTTGCTCAATAGCCACGCACTTCATTGTTACTGTAAGACATTTCTTTAAATCAAGTAGGCAACGTCTTACAGGCGAAAGAATTACACTCTCGCGCTATCGAGAGAATTTCAGGGTTGCATGACATCCTTGAAAAATTAGTTTTTCCGTTCCTGTATCAAATGTGTAGGATGCCGCCAACAAAGGTGACTGCCTGCGTACGCAGGGCTTATTGCAACAACAAAACAGCGGCAGATATAAAATGCATAAAAAAGACAAGACAGAAAAACTAAAAAACAACATCAAGTATTTGATAAAGAGTCGCGGGGAGACTCGACTTTCATTGTGCAACGCCAGTGGATTGACCAGAACAACTATCTATAACATCTTGGAAGGAAGGGTCGTAAACGTACAACAGTCGACCATTCGAAAAATATCCGATTTTTTTGGTGTTTCTTACAAAGAGATAGAAGCGGTTAATTTTGAAGAGAGGGAAATCATAGAAAGCTGTGCCTCGCCAAACGGAAACATGAATCCAGCAGCGGTGCCGATAATTCGAGAAAGCGTTCTTATTCAGAGCCTTGACAAAAGAATTGGTGAGTTGGCAGCCACTCACCCGCTGACGTATTACTTCGGAACGGCTTGCAATCTGATCGGAGTGCTTCTTGAAAATGATATTAACGGGATAAATGAGGCAGGCGACCTTCTAATAGTGAAAAAAGGATTATCGAATGGCGATGGCGACAAATTGGTGTACGACCTGATAACAGAGAGATTTGCGATCACCAGTAACGACCCTGGCAACGACACCACACAAATAATTGGAGTTGTGATCGAGGAAAGATTCTATGGAAAATAACAAAACACCAGACAACAGCAAATACAAACTACTAGGATTTGAGAAAAAACATAATCTCGTTGTTATTATGGTGATCTCTACCGGAAAAATAGTAAAAATAAAGATAAGCGAGATTCTAAAAAACGAAATAATCGACGACCTGAGCAAGTCGGAAATTAAAGACATATACCGGAAACACTATTCCGGTGGATCCGCGCCCACTACCTACGAGATGAATGACCGTCATGAGCGATCATGGTTAACTTACGTCGCCCTCAACCTGCTTCTTTTTGCACTTTATATTTTTACAAACGTCGCCGCGACGAAGCTCGTATACATAGAACTATTTGATATTGTTGTGACTCCCGGTGTTTTTCTTTACCCGCTGACTTTCCTGATAGTAGATATACTGAACGAATCTTACGGCCTTAAACTCGCTAGACGGGCTATATTATTCGCCTTCGCAAGCAATGCTTTTATTATAATTTTGCTTAGTTCCACCAGCTACCTCCCAGGCTTGGAAGGCTGGAAACTCGATGCACCTTACACAGAAGTAATGACGCATGTTTCATCTGTATTAGTGGCATCCTGCATTTCGTTTCTTTTTTCCGAATACGCAAACTCGTATTTGCTGTGCAAAATAAAAGAACTAACATACTCCAGATTTCTATTTTTACGCGTTTTCTTCAGCACTTTCTTCGCAGTGATCATAGACAGCTTTCTGTTTTGCTTCATTGCCTTTTATGGAACAATGCAAAACAGCGACATTCTCCATATTGTTTACGTTCAAATAGCGATAAAAATGTGCTTTGCTGTTTTCAATATCCTGCCTGCCTATGGGGCTAGGTCGTTATTCAAAAAATACATAGCAGGAAGCCAAACCGCGTAGTAATTGGGGATTTCGCTTTGATAGATATCTCCCCAGCATTCTATGGCAGCCATCGGATTTGATCCGGGTACATCAGAAATGTAGGGGTTGGCTTTCGGGGCGCTATCGCCGGCAAGCCAGTTCCCACATTTGATCAGGGTGCATCAGGAAGATATTGGTCGGCTGTGACGCCGTCATCGCGAGCAAGCTCAGCTCCCACAGAGAACGCGAAGGTCTCAAGCGTCAGGTCGGCTGCCAGGCCGCCTCGCTTTGGCTTTTGATCTGCTTTTGATTTTGATCTTCTTGCCCCATCGGCAGGCCGAGCGCAGGTGCTGCGCAGTGGGCAACCCGGCATGGATGCCGGGTTAGCCGCGCACGGCCAAGGATGGCCGATCGCGGCGGGCCCACGGAGCAGGACCGGAGCGAGGGTATGCCGAGCCTGGGCGAGGCACCGGACGAAAGGGGCAAGAGCGTTTGGTTACTTTGCGCTTTTCAAAGTGACTCGCCGTAAGGGCGAAACCAATAGAAGCCGTAACCACAGGAATGGATATGTACATCAGCAAGATACTCCCCGCCGATCAGACCGCTATCGCGAGCAGGCTCGCTCCTACAGTTTGAACCGGGTGCATCAGGGAAATACTCATAGGCTGTCAAACCGCCATCGCCGGCAGGCCAGCTCCCACAGTTCGATTCGGGTGCATCAGGAAGATATAGATCGGCTATGAGGCCGCTATCGCGAGCAGGCTCGCTCCTACAGTTTGATCCGGGTACATCAGGGAATACTTATTTGGCTGTCAGGGCGACATCGCTGGCAAGCCAGCTCCCACAATTTGATCCTGGTAATTCCGAGCAATTCATCGGTTATGAGACCGCCATCGCGAACACGCTTCGCTCTTCACTTACAGCGCAATGCACGCCTCCCAACCCCACCTGACGACCGGCATCAAAAACCAATTGCCACAAAATATTACATACGTCATATTACATCCGTAATAAATACCGCCCTCCACAGGTAAACCCACCATGACCAGCATGCCCAGCCTTGAACCCGAGCTCGCCGTCCCGGTGAAATCCAGGCCTCCCCTGCTCAAACGCCTGCTCCTGCTGATCGCCCTCATCGCCGCGCTGATATTCGCCGGCCTCTATGCAACCCACTGGTGGACTGCCGGCCGCTTTATCGAAACCACCGACGACGCCTACATCGGCGGTGACGTAACGGTGATCGGGCCGAAAGTCGCGGGCTATATCGACGACGTGCTGGTCACCGACAACCAGAAGGTCAAGGCCGGCGACGTGCTGATCCGCCTCGACTCCCGCGATTACCGCGCCAACCTGGCCAAAGCCGAAGGCGCGGTCGCCGCCGAAGAAGCGCTGCTCGCCAACCTCGATGCCACCGAACAACTGCAACACGCGGTCATCGGCCAGGCCCGCGCCGGTATCGACGCCGCCAACGCCGAAGCCTCCCGCTCAAGGGATGACAACGTGCGCTACAAACGGCTGGTCGGCAGCAACGCGGTCTCGGTAGAAAGCGCCCAACGCGTGGACGCCACGTTCAAAACCGCGCAAGCACTCAGTGCCCGGGCTCAGGCGGAACTGCTGGCCGCACAACGTCAGTTGAACGTGATCGAAACCCAGAAACAGCAAGCCCGTGCTGCCTTGATGCAGGCCCGTGCCGAGCGTGATCTCGCGCAATTAAACGTGGGCTACACCGAGTTGAAAGCGCCGGTGGACGGCGTTGTCGGCAATCGTCGGGCGCGGGTTGGCGCTTACGCTCAGGCCGGTTCGCAACTGTTGTCGGTGGTGCCGTCGAGCGGGCTGTGGGTAGATGCCAATTTCAAAGAAGACCAGCTCGCGCACATGACGTCGGGTCAGCGCGTGATCATCCATGCGGACGTGCTCTCGGGGCGCGAATTCCATGGGCATCTGGACAGCCTGGCACCGGCCAGTGGTTCGCAGTTCAGCGTGCTGCCACCAGAAAACGCCACCGGTAACTTCACCAAGATCGTGCAACGGGTGCCTGTGCGCATCCTGCTGGATCCCGCGGATGGCGTACTGGGTCACCTGCGTCCCGGCCTGTCGGTCACGGCAGAAGTGGACACTCGCGAGGAGACCAAAACCCCAGTCGTAGCCAGCGCACCATGAGCCGCGCCCTCGCCGCCCCGGCGCAGCCGTTCAATGCCGCCGACATGGCCACGGCGACCAAGGTCTTCGCCTTCGCCAGCATGTGCATCGGCATGTTCATTGCGCTGCTGGATATCCAGATCGTCTCCGCTTCGTTGCGTGACATTGGCGGCGGGCTCTCGGCCGGCACCGACGAAACGGCCTGGGTGCAGACCAGCTATTTGATCGCCGAGATCATCGTGATACCGCTGTCCGGCTGGCTATCCCGAGTGTTTTCGACCCGCTGGTTGTTCTGCGCATCGGCGGTGGGTTTTACCCTGGCCAGTCTGCTGTGCGGCGCGGCGTGGAATATCCAGAGCATGATCGCGTTCCGTGCCCTGCAAGGGTTTCTCGGCGGCTCGATGATCCCTTTGGTGTTCACCACCGCGTTCTTTTTCTTCACCGGCAAACAACGGGTGATCGCGGCGGCAACGATTGGTGCGGTGGCTTCACTGGCACCCACCCTCGGCCCCGTGATCGGTGGATTTATCACTGACATTTCATCCTGGCACTGGCTGTTCTATATCAACCTGGTGCCGGGCATTTTCGTCGCCGTGGCCGTGCCGATGCTGGTGAAGATCGACCAGCCGGAACTGTCGCTGCTCAAGGGCGCCGACTACCTGAGCATGGTGTTCCTGGCGCTGTTTCTCGGCTGCCTGGAATACACCCTTGAAGAAGGTCCGCGCTGGAACTGGTTCAGCGACAGCACCATCCTCACCACGGCCTGGATCAGCGGCCTGGCCGGCCTGGCGTTCATCGGCCGCACCTTGCACGTGGCTAATCCTATCGTCGATCTGCGTGCACTCAAGGACCGCAACTTTGCCCTCGGTTGCTTCTTTTCGTTCGTTACCGGCATCGGCCTGTTCGCCACCATCTACCTGACACCGCTGTTCCTCGGCCGAGTGCGTGGTTACGGTGCGCTGGACATTGGTCTGGCGGTTTTCTCCACCGGGGTGTTCCAGATCATGGCGATTCCGCTGTACGCCTTTCTGGCCAACCGCGTCGACTTGCGCTGGATCATGATGACCGGCCTCGGGCTGTTCGCGTTGTCGATGTGGGATTTCAGCCCGATCACCCATGACTGGGGAGGCAAGGAATTGATGTTGCCGCAAGCTCTGCGCGGGATCGCCCAGCAACTGGCCGTACCGCCGGCCGTCACGCTGACCCTCGGTGGACTGGCACCGGCGCGGCTCAAACATGCATCCGGCTTGTTCAATCTGATGCGAAATCTGGGTGGCGCCATTGGTATTGCCGCTTGCGCGACCATCCTCAACGATCGCACCAACCTTCACTTCACGCGGTTGGCGGAAAATCTCAACAGCACCAACGAAGCGCTAAATCAGTGGCTGTCCCAGGTCGGCAACAACTTCGCCACCCTGGGCCAGAGCGGCGACACCCGTGTGACGGCCGGCCTGCACCAGCTGTGGCTGCTGACCTATCGCGAAGCGCAGACGCAAACCTATGGCGATGCGTTTCTGATGATCATGGTCTGCTTCATCATTGCCACGGCGATGGTGCCCTTGATGCGCAAGGTGCAACCACCGGCCGCGCCGTCAGCGGATGCTCACTGATCAGTCTTGAGGCATTTTGCGGAAGCCGACCGCCAGGCGATTCCAGCTGTTGATGGTGGTGATCGCCACGGTCAGGTCGACCATTTCCTTGGGGCTGAATTCGGCCGCCAGTTGTTCGTAATCCTCATCCGGCGCGTGAGTCTGGCTCAGCAGGGTCAGGGACTCGGTCCAGGCCAGGGCCGCGCGTTCACGGGAGGTAAAGAACGGCGTTTCGCGCCAGGCCGACAAGGTGTATAGACGACGCTCGGCCTCACCGCCCTTGCGGGCATCGGCGCTGTGCATATCAAGGCAGAAGGCGCAGCCGTTGATTTGTGAAGTGCGCAGCTTGACCAGTTCGATCAGGTTTTTTTCCAGCGGCAGTTTGGAGACGGCGGTTTCCAGCGCGATCATGGCTTTGAGCGCGTCAGGGGAAGCGGTGTAGAAGTCGATGCGAGGTTTCATGTCAGGCTCCGGGTGCAAGTGGGTGTGGAGCTAAAATAATCCCGTCGGTGGCGCTGACAAATAGCCAATATTTCAGAAGTTGGGTAGGCCACTGGGTGGGGATAGCAACTCAGCATTCTCAATTCAAGGGCTGAGGTGACTTTGCTGGCCTCATCGCGAGCAGGCTCACTCCTACAGTTGACCGAGTACTCTTATGGGAATGCGGTTAGAAAGGTGGGAGTGAGCCTGCTCGCGATGGGGCCGGCAAAGCCAACGCAATCTCCCTACCCCTGGCCACGCCCCCGCAACCATTGCAAAAACCCTTTCTTTGGCACCACCTTCGGCGCTTCCTGGGTCAGGGTTTGTGCTTTGTTCAAACGGAAATCCAGCAATGTCTTCATCGCTTCGCCGATGTCATGCCGTGCGTCCAGGCAAGGTTTCAGGTAGTCCTTTTCGATCCGGTACAAACTGCAGGAAGTCTTGGCGCTGAAGTCCGCCGGCAACGCCGTATCCGACAGGATCCCGCCCTCGCCGATCACCTCGCCCGGCCCCATGCGCCCGGACTCGAACTTGACACCGCCGCGACTCAATTCCACCGACACCACACCGGACTCAATGATGAACAAATGATCGCTGACCTCCCCCGCAGGCAGGATCATTTCACCGGCGCGGAAGCTTTGCAGGGTCATGTGCTGGCTGAACGTCTCTTTCTCTTCCTGGCGCAGGGTGGAGAAGATGGTCGAGCTGTCCAGCAGCGCCAGTGGCCGTGACAGGCCGGCGGGCGCATTGGATTCGACGTTCGACAACAGACTCACACCGCACGCCTGCAAGTGCCGGAACGCCAGGTCAAACAACTGATTGCGCACCATGCGTTTCTGATCCATCGACGCTACGAACCCGCTGATTTCGTACTCCACGCCGGTGGCGCTGGAGCCTTTCAAGGCCACACAGGGCGCCGGTTTGATCAACAGATAGCGGCAACCCTGCATCGCCCTCTCCAGTGCATCGATCACTGTTTGCGGCCGCGCGTGGGGGCTCAGTTGCAGGCTGATGGAGACGCCGAAAATGTCGCTCGGTCGGCTGAAGTTGATGATCTTGGCTTTAGCCGCCAGCGAGTTGGGAATCACCGCCATGCTGCCCTGGGCCGTTTGCAGGCGCGTGGCGCGCCAGTCGATGTCGGTGACCCGACCTTCGGTGCCGTCGATGGAGATCCAGTCATCCAGTTGATAGGGTTTGGTCGTATTCAGGACGATCCCGGAGAACACATCGCTCAAGGTGCTTTGCAGCGCCAGGCCGACGATGATCGCCAGCGCGCCGGAGGTCGCCAGCACGCCCTTGACCGGCAGGTCGAGCACGTAAGCCAGGGCGGCAATAATGGCGATGAGGAAGATGACTGCGCCCAACAGGTCTTGCAGCAACCGTCCGGTATGCCCGACCCGCTGCATCATCACCGCGCCAATCAGCACCGTCAGGGTCCGCGCGCCGAACAGCCACCAGCCGATTTGCAAACCGGTCGCGGCCAGGTGCAGCGGCACATCGTCGGCCCACGGCGCCGGTTCCAGCGGGTTCAATCCCTCGTTGAACAGCAGAAAGCTGAACAGCGAAAAAATCACCAGTCGCACCACCAGCTTCCAGTTACTGCCGTTGGCACTGATCAAGCGCCAAAGCCCCAGATCGATGAGGATCAGGACCAGCGCGCAGAGCAACGGATGATCGGCGAGCAATGACGGCATCTAGCGGCTCCAGCAATGTACGGATGGGCACAGTGTAGGAGCAATTGGGAATGTCAGAACAACACAAAACCCTGTGGGAGCGAGCCTGCTCGCGATAGCGGTGTAACAGTCAACATAGCCGTTGAATGTTATCCAGCCATCGCGAGCAGGCTCGCTCCCACAGGGTCACTGCATCAGCCTGAATTACTTGCCTTCAGTCAGCGCGTTGTAGCTGGTGAACAGGTTGCGGTAGTCCGGGATGTGGTTGGAGAACAGAGTACCCAGGCCTTCCACATCGTTGCGCCAGTCGCGATGCAGTTCACAAGCCAGGCCGAACCAGGTCATCAACTGTGCGCCAGAAGACGACATGCGGTCCCAGGCGGATTGACGGGTCAATTCGTTGAACGTGCCGGAGGCATCGGTCACCACGAACACATCGAAACCTTCAGCCAGGGCCGACAGTGCCGGGAAGGCCACGCAGACTTCTGTCACGACGCCCGCGATGATCAGCTGTTTCTTGCCGGTGGCCTTGATGGCCTTGACGAAATCTTCGTTATCCCAGGCGTTGATCTGGCCAGGACGGGCAATGTACGGCGCATCGGGAAACAGGGCCTTGAGCTCAGGCACCAGCGGGCCGTTCGGGCCGGTTTCGAAGCTGGTGGTCAGGATGGTTGGCAGCTTGAAGTACTTGGCCAGATCGGCCAACGCCAGCACGTTGTTCTTGAAACGATCCGGTTCGATGTCGCGCACCAGCGACAGCAGGCCCGCCTGGTGATCTACCAACAGAACGGCGGCGTTATCCTTGTCGAGACGTTTGTAAGAAGTAGTCATGGGGTAATCCTCGCTATTTTATCGATGCCGACCAGGCCGGCGGTAAGGTTTTCGTTTTCTCGTTTAATCGGGGCCTGACAAGCGTAGTTATCCAGGCCCGGTACACCACTGCGTTACTGCAATCCATTCAACCGCTCATCCGGCCAAAACGACCCGACTGAAAGTCGGTGAACGCCTGCTGGATCTCTTGCTCGCTGTTCATCACGAACGGGCCGTGGCCGACGATCGGTTCGTCGATCGGCTCGCCGCTGAGCAGCAACACCATGGCGTCGTTGTTGGCTTCCAGGGTGAGCTGATGGCCATTACGTTCGAACAACGCCAGTTGCCCTTCGCGGACCAGTTCCAGGCCGTTGACCTGCACCGTGCCACGCAAGACTACGAGCGCAGTGTTACGGCCTTCGTGCAGATCCAGCGTCAACAGCTTGCCGCCGTTGAGTCGCAGGTCCCAGACGTCAATCGGGGTGAACGTACGCGAAGGACCGGTGTGACCGTCGAATTCGCCGGCGATCAAGCGCAGGCTGCCGGCGTTGTCCTTGAGCGGGATGCTCGGGATGTCACCGTCGAGAATCGTCTGGTAACCGGCGTCGGTCATTTTGTCCTTGGCCGGGAGGTTGACCCACAGCTGCACCATTTCCAGGGTGCCGCCGCTTTTGGCGAAGGCTTCAGAGTGAAACTCTTCGTGCAGGATTCCCGAGGCTGCAGTCATCCATTGCACGTCACCCGGACCAATCTTGCCGCCGCTGCCGGTGGAGTCGCGGTGCTCCACTTCGCCCTTGTAAACGATAGTCACTGTTTCGAACCCGCGGTGCGGATGCTCACCAACGCCGCGACGTGCCGTGGTCGGAGTGAATTCAGCAGGACCGGCGTGATCGAGCAGCAGAAACGGGCTGATGTGTTTGCCCAGGTTGTCGTAGGAAAACAGCGTCCGAACCGGAAAGCCGTCGCCAACCCAGTGGCTGCGTGGACTGGTGTAGATACCAATGATGTTTTTCATGGTGCCTCCGAAAATGGGGTTTGAAGCGATGGACAAAGCTTAAAACTGAACCCTTTGATGCGCTAGACTGCAAAAATCACTCATAGCGTTCTATTTGGAGAACGATGGTGGAAGACCTCAACACCCTCTATTACTTCACCCAGGTGGTCGAACACGGTGGTTTCGCCGCGGCCGGACGCGCGCTGGACATGCCCAAATCCAAGCTCAGCCGACGCATTGCCGAGCTGGAGGAACGCCTGGGCGTACGCCTGCTCCATCGCACCAGCCGCCAGTGTTCGCTGACCGAGATCGGCCAGGCCTATTACCAGCGTTGCCTGGCCATGCGGGTCGAAGCGGAAAGCGCCGCGGAACTGATCGAGCGCAATCGCTCCGAACCCCAAGGCCTGGTGCGCATCAGCTGCCCGACTGCGCTGCTCAATTCCTGGGTCGGACCGATGCTGAGCCGGTACATGCTCAAGTACCCGCTGGTGGAGTTGTTCATCGAGAGCACCAACCGCCGGGTCGACCTGATTCATGAAGGGTTCGACATCGCCCTGCGTGTGCGTTTTCCGCCGCTGGAAAACACCGACATGGTCATGAAGGTGCTGGCCAACAGCACCCAATGCCTGGTGGGTAGCCCGGCGTTTGTCGAACGCCTGTCGACGCCAGCCTCCCCGGCCGACCTCAGCGGTCTGCCCAGCCTGCATTGGGGCGCGGCGCAACGGGAATATCAGTGGGAGCTTTTGGGTGCAGACGGCGCCAGCGCGGTGATCCGTCATTCGCCGCGCATGGTGACCGATGACCTGTTGGCCCTGCGCCACGCGGTGCTTGAGGGGATCGGCATCGCGCATCTGCCGACCGTGGTGGTGCGTGAGGACATCGCCGCCGGCCGATTGGTGGAGTTGGTGCCGGGATGGGCGCCGAAATGCGGAATCGTCCATGCGATCTTCCCCTCACGTCGCGGACTGTTGCCCTCGGTGCGAGCGTTGATCGACTTTTTGGGTGAGGAATTCAGTCACGCCGACATTGCCTAGATGTTGTTTCGGACTGGGTGGGTAGTTGTTGAAGATCAAAAGATCGCAGCCTCGTTTCACTCGTCAGTTCCTACACCGTACCTACGCTGCTTTTTTCACAGCTTGTTTTGGGATTCATGACTTGCAGTCAACACTGCTTTGTCCCACCAGCGGTTTTTCCCAGGGATGCACACGCGGATACTGATGCCCATACCCACTGCAACCCTGGAGTCATTTGATGTCTATTCCCGCATTCGGTCTTGGTACGTTTCGCCTGCAAGGTCAGGTGGTCATCAACTCTGTGAGCACTGGTCTGGAACTGGGTTATCGGGCAATCGATACTGCGCAAATCTACGAAAATGAAGCCGAAGTCGGCGAGGCCATCGCGGCCAGCGGCATTGCCCGTGACGAGCTGTTCATTACCAGCAAGATCTGGGTCGCAAACTTTGCCAAAGACCGTCTGATCGACAGCCTCAAAGAGAGCCTGAGCAAACTGCAGACCGACTATCTGGACCTGACTCTGATCCATTGGCCGTCGCCTGAAGATCAGGTGCCTGTGGAAGAATTCATGAGCGCTTTGCTGGAAGCCAAACACCTTGGCCTCACCCGACAGATCGGCGTTTCCAACTTCACCGTCGACCTGATGAAACAGGCCATTGCCGCAATCGGTGCCGAACACATCGCCACCAACCAGATCGAACTCCACCCATACCTGCAAAACCGCGCCGTTGCCGGGTTCGCGAAAAGTCAGGGGATCGGGATTACTTCGTACATGACCCTGGCCTACGGGGAAGTGCTCAAGGACCCGGTGATCCAGCAGATCGCCGAACGCCTGCAGGCCACGCCGGCACAAGTCACCCTGGCCTGGGCGATGCAGCTGGGTTACGCGGTCATTCCCTCGTCGACTCAGCGCGCCAACCTGGAAAGCAACCTGAAGACCTGCAACCTGACCCTGAGCGACACCGACATGGCCTTGATTGCCGGTCTGGATCGTGGTCACCGGCTGACCAGTCCCAAGGGCATTGCGCCGCAGTGGGACTAAGCGTCAATCCTGCTCAAGGCTAAGCTCCAGTCGCGCCATGGCCTGTTGCAACTGATCGACGGATGCGTCGATCAGTGCCTTGTCGCCCTCGCCGCAGGCTCGTTCAAGACGTTCGCAACACTCCACCAGACTGCCCGCCCGGACCATCAACGCCCCGCCCTTGATCCGGTGCGACAGCACTTTCAAGGCGTGATGATCGCCACGGGCATGGGCCTGGAGCAGTTCTGCCCGATCGCTGCGATTGGTCACGGCCACATCGCGCAGCAACTGATCGATCAACTCGCGGTCCGCCCCCACAAACTGCTCCAGTCCACTCAAGTCGATTTCTGTATTGGCGGGCGCGTCGCTGTCGGCAACCGCTGCACTGAACTTCAATGCCAGCCATTGGTTCAAGTCTGCCAACCGAATGGGCTTGAACAGGCAGTCATCCATACCGGCTTCCAGACAACGCACCTTTTCCTCGGGCTGCGCATTGGCGGTGAACCCAAGAATCAGGGTGGGCTGCAAACCATTGGCACGCTCTTCATCACGTATCGCCCCTGCCAGTTCGTAACCACTGAGCACCGGCATGTTGCAGTCAGTAATCAGCACATCGAATTCGTGTTCACGCCATTGCAGTAATCCTTGTGCGCCATCCTCGGCCACCCGCACGTGATGCCCCAGAAAGCTTAATTGCCGCGAAAGCAGCAGGCGATTGGCCGGGTAATCGTCGACCACCAGAATCGTCAGCGAGCGCACGTTTAACGGGGCAACGTCAGCCACGTCGACCTCACTTGACGACAACGGTGGCAATACCATCAGATCAAGCTGAACGTCGATCTTCGTGCCCTGCCCCAGGGCGCTGTCGAGCTGCAATCGCCCGCCCATCATCTCGCACAAGGTACGGCTGATCACCAGCCCCAACCCGGAACCCTGACGCCCCGACTGCGGGTTATTGCCGGCCTGTACGAACGGACTGAACAGACGCTTCTGATCGAACTCGCTGATGCCAATACCGTTGTCGTTTATCAGCACACTCACCGCCAGATGACTGGCCCGTTTCGGCTCAACCCGCAACGTCAGGCTGACTTCCCCGACCTCGGTGAACTTCACGGCGTTGCTCAGCAGATTGGACAGCACCTGCTTGAACCGCGTGGGATCGATCATCACATCGCAATCGCTTTGTGCATCCAGGTCCACGCGCCAATAGAGATTTTTCTGGCGTGCCAACCCTTCGAAAATCCGGCAGACCGACTCCACCAACTTGCGCAGATTCGCCCGCTCGGGTGCCAGCGACAGATGCCCGGACTCGATGCGCGCGATGTCCAGGATGTCGCCGATCAGCGCCAGAAGTTGCTGTGCCGAACTGGAAGCCACCTCGATCGCCGAGTGGTCTGGAATGCCCTGCTCAGCCTGCTTGAGCGCCAGTTCGAGCATGCCGATCATGGCGTTCATCGGCGTGCGGATTTCATGGCTCATGGTCGCCAGAAAGGTTGTTTTCGCGCGATTGGCATCGTCGGCGGCGTCCTTGGCTTCCTGCAATTGCTGCAGCAGCACCTGGCGCTGACGGATCTGGCGACGCTGCCAGACGATCCACGCCAGGGCAAGCAACAACAGCGCCCCGGCGGCGGCAAAGGCCCGGAGAATGTCTTGTCGATGCCGCAGCCAATAGCTGGGTTCGACCATCAGGTCGTTGCGCCAGTATTGGGTCATTTCATCGATTTCTTCGGGTGAAATACTCAGCAGTGCCTTGTCGAGTATCGAATGCAGCTCCGGTGAACCCAGACCTGTCGCCAGGGTGCTACGGGCCGGGTCTGTGCCCACGGTGCTGGTGACTTTCAGACGTCCCTGGAACTGGCGGGGAATCATGTAGCGAGCGCCGATCAACGAATTGATGGCTCCCTGCGCCTCGCCCCGGTCGACCATTTCCATGGCCTGTGCCGTCAACGGCGCGGCGATCAGCTTGATCTGCGGGTGATGCTGGCGAAGGTATTGCGCCGTACTATTGCCTTGGGTCACGGCCAGGGTTTTTCCAGCCATTTCGTCCAGGGTCGAGGGGCTCTGAGGGGCTGCTCGAACGACCAGCACGTTGGGGCTGGTCAGGAAAGGCCGGGTGAACAGCAGATCGGCTTCGCGCTCAGTGCTGGGGCTCATGCCCGCAATCAGGTCGACCTGTCCGGACTTGATCTGGTCGATCATTTCGACCACCGACTTCAAGGGCTTGACGTCGAACTTGAGCCCGGTGCGAACACTGATTTTTGCGAGTACATCCGCACTGATACCCCGGAACGTTCCTTCGCCGTCGATGAAGGATATCGGCATGATGTTTTCGTTGATCGCTACGTTCAAGCGCGGATGTTCATCGAGCCAGCGCTGTTCCGCCACGCTGAAATTGAGCGGTAGATTTCCCGCAATGCTCGGTCCGCCAGCGCCCCAGCGACGCAGGATATTCAAGCGCTCATCAATCGGAATCACCGCCAGCGCCCGATTGACGATGCGCTGTAATTGCCCGTTATCGCTGCTCATCGCAAACGCAAAACGACCGGACTCCATCCGCGAAAAATCCGCCAGTTGTACATTGTTGATGTAGTTTTTGCTGATCAGATAATGGGTACTGATGGCATCGCCCAGATACACATCTGCCTGACGAAACGCCACGGCCCCCACGCCTCCCAACGTCGAAGGGAATAACTCGACCCGCGCTTGTGGATAGAAAGACTCTACCTCCTGCCGCGGCAAATAGTGATAGAGCATCGCCAGCCGTTTGCCGGCCAGTTCAGGGTCCAGCGGCTGCGACGAACCGGCCTGCGTCACCAGTACCGGTTGATCGACGGCATAGGCACTGGACATCAGTAACTGCGGGTCCTGGGCTTCAAAACGATTGGATGTTCCCAGCAAGTCCGCCGTGCCTTGCTTGATGGCGGCCAGCGCTTCTTCGCGGGAAGGGTAACGTTGAACCTCGATCTCCACGTTCAACAGTTGCTTGAGCAACCCGGCATAGTCTGCCGTCAGGCCCTCGAATGCCGTACCGGTGGTGGTGATATCGAAAGGCGGGTAATCCGGCGCCGAAACGGCGAGCACCAGACGGCCTTTTTTTCCCAGCCATTGAGCATCTCTTGCCAACAGCATCGCACTATAGCCAGCGACGCTTGATCGGCACAGCAAGGTCAGTGCTTGTGGCTGCGCCTGGGCGACCGTGATCCAGAGGCACTGGCCCAGCAGCAGTAACGCGGTCAGGCAGCGGCTCAGGAAGGTCTTCATTCAGATCAGATGATTGCGCTGGGCGAAATCCCTCAGGTGGACCAGCGAATCCACATTGAGTTTTTCAATCAAACGCGTTTTGTAGGTGCTGACGGTCTTGTGGCTCAGGTGCATTGCCTCGGCAATCGCCTTGTTGGTAATCCCTCGGGCCAGGTGCAGGAAAATCGTCATCTCACGATCCGAGAGCTGATCGATGCGCTCCTTTTCACTGCGTTGCAACGCGCTCAACGCCACCGTATTGGACGGCAACTGGGCGAAATAGCTGTAGCCGGCCATCACCGCGTGCACGGCTTTGTGCAAATGCTGCAAGTCGTTTGACTTGGCAACGTACGCCGAAGCACCGGCGCGAATGCAGCGGTCCTGAAAAAACGCCGGTTCCTGGGACGTAAAGACCAGCACCCGGCATCGCTCCGCACCGTCATGGATGCGCCGCAGTACTTCCAGACCATCGAGCGAAGGCATTGAAAGATCCAGCACCACCAGCTCCGGTTGGTGTTCACGGATCATCGGCATGACTTCGTTACCGCTGCTTGCCTCGTGGATGCTTTGAAAGCCCTCCTGGCGAAGCACAAGTTTGACTGCGGCGCGAACCACCGGATGATCGTCCACAATCAGCACTGACTTCATGGCGTCTCCCTGTAATAAATGACGATGTGCAATGAATGTCCACGAAGCAGGTCCCGGATCAACGCAACAGCTGCGCGAAAATTCTGGCATGTGCAAGGCAACGAAACTACCTGACAGAAATGACAGTTCCGACGGACGGTAAGCGTGGATCTACGAGTGCCATGCATCGCTGGATCGACGAAAGATCAGGCAATACCGCCAGGCTAACCTGGATTTTTTGTTGATCGCGCGCCGGGATCGGCGGCAATGCCGCATGCTGGCCGTCATAGATGAAGGCGTGACGAACCTGAGGGTTGTCGCGGAAGAAATCGAGCAGATTCAGCGCGCCATTGGCCAGTGAGGCATTGATCACGACCAGATCGAAAGGCTCGCAGCCGTATTCGATCAGCGTCAGCAATTCCTCGAGGTCATGCACCGGCGCGATGCAGTAGTAATTGAGTTGATTTAACAGCCGCTCGATTCTCATCCGCTGAAAATGCTGCGCGTCGGCAATCAGGATACGTAAGGCTTTGTTGGACAACGTGGGCCCCCAGCAGGGTGTCAGATTCGAGATGGCGCAAGGCTACGCATGAGCGCAAGTCCTTGATGTAGGATTTTTCCTAAATGGCCCCTCCATTTATCCGGCCATAGGTAGGAGATCAACGACGCATCGGTGATTCGCCGTGCAACTGCAGCCATCCAAGCAACGCTTCGCCACTCATCGGCTTTGCGTACCAGTAGCCTTGTCCTTGGGTGCATCCCAACGACATCAATTGCAGGCGTTGCGCGTCGGTCTCGATGCCCTCGATCACCACCGACATGCCCAGGGTTTCCCCCAGGGCCAGGGTGCTGCTGATGACCGCCCGGCATCGGGGTTCCAGGTCCAGCGTGCGGACGAACTCGGCATCGAGCTTGATCTCGCTGAAGGGCAGCTGACACAGCCGTTGCAACGAGGAAAACCCGGCGCCGAAGTCGTCAATGGACAAACGACAGCCCATCATGCGCAGCCGTACCAGATTTTCCATGCTGATAGCGGGCGCCGCCAGCAGACCGCTCTCGGTCAGTTCGAAGGTCAGTCCGGAGCCAAACGCCGAATGCCTGGCCAGAATCTCGCGAATGCTGGCGGTCAGCTCGCTGCGGGCCAGTTGTGCGGCCTGAAGATTGAAGGCCATGTTCAAACAGAAGCCCCGACTTGCCGCTTCTTTCTGAAGGCTCAGCGCCTGGTCCAGTTGGGTAAACAGCAGCGAATCCATCAGCCCCTGGCCCTCCAGAATCGGCAAAAACACTGCCGGTGACAGCACACCGCGAACCGGATGCAACCATCGACTCAGCACCTCAACGCCACACACCTGCCCCGTGTGCAGATTGAATTTTGGCTGGTACCAGGACTGAATCTGACCCTCCGCAAGCGCGGCGCACACCTCCTCTTCGCTGGCCGATTGCACAAGACTTACCGGGACTGGCTCGACCATCGGGCTCCCCAGGTGCTTGTTCAGCAACTGCTCCAACAAGTGCGGATGCAGGGGTTTGCCAACGTCCCCGAGCAGTTTCAAACCCAGGAGGGAAACGATCTGGTGCACGGCACGGCGCAAGTCTGCCGACAGCGAACTGCTGATGATGATCGACTTGACCTGTCCCGACGCCCCCAGCCGCCGAAAGAACTCCAAACCGTCCATGCCCTCCATCTGCAGATCGCACAGGGCAATGTCCACTGGGCCGACGTCCTTTAAAACAGCCAGCGCCTGGACTCCATCGCTGGCCTCGAAGACCTCGCGACAGCCAGCTTGCTTGAGCATGTTCACCGCCACGGAGCGCTGAAAGCTATGGTCTTCGAGTACCAGAACACGGAGGGGCAGGCGGGTCATGACATCTCGGCTCGTCTTGGGAGGGAGCGACGATTATCCGGAAATGAACGAAGGCGTTATTTAGGAAATATCCCAAATCGTGTAGGAAATTTCCCAAATTACAGGAGTGAACATTCTTCAAATGCCTTGCGATCACGCCAGGCGCTGGGCCAATCGGTCCATCGCCTGATGCAACGCGTCAACCGCTTCGGTCAATTGCCCGGGGTTCACCCCTTCGCAAGCGGCCTCCAGGGATTCGCAGGCGTCAATCAAGGCATGAGCCTTGATGATCCGCGCCCCGCCTTTGACCCGATGGGCCAGATTCGCCAGACCCGGCACGTCGTGCTGGGTGAATAGCCGCATCAACCGCGCCATGTCCTCGTCGTTGCTGGCAGACAAGTCATCCAGCAGGCGCTTGATCGACGCATCGTCACCCCGGGTCAGCTGATGAAGACCACTCAGGTCGATTTCGTCCGACAGCTCGCAGGACGCGGTCCCGATGGACGCACCGGTATTGATCGGGATCAGGCTGGCCAGCCGATCCCTGAGGTCTTCCAGACTGATTGGCTTGAACAGGCAGTCATCCATTCCCGCCAATTGGCAGCGCTGCTTTTCCTCGGGTTGCGCATTGGCGGTAAAGCCGAGAATCAAACCCGGCGGCAGGCCGCGTGCAACTTCTTCGGCACGGATTGTCCGGGTCAGCTCATACCCGCTCATGATCGGCATGTTGCAATCGGTGATGACCACGTCGAAGGATTCACTGCGCCAGGCGCGCAATCCCTGGACACCGTCTTCGGCGTCCCTGACCCGATGGCCGAGGTAACTCAATTGCTGGGACAGCACCAACCGATTGGCCGGGTAATCGTCGACCACCAGGATGTGCAGCGCACGGCTGGAAGTTGCGGGCTCGACCGGCGCCGTCGCGGGCTCATTCGAGGGCATCAGCATCGGTACGTCGAGCACAATGTCGACCTGCGTACCCTGCCCCACCACGCTCGACAGGGTCAATTGGCCACCCATCATCTCGCACAGCGTGCGACTGATGACCAGTCCCAGTCCGGAGCCGCTGCGGGCCGATTGAGGATTGTTGCTGGCCTGGGTGAACGGGCTGAACAAGCGTTGCTGATCGTCGCCGGAAATGCCGATACCGGTGTCGGCGACTTGCAGGCACACGGTCAGGCGCTGCGCGTCCGCCCCGGTTTGAACCTTGACCCGCAGCCGGACCTCGCCTCGCTCGGTAAACTTGATGGCGTTGCTTAACAGGTTGGAGACAATCTGCTTGAACCGCAGCGGATCGATCAGTACATCGCGATGGGCCCCGAGGTCCAGTTCAAGTATCAGACGCAACTGTTTTTGCCGCGCCAGTCCTTCGAAAATACGCGCCACCGATGTCACCAGCTCACCCAGGTTGGCGCGCTCGGGTGTCAGGGACAGATGGCCGGACTCGATGCGCGACACGTCAAGAATATCGCCAATCAGATCGAGCAAACTCCGCGCCGCGCCAGACGCGACTTCAATTGCAAAGCGGTCCGTCACACCTTCGTCAGCCTTTTTCATCGCCAGCTCAAGCATGCCGATCACTGCATTCATCGGCGTGCGGATTTCATGGCTCATGGTCGCCAGGAACGTGGTCTTCGCGCGATTGGCATCATCGGCCTCATCCTTGGCTTCATGCAGCGCCTGCACCAGGCGCTGACGTTCACTGATGTCAATCCAGCCGCCGATCAACCCGCTCACTTCGCCATTGCTGGCGCGATACGGCAGCATCCAGTGGTAGATGGTCAGCACGTTTGCGCCCAAGGTCAGTTGGCGGTCCTGTACCCGAGGCAGGCCGTCCTTCATGACCTGCAGATAGTCCTCGTGATAAACCGCAGCCTCTTGCACGCTTTTGAACATGCCCTCGATAACGGTCTTGCCAACGACGACATCCCGCTCGATCCCGAACACCTCCAGATAGCCCGTATTGCAGATCAACAACCGACCTTCACGATCCCGCACATAAATCGGATGGGGCGTACCGTCGATCAGGACGCGCATGAATTCCAGCTGATCGCTGAGTGCGACTTCTGCCTGTCGACGCTTGGCGATCAGCTGTCGCAGGTAAGCAATCCAGCCCAGCGCCAACAACAGCAACACGGCCGCCAACGCAAAGCCCTGAATGATTGCTGCGCGGTGACGCAGCCAATAACTGTCATCGACCACCACCTCGCTGCGCCAGCGATTGGACAGCTCGTCCAGCTCCTCCGGGGGAATGCTCAGCAGCGTCTTGTCGAGAATCGAGTACAGCTCAGGGGCATTGCGGGCCATGGCGAAACCGATGCGGGCCGAACCGGTGCCGACCGTGCTGGTGACGTGCAGCCGATCGCGAAACTGCCGGGAAATCATGTAGCGCGCGGTGATCAGCGCATTGACCGCTCCATCCGCCTTATCGTTGGCGACCATGGTCATGGCCTGCTCGGCGTTGTCGGCATCGATCAACTGGATCGCCGGATACTGCTCCATCAACAGGCTTCGTACCGGTGTGCCGCGAATCACCGCCAGGCGTTTGCCGTTCATCTCGTCCAGGGTCGCGGGACTGCCAGTGCCCATGCGGGTGACCAACACATAGGGCGTGCTGAGGTAGGGGCGAGTAAACCGCAGCGATTTCTCGCGCTCGGCACTGGGAGTCAGGCTGATCAACACGTCGGCCTGGCCAGTCTCGACCTGCTTGATCAGCTCAGGGACCGTGTGCAGACGCTGGATATCGAATTTCAACCCGGTGCGCAGCGCCACCTTCGCCAGGACATCGGCGCCGAGACCGCGAAACTTGCCATCCTGGCCGTAGAACGACAGGGGCAGGAAACTTTCATCGATGGCCACTCTGATGCGCGGATGCTGGTCCATCCAGCGCTGTTCGGCGGTACTGAATTTCAACGCATGGAGGCCAGTCATGTCCGCACCGCCAGCGCTCCAGCGACGCAGGATGGTCAAGTGTTCACTGGCCGGAATAACCGCCAGGGCGGCATTGACGATCCGCAGCAGACGCTGGTTGTCCCGGTGCATGGAGAAAGCGAAATCGTGCACCTGCGTATCGAGAAAGCCCGCCAGTTGGACGTTGTTCAGGTAGTTTTTGTTGATCAGGTAGTTGGCACTGATGGAGTCGCCCAGATAGACATCGGCCGTGCCGAAGGCCACGGCGCCAATCGCGCTCAAGGTCGAGGGGTACAGTTGCAAACGGGCATGGGGGAAGTGCGCCTTGACGGCTTCCGGCGGCAGGTAGTGATACAGCATCGCCACCTGCTTGCCAGCCAGGTCAGGTGTCAGCGTCTGGTTGTCCTCCGTCCGGGTCACCAGCGTCGGCTGGTCGTCGGCGTAGGCGCTGGACATCATCAGCTCAGGGTCGGCCGCCTCGAAATCGTTGGACGTGCCGAGCAAGTCCACTTCACCGAGCTTGGTTGCACGAACCACATCAGCGCGCGAATCGTAGCGACGGACCTCGACGCGTACCTGCAGTAACCCGGCCAGCAACGCGGCGTAATCGGCGGTCAGGCCTTCATAGTCCCGCCCGGTGCCCGTGATGCCAAACGGCGGATAATCCGGCGCCGACGCGCCCAACAGCAACGTGCCCTTGGCGCGCAACCACTCCCTGTCGCCCTCGTCGAGCACCACGCTGTAACCATCGACCTGCGACCGCCCCAGTACCTGCAACGTTTGCGCTGGCATGGTCGCGTTCGCCACCGCGTTCAACGCGCCAGACAGCAGAAGCACGACCAGCCATTTTCCAAAGGTCATGTGCATTCAGATCAACTGGTTGCGTTTGGCAAAATCGGCGAGGTAGACCACGGACTTCACGTTGAGTTTTTCGATCAGGCGCGTCTTGTAGGTGCTGATGGTTTTAGTGCTCAGGAACATGGCCTCGCTGATTTCCTTGTTACTCATGCCGTTGGACAGTTGCTGCAAGATCATCAGCTCCCGGTCGGACAGGCTCTGGATCAGTTCCACATCCGTGGCCCGGGCATCGCTGCTGCGCACGGAACTGGCTGGCAGGTAGGGAAAAAAGGTATAGCCGGTCATCACGGCCTTGATCGCCTTGACCAGTTCGTTGAGGTCATCGGTTTTGGAGACATAGCTGGCGGCTCCGGCTTTCATGCAGCGCATGGCGTAGAAAATCGCCGGCTGCGAGGTGAGTACGATGATCCTGGTGTGCTTTTTCAGTGTCATGATCCGGCTGATGACTTCGAGCCCGTCAAGCCTGGGCATGGCGATGTCCAGCATGATCAAGTCCGGTGTGTGTTCACGCGCCATTTGCACAGCATCGGCACCATTGTCCGCTTCGGCGACAACTTCGATGTTTTCCTGTTGCAGGAGCATCCTGACCGATGCCCGAATGAACGGGTGATCGTCTACCACCATCGCTTTGACCATAGGAACCTCTGCAAGACATGGCGGGCATTGTAGCAAGGGCGACTTCTTGCCGGCGCGTGGCGTTCTTGGGCTGTGACGCGATGATGGGTGGGGAGGCCTCAGATCAATTGCAAGAGCAACGCTTGCTCGCGATGGCGCCCTGACAGTCGATGAGTATTTCCCTGATGCAACCGGATCAAACTGTGGGAGCTGGCTTGCCGGCGATGGCGCCCTGACAGCCGACGAGTATTTCCCTGATGCCCCCAGAGCAAACTGTAGGAGTGAGCCTGCTCGCGATGGCGCCCTGACAGCCGATGAGTATTTCCCTGATCTACTCGGATCAAACTGTGGGAGCGGGCTTGCTCGCGATGGCTGCTTCATTGGCGGTGAGACTGTTGCTGGTGTACATATCCATACCTGCGGTCATGGCCGCTAATGGTTTCGCTTTTACAGCGAGTCACTTGGAAGAGCGCCAAGTAACCAAACGCTCTTGCCCCTTTCGTCCGGTGCCTCGCCTGGGCTCGGCATTCCCTCGCTCCGAGGGGGCAAGAAGATCAAAATCAAAATCAAAAGCCACAGCCATAGCCATAGCCATAGCCATAGCCATAGCCATAGCGAGGCGGCCTGACAGCTGACCTGACACTTGAGGCCTGCGCATTTCCCTGTGGGAGCTGAGCTTGCTCGCGATGACGGGCTCACAGCCGACTCCTATCTCCCGGATATACCCGGATCAAACTGTAGGAGTGAGCCTGCTCGCGATGGACGTAAACGATGACGCGATTTCATTGGGAAAACTCTTCGCCTGCAAGTCCACCGTAGGAAACGTTGTTCACATCCGTATCCGCATGAGGACCGCCGCCGAAGCAACGGCAAGATTAAAAGATCGCAGCCTCGTTGCACTCGACAGCTCCTACAAGCGGCCACGCCTGAAGAGTCGGAAACCAATAGCAGCCGTAAGCGCAGTAATGGATATGTACACCAGCAAGACACTCCCCGCCGATCACGCCGCGATCGCGAGCAGGCTCACTCCTACAGTTTGATCCGGGTATATCTGGGAGATAGGAGTCGGCAGTGGCCCGTCATCGCGAGCAAGCTCAGCTCCCACAGGTGAACGCGTGAGCCGCGAAAGTCAGGTCGGCTGTCAGGCCGCCTCGCTGTGGCTTTTGATTTTGATCTTCTTGCCCCCTCGGCAGGCCGAGCGCAGGTTCTCTGCAGTGGGTAACCCGGCAAGGATGCCGGGTTAGCCGCGCACGGCCAGGGATGGCCGATCGCGGCGGGCCCACGGAGCAGGAGAAACCACGAGCCTCACTGCCACCCAAACCGCCGAACATAAAACCCCTTCACCGCCTGCGTCAGCCCCATATAAGCCAACAAAATCACCGGCAAAAACACAAAGTACAATGACGGCAACGCCTGCAATTTGAAGTAATGCGCAAGCGGCCCCATCGGCAGAAAAATCCCGACAGCCATGATAATCCCGGTCATCACCATCAACGGCATCGCCGCGCGACTTTGCAGGAAAGGGATCTTCGGCGTACGAATCATATGTACGATCAGCGTCTGGGTCAGCAACCCGACTACAAACCAGCCCGACTGAAACAACGTTTGGTGATCTGGCGTATTGGCATCGAACACGTACCACATCAACGCAAAGGTGGTGATGTCGAAAATCGAACTGATCGGGCCGAAGAACAGCATGAAACGCCCGACATCAGCCGGCTGCCAACGCTGGGGTTGCTTGAGCATCTCTTCATCGACGTTATCGAACGGAATGGCGATCTGCGAAATGTCGTAGAGCAGATTCTGCACCAGGAGGTGCATCGGCAACATCGGGAGGAACGGGATGAACGCGCTCGCGACCAACACCGAGAACACGTTGCCGAAGTTCGAGCTGGCGGTCATTTTGATGTACTTGAGCATGTTGGCGAAGGTCCGACGGCCTTCCAGAACCCCCTCTTCCAAAACCATCAGGCTTTTCTCGAGGAGGATAATGTCAGCCGCTTCCTTGGCAATGTCCACGGCGCTGTCCACCGAAATACCGATGTCCGCCGTGCGCAAGGCTGGTGCGTCATTGATGCCGTCGCCCATGAAACCCACCACATGCCCGTTGCTTTTTAGCAGGCGAACGATGCGTTCCTTGTGCGAGGGCGTGAGTTTGGTGAAGACGTTGGTTGTCTCGACTGCCACCGCCAGCTCGGCGTCGGTCATGCGCTCAATGTCATTGCCCATCAGCAGGCCTTGTTGCTCCAGCCCCACCTCGCGGCAGATCTTGGCCGTCACCAGCTCGTTGTCGCCGGTCAACACTTTTACCGCTACGCCGTGGGCGGCCAGGGCTTTCAGGGCGGGCGCGGTGCTTTCCTTCGGCGGGTCGAGAAAGGCCACATAGCCAATCAGCGTCAATGCCTGTTCATCCGCCAGGCTGTACGTATCGCGCCCCTCGCTCATCGGCCGCGCCGCCACGGCCACCACCCGCAGTCCTTCGGCGTTGAACGCTGCAGTGACCTGACGAATCCGCGTCAGCAGTTCCTCGGTCAACGCTTCGTCGATAACACCGTGACGCACCCGCGAGCACACCGCCAGCACCTCCTCCACGGCGCCTTTGCAGATCAACAGATGGGAATGATCACGCTCGGCCACCACCACCGACATGCGCCGACGGGTGAAGTCGAAGGGAATCTCGTCGACCTTGCGAAACGCCGTGCCGACTTTCAGTTCGCGGTGAATGTCGACGTGTTCGAGCACGGCTACGTCCAGCAGGTTTTTCAGCCCGGTCTGGTAGTAGCTGTTGAGGTAGGCCATTTCCAGCACATCATCAGAGTCGTTGCCCCAGACATCGACGTTGCGCGCCAGGAAAATCCGGTCCTGAGTCAGGGTGCCCGTCTTGTCGGTGCACAGCACGTCCATCGCGCCGAAGTTCTGGATCGCGTCGAGGCGTTTGACGATGACTTTTTTGCGCGACAAAAATACCGCGCCCTTCGCCAACGTCGAGGTGACGATCATCGGCAACATTTCCGGGGTCAGGCCGACGGCAATCGACAATGCGAACAGCAACGCTTCGGTCCAGTCGCCCTTGGTGAAACCGTTGATGAATAGCACCAGCGGCGCCATGACGAACATGAAGCGGATCAGCAACCAGCTGACTTTATTGACCCCGGTCTGAAACGAGGTGGGCGCGCGATCGGTGGCGCCGACCCGTTGTGCCAACGCACCGAAATACGTGCTGTTGCCGGTGGTCAGCACCACCGCCGTCGCGGTGCCGGACACCACGTTGGTGCCCATGAACAGGATGTTGTCGAGGTCCAGCGGGTTGTCGGTATCGTCGTCCTGCTGCCGAGGAAATTTTTCCACGGGCATCGATTCGCCGGTCATCGCAGCCTGGCTGACGAACAGGTCCTTGGCCCCGAGCACCCGGCAATCGGCAGGAATCATGTCGCCCGCCGACAACACGATCAGGTCCCCCGGCACCAGTTGCTTGATCGGCAATTCGATCCGCTGTTCATCGCGGCGCAACACCGTGGCCGTGTTGCTGACCATCGCCTTGAGCGCGTCCGCAGCCTGGTTGGATTTGGTTTCCTGCCAGAAGCGCAGCAAGGTCGAGAGCACCACCATCGAGAAAATCACGATCGCGGCTTTCAGGTCTTCGGTCAGCCAGGAAATGACCGCCAACAATGTAAGCAGCAAGTTGAACGGATTTTTGTAGCAGTGCCACAGGTGAGTCCACCAAGACAACGGCTGCTCATGCTCGACTTCATTGAGCCCGAAGCGTTCGCGCAGGACGTCGGCTTCAAGGTCACTGAGCCCGTGGGTGTGGCTGCCGAGACTGTTGAGCAGTTGACCAGCGTCGCTGTTAGCGGCGCTGATCAGAGTTTGTGCCAGCGTCGGCGGCACTGCGCGGCTGACGGTGGTGTCGGTGAAGTTTTCCAGCAGCGCCAGTCGACGAAAATGCCGGGCGATGTGGCGAGTGCGCAGGAATCCGACGAAGAATTCTTTGAGCAGGGTCAGGTTCATGGCAGTTCCCCCAGGGTCAGCCGGGAAATCTTCGAGCAGGCGTGTCGAGACGCCGCGATGACGACGGGGGGTCGACCATCACGCACGGTTCAGCGTCGTAGAGAGGGCATCGAAAATCGCACCGGTAGTGGCTGCGATCGGAAAGCCGCTGCTCGCGTAAAGGCGAGACAACGGCACAAAAAAAAGCTGCGCGTTATCTTGCCGAGAATGTGCCGGTTTTCAGGACCGGCCGACGTCTGTCACTCGAACAAGTACCCACTGTGGGTCTCCGCTATTGATTGAAAACACGCGAAGCTTGCGCCGCTGTTTAAGTAAAGTAAACGCGGTGTTTGGGGTGCACGGGGGGAATTTCGGGGTTCTTCAGGAAGGGTTCAGGATTGAGAATTTTTGGTGACGGTAGGGACGCCATCGCGAGCAGGCTCACTCCTACATGGGTCCTGTGTATACAGATCCAATGTAGGAGCGAGCCTGCTCGCGATGGCGATCAAAGGGAATACCTGCGCGCGGGGCATCAAACGACCTCCCTAATTGCGCATGTCAGATACCACTCCCAGAATTCACGCCGTGAATCAGAATTCCCATTTTCATCCAAACCTCCTGCGAATGCCGAGGCAATCAAATAACTCGGTTCGAACGCTTCCGGATCCAGATCTCGATCACCCCGAAGATCGGAGGGATCATAGGTGAAATCGGTTGTTGCGGTAGCGATCGTATTGGCAGCAGCATGCCCGACAAACATTGTCGGATACTCTTCTGCTTCGTAATCCTGATCTTCCACGACTTCGACATAAAACTCATCACGTTTGTTTAATGCTTGTGCCTTCGCGATAGTTCCATTCGCCGCAGCGAGTGCTATTGATAACATCTTGGAGATGCCCTGAATATCTTTGAATTTTTTCGACCATATGAATGAAGCATGTTTTACACAGAGAATATCCAACTTCGTGCGCAACAACCTTTTAGTCGATTCCGGCTCGCCTTCCGCAATAGCGTTCCACAACAATTTTCTTGAAGGGAGGGCAAAATCACCTAAAGGTGACTGCGCGACCTGATTTAGAAGCTTATTTATAAACATCTTATTAGGCATAACACTCATCACACTTACTTCGCTACGGGTTCCGCAAGACTCGCACTCACTGCAACACAATGTTTTCTCTATACTGTTTATCCGTCCTTTACCCGCCTATCCACCGTACACTTCCATATCGGCGTTCTGCATCTTGAATTTAAAAAAAGCACACCTGGCCCTTTCAGAAATAACGAGCCTATAATCACCGGCAATTCCAAAATCAGAGAACCCGGCTTTGCCATCAACCTTCAGCCAAAAAAAAGCAGGTAAAATAGTTTTTGGTTCAACATCCTCAAACTTCGCACTTGCTGTAATTTTTACAGTGGCTAACAAAAAACCCGTGAGCCCCAACTTCGTGATTTCTGAAGCTACAGCCTCCGTCACAATGAAACAAGGAAACGTCTCTAATAGCTCATCACCCAACCAACCTTCGAACTGATACTCCAATTGCGAGACCACAGGCGGATGGAACGCGGGGTCCATTAAAGTGGATGCCCCAAACCCACCAGCAACTTCAGGTTCCACGTAATAAAACATATCACCCCAAATACTCTCTGCTCGATGAATTGACATGTACTAATTACTCAGACTCCTCTCGATCTAGAAGATAATTAAAAAAACTCGCATAGCAGTCCCAGCGATCCGGCTCATTTTCAAAGGCTTTTGAATTGATATTTTCTGCATCATTTGCGTCGCACCAAAGAACACCAGAAACAACATTCATCACAATCAAACTGCCAGGCGGCTCAGCCAAAACGACGTAATCCTTATTTATCCCGACTGCCTTTCTTAATCTTAAAGTCTCTTGGAGAATAGCTGACGCACCTTCCGCAGAGGCGATTTCGTAATGACTAATTCCGCCTAACAAACCACCGCTATAAAAATTTGCTATTTCCTTGAAGTCAGTAGGAAGTTTTGTTTCCAGAACCTTTTCTATTTCCCTCAAAACCTTTACCGAACACCCCTCAACCCCGTAGATGTTTTTATACCTTTCTTTTAAATCATCTATATTTATCATACATAGCCTCTTTAATTATTTGCTCGCCACTGCCAATACTCACGAGTATCAACATCGAATTTTTTCCTGTCCGGCTGTAGTTCCGGATGTGGTTTATTTCGACCATACTGACTGTGCAAGGCTCCTTGCCCGGGTTTACCTACACCATGGTACCGCGTGCTGCCTTCAACCAACGGCCCAGGAGATTTTTGACCCATGTGATGCAGTGTCGCGAAATTACCATCCGCCAGTTGAGGAGACAATCCTTTTGACGCTGCTTCAAGATTGGTTTTACCTACGAAGCGTTTATCACCAGCGTTTCTAATTTTGCTCCAATCGATATCTTTCCTCTGGTAAATTTTATAATTAAGCTTCGTTCCGGATGGCCGACTTGCGCTCCACTGTATGGGATCCTTGTAAAAATACTTTGTATTTCGACCATATCCCAGTGGATTTAAATCAGCAGACTTGCCAGTGACAGTTTTAGGAACGACTTTTACGTTCGCAAGGTTTGACCCAACACCTTGCACCTTGAATTCATACCGCGCATCAAACCACTTGCCACCTTTCGCCCCTAACCCACCACCCAGCAACGCCCCGCCAAAAGCCATCAATTTTTGCTCATCGGAGCCTTCACCAAACAATTCCCCTCCAGCCCAGTTTCCCGCAAACCCGCCAGCCACGCCTCCGGCAAAACCCGCAATGACAAGCACCGGGCTCGCCAGCACGAACGCACTTGCCAGTCCAACGACAAGCACTGCTCGCTCAAGCCATGCAGGCACTTCGGGATTTATCGGGTCGGTGGTATCGGTGCCTCCACCAATGAAAACGTTGCCAGATCCGGAACTGATTTTCGCGTCGCACACTGTGTGATCGCCGACACGGGCGGCTGGCTGACCGTTGATGTGTACGGTGCTGCTTCCTTGCGCCAGGATTTGCGGTGCAGAACCATGTTCACTGCAATCCGCTTTGTCCAAGTGAGCTCTGGCTGCGGGTTTGCCATTGACGTGGACATTGCCGGAGCCACTGACTATCTGGCCGACTGCGTGGTTGAAATACGAGAAGCTACCGATCAACTGCCCGATGCCCGCTCCCGCCGCAGCAGTGGCGCCCACGATTGCAACGGCTGCCAATCCCCCCGTTCCTACAATAAGGGCAGCCCCAATTGCTCCGACGGCCAGCCCTGCGAGCAACCCCGTAAGTGACCCCGTGTGTTCGATTGGATCATCCAGTCGCGCAGCCGCACTCATGCCGGGGTCACCGGCTTTTCGGTATCCGTAACTGGACGTAGTTCAAGGGTTTTGAGTAACTCGTAAAACGCACTTCTTTCGTCCGGCGTTATGCCTTTCGGGTTGTTGCTCGTTGCGGTGATCTGCATTAAAAGCGGATGCTGGTGTTCGTCGTGATGGAGAAAAATCAACTGGAGTTGGTGCACCGGTTGGCCTTGCTGCCTCCATTTGAATTCGGCACGTCGTGCATCAACCCCAGCAACTTCCGCCGGGCTCAAATGCTCGACCCATTCCAGATGTGAGAGCGCCTGCTTCAAGTCGGTTAAAAGCTGCTGCGCCATGGTTTCAAGGTCTTGGTCTACACCGATGGGTGTTCGACCTATCACCACGGACAAGGGGCTCGGCCCGATATCCGTCAGCGTGAAGACATGAAAGGTCTTGTCTTTGAAACTGCCCGGTCGAACGAAACTCAGTTCGTTGGTATGAAATCGCTTGGGAGGCGGAGGAAGTGCCTCTCGTTTCAAACGCTCTTCTTCGAGCCGTTTTTCCTCACGAATTCGTTTCTCTGAAATACGATCGTAAATACAGGTTCGCATGCGGCGTCCTTTTTCCGTCAGCTTGTTTTGTTCAGATTGATGAGGGTTGTTCCTTCCACATCGACCACGATGCCGGTCAAGTTAATAGTCCCGTCCTGGTGCATAACCAGCTTGCTGGCGCCGACTTCCAGGGTGATGGAAGTCGCTGCCTTGATCTTTACTTCGCTTTTATCAACGGTGACGTAGTACGCCCCCTCTTCAACAGCGATACTGGTTTCGTGCTTGATCGTTTCGGAATGCTTTCCGCTTACGTTGATCTGGCGGTTACCACCCACCTTGAGGGTTTCATCTGCCTCTATTTCGGTGTCCATGTTTCGCTCGGCATGAACAATCACCTGCTCCGCACCGGCCTTGTCTTCAAAGCGGAAAAAGTTCGCGTTACTGCCTTTTCCTTTCATCGATCGTGTCAAGAAGCCACTCTGTGTCTTGTTCGCGGGCAACGACCATGGCGGCGTGTTCTGACTGTTGTAGAGGCTGCCCATGATTAGCGGGCGGTCCGGGTTACCGTCGAGAAAAACAACAACGACTTCATCGCCGACACGAGGGATCAGGATGCTGCCGAAGCCGCCACTTGCACCGGATTGGGCGACGCGGACCCAGCAGGAACTTTTGTCGTTGAAGTCGCCGTAGCGGTCCCAGTGGAATTGCACTTTTACCCGGCCAAGTTCGTCGGTATAGATCTCTTCCCCTGACGGACCAACAATGATGGCGGTTTGAGGTCCGGTGATAACGGGAGTCAGAGTTTCCAACTGCGGGCGAAATTTGATTTTTTTGCGCACGCAGTAAAATTTGTTGGCATAACCCGCCTGGTCGCCGGACAAGTAGTTGTTACTGCCCCCATGCTCAATGCTCATCAAAAGAAACTGTCGGTTTTCGGGAGCGCCTTCATCGTGTTCATAGTGCTGGGTGAGTTCAAATGAATAACCCGGGCGCATCGCTCGGCAATTACTCAGGCCCATGAATTCTTTGCCTCTGAGTTCCAGCGCTTCAATTCTGTTTCTGACCAGTACCTCGCCATCGTCGTAGGTGCCATGGGTGTATTGGCCCATGAAATCGTAAATCTCGTTTGCCGGAACATCGCCCTGTTGATTGATGCTTTTCATGCTGACTGGAAGCCGGTTTCCAGGTTGGCGGTAATCAAAGGTCTGGACAGAAATCTTGCTGGACTGCAATTGCCGCTCGGCGCTCCAGTGGGTGATCGAATCGGCTGTTTCAGTCACTGAGGCAGTGTGAAAACGTACTTGAGGTTGTTCTGGCAGTGAAGGTAATAGGGTTGAGTCATCCATGATGATCATGGTGTGACTATCAGCGGTGTGCTCGAAATAAAAGAAAAGTCCCTCCCCCTCCAGCAGCCGCATCACGAAATGCCGATCGCTTTCCCGATACTGAGTGATATAGCTGTGTTTTTTTAAGGGGCGTTCGACGCGAAACTGGAATTTGGCAAGCCCTTCATAGCGGCCAAATACCTCTGAGACGACTTCTTCGACCGTTTGATCCTGATAAATCCGAGCGTCATACCGCTGCTCTAACAAGCTGAGCCAGGAACCAATCACCGCCGAATAACGGCACATTCCACCGTCACTACCCACTTTACCGAAACGCACCACATGGCCATTGATGTAGCGCCTATCCCCTGTCGCCAATTCGATTTCGATCGTCGCGGACTGGCCCATCGCCGTTTTCAGTTTTACGCTGGCATCGTCGGACAACAGATTCAATTGAAAACCAAAATCTGTCGATAAACCTTCATGTCCTGTAAAGGACTCGAGCAATAACGCTTGCCCGCCTTTGAGTGCCGTTGTCAGTTTGAATAAACGGCGGTTTTGCGCCGTGAACAGTGATGAAAAATCCATTGTCATGCGTAACTCCTTGTTATTTTTTCAAAGCGGCCAGACCACTTCGTTTTTGGTTATTTAAACGGGCGACTTGTGCAGCGAAGCAATCCATTTAAATAGTCTACCCATCCACCATCGCCTACGGGCCTCTCTGATTTTTTCTATTTGCATAAAGGTATACGGAGTTGACGTGGACTGTTCCTGAATATGTAGCGTGCGCAAGCCTCGAATGGTATGTCGAAAATAAAAAACAATGGCTGTACATCCAAGTGTCGCGGCAACGGTAACTACCAACCCACTATAGAAAGGACCTATCGCCTTCAATAATCCACCGCTTAGCAATGTGAGGATTGCGATTACGAGTCCAAGATATTTACTGCCCTCCCGTTTATGAGTACGATTCGCGACTTTATTACCAACAATATCAAATTTAAATATTTTGCTTTTACTTGCCATCGCACTGACGACCATTGTAGAAACAAGTAACATCGGAGATAGAGCAACAACCAATGCTTTTAGCCCACTCCCAAAAATATTCGACACGAAAAAATACAACATGCTACTCAAGAAAAAACAGAGCACGCCAAACACGCTTAAAAACATCGCAACCACAAACACCAAATAACTTTCGCACCCCCCCACCAAAAAAATTACAGCCCCAAAACACAGCCCCAAAACAACAAAATATCCGAACCAGTAGTATGGTATTTCAGTTGGTCCAAACATCCCAAAAAATAGAACCATAGAAAATATAAGCCATGGTCCTTTTTTTACTGTGTCAACATCAGGATCAAAGATCATAGTTTTCACTTCGTCAGATTATTGCCAATCATTTTATCCAAGCCCGAGCCTTGCATATAATGCTGCATTGCTAGACTCACCCCCCACCCAACAACTAAAACCAACACTAAAGGAGCCCCAAACAACGATGCCAGCGCAACTGATACCAATGCGCCACTTGCAAATGACAGGACATTTATAGGCTGACTATAAGCAGAACTCTTATAAAACTCTTCTATCGTCGTGGAACTGCTGTAGTCAACATAAGCCTGTGGCAATACAGCTAATGCAACGCCCACAGGAGCCCCCGTCATTAACTTGAGACCACGAGTCGCACCATGACCATGAAGCATCGCCCGATTATTAAGTACAGCCCTGGTCCCATACGCTGGAATATGAGCAACCTGGCTCCCCACCTGACCTAACACCCTATAACTTTGCGCCTGAGCCGTAACAGGCACTTCAAAATGCAATTGCCCCCCGACGCGTATCAATTTGATCTTGCCTTTAAAAGCTTTCGTCGCCGATGTGGAGCTTGCCTTCCCACGTTCACTTGCCCATTGAATCAACTTCTTTTTGTCCGCAGGTGACAAATCCAGTAGATCAACCACGGACTTAGACTTTGACATTGCGGCTGCCATGTTGCCGACGGTCACCAACGTGCCAGGCATACTGGTCGAAGAAAACAGCAATGACCCAATGTCGGGAATATCCCCCGCCATTTTCTGCAGTTTCTTGAGCGCCTCAGCGGATGTGTTTTTTGCGGCATGCACACGCTGAATTAATGTCCGCAATAACTGCACCGATTCCTGCGCTTCTTCGGGCGTCATGACCGCTTCGGGCGAAGCCAGTTCATGAGCCAGAAACATCGCAGCGTTGTAATCATTGGTGGCGTAGTAACCAGCAAAATTCGGCGAAGCGGGGAAATTGCGAGATGCAATCTCGCTTGGGAAGGGAAGATTACCTCCTCCAACCAACCCTGCTTGCCTGCGCAATCCACGGGGATTTGCAACCGTGCAGGGCAATAGCGTTCCGTCCATGTGCTTTCTCCTTTTTCACAGGATTTCAAGCCGGCATGTTTCGCCTGCATTTACGTTCATCCCGTGGTAGTCGTTAATAGTTCTACGGGTTCAACGTAACTAGGCGACACAAAACTTGATGTAGGAAGCTTCCCTGAATCCTGTACGACGCCTCCGTGTTTCAAATTATTGCGCCAGCTACCACAATGTTTTCGTCGATGCTGCCCGCGAGGATTCATGGCCCATGACAGATTTTCAGGCGTTCACCGGGGACACGATTGAGAACGCGTGACGGTGCATCGCAAAAACCACACAAGGGTCATCACGAATGGTTCGGTGTTGTAGAGGGGAGTAGAAGAGTCGGTTCTGGATCAACTGCTATTAGTCGGAAGCAGGGAGCGTAAACGAGACAGCATTTCGCGTTGCACGGGGGGAATTTCGGGGTTCTTCAGGAAGGGTTTAGGAATCGTGAATACCTCTGAGATGACTTCTTCGACCGTTTGATCCTGATAAATCCGAGCGTCATACCGCTGCTCTAACAAGCTGAGCCAGGAACCAATCACCGCCGAATAACGGCACATTCCACCGTCACTACCCACTTTACCGAAACGCACCACATGGCCATTGATGTAGCGCCTATCCCCTGTCGCCAATTCGATTTCGATCGTCGCGGACTGGCCCATCGCCGTTTTCAGTTTTACGCTGGCATGGTCGGACAACAGGTCCAATTGAAAACCAAAATCTGTCGATAAACCCTCATGTCCTGTAAAGGACTCGAGCAATAACGCTTGTCCGCCTTTGAGTGCCATTGTCAGTTTGAATAATCGACGGTTCTGCGCCGTGAACAGTGATGAAAAATCCATTGTCATACATAACTCCTTGTAGTTATTTGAACGCAAAGCCTGCTGCTGCTTTGAAAGAGTTTTATTTAGGTACTGGAGAGTCGAACAAAGAATTTATCCATTTAAAAAACCTGCCGAGCCACCACCGACTGCGGGCTTCTCGAATTTCGTCTATAACCATGAAAGTGTACGGAATCGGCATGAGCCGTTCTTGAATACGAAGGGTACGCAGACCGCGAATTGAGTGACGCAGAAAAAACAGCATCACTATTGAAACGCCTGTACCACCAGCAATTGAAATAACAGCACTTGTAATTTCGTCGACGGATCTAATAAATAAACCACCTGTCAATGTCGACACACCTGCGACAAACCCTACATTGTAATTTTTCCTACTCTGCTCTTTCTTTTTTGAAGTCACTCTATTACCGATAACTTCAAACGGAAAAAACGAGGATTTACTTCTGAACACAACCACAAACACTATACAAACAAATACCGAAGGACTCATACCTCCAACGATAGTTAACACATTGGATTTACCAAACACGGCAGACATCGAAACGTATGCCAAGCTACTTGCCGAATATGCAAATATGCAAATCACAGCTGTTAAAAAAGTAGCCATGTAAACAATGTATCGCTCACACACGTAAATCAGATACAACGTCCAAATCAAACTTCCTAAAAATAGCACCAAATATAAACACCAAAAATAATCCAGATTAGACGGTCCAAAAAGGCCAAAAAAAACAATCGCGAAAAACATGACCCAACACTCTTTTTTAAAATTTTTCACATCAATCATTATGAAATACTCACTTTACAAAAAAATCGCCGACCACTCGATCTACGCCTAAGTGCATAATTAACGACTGAATTCCAAAGGCGCCAAGCCACCCTACCGCTAAAACAACTACTAATGGAGCACCACCTAATCCTACCGCGACAAAAACAATCCCTGTTAATGCACCACTCGCTACTCCACCGGCAAACGCCGCGACATTAACAGGCTGACTATAAACCGACTTCTTATAAAACTCTTCTATCGTCGTGGAACTGCTGTAGTCAACATAAGCCTGTGGCAATACAGCTAATGCAACGCCCACAGGAGCCCCCGTCATTAACTTGAGACCACGAGTCGCACCATTAGCATGAAGCATCGCCCGATTATTAAGTGCAGCCCTGGTTCCATACGCTGGAATATGAGCAACCTGGCTCCCCACCTGACCTAACACCCTATAACTTTGCGCCTGAGCCGTAACAGGCACTTCAAAATGCAATTGCCCCCCGACGCGTATCAGTTTGATCTTGCCTTTAAAAGCTTTCTTCGCCGATGTGGAACTTGCCTTCCCACGTTCACTTGCCCATTGAATCAACTTCTTTTTGTCCGCAGGTGACAAATCCAGCAGATCAACCACGGACTTGGACTTTGACATCGCGGCTGCCATGTTGCCGACGGTAATTAACGTGCCAGGCATACTGGTCGAAGAAAACAGCAATGAGCCAATGTCGGGAATATCCCCCGCCATTTTCTGCAGCTTCTTGAGCGCTTCAGCGGATGTGTTTTTAGCCGCACTCAATCGCTGAATTAATGTCCGCAATAACTGCACCGACTCCTGCGCTTCTACGGGCGTCATGACCGCTTCGGGCGAAGCCAGTTCATGAGCCAGAAACATCGCTGCGTTGTAATCATTGGTGGCGTAGTAACCAGCAAAATTCGGCGAAGCGGGGAAATTGCGAGATGCAATCTCGCTTGGAAAGGGAAGATTGCCTACTCCAACCAACCCTGCTTGCCTGCGCAATCCGCGGGGATTTGCAACCGTGCAGGGCAATAGCGTTCCGTCCATGTGCTTTCTCCTTTTTCACGGGATTTCAAGCCGGCATGTGTCGCCTGCACTTACTTTCATCCCGTGGTAGTCGTTAATAGTTCCACGGGTTCAACGTAACTAGGCGACACAAAACTTGATGTAGGAAGCTTCCCTGAATCCTGTACGACGCCTCCGTGTTTCAAATTATTGCGCCAGCTACCACAGTGTTTTCGTCGATTCTGGCTGCGAGGATCCATGGCCCATGACAGATTTTCAGGCGTTCACCGGGGGACACGATTGAGCACGCGTGATGGTGCATCGCGAAAACCACACAAGGGTCATCACGAATGGTTCGGTGTTGTAGAGGGGAGTAGGAGAATCGGTTCGGGATCAACTGCTATTAGTCGGCAGCAGTGGGCGTAAACGAGAGAGCATTACGCGTTGGAGGGAGGGAGTTTCGGGGTTCGTCAGGAGGGGTTCAGGAATCGTGAATTCGTGGTGCCTGCAGGGACGCTATCGCGAGCAGGCTCACTCCTACATGGGTCCTGTGTATACAGATCCAATGTAGGAGTGAGCTTGCTCTGGGCGGCATTCCGACGATGGCGGTTTCACTGTCGCAGAAAATCTCAGCTAGCTGTCGCCAACAACAGATCCACCATCGACCGGCTATGCCCACGGTTCTCGCCATGTTCATACAACGACCCGGCAATCTCATCCGCACGGATCGGCAGGATCGACAGCAAGGTGTCGCTCAAACCATGACTCGCCTGGCAGAAGCCTTGCATATAGATGCCGGCCTTGCAGCGGTCGTCGGTGATCAGTTTGTAATTGCGGTCCACCTCGAAATCACCCAGGTACTGCTCCAGCGGTGCCAGCAGTTTGCGGTGCATCTGGCGCTCGTAACCGGTGGCCAAGACCACGGCGTCGTAGTGACGCACCGTGACTTCACCGGTCGCGTTGTTACGCATCGTCAGTTCGATGCCGTGCTCGGTGGCGGTGGCTTTTGAGAGCGTGGTCAGGGTGCGGAACGCATGACGGGCGATGCCCGAGACTTTCTGGCGATAGAAGATGCCGTAGATGCGTTCGATCAGATCGATGTCCACCACCGAATAATTGGTGTTGTGGTACTCGTTGACCAAACGCTCGCGCTCGCTGCTGGCTTGCTGGAACACCAGGTCGGTGAACTCCGGCGAGAACACTTCGTTGACGAAGGGGCTGTCATCGGCGGGTTTCAGGGCTGAGCCGCGCAGGATCATGTCCACCTGCACCGATGGGAAGCTGTCGTTCAAATCGATAAACGCTTCCGCGGCACTCTGCCCGCCCCCGATGATCGCGATGCTCATCGGCTGGTTGTTCACGCATGGCTGCTTGGCCATCTGTGCCAGGTACTGGGAATGGTGGAACACACGGTTGTCTCCTTTAAGCGCTTTAAACGCTTCCGGGATGCGCGGTGTGCCGCCGGCGCTGACCACCACCGAACGCGTGGTGCGAACGTGCTGCTGACCTTGGGCGTCTTTGGAAATTACCCGCAGCGCTTCGACCTGCTGGTTGTGCAGCACCGGCTCGATGGTCAGCACTTCTTCACCGTAGCGGCTCTGGGTGTCGAACTGCGCGGCAACCCAGCGCAGGTAGTCGTTGTACTCCATACGGCACGGGTAAAAAGTGCCCAGGTTGATGAAGTCCACCAGACGACCGTGGTGCTTCAGGTAATTGACGAAAGAGTAAGGGCTGGTGGGGTTGCGCAGGGTCACCAGGTCTTTGAGGAAGGAGATCTGCAATTCGCTCTGGGTCACCAGGGTGTTGCCGTGCCAGCGGTAGTCGGCCTGCTTGTCGAGAAACAGTACATCCAGTTCACCCTGGCTCGATCCGCGTTCTTGCAGAGCGATGGCCAACGCCAGGTTCGAAGGGCCGAAACCGACGCCGATCAGGTCGTGAACGATGGGCGATGCAATTGCCTGTGTCATTTCCAGTGTCCTCTGGATGAACCCCCGAGCAGCGGGGAGGAAAAGCTGAGTGACCTGACCGGCCCTGGGGCAGGACAGCAGGTCGTCTGTTGAGTAAGGACGAGGACAATGAAACAAAATTTAACACGATGAGATCAGTGGGCATCCCACTGCAGCATCCGTACCCGGCAATGCTTCATCGCGTTGACGATGTGCTTTTCCACCAGCGCCCGGGAGATCCCCAGGCGTTCGGCGATCTCGGGGTGGGAAAGGCCTTCGATCTTGCGCAGCAGAAAACTTTCGCGGCACAACGGCGGCAATTCAGACAAGGCACGCTGGAGCATTTCCAGGCGTTGGCCGTGGTCGAGGCTGTTGTGCGGGGACGGGGTGAAATAGCGCTCTTCGTTATCGAGCACTTCCAGCGACTCGACCTGACGCAGGGCGTTGCGCCGATGGTCGTCGATCACCAGATTGAGCGCGGTGCGGTACAAAAACGCCCGGGGCTGCTCGATCGGCGTGGTGCTGGAGCGTTCCAAAACCCGTAGATAAGCGTCATGCACCACATCTTCGGCCACCTGACGGTTGCCTAGCTTGGCGTTCAGGAAACACACCAGCTCACGATAGTAGTTTTCCAACATGACTCCCGTCCGCACGGGTGCGGATTCATTCCTTGAGCCACTCTGTCGACCGCCAAAATGGGCAGTGGCAAGATAGTGGCAGAGCGAGGCGCGTAATTTATAGTAATTCTCATATAGATTTAAAGTATTGCTTCATCTTGCCCGACAAATAGTCATGGTCTATATGTGTGCCCCCACGTGACCGCGCCTAAATTCGACGCGGCTTTTCTCGTATTAAGGACAGCTCCCCGTCTCTGTCGGTCTGCCGACAGCGTTCACTGATTGCCGGACTTTTCTTGCAAAACGAACGACGGGTCGATTTCCATTGACTGGAACCCTGCATGAAACGTCCCCGTCACGCCCGACGCGCCCTGCTTGTAGCACTGTGTCTGATCCCCGTTATCGCCGTCGCCGCCTGGCAGTTCATCCCCCCCGGTCGGGACAAGTTCGCCACTGTTCAGGTCACCCGTGGCGACATCGAAACCAGTGTCACGGCATTGGGCACGTTGCAACCCCGGCGGTATGTCGACGTCGGTGCCCAGGCGTCCGGGCAAATCCACAAGATCCATGTGGAAGTCGGCGACGTGGTCAAGGAAGGCCAGTTGCTGGTGGAAATCGACCCGTCCACGCAACAGGCCAAACTCGACGCCGGACGCTTCTCCATCGAGAACCTCAAGTTTCAGCTCGAGGAACAACGGGCACAGCACGAGCTGGCCCGGCAGAAATTCCAGCGCCAACAGAACCTCAAGGCCGGCGGTGCCACCCGTGAGGAAGACGTGCAGACGGCCCAGGCAGAACTGCGCGCCACCCAGGCGCGCATCGACATGTTCCAGGCGCAGATCCGCCAGGCCCAGGCCAGCCTGCGCAGCGACCAGGCCGAGCTCGGTTACACGCGCATTTACGCACCGATGGCCGGCACCGTCGTCGCCCTTGATGCCCGTGAAGGCCAGACGCTCAATGCCCAGCAGCAAACGCCGTTGATTTTGCGCATCGCCAAATTGTCGCCGATGACCGTCTGGGCCGAGGTCTCTGAAGCGGACATCGGTCACGTCAAACCCGGCATGCAGGCCTGGTTCACCACCCTCAGCGGTGGCACTCGACGCTGGAGCAGCACCGTGCGCCAGATTCTTCCGGTGCCGCCAAAACCCCTCGATCAAACCAGTCAAGGCGGCGGCAGTCCGGCCAGTTCGAGTAAAAGCGGCAGCGCGCGCGTGGTGCTGTACACCGTGTTGCTCGACGTCGATAACGCCGATAACGCGCTGATGGCAGAGATGACCACCCAGGTGTTTTTCGTGTCCGACCAGGCGAAAAACGTCCTGACCGCGCCCATTGCTGCCCTGCAATCCGGTACAAAAGCGGACATCCAGACCGCCCAGGTAGTCGCCGAGAACGGCAGTCTGCAGCAGCGCGATGTCCGTACCGGCATCAGCGATCGTCTGCGGGTACAGATTCTCGACGGCTTGCAGGAAGGCGATCACCTGTTGATCGGACCGGTCGACGGGAGTGGCGGCTGAATGCTGACGCCCCTGATCGACCTGCAGGACATCCGCAAATCCTACGGCGGTGGCGACGCGCCTGAAGTTCAGGTGTTGCGCGGCATCGACCTGTCGATCCACGCGGGTGAATTCGTCGCCATCGTCGGCGCCTCGGGCTCCGGCAAATCGACCTTGATGAACATCCTCGGCTGCCTCGACCGCCCGACGTCGGGCGAGTATCGCTTCGCCGGGGAAAACGTCGCCGGCCTCGACAGCGATGAACTGGCCTGGCTACGCCGCGAGGCATTCGGCTTTGTGTTCCAGGGGTACCACCTGATCCCGTCCGGCTCTGCCCAGGAAAACGTCGAGATGCCGGCGATCTACGCCGGCACCCCGGCCGCCGAACGTCATGCCCGCGCCGCCGCCCTCCTCGACCGGCTCGGCCTGGCGTCACGCACCGGCAACCGCCCGCATCAGCTTTCCGGCGGCCAGCAGCAACGGGTGTCGATCGCCCGCGCCTTGATGAACGGCGGCCACATCATTCTGGCCGACGAACCCACTGGCGCCCTGGACAGCCACAGTGGCGCCGAGGTCATGACCCTGCTCGACGAACTGGCGAGCCAGGGCCACGTGGTGATCCTCATTACCCACGACCGCGAAGTCGCGGCACGGGCCAAGCGCATCATCGAAATTCGCGACGGGCTGATCATCAGCGACAGCGCCCGTGACCATCCCGAGGTCCAGACCTCGGCCAATCCCGGCGCCTTGCAAGCGGTGGATTTGCGCAAGCGTCTGACCGAAGGCGCCGAAGCCACGGGCGCCTGGAAAGGTGAGCTGGTGGACGCGGTGCAAGCGGCGTGGCGGGTGATGTGGATCAACAAGTTCCGCACCGCGCTGACGCTGCTGGGCATCATCATCGGCGTTGCGTCGGTGGTGGTGATGCTGGCCGTCGGTGAAGGCAGCAAACGCCAGGTGATGGCGCAGATGGGCGCATTTGGCTCCAACATCATTTACCTCAGCGGCTCCTCGCCGAACCCGCGAACCCCGCTGGGCATCGTGACGCTGGACGAGGTCAAGGCGGTGGCGAGCCTGCCGCAGGTGATGCGCATCATGCCGGTCAACGGTCAGGAGGCCGGGGTGCGCTTCGGCAATCTTGATCACATGAGCTACGTCGGCGGCAACGACACCAACTTTCCGGCGATCTTCAACTGGCCCGTGGTCGAGGGCAGTTACTTCACCGAGGCCGATGAACAGAACGCCGCCGCCGTGGCGGTGATCGGTCACAAGGTGCGGCAGAAACTGTTGAAGAACGTCGCCAACCCGATCGGCCAGTACATCCTGATCGAAAACGTGCCGTTCCAGGTGGTCGGCGTGCTTGCCGAAAAAGGCGCCAGCTCTGGCGACTCCGACAGCGACGACCGCATCGCCATCCCCTACTCGGCGGCCAGCGTGCGGTTATTCGGCACCCATAATCCGGAATACATCGCCATCGCCGCTGCCGATGCGCGCAAGGTCAAGGAAGCGGAACAGGCCATCGAGCAGTTGATGCTGCGCCTGCACAATGGCAAGAAAGATTTCGAACTGACCAACAACGCCGCGATGATCCAGGCCGAGGCGCGCACACAAAATACCCTGTCGCTGATGCTTGGTTCGATTGCCGCGATTTCGCTGTTGGTCGGCGGGATCGGCGTGATGAACATCATGCTCATGACGGTGCGTGAACGAACCCGGGAGATTGGCATCCGCATGGCCACCGGTGCACGCCAGCGCGACATTCTGCGCCAGTTTCTGACCGAGGCGGTGATGCTCTCGGTGGTGGGCGGACTCGCTGGTATTGCACTCGCCCTGATCGTCGGCGGCGTGTTGGTCCTCAGCGAAGTGGCGGTCGCCTTTTCCTTGATAGCGTTGCTTGGTGCCTTTGGCTGCGCCTTGGTCACCGGTGTTGTCTTCGGCTTCATGCCGGCCCGCAAAGCTGCCCGACTCGACCCGGTCACGGCCCTTACCAGTGAATGATCGATTTATGAAGCCGCAACTCAGTCTGTTGACCCTCTGCGTGTTGCTCGGCGCGTGCGGCAGTCCCGCTCAGCGTCCGGACAGTGGTATTGCCCCTCCCGCCGCCTGGCAGTCGCCCCACAGCGAGAGCGCGACTCGCAGCAATGTGCAGTGGTGGTCGCAGTTCGGCAGCCCGCAGCTGGATCGCCTGGTCGAGCAGGCCAGGGTCGGCAGTTTCGACCTGTCCGCCGCCATGGCCCGGGTGCGCCAGGCGCAGGCGGAAACGGTGGTTGCCGGTGGCTCGCAACTGCCGGAGGTCAAGGCCGGCCTGAATGCCAATCGCCAGAAACTGTTGCGCGGCAATGGCTACAGCCAGCTGGATGCCGACAGCAGCAACAAGGCGGTGGACTACTTCGACGCCAACCTCAGCGCCAGCTACGAAATCGATTTCTGGGGCGGCCAACGGGCGTCTCGCGACAGTGCACAGTTCGCTTTGCAGGCCAGCGAATTCGATCAGGCAACCGTGGAGTTGACCCTGCTCAGCAGCGTCGCCAACGGCTACGCGCAAACCCTGTCACTGCAGGAGCAACAACGCATCGCCGAGCTCAACCTGGCCAACGCACAGAGCGTGCTGAAACTGGTTCAGACGCGCTTTGACTCGGGCTCGGCGACAGCACTGGAGCTGGCGCAACAGAAGAGCCTGGTGGCCGCGCAACAACGGCAATTGCCACTGGTGCAGCAACAGACGCAGGAGGCGCAGATCAGCCTCGCCGCCCTGCTTGGCCGGCCGGTGCAACAGCTGTCCCTGGGGCAGGAACGTTTCGATCAACTGACCTGGCCGACGATCGCGGCCGGGTTGCCCAGCGAGCTGATCAGCCGTCGTCCGGACATTGCCCGCGCCGAAGCGCAACTGGCCGCCGCACAAGCCGACGTCACCATTGCGCGCGCCGCCATGCTGCCTACCGTCACCCTGAGTGCCGAACTGGGCTCGGGTGCGGATCGCGCGGCGGATATCCTGCGCAGCCCGTTTTACAACCTCACCGCCGGGCTGCTTGCGCCGGTGTTCAACAATGGTCGCCTGGGTGCCGAGCGTGACAAGGCTACGGCCCGTCAGGAGGAGCTGCTGGAAGCGTATCGCGGGGCAATCATCAATGGCTTCGCCGACGTGGAAAAAGCCCTCAACAGCATTCGCGGGCTGGATGAGCAGCGGCAGTGGCAAGGGGAAGAACTGAATCAGGCGCAGACAGCCTTCAACATTGCCCAGAGTCGCTATCAGGCCGGGGCCGAGGATTTGCTGACAGTGCTGGAAACACAGCGAACGCTGTATGCGGCGCAGGATTTGAATGTGCAACTGCGGCTGGCGCGGATGCAGGCGAGTATTGCGCTGTACAAGGCGTTGGGTGGGGGGTGGCAGGTTTTGTGATTTTGGGTGTCTGTGAGGGCCCAATCGCGAGCAGCCTCGCTCCCACACTGATCTCCAGTGAACACGGAATCTGTGTTCAACAATGATCACCTGAGGGAGCGGGCTTACCCGCGATGAGGCCGGGACATCCAACATCACTGCCACCTGCCAAACCGCCATCGCGGGCAAGCCCGCTCCCACAGGTTTATGAGTCGTACATGGAATTTGCGGCTTACATCAATCCTGTGGGAGCAAAGCTTGCTCGCGATGAACGATAACGCGGTCTCAAGCCTGGCTTTATTTGGCCTTCAAATGCCGTGCATACCAAGGTCGTTGCGGTACTTTGCGCAACAGGTCCGCGAGTTTCTTCTCGTCCTCGCCGAAGGTAATGCGCAACGCCAGCTTCATGGTTTCCGGGTCCATTTCCACCGACTTGCCCGGCTGCAAACCCGGCGTGGTGCTGCAGCCATGGGTGCCCGGCCCCAGCCAGGGATCATCAATTTCAACCCAACGCCCCGGCGCGAACCACGCCACGCCGTTGACCTCCAACCGATTCACCTCGCCCGGATGAAACCGCTCATGAGCCCGGAACCAATCTTCCAGGCGATCATCGATCCAGCCGTGAAAATGCCAGAACACCGGGTTCACGTGGGACGAAAACGGGTCGCCGAGAAAGTCGTTTTCCGCAGCGAACCAGCGCGCGGAAAAGTCCGACGGATCCCGCGCAAACGGCACCGGCTGGCCGTTGGACGGGTCCCGCGGCACCGAGGCCCAGCGCATGTGCAGCCAATCGTGCAGGCCTAATTCGACCTCCGAGCCGAACTGGCCCAGGGTCAGCTTCGACAGATAACGCGGATCGCGATAGCGCGACTCCCACACCTGAAAATTGCTGTGGTAGGTCTCGGCGGTTTTGATGTCGGCGACCCACTGCGAGTACTCGGCGTCGTCGTCCGCCAACCAGGTCGGTGGCAACGCTGTGCCGTCGTGATTATCGAAATACGCCGCGAAGCCCACACGATCGCGGACCAGTTCCGGTTGCGGCAACGGGAAGTGCGGCCACGAGGGTAGATCCTGCATCGAACGCGCCGTACCGAGCATGTGCCGGTGCATGAAGAAAAAGTCCACGCCGGACCCATTGCGATCCTTGCGCGCGCCACGGGCATCGCGCTCCTTATCGCGCGGGCCGGGCTGCCAGCCAATGCCGCGCAAAGCATTGCGCTTGTCTTCGGGCAGCGTGTGCCACTTGTCCCGGGAGGCGTGCCAGAGCTGGTGAAACAGGCGGTGTTCCGGGGAAATCAGCCAGGCCAACAGCGGCGCATTAAGGCCCGTGCGCTCCCGGGCTTCGGGAAAGGTGCGTTTGACGGCGATGAACCGATTGTCCTGGGCGGTCAGCATCAGCGGCCGATCCAGGTTGAGCACCCGACCACTGAGCGTGCCGCTGCCGGCATTGCCAAACCCGGCCCACACCTCGTCCAGGGACATGCTGAACTCGTAATCCGGCGTGTCGTGCAGCGCATTGGCGCTAATCAGTCGCCAGCTCAGTTCGGCAGGTTTGGCATCTGCCAGATCGCCCAATACCCGGTAGCGCGGCGCCTCGCTAGCCCGCAACCGCTCGGCGGTGTCGAGAAACCCGATCAAACCGCGACCCTTGTGACCGACGTCGAGGAACACTTCCAGACCGTCCCGAGGCAAGCCTTCGAGACCGCCGTCCTGCCCCTCGAAACGAATCTGCCAGACGCCACGCAAGGTGTTCGCCAGATGCTGGCCGGCGACATCCGCCACGTCGAACGAGGCTTCCCCGGGGGTGATCGTCGGATCCGGTTTGCTCCATTCGCGATGCCCATAAAAAGCCGCGGGCACGGCGGCACCGGTCAGCGCCAGGCCTGCCATGAACCATCGTCGAGAAATCGTCATTGCCCTACCTGTGTCAGCCATGAAGCAGGCTTTATCCAGCTAGAACGTTTGTTGCTGCCGTAAATTTAAGAGCATCGCGAGCAAGCTTTGCTCCCACAGGATCGTGGGAGAACTGCAGTCCCTGTAGAAGCAAAGCTTGCTCGCGATGAGGCCCGCAAATTCAATTAAATTTCCAACCTGCAAACTCGTTCTTCCCAGATAGCAAAGGCCCCTGCGCCCGCATCGGGGTGGCGAACCTGACTGAGATGGCAATGACAAAACCACGTTCGAAAAAGGCTCTTTACCTCGGCCTGCCGCTGGCGCTGGCCATCACCGCCGGAGCCGGCTATGCGGCCTGGGATTACTGGTTCAAGGACAATCCTGGTTACCCGGTGAAGGTGATGAAGCAAGCCGATGAGCTGCAAGAGCGCATCCTTTCCTTCGACAGCCACGTCACCGTCCCGCTGGACTTCGGCACCGCCGGCAACGAAGCCGACAAGGACGGCACCGGCCAGTTCGACCTGGTCAAGACCGGGCGCGGTCGTCTGTCCGGCGCAGCCCTGACCATCTTCGGCTGGCCGGAAATCTGGAACGGCGAAAACGCACCCCACCGCCCCACCGCCGGGTTCGTCGACGAGGCGCGGTTCGAGCAGGAAACCCGCTACAAGATCATCAGCACGATGGTGCGCGACTTCCCCAACCAGGTCGCCATCGCCTACACCCCCGACGATTTCCGGCGCCTGCATGGCGAAGGCAAGTTCGCGATTTTCCTCAGCATGCTCAACGCCTACCCGCTGGGCAACGACCTGAACGCCCTGGACACCTGGGCGGCACGGGGCATGCGCATGTTCGGCTTCAGTTACGTGGGCAACAACGCCTGGGCCGACTCCTCCCGCCCGCTGCCGTTTTTCAATGATTCCCGTGACGCCCTTGGCGGCTTGTCGGAGATCGGCCAGCAGGCCGTGCATCGTCTCAATGACCTCGGGGTGATCATCGATGTCTCGCAAATGTCGACCAAGGCACTGGAACAAGTCGCGCAACTGAGTCGCACGCCGATAGTGGCCTCGCATTCGGCGCCGCGGGCGCTGGTGGACATCCCGCGTAACCTCAGCGACCAGGAAATGCAACTGATCAAGAACAGTGGCGGCGTGGTGCAGATCGTTGGTTTCCCGACCTACATCCGCCCGCTCAGCCAGGCCACTCAGGACAAGCTCAACGCCCTGCGTGCGCGCTTCGATCTGCAGCCCTTGCAAGGCCTGGAAATGGCCTTGATGCCGGGTGATCCGATCATCACCGTCTGGTCCGAGCAGCGCTTCGGCGAGTACGCCAGCCAGCTCTACGCGATTGTCGATGAAGAGCCCAAAGCCACACTCAAGGACTATGGCGACGCGATTGACTATGCGGTGAAGAAAATCGGTATCGACCATGTCGGCATCAGTTCCGACTTCAACGACGGCGGCGGTCTCGATGGCTGGAAAGACGTCAGCGAAGCCCGCAACGTGACGGCCGAACTGATCAGCCGCGGCTACAGCGACGCCGACATCGCCAAGCTCTGGGGCGGTAATTTCCTGCGGGTCTGGGACCAGGTGCAGCAGTCGTCGAAACCTGTGGCGAACCACTGATTTTTCTCTTTTGCAAAAGCGAACCGATCTTATGACCAACCGTCGTTCATTCCTCAAGCAGGCCGGCCTTCTTGCCGCGGGCCTGCCCTTGGGTGCCGCTGTGAACCTGCCGGCATTGGCCGCCAATCCAGCGCCGTTGCCGAAGGACAAATGGACGCAGTTGCGTCAGCTGTTCAATCAGGATCCGGACTACCTGCACTTCGCCAACTTCCTGGTGACGTCGCACCCGAGGCCCGTGCGCGAAGCCATCGACAGGCACCGCGCCAACCTCGACCGCAACCCCGGCCGAGCCATGGACTGGGACCTGGGGGAAACCGAGAAACGCGAACAGGAAGTTCGCGCGTGGGCTGCTCGTTACCTCAAGGCCACCCCTGAACAGATCGCCCTCACCGGCAGCACCACCGAGGGTTTGTCGCTGATCTACGGCGGCATCCATGTGCGCCCGGACCAGGAAATCCTCACCACCGAACACGAGCACTACGCGACCAATTACACGCTGGATTACCGCCAGCAGAAGGACGGGGTGAAGATCCGCAAGCTCAAGCTGTTCGAAAGCAGTCGCGACATTTCCGAGGACGAAGTGCTGGCGTCGATCGCCCAGGGCATTCGCCCGAACACCCGTGTGCTGGGCATGACCTGGGTGCAGTCGGGCAGCGGCGTGAAACTGCCCATCGGCGAAATCGGCAAGCTGGTGGAAGAGCTGAACCGCAACCGCGACGAAAAAGACCGCATTCTGTACGTGGTCGACGGCGTGCATGGCTTCGGTGTCGAGAACCTCGATTTTCCTGACATGCATTGCGACTTCTTCATCGCCGGCACGCATAAATGGATGTTCGGTCCACGGGGCACCGGAATCATTTGCGCCCGCTCCGCCGAGCTCAAAGACGTGACGCCAACCATCCCGACCTTCTCCGAGGCAACGTCCTTCTCGACCATCATGACCCCCGGCGGCTATCACAGCTTCGAGCATCGCTGGGCCCTGGATGAGGCGTTCAAGCTGCACCTGCAATTGGGCAAGGCCGAGGTGCAGACACGCATTCATGCGCTGAACACCTATGCGAAAAATCGCCTGCTGGAACAGTCGCAGATCGAACTGGTGACGCCGCAAAGCCCGGCGCTGTCGGCTGGCTTCACCTTCTTCCGGATCAAGGACCGCGACTGCGAAAAAGTCGCTGCGCAGTTGATGGCAAACCGCGTTGTCTGCGATTCCGTGGAACGCGATGTTGGTCCGGTGATTCGCATTGCCCCGGGGTTGCTCAACACTGAACACGAGATCGACCGATTTATGGCCCTGCTGAGCAAGACAACCTGACGATGCACACCTGCGCACAGGATCAAAGGCATACAGGCTCATGTGGCGAGGGAGTTCACGCCCGCTGGGCTGCGCAGCAGGCCTCTGCTTTTGAGGTAAAGAGCGGGGTTGCTTTGCAACCCAACGGGGATGAATCCCCTCGCCACAATGATTTGTTGCTCATACCTCCGTTTTTCTTTACTCGAGATGACTCATGAATCGAGATCTGCCGACACTGCCACTCAAGGCGCTTGCCCTCACTGCACTCATGGCCGCTCTTGCACCTGCCACCGCCGTGGCCGCCACGCCGCCACAGCCGGGCAAGGTGTTCAAGGACTGCCGGGACTGCCCGGAAATGGTGGTGCTGCCCGCTGGCACGTTCACCATGGGCACGCCGGATGATGAAGTCGGGCGCGAGCCCGATGAAAGTCCGATGCATGCGGTGACCTTCGCCAAGCCCTTCGCCATGAGCCGCTTTCAGGTCACCGCCGGTGAGTGGGACAGCTACGTGCGCGACAGTGGCGTGACCATCGCCAATGGCGACACAAGGCCCGGTCGTGAGTGCGTCGCCAGCAAACCGCGTTACCCCCAGGGCCCGCGCCAGCCTGCGGTGTGCATGAACTTTGACGACGTGAAAAACTACGTCGACTGGCTTTCGAAAAAGACCGGGCAGACGTACCGCATGGTCAGCGAAGCCCAACGCGAATACGCGGCGCGTGGCGGTACCAAGGGACCGTTTCCCTTCCCGTTCGACGAGGGCAAGGAATACAGCATCGCCAAACACGCCAACACCTACGGCCCGGCGGACGGCTATAGCTACAGCTCGCCGGTGGGCAGTTATGCACCGAACGCGTTCGGCATGTACGACATGCATGGCAACGTCTACGAATGGGTCGAAGACTGCGAGCATCCGAACTACGTCGGCGCCCCCACCGACGGCAGCGCATGGGTCGAAGCCAAGTGCGAAGCGGTGCGAATTCGCGGCAACGACTGGGGTGAGGCTCCGGTGTTTTCCCGTTCGGGCAATCGCAACAGCCAATACCCGCAGGAGCGTGGGGACTGGATAGGGTTCCGGATTGTGCGCGAGCTATAAACAACACCCTTACCCTGTGGGAGCGAGCTTGCTCGCGATGACTGCGTCTCAGTCGATAGGTATGTCGGCTGATAGTCCGCTATTGCGAGCAAGCTCGCTCCCACAGGGTCATGTGTTTGAGTCGCGATACCCGCCAGTCGGCGCCCCTCTAAATTAAGCCTGCGACCAGACGTTCTACTGGGTATCTGCCTTTACACCCAAGGAACTGTCTTCCATGACCCAGCCTCCCCGTGGCGCCATCGGCGAGTTGTTCGCCTTGCTGAAACCGTTTCGACTCATCGTCGCTGCGTCCATTTTCCTGGGCATGGTCGGCGGTCTGAGCGTCACGGTCTTGCTGGCGACCATCAACAACGCCCTGCATTCGGACACCGGCCTGACCCAAGGCGTGGTCGCGTTGTTCGCGGGGCTGTGCCTGTTGGCGTTGGCCAGCTCGATCTGCTCGGACATCGGCACCAATTACGTCGGCCAGCACATCATCGCCAAGCTGCGTAAACAGTTGGGTGAAAAGGTCCTGTCGGCGCCCATTGAACAGATCGAGCGCTATCGCAGCCACCGCCTGATTCCGGTGCTGACTCACGACGTCGACACCATCAGCGACTTCGCGTTTGCCTTCGCGCCACTGGCGATTTCCGTCACGGTGACCTTGGGTTGCATGGGTTATCTGGCGATGCTGTCGTGGCCGATGTTCCTGATCATGGTCGCTGCGATCCTGATCGGCACAGCCATCCAGGCCTACGCTCAAAGCAAGGGTGTGCAAGGTTTCATGGCCGCCCGCGATGCCGAAGATGAGCTGCAAAAGCACTACAACGCGATTGCCGAAGGTGCCAAGGAACTGCGTATTCATCGCCCACGCCGCCAACGCATGTTCGTCTCGGGGATCAAGTCCACGGCCGAATTCATCTGCAACACCCAGGTGCGCTCGATCAACACCTTTGTCATCGCCAAAACCTTTGGTTCCATGCTGTTCTTCGTGGTGATCGGCCTGGCACTGGCACTGCAAACCTACTGGCCGAGCGCTGATAAAACCGTGATGAGCGGCTTTGTGCTGGTGCTGCTGTACATGAAAGGTCCGCTGGAACATTTGATCAGCACCCTGCCGATTGTCAGCCGCGCGCAAATTGCCTTCCGCCGGATCGCCGAACTGTCGGAGCAATTTTCCACCCCCGAACCGCATCTGCTCCTGAGCGATCAGGGGCAGGTCAAACAAGCGGTGCACGAACTGAAACTCGCCGATGTGCGTTTCGCCTTCCCTGCCGCCGAAGGTGCTGCGCCCTTCCAGCTGGGGCCGGTGAACCTGACGATCAAGCAAGGCGACATCACCTTTATCGTCGGCGAAAACGGCTGCGGCAAGACCACGCTGATCAAGCTGCTGCTGGGGCTGTACACGCCGCAGCAAGGGGAAATCTGCGTCAATGGCGAGGCGATCGACGCACAGAACCGCGACGACTACCGCCAGTTGTTCACCACGATCTTTGCTGACTACTACTTGTTCGATGATGTGGTTCAGGGCGACCAACACATTCCCGAAGATGCCAACAAGTACCTGCAACGGCTGGAGATTTCGCACAAGGTCAGCGTCAAGGACGGCAGCTTCACCACCACCGACCTGTCCACCGGCCAGCGCAAACGCCTGGCCTTGGTGAATGCCTGGCTCGAGGAACGTCCGGTGCTGGTGTTTGACGAATGGGCGGCGGATCAGGACCCGACCTTCCGGCGAATCTTCTACACCGAGCTGCTGCCCGACCTGAAGCGCCTGGGCAAGACCATCATCGTGATCTCCCACGATGACCGGTATTTCGATGTAGCGGATCAGTTGGTGCGGATGGAAAGCGGACGGGTCATCACCGAACTCGCCCCGGCCTGATACCCGTGCCGGACTGAACATTGATTGATGGTGATGGATTACCTGTGGCGAGGGGATTCATCCCCGTTGGGCTGCGAAGCAGTCCTTTTTTTGGGGCTGCTGCGCAGCCCAACGGGGCGGTGCGACGTTTCGCTAAATCCCCTCGCCACAATGACTTCACCTCAGGTAAGCGTCTTGCCACAGAACCGGCTCATGTCTTCATTTCAAAATTATTTCCAGTTTTTTTTCCGGTTTCCTGTCTGCGCCCCGTCTTAATAATCATTCTTATTAACAAAAAACGCTGCACAACACTTTTTCAGGAGCTCAGGTACGTAATGCGACCTCTCACACGCCGCACACCTCTCGCGCTGGCCGTAAAGCGCCCGACTTTGCATCGCACCCTGTTCACCAGCGTATTGCTGAGCGCCACCTTGCTGGGGAGCTCGATGGCCAATGCTGCACCTGTAAAAGTGAGTATTGCGGTACAGCCACTGTCCAGCGCACTCACCGAGCTGGGCATGCAGACCAATCTGCAGATTCTGTACAGCCCGGACCAGGTCGCAGGGATCAAATCCCGCGCTGTGTCCGGTTCGCTGGAGCCGTCGCAAGCCCTGTCGGAACTGCTCAAGGGCACCGGCATCTCGTTCCAGATCAACGGCAACACCGTGACCCTGATGTCCGGTGGCGGCGCGAGCCTGCAACTGGGCGCAACCACCATTTCCGGCCAGGCCCTGGGCCTGACCACTGAAGACACCGGCTCCTACACCACCGGTGCGACGACTACGGCGACCAAGCTGCCGTTGACCCTGCGTGAAACGCCGCAATCGGTGACCGTGGTGACGCGTCAGCAGATGGACGATCGCGGTGCCCAGAGCATCGCTGACGTACTGCGCAACACACCCGGCATCTCGGTTCAGCAATATGACAGCGACCGTACCGAGTACTCGGCCCGCGGTTTTGCCATCACCAACTTCCAGTACGACGGCGTCAACACCATCTACGACGGCGTGTACGACGAAGGTGCAACGCACGTCGACATGGCGACTTATGACCGTGTCGAAGTCATCAAGGGCGCCACTGGCCTGATGACCGGTTCGGGCGACCCTTCGGCAACGGTCAATCTGGTGCGCAAAAAACCGACCAAGGAATTCAAGGCATCGATAACCGGCACTGCAGGCTCGTGGGATAACTACCGTACCGAAGGCGACATCTCCGGTCCGCTGAACGATACCGGCACCGTGCGTGGGCGCTTCGTCGGCGCCTATCAGGACAAAGATTCCTACATCGATCACTACAGCCAGAAGAAGGACGTGTACTACGGCATCCTCGAAGCCGATCTCACGGACGACACCCTGCTGACCTTCGGCATCGACAATCAAAGCGTGACCCCACGCGGTTCTTCCTGGACCGGTAACCCGGTGTACTTCTCCGATGGCGGTCGCACCGACTTCTCTCGCAGCTTCAACCCGGGCGCCGACTGGAGCCGTCGTGACTTCGACACCACCACCTACTTCGCGTCCCTCGAACAGGCGCTGGCCAACGACTGGAAACTCAAGCTCAGCCTCAACCAGAAAACCACCGATCACGATACCCAACTGGCCTCGGCCAGCGGCGGCAACCCTGATCGCGCCACCGGCGAAGGCATGTTTCTCTACTGGGGTCGCTGGGAAGGCCATCGCGTTCAGGACACGGCAGACGTGAACGTGTCCGGACCGTTTACCCTCGGCGGTCGCGAGCACGAACTGGTCGCCGGGTTCATGGCATCGCATTCGCGCCAGACCGGCGCGACGTTCGATACCAGTGCATTCGAAATGGTCCCGGGCAGCATCTATGACTGGAACGGTACCCTGCCCAAGCAGGAGTTTCCGAAAAACGGCAAATACGAACGTACTCAGAGCCAGAACGGCATCTACCTCGCCACTCGCCTGCGTCCGACCGACGACCTATCGTTCATCCTCGGCAGCCGTCTGAGCACCTTCAAGTACAACGAAGATTATTCCTATAACCCGGGTGCGGGTCTGGACGACACCCACGCCAGCTACAAGGAACACGGCGTCGTCACGCCCTATGCCGGTGTGGTCTATGACCTGAACGACACGTACTCGGTGTATGGCAGCTACACCAGCATTTACCAGCCGCAGATCTACAAGGACGTCAACGGTTCGACCCTGGCGCCGGTGGAAGGCAATGCTTATGAAACCGGTCTGAAAGCGGCCTACTTCGAAGGCAAGCTGAACGCCAGCCTGGCGTTCTTCCGTATCGAGCAGGACAACGTCGCTGAATCGATCGGCACCAACCCGGTCACCAACGAAGGCATCTACAAGGCCATCGACGGCGCCACCACCAACGGTGTCGAACTGGAACTGGCTGGCGAAGTGGCCCCAGACTGGAACGTGTCTGCCGGCTACACCTATGCACGTACTCGTGACCAGGACGAGCAGCGCATCTTCGGCTACCCGCTGTCCACGTCCAAGCCTGAACACGTTGTTCGCACGTTCACTACCTATCGCCTGCCTGGCGCGCTGAACCAGGTGACCATCGGTGGCGGCGTGAGCTGGCAGAGTGCGTTCTACGGCAAGATCTACAGCGCACCTGCTGGCGACTACACGCAGATCAAGCAAGCCGGCTACACCCTCGTGGACCTGATGACCCGCTACGCGTACGACGATCACCTGAGCTTCACCGTCAATGCCAACAACGTCTTCGACAAGAAATACCTGACGGGCCTGGGTAACTTCGACACCACCTTCTACGGCGAACCGCGCAACCTGCAGCTGACCGCGAAGTATGATTTCTGAACGATAAGCTGAAATGAGAAATGCCCGCTTCGTGAGAGGCGGGCATTTTTTTGGGTGATGGTTTAGTGCTGAATGTGATGCCGTCTTCGCGAGCAAGCCCGCTCCCACAGTGAGCGGTGGTGTGGCTGGATCTTGTGATCAGCACCAAACCCTGTAGGAGTGAGCCTGCTCGCGATAGCGGACCAACAGTCACTCAAAGGTGCCTGTCATGTCGCTATCGCGAGCAGGCTCACTCCTACATTTGATCTTCAGTGAACACACAGGTCGTGCAGATCCGGGATCACATGTGGGCCGGCGGTTTGGTTTTTCGTCTCACAAACGTGCACGCACCCACTCTGCCACTTGCGCATGAATCCCCTCCACTTCGCTCAACAACCCGCCCATGCGCATGAAGTCGTGGGTCATGCCTGGCTGTTCCAGCAGCGTCACTTCGTTCCCCGTTTCTCGCAGTCGCTCAGCGTAGGCCAGCCCTTCGTCGTGCAAGGGGTCATGTCCGGCGAGGTAGACCAGGGCGGGGGCGATGCCTGACAGGTCAGGCGCCAGCAATGGTGAGCAGCGCCAGTCGGCGAGGTCTGCGGGTGTGCGGCTGTAGTGGGCGTAGAACCAGTCCAGGGTCGGGGTTTCGAGCAGGTAGCCTTCGGCGAAATCCCGATGAGACGCGCGTTGGGTGGTGGCATCGGTGACCGGGTACACCAGCACCTGGGCCCTGGGGTTCAGTGTGAGTTCGGCCGGTTCACGCACGGCCATGATCGACAGGACCGTGGCCAACGTGGCACCGACGCTGTCGCCGGCCAACGCCACGCGTGTGGCATCGAGGCCGTGTCGCGCACCTTCGCGCACCAGCCAGTTGCCGGCATCGCAAGCGTCCTGCACCGGGGTCGGGAAACGCCATTGCGGGGCCAGACGATAATCCACCGTCAACAGGGCGAACCCGCCTTGCGCGGTCAGGCGTCGGCACAGCGCATCGTGAGAGTCGAGGCTGCCGACCACGTAGCCACCGCCGTGAAAATACAGCACCACGGGTTGCAAGCCGTCGCCTCCCTGGCCGTCACGATACAACCGCGCCGGCAGGCTGAAGCCGTCTCGCGCGGTGATCGTGAGTGACTGGCAGGACACCGATTCCAGCGGTGTATCGAGGAAGCCCGAGGAGGCTTCGAAATCGATCCGTGCCTGCTCCGGGGTGAGTTCGTGCATGGCGCGGCTCTTGCCGGTCATGCGGCCGAACTCGGCGAGTTCGAGGAATGCTTCGAGTTCTGGCAAAACAGGCATGGGATGAATCCTTCTACACAAATAGGTCAATACAGAATTTTGAAATCAGCGACAACCCTGTGGTGAGGGGAGTCAGCGAACCCCATTAACAAACGTTATTCGTCCCGTCTTCCGAGCCGCGCTTTCAAGCAATCGCCAAACGCTGTTCGAGCAAATCCTCCAGCTCATCAAGCAGTTCATCACTGCGCAGCAGTTCGTAGTGCCCGCCGGCCAACAGACGATCAACGCCATGGCTGCCGACCTGGGCTTCGAACACCCGACGTTCATCGTCACGCTCAGCCACCCACCAGCGATGCGCCGCGGCGTTGATCGCCGGCAGTTGCCGGTGCGCGAGTGCCAGTTGCTTCAACCGTGAGCCGGTGACGAAAATCTGTGTAAGCTCCCCCGCCCCCAGCGCAGCTTGCTCGTTGGAGCCGTGCAAGGCGGCTTCGATCACGGCAGTAGCGCCCTCTCGCTCGTTCAAATCAGCTGCCTTAAACACGATCAATGCCTGAGCCTCTTCAGCCGGCAGCCCCAGCACGAACCTGAGGAAATCCCCCAGGTCCTCGCGCCAGTCACCCGCTTCGGCGGTACCGGCGATGTAGCTGTCGACCAGTCCGGCAAAGGTCACCTGCTCACCTTGAGATTCCAGCTCCCGGGCGACCAATTGCGTCAGCGCGCCACCCAACGACCAGCCCAGCAAGTAGTACGGCCCCTTGGCCTGCTGAGCACGAATACGTTGCGCATAGGCCTGAGCCATGGTCAGCAATGAATCGTCCTGCCAGTTCGGATCGAGCAACATGCGGCATTGCAGGCCATACACCGTGCGCCGCCCTTCCAGACGCCGCGCCAGTGGTTCGTAGTCGAACACCGTGCCGAAACCGGCATGCAGGCAGAACAGCGCCGGCACGTTGGGGATCCGCGCGTTCAACGCCAGCAACGGGTCCGGCGCCGACGTCACGGGCTCGGCTGCCTGGTAACCACTGAGTTCAGCGATGCAGGGTTTCTGCATCAAATCCCGCAGTTTCAATTCGAAGCCCAATTGCGGCTGACTGCGCACCCGTGAGATGACTTTGAGCACCTGCAACGAATCGCCGCCCAATTCGAAGAAGTTGTCGTCGATGCCCACCTGCGGCACGCCGAGCACGTCTTGCCAGATCGCGGTCAACGCCGTTTCCAATGGGTTACGCGGCGCGCGATAGCCGCCGAGCGCCCATTCAGGCACCGGCAATGCACGACGATCGAGTTTGCCGTTGGCCGACAGCGCGAAGCGCTCCAGCACCAGGATGCGCGCCGGCACCATGTAGTCCGGCAGTTGCGCTTGCAGTTCGGCTTTCAGGCGTCGATCCAGCCCGACCGCCCCGCCCGCCACCACGTAACCCACCAACTGCTTGCCGGTCGGCGTGTCGTGCACCACCACGGCGGCATCCTGCACACCGGCACACTCACGCAGACGCGCTTCGATTTCCCCCAGTTCGATGCGGAAACCACGGATTTTCACCTGCTGGTCAAGACGCCCCAGATAATCGATCAGCCCGCACTCGCGCTGGCGCACCAGGTCGCCAGTGCGATACATGCGGCCACCGGCCTCGAACGGGTCGGGGATGAACCGCTCGGCGCTCATGCCCGGGCGCAGGTGATAACCCCGCGCCAGGCATTCACCGCCCAGGTACAGCTCGCCGCTGACACCGACCGGCAACGGGTTGAGGTCGGCATCCAGCACGTACAGGCCACGCCCGGCCACACCACGCCCGATCGGCGCATAGGCGGCGTCGCAGGTTTCGCTGGCCTCGGCACGCCACAGCAATGGCGTGACCACGGTTTCGGTCGGGCCATAGCCGTTGACCAGACGTTGCGGACGCAAGGCGCGTTTGACCTGTTCGAAACTCGCTTCCGGTACCGCGTCCCCACCAAAGCAATACACCTCGACCGCCGGTGGATTGCCGAGATGTTCGGCGACTTCGGCCATCTGTTGCAGGTACGCTGGCGGGAAGCAGGCCACGGTGACGCCATGACGGTGCAGCACCTCCAGGGTCTGCTCCGGGGTCCACAAACTGTCGTCGCGGATCACCAGACTGCCACCGGCCAACAGCACACTCAGCCACCGCTCCTGCGCACCGTCGAACGCGAACGACATGAAGTGCAGTTCACGACTGCGCGGGGCCAGTTCATAGAGGTCGATGATGCCGCGGCAATGCCGGGCAATAGGACCGCGCGCCACGGCCACGCCTTTCGGTTGGCCAGTGGAACCGGAGGTATAAATCAGGTACGCCAGGTGCTCCGCCAGCGGCGTCGACGATGGGCACTGGACGTTGCCGGCAATGCTCAACTGATCAAGCAACAGCCGTGGCGGGCTGTCCGCCAGCGGCAAGCGTTCACTCAGGTCGCTGTCGCACAGCAACAGGCTCGCCGCCGAATCATTGAGCATGTAAGCCAGGCGCTCGGCCGGGTACGCCAGGTCCAACGGCAAGTAGGCGGCCCCGGCTTTCAGCACCGCCAGGAACGCAACGAGGGTGCGCTCGGAACGTGGCAGCGCCAGCGCCACCATCTGTTCCGGACCGATACCGAGATCGATCAGGTGCTGCGCCAGCCCATTGGCCTGAGCGTCAAGGTCGGCATAACTGACTTCACGATCTTCACAGAACAGGGCGATTTTCTGCGGTTGCTTGTGAACATGCTGATTGAACCCGTGCAGCAGGTCAGCGTGGTTGTCCGACGCCTGTGGCTGGCTGATTAACGCGTGGGGCAAACCGATGTTGCCGAGCAAACAGGTCGCATCTTCAGGCAACGCCCGCAACAATCCCTCAAGCTGCGCACGAATGCGCTGCACTTCCACGTCACTGAAGCGATCACGCAGGTACAGGTATTCGACTTCCAGGCCTTCCTCGTTGGCGCTGACCATCAAGTCCATCGGGAAGTTGGTGACCCCGCCACTGCCGACCTCGGCAAAGCGCAACTCACCTTCCTCGCCCCCTTTCAACGCACGGTCCACCGGATGGTTTTCAAACACGATGATGCTGTCGAACAGACCTTGCCCACCCTGCCCGGCCCAGCGCTGGATGTCCGACAACGGCGTGTGCTCGTAGTCGCGCACCATCAGGTTGTAGTCCTGCAAGGCGCGCAACCACTCGCCCAGCGGCTGTTGCGGGTCGAGGGTCTGGATCACCGGCAAGGTGTTGATGAACAGACCGAGCATGTCCTGGGCACCGGCGAGACCGGTCGGACGCCCCGCCACCGTGGCGCCGAACGCCACGCTGCGCTGGCCACTGTGGCGTTGCAACAGCAACAGCCAGGCGCCTTGCACCAGGGTGTTCAACGTCACGCGCTGACGCTTGGCGAAGGTGTGCAGCTTGCGCGTCGCGTCGGCGTCGAGGTTGCTGTACATCACGCCATGCCCGGCCCCTGCGGCGCCCGACGCCTTGGCCAGAATAGTCGGCGATTCAAGCAGCGCCAGACGCTCGCGCCAGAAGCCTTCCGCCTGCGCACCGTCCTGGCATTGCAGCCAGGCGATGTAGTCGGCGTAACGACCGGTCAGGGCCGGCAGGCTGTCGTGGTGGTACAGGCGCAACATGTCGCCCAGCAACCGCGAAGCACTCCAGCCGTCCAGCAGCAAGTGGTGGTAGATCCAGATCATCTGGTGCCGGTCGTCACCCAGGCGCACCAGGATAAATCGCATCAACGGCGGGCAGCTCAGGTCGAAGCCTTTGGCTTGTTCGGCAGTCGCCAGTTCGCCCAAAGCTTGCTCGGTGTCGTTACGGTCGCGCCAGTCGAGTTCTTCGATCGGCAACTCGACGTCGGCGAACACCGCTTGCAGTGGATCCGCCAGGCCATCGCGCCAGCGGAATGCCGCGCGCAGCACTTCATGACGCTCGACCAATGCCTGCCACGCCGCGCGGAATCGCGGCACCTGCAAGCCGTCCACGGCCACGCTCAACTGGTTGACGTACGGATTCAGTTCCGGCGAATCAAGGCAGTGGAACAGCATGCCCTGCTGCATCGGCGACAGCGGATACAGGTCTTGCAAGCCTTCGCGAGCGGCGATATCGATGTGCGGCACCAGTGAGAACGCTTCGACTTTCGCCGCTTCAATCAGTGCTGCTTCACGGCGGGTCGCCACCGCAGCGAGCGCACGAATGGTCTGCTGTTCGAACAGTTGCTTGGGACTGAACACCAGACCGCGCTGCCCGGCACGACTCACGGCTTGCAGCGAGATGATCGAGTCGCCGCCGAGTTCGAAGAAGTTCTCGGTGACGCCCACCGAATCCAGCCCCAGCAGTTCTTGCCAGATCGTCACCAGCATCGCCTCGGCCGGTGACGCCGCGGCCACGTGTTCGAAGTTCTGGCGTGACGCTTCAGGCGCGGGCAGGCCTTGGCGATCGAGTTTACCGTTGGGTGTCAGCGGCAAGGCAGCCAGGCACATCAAATGCGCGGGCAGCATGTGCGCCGGCAGGCGACTGCGCAAATGTACGGTCAGCGCTTCACGCAAATCCTGCTCGTCGGCCAGCGGGTCACGCGGCACCACATAACCGACCAGCTGGCGACTCACGGGGCCGTCGCGGTCGATCACGAACGCTTCGCGCACGCCTTCGTGTTCCAGCAGGCAGGCTTCGATTTCGCCAAGCTCGATGCGGAACCCGCGAATTTTCACTTGCTGGTCGATGCGTCCCAGGTACTCAACGACGCCATCGGCACGGAACCGCGCGAGGTCACCACTGCGGTACAACCGCGCGCCAGGCACGAACGGGTCCGGCACAAAACGTTCAGCGGTCAGGTCCGGACGTTGATGGTAACCACGCGCCACGCCCTCCCCGCCCAGGTACAACTCGCCCGCGACGCCCACCGGCAACGGCTGCAAGCCACCGTCCAGAATGTAGGCGCTGCGGTTGCCGACCGGACGACCGATCGGCATGAAGGCCGAGTCGAATTCAGTGTCGGGATACGCCAGCCAGATCAGCGGCGTAATCACCGTTTCGGTCGGGCCGTAGCCGTTGATCAGGCGCTTGGGTTTCAGGACTTGCTGCACCTCATCGAACGCGTGCTTGGCCATGCCTTCACCGCACGGTGTGTAGGAACGGATCGGCAGATCGCGCCCCGCTACGCCCATGAAATCGGCGATCTGCGACAGGTAGGTCGGGGTGAAACAGGCGATGGTGATGCCGTGTTTTTCGATTTCGGCGCAGGTGCGCTCCACGCTCCACAACTCGTCATCGCGGGGCATCACTGCCGAGCCGAACACCAGCGGCGTCAACCAGCGCTCGTGGGCGCCGTCGAAGCTGATCGAGGCGAATTGAAGCTCGCGATCATCCGGGGTCATGCCGTACAGCTCGCCAATCGACAGGCAATGCATGGCCAGCGGACCGTGCGCCACGCTGACGCCTTTCGGCCGGCCGGTGGAGCCCGAGGTGTAGATCAGGTAGGCAAGGTTTTCGCCGCAAGTGAGGTTGACCGGGTTGGAGTCCGCCATCAGGTCCAGCGGCTCGCGATCGATTTCCAGCACCGACAGATTTTCTGGCAACGGCAGTTTTTCCCGCAGCCACGATTGGCTGATCAGCAGCGAAATCCCACTGTCTTCCATCAGATAGCGCAGGCGTTCGGCGGGGTATGCCGGGTCAAGCGGCACGTAGGCACCGCCGGCCTTGAGGATCGCCAGCAGGCCGATGATCATCTCCGGCGAGCGTTGCATCGCCAGGCCGACACGCACTTCCGGGCCAATGCCCAGAGCGCGCAGGCGATGGGCCAACTGATTGGCGCGGCGGTTGAGTTGGTCGAAGGTCAATTCCAGATCATTGAAGATCAGTGCCGTGGCATCGGGTCGAGCGACAGCCTGGGCCTCGATCAACTGATGCACGCAAAGCGGATGTTCCGCGACGGTGAACGCCGGGTTCCACTCGAGCAACTGCTGCGTCCGCTCAGGCGCGGTCAGCAGGTCCAGTTCGCTCAACGCCACCTGCGGCGCCGCAACCATGGCCGTCAGCAGCGTCGCCAAATGCTCGCTCATGCGCGCAATCGCCTCACTGCTGAAATGGCTGCACTGGTAGCTCCAGTTCAGGCTGAGCTGGCTTTCGGCGGTCGCCGCCAAGGTCAGCGGGAAGTTGGTGCGTTCATGGTTGTGCGGGATCGAGAAACTCAGACCGGCCGGTGCGCCCTGTTGCAACGCTTCGGCCACCGGGAAGTTTTCGAACACCAGCAGACTGTCGAACAGCGGCTCACCGGCACGCCCGGCCCAGCGCTGAATATCGCCTAACGCGGTGAACTCGTGTTCGCGCAGTTCCAGGTTCTGGGCCTGCAAACGGGTCAGCCATTGCGCGACGCTTTCCACTGCGTCCGGACTGCTGATCACCGGCAAGGTATTGATGAACAGGCCGAGCTGGGTTTCGGCACCCGGCAAATCGACCGGACGCCCCGCCACCGTGGCACCGAACGCCACGCTGCGCTGGCCGCTGTAGCGTTGCAGCAAGATCGCCCACGCACCTTGAACCAGGGTGTTGAGGGTGACTTTCTGCTGACGGGCAAACTCGCCGAAGCGTTTGCTGGTGGCCACGTCGAAGGTCTGGCGATGGTCGGCGAACTCGACGCTCGACGTACGCTTGGGCCCGACCGTCGCCAGGCTCTGAGCCAGCAAGGTCGGGTTGTCGAGGCTCGCCAGTTGCGCGCGCCAGAACAGCTCGTCGGCCTGGGCATCCTGACGTTGCAGCCAACCGATGTAGTCGGCGAATCGCCCTGTGGATACCTGCACGTCCTGCCCGGCATAACGCTGCAGGACTTCGCTCAACAGCAGCGAGTTGCTCCAGCCATCGAGCAGCAGGTGATGGTGGGTGTAGATCAGTTGCTGGCGCTCGTCGTCCAGGCGCACCAGGGTCAAGCGCATCAAGGGGGCGCGAGTCGAATCCAGTTGCAGGCGTTCACTGTCGATCAACAGCGCCAGCGCTTCGGCCTGATCGTTGCGGGTGCTCCAGTCGAGGCAGGTCAGCGGCAATTGCAGATGACGATGGACCAGTTGCACCGGTGCTTCGAAACCGTCAGGAAAATGGAAGCTGCTGCGCAGGATCGGATGGGTGTCGAGCACCGCTTGCCACGCGCGCGCCAACCGTTCGGCATCGAGTCCACGGGCCTCGACGCTGAGCTGATTGACGTAGGCGCCGGAGTCGCTTTCGTACAGGCTGTGGAACAACAAACCGGCTTGCATCGGCGACAGCGGGTACAGGTCCTCGATCTGCGCGGGCGGCACCGGCAGTTCATCGAGTTGGGCCTGGGTCAGGCGCGCCAACGGGAAGTCCGCCGGGGTCACGCCGCCCGCGCCATCGCTCAGGCAGTGAGCGATCAGTGCCAGTAACTCGCGCTGGTAATCGGCGGCCAGCGCTTCGATTTCCCGTTGGTCGAAGCATTCTCGGCTGAACGTCCAGTCGAGTTTCAGTTCGCCGCCATACACCTGGCCGTCCACCGACAGCCAGTTCGGCAGCGGCGCCTGGGATGATTGCGCGGCACCGCTGGATTCCCGGGCTGGGGTGAACAATGCGTCCTCGGCGAAGCTCTGGTCGAACTGACCGAGGTAGTTGAAGGTGACCCGTGCTTGCGGCAGCGCGGCCAGTGCCGCCTGGGACTCGGCATCGCCCATATACCGAAGCAGCCCGAAGCCCATGCCTTTGCCGGGGATTTCACGCAGCTGCTGCTTGATGGCCTTGATCGAACCTGCAAGGTCAGTGGTGGGTGTCAGGCGCACCGGGAACAGGCTGGAGAACCAGCCGACGGTGCGGGTCAGGTCGATGTCGTCGAACAGTTCTTCGCGGCCATGGCCTTCCAGTTGAATCAATGCCGAGCCGTGGCCGGTCCAGCGGCTGAGGGTTCGGGCCAGTGCGGTCAGCAACAGGTCGTTGACCTGGGTGCGGTAGATCGCTGGCGCCTGTTGCAGCAACTGGCGGGTTTGTTCACGGTCCAGGCCAATGCTGACGCCCTGGCGCAGATGCCCGGCCTGGCGGGCCTGAGGGTTGGCGGCCGGCAGCGAGTCGCTTGCATCCGCCAGTTGCCCTTGCCACCAGCCCAGTTCACGGGCGGCAACGTCGGACTGTGCATACGCCTCAAGTTTGTCCGCCCAGGTCTGGAACGCGCTGGTCTTGGGTGGCAGGTCCTGGCCCTGGTAAGCCGCCTGCAAATCTTCCAGCAATACCCGCCACGAAACGCCGTCCACCGCCAAATGGTGAACCACCAACAGCAAGCGTTGCGTGCCATCCGCCTGGGCAATCAAGGCCACACGTAGCAGGGGCCCGTCCTGCAGACTGAGGCTGCGCTGGGCTTCGTCGCACACCGATTCCAGCGAGGCATCATTGGCCACGCTGGCGGTCCAGAGCATATCGATGACATCGGCGCTGTCGGCCCCGACGTAGCGCGCCGACCACTTTGTAGGAGTGAGCCTGCTCGCGATGAGGTCATCACCGTCACCCTTAACGTTGCCTGCACTAACGCCATCGCGAGCAGGCTCATTCCCACAGGGTTCCTGCGGTGTTCCGTCGACCTGGCTGAAGCGCAAACGCAGGGCATCGTGCTGTTTCAGAACCCGTTGCAGCGCCGCTTGCAGGCGGGGTAATTCGAGGGTTTCGCGGGGTGTTAGTAGCACGGCCTGGTTCCAGTGCGCGCGCTGCGGGATCGGTTCGTCGAAGAACCAGCGTTGAATCGGCGTGAGCGTTTGCACCCCGTCCACCGGTCCTTGGTGCGCCAGCGGCGCGGCCTGTTCTTTGACCACAGCGGCCAGTGCTTGCAAGGTTTGCTGCTGGAACAGGTCGCGCGGTTGCAGGCTCAGGCCGGCACGACGGGCACGGCTGACCACCTGGATCGAAATGATCGAGTCACCGCCCAGTTCGAAGAAGTTGTCCTGACGCCCGACCTGCTCGACACCCAGGACGTCCTGCCAGATCTGCGCCAGCACCTGCTCGTGTTCGCTGCGCGGCGCTTCGAAGGCGCGCTGACTGACGTGTGCGGTCGGCGCAGGCAGGCGTTTGCGGTCGAGTTTGCCGTTGGGGCTCAGGGGCATTTGTTCGATCAACACGGTCTGCGCCGGCACCATGTAATCCGGCAGGCTGGCGAGCAGATGGCTTTTCAGGGTTTCACGCCAGGCGCCTTGTTGCTCGGCATCAGCGCCCACCCGTGTGCGATCCTGCGGCACGACGTAGGCGACCAACTGCTGACCGCTCGGGCCGTCGAGTGCCAGGACCACGGCTTCCTGCACGTCGGCGTGTTCTTGCAGGCGCGCTTCGATTTCCCCCAGCTCGATACGCAAACCGCGAATCTTCACTTGATGGTCGATACGGCCGCAGTAATCGATGGCGCCATCAGCGCGATAACGCGCCAGGTCGCCGGTGCGATACAGGCGCTCGCCACTGCCGAACGGGTCGACCACGAAACGCTCGGCGGTCAGCGCGCCACGGCGGTGGTAGCCGCGCGCCAGGCCGACGCCGCCCAGGTACAACTCGCCCACCGCGCCCAGCGGCAAGGGTTGCAGTTCACTGTCGAGGATGCAGGTGCGAAGGTTGGCAATCGGACGGCCGATCGGCACGCTGTCGCGGCCTTCTTCCACGCACGTCCAGTGGGTGACATCGATGGCCGCTTCGGTCGGGCCATACAGGTTGTAGAGATGGGTGTGCGGCAGTGCGCGCAATGTCTGGCGTTGCAGTTCCATCGGCAGCGCTTCACCGCTGCAAATGATCCGAGTCAGCGAAGTGCAGGCCAGTGCCTCGTCGGCAGCGATGAAGGCCGAGAGCATCGAGGGCACGAAGTGCAGCGTGGTGATCGCCTGCTCGACAATCAGTGCCGCCAGGCGTTGCGGATCACGATGCTCGCCGGGCGCGGCGAGGACCAGGGTGGCGCCCTTCATCAACGGCCAGAAAAACTCCCACACCGACACGTCGAAACTGAACGGCGTTTTTTGCAGTACGCGGTCCGTTGGCAACAGGTTGTAGGCCTCCTGCATCCACTCCAGACGGTTGTGCAGGGCCACATGACGGTTGCCCGCGCCTTTGGGTTTGCCAGTGGAACCGGAGGTGTAAATCACATAGGCGAGGTTTTCGGCGACCGCGAGGTTGTTCAGGTCGGTGCCCGGCAGATCCTTCAGCCAATCGGCTTCGGCGTGCAGGCACAAGGTGCGCACGGTGTCCGGGGTCGGCAATTGTTCCAGCAGATGCGCCTGGGTCAGCAGCAGCGAAATGCCGCTGTCGTCGATCATGTAGCTCAGGCGATCCAGCGGGTATTCCGGGTCGAGCGGCACGTAAGCGCCGCCAGCTTTAAGAATCGCCAGCAGGCCGACGACCATTTCGAACGAGCGGTCGCAGGCGATCCCTACCAGCACTTCCGGGCCGACGCCCTGGGCGCGCAAGTGGTGAGCCAGACGGTTGGCACGCAGGTTCAGCTCGGCGTAAGACAGTTTTTGACCCTGGAACACCAGCGCCGTCGCATCGCCGTGTTCAGCCACGCGCTCTTCGAAATGACGCTGCACACAGACTTCGCCCGGGTAGCTTCTGGCGGTGTCATTAAGGTCGTCGAGCATGCGCAGACGCTCGTCGGCCTCCAGCAAAGGCAGCTCCGCGAGCGGGCATTGCGGGTTTGCCAACAGGCCGGCCAGCAGGTTTTTCCAATGACGCGCCAAATGCTGGATGCGCTCGGCGTCGAACAAATCAGTGGCGTAGGTCAGGCTGGCGAACAGCTGGTCGCCCTCCTCCTGTGTGTCCAATTGCAGGTCGAACTGGGTGGTGTGCGCCGTCGCGTTCAGCGCTTCGACTCGCAGCCCGGCGAGCAAGCCACTGACGGCCGCCGGCTTCGCCTGCTGATGGTTGAACATCACCTGGAACAGCGGGCTGTGGCTCAGGCTGCGCTCACCTTGCAGCGCCTGGACAAGACGTTCGAACGGCACGTCCTGATAGTCCTGGGCGTCCAGCGATGCGGCGCGGGTCTGGTCGAGCAACTGGCTGAACGGCAGGCGCCCGTCCAGTTCGGCGCGCATCACCTGGGTGTTGACGAAGAAGCCGATCAAGCCTCGGGTTTCCGCACGATGACGGTTGGCAATCGGTACGCCAATGCGCAGATCGGACTGGCCGCTGCAGCGATAGAGCAGTGCCTGAAAACTCGCGAGCAACAGCATGAACGGTGTGACGCCGCGCTGTTTGGCCAAGGCCATCAGCCCTTTGGCCAAGTTTGTATCGAGGGCGAAATCCAGACGCGCACCGCGCTGGCTCGGTTGTGCCGGGCGCGCACGGTCGGTGGGCAATTCGAGCAGCGGTTGTTCACTGCCCAGGGTGTCACGCCACCAGTTGAGCTGACGCTCCAGCTCGCCGGCGTCCATCCAGCGGCGTTGCCACAGGGCGTAGTCCGAGTACTGGATCGGCAACGGGTCCAACGCAGCGCTCTGCCCTTGGCAATGGGCGGCGTAGAGTCGGGAAAACTCTTCGATCAGCACGCCCATCGACCAGCCATCCGTGACGATGTGGTGCAGGGTCAGCAACAGGACATGGTCCTGGTCATCGAGCTGCAACAGGCTGACTCGCAGCAGCGGACCCTGCTGCAGATCGAACGGCCGGGCGATGTCCTGCTCGACGCGGTTCATGGCGCAGGCGAGGCGTTGCTCCTCGGGTTCACGGCGCAAGTCGATCATTTCGATGGGCAGCGAGGTGAATTCGGCCAGCGTCTGCATGACCTGCCCGTCGTCCTCGACGAAGCGGCTGCGCAGGCTCTGATGCCGCTCCAGCAGCACGTCGAAACTCTGCTGCAACGCTTCAACATTCAGCGGCCCGTGCAAGCGCAACGCCGCGGGAATGTTGTAGGCCGAACTCTGTGGATCAAGCTGCCAGAGGAACCATTGGCGTTGCTGGGCATAGGACAGTTCGAAGCTTTCCTGCAGCTCGACGGCTGGCGGAATCGGCAGCTGGCCGAAGCTCACGCCCTGCTCTTGCATGCGTGTCAGAAACTCGCGGCGCTTGTCGGCTGGCAGGCCTGCGAAACGGCTGGCGATGCGCTGGGCAGTGGTGTGTTCCATCAGTTGATCTCCATCTCGTCGAGAAGCGACTCAAGCGCATTCAGACGTGCATCGTTGTCAGTCGGGGCGTGTTGCCCGGCCATGGCGGCGTAAGCCTGAAGGTCGGCGGATTCGAACAGCGCACGCAGCGGCAGCTCGATACCCAGTTCCAGTTCCACGCGGGCACTGGCCTGGGCGGCGAGTAGCGAATGCCCGCCCAATTCGAAGAAGTTGTCGCGGCGGCCAATCTGCGCCACACCGAGCACGCTGGCCCAGACGCCGGCGAGGTGCCGTTCAAGATCGCCTTCCGGGGCTTCGAACGGTCGTTGCCAGTCTTGCGCGTCCGGCACTGGCAAGGCCTTGCGGTCGAGCTTGCCGTTGCCGGTCAGCGGCAAGGCATCTAGCAGCAGCCAGTGGCTCGGCACCATGTACTCCGGCAGATCGACCTTGAGCGCGGCGCGCAAGTTGTCGCGCCAGGCAATCGGATCGTGGGGCGTCTGCTCGGCCACGACGTAGGCGCAGAGCTGCGGTCCGCCGTCGCTCGGGTGAACGCTCAGTACCGCCTGACGCACACCCGGTTGGGCCAGCAGCGCCGCTTCGATTTCGCCGAGTTCGATGCGGAATCCGCGAATCTTCACTTGCTGGTCGATTCGCCCCAGGTAATCGATGCTGCCGTCAGCACGCTGACGCGCCAGGTCGCCGCTGCGATAAAGACGCTGCGCCACCTCGAACGGGCTCGGCACGAATCGCTCGGCGGTCAGGTCGAAACGCCCGTGATAACCCCGCGCCAGACCCGCACCGGCAATGTACAACTCACCCGCCACACCGACCGGCACCGGTTGCAACTGGCTGTCGAGCAAGTACCAGCGCAGGTCGCGAATCGGCAGGCCGATAGGGCTCTGGGCCTTGCCGTCGAGGTCGGCCAGGCGGATGGCGCGGTAAGTCACGTGCACCGTGGTTTCGGTGATGCCGTACATGTTGACCAGGGTGGGTTGCTGGTCGCCGAAGCGTTCGAACCATGGACGCAGGCTCGCGACTTCGAGGGCTTCACCGCCGAAAATCACCTGGCGCAGGGCCAGATTGCGTTCGCTGGCGCAGGCAATTGGCAACAGTTGACGGAATGCGGTGGGCGTCTGGTTCAACACCGTCACGCCTTCATCACAGAGCAGGCGGTGGAATGCCTGCGGCTCGCGGCTGATGTAGTACGGCACGATCACCAAACGGCCACCGGTGCACAGCGAACCAAACAGCTCCCACACCGAGAAATCGAACGCGTAGGAATGGAACAGCGTCCAGACGTCATGCGGACCGAAATTGAACTCGGCGGCGGTGGCGCTCAGCAGACGCCCGACGTTGCCATGGCTGAGCAAGGCGCCTTTGGGACGACCAGTGGAGCCGGAGGTGTAGATGATGTAGGCGAGGTTTTCCGGAGTCGTCAGCACGGGCAGGTTGTCAGCGCCGTAGGCGTCCAGTTGCAACGATTCCAGGCTCAGCACCTGCACACCGTCGCGCGAGGGCAAGCCATCGATCAGGTGCTGCTGGGTCAACAGCAAGGTGATGTCGCTGTCTTCGATCATGTAGCTCAGGCGCTCGGCCGGGTACTGCGGATCGAGTGGCACGTAGGCGCCGCCGGCCTTGAGGATCGCCAGCAGCCCGACCACCAGCGGCATGGCCCGCTCAGTGGCGATGCCGACCCGCGCTTCCGGGCCGACGCCCTGTTCGCGCAGTTTGCGCGCCAGTTGGTTGGCCTGGGCATTGAGCGCGGCGTAGGTCAGGTGCTCGCCTTCGTAGACCAGTGCGATGGCGTCGGGCCGCAGGGCCGCCTGGGTTTCAAACAACTGATGCAACGTAGGTGACTGCGGTTGAGCGTGGAATGTCGGGTTCCAGTGCTGGACCAGGGCATCGCGTTGCAGCTGATCGAGGATCGGCAAATCGGCCACTCGCTGCTGCGGGTCTTCGACCACGGCGCGCAACAGGTTCAACCACTGCTCGGCGAGGCGCTGCATGGACACTTCGTCGTACAGGTCCGTGGCATAGGTGAGACTGGCATCCAGGGTGTCGCCCTGCTCCTGGGTGTCGAGCACCAGGTCGAATTGCGTGGTGTATTGCTGCCAGTGCAGACGCTCGACTTGCAGGCCGCCAACGCTGCGCTCGACGCTCGCGCCCAGTTGCTGCTGATGGTTGTAGAGCACCTGGAACAATGGGCTGTGATTGAGCGTGCGGTCAGGTTGCAAGGCGTCGACCAATTGCTCGAACGGCACGTCCTGATGGGCCTGCGCGTCCAGCGCGGTGTGCTTGACCTGTTGCAGCAAGGCATTGAAAGGCAACTGCCCGTCGATCTCGGCGCGCAGCACCTGGGTGTTGATGAAGAAGCCGATCAGGCCTTCGGTTTCCAGGCGCGAACGACCGGCGCTCGGCACGCCGACACTGATGCTCGACTGCCCGCTCTGGCGATGCAGCAGGGCCTGGAAACTCGCCAGCAACAGCATGAACAGCGTCACCTGCTGCGCCTGTGCACGCTGGCGCAGACCGGCGAGCAACTCGCGATCAACGTTGAGTGCAAGGCTCGCGCCGCGCTCGCTGCGACGGGCCGGGCGGGTCAATTCGCTGGGCAGTTCAAGCGGTGCCTGGGTGCCCGCCAGTTGTTCGCACCACCAGTCCAGCTGACGAGCGCCCTCACCCGCCTCCAGCCACTGTCGCTGCCAATGGGCGTAATCGCTGTAGCTCACCGGCAGGCTGGCGAGGTCGGCGGATTGACCGTCGACAGCGGCCTGATACAGCGCGCTGAACTCATCGACCATCACCTGCATCGACCAGCCATCGGCGGCGATGTGGTGCACGGTGAGGACCAGAACATGCTCGTCCGTGTTCACCTGCAGCAGCAATGCACGCCACAGCGGACCGTTGCGCAGATCGAACGGCTGGGCGATTGCTTCGGCCACGGCGCGTTCAACCGACGCTTGCTCCAGCGTACGTTCGACCCATTGCAGCGCGAGGTTTTCATGCAGCACCGGACGCGCCTGTTGGCCGTCCTGTTCAAAGGTTGTGCGCAGGGTGTGGTGACGAGCCTGGAGTTGTTCGAAGGCTTTTTGCAGGGCCGGACGGTTCAACGCCCCCTTGAGGCGCAATGCCGCCGGGATGTTGTAGGCCGCGCTGCGCGGGTCCAGTTGCCAGAGAATCCATTGACGCTGCTGGGCGTAGGACAGGATCGTTGGCTGATCGACCGCCAAGGCTTGCAGGACAGGTTGATTGCCGATGTTCGCCAACGCGGCTCGTTCGGCAAATTCCGCCAGGTTCGCCGCCGAGAACAGGCTGCTGACGGACAGCTCGAGCTGCAATTGCTGACGCACCCGGGAGATTACCTGAAGCACCAGCAACGAGTGCCCGCCCAGTTCGAAGAAGTTGTCGTCGCGCCCCACCTGTTTGACCTGCAGCACGGCTTTCCAGATCTCTGCCAGCCGGGTTTCAAGCCCGGCGAGCGGCGCCACGAAAGCGCGTTGAGCCATGTCGGCGTCGACCCGCGGCAGGGTTTTGCGGTCGAGTTTGCCGTTGTTATTGAGGGGCAGCCGGGCCAGGAGGATGAAGTGATTGGGCACCATGTACTCGGGCAGCGACTGGCGCAGTGCCGCTTTAAGACTGTGCAGGTACTCGGACTCGGAAGTGACTGCGCCACTCGCCACGACATAGGCCACCAGCTGCGTGCCGTCCTGGGCAATAACAGCGGCGTCGCGCACGTCTTCCCGTGCTTGCAGGCAGGCTTCGATCTCGCCCATCTCGATGCGCAAACCACGGATTTTCACTTGGTGGTCGATGCGTCCGACGTATTCCAGATGGCCCTCGGCGTTGTACCGCGCCAGGTCGCCGCTGCGGTACAGGCGAGTGCCCGGTTCAGGGGCGAACGGGTCCGGCAGGAAACGCTCGGCGGTCAGTGCCGGACGGTCGAAGTAGCTCTGAGCAAGGCTGGTCGGGGCGCCGATGCACAATTCGCCGACACCACCACGAGGCAGCAGTTGACCCGCCGCGTCCAGCACGTAGAGCGCGCGCCCGGCGATGGCGCGTCCGATGGGAATGCCAAACGCATCGCTGGCATCCTCCAGACGACATTCGTGAATGCTGGACACCACCGTCGCCTCGGTCGGACCGTAGGTGTTGAGCAACCGCACATGCGTCAGACCGGCCTGATGCCACAGGCGCAGACCTTCGACCGACATCGCCTCACCGCCCACGTGAACCTGGCGCAAATCGCCAAGATGACGCACCACGCCGCTTGCGCATTCCCGGGCCAGCAAGTGCCAATAGGCGGCGGGCAAGTCCGCCACGGTAATGCCCTGCTGGACGATTTCGGCGGCGAGGCGGCCGGCATCCCACAGGTCATCGCCACGCATGATCAACGCTGCGCCGACGCACAGGGCCGGGAAGCATTGTTCGACGAAGCCATCGAAACTGAAGGTGGCGAACTGCAGCACGCGGTCTGCTGGCGACAGCTTCGAATAGTCGGCGGCGGTTTGGCAGAACTCGCGCAAAGCGCCGTGGGTGATGGCGACGCCTTTGGGTTGGCCGGTGGAGCCGGAGGTGTAGATGATGTAGGCGAGGTCTTCAGTGGCCGGGCTGACGCTATCGCGAGCAAGCTTTGCTCCTAGAGATGGCTTTGCTCCTGCAGGCGCTGTATCGGTGCTGTTTTCGAGGGTGAGACGGGGGACGTTTTTTACGTCTTCCAGCAGACTGGATTCGCACAGCAGCAGGTCGAGGCGGCTGTCGTGGATCATGTAGGTCAGGCGTTCGGCCGGGTATTTCGGGTCGAGCGGGACGTAGGCGGCGCCGGTTTTGAGCACGGCCAACAGGCTGACGATCAGTTGCGGGCCGCGATGCAGGGCGAGACCGACACGCTTGCCGCGCCCTGCGCCGTTGGTGATCAGTCGATGGGCCAGGTCGTTGGCCTGGGCGTTCAGCTCGCCGTAGCTCAAGGATTGACCGTCGACCCGCACCGCCAGCGCATGTGGCGTTGCGTCGGCTTGAGCGGCGATCTGTTCGTGTGCCAACAGGGTTGTGGATAACTCGACGGCAGCGGATTGGCTGACCGTGAGCACGGTGTTTTTCCCCTCCTCATCGAGCAATTCCAGCGCGCCCAACGCGGCATTCGGCGACGCTACCAGTTGCGCCAGCAGGTGCTGCAGATTGGCCGACAGTTCGGCGATTTGCGCGGCACTGAAGCGGGCGGTGTCGTAGCTGAACTCCAGGTTCAGGCCTTCGCCCAGCTCGACGCCGAGGGTCAGTGGGTAATGCGTGCGCTCGTGATTGTGCAGGTTGCCGAACGACAACCCGGCCGGCGCGCCTTGCTTCAGGGCTTCGGCCACCGGGAAGTTTTCGAACACCAACAGGCTGTCGAACAGCGCCGAACCCTGCTGCCCTGCCCATCCCTGAATGTCATACAGCGGCACATGCTCGAACTCGCGCATGGCCAGGTTCAATGCCTGCAGCGCGTTCAACCATTGGCTGACGGTCTGATCGGGCTTGATGGCGCACACCAGCGGCAGCGTGTTGATAAACAGCCCGAGCTGCTCTTCGATGCCCGGCAAAGGAGCCGATCGGCCGGCCACCGTGGCGCCGAAGGCCACGCAATCCTGACCGGTATAACGATGCAGCAACAGGCTCCACGCCGCCTGGAGCACGGTGTTGAGGGTGACTTTTTGCTGACTGGCGAATTCGGCCAGATGCTGGGTGGCGCGGCGGTCGAGAGCCACGCGGTGTTCCTCGCTGCCTGTGATTCCAACCGGTGGACGCAAGGCTTCGGCCAGCAATGTCGGGGCTTCGAGGGGTGCCAGTGCGGCTGTCCAGAATGCCTCGCCGGCGCTGGCCGATTGCTGCTGCAACCAGCCCAGGTAATCGCGGTACTGCCCGGCCGGCGCAGGCAGTGAATGGCCGGCGGCGTAGTGCTGGATCACTTCGGCGAGCAACTGCGCGTTGCTCCAGCCGTCCATCAAGATGTGGTGGCTGGTGTAGATCAGGTGCCAGGCGTCAGTGCCGGTGCTGATTAATTTCAATCGAAACAACGGCGCAGCATTCAGTGCGAAACCCTGGTTGCGTTCCGCATCGGCCAGCGCATCGGTGTCGGTCGCCTCAAGCACTTGGAGCGGCAAGAGCACCTGGCGGCTGATCGCCTGATGGGCGGTGTCGAGACCTTGCCAGTGAAAGCAGCTGCGCAGAATGTCGTGTCGCTCCAGTGCCGCTTGCCAGGCATCGGCGAAGCGCTGTGGATCGAGGCCTTGAATGTCCAGGCGCAACTGGCTGATGTAGGCGCCGACTTGCGGTTCATACAGCGTGTGAAAGAGCATGCCCTGCTGCATCGGTGACAGCGGATAGAGGTCCTCCAGCGTCGCGACCGGCAATGTGTCGAGTTGCGCCTGGCTGATGCGCGCCAACGGAAAGTCCGACGGCGTGGCTTGCTGTTCTTCGAGTGTGCAGCAGTGATCGATCAGGGCCGCGAGCTCTTGCGCGCAGGTATCTACCAGCGCCTGAACGGTCGCGGTGTCGAACATCTCACGGCTAAAGCCCCAGCTCAGGGCCAGTTCGCCGCCGTACACCTGGCCTTCGACGGTCAGCCAGTTACCCAGCGGGGCCGAGGGATCCTGCGCGGCGCCATTGCCTTCGGTGGATGGCACAAACAGCGCGGTGTCGTCGAACTGACGGTCGAACTGCCCCAGGTAGTTGAAGGTGATACGCGGTTGCGGCAACGCGGCCAGCCCGGCACGAATCGCCGGGTTGCCCAGGTAGCGCAACGCGCCATAACTCAGGCCTTTGTCGGGGATGGCGCGCAGCTGTTCCTTGATGGTTTTGATTGACGCGCAGAGGTCATTGCAAGGGCTCAGATTGACCGGGAACAGGCTGGTGAACCAGCCGACGGTGCGGGTCAGATCGATGTCATCGAACAGGTCCTCGCGGCCATGGCCTTCGAGCTGAATCAACGTGCTGCCCTGCCCGCTCCAGCGGCAAACAGCACGGGCCAGAGCGGTCAGCAGCAGGTCGTTGACGTGGGTGCGATAGGCCGCGGGGGCTTGTTGCAGCAGCTTGCGGGTCTGTTCGGTGTCGAGTTTGAGTTCGAGTTTTTCCTCGAAGCGATTTTCCAGTGCGCCGTCTGGACGGTCGCAAGGCAGTTCGCCTGACGCTGCCCCCAAGTGGGTCTGCCAGTGTTCCAGGCGTTGTTCAAAGACCGGGAGGTGGGCTTGCAGGCGCGCCACCCAGTGCTGATAGCTGCTGGTTTTTGGCGTTGTCGAGGCGACGCCGCTATAGAACTGCTGAAGGTCTTCCAGCAGAACGCGCCAGGACACGCCGTCCACCGCCAAGTGGTGAACCACCAGCAGCAAGCGCTGGGAGTCGTCGGCCATTGTCACCAGCAATGCGCGCAGCAGCGGACCGTTTTGCAGGTCGAGACTGCGTTGGGCTTCGTCGCACAAGGCGTTGAGTTGATCCGTCGTCTGCGCCTGACGTTGCCACAGCACCGACTCGGTGGTCGGTACGGCGTAGGCTTGTTGCCAGCCGTTTTCGGTGTGTTGGTAGCGCAGGCGCAAGCTGTCGTGATGGGTCAACAGGTGCTCCAGCGCGCGGGCGAGCGCATCGACGTTCAACGCCTTGCGCGGAACCAGCAGCAGCGACTGGTTCCAGTGCTGACGCTCGGGAATGGCTTGCTCGAAGAACCACTGCTGCACGGGCGCCAGCGCCACGGCACCACTAGCCGGTCCCTGATCGATAGAGACTTGCTCACCGCTGCGGGCAGCCTGGGCGAGGCTGCGAATGGTCTGGTGCTGGAACAGGTCCTTGGGGCTCAACAGAATGCCCGCCTGACGCGCGCGGCTGACCACTTGCATGGACACAATGGAATCGCCGCCCAGTTCGAAGAAGTTGTCTTCGAGACCGACGGTGTCGATGGCCAGCACGTCCTGCCAAATGGCGGCGAGGGACTTTTCCAGCGCGCTGCGTGGCGCGATGTGTTCGCGTTGCTGCTGGCTGCCGTCCACCGCAGGCAGCGCCTTGCGGTCGAGCTTGCCGTTGGGGGTCAGTGGCAGATGGTCGAGGAACAGCAGGAACGACGGGATCATGTAATCCGGCAGGTGCTGGCGCAGTCCGGTTTTGAGGACTTCACGCAGGTTCGACTGGGCCTCGACATCGCCGGTCAAGACGTCGGCATGGGTGGGCACGATATAGGCCACCAGTTGCTGGACGTTGGTACCGTCCTGCGCCAGCACCGCCAATTCGCGCACGGCGTCCTGTTGCAACAGCCGCGCTTCGATTTCCCCCAGTTCGATGCGGAAGCCGCGCACCTTGACCTGATGGTCGATGCGTCCGACGTATTGCAACGTGCCATCGGCCTGATAACGGGTCAGGTCGCCGGTGCGGTACAGACGTTCGCCGTTGCTGGCGAAGGGATTTGGTACATACTTTTCGGCGGTCATTGCGGGCCGGCCGAGGTAACCGCGAGTGATGCCCGCGCCCGCCAGGTATAGCTCCGCCGCTATGCCTTGGGGCACCGGTTGCAGTTCGGCGTCCAGCAAATAGCTGGCGGTGTGCTTGAGCGGTCGGCCGATGTTGGCGCGGCCATCGGCCTCGCGACGTGTCCAGGTCGAGTAGGTGGTGTCTTCCGACGGGCCGTACAAATCAAAGACGTGCTCGACGGTCGATTGCTGGTACAGCACGTCCACCAGGCTCTGCTTCAACGGTTCGCCGGCAAGGTTGATGATGCGCACGCTTGGCGGAATCTGCCCGTCGCGTTGCAACGCGTTGATCGCCGACGGCACGGTATTGATCAGACGCACCTGATCCCGCGCCGGCAACTGCGGCAACTCCAGGGCATTGCGGGCGATGATTACCGAACCGCCGTTGGCCAGAGTCACAAACAGCTCCCACACCGAGAGGTCGAAGCACACCGAGGTGGAGGCCAGGACGCCCTGGATGTCCTCGCGGCGGTAGACCGATTTCGACCAGTCGATCAGCGCCAGCACGTTGCGATGGGCGATGGCCACGCCTTTGGGTTTGCCGGTGGAACCGGAGGTGTAGATGACGTAGGCGAGGTTGTCCGCCGTGGCACGGCTGAGTGGTGCGCTGGCGGGGTACGCCGCGAGTGTCGAGGCGACTTGGTCGAGCAGCACCACGTGGGTGTCGGCGGGGACGATCAGCGTCGCGGCAACCGACTGCTCGGTCAGCAACACCAGGGCGCGGCTGTCTTCAAGCATGTAGGCCACGCGTTCGGCCGGGTAATCCGGGTCGAGCGGCACGTACGCGCCGCCGGCCTTGAGCACGGCGAGCAAGGCGACCAGCAGCTGCTCGGTACGCGGCATCGCCACGCCGACGCGGATCTCCGGGCCGACGCCCAGTTCGATCAGTTTGTGCGACAGGCGATTGGCCTGAGTGTCGATCTCGGCATACGTCAGCTGTTGCGTGCCGAAGGTCACCGCCAATGCATCCGGGGTCGCGGCGGCTTGCTGGCTGATCAGTTCGTGGATGCAGCGGTCTGCGGCGAAGGGTTCGTCGACACGATTCCAGTCATGCACGATGCGCTGGTATTCGGCGCTTTCCAGCAGCGGCAAATCGCTGATGCGCTGCTGTGAGTCGCTGACCATGCCGCGCAGCAGATGCGTCCAGTGGTGCGCCATGCGCGTGATGGTTTCGGGGTCGAACAGGTCGTTGGCGTAGGTCAGTGCGGCGTGCAGTTTTCCTCCCTTTTCAAATGTATCGAGGGTCAGGTCGAACTGCGTGGTGCGCCCTTCCCACTCGATCATGCCCAGCGCCAGGCCGGACGCGGTACTGACGGTGGAGATGTCGGCGACGTGCGGCTGGTGGTTGTACATCACCTGGAACAGCGGCGTGTGGCTGAGGCTGCGTTCCAGTTTGAGCGCTTCGACAAGACGCTCGAACGGCAGGTCCTGATGGGCCTGAGCACCGAGGGCGATTTCCTTGACCGCGAGCAGCAAGTCGGCGACCCGGGTCTGGCCGTCGAGCTGAGTGCGCAGGACCTGGGTGTTGACGAAGAAGCCGATCAGGCCTTCGATGTCGGCGCGGTTGCGGTTGGCAATTGGCACGCCGACGCGGATGTCGGTCTGACCGGTGTAGCGATGCAGCAGTGCGTTGAACGCGCCCAGTAGCAGCATGAACAGGGTGATGTTGTGCTTCTGCGCGGTGACTCGCAGTTGTTCGGCCAGTGGTGCGTCGATGGCAAATTCGCAGCGGGTGCCGCGATAGCTCGGCATGGCCGGGCGTGGGTGATCGGTGGGAAGTTCCAGGACCGGGTGCTCATCGCCCAGTCGGGCCTGCCAGTAATCGAGTTGACGCGCCTGCTCGCCCGCCTCCAGCCAGCGACGCTGCCACAACGCGTAGTCGCTGTACTGGATCGGCAAGGGTGCGAGTTGAGGTTGAGCGCCGGCTTCGAAGGCGTCGTAGCAGCGGATGAATTCGTCGATCAGGACGTTCATCGACCAGCCATCGGAAACGATGTGGTGCAGGGTCAGCAGCAGGACGTGTTCCTGCTCGGTGAGTTTGAGCAAGGTGACGCGCAGCAAGGGGCCGACTGCCAGATCGAAGGGCTGTACCGATTGCTGTTCAGCGGCGTGTGCCACGGCGGCTTCACGTTCCGTGGCGGGCAGGTGACTGAAGTTTTTCTGCTCGATCACCAGCGGCGCACGGGTCGGTACTTGCAGCAAGCTGTCGTCGGCCTGGTGCTGGAACACGGTGCGCAGGGTTTCGTGACGCGCCACCAGGCTGGCGAAAGATTGTTCCAGCGCTGGAACGTTTAACTGGCCGGTGAGACGTACCGCGCCCGGCAGGTTGTACGCGCCACTGTGCGGGTCGAGCTGCCAGAGAAACCACATACGTTGCTGGGCGTACGACAACGCCTGGCGATCCTCGGCATCGACGTCGGCAGGAATGGGGAAACGGGCGAAATCAACGCCTTCCTTGTGCAAGGCCGCAAGGAACATCTGGCGCTTTTCCAGGGGCAACCCGATAAACCGGCGAGCAAGTTTCAAGGAGTCTTCAGCGTTCATTTCTGGGTATCCGGATCAGTGGCGGGAAGCACAAAGGCACGTCGTCCCTATAAAACGAATGCAGACCGGAAAAATTAGCGAATGAGAACAAGTATCAGAAACGAGGTGGAATGCGATGGGCAGCGCAGAGCCCTGTAGGAGCAAGCTTTGCTCCTGCAGGTTTGGTGGTATGCCGCGATCAGTGCAGGAGTGAGCCTGCTCGCGATGGCGGTGGGTCAGTCAATATATGTGTTGGATGACACACCGTAATCGCGAGCAGGCTCACTCCTACACGGGATTTTGGTGATGTTGGAAGGTGGGTCAGGCGGTGGCGGTCATGGCGTGGCGCCGGTGGTGGATGTCGAGCTGGTCCTTGATCAGCCGCAACACCTTGGCTTCGTGTTCATGGATGAAGAAGTGACCGCCGGCGAGCATGTCCACTGAAAAACTGCCGTGGGTTTCCTTGCTCCAGCCGATCAGTTGCGAGGGGGTGGCGCGGTCGGTCTTGCCGCCGAGCACGTGCACCGGGCACTTGAGCAGTGGGCGCTGGAGCGGTTCGAAACGTCCGCACAGTTGAAAGTCGGCACGCAGGATTGGCAGCGTCAGGCTCATCAGCTCTTCATTGGCCAGCACTTCTTCGCTGGTGCCATTGAGGGTGCGCAGTTGTTCGATCAGCTCGGCATCGGTTTTCGGTTCGGCGAACCCCCGGTCGTAGTCGGCGCGCATCGTCGGAGCGGCGGTACCCGAGGCGAACAGTGCCACCGGTTCAGGGCCGCCCAATGAGCGCAAGGCGTGGGCCATTTCACAGGCCAGTAATGCGCCCAGGCTGTGGCCGAACAAGGCATACGGTGGTTTGAGGGTAGCGAGTTGCTCACGAGCCAGTTGCAGCGCCAGGCGCCGCATGTCGGTGTGCAGCGGTTCGCCATAGCGCGCGCCACGCCCCGGCAGCTCCACCGGTTGCAGCTTGATCCATTCCGGCAGCTTGCGCCGCCAGCGGCTGTAGACCATGGCGCTCGCGCCTGAATAGGGCAGGCACAGCAATGTCAGCTGGGTCACCGGGCTTACCTCGAAAGTTGTCTGATTAGAGAACGGATGAGGGGCGCGTGGAATTAGTAGGCGGACACAGAACCTGTGGCGAGGGAGCTCGCTCCCGCTGGGTTGTGCAGCAACCCCAACATTTCTACGACTGCTGCGCAGCCGAGCGGGACGGTGCGACGATTCGACAAGCTCCCTCGCCGCAGATTGTGTGTTTGCTGAGGTTTGATATTTGCCTGTCTCAGGGGGCTGGCTTATTTCAGGTGGCGGAAGCTTTGGATGGCCGAGCCGAGGACCACGGCGCCGGCGGCGATGGCCACCCAGAATCCGCTGGGGGCACCGAACGCGTCTACCAGCCAGCCTGAACTGGCGGCGCCGATCGCCACGCCGATGCTCAAGCCGGTGACCAGCCAGGTGAGGCCTTCGGTGAGTTTGGCCGGTGGGACGATTTGTTCAACCAGGGCCATGGCGACAATCAAGGTCGGTGCGAAGAACAGTCCGGCGATGAACACTGCCAGTGACAGCCCGAAAATGTTCGTCGCCAGCAACAGTGGCAAGGTCGTCACCGCCGTCGCTATGCCGCCGTACAGGAACAGTCGCGGCAGCGGCACATTCGAGCGTAAAGCACCGAACGCCAACCCGGCCATGCACGAACCGATGGCGTACACCGACAGCACGATACTGGCGGCGGCCGGCTGGCCCTGATGCTGGGCGAACGCCACGCTGACGACATCGATGACGCCGACAATGGTGCCCATGGCGACCATCAGCAGCACCAGCAACCGAAGCTCACCGGAACGAATGATCGACCCCTGATGGTGCGCGTCATGGGGATGAATGGCGGGTTCGGTATCCCGTTGCAGCACGAATGCCGTGACCCCGATCGCCAGCATCAGCAACGCGGCCAACGGTCCGGCTTCGGGGAACACCACCACGCACAATCCTACGGACAGCGGCGGTCCGACGATGAAACAGACTTCGTCGAGTACCGACTCCAGGGCATAGGCGGTTTGCAGCTCGGGCTGGCCGCGATACAACTCGGTCCAGCGTGCACGCACCATGGCCGACATGCTGGGCATGCAACCGGCCAGAGCGGCGAACACAAACAGCGTCCAGTGTGGTGCCTGCAAACGGGTGCAGAGCAACACCATCAACAGCGCCCCGCCACCGATCAGCGCCGCGACCGGCAAGATCCGGCGCTGGCCGAAACGGTCCACCAGTCGCGAGACTTGCGGCGCGCAAAAAGCCGTGGCCAAGGCGAACGTCGCGGCGACGGCGCCGGCCAATCCGTAGCCGCCCTGCAATTGCGAGAGCATGGTGATCAGGCCGATACCGGTCATGGAGATCGGCATGCGCGCGATCATGCCGGCCAGCACGAAGGCTTTGCTGCCAGGGGCTTTGAACAGGTCGCGGTAGGGGTTGGCCATGGAGTGGACGTCTCGACAAAGGCCTGCAAGGTGCCACAAAGGCAGAGCGGTGCGAAAGTGCGCAATTGTTGGTTGAATGTGAACACCACAGGGTGCGACGCCGGACACCCGCGCGTCGATGCGTGGCCGCGCAAAAACTGTACAAATCACATAATCCTGTAGATGGGAATTACAGCTGCGGCTAACACCTAAAGAATCTAAGTAGGGGCTTGTAACGTCACGCCCTGCCAACTAGTTTAAAAACGAAAACACACGTCTGATTTTTCCTACGTCGTCCGGTCAGTAGTAACGCCAAGTAGCGAAGACGCAATGGAGTCGAGCTATGGAAGAGTTACTCATCCTCGTCAATGCCCATGACCGAAAACACGGTACCGCCCCCAAGCTACAGGCTCATCAACAAGGCCTGCTGCATCGTGCTTTCTCGATTTTCATATTCGATAGCCGTGGGCGTGTCCTGCTGCAACAACGCGCTTTTGGCAAATACCATTCCCAAGGGCTTTGGACGAATACCTGTTGCGGCCATCCCCGCCCAGGCGAACGGACGATTGCAGCCGCGAAACGTCGGTTGCACGAAGAGATGGGCATCACCTGTTCACTGAGCAAAGTCGCCACATTGCTGTACCACGAGCAGGTTTCAAATCAACTCATCGAGCATGAGTTCGATCATGTCTTCGCCGGCATCAGTCATCAAGATCCGGTCGCCAATTCTGAAGAAGCCCATAGCTGGCAGTGGGTAGAGCCTTCGCAAATTCCCGTTCTCATTGCAGCGGCCCCCGACATGTTCAGTGTCTGGTTTCGCCGGATATTTGAAACCAATGGACCAGAAGACTTGAACATCTGGAAAAAATGGCAGAGGCAGGAGAACGTCATGACTGACCGATTATCCCTTGGGACAAGTGTTCCCGAGCAGCCCCTTGCACCTTTCGCAGTGCGCCCACTCCGCTGTCCGGCGCCACTAAGAATCGACGAAGCGCTCGGAAGAGAGGTCAATAACCGGTTGATGATGTGGGTCAAGGAAATCGGAATCTTCGCCGGCAAGCTTGAAAAGATTCGGGATTCGGATTTCGGTCGCTACGCGATGCTGTGTCACGCGGATACGCAGGACCCTGATCGTCTCCTGCTACAGGGGCAATGCCTGGCGGCCCTGTTCGCCGTAGATGACCATTTTTGCGATGACCGCTCACTTGGCTGTAGCCCCAAAACGGTCGCCCCTCGCCTGTCGTTTGCCATCGCTGCCATGGACCCGGTCTACCTGCCCCGGCCATTCGACATTGAACTGGAGCGCCAACTCGACAGCGACCCGGTTCTGGTGGGGCTGCGCGCTTACATGAAGCGGGTTGAACAGTTTTGCACCCCATCGCAAGTTGCCAGAGTTCGCCAGATAAGCATCGCCATGTTTGTGACCATGGCCGCCGAAGGCTCATGGCGCATGCACGGCACCAAACCCACTATTGCGCAATACCTGGCAAGCAGGCAGGTAAACAGCTTCTGGCCGTGCCTGGTACTGATCGATCCGGTGGGTGGTTACGAGGTACCCGCGAACCTGTATTCAAAGCCTGAGGTCCATCGCATCACCGCACTCGCGTCCCTCGCAACGACGCTGGTCAACGATCTCTATTCTGCCTACAAGGAGCACATCAACGAAGTCGGAGCATTCAAACTGCCTTATCTACTTGCCAATGAACACCAATGCACCCTGCAACAGGCGATCGATCGAATTGCTGATATTCATGATGACGTAATGGCCGATTACGAAGCAGCCGAGCACTCCCTGCTGGCTGACGCGTCACCGTTGCTCAAGCGTTACCTCACAGGCCTGAAGGCGTGGATCGCTGGAAACCTGGAGTGGCATAAACATAGCGCGCGATACCATGTCTGACCGATGTGAACCAGGGCGGCTACTGCTCCACACTTGAACGTCGGTGGCTATTGGGTGGAGCCGAAAACAGGGTTAACAATGGCCGGGATCAACCGGACTGTGAAGGTCTTTTCATTTTTCGACGTGAACTCTGGAGGGAGAGCGCCAGTCAGCTAGTTAAGCCCTCACCTCAAGGCGCTAACGTTCATGTTGATAACGCTCGACCAACAAGTCGCCCTCGTCACCGGCGCCAGTTCCGGCATTGGTGCCGGTGCCGCCAAAGCATTAGCGGCTGCCGGTGCCGCCGTGGTGCTCAACTACAATTCCCAGGCCGCCCCCGCCGAGGAACTGGCCCGGCAGATCATCGCTGAAGGCGGTCGCGCCATGGCCATTGGCGCTGACGTTTCCAACGAAGAAGACGTTGAACGCTTGTTCACCCAGACCCTCGAAGCGTTTGGCTCGCTGGACATTCTGGTGGCCAATTCAGGCATGCAGAAGGACGCTCCGGCGGTGGACATGAGCCTTGCCGACTGGAACCAGGTGATTGGCGTCAACCTCACCGGCCAGTTTCTCTGCGCTCGCGCTGCCCTGCGCATTTTCAATCGACAAGGCGTTCGCGAGGGCGTGTCCCGCGCGGCCGGCAAGATCATTCACATGAGCTCGGTGCACCAACGCATTCCCTGGGCCGGCCATGTGAATTACGCCGCGTCCAAAGGCGGGATCGACATGCTGATGCAGACCCTCGCCCAGGAAGTCAGCCACCAGCGCATCCGCATCAACGGCATCGCGCCGGGGGCGATCCGCACGGCGATCAATCGCGCCGCCACCGAAGACGACGCCGCGCCGGAACTGCTCAAACTCATTCCCTATGGCCGCATTGGTGACGTCGAGGACATCGCCAATGCGGTGGTATTTCTTGCCTCCGATGCGTCCGACTACATCGTCGGCACCACCCTTTTTATCGATGGCGGCATGAGCCTCTATCCGGAGTTTCGCGGCAATGGCTGATCATCATCCCGAACGACAAAGCGCCATCGACGCCCACGGCATCATCGGCGACATGCGCAGCGCGGCACTGGTCAATGACAAAGGCAGCGTGGATTTTTTCTGCTGGCCGGAATTCGACAGTCCGTCGATTTTCTGTTCATTGCTGGACACACCCGAGGCCGGCATTTTTCAACTGGCACCGGACCTGCCTGACGCTCGCCGTGAACAGATTTATCTGCCGGACACCAACGTCCTGCAAACCCGCTGGCTCAGCGACCGCGCAGTGGTCGAGGTCACCGACCTGTTGCCCATCGGCGACAGTGAGGACGATCTGCCGGTGTTGATGCGCCGGGTTCGGGTGGTCAGTGGACAAGCGACATTCCACATGCGCTGCGCCGTGCGGCACGACTATGCGCGTGCCGATACCCGTGCGCGCATGGAGGAAAAAGACGTGGCATTCGAAGCCGCCGGTCAGCCCTCCCTGCGCTTGTCGTCGGACCAGGTGCTGCGCGTTGAGGACGGTGCGGCGGTGGCGCAGTTCACCCTTGAACAGGACCAGAGCGCGCAATTTCTGCTCGGTGGCCTGGACGACCCGCGCTTCAAGGAGGGTGGCGCTGAGATGTGCATGGAACGCACCCTGAAGTTCTGGCGCGACTGGAGCGCCCAGTCCAATTACCGAGGGCGCTGGCGGGAAATGGTCAACCGCTCGGCCCTTGCGCTGAAGTTGCTGACGTCGCGCAAACATGGCGCCATCCTCGCCGCCGCGACCTTCGGCCTGCCGGAAACCCCCGGTGGCGAGCGCAACTGGGACTATCGCTACACCTGGATCCGTGATGCCTCTTTTACGGTGTATGCCTTTATGCGCCTGGGTTTCGTCGAGGAAGCCAACGCTTACATGGGCTGGCTGCGTGGGCGGGTGAGCGATTGCCAGGGTAAACCCATGAAACTCAACATCCTCTACGCCGTCGATGGTCGTCAGGAACTGCCGGAAACCGAACTCTCGCACTTGACCGGTCACGGGGATGCGAAGCCGGTGCGGATCGGCAATCAGGCCTACGATCAGGTTCAGCTCGACATCTTCGGCGAGCTGATGGACGCGGTGTACCTGGTCAATAAATACGGCGACGCTATTTCCCACGAAGGCTGGAAGCACGCCGTGAAAGTCGTCGATCAGGTGTGTGAAACCTGGCAGCAAAAAGACGTCGGCATCTGGGAAATGCGCGGCGAGCAACACCATTTCCTGCACTCGCGACTGATGTGTTGGGTGGCGCTGGACCGGGCCATTCGTCTGGCGTCGAAACGCTCGCTGCCTGCGCCTTTCGCCCGTTGGGATGAGACACGCCAGGCGATCTACGCGGATATCTGGGAAAACTTCTGGAACGAAGAACGCGGGCATTTCGTCCAGCATATTGGCGGCACCGCGCTGGATGGTTCGATGCTGTTGATGCCACTGGTACGCTTCGTCAGCGCCAAGGACCCACGCTGGCTTTCGACGCTGGAAGCGATTGAAAAGACCCTGGTGCGTGACGGGATGGTTTACCGCTATCGCAACGACGACGCCCGCATTGATGGTCTCGAAGGGACCGAGGGCGCGTTTGCGGCGTGCTCGTTTTGGTACGTTGAATGCCTGGCGCGGGCGGGCCAGGTGGAAAAGGCGCATCTGGAGTTCGAGCAGTTGCTGAGGTACGCCAATCCATTGGGGTTGTATGCCGAGGAGTTTGATAGCCGCGGGCGACATCTGGGCAATACGCCTCAAGCGCTGACGCATCTGGCGCTGATCAGCGCGGCGAGTTTTCTGGATCGGCGGTTGAGTGGCGAGAAGACCAGTTGGCAGCCGTAGATTTGGGTTGCTGTTGTAGCCTGCCCTACAAGTTGATTGTGAGAGCCGGGTTTGCTCGCGATGGCGAACTGTCATTCGCGATTGATATCGACTGAAACGACGCTTTCGCGAGCTAGCTTTGCTCCTACAACGGCTAAACGACATCCGCGAATTGATCGTTCTATGCAGCGCAGATAGCAGGTTGCCAGCGCCCAAAACCCCACCTAACATCCACGCTCAACGGGCACAGCGGAGCTGTCCAACACCACCCGATTCAAGGAACCCGAATGAGCCAACACATTCAGCGCAGCATCGACTCTCCACTACGAACGGGTCTGAACCGCGAGCAATTGTGGGAAGACCACGACAAAGGCCTGATCAAATGCTGGGAGGTCGGCCGCCAACGCGCGGCGCGCTTTCCCGAACTCGCCAACCAGTGCCTCGCCGGTGAACTGCCGGTGCTGGGCTGGAAAGGTGGCGTCAGTCGCAGTTTGAAGAAGCTCGAAAAATACGGATCTCTCAAATACCTGGCCCAATGGCAGGGATTGCGCGGGGAAGATTTGAATATCGATCTGAGTGAAGAGCGGGAACTGACTTGTTCGCGGACCGCCATGGTGGTGACGTTCACGCCGGACCGGTCGAAGTATTTTAATCAGGTGGCGGAAGCCTGAGAAGGCTTGGAAAAATTGCGGAGGCTGGCATGAGTGGAACTCCCATCAAGATCATCCAAACATCGATGCTCTCGCTCGCCTACGAAGAGCACGGCTCCGCTAGTGGTGACCCGGTCATTCTTCTCCACGGTTTCCCCTATTCGCCTCGTGCCTATGACGAAATCGCCCCGGTCCTTGCCACAAAAGGCTACCGCGTCATCGTCCCCTACTTGCGCGGCTATGGTCCTACTCGTTTCAACAGGCCCGACACTTTGCGCTCCGGCCAGCAAGCCGCACTTGCTCAGGATCTGCTGGACCTGATGGACGCCCTGGCCATTCAACAGGCGGCACTGTGCGGCTACGATTGGGGTGGACGCGCGGCATGTATCGTGGCGGCGCTGTGGCCGGAGCGGGTTCGTTGCCTGGTGACCGGCGACGGTTACAACCTCCAGGACATTCCGAACTCGACCCGGCCAATGGATCCGGTACAGGAACATCGGCTCTGGTATCAGTACTACTTCCATACTCCGCGAGGTGCCGAAGGCTTGGCGCGGAACCGTCGGGCGCTGTGTGAACTGCTTTGGCGCTTGTGGTCACCAAGCTGGACAGTTGGCCCGGCGCTGTTTGTTAACAGTGCGCCAGCCTTTGATAATCCGGATTTTGTCGACGTGGTCATTCATTCCTACCGGCATCGTTTCATGTATACAGACGGCGATCCGGCGCTGGAGTGGATGGAGCAAGCGCTGACTCATCAGCCGGTCATCAGCGTACCGACGATTTCCCTGTGCGGCGCCGACGACGGCGTTGGTCCGCCGCCGGAAGTCGACGAGGACATTGAGCACTTCAGCGGTCCCTATGAGCGGCGAATTCTAGCGGGGGTTGGACACAACATTCCCGAGGAAGCGCCCGAGGTAACGCTCAAGGCGTTACTGGATCTGCTGCAGCGCTGACGCAGAACCGCTCCCGATAGGCTTGCGGCGTGACGCCCATTGATCGCAGGAAGCTGCGCCTCAGGGTTTCTTCGCTGCCAAATCCGCATTGGACTGCCACACGTTTGATGGGCAGGCCGGTGTCGCTGAGCAGTCTGCGGGCGGTTTCGACGCGGATCAGTTCGATGGCCCGTGCGGGCGTCTGGCCGGTGTCGGCGCGGTAGTGACGGACGAAGCTGCGTTCGCTCATGCCGGCCTTCATGGCCAGTGTCGGGATGCCGAGGTCGAGGGTGAGGTTTTCGCTGATCCAGGCGTGAAGCTCGTCGAATCGGCTGTCTTCCTTTTGCAAGGACAGGGTCACGCTGAACTGCGATTGACCGCCGGGGCGCTTGAGGAACACCACCAGTTGCCGGGCGACCTCCATGGCCATGGCGCGGCCGAGGTCTTCCTCGACCATGGCCAGCGCCAGGTCGATGCCTGCGGTGACACCTGCGGACGTCCAGACCGGGCCGTCATTGATGAAGATCGGGTTGGGCTCCACGTGCAGGCGGGGATGCGTCTGCGCCAGTTGCTCGCAACGGGTCCAGTGAGTGACCACGCGACGCCCGTCGAGCCAACCGCTGGCCGCGAGCAGGAACGCGCCGGTGCACACGGAGGCCACCCGACGGCATCCAACGCCCTGCGCACGCACCCAGGCGACCAGCGCTTCATCTTCTGCCGCGGCGTAGACACCCCAGCCACCCGCGATGACCAATGTATCGCTGGCCTGTTCGGGCAACGGTTCAGCTAACAGCGCCAATCCCGCGGACGACATGACCGCCCCGCCACCGCTGGCAATCACCGTCGGTGCGTAGGGCGGCGGCGAACCCTGCTGGCGCGCAATGTCGTTGGCTGAGGCGAACACTTGCAACGGCCCGGTGACGTCGAGCAGTTGCACATTGGCGAACGCGAGCACATGAATGGTCTTGGGCATATTGGCGTAATTCGTGGGGTTATTGGCGTATACGCCAGATCCTACGAGTCTACTATCAAGCCGTCCACCCCACTGCGTGAGAAAAACACCATGACGTTGCAGATCGGTTTTCTGTTGTTTCCCCAGGTTCAACAACTGGACCTGACGGGGCCCTATGACGTGTTGGCTTCGTTGCCTGATGTGAAGGTGCATCTGGTCTGGAAGGATCTGGCGCCGGTCACTGCAAGTACCGGACTGGTGCTGAATCCGACCACCACGTTTGACGATTGCCCGGCGCTGGATGTGATTTGTATTCCCGGCGGCAGTGGTGTCGGGCCGTTGATGGAAGATGAAGTGACGCTGGCGTTCATCAAGGCTCAAGCGGCGAATGCGCGTTATGTGACGTCCGTGTGCACCGGAGCGCTTGTGTTGGGCGCGGCGGGGTTGCTCAAGGGCAAACGCGCTACGACTCACTGGGCTTACCACGAACTGTTGAAGCCTTTGGGGGCGATTGCGGTAAACGACCGGGTGGTACGCGATGGCAATTTGCTGACCGGTGGCGGGATTACGGCCGGGATCGACTTTGCCCTGACACTGGCGGCGGAATTGTTTGATCAGGACACGGCGCAGTTGGTGCAATTGCAGCTGGAGTATGCGCCGGCGCCACCGTTTGCTTCAGGCAGCCCGCAAACTGCGCCTGCTGCTGTGTTGGCGGAGGCTCATCGGCGTGCGGCGCAATCGCTGGAGCAACGGACATTGATTACTGAGCGGGTGGCGGCCAGTTTGTGAGCCGCTGACCTGGTAGCAGCTGCCGAAGGCTGCGTCCGACTGCGCAGCAGTCGCGCTTGGGTTGAGTGCGACCTATCTGGAAGACAGTGTTGATTGATCGAGCGACTGCTTCGCAGTCGGACGCAGCCTTCGGCAGCTGCTAAAAGTGGTCTTTCGCAGGTGTGAGCGAGTGGACTTTCCTGCAGACGAAAAAAAACCCGCCGAAGCGGGTTTTCCCAAGACCATGTCGACTCCCTGTCGGTAGCGTTCCTTGCTGATGGTCGATCATCCATGATCCCGAGGCACTTCCTGTGCCTCGGTTGATGGGGTCAGAATACGCATCGGATCCAATTTGTAACAGACGATATCACTACCATCGCGTGTAAGACATTCGCTATAACCCTGCTTCCGAACCCCCTTAATGGCCTTATGCCTCAAGTGCACAAGACGCCAATTTCGCGACCTGTAGCTGAGCTTCTGCACTCACGGTGTCGTTGTCTTCGAGAAACCAGGCGGCCGACAGTCCGGCAAACGCCAACACCCATTGCAGCAATCGATGGCGTTCGAGGCCGGCGGCGTCTGCCACAACGTCTATCTGTCGATGAAAGCGGCGAGGATCAGCGGCCGTCGGCAGGTCGGGGTTACAGATGAGGTTGGCGTAATCGAATCCGCGCTCACCGATCACGCGCTTGGGATCAATGGCCAACCAACCCCGCGGACCGAAATCCAGGACGTTGTCGTGATGCATGTCCCCGTGCAGTACCACCACATCCTGCGGGTCGGCCAGCAACGCTTCGGCGGTGGCGAGGCACAAGGCGTACGGGCCACCCTGCAGATCAGCCGCCCGGCGCAGCGACTTGAACCAAAGCGCCAGGGGCACCAGCGGCGGCGCAGGCAAGGATCGGGGTGTATGCAGCCGGGACAGCGCCACGCACAGGATCTGGCTGGCTTCGTCGTCCTGATTTTCGAGCGCCATGCGCATCAGTGAACGCGAGCCCATCGCCCGCTCCATGACCAACGCTTGCTCGTGATGGGCGAAAACCGGTGCGGCGCCCTCGCCGTCCCACCAGGTCATCAACTGGTTGCCGACCTGTTCGTCGGCATCCATCGCAATCTTCAACATCGCCGGTGCAGAGCCCATCCGCACCGGTAACAAGCGGCTGCCAGGCGTGATGATCGGCTCTCCGTCCGGCACCAGCGCCCAGCGTTTCAACCAGGGTTCAAACATGCAGCCTTTACTCTTCCTGACGGGCGTGGAGTTTGGCGTTGGTCTTCAAAAACTCTTCGATATTGCTCATCTGCTCATCCCAGCCACGGCTGTCCATACGGAACGCCTTGAGCCGACGGGCTTGGGGAATATGATCGAAACCCGATTCGGTGACCTTGAGCAGCGTGCCTTCATCCATGTCTTCAAGCTCGAACAACACAAGCGTGGTGGGCTCCTGGGAATAGTCGACATCGGGCTCCACCGCGTAGGGATGCCAGCGAAACGAAAACACCCGTTCCGGCTCGACCCGCTCCACCAGCACGTTCCACAGCAGGTGCTCATAGCCGGGGTAGGTAATCTGCCCTTGGGTCCATTCACCGGCGACAAAGCGCTTGCCCTCCAGTGACACGCCAAACCACTGCCCGAATGCCTCAGCATGGGCGATCACCCGCCAAACGTGCGAACGCGGCACTTTGAGCAGGATTTTCCTTTCGATGCGATCTGATGCTGGGTTCATATGCCACCTCCTGTAATGAACAGTAGGCCTGTAAGACCACAAGACCCACCCTAAAGTTGTACCAACAGGCCGTTGCAATCAACCCTGTATGAAATGCTCAGCTGTGATTTCAGGGTAAGTTCCGGATTTACTTGGAAAAGTACCGCCTCGCCCGTCGGCATGAATCCGCAACCCCGTGAGAACGGGTCTAGACTCGAAACGTTCGCCTCAACGCTAAACCCAAGCTCGGGACGCCAATAATGCCGCTGACTCGAATCCTTACCTGCTTATCAATCGTGTGCCTCACCGCCTGCACCACGTCCGTCAATCACTGGAGCAGGCCGGGCGCGACTCAGGCGGATGTTGATAAGGATAAATTCCAGTGCGAGTACCAGGCCAAGGCCGCGACGGCCAGTTACAGCAGCACGCCTTCGGACAAGAGTATGTCTGCAGCCGTGGGGGCCGGGGTGGGTGACGGGATTGTGGTGGCCGAGAAGCAGATCGACCTGGTTAACGATTGCATGCGTTTGCGCGGCTATACCGGCAACTGACCGTGCAAGCGTTCGTTACACTGCCTTCCACTTTTTGATGTCACAGCGAGAATCCCCATGACCCCACGCTTTCTCCTGGCGCTGACGCCTTTGCTGTTCACTCACGCGGCCTTTGCCGTGGATTGCGACAACGCCACTGACCAGGCCACGATGAATCAGTGCGCAGCGCAGCAGAACAAGGCGGCGGACAAGGAACTGAATACGCTGTATCAGCAGATCACCACGCGCTTGAAGAGCAACCCGGACGGCAAGAAGTTACTGATCGGTGCTCAGCGTTCGTGGATTGCGTTTCGAGATGCGGAGTGCAAGTTTTCGGCGTCCTCAGTTGAGGGCGGGAGTGTGTACCCGTTGATCTACAGCAATTGCGTTACCGGGTTAACCAAGGCGCGGGTGGAGACGTTCAAGAATTATTTGAAGTGCCAGGAGGGGGATATGAGTTGTCCGGTGCCGGGGGTTTGATCCAGGCCCCCTTCGCTAGCAGGCTAGCTCCCACAGTGGGTCTTCAGTGTGATCACAATTTTGTGAACATCATTGATCACCGTGGGAGCACCGCTTGCTCCGGGCGGCGTTCCGACGATAGCGTCGGATCAGACGCCGTCGTTAACGAGTAAACACTTGCGCCGTGGTGATCGCCATGTCCCCACCCGGCAGCTTGATACTGCCGATCTGTTTCATGGTCTCCGGGTCAAAGATCGCCACATCGTTGAACGTTCCGGACAGGTAGATCTTGCTGCCCTCCTTGTTGAAGGAAATGCAGTAGTAGGAATGATCAAGCGTCGCCGCCTGGAGCATTTTCTTCTCCTTGATATCGTACTTGGCCAGTCGGTTGAGCACGCCGAACATCAGGTTGGGATCCTTCGGCGAGCGCATGCCGCTGAAGTAGATTTCTGTCAGCGGGCCGAAATCGGTGGTTTCCGTCTTGCCTGTTTTCAGGTCGATGCTGAACAGTCCGTACAGGTAGTCGGCAGTGGCCGGGTCCTGCTTTTTATCCTTGAACTTCGCGGCGGTGTAGAGCAGCGAAAAGTCATGGCGATACGTCTGCTGGTTCCATACGTACAGCACATCCGGCGCGCTGTAGTTCGCACGCTTCCAGTGCCGGCTGGGAATCAGCACATCGAACTTGCCGGTTTTCACATCAACCTTGTAGACGTCCGCACCTGCCACATACAACGTGCCGTCATCGCCACTCTGCATGATGGTCAACTGCCGCGGCGCCGGAAAACTGCGCACGGGTTTTGCGTCCATTCCGGCATCGGTGGCGTACACATCGAGCCGTGGCTGCTGCACTTCGTAGCGGTCGTTGAGCATCAAGGTGGGGTTGGCGATGGCGAACAATTCCTTGCCGTCATGGCTCAGGGTGAAGGCGAACATGGACTTCGCCTTTTCGCCCGGCTTCTGGGTGATGCTGGCGTGGAACACCTGTTTGCAGCTGTCCAGCTCGACCCCGTAGACGTCCGCGTAGTGATTGTTCAGCACATAGGCAGTCTTGCGGTCCGGCGATAGCTGCACGGTGCCTGGACCGAAGGCATCGGGCATCTTGCAGGTCTTCAACAGGGTATCGGTGGCCAGGTCGATGACGTGCAGGTTGTTCGGGTAGTTGGTGGTCACCATGTATTCGTGACCGGTTTCGAGCGCGGTGTTCTCATCGGCCATGACAGTGAGCGAACAGGCACTCAGGACGGCAAATGCGGCCAGGCCGCAGGCATTGATGCGAGGCATGCTGAAATCCTTCTGTTGACCGATCACTTGTCTTTTGGAAAGACAGTCCCGAGGTTGCGCCAGTTATCGTTGGACGCCTGGGCATCCTTGTTCCAGTCCGGGTAGGTGCTCATCATGTCGGGCACCTGGGCCGGCCACCAGCAAGGGTCGGAACACCCATAAAGATCGGCTTCCATCGGCTGACACAGCGAGGACACGCCGCCAAACGCATCGATTTCCCAACCGGGGTCGGTGGTCGAGGCGCAGCCGGCGATGGAACTCATCGCCACCACTTCTTCGATACGGTTTTCGGCCGCGGCCAGATCCATTTTCAACGCTTTATTGTTGATTGCCTTGAGATGTTTCATATCAGTGAGCCTTGCGCGGAGTGATGTAGCTGCTGATAAACGCAGGGTTGTGGGCCATGATCCGGGTGTAGACCTCGATGCCGAAATCGACCCAGTCACGCATCAGTTCGCAGTAGTGGTAGGTCGGGTGGGTCGGGTCGCCGTAACGGGCGTAGCTTTCGTGGTAGCAGCCGCCGGAACAGAGGTTACGGATCTGACAGTCCTCGCAACCGGTGTTGGTACGGTCCAGACGCTGGGACAGGAAGTCGTTCAATTCCACCTGTTTGACGCCGCTGTGGACGTTGCCGAAGGTCGGTAATGACGAACCGGTAAAACGGTGGCACAGGTTCAGTTCGCCCTTGTGATCCACCGCCAGCATCTTCAGGCCCGCGCCGCATGGCAGGGCTTTTTTATGGCCTTCGTGGATGTCGGTGATCAGCTGGTGCAGGTTGGAGAACCCGATGTTGCGGTGCTCCAGCGCTGCTTCCAGATAGCGTCGGCCGAGTTTCTTCATGTTGGCGAAGACTTCGATCAGCTCGTCGCTGGACAGGTTGAACGTGCTGATGTCACCGGAAGTCACCGGCGCGAAACCGACCTCGGCAAACCCCAGTTCGTTGAACAGGTGATCCCAGATGGTTTCGACGTCGGTGACGCCGGTGGTCAGGGTGACGCGTGCGCCGACCGGACGGCTGTTGTAGCGCGACAGCAGCATTTCAGCCTTGCGCCGAACGACCTCATAGGTGCCCTGCCCGCCGACGGTGATGCGGTTGCGGTCGTGCACGGTTTTGGGTCCGTCGATACTCACCGAGAGCCCGAAACGGTGGGCATTGAGGTAGTCCACGGTGTCTTCGGTCAGCAGCGTCGCGTTGGTGGTCATGACGAATTCGACGAACTTGCCCGCCTCCGAAAAGCGCTTTTCGCAGTAGTCGACCATGTACTCGATCAGCTTGCGATTGCTCAAAGGCTCGCCGCCGAAAAACACCACGGTAAAACGCTCTTCGTCCGGGGATTCGCGCAGCAGCATTTCCACCGACGCGATGGCGGTTTCCACATCCATTTTTTTGCCCGCGGACGGCTTGTCGAGGTCTTCCTTGTAGCAGTAGGTGCAGCTCAGGTTGCAGCCGGTGTTGACGTTGAGCACCACGGTGTTGATCGCGGTGCGTTCGACCCGTTTGGTGCCGATGTCCGGGGTCAGCGGTGAACCGTCGCTGACCAGTTCCAGGGACATCAACTCGCGCAGGGTCTCGGTAATTTCTTCGCCGTTGAAGCGCGCCGCCAGACGCTCGATCAGGTCTTCCGACGAGCAGCCGGGACCGCGCAAGGTGTCGATGATGGTGCCGGTGAGTTCGTCACTGGCGAACAGCGAACTGCTGGGAATGTGAAACAGCATGCGGTCGGCATCGACGTGCACTTCATGCAGATTTCGCTCAACCAGATTCAAGATAGCGCCCATTGCAAACCTCCTGTGCAACCCCCGCTTCCGGGGGCTGCGGTCATTCCGAAAAAGTGTCTAAAACCGTTTGGGTCAGCCAACTCATGGAATGGGTGGATTGTTCCAGCGTTGCACGGTGACGATCATGTGGCCCTCGCCGGTCAGGGATTTTCCTGCGTCGTCGACGGCGGCGATCACCTTGAGGTTGCCGGCATTATTGGTGGACATTTTGCGCTGCGGGTTCGGCCCGGCATCGCCTGGGGTGAACACGCCCGCGTCGGCCTGCATGGTGCCGGCGAACTTGACGTCTTCGTCTTCCCTGGCGCGGTCGTCGAAGGCTTCGACTTTCCACTGTGCCGGGAATACACCGATGCGGTACGGCTTGCCGTCGGCACCCTTACCCCAGGCTTCAGCGTCAAAACGGCCCTGGACTTTCGGCGTCGATCCGCCGCCCTCGCCGATCCGTGCAACCGAGAATTCAGGCACGACCTTGACTGCATCGATCTTGCTGTACACCGACAGGCTCGGGCCTTTCAGCGTGCCAACCGTGACTGCGCGCACGCCTGGTTGGGCGTTGGCGGCGGCCTTGAGTCTGACTCTGATTCGCTCGGGGCTTTGCTCCAGCACTTCGACCACTTCAACACCTTTGCCGAAGCTCGGTTTGCCGCTGAGACCGCTGCCGATCACGGTGACTTCGCTTTCGCTGCCAGCCTTCAGATAACCCGGTTGCACCGCGAGCAAACGATTGGAGCCTTGCCTGGCGGCGACGAAATCCAGGCCGCGTTCATCATGCTCTGCCTCGAACATCCGGCCTTGCATGGCGTTGCCTTGGGCGGCGAACACCTGGCGCATGGTTACGCCGTCGATGGTCACGTTGCCGCGCCATTCATAGCCGGTGTAGAGAATTGCGCTGCCGTCGCCATTGAACGGGCTGCCATCGGCGTATTGGCCTTTGACGCTGACCTTGAAGGTGTCGTTGCCATCCGCCGTCACGCTCATGATCCCGGCCAGTTCGCCTTTGCCGGGCAAGTGGCCGCTGAAGCTCCAGTCGCCGACAAGCGCCTCGGCTTTTGGCGCCGTCGTCAGCCACTTTTTCCAGGCCGGGTTGTCCAGCGGGTAACGCTTGGCAAGCAGCGGCACCATTTCCTTGCGGGCCAGATCAAACCAGTCACGGTCCCGGGCCAGGGCCTGGTACTCGAGGGACGGCCATTGGCCGAGATGGAAGTTCACCAGACGCTCCCATTCCTGGGCCGGACGCCGTTGCAGGGCAACCCGCGCGCCGGAGTGGCAGCGACCGCACATCTGGCTGGTCTGGTCGTCGAATTTCTCGACGGTATTGAGCCGACGTTCCAGTGCGTAGCGCACGCCATCGGTTTCGCTTGGCGCCAGGCCCTGGGTGTCTGCCAGGTACTTGACCAGAGTGCGGCGGTCGTCATCGCTGATCTGCAGGCCATGCATGGTCTGCATCCGGGCGATGCTCATCAGCCAGCCTTCCGGCGTTTTGCGCTGGTGGCTGATGCGGCTCAGCGCGTTATCGGCTTCAGGGGTATGACAGCCCTGGCAAGTTTCCTTGAGAATGGTCTGGGCATCGCGAGCTGCCAGGCTGTAAGGCGAATGCAGCGCGATACAGGTGGCCACGGCCAGCAGGCTGGCACTCAGGCCTGATCGGAGTTTTCTCTTCATCAACGTCGAACCTCGCACGGTGCTTTCTTATTTTTGTGGCTTATCGTTTTTATGGTTTCTGCCGCCGGCGGTGAACGCTGACGGAGGCAAGAGAAACGTCTGCGATGAGCAATACACGGAGCGTGCCAGCTTATGAATAGTGTTGTTTATCAGTTGGTTGTGGAATTTTTGTAGTGCTATCAGCGGGTGGCAGATGGCGTGTTGCGTTTAATATCGCGACATCTGTTGCACTCTGAGACAAGCATAGGATCAAGATCAAAAGATCGCAGCCTGCGGGGGCTCCTACAGGGGGGCGATGCGGTAGCGGCCAGAGGCGGTTTTTTTTGATCCTGTTTGTCTCATCGCGTCGCAATTTGCGACGGCCGTTGCTCCTCCGGGTCTGTGCAGACCGCCCGCCTCCCCCGCTAAAACCAGGCATGTAGGCCCAATAAACACAACTGGCACAACCGTTGCGAATGACCTCGTCACACGAACAAGACGAGGTTTCATCATGTCGCTTCCTGCTCTGCTTCCTGCCACTTCGGCGTTCATCCAGCGTGCGCCGCGCATGCTTATTGGCGGCGAATGGGTCGAGGCCGCTGACGGCCAGACCATGCCCCTGCACAACCCGGCCACAGGAGAGGTGTTGTGCGTGGTGCCACGTGCCACGCCGGAAGATGTCGACCGCGCGGTGCTTGCTGCCCGCCATGCGTTCGATGATTCGACCTGGACCCGCACTCGCCCCCGTGAGCGGCAGAACCTGTTATGGAAACTCGCCGACCTGATGCAGCGGGACGCCGAACTGCTGGCGCAACTGGAGTGCCTGAACAACGGCAAGAGCGCTGCGGTTGCGCAGGTGATGGACGTGCAACTGGCCATCGATTTCTTGCGCTATATGGCGGGTTGGGCGACCAAGATCGAAGGCTCCAGCGTTGAAGTGTCGTTGCCGTTGATGCCGAACGATCAGTTCCACAGTTTCATTCGTCGCGAAGCCGTCGGCGTGGTGGGTGCCATCGTCGCCTGGAACTTCCCGTTGCTCCTGGCCTGCTGGAAGCTCGGTCCCGCGCTGGCGACCGGTTGCACCGTGGTGCTCAAGCCCGCCGATGAAACGCCGCTGACCGCGCTGAAACTCGCTGAGCTGGTGCTGGAAGCCGGCTATCCCGAAGGCGTATTCAACGTGGTCACCGGCACCGGCATTACGGCTGGCTCTGCGCTGACCCACAACCCATTGGTGGACAAACTGACCTTCACGGGCTCCACCGCCGTGGGCAAACAGATCGGCAAGATTGCCATGGACTCGATGACCCGGGTCACGCTGGAACTGGGCGGTAAATCACCGACCATCGTGATGGGCGATGCCGATCTGAAGAGTGCCGCAGCGGGTGCCGCCAGCGCGATTTTCTTCAATCAGGGCCAGGTGTGCTGCGCCGGTTCCAGGCTGTATGTGCAACGCAAGCATTTCGACAATGTGGTGGCGGACATCGCTGACATTGCCAATGCCATGAAGTTGGGTAACGGACTTGATCCGAGCGTCGAGATGGGCCCACTGATCTCTGCGCGTCAGCAGGAGCGGGTGTATGGCTACATCGAGAAAGGGCGCGAAAGCGGCGCGACGATTGCCTGCGGTGGCGAGCAGTTCGGACCGGGGTTTTTCGTCAAGCCAACGGTGATCGTTGATGTCGATCAGAAGCACTCGCTGGTGCAGGAGGAGATTTTCGGTCCGGTGCTGGTAGCGATTCCCTTCGATGATGAAGCCGATGCATTGCGCATGGCCAATGACAGCCCGTATGGGCTGGGCGCGAGTATCTGGTCGAATGATCTGGCGGCGGTGCACCGAATGATTCCGCGGATCAAATCGGGGTCGGTGTGGGTTAACTGTCACAGCGCGCTGGACCCGGCACTGCCGTTTGGCGGTTACAAGATGTCGGGGGTCGGGAGGGAGATGGGGTATGCGGCGATTGAGCATTACACGGAGTTGAAGTCGGTGTTGATCAAGCTTTGATGGGTGGCGGGCTGTAAGCCGCTTTCGTCAAAGCGCCGCCCGGAGCAGGCCCGCATGGGTTCCAACGACGCAGAACCCATGTGGGAGCTAGCCTGCTAGCGGTAAGGCCAGGCAGGACAACTTGAATTTCAGAGTTTAAACCCCTGAGCCAATAACCAGCCGCGAATCATCCGCCCCTGCTCCACAGTCAATCCTGCCAACGCCTGCTCAGCCGGCTCGGTCTTCAACCGCCGCACTAATGGCGCGAGCTCAACTCCTTGAACGTGCCAGATGCCCAGGGGTTGATCAGCGGTGATGACCACCTCGGCCTCGTCGACAAAACCATCCTTGAGCACCGGCGCGGTTGCGATTTTCAGCGAACTGAAATCCACCTCGGCATGCGCGACTTCGGCATCCGGCCACTGCCGCCGAGCCTGCCAGAATGGCCGGTCCTGCCAGCGTTGCTCATCGGCATAGAAATCCCGACCGATCCGCGCGAATCGCAAGAACAGCTGCTCCACTCGCTGCTGATGAAACTGACGCGCCAACGCGGCCCGTTCGGGTTTACGCAGCAGCGTGTTGATCACGGTCGGCGCCTGCAACGCTGATGACAACGATTGAAAAATCCCGTTGCCCGACAGCGGATCTACCGCCATCGCTGCGTCGCCAATTCGAATCCAGTGATCACCGCAGACCTGCGGGTTGAGAATCGCGGTGCTGCTGCGAGCATGCAGTTGCAGGTCGTTTTCCAGCCCATCGGCAAAAAACGCTCGAGCCACTGACGAATTCGAACGTCGCTGACGGCAGTAATCGAGTAACTGCGCTTTGCCCGGCAGATCGGCACTGGCCACGTCCACCGTCCATTGCCAGTAACACTGTCCGTCGGCCCGTCGTGCCATCCAGGCCCAGCCGTCCTCCAGGCTTTCCACAGCGCTGGCGGTATCGCCTGGAGGGCCTTGCCAGCGATTGAGCAGACTGACCGTCTCCGGCCCGCGCAGGCCTTTGCCCAGCGCAGGTGCTTGACGACCGCGGGCTTCCACCAGGAAATCGGCGTTCAGTGCCTCATGTCCTTCAATTTCTATGCGATGACCTGCGGTTGAGGTCTGAACGGTCAACACCCGTCCCTCGATCAGGTCTACGCCGGCAAGACGCAGGTCTTCACGCAGACCGCGGTCAAAACCCGGACGGTCCAACAGGAACTCGATATTTTGCGCATGCTGCTGGCCGTTCCACGACACCTGCCGTTGGGAAGGTAACGCCGCGTCTGCCAACGCCTGATTAAGCCCTGCACTTCGCAAGGCCTCCAGCACCCTGACGGACACCCCTTCAAGGGCTGCGAAGCGGCGCCATTCACTGATGAGCGCGACTGCGTAACCGAGTCGTCGCAGCCCCAAGGCCACTGCGGCGCCTGCCGGCCCGGCGCCGAGTACGACAATCCTGGTCATGCTCCGAAGCGCCTTTCAGGGCCACGGTAGTGGGCATTTTCACGCAGCCACTGGATTACCTGCTCATTACTCGCCGCCGGCTGCTCGACCAGGAAGCTCGCGATGTGCCCGCTCAACGCCGCGCACCCCAAACTCGCACCAGACTGCCCCGGATAGGTGCCATGCACACACGCGGCGAAATCCGCCTGTGCGCTGTTGAGCCACGACCATTCCTGCTCGGCGCAACGGGCATCGCCGGTCACCCGCAGCACCTGTGGATAATTCGCCGGGAAGACTCCTTCGCCCTGGGCCGGGCTCGAAGCGCAGAGCAAAACGCCCTGCGCCACCGCCGCCGCGCAAGCTTCGCGCAACAGGCTGCGATCCTGGCGCAGGCCCAGGCTCAGATTGATCAGGCGCACGTTCTGCGTGACCAGCCAATCAATGGCCGTGGCAATTTGCAACGCACTGGTGACACCACGCTGGTCGAACACCTGACCGACGCAAAATACCGCCGCGGGAGCCCGTCGGCCGATCGCTTCGATCACCGCGCTACCGTGCCCCAGCGGATCGTCGCGCAACTCGCTTTCGACCAGCCCATCGTTCAACAGCGAGAAGCGTCGTCCGGCGATGACCTGCACCCTTTGCGCCGCCGAATGGCCGCTGTCCACCACACCGATTCGCAGTTCAGGCTTCATGCAGCACCGTCTTGGAGGTGAGTACTCCATCGAGCAATTCAAAGCGCAGATCGGCATCGGCCAGGGTTGAAGGACGGTGGCTGATGAGGATTCGTGTGCGTCCCGCAAACAGGTGGTCGATGGCTTCTATGACTTCACGCTCGGTGGCCTCATCCACCGCTGACGTCGCTTCGTCCAGCACCAGGATCAGCGGGTCCTGCAGCAGCGCCCGGGCAATGGCGATGCGCTGCTTTTGTCCGCCAGACAACTGTTGGCCACGCTCGCCCAACGGGCTGTCGAGACCTTCGGGCAAAGACGCGATGAGGCTGTCGAGCTGGGCCAGGCGGGCGACTTCAGCAATGGCTTCGCGGTTGGCGTCGGGCACGGCGTAAGCCAGGTTGTCAGCGAGACTGCCGCGAAACAGCACGATGTCCTGACTGACCACCGCAATCCGCCGACGCAGCTGGAACAGGTCCAGTTCGCGCAAATCGACGTCACCCAGCAGCACGCGGCCAGACTGTGGATCGTGATGCCGTTGCAGCAGGTCGATGAGCGTTGATTTGCCGACGCCCGAACCACCGCTCAGGGCCACTTTCAGGCCATAGGGAATTCGCGCTTCGATGCCGCGCAAAGTGGTGGGCCGGCCGGGATGGCTGAAGTGCACATTGTCGAATCGCAACTCGCCCGAGGCAGGCATCGGCTTAGGCGAGTGAGGGGTGAGCACAGTCGGTTCTTCACCACGCAACTCCATCACCCGACCAAGGCTGACGGTCATCCGCTGAATGGCGACATAGAGCCCGAGCAGGCTCTGAACAGGTCCAACGGCCATACCGAGGTAGGTGGAAAACGCGATCAATGCACCCAACTGCCAGGTGCCCTGCACCACCCAGTAACCGCCAATCAGAAATGCACAGGCGCGGGACAATGACGTCAGTGTGCCGGGCACGGCCTGGGTGAAAAATTCGGTGACCTGCAGGCGCAGCAACTGGCTCATGTAGCCCTGCCCCAGGGTTTCCAGGCGCCGCGATTCTCGCTGTTGCTGACCGGCGGACTGGATGAACTTCATCACGGGCAGTGTCTCGACCATGAACGAGGACATGTCCGCCGAACGCTCGCGCAACTGCCGCACATCCCGCTCGACCTTGCGCCGCATCCATCGCAGCCACAGCACGTCGAGGGGAATCAGTATTAGTGCCAGCAAGGACAACTTCCACGACAGGGTCAATAACATGGCCACGGCGCACACCAGTCCGATCACGCTCGATACCGCCGAAAACAAGGAATCCACGGCGAAACGCTGGATCTCGGCGACATCACCGTCCAGGCGCGACATCAAATCGCCGATGCGCCGCTGACCGTAAAAACTCGGCGACAGGGTTTGCAAATGCCGGTAGAGGTCATCGCGCAGGGCAAACAGAATCCGCCCGGACAGTCGCGTGTGCAGGTATCGATTGATACCCGACAACGCTGTGCCCAGAAGGCCGGCGACAATCATCAAGCCGGCGATCAGCACCAGCATCGAGAAGTCGCGCGCGAGCAGGCCATCGTCGATGAGCAGCTTGGTCAGCCAGGGTTGCACCAATACCAGGAGCGAGGCGCAGACCGACAAACCGAGCAAACCGGCGATGGCCAAACGGTGCGGACGCACGAAACTGTAGAGCCAGCGAAGTGCCGCTTGCAGGGCTTCGGGGTTCTGGCTGTCGATCAGCCGGACGATCAGGCGCTGCATCACGAACGTAACTGTTTGAGCTTGCGATACAGGGTCGCGCGACTGATACCGAGGGCGTCGGCCGCGGCCGAGACGTTGCCTTGATGACTGTCCAGGGACTGACGAATCATTTCCAACTCGTTTTCGCGAATGCTGCCCGATTGCGGACGCTCGCTGGCGTTCAACTCGTCGAGCATGCTGTCGGGCAGGTGGTCGAGGGTGAGTACGGTGTCACCCGGTTCGCGCATTGCCAGGGCGGTGCGCAGAACCATCTCCAGTTGGCGGATGTTGCCAGGCCAGTGATAGCCGCTGAGCAAACGGTTCAGGTCGTCATGCAGGAGGACGGTCGGTGCCTCCAGACGGGTGAGCAAGCGCGATACCAGCCCGTCGAAATCGTCACGTTCACGCAGCGCCGGAAGCATCACGCTGATGCCGTTGACCCGATAGAAGAGGTCTTCGCGAAAGTGTTTTTCTTCCACGAGACGCTTGAGGTCACGGTGGGTCGCACAGATTAGTGCGACGTCGATGTCCTGCTCCTCGCCCGCCCCCAGTGGCGCGACTTTTCGGTCCTGCAACACTCGCAACAGGCGGGCTTGCAGGGCCAGAGGCATGTCGCCGATTTCGTCGAGAAACAAGGTGCCGCCGTGGGCCTGCTGTAGACGCCCGATCATGCCGCCGCGACGAGAACCGGTGAAGGCGCCTTCACGGTAACCGAACAACTCCGACTCGATCAGGCCTTCGGGGATTGCGGCGCAGTTCACCGCGACGAAGGGCTTGTCGCAGCGAGTGCCGGCCATGTGCAGGGCACGGGCGATGACCTCCTTGCCGGTGCCGGTTTCGCCGAGCAGCAATACAGGGAGTTCATTGGCCAAACCTTGTCTGGCCATGCGCAACGCCTTGGCGTAACGGACATTGCTGCCGGCCAGGGACTCCAGATCTGGAGTGGGTTTGGCGGTTTTCGAGGCGCTGCGCGAGGGCGTGCTGACCCCGATCGAACGCTGTGGTGCGCGCAGGGTTTTGTAGAAGAATTCGCCTTTGGCAGTCTGCAGACTGCCGATGCCGCCCTGATACAACCGCGACAGCAGTTGCAAGCCATCGACGCCGAGAAACTCTTCACAACGACGACCGACCAGCGCCGAACGCTCGGCGTGCAGCAACTGGCAAGCCTGGGCACTGACGGCGAGAATCTGTCCGCCGAGGCTCACCGCCAACAGGCCTTGCCAGGGAGATTCGAGGTACTGCCGACGACTGTGGAAAGCCAGGACAATTTCGTCTGGATAGCTGGCATTGAACACGCGGCTTTCAATCTGGCTTACCGCCATCGCCAGCAGCGCAGTGCTGTCATGGACACGGCCGAGCGGACCTTCGCGAGTCAGGTCGAGCACGCCGAGGATGTCGCCTTGCGGACAATGAATGGGGACCGATGTACAGGAAAAGTCGGTGAGACGATCGAGGTAATGTTCGCCGCAATCGATCATCGTCGGGCGGGCTTCGACCAGTGCAGTGCCCAACGCATTAGTGCCGCGAGCGGCTTCGCTCCAGCAGGCACCCAGGGTAATGTCTTGCAACCCACTGCCTTTGAGGCGATCAGCGCGACCTTCGACGGCAAGGATGGTGGCGTCGGAATTGGCCAGGATAATCAGGCCTTCCTTGCCTTGGCGTTCAGCGAGGTAGTCGATGGCGGGCAATGCAGCGTCAATCAGCAGTCGATTACTGGCCAGCAGGACTTCCAGACTGGCGCTCGATTCCAGCGCGAGCTCGTGCTTGCCATTGAAATGCACGCCATGGCCGAGGCTGCGGCGCCACGACGCGTCGATTTCCGCGCGCAATACGCCGTCGGGGACTTCGCCCTCCAGATGAAGTTTTTCCCGGGCCAGCCGGGCTTCGTGGTGCAGCTTGGGGGATGTGGTTTTTATTAGCGTCATCAGCGCTCCGGATCGGTCCGCTTTGCGCTTATTTTAGTTCAGCGCCCTGCCGCAATCTTTACGTTAACGTCAGGGGGATGGCAAGTGCCTTATGGCACTTGCGTTGAACTTGGTAGATCGGGAGATCGTTCTTCGTCGGATCGCTGCATTGACTGATCAGACGTGAGGGTCGCCCGGGACTTTGCTCGGTGTGGCGTACTGCGGTTTCAGGTGACCGTCTTGATCGAGTAGCCAGGCATCCATGATCTGGCGCACCACGGGACCGGCAACGCGACCGCCCGCCTCACCGTTTTCGATCATCACCGAAATGACAATCTTCGGGTGTTCAGCCGGGGCAAAACCTACGAACAATGCGTTATCGCGGTTGCGTTCCAGGGTTTTCGCCCGGTTGTAGCGTTCGCCCTGTTTGATCGCGACCACTTGGGCCGTACCGCTCTTGCCGGCGATGCGGTATTGGGCACCCGCCGCTGCGGCTCGAGCAATGCCGCGAGCGTCGTGCATCACCATCTGCATACCGTGATTGACCTGTTCCCAATCACGCGGATCCTTGAGCAGAATATTCGGCATTGGGTGTTCGTCCACGGGGGCAACACCGTCCACGGTCTTCGCCAGATGCGGTCGGTTCCACACGCCTTTGTTAGCGATCAGCGCCGTGGCCTGAGCCAGTTGCAGGGGTGTGACTTGCATGTAGCCTTGACCAATGCCGAGGATCACCGTCTCCCCCGGGAACCATGGCTGGCGGCGCGTCGCGCGTTTCCAGGCCTGGGAGGGCATCAGGCCGGCGGATTCTTCGAACATGTCCAGAGAGACTTTCTCGCCGAGTCCGAACATCGCCATGTAGTCATGCAGGCGGTCGATACCCAGTTTGTGGGCCAGATCGTAGAAGTAAGTGTCGTTGGAACGCATGATCGCTGCGTCCATGTCCACCCAACCGTCGCCGCTGTGGTTCCAATTACGGTACTTGTGATCGAAATCCGGGAGCTGGTAGTAGCCCGGATCGAAGACACGGGTCTGTGGAGTTACTACACCTGCGTCAAGACCAGCGATGGCCACTTCCGGCTTGATGGTTGATCCGGGCGCGTAGAGCCCCCGCAGGACGCGGTTGAAGAGCGGTCGATCGATGGAATCGTGCAGCGCTGCGTATTCTTTGAAGCTGATACCGGTGACGAACAGGTTAGGGTCGAAGCTCGGCTTGCTGACCATCGCCAGCACTTCACCGGTGGATGGATCCAGCGCGACGACGGAACCTCGACGATCACCCAGCGCTTCCTCGGCGGCCTCCTGAAGTTTGACGTCGAGGCTCAGAACGATGTTTTTGCCGGGAATTGGATCAGTGTGCTTGAGCACTCGCAGCACTCGACCTTGCGCATTGGTTTCGACTTCCTCGTAACCTACGTGGCCATGCAGTTCCGATTCGTAGAACTTCTCGATGCCGGTCTTGCCGATCGATTGGCTGCCGCGGTACTCCACCGTATCCAGGGCTTTGGATTCTTTCTCGTTGATCCGGCCGACATAGCCGATTGAATGCGCGAAGTGTGCGCCCATGGGGTAGTGGCGAACGAATTGCGGTTCTACATCGATACCCGGCAGACGAAACTCGTTGACCGCCAGCACTGCGATTTGCTCTTCACTGAGTTCATAGAACAGGGTCACGGGCACGAATGGGTGCCGGGCTTGCTTCATCGCCTTGTCGAACAATGTGCGATCGTCTGCAGGCAGGTGCAGTAGGTTTACGACCTCATCCAGCTCTTCCTTGATATCAGAGGCGCGCTCGCGAGTGATGGTCAGGTTGAAGCTGGGTCGATTGTCCGCCAGAACTACACCATTGCGATCGTAGATCAGCCCTCTTGTCGGGGTGATCGGCAATACATGCACGCGGTTATTTTCAGAAATCGTGGAGTGGTAGTCAAACTCGACTACTTGCAGGACATACATGCGCACAACCAGTGCGCAGGTAATTGCGACCACGAACAAGGCGCAGGCCATGAGTCGCTTGTTGACGAGGCGCGTCTCTTTTTCGTGGTCTTTGATGGGTATCGGTTCAGGCATTTCTGCAGCGGCTCTTTGACTTTGAAAGGAAGCCTGGTCCGCTGGCTTTGGAAATCAGTCCATTAAAAAACGAGCTGCACCATACCAAAAACTGCGCGCGTGATTTAGTTCGATTTCCTCTAACGGCCGGCCCTGTAGGCCAAAATGAAGGTCGGGCCACTTTCCTGCGGACAAAACAAAACCCCTGTTCGCGTTAGCAAACAGGGGTTTCGGAATTTAATCTTGACGATGACCTACTCTCACATGGGGAAACCCCACACTACCATCGGCGATGCATCGTT